>JAABQV010000010.1 GCA_011391255.1 Dechloromonas sp.
CGGTCGCGCGAGCCGAAGCGGGTTCGTTTCATGGGTAATTCCGATTAACGCTCGCACCCTACGTATTACCGCGGCTGCTGGCACGTAGTTAGCCGGTGCTTCTTATGCCGGTACCGTCATCCGCACAGGGTATTAACCCATACGATTTCTTCCCGGCCGAAAGAGCTTTACAACCCGAAGGCCTTCTTCACTCACGCGGCATGGCTGGATCAGGGTTGCCCCCATTGTCCAAAATTCCCCACTGCTGCCTCCCGTAGGAGTCTGGACCGTGTCTCAGTTCCAGTGTGGCGGATCATCCTCTCAGACCCGCTACAGATCGTCGCCTTGGTGAGCCTTTACCTCACCAACTAGCTAATCTGATATCGGCCGCTCAATCAGCGCAAGGTCTTGCGATCCCCTGCTTTCCTGCTCACAGAATATGCGGTATTAGCGTAACTTTCGCTACGTTATCCCCCACTGAATGGTACGTTCCGATACATTACTCACCCGTTCGCCACTCGTCAGCGGAGCAAGCTCCCTGTTACCGTTCGACTTGCATGTGTAAGGCATGCCGCCAGCGTTCAATCTGAGCCAGGATCAAACTCTTCAGTTCAATCCAAAACTTCACAATCCACTGACAGTAATTCTCATTACTTCGATGTATCTCTACATCCGTGTGATTGCCTTAATACTTTTGTGTGACCAAAGTCACTTCGCATCAAGGCACCCACACCTATCGGTTGTCCAAATTGTTAAAGATCAATTTCCGCCGCGCCGTCTCGTTAAATCCGTCAGCAGCAAAGAAGAAAGATTATGAACCGTTTCCACTAACTCGTCAAGACTTTTAGAAGAAAATTTTCTGCCTTACTTCTTTCAAAACACTCTCTATCAGAGCCATCAGCCGGTTTAGGGCTTTTGGTTGCGGGGGCAGGACTTGAACCTGCGACCTTCGGGTTATGAGCCCGACGAGCTGCCAAACTGCTCCACCCCGCGTCCGTCAGAGGGGCGCATTATCCTGACGCACTCCACACCTGTCAACTCTTTTCGTAGAAGATCGCTATTTAGTTTCCAGCCACTCAATCAATGGCGCCCATTGTTCGACATCCCGGCGATGCCTTGCGCGCGGTGGATCGAACAGGGTCATACCCGCAGAAGCCACGTTGATGTAGTTTTGGGTGTTACGCAGATAAGTAACAATGGGAATATCAAAGTGCTTGATGAATTCCTGCAACATGGCGGCGGCTTTGGTTCTTGGGTCGACACGCATCGCCACGATACCGACGCTGGCTTTCCGCCCGCGCATTTCATTTCGGATTGAGTTGAGAAAATCTTCGGTCGCTGCCATATCAAATATGGAAGGCACCAGCGGGATGATGACTTTATCAACCACCCGCAGGTAATCAGAGAGTTTGTAGCCTTGCAGGCCGGCAGGCGCATCGAGAATGACCTGGTCGGCCTCCTGCGGAAGATTGAGGACAATCTGATTACCTGCGAAGTAACCGGTTACCGGCGCCAGCGCGGGGTCGCGGAAGGCCATCCAGCGTAGCGCCGACTGCTGGCGGTCAAGATCACAGAGAGTTACTGACTTCCCTTGATTGGCAAAATACCCCGCGAGGTTGGTTGCCAGGGTACTTTTTCCCGCGCCACCTTTTGGATTTGCCACGAGCACTGATCGCATTGCTTAGCTCCCTGATTATTTGTCGACAAATTATATTCTTCGACGCAAGGCTGTCATATATTCATAAAATATCCTTTTTGATTCTGCAGAGAGCAAAATGCCCACCAAAGTATCCGATGACCGCCAAGGGATTCAATCCATCGAGGTTGGATTTCGCTTGCTTGATGTTCTTGCTGCCAAGTCGCACCCGATGATGCTGCGCGATGTTGCCAAAGGCGCCGGGATGCCGGCCGCCAAAGCGCATCGTTATATGGTGAGCTTCATGCGGATCGGCCTGATCGAGCAGGATCGCGCCAGCGGCCGCTATGACCTCGGAAGCTACGCGCTCCAACTTGGGCTTTCCGGACTCGGCAGACTTGATCCCGTCCGCCTCGCCGGGCCGGTGCTGGAGGATCTCTGCGAGGAAATTCACGAAACGGTGGCACTGGCGGTTTGGGGCAACCATGGCGCAACGGTGGTGCGCATCATTGACGCCGGCGGGCCGGTGACAATCACCTTGCGCGCCGGTACCGTCCTTCCTGTATACAACTCGGCTACCGGACGAGCCTTTGCGGCCTTTTCCCGGGGGCCATACCTGAAAAAACTGCTGGATGAAGAATTGCGTCAGGCCTCGGAGTCAAGCAAAACGTCGATCACAAACCTCAAGCGCCAGCTTGAGAAAAATCTCACCGATATCCGTCAGCATGGCATTTCGCGCGCCACCGGCAGTTTGACCCCCGGCATCAATGGTTTCAGCGCCCCGGTTTTTGACCATAGCGGTGCCATGGTTGCAGCGATAACCTCGCTCGGTTCGGTCGGCGACTTCAATGTCGAATGGGACAGTCCGCTGGCCAAAGCAATGCTTTCTGCCGCTGGCGTGCTTTCCGAGCGCCTTGGATACAACAAGCCGGCTGCTTCCGCATGAAAACTCAAAGCAGAACAGGTTGATCCGCTAGCTCGTTCGGATTTTCTTCGTCGCCCGGAAAATGGGTGGTGAGCAAGTGCCCGACGCTGTGTATGGCTGCAAGGGCACCACCCCGATAGTCCGCCGCCTTGAAGGCCGTTTCCATCTCGCGACAGACCGCATTCCAATCGGCTTGCGGGACTTTGGCGGAAATTCCCCGGTCGGCGAAAATCTCTACGCTGTGATCGACGAGTTGCACATAGATCAGGACACCGCTGTTTTCTGCCGTATCCCATACCCCAAGCTGCGCGAACAAATCGGCGGCGCGCTGGCGGGCGCTGCGGTCATGCCACAGATAGGCAAAGGGTAGCGGTCCTTCAACGACAAAGCGCAATTCACCGCGCTGGCCGGCTTCAGCCAGCATGACGGCAGCGCCAATCTCCGCCGACAATGTTGGACCAAAGCGATGGGTAGCCAGCCATGAAGGCGTCAGCGCGTGTTTAAACCAGCGAGATAGTTTCATTTACCAACTCCCGGAAGCACCACCGCCTCCACCTGATCCACCACCGCCACCAAATCCGCCACCACGCGAACCGCCGCCGCCATTAAGGATGCCGCTGAGCAAGATATCGAGTCCGAAGATCGCGAGAAATATCCCGAGCAAAACTCCACCAATCACCCCCAGCAAACCGCCAACGATCAGCCAGCCAGCAAAACCGCTCAAGCCGCCAACAACCGCGCTACCCAAAAAATTGCCCAACAGGCGACGCAAAACAGTGCCGCCAATCACGGCGGCGATCAAAATCCCAAACAGCACGCTTTCGGGAATCGCCGCCAAACTGATTTGGCCGCCACTTGTCGTTTCAGAGACTCCAGGCAAAGGCTCGCCATCGACCACCTTGAGAATGGCTTCCGCCCCGGCCAGGATGCCGCCCGGAAAATCACCAGCCTTGAACAGTGGCGTGATGGTTTCGGAAATGATCCGTTTGGCCGTCGCGTCGTTGAGTGCCCCTTCAAGCCCGTAACCCACTTCAATGCGCAAACGCCGGTCATCCTTGGCAACGATCAAAATGACTCCATCGTCGACACCCTTGCGCCCGATTTTCCATGCTTCGAAGAGACGAGTGCCGAATTGCTCGATGGTCTCCGGCTGCGTCGTTGGCAAAACCAGCACCGCCACCTGAGCCCCCTTGGCGGCTTCCAAACCCGCCATTTTTTGCTCAAGACCGGCCCTCTGTTCAGCATTTAGCGTGCCGGTGAGATCGTTGACTCGCGCCGTCAACGGCGGGATCGCCACCTGCCCGGCCACTCCGGCAGGCGGCGCGGCCCAGACAAGGCAAGAAAACAGGCAGAGGCAAAGCCCTGCCAGTCGGGCAGCACAGCAGCTCATTGGCGATTAATTGGCAGCAGGTTTGGGCGCGTTGAAATCAATCTTCGGCGCCGTGCTGATCGCCTTTTCGTTCTCAACCGTAAAGTTGGCCTTGGTTTTCCAGCCCATCACCATTGCCGTCAGGTTGTTGGGGAAGGTGCGCACCGAGACGTTGTATTCCTGCACCGCCTTGATATAACGATTGCGCGCCACGGTGATACGGTTTTCGGTGCCTTCAACCTGCGCCTGCAAGTCGCGGAAATTGGCATCAGCCTTGAGTTGCGGGTAATTCTCTGAAACCACCAGCAGGCGGCTGAGGGCGCTGGACAAATCACCCTGCGCTTTCTGGAATTTCGCAAAAGCTGCTTCGTCATTGATCAATTCCGGAGTCGCCTTGATGCTGCCAACGCCGGCGCGTGCTTCAGTTACCCGCGTCAGCACCTCTTTTTCGTGGGCGGCATAGCCCTGAACGATGGCGACCAGATTCGGCACCAGGTCGGCGCGCCGCTGGTATTGGTTAAGCACTTCTGACCAGGCAGCATTGACCGCCTCGTCATTGGTCTGAACCTGGTTGAAACCGCAACCGGAGAGCAGCGACGTGATGATGGCAAGCAGGGCGAGCAGACGAATTTTCATGGCGGGATCTCACAGATAAATACAGGTAGCGAGAATATGAGGCCAGCCGGGCAAAAGCTCAAGCCGTCTTTGACCGAGAAAATTTGATGCCAAAAACGCCGTTGACCGCAACAAGCTTGATTTTTACATCCTGATTTTTGGCGCAGCCCCGGCAAAACCCATGACACGCCGTACGTATTGTTGCGTTTCAGCGTATGGCGGCACGCCACCATAGCGATCAACCGATCCTTCGCCCGCATTGTAGGCTGCTGCCACCAGACGCCAATCGCCGGCAAAACGTTTCTCCAGCCAGCTCAAATAGGCCATCGCACCCTTGATGTTCTGCTCGGCGTCAAACGGCCGGGTGACGCCGAAACGGGCTTGAGTGGCGGGAATCAACTGCATTACGCCTTGGGCATTCTTGGGCGAAACAGCGTTCGCATTCAAATTGGATTCGACCATCCCAATCGCCAGGGCAAGGCGTGCATCGACCTTGTAACGCGGCGCAACTTGGCGGATCAGGCGGGCAATTTCACGCTGTGATGGGGACTGCCGGGCCAGATAGGCATCAACATTGAAAGCCATACTCTCAGCACCAGCGGCTGGCTTGGCACAATCCGCATCCAATTCGGCGTTCCCAGCCGCCGGTTGATGATATTTCAGAGCTTCGTAGCTACCGAGGCTGGCAGCAAGCGCCAGATAGGCATTTGCCAAGCGCTGCTCACGCAGACCCGGCGGCGCCGTTGCCAACAAGCGTCCAACGCGGAAATAGCCTTCCGGGCTGCCCATTGTCGCGGCGTCACAATAAAGCCTAATCGCCTGCGGCAGATTTTTACCAACGCCCTTTCCCTCTTCGGCGGCACGCCCCTGCTCCAGCGCAGCCAGCACCCGGGGTGCCTCTTGAAAAATTTCGGCGCGCGCAGGCGACGCGACAATCGCTGACGCCATAAGCAAAATCGAGAAAAGGACACGGATCAAAGCTGACCTTGGGTTATCAACAGAACAGGAGGTCAGTATCGGAAAAACGATCAATTGAACACAGGTAATAAATCACACTCGGGCAAACTTACCTGAAACAGCGTGAGCCCCTTACTCCCGATCGGCCTGCGGCGCCGGCTTGATCAGTTGCTGTTTGATGATCGGGCCGACCGCATTCCAGGCCAGCGTCGCCCCGACGACAACCAAGGCAGTACCAAGAATGAGCTGGATTAACAAAACAATCAGATCATGTTGTTGGCGGCTCATTTTGCGTCCAGGATTGGTGGCGCCGCAACCGGGGCAAGCCTCGGCCGAGGTATCTACTTTGTGCCCGCAGGCGCGGCATGGAACAAGTGGCATGGTTTCTCCCCCATATTTATCTGGCAAATTATAGGCCGGAGCGGCTGAGCACGTGCATGGTAGGATTCTCCGCCATGAGTTCGCCCCGCCTGCCTCCCGCCATCCTGATCATGGGCCCGACCGCGTCGGGCAAAACGGCGGTTGCCATGGCGCTGGCCGACCGTTTTCCGGTTGAACTGATCAGCGTTGATTCGGCTCAGGTCTTTCGCGACATGAATGTTGGCACCGCCAAGCCGGATGCCGCCACGCTTGAACGTTACCCGCATCGCCTGATCGACATCATTTCGCCGGAAGAGAGTTACTCGACGGCGCGCTTTCGTGATGATGCGCTGGCGACGATGGCGGAAATCAGCGCAGCCGGCAAAGTACCAGTGCTGGTGGGCGGCACCATGCTCTATTTCCGCAGCCTGCTCCAGGGGCTGGCCGAGCTGCCCAAGGCTGACCCGGCTTTGCGCGCTGAAATTGATGCCGATGCCGCCCAACTCGGCTGGCCGGCGATGCACCAAAAATTGGCGGCTTTTGACCCGTTGACCGCAACACGCCTGCACCCGACCGACAGCCAGCGAATTCAGCGGGCGCTTGAAGTCTGCCGCCTGTCAGGGCGGCCAATGTCAGCGCTACTCGCCGAGAGCGGGCAGATGCGTCCGCCTTACGACTTTTTGTCGATCGGCCTGCTGCCATCAGTTCGCACCACGCTGCACGAGCGGATCGCCCGACGTTTCGATGAAATGCTGCTCGGCGGGCTAAATGATGAAGTCCGCCATTTGCGCCAAAAATACAATCTGAACCTGAATTTGCCATCGATGCGCTGCGTTGGCTACCGGCAAACCTGGGAGGCGCAGGACGGGTTACTACCGGCCAGCGAATTGCGCGACCGGGGGATTTTCGCGACGCGCCAACTGGCCAAGCGCCAGATTACCTGGCTGACCAACTCCTTCGAGTCGGAAAACTTTGACTGCCTGGCCCCCGCGCTCAGCGAAAAAATCGCCGGGCGCGTGGCAGGATTCCTCAGCGCTTAGGCTGGCGCTTCTCCAAGCACCATTTCCTTTTTGGCCGCCAGCAGCGAATAAACGGTTGGCACGACAAACAGCGTAAAGAAGGTGCCAAGCAGCAAGCCGCCGACGATGACCCAGCCGATTTGCTGACGCGACTCGGCGCCGGCGCCGGTGGCCAGGGCCAGCGGGATGGTGCCGAGCACCATGGCGCCGGTCGTCATCAGAATCGGGCGCAACCGCAAAGTCGCCGATTCGATCACCGCTTCGGTGATCCCGATGCCCTTCTCCTGCAACTGGTTGGCGAATTCGACAATAAGAATGCCGTGTTTGGTGATCAAACCAACCAGCGTCACCAGGCCGATCTGGCTATATACATTGAGCGTTCCGCCGGCCAGCCAGAGCGCCAGCAAGGCACCGGCCATCGATAGCGGCACGGTGAGCATGATGATGAAGGGGTCGCGGAAGCTCTCGAACTGCGCAGCGAGCACCAGATAAATGAAGGCCAGTGCGAGCACGAAGGTAAAGGCGAGCGACGATGAGGACTGACGGAATTCACGCGACTGACCGTTGTAATCGACGGCGTAACCCGGCTTCAGGATCTGGTTGGCAATCGCATCCATGCTGGTCAGCGCCTCGCCCATTGTGTAGCCCGGCGCCAGATTGGCGGTGATCGTCACGGCACGGCGCTGGCCGAAGTGGTTGAGCTCGCGTGGTGCGATGGTTTCCTTGACGTCGACCAAATTATCGAGCGAAATCATGCCGTTATCGCGGCCACGCACATAAATGTCGCCGATGTCGCTGGGGTTGCTGCGGTCAACATCGGAAACCTGCACAATAACGTCGTACTGCTCGCCGTCACGCTTGAAGCGTGTGACTTGACGCCCGCCGAGGAAAGTTTCCAGCGTGCGGCCAATGGTTTCGACCTGGATCCCCATATCCGCCGCTTTGTCGCGTTTGACAACCACCGACAGTTCCGGCTTGTTCAATTTGAGGTCGGTATCGACATTGGTCAGGCCGGGATTTTTAGCCAGTTCGGCAAGGAACTGCCCGGTCACTTGTTGCAATTCTTCATAGGCAGCCGAGGTGACAATCACAAAATTAACCGGCCGCTCGCGCGGGCTCTGGCCAAGCGATGGCGGCGTAATCGGGAAAGCCAGCACACCGGGGATGCCCATAAATTTTGGAAACAATTCCTTGGCAATCGCCGCCGAGTTGCGCGAACGCTCGCTCCAATCAGAAAGACCAACGAAGGAAATCCCCTGGCTGACGGTCGGATTGCCGGAGACCACAAAATAACGCTCGATGTCCTTGGTCTGGCTGTAGATGCCTTCGATCTGGCGGGCGTACTTGTCGGTGTAATCGAGCGTTGCACCATCCGGCCCGAGGAAAACACCGAGAATCACGCCGCGATCCTCAATCGGCGCCAGTTCCGATTTCAAAACCTTGAGCAAGGCCACGCAGGACAGCGCTACGGCAACAAAACCGGCAATGATGACCCAGCGATGCCTAAGTGTTGCGGTCAACACTTTTTTATAGCCGGAATTCAGCCAGTTAAGAAAGCCCTCAATCAGCATGAACGCCTTGCCGTGTTTTTCTTCATGCTTGAGCAAAACCGAGCACATCATCGGCGAGAGAGTCAGCGCGACAAAACCGGAAACCAGCACGGCGCCGGCCAGGGTCAGCGCAAACTCGATGAACAGCTTGCCGGTGCGCCCGGTCATGAAGGCGACCGGCGCGTACACCGCCGCCAGCGTCAAAGTCATCGCGACGACAGCAAAACCGATTTCCTTCGAGCCTTGCAGCGCCGCCTGCATGCGCGGCATGCCTTCTTCAATATGGCGGTAAATATTTTCCAGCACGACAATCGCGTCATCAACAACCAGACCAATCGCCAACACCAGCGCCAGCAAGGTCAGCGTGTTGATCGTAAAACCGAGCGCAAACATGATGGCAAAAGCGCCGACCAGCGATACCGGTATCGTCACCAAAGGAATCAGCGTCGCCCGGAAGTTGCGCAGGAAAAAGAAAATAATCGCCAGCACCAGCAAAATCGCCTCGGCGATGGTTTTGAATACCGACTGAATCGAGCGATCAATAAAAACGGATGAATCGTAGGCAATATCGGCCCGCATGCCTGCCGGCAATTCGCTGGTGACTTTCGGCAATTCCTTCTGCAAGGCATTCGACAACTCCAGCGGATTGGCCGTTGCCTGCTTGATCACGCCAAGCGCCACTGCCGAGCGCCCTTTGAAGCGTACCGAGCTACGCTCGGATGCAGCACCGATTTCCACACGGGCAATGTCGCGCACACGAACCGGATACGAATTCACCGTCTTGACGACAATCGCGCCGAATTCTTCGGTGGTTTTCAATTCAGTATTGGCGACCACTGAAAACTCGCGCTCGCGGCTTTCAATACGTCCGGCCGGCACCTCGACGTTCTGCTTGCGCAGGGCATCTTCAACATCGGCCGGCGTCAGCTGATAGGCAGCAAGGCGCTGGCGATCAAGCCAGATACGCATGGCGAATTTACGGTCACCAAAAATCCGCACATCAGCGGCACCAGGCAGCGTCTGCAGGCGCGGCTTGACGATCCGGCTGGCAACGTCGGTGACTTCCAGCGCCGAATGCTTGTCGGAAGAAAAAGCAATCCAGATGATCGGATTGGCGTCCGCTTCAACCTTGGCAATCACCGGCTCATTCACCTCGAGCGGCAACTTGTTGCGAACCCGGGAAACCCGGTCGCGCACATCGGCCGCCGCCGAATCCGGTGCCCGTTCAAGCTTGAAGCGCACCGAAATCTGGCTATTCTCTGCGCGCGAGATCGAGGTAATGACTTCGACACCCTCAATCCCGGCCAGGGAATCCTCCAGCGGCTTGGTCACCTGTGACTCGATAATCTCGGCCGACGCCCCGCGATACGTCGTATCAACCGTTACCACCGGCTCATCGATCTTCGGATATTCGCGCACCGGCAAGCGATCATAGGAAACGATGCCGATCAGCATGACGACCAGCGACAGAACGGTGGCGAAGACCGGCCGCTTGATGCAAATATCGGAAATTCTCATTTTGCGGCAGCCGCCCCGGCTTGCGGCGCAGTAGCAGGCGCTGCCGGTACAGTGGGCGGTGTAGCGGGGGCACCTTCACCGATTGCCCGCACCGGTGCGCCTTCCCGCAGCTTGAGCTGGCCGGCGGTAACGATGACGTCGCCAGCCGCCAGGCCCTCGGCAATTTCGACCTGGGCACCCTGGCGCACACCCAAAGTCACCTTGGTCATTTTGGCCTTGCCCTCTTCAACCTTGAAAATACCCGGCTTTGCCCCTGGCACAATGGCCTGTTCCGGCACCATCAGGACGTCCTTGCGCTCACCAAAGAGCAAACGCACGCGCACAAACATACCCGGCCGCAATTTACCTGACGCGTTATCGAGTCGTGCGCGTGCTGAAATCGAACGCCCGTTCTGATCAACAAGTGGGTCAACCGCATCAAGCACCGCCTTGAACGTCTGACCCGGCAGGGCGTCGCTGCTCAACTCGACCGCCTGCCCCTTGATCACGCGCCCGAGATAGGCTTCCGGTAATTTGAAATCGACGCGCAGTGTAGCAACGTCCTCAATATTGATCAGATCCTGACCTTCCTTGACGTAATCGCCCACGCTCACATTGCGCAAGCCGACCATTCCGGCAAAAGGCGCCTTGACCCGCGTTTTGCTTACTTTGGCTTCGCTCAACTGGGTCGCCGCTTCCTGCACCCGCAGGTTGGCACTTGAGGTTTCCAGCGCCTGCTGGCTGAGGAAGTTCTTGGCGACCAGTTCCTGATTACGCTTGAAATTGGATTGCGCCAACCCGAGATTGGCCTTGGCTTGCTGCAGCTCCGCCTCCTGAACCGCCGCATCGAGCGTCACCAAAACGACACCCTTGCCGACAATCGCGCCATCCTTGAAACCAATTTGCGAAATTCGCCCGGCAGTTTCGGGGCGCAAAATAACTGACTCGCTCGACTTCAATGAACCGACGGCACTGGCCTCATCGGAAAAATTGCTCGCCGCGACCTTAACCACCTCAACCGCCGTCGGAAAACCGCCCGGAGGTCCGCCGGCGCCACCCGGCTTACCCGGAGCACCAGCCGCAGCAGGGGCTCCCGTGGCCGGCGCCCGATTGGCGTTGTAGGCAAAATAGCCCAGCGCAGCCAGGCCAATAATGGAGAGCGCAATAACGCCAATTCGTGCAGGTTTTTTCATAAGGCTCACGGCAAATAGCTAATGACCGAACAGTCATTAATGATCGCTGATTCTATCCAAGCGCTGAAAATAGCGATAGAAAAATTTGTTTCAAGGCAATGAATGATCGAGAAAAATGGGCGATAAAGCCGGTTGACCGCAATCGATACAAGACGGTTCAGGGTCGAAGGCGTTTTGACAGGCCGCGGGCTGATTTGTCATGCGATCATCGCTGAGCGCCGCGACCCGCACCATGACGACGCCCGCATTGATCATGCCAAGATATTCGGCAACGCCGCGTGACACATCAATGACGCGTCGCCGGTGCTTTGCATGCATCCGGTCATTCACTTTGACGATGGCGCAGCGGTCATTGTCTATCCGCCGAACCGCAACCATGGCGCCTAACGGAAAACGGTTGCTTGCTGCCGTGAAGTTTCTTACATTGAAAATTTCGCCGGTGGCGGTCTTGCGCCCCTGAAATCCATGGCCGTAAAAACTGGCCAGACCGTGCAAACCAATGATCTGGCCTTCGGCAATCTCAGCCGGCCCGATCTCAGCCGCCGGATTTGCTTTAGCTGGCTTCTGGCTGACTTTTTTGACCTTGCCGGATTGGCTGGCCTTGCTCTTTTGCTGCACGGCACCTGCCCAGACGGGCACCGAAAAACTGAGTGCAAGCAGGCCGCAGAATAGTGCTGCAGCCGTCGGGCGCAGCCTAGACCACAACGGTCTGCGCTTCATCGCCCAGGCGTGCTCTGATCTTGCCGATGCGATAAACCGCCTCGCCCTGCGCCTTCAGCTCGGCCATCGCTGCATCAGCATCAGCGGTTGCAACGACGATGACCAGGCCAATGCCGCAATTAAAGACGCGGTGCATTTCGTTTTCGGCGACATTGCCTTCGGCCTGCATCCAGTCGAACAACTTGGGACGCGGCCAGGCAGCTTTTTCCAGCTCGGCAACTGTGTTTTCCGGCAAAACGCGCGGCACGTTTTCGAGCAGGCCACCACCGGTAATGTGGGCCATGCCCTTGATGTTGACCTTTTCCATCGTCGCCAGAACTTGCTTGACGTAGATGCGGGTCGGCGCCATGACGACATCGGCCAGCGTGCGCTCGCCATCAAATTTCGCGTTCATGTCCGGCTTGGAGCGCTCGATGATCTTGCGCACCAGCGAATAACCATTGGAATGCGCGCCGGAAGAGGCCAGACCAAGCACCACATCACCGGGTACAATCGTCGCCTTGCCATCAATGGCCTTGGATTTCTCAACGACACCGACCGCGAAACCGGCCAGATCGTATTCGCCCGCTGGGTACATGCCCGGCATTTCAGCGGTTTCACCACCGATCAGTGCGCAACCGGCCAGTTCGCAACCCTTGGCAATGCCGCCAACGACAGCAGCAGCGGTATCGACATCAAGCTTGCCGCAGGCAAAGTAATCGAGGAAGAACAGCGACTCAGCGCCAAGCACCAGAATGTCATTGACGCTCATGGCGACCAGATCCTGACCGACCGTATCGTGGCGATTCAGGTCGAAAGCCAGACGCAGCTTGGTGCCAACGCCATCGGTGCCGGAAACCAGCACCGGCTCCTTGTAACGCTTGGGCACCTCAAACAGCGCGCCAAAGCCGCCAATGCCGCCAAGCACGCCTTCGCGCAGGGTCTTTTTGGCCAGGGGCTTGATCCGTTCGACGAGTTCATCGCCCGCATCGATATCGACGCCGGCATCACGGTAGGAAAGGGAAGTGTTCTGGGTCATGGTCAATTGGGCGCCAATGGGCAGCGTACAGCTGCTGGAAAAAACGAACATTTTACCCGAAACCGTGAACCAGCCCTAACCCGACGGCCGGCGACGAATGCATTAAGCAGACGATTCTGAGCTGCCCTCGGCCGCCTCGCGCATTGCCTCAAGATCAAAGTGACAAGGCGCCACCAGCAGTTGCGCCAGATGTTCCGGATCGGTCGACTTCATATGCTCGGCAAAGGCGGCCAACTGTGCATCATTTGCTGCAGCTAGTGTTTCGATCAGCGCCTTGGCAGCTTCGCGCGGGTTTGACCCAGCGCCGACATAGGTCGGACTGTTTTTGTAGTGGGTCAGAAGTTCGTCGCGATGAGCCAGATACAACGGGCAACTGTGGGTAAATTCCACTTCCGCCTGCTTGGCAGCAATCTTGGCATCCATTTCAGCATCGCTTTCCTGGTAATGCGCCTGCTCGGCCTCACTCCAGTGCGGTTTTTCGCCGTGTGTGTAGCGCAAGGTGGCAAAAGTGCCCTGCAGGACAATCTGCGAATGCGTCCCGGCATCGCGGAAAACATGCACCAGATCCTTGCCGTGACCTTCCTTGCCGACATAACGCATGCTCGCCGTAATCCGCCGCGGATTGAAGCGGAACTGACGGGCGCAGGCGGCACGCAGAAGATCGAAGAGTTCATTGGTTTTTGCAGCGGCGCTCACGGGGCTATCCTTTCGTTCCGGCATTGTCGCCACGAGTGCGGCGGTGGCCAAATGGCTGCCAAGAGGATACGCCACTCGGGGCGTATCGGAAATCCTGGATCGCCCGACCGATATAACAAAATACTTATAAAGTAATAAATGGATTGGCTTCGTGCAAAGGTTTCATTGCCTGGATGAAACGGCTATTCTTCGACCACCTGACTTTCTGTAAGCGCGTTTCAGCCAATGCCATCTTCCTTGAAGACAAATTCGAAACCCTTGCCCGATCCTAACAATCAGGACGAAGGTGCCTGGACGGACTCGGCCATTTTTGGGCTAGGCAGCTTGGTAGGCACCGGATTTCTGGACAATCCTGCGCTCGATGCTCGCTCGTCAGGCAAGGACGAGAGCCGTTTGCGACTTGCCGCCAGCGTCTTCGCCAACGCGCACGATGGCATCATGATTACCGATGCAACAGGCTGCATTCTGGACATCAATCGGGCTTATGCGAGAATTTCCGGCTATTCGCCCGACGAAATCATCGGGAGGATGCCTAATTTTCTAAAATCCGACCTCCATCCACTTGAGTTTTATGAAGAAATTTGGCGAGGCCTGAAGAAGCATGGCCAATGGCGTGGAGAAATCTGGAATCGGCGTAAAAATGGCCATCTATGCCAGGAACTCATGTCGATCAGCGCCGTTCTTAACGGCTTTGGCGAACTAACTCACTACGTTGCCATTTACACTGATATCACCGAGTTAAAAGAGAGTCAGCTAAAACTGGAGCATCTGGCTTATCACGACGCTCTGACCGGCTTGCCCAACCGTGTGCTACTCGGGGATCGCATCCAGCAGGCGATCGCTTCGGTCAAGCGGCGTAACGGATTGTTGGCCATCTGCTTTCTCGATCTTGATGATTTCAAGCCAATCAACGACACCTACGGCCACCAGAGCGGCGACCGCTTGCTGATTGAGGTGACAAAGCGCCTGAAAGACTCGGTGCGCGAGACCGACACCGTCGCCCGTATTGGCGGTGATGAGTTTGCCCTTCTGCTTTGCGAACTCGAAAGCCCGCAGGAGGCAAGCGATATTCTGACCCGCCTGCAGCAGAGGGTTGCGCTGCCTTATAAATTTGACCATATCAGCGCAACCATCTCGGCCAGTATCGGCTACACCCTGTTGCCTGGCGACGACACTGATCCGGACAGCTTGCTACGCCACGCCGATCAAGCCATGTATATAGCCAAGCATGAGGGGCGAAATCGCCTTCATCTGTTTGACGTCGAACAGGATCTGCGGATTCGCCATAAACGTGAAAACCTGACGCGGATAAAAAAAGCATTGGTTGATCGCGAATTTCGCCTTTACTACCAGCCAAAAGTTGACATGCGGCATGGCAAGGTCGTCGGCATGGAGGCATTGATTCGCTGGCAGCACCCGGAACTGGGGCTGCTGATGCCTGCTGATTTTCTGCTTGTCCTGGGCGACCACCCTTTGCTGATGGAAATCGGTGAATGGGCCATTCATGAGGCACTGACGCAGATTGCTGAATGGCGGAAAGGCGGCCTGAAACTCAGGGTCAGCGTCAATATATCGGGCAGCCATCTACTGCACCCCGATTTCATCAGCCGCCTGGCCGCCCATCTGGCAGCATTCCCTCAATTGAATCCCCGCTATCTGGAACTGGAAATTCTTGAATCATCAGCGTTGGGCGACGTCCATCATGTCTCGCAAGTCATTAGCAAATGTCGTGAAATGGGTGTCGATTTCTCCCTGGATGACTTTGGCACTGGCTATTCTTCACTACTCCACCTCAAGCGCTTGCCTGCGAAAACGCTGAAGATTGACCAGACTTTCATCCATGACATGCTCGACACCCCGGAGGGTGCCGATGCTATTGCAGGCATCCTCAACCTGGCTTCTGCCTTCAAGCGTAAAGTTGTTGCCGAAGGAGTGGAGTTCATCGAGCAGGGCATTGTTCTGCTTCGCCTCAACTGCGACGTGGTACAGGGTTATGCCATTGCCCGGCCGATGCCGGCCGCTGAATTACCGAACTGGGTCGCCAAATTTCAGCCCGATCCGGCTTGGCAGGCCAGCTTGAGACTGCCCTGGCGGCGCAGTGATTTTCCCTTGCTGGCGGCTGAGGTCGAACAACGTCGCTGGCTCAAGATCGTCAGCATGGCGGTTGAACGGGGCGATCGTGCGGCACTGTCTAACAGCGTGAGCAATTTGCGGGAGAGTTCGTTCGGGCACTGGCTGTATGGAATTGGCACCGAGCGATACGGCAGCCTGCCGGAACTGCACGAGATTCCCAAACTGCACCTCAACGCTCACCGGGTCAGCGCCGAAATTGCTGTCCATCTTGCGCGGGGTAATACCGGGCAAGCGTTTGAACTGCTTGTCGAGCACCGTTCACGTATCCGTGAATTGCTTGAGGGTCTGCTAGCCCTGCGCGCTGCGATTGTTGATTTATCGAGAAAACCACGGCCGGTAGGAGACCCTTCACTTAACAGTACTTTTGGCTAGCGCTGGAGCAATTCTCCAGATCCTGGCCACCTACCCATTCGCCGGACAGTGCTCCGGTGCCTCTGCTAAAATTCGCGGCTTGAATTTTCGGCGCTCAGCGCCCGCTCCGTGGAGAAAACGCAATGTACCAGTCCCCCCTCATCCAGGATCTGCAAGATCGCGGCCTGATCGCCCAGATCACCGACGCCGAGGCGCTCGACAAACTGCTGAAGGAGGAATCGGTGACGCTTTATTGTGGCTTCGACCCGACGGCGGACAGCCTGCACCTCGGCCATCTGGTGCCAGTGCTGATCCTCAAGCGTTTCCAGCAAGCCGGCCACAAGCCGATTGCACTGGTCGGCGGCGCCACCGGCATGATCGGCGACCCAAGTTTCAAGGCCACAGAACGAAAGCTCAACACGCCGGATGTGATCGCCAGCTGGGTGGACAAAATCAAAGGCCAGGTGATGCCCTTCCTCAATTTTGAGGGCGCTAACCCGGCCATCATGGCGAACAATTACGACTGGTTCAGCGGCATGAACTGCCTTGAATTCCTGCGCGACATCGGCAAGCATTTCTCGGTCAACGCGATGATCAAGAAGGAGGCAGTGCAGCAACGCCTGACCCGTGAAGATCAGGGCATTTCCTACACCGAGTTCTCCTACAGCCTGCTCCAGGGCTACGATTTCGCTGAACTCTACAAGCGCCATGGCTGCGTGCTGCAGATCGGCGGTTCCGACCAGTGGGGCAACATCGTCGCCGGCACCGACCTGACGCGCCGCCTGCACCAAAAACACGTCTTCGGCATGACCGTGCCGCTCATCACCAAGGCCGACGGCACCAAATTCGGCAAGACCGAATCCGGCGCCGTCTGGCTCGACCCGAAAAAGACCTCGCCCTACGCCTTCTACCAGTTCTGGCTCAACACCAGCGACGCCGACGTCTACAAGTTCTTGCGATTTTTCACCTTTTTACCGGTTGACCGTATCAACGAGATCGAGGCGACAGACAAGGCCAGCGGTGGCAAGCCCGAAGCCCAGCGCATCCTGGCCGAAGAAGCGACCCGCCTGGTGCACGGCGAAGTCGCGCTAATGGCCGCCCGCCGCATCACCGACAGCCTCTTCCACGGTCAACTGGAAAATCTGACCGAAAATGACCTCGAACAACTCGCCCAGGACGGCATGCCCGGCGTCCAGATCGACCGCGCCAACGCCGGCCTGATCGACGCCCTGGTCGCCGCCGGCCTCGCCAAGTCCAAATCGGAAGCCCGCACCTTCATCCAGGGAGGCAGCGTCGCCGTCAACGGCGTCAAGGCCGAAGGGCTCGACCACCAGATCGCCGACGATGAGCGCCTCTACGGCCGCTTCACCATCCTGCGTCGGGGCAAGAAGAATTACGGGTTAGTCAGCTGGCAGTAAGTCCAGATGCGTCAGCTGACTCTCGATTTGTTGCCGGAAAGCCCGCCCTCGCTCGACAATTTTGTCGCCGGCGGCAATGGCGAAACCGTCGCCGCCCTATCCGGCTGGCTGGCCGGTACGCTCATAGACACCTCCTTTTGCCTTTGGGGGGAGGCCGGAAGCGGGCGCTCGCACTTGCTGCAGTCCTGCGGCTTCTTCCACGTCGATGCAGCCAGCGATCCGGAGCTCGCTAGCGTCACTGAACCCATGCAACTGGCCGTCGACAATGTCGAGGCTTTGAGCGGCAGCGGTCAGATTGCCCTCTTCAACAATTTCAACCGCTTGAAAATGGCCTCAGGCATGCTGTTGACCGCAACCAGCGAGCCGCCGGCGCACCTGGCCCTGCGCGAAGACCTGCGCACACGACTAGGCTCAGGTCTGATTTACCGGCTGCAGCCACTTTCCGACAGCGAAAAGGCCGCGGCCCTTGCTGCTCAGGCAAAAGAACGCGCGCTAAAACTGACGCCGGAACACATCGATTACCTGATGCGCCACGCGCCGCGTGATATGCGTACGCTATCATCCATCATCGTCGCACTTGACCAATTCACGCTTGAACACAAGCGCGCAGTCTCTCTGCCACTACTGCGCGAATTGCTGATCAACCCACCGGAGCTTGCCGCATGAATCTCGCCCTTTTTGACCTCGACAACACCCTGCTCAGCGGCGACTCCGACTTTGAGTGGGCGCAGTTTTTGATCAGCAAAGGCGTCGTCGACCGCGAATTGCAGGAAGCCAGGAACAACCGTTTCTACGAGCAATACAAAGCCGGCACGCTGGATATTTACGAATTCCTGAATTTCCAGCTCGCCCCGCTGACCCGTCACCCGCGTGCCGAACTAGATGCCTGGCATGAGGAATTCATGGCGCGCCATATCCTGCCAATCATCAGCACGGAAGCGAAAGATGTCGTCAAACAGCACATCGATAACGGCGACCTGTGCGCCATCGTCACCGCAACCAACAGCTTCGTCACCGGCCCGATTGCCCGCGCGTTCGAGATTCCCCACCTGATTGCGACGATTCCCGCAGTCGACCTGCAAACCGGGGCATTTTCCGGCGTGCCGCGTGGCACGCCTTCATTCCGCGAAGGGAAGATTGAACGCGTTGAGGCGTGGCTGGAATCGCTTGGTCTTTGCTGGGCCAGCTTTGAAGACAGTTTTTTCTACAGCGACTCACACAACGATCTGCCGCTGATGAATATGGTCAAAACGCCAGTCGCCGTGGACCCGGATGACACGCTGCGTCAGCACAGTGAAAACACAGGCTGGATCATCATCAGCCTGCGCAACCGAGAACGCAAAAATCAATGAAAATCATGTCTTTGCGGTAGAATCTGCGTTTATCCCGCATGACCAGAAAATAGGGGACAGACCCCAATTTCCTGAACTGCGGAAATTGGGGTCTGTCCCCTATTTTCTCTAACGGTAATTCGTGATCCGCAAATTCATTTCCCGCGTTTTAGGCGGCAAAAAAACCAAAGTCGGGCAGCATGAGCCGGCCATCATTCCGGTTTCCACCCACGGCATCACCCGCGACCGCATCAGTTCGGGCAGCCGGCGTGTTTGCGAAACCCTGCAAGGGCATGGCCACAAAGCGTTTGTCGTCGGCGGCGCGGTGCGTGATCTGCTGATCGGCGCCGAACCCAAGGATTTCGACATCGCCACCGACGCGACGCCGGAAGAAATCCGCCGCCACTTCCGCCGCGCCCGCATCATCGGCCGCCGCTTCCAGATTGTGCATGTGATGATGGGGCAGGAAACGCTGGAGGTCACCACCTTCCGTGGCGCGCTGGCCGACAACACGAAAAAAGACGAGCACGGCCGCGTGCTGCACGACAACGTTTTTGGCTCGCAAGCCGAAGACGCCGCGCGCCGCGACTTCACCGCCAACGCGCTGTATTACGACCCGGCCAGCGAGGCTGTGATCGACTATCACCACGGCGTTGGCGATCTCAAGCAAAAAACCCTGCGCATGATCGGCGAACCGCGTGCCCGCTATCGCGAAGACCCGGTACGCATGCTGCGCGCCGTGCGCCTTGCGGCCAAACTCGGGCTATTGATCGACCCGGCGGCGAGCATGCCGATCCGCGAAATGGCCGTTTTGCTCGAAAACGTTCCGGCAGCAAGGCTTTTCGACGAAATGCTCAAGTTGCTGACCTCCGGCCACTCGGTCAAATGCATCACGCAACTGCGCGACGAGGGTCTGCACCACGGCCTGCTGCCGCTGCTCGACGTGATTCTTGAGCAACCGATGGGCGAAAAATTCGTCATGCTGGCGCTCGCCAACACCGACGAGCGGGTGCGCAACAACAAGGGCGTTGCACCCAGCTTTCTTTTCGCCACCCTGCTCTGGCACGAGGTTCTCGCGCATTGGGAAAAACTCAAGGCGGCTGGCGAGGCCAAAATTCCGGCGCTCCATCAGGCGATGGATACGGTGCTTGATACGCAGGGCGAAAAGCTGGCGATCACCCGCCGCATCGCTGGCGACATCAAGGACATCTGGGCGCTGCAACCGCGCTTTGAGGCACGCGCCGGCAAACGCCCTTATGCCCTGCTTGAGCACCAACGCTTCCGCGCCGGCTACGACTTTCTGCTGCTGCGTACTGAATCCGGTGAAATCGACAGCGAACTGGGCGAATGGTGGACGGATTTCCAGAATGCCGATGGCGAAAAGCGCGCCGAGATGCTGATGCCGGAACAGGCGGGCGATAAAAAACGGCGCCGGCGCCGCAAAAAACCGGCCAATTCCGACGTTGACCGCGCCCCGCAGGAAGTCCCCTTGGGGAACGACAGTTCAAGCGAATCCCGCGCCGAATGAACACCGCTTACGTCGCGCTCGGCGCGAATCTTGGCGACCCAGCGGCCACCGTTCTTGCCGCCTTTGCAGCACTCGCCAACCTCAAGGAAAGTCGCGTGCTGCACAGTTCGTCGCTTTACCGCACGGCGCCGATCGGCATCACCAAGCAACCGGAGTTCATCAACGCCGTCGCCCAGATGGAAACCACGCTGGCGCCGGAAGCCTTGCTCGACGAGTTGCTCGCCCTTGAGCAACGTTTCGGGCGCATCCGTGGCGAACGTAACGGCCCGCGCACACTCGATCTTGACCTGCTGCTTTACGACAATCTCGAACTCGAACTGCCGCGCCTGACCTTGCCACACCCGCGACTGCACCTGCGTGCCTTTGTTTTGCTGCCGCTCGCCGAGATTTCGCCGGATCTGCGTTTGGCCAAGCGTGGCACGCTTGCCGCCTGGCTGCCGGCGGTTGCCAATCAGGGCATTATTCGCCTGTGAATACCCCGGTTTTTTGGCAGACTGCCGGTCTGCTGGCGCTCTCCAATGTATTCATGACTTTTGCCTGGTACGCGCATCTTAAAAATCTCAATGACAAGCCGTGGTGGATCGCCGCGCTGGCCTCCTGGGGCATCGCCCTCTTTGAATACCTGATTCAGGTGCCGGCCAATCGTATCGGCCATACCGAGATGAATCTCGGCCAGCTCAAGATCATGCAGGAAGTCATCACCCTTATCGTCTTCGTGCCTTTCGCCATTTTTTACATGAATCAGCCGCTCAAGCTTGACTACTTATGGGCGGCTCTGTGTATCCTTGGCGCCGTCTATTTTGTTTTTCGGACCTAAGCCACCATGTCTGCCCAAACCATCTCCCGCCGCCTGACCCAGGCCGATCTCGCCAAGATTTATCAAGCCGGCGAGAAAATTGTCATGTTCACCTGTTACGACGCCAGCTTTGCCCGTCTGCTCGATAATGCCGGTATCGAAGCGATGCTGATCGGCGACTCGCTGGGCAACGTTATCCAGGGCCACGACTCAACGCTGCCGGTAACGGTCGCCGACATCGCCTATCACACCGCCGCCGTCAAACGCGGCAGCGACCGCGCCTTCATCATTGCCGACATGCCGTTTGGCAGTTATCAGGAAGCGCCGGAACAGGCGTACCGCAACGCCGTCACCCTGATGGCCGCCGGTGCGCAAATGGTCAAGCTGGAAGGTGGGCGCGAAATGGCAGCGACGGTTGAATTTATGGTTCAGCGTGGCATCCCGGTTTGCGGCCACGTTGGCCTGACACCACAATCAGTGCACGTTCTCGGTGGCTACAAAGTTCAAGGCAAGGGCGAAGCGGCCGCACAACGCCTCAAGGATGACGCCCTCTCCCTGCAAAATGCTGGCGCAACAATGATTGTGCTCGAAGCCATCCCGGCCGCGCTGGCCGCTGAAGTCACCACCCTGCTCAAGATCATCACCATCGGCATCGGTGCCGGCAAGGACACTTCCGGCCAGGTCATGGTACTGCACGATGCTTTCGATATTCCGCCGGGCAAGAAGGCCAAATTCGTGCGCAACTTCATGGACGGCGCAACAAGCATTCACGATGCCGCCAGCCGCGCCGTCGCTGCGATCAAGGAAGGCAGCTACCCCGGCCCCGAACACACTTATAACGGCTAGTTATTGGTAATTAGTGATTGGTAAATTTTGGGGTGCGACCTTCCCCTACCCACTCTCGCCGCACTTTTCTCGACTCCAGAATCCCATGCAAATTCACTCCTCCATTCCTGACCTTCGTGCCGCACTGAAAAATCGCGGCCGCGTCGTTTTCGTGCCGACCATGGGCAACCTGCACGCCGGCCATATCAGTTTGATGGAGCAGGCGCGCGCCCACGGCGATACCGTCGTCGCCAGCATCTTCGTCAATCGCCTGCAGTTCGGCCCGAACGAGGATTTCGACAAATACCCGCGCACCTTTACCGATGACTGCGCCAAGCTCGAAGCCGCCGGCGTTGATGTGCTGTTTGCGCCGAGCGAGGCCGATCTTTACCCGGAGCCGCAGGAATATACTGTTGACCCGCCGGCAATCCAGAACATTCTCGACGGCGAATTTCGTCCCGGCCATTTCCGTGGCGTTGCCACCGTCGTGCTCAAACTGTTCAACATCGTCCAGCCGCACGCCGCCATCTTTGGCAAGAAGGATTACCAGCAGTTAATGGTGATCCGCGACATGACCCGCCAACTAGCCCTGCCGATCACCGTGATTGGCGGCGAAACAGTACGCGCCGAGGATGGTCTGGCGCTTTCATCGCGCAACGGCTATCTATCGACCGAGCAACGCGCCGAAGCACCGCGCCTTTATCGCGAGCTGAACAAAATCCGCGATGCCATCCGCGCCGGTGAGACAGATACGGTCAACCTGGAAAATGCGGCCATTTCCGCGTTGGCCGCAGCCGGCTGGAAGACCGATTATGTTGCGGTGCAACAACAGTCTGACCTAACCCCGGCAAGCGCTGTAGACCGGCCACTGGTGGTGCTTGCAGCAAGTCGCCTTGGTGCCACCCGTCTAATTGATAACCTTGAAATTTGATGCACCCTTTTAGCGCGTAAAAAGACCGTTGACAGAGGTGTTTTAGCCGTTACAATTCGCTTCCCCCAACCTTCTGGATGATCAAAGCCATGCAGAGAACCATGCTGAAATCCAAGTTGCACCGCGTCACCACAACGCATGCTGACCTGCATTACGAGGGTTCATGCGCAATTGATGACAACCTGCTGGAAGCGGCCAACATCAAGGAATACGAGCAGATCGACATCTGGAATGTCAATAATGGCGAGCGTTTCACCACCTACGCCATTCGCGCCGAGCGCGGTTCCGGCGTTATTTCGGTTAATGGCTCAGCGGCTCGCCGCGCTTCACCGGGTGACATCCTGATCATCGCCACCTTTGCCGTCTATAACGAGGTCGAACTGGCCAAATACGAGCCTGAACTGATCTACGTTGATTCGCAAAACCGCATCAACCGCATCGGTCACAAAATCCCCATTCAGGCTGCCGCCTGATTCTCAGATCAGCTCTCCCCAAAACCCGCCTCGGCGGGTTTTCTTTTTTGGGTACAATGCCCGACAAAGTTTCACAAAAAATACCGGAGACAAATCATGGGCGTCATATTCGCCAAAACCCCCAAAGGACAGGACGAAGTCGCCAGCAAGTCGGGCGGCCTAACGCCGCGCGTGCGCCGCGTGCTGATCATGGTCGATGGCAAGCGATCAGTCGATGATCTGCGCGGCCTACTGCAGGCCGACGATCTGCAGCAGAATCTCGGCCTACTGGAAGAAGAAGGCTTCATCTCAATGGCGGCCGGTTCCTCTCCAGCTGAGCCTGCAACATCAATTTCCGCATTCATTGATTTGCCGGCAACGCCCGACCCGATCAGGCTTCAGCAGGCACGTAATTTCATGGGCAACACCCTGAAGGCTTTTGTCGGCGCGTTAGGCACCAGTTCCTTACTTGAGCGCATCGAGAATGCCGAGACGCATGCCGACCTGCGTCGCTATTACGATGAGTGGTATCTCGCCATTGTTACCTCGCGCGAGGGTCGGCGCGAGGCCGAGTCCCTGCGCAGCAAGCTACTCGCCGTTATCTGATCAGCTTTTTACTTCGCTAGCCACTTTTGGTTTGCGGCTGCGTGGGGCACGATTTTTGGCCGGCTTCTCGGCAGCAAGCACTTCAGGCACTAAAGGTTCGGCAGCGACCACTGGCACGGGCGTAGGCACTTCTATAGCGACCTTGACCTCCAACTCCTTGCGTGTCCGGCGACCACCGCGACGTCGGGGAGCGACGGCCTTCTGGCCATCATCTGCAACCTCAATTTTTGGCTCGATTTCAGCGTTGACCGCAACCAACGGCGGAATTTCCTGCACAGCAGGTGCCGGCTGTTCAGGAATTGCCGGCTTAAGGTGAACACGCGTCACGTAGGCGCCTGACTTCTCATCACGGCCAAAACCGATCAAGCCACGATTGGCCGCCTCTTCCAGCAAATTGCCAAAGCTTCGAAAGCCAAAATAAGTTTCGTTAAAGCCCGGATTACGGCGCTTGATCACTTCTTTAAGCACCGATGCCCAGATCCGTTCGCTATCACCACGGTCAGCCATCATGTCAGCAAAGGTCGCCGCCGCCAGCTCAACCGCCTTGGTCTTGCGCGCCTCCAGCTTTTCCCGGCGATTGCTCTCTTCTTCCGGTGTGCGACGGGGCGCTGTTTCGCGATTCTCACGGCGCTGTCCGGCACTCTCGCGAACCAGATCGTCGTAATAAATAAACTCGTCGCAATTGGCGATCAGCAGATCAGAACAGGATTGTTTGACGCCAACACCGATCACCCGCTTGGCGTTCTCGCGTAATTTGGAGACCAGCGGCGAGAAATCCGAGTCGCCGCTGATGATCACAAAAGTATCAACGTGCGACTTGGTGTAGCAAAGATCCAGCGCATCAACCACCAACCGGATATCCGCCGAGTTTTTGCCGGACTGACGCACATGCGGAATTTCGATCAGCTCGAAATTGGCCTCATGCATGCCGGCCTTGAAGGCCTTGTAACGATCCCAGTCGCAATAGGCTTTCTTGACGACAATGCTTCCCTTGGCGAGCAAACGCTCGAGAATCGGGCGGATATCGAATTTGTCGTAACGCGCATCTCGCACGCCGAGGGCAATATTCTCGAAATCACAAAAAAGCGCCATGCTGGCGGTGTCGTTGCTTGCGGCCATAAAGAAGATCATTCTGAATAAAGATGCGAGTATAACTGGCACCCTTCAGAAACAGACGACTAAGCAAAACGCCATTTCTCACAACAAGCATCCACCGAGGAAAACGAGAAAAGCCTATGCGAGAAGCGCAAGGCGATCCGAAGACCGCCTTGAACCAAATTTAGCAACTGCGATCTGCTGCCAGTTGTTGCATCATGGATCGATATTCTTGTTGATCGACTGCTCGATCAGAACCTTGATGGCGGCGTCCTGGCTATTGACGTAGACATCGAAGTTATGACCATCAACGGTCTGTGCACCACTCGTCGACCAGGTTCCACCGAGAGTACTCTTCAGACTCACGGAATCACCGCTATCTCCCAGAATCGTCAATGATTTGCCGGAGCCTGTCATATCGAGGACATCCTGCACCGACAGATGACCCAAGCTATGGTTCTGACCGGCGGGCATCAGGTCGAATTGCTCAATGTTCGTCGGTTTGACTGGCGATGCTGAGAAATCGATATTTTCGCCGAGGCGGAACTCGATGGTGTCAACACCGGCAAGGCCATTCAGCGGTCCACCGTCATAGAGCAGCCGGTCATTGCCAGCAGTTGCGGCAGCCGGAGATATTTCCAGTGCCATGTTGGCGGTGACAATCGCGGATGAGTCGCTACCAGGAGAGTCAATCGTTTGCGCCGTTACGGTCAGATTGTAGTTGCCATCCTTCTGGATAACGCCCAGATCTCCTACCTGTGCGGGTGTCAATCCGGCAATCGTGTAGGTATCTGTGCCGGAGGCATAGGTGGCATTCAGCAGACTAGCGCCGGCATAGAAAGCGGCGTATGCACCGAGCCCCTGAATGGTGAGCGTCGCGAGTTCCGAGCCGTCATGGTCAGGCATCGCACTGTTCAGATTCAGTTCGATGATCTGCCGTTCAAGGCCAAAGGAGAGCGTCGGTGTGATCGTGATGCCATCGGCAACGCCATTTGCAGTGATGCTCTGGATTGTTGTCGTCAGCACCGGGTCAAGGCCGGGCTCGCCCGACCAAACCCCAACCTGAATGTTGCCAACGGTGCCACTCCAATTTTTTGGCGGCAGAATGCCAACGTAGGAGGGAATGGCGCCGCCGACCAGAGGAATGCCCCAGACGCCGCCACCGAGATTGGTCGCCATCGAACCGGGTGAGCCGGCGCCAGTAAAGACCAGGAAGCCATCCGGAACATTGGTCAGCGTTACCGAAGAGATCACTTCTCCAGCGTCGTTGAGCGTTGCTGAAATCGCCAATGGAATCGGTTGATCTTCAAACCCGGCGGCAGGAGGTGCCGAAATGGAAACACCATCATTTAACGGGTTGACCGCGAATGACCCAGTGACGGCACTGGTGGTGACATTCGCAGCACCACTTTCCTGACCCTGCACATACGCCGTGTAGGCGACGGTGCCGCTGGCGTTCGCTGCCGGCTGGTAGCTCAAGCCAAGCGTTGCATTGTTGCCAACACCGTTCAGAACGTAGTAATTGCCGTTCGGCATACCGGCAACGCCGGTGACGGCGGTTGCAGTGAGCGGCACACCGTTAAAGGAAAGCGTGCCGCCAGCCTCCATGCCGGATTCGTTCAGGCTGATGTAGACCTTGCCATTGACGACTTGTGAGCTGGTGCCATCCGCCAGATTGCTCAAGGATAGGGTGATTGAAGCGGCAGCGTCTTCTGAAACGTCAGCATCAGAAGCGGTCAGCACAATAGGATCAGAAACTGGCGTCACCGCAGGCGTAATACTGAGCGAGGCATCATGGCGAGTACCAGCGTTGTCATAGGTTGTCAGCGTCGAAGAAAAACCGAACGGACCTTGGTTGGCATTCCAGTTGGCCGGCGGCGTGATGGAGATATTGCCGAGCAGTGTCTGCAGGCTGGCGTTATCACCGCTGCCCTGGGCTGTCCAGACATTCTGGCCGCCAACGACCGTAAGTAACATGCCAGTCACCACCGTGCCAGCCGGAAGTCCGGTCAAGGTGATGGCGTACGGAGAATTGCCGGTGATCTGGGCATCAACCAAACCGGAAAGCGCTGTCGGCATATCTTCGACCATGGCTGCCGGGATGGCGTCCGGTGTCCACAGGTTGATGTCGGCAGCCGGATTAATTGGTGCCGGGGAGCTATCAACAAAACCGGGGACCGTTTGCAAGGTCCAGTTGGTAGTCGAGGTACGTTCGGCGGCGCCGGTATCCTGCGTATGGGCGGTGATGTTAATTTGTTGATTGAGGCTGGAAAGCTGAGTGCTGGTGCCGTCCAGCGAGAAGCGGACGCTTTGGTTCAGTGAAGCGGAATTGAACGCGACATCCGGCGTATCCAGTATCCAGCGTCCGGTATTCGGATTGCCTTGGGTGTTGCCGATATAGCGGCCGCCTTCAACCGTGACGCCAACCGGCACGTTGTCAATAATGAAATAGAGCAGACGCTCGCTGCCGTCGATATCCGGTGTATTGCCGGCATTGACATCGTTCTGCTGGGTGACAGTGACGTTGATGTCTATCGTCGTTGTTCCAGCAATCACGCCACCAGCGTAATTGTTCGTCGATACTGTCGCGTCGGTGACCGCCGTTACGGTCACGGTGTGGGTTGCATCGAACTGCGTTACGGTTGCCGGCAGCGAACCATCGTTGGATGGATCACGAATTTCGTACTTGATAGCGAAGCTGGCATCAGCGTCATTGTTGGCGCTGCCCTTGACAAAAACATTGGCTGCATCTGCAGCACTCAACTTGTACCAGCCACCATCGGCCACCAGTGCTGTCGAGATCGGAGTATTGCCGATAAAGAGAGCGAAAGGTTTGCCGGCAAGGTCAGCCACGCTGATCCAGACTGAGGAAAGCGTTTCATTGCCATCACCGTTCTGATGCTGAATGGCGAAATTAATTTGCGTGAGCGCATCTTCCAGAGCAGTCGTTTGCGCTGGCAGTGTTGCCTCCGGCGAAGGCGCAACTTCAATGGTGACCGGTACGATAGCGCCAGAGAGGCTGTTGCCATCGTTTTCGGTAGATACGGCGCGGACATTGAAGTTGATCTTGCCGCTGAAATTAGCGTCAAGCACCACCAGTTTGGCGCCTGCCACTTCAGCTGCGCTGCCAGACCAGATACGGGCGGCACCAACGCCACCCATGAAGGTCAGCCCTTCCAGCGTATAGCCGACTGGTACGCCACTGATAACCAGCGCAACGGACTCGGAGCCGTCGGCATCAGCGGGGGTAACTGCCGTGATGACGCTGGAGAGGGGAATACGCTGATTTCCGCCGTCGACCGCAGCTTCCGTGGTTGCAAGCGGAGATTGAACAGTCAGCGTCACCGGATCAGCCACACCACGCACATCGACCAGCAGCGGAAGTGTTGCAGGACCGGAAGTGCTGGTAACGCCACCGACGGTATCG
Source organism: Dechloromonas sp. (assembly GCA_011391255.1). GTDB lineage: Bacteria > Pseudomonadota > Gammaproteobacteria > Burkholderiales > Rhodocyclaceae > Azonexus. The sequence goes on from JAABQV010000010.1 coordinate 28,428, forward strand.
ACCGAAACAGCCGAAACACTCAGCGGAATATCGACATTACTGTTTGGCGGCGGGGTGATTGTCAGCGATGTTGTCTTGCTGAAATTGGCAATCGAGACACTGCCACCGGTGACAGTCAGTTCAACGCCACCATAATGGATCTTCGCACCTGCCGGAATACCATTCACGCTTACCGTAAAGGTTTCAGAAGGATCGGCACTATAGGGGCGAATAACCAGAGCAATGGCAGTGTCTTCAAGCCCGACGGCCGGTGCATTGACCGCGAGCGTGAGCGGATCGGCAACCGGCTCGATGACCAGATTGGACAAGGTTGCGCTGCCGGAAATTGCCTGAACCGAGGCGCCGCCGTTCGGATCGGTGTCCACAGTCAGCGCTTGAACGCCGATCGAGAAGGTGCCGGCAACATTGGCCGGTGCCTTGAATTCGAGAGTATCCAGTGCGCTCATCGGAATTTGCAACGCGCTACCGGTGAAGGTCAAAACATGAGTGCCGCTGCCATCTGTGTATTTAAATTGAGAACCGATGGCCGGATTGCCGTTCATGCTTGGCGTCAGCAGTGCGAAGGTTTTTTCGCTACCGTCGCTGTCCTGATTACTCCAGGGAGTTTCCAGATTAAAGCCTTCGCGATTCAATGTGAACCACTGGTCCTCCTGGCCTGCCGTTGTGTAGGCGAAACTGGGATTCATCGTCAGATCAGGCGTGCCATCCGCATTAGAGTCACTACCAATGATTTCGGCAACAGCCGATACCGTAACTCTCTGGGTCAGGCCTTTCGACACGATGCTCGTCATTGACGAACCATTTACTATCCGCGTATCAGTCGTCTGTACCATCATCGACAAGGTGGTCGCGTCGGCGCTGCTATGCGCCGGCGGCGTCACCGTGTAATTGCGGAAATCACCGTTGCTGACTTCGCCAGCAGGAACACTGTAGGCGGCAGAACCCGTGCCGGTGAGGACAACGGCGCCGGTGTCGTCGCGAATAACCCAGCCAGCCGGCACGTTGTTGACCGTGATACCGGTAATTGACTCACTGCCGTCAGTGTCGCTCAGCGACAGAGCGTTGAGGAAGCGGACGCCTGCGTCTTCCGGCGTTGACACATTCGCGATCGTGACATCACCGGCAATCGGCGTGACAAAAAGATTCAGCGTCACGGTGTCGGTCAGGATCGCAGGGGTGACGCCGCCATTGGGGTCAGTATCCTGGGCTCGCAATGTGACGGTGATGCCGTTGAGGTCACCGCTAAAATTAGCCCCGGTAGTGATGCTGATTGCAGGGAAACCCGTCTGTGAGGTTTCCAGATTGTTGCCGTTGGCGTTCCAGGCAATTGTCGTAGAGGCACCGGCAAGCACCGCAACACCGTTCACAAAAATGGTGCCGTTGCCGGCCGGGTTGGCGATGATGATGTCGCGCCGCTCGCTGCCGTCGAGATCCTGGAAGGTTGCTGAGAGCAGTGATGTGAGGTTCAGCGATGAATCCTCACTGATCGTCACGCTGTGCGGCCCGTTGCCCTTGGCGATGCGCAGGTCGATCGGATCAGTCACGGCGAGCACGTTCACGCGGACGTCGGCACTGCGGCTAGCACCATCATTCGTGAAGTTGCCATCGACGTTGAGGTCCAGAGGGTTTCTGGATGCATCTACCTCGTACTCGGTCACCGTCATCCGCACCTGCGTGATGTCGGCACCGCTGTGCGCCGGCGGCATCAGGCGCAATGACTCGAACTGCGCCGTCGTCATGGTCAGCGTAGCGACGCCAGGGTTGGCGATCAGGTTAGTGGCATCCGAAAGGCGAACCGTTACCGTCGTACTACCGGCAGCCGGGATGGTAAACAGGTTATTGCCTAACGCATCCTGTAGGATCGCTCCACGCGGGATACCGGATAGCGAGATCAGGCCTAAGAGTTCCGGGTTGTCGCCAACAGCCGGGCCGGTCTGGTCAATAGCGTCGGTGACAGTAGGTGCATTGAAGCCGAGGGCAACAGCCGTGTCTTCGTTCGTCGTCACGTTCGCTGCATCGCGGGTAACCCCAGGTGCATCGGAGACCGGTGTGACGTTGATCGTCAGCGTCGAGGATGCGCTGTCGCCACTGGTGCTACTTGCCGTGTAATTGATGACAGGTACGGGTCCGCTGTAGTTCGAAGATTGTGGCGTAAAGGAATAAATCCCGTTGCTCGCCATCGTGAACACACCGAGCGTGCCGCCGGAGGCGGAGGTGATGGGCACCGAGGTGCCCGGTAAAAAAGTTGTCGGGCTGCCATTCCCGTCGTGATCGAGCGAAAAACTGCTGACAGAAGTCGTTTGGCCGAGGTCGGGATCGAGTATATCGTTGGTCAGAACGTTGCCGCTGCGATCCGCGGCAGTGGCAGCGTTCTCAGCGATAGTCCGCGTGTCTGCATTAGCCACAACACCGTCGTTGGTGCCGGTGATGGTGATTGTCACCGGCTGGTTGTCGGTGTTGTTCGACGCACCGGAACTGTCGGTAGCGCGCACGTTGTAGGTAAGCGTCAGCGTTTGGCCGGCAGGCAGGAAATTAAAAGCCTGCGAGCCCGAATTGAAGGTCCAGCCGATACCGTTGGGGGCGCTCTGCGCCGTTGTGCTGCTTTCGCCGCCAAGGACGCTGAACATTCCAAGTAATTGTGCATTGGTTAGCGGCATCACGCCGGGGCCCGAGTAGTTGGCCGTAACACCGGTCACGCTAGAACTAACCGTATCCAGTGTATCGACATCAAAAATACTCAACGTGCCGTTCGCCGTCAACCCGCTGTTGCCTTCCGTGAGGCTGGCGCCCGCACTGTCGCCTGTACCGACAGTGATATCCGGCGCATCATTCGCCCCAGTGACGGTGATGGTGAGGGTGGTGGTGCTGACATCGCCATCGGCATCAGTCAGGGTATAGGTGAAGATGTCGGTGACCTGCTGCCCGGCATTGAGTGCCTGGACGAGCGGGCTGCTGTTGTCGAGCGTGTAGGTGTAGGTGCCATCGGCTGCGATGGTGACTTTGCCGTAGGTGCCGGTGACGTCCGAACCAACATTGCCGCTAACGCCAGCCGGCACATTGCCGGTGGCAACACCGGTGACGGTGGCGGTATCGGCGCCAAGCGTGTCGGTACCCGCGCCGGTTGTAACAACATTGCCGCCGACGGTATTGCTGAGCGCGTCTTCGGTGATGGCGTTGGTGTCAGGATTGGCAAGCGGTGCGGTGTCGGTGATGTTGATGACCAGATTGCCGCTCTGCGTGTCGCCGTCGTCGTCCTTGACGATGATGCTGATCGTGTCGAGGACATTACCACCGGTGTGGTCTTTGGCACTGCCGCTCGGGTCGTAGCTGTAGGTCACAACACCGCTCACCGGGTTGTAGCCGGTGATGGTCATGACGCCTTGCGGGGTGGTGATGTTGATGTTGGTGCTGCCGCTGTTCTCAAGGTCGGCCTTGCTGACCGGCGTGCCGGCGATGGTCAGGGCTGCCGTCGGGTCAAGTCCGTCCGGGGCGCTGATGGTGAAGCTCTGACCGCTCAGCGTGCCGTTTTCAGGAACGCTGACATCGCCTACCGTCAGACCGCCATTCGTGTCTGGAACCATCAGGGTCACACCATCATTCGCCCCAGTGACGGTGATGGTCAGGGTGGTCGTACTGGCGTTCCCGTCGGCATCAGTCAGGGTATAGGTGAAGATGTCGGTGACCTGCTGCCCGGCATTGAGTGCCTGGACGAGCGGGCTGCTGTTGTCGAGCGTGTAGGTGTAGGTGCCATCGGCAGCGATGGTGACTTTGCCGTAGGTGCCGGTGACGTCCGAATCAACATTGCCGCTAACGCCAGCCGGCACATTGCCGGTGGCAACACCGGTGACGGTGGCGGTATCGGCGCCAAGCGTGTCGGTACCCGCGCCGGTTGTAACAACATTGCCGCCGACGGTATTGCTGAGCGCGTCTTCGGTGATGGCGTTGGTGTCAGGATTGGCAAGCGGTGCGGTGTCGGTGATGTTGATGACCAGATTGCCGCTCTGCGTGTCGCCGTCGTCGTCCTTGACGATGATGCTGATCGTGTCGAGGACATTACCACCGGTGTGGTCTTTGGCACTGCCGCTCGGGTCGTAGCTGTAGGTCACAACACCGCTCACCGGGTTGTAGCCGGTGATGGTCATGACGCCTTGCGGGGTGGTGATGTTGATGTTGGTGGTGCCGCTGTTCTCAAGGTCGGCCTTGCTGACCGGCGTGCCGGCGATGGTCAGGGCTGCCGTCGGGTCAAGTCCGTCCGGGGCGCTGAGGGTGAAGCTCTGACCGCTCAGCGTGCCGTTTTCAGGAACGCTGACATCGCCTACCGTCAGACCGCCATTCGTGTCTGGAACACTCAACCCAACCGGATCATTGACCGGCAGCACGTTAATCGTTGCTGTTGCCGGAGTTGTATCTATCTTTCCGTCGTCGTCAACTGAAGCATACAAGAACGTGGTTACACCATTCCAATTTGGACTTGGCTTGAAAAAAACTGGGCCAGCAACAGTTTCACCGACCGCCACAAGTTGCGTCATGGCAGCATCTGAGTAGAGTGTTCCATTCTCAGGCAGGCTGGAAATTACATAGCCAGTGACAAAACCGTCTGCGTCGCTCCCTTTGAGACTCACCAGAACAGGAGCATCCTCGCTTCCGCTAGCAACAACATTTTCAGTCTCAGGTGGAATTTCTGGCGGCACAACGACCCGAGCAGCGCCACCTTCGATAGTATCCAGCACCCGTCCGCGACCTGTCCCGAACTGGAATGCCAATGGATCCACCGTCTCGACAACGCGCAAGAACTCGATGAAGCTGTGGCCTTCGCCACCACCGGCGCCGGCAGCGCCTACGGCCGGGTCTTCAAGCAGTGCGTCAAGATCGCCTTCGCCCGTGAGCGCTTTGGCGATTTTCTGGAATCCCTTTTGATTATTCGCCACCGAGCTATCAGCCGCATCCGGCTTAACTTCAGCCGCCACTTCAGCGTCAATTTTGGCGGACTCGCCCGAGCGCACAATCAACTCACGGCCATCAGCCATCTTGAGCTGAACCTGGGCGCCATCAGAGGCGACGACAGTTTCACCTTCACGGATAACATCACCTGCCTTGAGGCGGCGGACGTTGCCAGAGGCGTCCCGAGCAAAAGCTTCACCGGAGAGTTTACCTACTTTAGCGATGACTTGAGCCATGACAGTTATCCAGAGTTATTGACGATAACTCCAGTTTAGGAAGACTGTCCAGATAAAGCTATTGGACTAAAGTACAGTTTTTGGCAGCCCGATAGTTTGGCCGCAGCGCGATTACGATAAGCCCACTAAACCGTTGATTCGCAAAGAAAGTTGCAAACGATCACGCAAACCGAGCTTTTCAAAAATGGCGCTCATGTGGGCTTTTACAGTGCGTTCTGAAATATTCAGATGATCGGCCACCTCCCGATTGCTTGAACCACTGGCAACGAGTCTGGCCACTTGGCGCTCGCGATCGGAGAGTTTATCCTCCCAACGCTCATTTTTGACCTCTTTTGGCCGTTGACCGAAAACTTTTGAGGTGCTGCCAACCAAACGCTGCAATAACGACTGCCCCACCCACAAGCCACCGTTGCTCACCACCAAAGCGACCTGACGCAAAACCTCAGGCGCGGCACGGCTGTTACAGCAACCAGCCGCACCTGCAGCCAGAGCCTGCATCACCAAGGCCTCATCGGGCTCATCGCTCAAGACAACCACCGGCAAGCCTGCCATAAAATCAAGAGTAGCCAGAACCTCGGCTAACTGAGCACTGGAGCGCAGTCGGCACCAGAGCACACCTGCTTGATCGGCGGGCGTGACTTGCGCCATCGCTTGCACAAGCTTCAGATCAGGGAACGCCTCATGCCAATCAGGCAATCCCGCAGGATCAGAATCTATTATCCAGTGCTGCATCATCGCTCCGAAAGCGCCACGCTCTTGGCGCGCAGAACCGGTTTCATCAAGTAGGCAAGGATGCTCTTTTTCCCGGTCAAAACATCAACCTCAGCCACCATGCCGGGGATAATCGGTAAATTTGCATCTCCAAATCCGGATTTGTTAGTGCGTACCCGAACGATGTAGAACGCGTTACCTTTGTCGTCCATCACGGTATCCGCACCAATGTGCTCGAGCGTCCCTTCCAGGCCACCGTAGATCGAGAAATCATAGGCCGTAAATTTCACCATGGCCGGCTGACCGGGCCGGAGGAAGGCTATATCCCTCGGCATAACCTTGGCCTCAAGCAACAAAGCGTCCTCCAGCGGAACGATCTCGATCATATCCTTGCCGGGCTGAACGACGCCGCCGACGGTATTTACCAGCAAACGCTTGACCGTACCCTTGACCGGCGAACGGATCGAAGACTGGGTGACACGATCAGTCAGGGCGACACTACCCTCGGCCAAGCCATTCAATTTTGACACTGTTTCTGATAACTCCCGACCCGCATCATTACGGAAGGTCAGGGAGACCTCTTCGATCTTGCGTTGCGCTTCATTAATTGACGCCTGGATCCGGCTAATCTGCGAAGAAGCCATGTCGCGCTCACCGCGATAACGCGAGACATCGCGTTCGAGACGAAGCAACTCGACCTCTGATACCGCACCGGAATTGATCAATGGTTTGGTCACCGCCAACTCGCGCGAGGTCAGGTCATAGCCCTGACCCGCCTGGGCACGCTTGGCCTGCGCCTCGCCAAGTTCTTGCTGGCGCTGGATCAATTGCTGGCGGGCGATTGAAATGGCAGCCTCAATCTCAGAACGCTTGGCCTCATATAGCTCACGCTCCTGCTCGGCCAACTGCGGCTCCTCGGCGATCACTTCCTTCGGTGGAATAAACGGCTTACCGTCAGAAGTGGCTTTCAAACGCGCAGCCTTGGCTACCAGGCCGAGGTACTGGACTCGATTTTCTTTTACCGATGACACAAAACGGGTCTCGTCGATCTTGATCAACAACTGGTTGGCTTGAACAATCTCCCCCTCACGGACAAGAATTTCTGACACCAAACCACCGTCGATGCTTTGCAGAACCTGAATCTGCTTGGATGGGATGACCTTGCCATCGCCGCGCGTAACTTCATCAAGCTGGGCAATCGCCGCCCAGGCAATAAACAGAGCCGCTACGATCCCGATAGAACGCAAGAGCACCTTGGCGCGCAAAGGCTCCTGACGAAGGATGGCGAGATCAGCGTCAGTGGCAAAGTCAACGGCATCTTTCTCATCTGCATTGGGTAAGCGCCCAAGCAATCTTTCGACATACTTTTTGTTGTGCTCGGCAATCCGTTCAAGCAATGCCTGCAGGCGTTTGAGAAACTTCATCCCGCCCTCCCGATCCGGCCGCCCTGCAAGGCCTGGATAACCTGATCACGCGGACCATCGGCAATCACCTTACCGTCATCAAGAACGATAACGCGAGTCGCCAGTTCAAGCAGGCTGTTGCGGTGGGTGACGATAATCATCGTCTTGTGGGCAGCCATTTCTCTTAGGCGTTGCTTAAAGGCGTTTTCTGAGGAAAAATCCATTGAACTCGTTGGCTCATCAAGCAACAGGATCGGCGGATCCATCAGGAATGCCCGCGCAGCAGCAACGCCCTGGCGTTGTCCGCCGGAAAGAGAGTCGCCACGCTCACCAATCAGCATATCAAAGCCGTCCGGATGACGATTGACGAACTCGGTCAAGCCACCGGCTTCGGCTGCAGCAACAATTGAAGCGTCATCGGCATACGGCGCACCGATAGAAATATTGTCACGTAGCGAACCGTAAAACAGCGTTAGATCCTGGGCGATGTAGCCGATATTGCGCCGTAAATCCGCCGGATCGAGCTGCCTGACATCGACACCATCGATCATCACCGCACCCGCAGTCGTCTGGTACAAGCCGAGCAGGAGTTTTTGCAGCGTGGTTTTCCCAGAACCGATGCGGCCGATGATCACCACTTTTTCACCGGCATTTATTTTGAATGAAGCACCCTTCAACGCCGGGATTGAGGAATTCGGGTAACTGAAGCCAACATCCTTGAATTCAATATTGCCGCGTAACTCCGGGCGATGAACAAATGAAGCATCGGCCGGGCGCTCAACCGGCTTGGCCATGACCTCTTCAAGAGAGGTCAACGATGTCTTGGCATTGTGATACTGCATCAACAAACCGACCATCTGCCCGAGCGGCGCAACTGCGCGGGAAGCAAGCATGGTGGCGGCGATCATGCCGCCCATGGTCAGCTTGCCATCGGCGATCAAATAGACCCCGATAATGACCACAACAACATTGACCGCCTGCTGCATCTCCATGGCACCGTTGGTCGCTGCCGCAGATAACAGACGCATCTGGTTGTTGACACGCGAAACAAAGGCGACCGATTTTTCCCACTTTGACTGCATCACGCTCTCAGCGCCCTGGGTCTTGATCGTTTCCAGCGCTGTCAAACTTTCAATCAGGGTGGCGTTACGCATGGCACCGGCCCGGTACGTCGTCTCCGAGAGTTCATGCATCTTGTGCTGCAAAATGTACGCATAAACAATTACCAGTACCAGCATGATCAGCACTGGGATAACCAGCACCCAATGAATCAGGCCAATCACTAATACAAATAGCAAGGCAAACGGCAAATCAATAAAGGTTGTTACGGTGGCTGAAGTGATGAAGTCACGCACCGTCTCGAAAGAGCGCAGGTTGGAGGCAAAGGCACCAACGGCCGCCGGGCGCGACTCCATGCGCACACCAAGCACGCGCTCCATGATTTTGGCTGACAACTGCAAGTCAATTCGTGCACTCGCCAGATCAATGAAGTAGCCGCGCAACATGCGCAGCACCATGTCGATGCCGAGCAAGAGGATCACGCCGAGGGCCAGCACCCAAAGCGTCTCCATCGCCCGGTTGGGCACCACGCGGTCATACACATTCATGGTGAACAAAGGCATCGCTAGCGCGATGACGTTGATCAACAGGGCTGCAGCCAGCACATCACGGTAGACCGGCCACTGATCAGACAGCTCACCCCAAAACCAGTGACGAAGTTTGACGTCACCGACTTGTGGCGTACGCTTGTCAAAACGGAAATGTGGTCGTGCGAAAATAGCAATGCCGGTATAGCGGGTCTCGAGTTCAGCCCGCGACATCGAAACCGAGCCCTGCCCGGTTTCGGGAAAAAGCAATCGCGCTATTTCGCCAGTTTCATCCCAACCAAGCAGCACGCACGCCTGGTCTCCTGCGGTCAACAGCACCGCAGGCAGCAAAATCGAATCAATCTTCTCCAGCGGACGGCGCAAAACCTTGGCCGACAAACCGGAACGACTGGCCGCACGGGCAAACAGGGATGGGGTTAGCGTACCCTTTTCGAGAGGCAAGCCGGCAATCAAGGCCGCGCGCGTACTCGGGCGCCCATGAATACGGGTAAGCTCAACCAGGCAATCGAGCAAGGGGTCGAGGTGAAGAATGTCTTCACGCACGCCAACGCTCCCCGAGTCTGAATTTATATTTAGTTCTTTTTCCATCACCCCACCTTTGATGGTCAAAATCATAGCCTAGTTCAGTAGCACGGTATGTGATAAATCCCACAAAAAAGGCGGCCGGAGCCGCCTTTTTAAGACTTTCGTCGTATTAAGCAATTAACGGAACGATAAGCAGCGCCACCAGATTGATAATTTTGATCAACGGATTGATCGCCGGACCAGCGGTGTCCTTGTAAGGATCGCCAACCGTATCACCGGTTACAGCCGCTTTGTGCGCATCCGAGCCTTTACCGCCAAAATGACCATCTTCGATGTATTTCTTGGCGTTATCCCAGGCGCCGCCACCCGTCGTCATTGAAATGGCAACAAACAAGCCGGTAACGATGGTACCGACCAGCAAGCCGCCGAGTGCCTGCGGCCCAAGCAAAAGGCCAACCGCGATCGGCACAGCAATCGGCAAAATCGATGGAATCATCATTTCCTTGATCGCGGCCACAGTAAGCATATCGACAGCACGGGAGTAATCCGGCTTGGCCGTACCTTCCATGATGCCAGGGATTTCCTTGAACTGACGACGCACTTCCATCACCACAGCGCTGGCCGAACGACCGACCGCTTCCATCGCCATCGCACCGAACAGGTAAGGAATCAGGCCACCGATGAAGAGGCCGATGATCACCAGATGGTTCGACAAGTCGAAGGTAAAAGCCTTGCCGGATACTGCTTCCAGACCGTGCGTGTAGTCAGCAAAAAGCACCAGTGCAGCGAGGCCGGCGGAACCGATAGCGTAACCCTTGGTTACTGCTTTGGTCGTATTACCAACGGCATCCAGCGGATCGGTAACGTCACGGACTTCCTTCGGCAGGCCAGCCATCTCGGCAATACCACCCGCATTGTCGGTAATCGGGCCGTAGGCGTCGAGCGCCACGACAATACCGGCCATCGACAGCATCGAGGTGGCAGCGATTGCGATACCAAACAGACCGCCCATCGCATGCGCAGCAAAAATTGCAGCACAAACCGACAACACCGGCCAGGCGGTAGATTTCATCGAAATACCGATACCGGCGATAATGTTTGTCGCATGACCGGTCTGGCAGGAAGAAGCGACGTGCTTGACCGGCGGATAGTCAGTACCGGTGTAGTACTCGGTGATCCAGACCAGCGCTGCAGTCAGCACCAGGCCAGCGACGGAGCAGCCAAACATGGTCATGGTGTTGATCACCGTACCATCCGGCAACGTTGCCCCCGCTCCGATCAACCAAGCGGTAACCGGGTAATAGGCGGCCAGTGCGAGCACAGCAGCGACAATCAGGCCGCGATAAAGGGCGGCCATGATCTTGCCGCCTTCGGTTGCCTTGACAAAATAGCAGCCGACGATCGACGCGATGATCGAGACGCCTCCCAGTGCCAGCGGATAGACCACCAGGTTTTCACCGAGGCCGCTCGCAGTCTTGATGATCAGCGCGGCTAGCACCATCGTTGCCACCACCGTCACGGCATAAGTTTCAAAAAGGTCAGCCGCCATGCCAGCGCAGTCGCCAACGTTATCGCCGACGTTATCGGCGATAACCGCCGGGTTGCGCGGGTCGTCTTCCGGAATGCCAGCTTCCACCTTACCCACCAGGTCAGCGCCGACGTCAGCGCCCTTGGTGAAGATACCGCCACCAAGCCGGGCGAAGATTGAAATCAGCGACGAACCAAAGGCAAGGCCGACCAGCGGTTCAATCACATGGTGCAAATCCGCTCCAGCACCATTAACCGATTTCAGGAATACGTAATAACCGGCCACGCCAAGCAAGCCAAGTCCAACGACCAGCATCCCGGTAATCGCGCCGCCCTTGAAGGCAACGTCGAGGGCGGCTGCAATGCCGTGACGGGCCGCTTCGGCGGTCCGCACATTGGCCCGCACCGACACATTCATGCCGATGAAGCCTGCCGCACCGGAAAGTACCGCTCCAATCATGAACCCAAAGGCTGTCAGCCAACCCAACTGAGGCACAAAGCCAATGAGCAGGAAAAGCACAACGCCAACTACGGCGATGGTTTTGTATTGTCGGCTGAGATAAGCCTCAGCCCCTTCCTGAATCGCCTTGGCAATTTCCTGCATACGCTCGTTACCGGCAGGCAACGCGAGAATCTGTTTGCTGGAAATCCAGCCATACAGCACGGCTAATACGGCGCAAGCAAGCGCAAGCAACAACGGATTCGACATCTCTTCCCCCTTTTTGTGGCAAACAAAAAATCAGACCTTGAACGTCTCCAGCTTTCTTTCTATGGATATGTTCTTCAAACGAACATAGTCAGGTAGACCTTTACGATACGGTGGCGGATCCTCCCCCTCGATCAACGGCTGCAAATATGTGCGGCAGGCATCGGTGATATGAAAACCGTCCGCCGTAATGAATTCAGCCGGCATCTTGCGCTCTACGTTGGCAATATCCTTGAGCGGCGCTTCGCCGATTTCCCAGCGATACGGCGCATCGGCCAAACGCTCGATGGTTGCCATCATGGCATTTTTGCCCTGCAAAGCGAGGTTGACCGCAGCAATGCCCAATGCGTGCGCCTGCTCGACGTCAGTCCGCGATGACTGATGGCGCGCCGAGCGCTGCAGGTAATCAGCGAGCGCCCAGTGATATTTGAAGCCCAATTTGTCCTTGACCAGTTGCGCGACAATCTGCCCAACACCACCGAGTTGTGAATGCCCAAAAGCATCCTTGGTACCAGAATCAGCGATCAGCTTGCCATCCGCGCCAGACAGCCCCTCAGAGACAGCGATGGTGCAATAGCCATACTGATCGACGCATTCCTGCACCCGGGCGAGGAATTTTTCCGGATTGAACGGCACTTCCGGGAACAACAAAATATGTGGCGGTTCGCCGACATTTTCAGAGGCCAGCCCACAAGCCGCTGTAATCCAGCCGGCGTGGCGCCCCATCACTTCGAGAACGAAAATCTTGGTGGAAGTACGCGCCATTGAAGCAACGTCATAACCCGCTTCGCGGATTGAGGTCGCAACATACTTGGCGACCGAACCGAAACCGGGGCAGCAATCGGTTAGCGGCAGATCGTTATCGACAGTTTTGGGGATACCAACGCAAACTACCGGATAGCCCAATTTCTCGGCGATCTGCGAGACCTTCCAGGCGGTATCCATCGAATCATTGCCGCCGTTGTAGAAGAAATAACCGATGTCGTGCGCCTTGAAAACTTCGATCAGGCGCTCGTATTGGGCGCGATGATCTTCCAGGCTTTTCAATTTGTAGCGGCAGGAGCCGAAGGCGCCACCCGGCGTGTAACGCAGGCGGGCAATATCTTCGTCAGATTCGAGACTGGTATCGATCAGGTCTTCGGTCAGGGCGCCGACGATGCCATCGCGGCCGGCATAGACTTTGCCGATCTTGTCGGGATGGCGGCGTGCTTCCTGGATCAGGCCGCACGCCGAACTGTTGATGACGGAGGTAACGCCTCCGGATTGTGCGTAGAAGGCGTTTTTTACCGTCATTTCACTTCACTTATTTCAAGGCGTCAAAAACGCTCTTGGTAATGCTGTCGACATTGCCGACGCCAGCCACCTTGCGCACCTTCGGAGCGGCAGCTGCGCCAGCGGCAGACCACTTGCTGTAAAAATCAACCAGTGGCTTGGTCTGTGAGTGATAAATCTCCAGACGTTTCTTGACTGTTTCTTCCTTGTCATCATCACGCTGCACCAGCGGCTCGCCGGTCACGTCATCAATGCCCTCAACCTTCGGCGGGTTGAACTTGACGTGATAGGTACGACCGGAGGCCAGGTGAGCGCGGCGACCAGCCATACGGGTAACGATATCGCTGTCCGGCACGTCAATTTCGAGGACGAAATCGAGCGGCACGCCGGCATCCTTCATTGCGTCAGCCTGCGGAATCGTGCGCGGGAAGCCGTCAAAAAGATAACCGTTCTTGCAGTCATCCTGGGTCAGCCTGTCCTTGACCATACCGATGATCACTGCATCCGGCACCAGCCCACCGGCATCCATATGCTTTTTAGCTTCCAGACCCAAAGGCGTGCCGGCCTTGACCTGAGCGCGCAGCATGTCGCCAGTAGAAATTTGGGGAATCCCGAACTGCTTGGATATAAACGTAGCTTGCGTGCCCTTACCGGCGCCCGGTGCGCCCAACAGAATCAATTTCATTGAAAGTCCCTCGGTTTGTTAAGCAAAAATTTTTGTTATCAGCGTGAGTTGGAGCTGTTCTCTAAGGGCGAAAAATTACTCGCTATTTCGAGCATGGTCAAACAGTTTGCGCATCCGCTCTGCATCTTCAGGCGTATCAACGCCAGCGGCCGGTGCCGAGGCGACCAGCGTGACGCTTATCCGGTAGCCGTGCCAGAGGGCACGTAACTGCTCCAGCGATTCAAATTGTTCAGTCGGCGCTACGGTCAACCCGGAAAAAGCCCGTAAAAAACTGGCGCGATAGGCATAGAGACCAACATGGCGATAGGCCGGAAAATCACCAGGCAAGGTCTCGCCACCGTTCTCGCTAGCGAAATGATCGCGCGCGTAGGGAATCGGCGCCCGCGAAAAATAAGCGGCATCGCCATCGGCCCGGCAAACCACCTTGACGACATTGGGGTTGAAAAAGTCGGCGGCATCATGGATCGGGTGCGCAACGGTCGCAATATCGGCGCCACTGGCCGCCAACTGGCGCGCCGTCTGAACAATCAACGCCGGATCAATCAGCGGCTCGTCGCCCTGCACATTGACGACGATGGTATCGCCACGCCAGCCACGCTGCTCAACTACTTCAGCCAGTCGATCAGTGCCGGTCAGGTGATCACCGCGCGTCATCACCGCAGCAAACTCATGGGCCTCGACAGCATCACGCACGCCCTGATGATCGGTCGCTACCCAGATTTCTTCGGCACCGGACAAATGTGCCTGCTCCGCCACCCGGACAACCATCGGCTTGCCAGCGAGATCGAGCAGCGGTTTACCCGGCAGCCGGGTCGACGCATAACGCGCCGGAATGACGACTTTAAAGGCGAACGGCAAACCGCTCACTCGCCCTCCGCCAGCGGGCGCGCCTCGTCTTCAAGCATCACCGGGATATCGTCACGAATCGGGAAAGCTAGTTTGCAGGGCTTGCAGACCAGTTCCTTGTCGACCTTGCGGTAATCGAGATTGCTTTTGCAAATCGGGCAAACAAGAATTTCAAGCAGCCTGGCGTCCATCGCGTAGTTTCTCCAGAATTAGATCAATCAAAGCCGGCGAAAGCTCGGCTTCGACCGGCAAAACCCAAGCTTCACCTGAGGTTAGACCGGCACATTTTACTGCATCCTTCTCGGTCATCAGGAGGATGCCGTCCTTGGCGAAAGCTAGATCAGACGCACAGTAAGCATGATGATCGGGGAACGGTTGTGCTTCAAAGCGCAGACCCAGACTTTTCAATGTGCGAAAAAACCGGACCGGATCGCCGATACCGGCCAGCGCATAAAGTTTTTTGCCAGCGAAATAGTCTGCCGGTGCGCGTTGCGAGACATTGTCCAGCCGGTAAAACTCGCTGGCCAGCAAACTCATCGCGAACTGCGGCACCTGCGATGGCATTTTTTCGCCGGAAAAATTATTGCAAATAATCGCGTCGACCGTATCAAGCCGGGATAGCGGCTCACGGAGCGGGCCGAGCGGCAGTCGCCAGCCGTTGCCGGTGCCGCGACCATCGAAAACCACCAGTTCGACATCGCGCGCCAGCCGGTAATGCTGTAATCCGTCGTCGCAAAGAATCAGATTCACCTCGGGGTGTGCGGCGAGCAGAGCCTGCCCAGCGGCAACGCGGTCGCGCGCAACCCAGACCGGCACAACGACACGCCTGGCGAGCAAAAGCGCTTCGTCACCCACTTCAACCGGGTCAGATGCTGCCATCACCTCGCGTGGCAGCGCATTATTTCCACCGTAGCCCCGGCTGACAATCCCCGGCTTGAACCCACGCAATACCAACTGTTGCCCCAACCACAAGGTAAGCGGTGTTTTGCCAGCACCGCCAACGGTAATATTGCCGACGACTATCACCGGCACCGACAACTTTTCCGGCTGCGTCAGCCAGCGCTTGAGCGTCGACAAGACAACAAACAGTCCATTGAGCGGCAGCAAAAGCCACAACGCCGGCGGGAGCCGGCGTTGATCAAACCATAGGCGCTGTAGCCAGCGTGCAAACATTAGCGAGGCGTTTGAGTGGCGAAGGAAATTCGTGGGTAGCCGGCGGTTTGTGCCGCCTGCATGACATCAACGACAGCCTGATGGGTAGCCTTGGCATCGGCATTAATGACTATCACCGGATCCTGACGCTCACCTGCCGCACGGCGCAGGCCATCGGCAATGCTCTTTACATCAGTTACGGTTAACGGCGATTTGTTGATCAAAACCTGCCCGGCTGAAGTCACCGCCACATCAATCTCGTTCGGTTGCTCAACCTGCTTGGTCGCGTCAGCTGTTGGCAGATTGATTTCGAGACCTGAGGTTTTTGAATAGGTGGTCGTCAGCATCAGGAAAATAATGATCACCAACAGCACGTCGATCATCGGGATCAGGTTGATTTCCGGCTCTTCATGAGAGCGGCCGCGCTGAAAATTCATGACTTACTTCCGATCACCGTGCATGTACTCAACAAGACGAACCGCCTGCTGCTCCATCTCGACGACAAAGCCATCGACCTGAGCGCGGAAATGACGCCAGAAAATCAGGCTGGGAATCGCGATAAATATGCCGAACCCGGTGTTGTAGAGCGCAATCGCAATACCGCTCGCCAGTTGTTGCGGGTTGGTACCGGTCGGCGACTGCGAACCGAAAATCTCGATCATCCCGACCACAGTACCGAACAGACCCATCAGCGGGCTGATCGAGGCAATCGTTCCGAGCGTCGTCAGATAGCGATTCAGCTCATGGGCAACCGCGCCGCCAGCTTCCTCAATCGACTCCTTCATAATTTCGCGTGAGGTGTTGACGTTGCGCAAGCCCGCTGAAAGCACACGACCCAGAGGCGAATGGCGCTCAAGTTCTTCGAGCAGCTTGTCATTATTGGCACCGCGCTTGAACTCGCCAACCGCGCGCTGCAACAAACCGCCAGGCACCACCTTGGCTCGACGCAAAGCCAGCAGACGCTCGATAATCAAAGCAACGGAAATAACGGAGGCCAGAAGAAGCGGCCAGATTGGCCAACCGGCAGCCTGAACAATTGCGAACACGGAGAATCCTCGCAGAAATAATAGCCCATGATTTTGCCCTGCACGGGGCTTGCCGGCAAGCCCCGTCATTCGGGCGCCAGCAGGTTTATCCCCAGAATCTGTGGATAAGTCTGTGAATCGCATGTCAACACGATCGCTAAGCCCTTACTTGGAAAGGGTTTTTCTTGCCCCGCATCAAAACTAGGCATATTGTTTAATTCAATAAAAATCAATTGCTTAGCCACAGCAAAAAAGATGCTCGCATCGCCTCTCCGGCACTACCGCGCTACAATTCTGTTTTATGGACTCCACACTCAGCTCGCCGCCCCCAATTCTCAGTATTTCAGCCATTAACAGGCTGGTGCGCGAATGCCTGGAAAATGCTTTTCCACTCAGCTGGGTCGCTGGCGAAATCTCCAACCTGACCTACGCGGCCTCCGGCCACGTTTATTTTTCGCTCAAGGATGCCAATGCGCAGGTACGCTGCGTAATGTGGCGTAACAAGGCGCAGTTGCTTGGTTGGCGGCTGGAGAACGGGCAAAAAATCGAAGCGCGCGCGCTGGTTTCTTTTTACGAACCACGCGGCGAATTTCAACTCAACATAGAAGCCATCCGCCGTGCCGGTCAGGGTGATTTTTTCGAGCAGTTTCTCCGCCTCAAGGCCAAGTTGGAAGCCGACGGCCTTTTTGACCCGGCAACCCGCCGGCCGCTACCAGAATACCCGGCCGCCCTGGCCATCGTCACCAGCCCGCAGGCCGCCGCCCTGCAGGACGTTCTCAAGACCCTGCGCCGGCGCGCACCGCACCTACCGGTTGAAATTTACCCGACGCCAGTCCAAGGTGAAGGTGCCGGCGCCAAAATTGCCGCAGCCATTACCCTTGCCGGCCATAGTCAGTGCGATGCGATTATTCTTTGTCGCGGTGGCGGCAGCATCGAAGACCTCTGGGCCTTTAACGACGAAGCCGTTGCCCGCGCCATCCGGGCGAGCCGGATTCCCGTCGTCAGTGGCGTCGGGCACGAAACCGACTTCACCATCGCCGACTTCGCTGCCGACCTGCGTGCCGCGACGCCAACCGCTGCTGCTGAATTACTCAGCCCGGATCGCGATGCCTTGCTGACGCAACTTGCCCAACTTGGTCGCCGCCTGCGCCAGCGAACCAGCCGCTCTTTTGCCGAACGCGGCCAGCAAATCGACTGGCTGGCCAGCCGCCTGAGGCATCCTGCCCAGCGCTTGCAACAGCAGCGCGAAAGTCTGCGTCATCATGCTTTTCGGCTGACCAATGCAGTTCGCTGGCAAATATCCGCGCCCAAAATGAAACTAAATGGCTTATCCGCCAGTCTGAGTCAACTCGATCCGCTCGCGGTATTGACGCGCGGCTATGCGATTGCGCTAGGCCCTGATGGAAATGCGGTGCGCGATGCAAGCAAACTGAAGATCGGTAGCGAGCTCCGCCTCAGTTTCGCCAAAGGCAGCGCGCTCAGCACCGTCAATCAGGTTGTCGCAAGTCCGGAAGCTGACTAGAATTTTTGTTTTACCCCTTAAATACAACGGAGAATTTAAATGGAACATCAACTGCCCGCCCTGACTTTTGCCAAAGACGCCCTCGCACCGCACATGTCGGCCGAGACCTTTGATTACCACTACAGTAAGCACCATCAGGCCTATGTCACCAACCTGAACAACCTGATCAAGGGCACCGAATACGAAAACCTCGATCTCGAAGCCATCGTCAAAAAGGCCCCGGCCGGCGGCGTGTATAACAACGCAGCACAAGTCTGGAACCACACATTCTTCTGGAGCTGCCTGACCCCGAACGGCGGCGGCGCTCCGAAGGGTGCCCTGGCTGCAGCCATCGACGCCAAGTGGGGTTCGCTGGATGCCTTCAAAACCGCCTTCCAGACCTCGGCTGTCGGCAATTTCGGTTCCGGCTGGACCTGGCTGGTCAAGAAGGCTGACGGCTCAGTCGACATCGTCAACATGGGCGCCGCCGGCACCCCGCTGACCACCGGCGACAAGGCACTGCTCTGCGTCGATGTCTGGGAACACGCCTACTACATCGACTACCGCAATATGCGTCCGAAGTTCGTCGAAACCTTCCTCGCTTCTCTGATTAATTGGTCGTTCGTTGAAGCCAATTTCGCCTGACAGCTCTTCGGGATAGAGGCTCGGAAGACGAGCCTTAGCCAGAAAAGGGAGCTGACAGCTCCCTTTTCTATTTTCATCTGCCCTACAAAACGGATGACGCCTCTCAGCGCCAGTTTTTCGCTTATGCCCAGACTATCGACCCGATAGTGAGGATTCAATGGCTTTCCAGATTTGCGGCGCGTAGCCTGTGGTTCATTGATGATTTTCATCAATCCATATCCAAGCCATAAACCAGAGGAGAAACAAGCCATGAGCAATGAAGGTAAATGTCCCGTCATGCACGGTGGGATGACGTCGGCGTCCATGTCCAGAATGGATTGGTGGCCAAAGACACTGAATCTCGACATCCTGCACCAGCACGACAGCAAGACCAATCCGCTGGGTGCTGATTTCAACTATCGCGATGAACTCAAGAAACTGGACATCGCAGCGCTAAAAAATGATGTCAAAGCATTGATGACTGACAGCCAAGATTGGTGGCCAGCCGACTGGGGCCACTATGGTGGCCTGATGATCCGCATGGCCTGGCACTCGGCAGGCACCTACCGTATCGCCGATGGTCGCGGTGGAGGCGGCACGGGCAACCAGCGTTTCGCGCCACTCAATTCGTGGCCGGACAATGTCAACCTCGACAAGGCGCGCCGCCTGCTCTGGCCGATCAAGAAAAAATACGGCAAGCAGATCAGTTGGGCTGACCTGATCATCCTGGCCGGCACCGTGGCTTACGAATCGATGGGCCTGAAGACGTTTGGCTTCGCCTTCGGCCGTGAAGACATCTGGCACCCGGAGAAGGACACCTACTGGGGTTCGGAGAAAGAATGGCTCGCCCCCAGCGGTGGCGAGAACAGCCGCTACTCGGGTGAGCGTGATTTGGACAACCCGCTCGCTACAGTGATGATGGGTCTGATTTATGTCAATCCGGAAGGGGTCGATGGCAAACCCGATCCGCTCAAAACCGCACACGACATCCGCGTCACCTTCGCCCGTATGGCGATGAATGATGAAGAAACCGTTGCGTTGACCGCCGGTGGCCACACCGTCGGCAAGGCGCACGGCAATGGCAGCGCCGCCAGGCTCGGCCCGGCGCCGGAGGGTGCGGAACTTGAAGAACAGGGGCTCGGCTGGAACAACCACAGCACCCGCGGAATTGGCCGCGATACGGTCACCAGCGGCATCGAAGGTGCCTGGACAACACATCCGACCCAATGGGACAACGGCTATTTCGATCTGCTGTTGGGCTATGACTGGGCCTTGAACAAGAGTCCGGCCGGTGCCTGGCAGTGGGAACCGGTCAACATCAGGGGAGAAGACATGCCGGTCGATGTCGAAGACCCGTCGATCCGCTGCAAGCCGATCATGACCGATGCCGACATGGCGATGAAAATGGACCCGGAATATCGCAAGATATCCGAGCGCTTCCACAAAGACCCAGCGTACTTCTCGGACGTCTTTGCCCGCGCCTGGTTCAAGCTGACCCACCGCGACATGGGCCCGAAGGCACGCTATATCGGACCGGATGTGCCGCAGGAAGATCTGATCTGGCAAGATCCGGTGCCGGCCGGTCGCAGCGACTACGATAGCGTAGCTGTCAAAGTGAAAATCACCGCCAGTGGTCTTTCCGTCAGCGAGATGGTCGCCACGGCCTGGGATAGCGCCCGCACCTATCGTGGCTCGGACAAGCGTGGCGGCGCCAATGGCGCGCGCATTCGCCTGGCGCCACAAAAAGACTGGGAAGGCAACGAACCCGCCCGTCTCGTCAAAGTGCTGGCAATTTACGAAAAAATTGCCGCTGAAACAGGTGCCAGCGTGGCTGATGTTATCGTTTTAGCCGGCAACATTGGCGTCGAACAAGCTGCACTGGCCGCCGGGTTCAATATCAGCGTTCCCTTCGCGCCGGGCCGCGGCGATGCCACCGCCGAGATGACGGATGCCGAGTCCTTTGATGTCCTTGAGCCACTGGCCGACGGCTTTCGCAACTGGCTGAAGAAAGACTTCGTCGTCAGCGCAGAAGAGTTGCTGCTCGACCGTGCGCAGTTGATGCGTCTAACGGCCAGCGAAACGACCGCCTTGATCGGCGGCATGCGGGTTATCGGCACCAATCACGGTGGTAACAAGCATGGTGTTTTCACTGATCGGGCTGGTGTTCTGAGCAACGACTTCTTCGTCGCACTCACTGACATGGCCTACACCTGGAGGCCAGCGGGGAACAACCTCTATGAAGTTCGTGACCGCAAGAGCAATACCGTCAAGTGGACAGCAACCCGTGTCGATCTGGTGTTTGGCGCCAACTCGATCCTGCGTGCCTATGCGGAGGTCTATGCACAGGATGACAATCAGCAAAAGTTCGTCAATGATTTCGTCGCCGCCTGGACGAAGGTCATGAACGCTGATCGTTTTGATCTGAAGTGAGGTAGCCAACTGTTGTGCGGTGCATTTCGCTACCGCCCGGCCGGTTTCAAACTTTGGCACCAACTCGACGCCAAGCCCTCGCCGCGGCGAGGGCTTTTTATTGTCCGAGTCCGCCAATCCCTGGCAAAAACACCTCAGTCACACATAGCGATTGTTTGCCAAGACGATGCACTGAACGCCGCGCCCATAACTCAGGTGCGCCGTCCGCCCACGGCCGGGCCCGCTGATAAAGCTTGTCGCGCGCGTCAAGCTTACGGAACCCTAACTGCCCGCGGGCAAAACCGGGGTAGTTGAACAGCAAGGAGCCTAAGGAACGGCTGCCCAATCCGGCCAGCCAGCGCTTCAATCGCCCGTTTGTTGCGGTCAACAGCACAGAATGGGCAAAAATCACCGGCACGCCATCGCACTCGAGCAACACCTCGCGGCCACGGACCAGACGACGGCGAGCGTCTTCGCCATCCACCGGCAAGAGCAAACCGGATCGCAAGAGCCGAACGCGAAACTGGCGGCAGTTACGCTGACAACGCGCCGTCAGTGAATCCGGCTCGGTCAACCAGGAGGCCAACGCGGCATCCGGCGTACCTTGCAACAACTTGTACTGCCACTGCTGACGAATCATCACTGCGGACGCGGCGCCTTTTCAATACCGTTGATTTTGGCGCCGGCCTTGAGGCCGCGCTGGGCGAACCACCCGAGATTCATCTCCAGCGCATAGCGCGCCGGCACTTTGGCGCAGTGATTACTTTCGGTCTGCGGCTGCATGTCTTCGATATTGATCACCACACCGTCTTCATCGAGAAAGGCAACCGAGAGCGGGATCAGGGTATTGCGCATCCACATGCAGTGGGTGTTTTTCTGCGTAAAGACAAAGAGCATGCCGCGTTGCGCTGGCATCGCCTTGCGATTCATCAGGCCAACCGTTCGATTCTGCTGATCGGCGGCGACTTCCGCCTCGATACGGTGCATGCCGGCGCTCAATTCCATCACCGGCATATCGGCTTGAGCCAGCAAGGCGCAGAAGAGCAACGCGCAGCCGCTCAAGATTTTAGCAATCATCGCTTTGTCGCTTTCTTGACGGGCTTGGCTTTTGAGCTGCTGGCCTTTTTCTTGGGCGTTGCCTGGGTTTGTTTTGGCGCCTGACGTTTGACGACCGGTGCTGACTCACTGGTGCTGATCACCACCGCCGAGGGGTCTTCGGCGGCACGTGGCGCCGCATTTAGCGAAGCGCCGGTTGCCACCAAACTGAGTACCACTACTAATTGAACCAGATGTTTCATTGCTTTCCTCAATTCGCTATTTCTCAAATTGTTCAAACCCGCCGTCGATCTGTCGCCATTGGCCCAAGCCAAGGCCGTCCAACGTTTGTCCGCCAATCGCGACACGAATCAGCCGTAACGTAGGATAACCGATCGCCGCAGTCATCCGTCTCACCTGACGATTCTTGCCTTCACTGATGCGGATCTCCAGCCACGAGGTCGGGATTGCGGCGCGAAAGCGGACCGGCGGATCACGCTGCCACAAGCCTTGCGGCTGATCAATCAAGCGGGCTTTAGCCGGCCGCGCGGTAAAGTCGGTAAGTTTGATGCCGGCGCGCAATAGATCCAGCGCAGCCTCATCCGGAACACCTTCGACCTGCGCCCAGTAAGTTTTTTCCAGCTTGTGTTTGGGATCAGCGATCTTCGCCTGCAGCTTGCCGTCATCGGTCAGAATCAGCAGGCCTTCGCTATCGGCATCCAGCCGGCCTGCGACATAAACGCCCTTGAGCGGAATGAACTCGTCGAGCGCCCGCCACTTGCCTTCGCGCGTAAATTGGCTGAGAACGCCGTAGGGCTTATTGAGGAAGACGAGTTTGGACACGTGAGCAGGCTAAATCGGCAAGCCGTAATTTTCGCTCATTTTCCCGGTTGACCGCAGCATTCTCAGTGATAGAAGGCGTAAGCGATCAGAATCGCCCCAACGAGGCCGACGGCATCGGCGATCAGGCCAGCGGCGACGGCGTAGCGGGTTTTGGTAATGCCGACGCTGCCAAAATAGACAGCCAGCACGTAGAAGGTGGTTTCCGTTGAGCCTTGAATGATCGCCGCCAGCTTGCCCTGGAAGGAATCAACGCCATAGGTCGTCATCACATCAACCATCAGGCCGCGCGCGCCGCTGCCACTCAGCGTTTTCATCAGGCCAACCGGCAAGGCAGGTACGAAATCGTCATTCATCCCGAGCGCCAGCACGACGCTGCGGATGCCGGCAATAACGTAATCCATGCAGCCAGTGGTGCGAAAGACCGAAATGGCGACGAGCATGGCGATCAGGTAGGGAATGATCTGGATGGCAACGCCAAAACCTTCCTTGGCGCCGTCGACAAAGCTTTCGTAAACGTCGATGCCGCGCCAGGCGGCAACGCCGACGAAGAGCACGATGATAGTGAAGATGATGCCGCTGCCAAGGAGGCCTATCATTTGCGCCATTTGCTCGGACGACATGCCGGACAGCCAAAAGTACAGCCCGGCCATGAGCGCCGCGAAGCCTCCAAAAAACGCCAGCACCGGCTTGCAGAAGAGGTTAATGCGCTGCCAGATCGCCACAGCGATCAAGCCGGCACAGAAAGAAACAAAGGTGCCAAGCAGGGTCGGCAGGAAGATATCGGCGGCATTGAAGCCGACCAGACCCTGTTTGATCGCGATGCTCTGACGGATGGCGATCACCGTCGTCGGGATCAGCGTAATGCCGGCGGTGTTGAGGACCAGAAACATGATCATCGGGTTGCTGGCGGTGTCTTTCTGCGGATTGATTTCCTGCAACTCGCGCATCGCCTTGAGGCCGAGCGGCGTCGCCGCGTTATCGAGGCCGAGCATGTTGGCGCTGGCGTTCATGACGATGCTGCCGCTCGCCGGATGGCCCACCGGAATGTCGGGAAAAACACGTCGAAAGAAGGGCGCGACAACGCGGCTGAAGAGCTCAATCAGCCCACCGCGCTCGCCGATCTTCATAATCCCCAGCCAGAGACTCATGATGCCGACGAGGCCGATTGAAATGTCGAAACCGGTCTTGGCCGTATCGAACAAACCGGTCAGTACCCGCGTAAAAATATCGAGATCGCCCTGCAGCAATTGCGCCACGGCGGCAACAAAGCCGACCAGGATGAAAGCGACCCAGATTTTATTGAGCACAGGCGAAGGGGCAGTAAGGGTTACGGGCTTGCCAGTCTAGCCGGCTCACCAACAACTGTCACCGGCAAACCCCAGTGCTCACGCAGCCGTTCATACTCAAGTATCGGCAACTGCACCAACAATGGCACCGCTCGCGCGTCCAGCCAACCGGCAATCGCCGTCATGTCAGCCAGTGACATTGCGGTGCAACCCGCCGTCGGCGTTCCTGCGCTTTGCCAAACGTGCAAAAAAATGCACGAACCCGCGCCCGCCGCCGGCGGCTCAGCGTTATGCGCAACTACCGCGCCGATGGCATAGCGCTGATCGCTACGCAGCATGTCCTCGCACGACGCCCAATCACGCTGTGCGACAGCAGATTGATCGACAATCCGGTTGTAATACGCTGAAGCCGGGTCATCAATCGCCTTGAGGTCAGCAGTGGCAGGCAGATAAGGCAACTTGGCGGCTTGAGCAATCGGGCTATCTAATCCGGCATAACCGAATAGCGCAGATATCGCAAAAATGCCGGCCGGCGCGCAACCATCACCCTCACGCTTATCCGGCTCAACACCCTCGACATGCGGATGCCCCCCCCGCCCCCAAGCCAATCCGGACCTGCCAAGGCTTACGGCAAGCGTCTCGCCAACAGATTTCCAAGCGCTGGTCTTGTTCGTTCGCTCGAAACGTTGCAATTGGGCACTTCGTCCACTCCATGAAGGCGCGAGCACCAAAAGCAGTTGGCGTGACAGCGCCAATGCAGGGGACTTCCCAAGTTCTAAAGCATGTGTTTTTTTGCCCATTTTTCCAGTTGACCGTAACAGCCCAAGTTTTGAACAATTTAGCCCAAAATCGACCCATCCAACGACTCCAATGAAGCCTTCCCGAACGCTTTCTCCCAGAATGCTATTGCCCCTAGCCAAAACCACACACTGTGGCGATAATGATTCACAAATTTCAAAGAGGTATCTATGGCCGTTGAACTATTCAATGATGGAAAGCACATCGTCCACGCCTTCTACGATCTGGTCGATGACTCGGCGGCGGGCGCCGTGCAGTGCAATCAGTTTCTGGTCGTCAACAACGGCCACGGTGCACTGATTGATCCGGGCGGCAACATGACTTACAGCGGCCTGCTGATGGACATGCAGAAACATTTTTCGTCCAAGAATCTCGACTACATCCTCGCCTCGCATCCTGACCCGGACATCATTGCCTCGGTTAACAAGTGGTTCGTCGCCTCCCATTGCAAAGTAATGATCTCCACCTTGTGGACTCGCTTTGTCCCCCACTTCACCACGGGCAAAGATGTCTCTGATCGCATCCTTGGTATTCCCGATCAAGGCATGGTGATCCGCCTCGGGGAGAGCAGGATTCTCGCGCTACCAGCGCACTTCATGCACGCTGAAGGCAACTTCCAGTTTTACGATCCGATATCGAAAATTCTCTTTTCCGGCGACCTCGGCACGTCGCTGGTGCCGCACGAGAAGGCAGCCGAACCGATTACTGATTTCGCCAGCCACATTCGTTTCATGGAGCCTTTCCACCGGCGTTACATTGTCACCCGCAAAGTCTGTCGTTTTTGGGCCAACATGGTGCGTCAGCTTGACATCGAGCAGATCGTTCCGCAGCACGGTAGCCGCTTCGTCGGCAAGCAGGCGATCAATGAATTTATCGCATGGATCGAAGTACAGGATTGCGGCGTCGACCTGATGACTCAGGACAGCTACCGGGTTCCCATGTAAAGTTTTTCGTAGCGACTCACCGGGAAGACGACATCCGAAGGCTGGCTCTCGCCTGTTGCCAGCCAGCCCTTGCGGTATACTCTTTTGATGACCCTAAATGCACCAAATCCGGCCGGCAACGAACCGGCACTCCCTGACCGCTGGGCTGCCACGGTCGCTGCCAAACTTGCAGACGGCGAGAATATTCAGGCTTGGTTGAACGTCGACCTTGATGCCCGCCTGCAGTTTTCCAATGGTTTGGTGGTGCTCACCAACCGCCGCCTGCTCGCCCAGACACCTGGCGAAACAAGCTGGGGCGAATGGCCGCTGGAACCCGGCCTCAAGCTCAACCATCTCGACCATGCCGGCGTTGGTACGCTGGAATTGATTGACGAGTTGGGCCGCCTGGCCTGCTGGCGCTACACGCTGGGCCATAATCTGGCGGCGCTGCGCGTCATTGCCGAATTTGACCTGCACCTGCAAAGTTTGATCACCGGCCAGCCGGTAGAGCGCCCGCTCGAAGATTTCTGCCCCAAATGCAAAGCACCGCTTGAACCGGGTGAAGACGAATGCCCGATCTGCACCCGCGAAACCTCGACGCCGCCGTCCACCTGGACGCTGCTCCGCCTCTGGCGCTTTGCCAAACCCTACAAATGGCAACTGCTTGCCGGATTCCTGCTCACCCTGGCGTCGACCGCAGCAACGCTGGTCGCCCCCTACCTGACCATGCCCTTGATGGACAAGGTTTTGATTCCGTTCCAGAACGGTCAGCCGATCGACTGGCCGCTAGTCAGCACTTACCTCGGCGGTCTATTTGCGGCGGCGCTGGTAGCCTGGTTGCTCGGCTGGCTGCGTACCTACATTCTGGCGCTGGTTTCAGAACGGATCGGTCGCGACCTGCGCACCACTACCTATGAGCACCTGCTCGGCCTCTCGCTGGAATACTTCGGCGGCAAGCGGACTGGCGACCTGATGGCACGCATCGGCTCGGAAACCGACCGTATCAACGTCTTCATCTCGCTGCACCTGCTCGATTTCGCGACTGACGTGCTGATGATCGTCATGACCTCGGTCATTCTCTTCTCGATCAATCCCTGGCTGGCCATCGTCACCTTGGTGCCGCTGCCCTTCATTGCCTACATGATCCATTACGTGCGCGACAAGTTGCGCACCGGCTTCGAGAAGGTTGACCGCGTCTGGGCCGAAGTCACCAACGTGCTGGCCGATACCATTCCAGGCATTCGCGTGGTCAAGGCCTTCGCCCAGGAAAAGCGCGAAGCCGAGCGCTTCCGCGAATCGAACAGCCGCAACCTGGCGATGAACGACAAGCTGAACAAGACCTGGTCGCTGTTTTCACCAACCGTCACGCTACTCACTGAAGTCGGCCTGCTCGTCGTCTGGGCCTTCGGTATCTGGCAGATTTCCAAGAATGACATCACGGTTGGCGTGCTGACCGCCTTCCTCGCCTACATCAGCCGTTTCTACCTGCGTCTTGATTCAATGAGCCGCATCGTCTCGGTGACGCAAAAGGCCGCCGCAGGTGCCAAGCGGATTTTCGACATTCTCGACCACGTTTCCAGCGTGCCGGAACCAAACAATCCAGTCCATCTCGGCAAGTGTGAAGGCAGGCTTGAACTGCGCAAGGCCAGCTTCCGCTATGGCACGCGCGCCGTCACCCGAGATGTCGATCTGATGATAGAACCCGGTGAAATGATTGGTCTGGTTGGCCACAGCGGTTCTGGCAAGAGCACGCTGGTCAATCTGATGTGCCGTTTCTACGACGTCACCGAAGGCGCGGTCTTCATTGATGGCGTTGACGTCCGCTCAGTGCCGGTTGCCGAATTCCGCCAGAACATCGGCCTCGTGCTGCAGGAGCCCTTCCTCTTCTTCGGCACGATTGCCGAGAACATCGCTTACGGCAAACCAGATGCTTCACGCGGCGAAATCATTGCCGCCGCCCGCGCTGCCCACGCCCACGAATTTATCTTGCGCCTGCCGCATGGTTACGATTCTCTGGTCGGCGAACGCGGTCAGGGTTTGTCCGGCGGCGAGCGTCAACGCATCTCGATTGCCCGCGCCCTGCTGATCAATCCGCCGATTTTGATTCTCGACGAAGCAACTTCTTCGGTCGACACCGAAACCGAGAAGGAAATCCAGAAGGCCCTCGACAATCTGGTGCGCGGCCGTACCACCATCGCCATCGCCCACCGCCTGTCCACCTTACGCAAAGCCGACCGGCTGGTTGTCATGGATCGCGGCCGCATTGTTGAAATCGGCAACCACGATCAACTGATGGCCATTGAAGGGCATTACTACAAGCTCTACCAGGCCCAGGCGCGCAATGTCGATACCGAGCAGGAAGAACGGCGCAGCATCGAGTCGCCGAGCAAGGAGAACACCAAATGACAACGCCGGATTTCACCCTCAGTCGTGACGCTTACGGTCAACTCGTTTTACATGCCAAAAACGGCGATGCACACAAAGGCGTGACGCCGGTGCGAGCCTTCCCGATTGCCGCACCCAACGAAGGCATTGCCCTGGTCAATTTTGAAGGCCACGAAGTCGGCTGGATTGATCACCTCGCTGATTTGCCCGCCGATCTCGGCCTGCTGCTTGAAGAAGAACTGGCCAGTCGCGAGTTTGTGCCGGAGATCGAGACAATTACCGAAGTATCCAGCTTCGCCTGCCCAAGCGTCTGGCAGGTGGCGACCAATCGCGGTGCGGCGCAGCTCATCCTCAAGGGTGAAGAAGACATCCGCCGCCTCTCGCAAAGTCAGTTGATGATCGCCGACACGCATGGCATCCAGTTTCTGATTCGCGATATCGGAACGCTTGATCGGCACAGCCGCAAACTGCTCGACCGCTTCCTGTAACGCCGTGTAGCGAAACGTGAGATTTTTTTGACGCCGGTAAGCCATGCCCACCGGAAAGCGTTAATAATTGCTAGCTGCTACCAAAAATATTGCCAACGACGGAGCTGGGCTTAAAAAGCATGAAGAAAAATGAAATGATCATTCGGGACATCATCACCCTGCGAGGCCCGAACATGTGGACGTATCGTCCGGTTCTCGAAGCCTGGGTCGATCTCGGCGAACTCGAGGACTTTCCCTCCAACAAGATTCCCGGCTTTTACGAACGACTCTCGGCGTGGCTACCCTCGCTGGTTGAACACCGCTGCAGTTATGAAGAGCGCGGCGGCTTCCTGCGCCGGATAGAGGAGGGCACCTGGGCCGGCCACATCCTCGAACACATCACGCTGGAACTGCAAAACCTCGCCGGCTTACCCGGTGGTTTTGGCAAAACCCGCGAGACTTCCGAGCGCGGCGTTTATAAAGTAGCCGTTCGCGCCTGGCATGAAGAAGTTACCCGCGAAGCGCTCTACAAAGCTCGTGACCTGATCATGGCAGCAATCAACGACACGCCTTACGACGTTGCGGCGGCTGTTGAAGAACTCGGTGATATGGTCGATTCAAAATGTCTGGGCCCGTCGACAGCAAGTATTGTCGATGCCGCTGACGACCGCGACATCCCGACCATCCGCCTGCTTGAAGACGGCAATCTCGTGCAGATTGGTTACGGTGCTGCGATGCGCCGCATCTGGACGGCTGAAACCGACCGCACCAGCGCCATCGCCGAAACCATTTCGCGCGACAAGGATTTGACCAAATCACTGCTTGAGTCCTGTGGCGTGCCGATCCCCGAGGGCCGTGAAGTCAGCAGCGCCGAAGACGCCTGGGAAGCCGCCGAAGACATCGGCCTGCCGGTCTGCATCAAGCCGGTCGATGGCAACCACGGGCGTGGCGTTTTCATCGACGTCAAGACCAAGGAAGAAATCGAAAAAGCCTACAAGATCGCTGTCGAAGAGGGCAGCGGCGTATTGGTCGAGCGCTCGATCCCCGGCACCGAACATCGAATGCTGGTGATCGGCGGCAAGCTGGTCGCTGCCAACCGGGGCGATATGGTGATGGTCACCGGCGACGGCAAATCAACGGTGACTGAACTGATCGCCTCGCAAGTCAATTCCGACCCGCGCCGTGGCCCGACAGAATTGCATCCACTGTCCAACATCCGCATCGACTCGGCTGCCCGCATGGAACTCGAGCGACAGAACCTGACTGCCGATTCGGTGCCAGCCAAAGATCGCGAAGTGCTGATCCAGCGCAACGCCAACCACGCCTTTGATGTCACCGATGAAGTGCATCCGGAAACCGCCGCGCTGGTCTCGCTGGCCGCCCGTGTCATCGGCCTCGACATTGCCGGCATTGATCTGGTGGCTGAAGACATCTCCAAGCCACTTTCTGCTCAGGGCGGCGCTATCGTTGAAGTCAACGCCGGCCCGAGTCTACTGATGCACCTCAAACCGGGTATCGGCAAGCCACGGCCGGTCGGCAAGGCAATCGTTGACAACCTGTTCGCCCCGAACGAAAACGGCCGCATTCCGGTGGTAGGCGTTACCGGCACGCATGGCAAGACCACGGTTGCCAAGCTGGTTACTCACCTGATTTACGTTTCCGGCAAGCGCGTCGGCCTCGCCTGTAGTGACGGCGTCCATCTCGACCGCCGGCATGTGCAAAAGACGGATGCGGCGACCTGGATCGGCGGCCATCGCCTGCTACTCAACCGCGCACTGCAGGCAGCCGTGATTGAAAACGGCGCCCGCACTATCCTTGGTGAAGGTCTCGCTTATGACCGCTGCCAGGTCGGCATCGTCACCAATATCGACATTGCTGCCGAAAATCTATCGCGCTGGGATGTTCATCCAAGTGGCGGCGAGTATTTCACGACCTACCGCAACACCTATCGCACGCAGGTCGATGTTGTCCTCAATAGCGGTTATGCCGTGCTCAATGCCTGCGATGAGGTCGTCGCAGACCTG
Organism: Dechloromonas sp.; assembly: GCA_011391255.1. Lineage (GTDB taxonomy): Bacteria > Pseudomonadota > Gammaproteobacteria > Burkholderiales > Rhodocyclaceae > Azonexus. The sequence continues at coordinate 59,359 of JAABQV010000010.1, forward strand.
GCCGAAATTTCCGATGGCGAGGTCATCCTCTTCGCCGCCGATGCTGCCTGCCCGGCGATGGCTGCGCATCTTGCTGCCGGCAAGCGCGGGGTCATCGTCCGCGATGGGCGGATTGCGATCACCACCGGCAACGACGAAGCCTGGCTGATCTGCCGCCTCGGCGACGTCCCGCTGATCGGCAAGAAAAAAGATCCGGCGACGATTGCCAACGTCCTCGCTGCTGTTGCCGCCGGCTGGGCGCTGGGCATCACTTTCGACGCGATCAGCACCGGCATCAAGACCTTTGGTCTCGATCTACCCAGCCACAACACACTGCTCGCACAGGTTGTAAAAAAACCGCGCAAAGCGGCCGTCAAGAACTAACAAGGATAAAGCGTCATGGACGTTTCCCGTATTCGTGCCCTGCGCGGCCCCAACCTGTGGAGCCGGCACACTGCCATTCAGGCCATCGTTAACTGTGAAGGTGCGGAAGCCGCAATTTCATCACTACCCAATTTTGAAAACCGTCTCCGTGAGCGCTTCCCGGAACTCGGCGACCTGATTCCCGCCGATCACCTCGACACCGTCTCAATGGCGCACGCCCTTGAGTTTGCCGCGCTTGGCTTGCAGGCGCAGGCCGGTTGCCCGGTCACTTTCAGCCGCACGGCGCAGGCCGTTGATGCCGGCATTTATCAGGTGGTCGTTGAATACACCGAAGAAGAAGTCGGGCGTCTGGCCTTTGAGCGTGCCGAGCAGCTTTGCCAAGCCGCGCTGAACGACACCCCTTTCGATCTCGACGCCATCCTCAAGGAATTGCGCGATCTCGATGAAGACATCCGCCTTGGCCCGTCAACCGGCGCCATTGTCTCGGCAGCGGTTGCCCGTGGCATCCCCTATCGCCGCCTGACCCAGGGCAGCCTCGTCCAGTTCGGCTGGGGCAGCAAGCAGAAGCGCATCCAGGCAGCTGAAACCTGCTTCACCAGCGCCATTGCCGAGTCGATAGCGCAAGACAAGGAACTGACCAAAAACCTCCTGCACGCTGCCGGTGTTGCCGTTCCGCTTGGCCGTCCGGTCAAGGACGCCGATGATGCCTGGGCGGCCGCTCAGGAAATCGGCCTGCCAGTCGTCGTCAAGCCGCGCGATGGCAATCAGGGCAAGGGCATTTCGGTCAACCTGACGGAAGAGCAACAGATCAAGAACGCCTACACCCTCGCCGAAGAATTCCGCGACGACATCCTGGTTGAAAAGTACCTGCCGGGTCATGATTTCCGCCTGCTGGTCATCGGCGACAAACTGATCGCCGCCGCCCGCCGTGATCCACCGCTGGTCATCGGTGACGGCACCCATACCGTCCGCGAGCTGGTCAATATCGTCAATAGCGATCCGCGCCGCTCTGACGGTCACGCCACCTCGCTGACCAAAATTCGTTTTGACGAGATCGCCCTCGCCCGCCTTGCCGAACAGGGTTTTGATGCGGAAACCATCCCGCCGCGTGGCGTTCGCGTCGTCCTGCGCAACAACGCCAACCTGTCGACTGGCGGCACGGCTACCGACGTCACCGATGACGTCCATCCCGAACTTGCCGCCTGCGCCGTCTCGGCGGCACAAACCGTCGGCCTCGACATCTGCGGCATCGACGTCGTCTGCGACACCATGCTCAAGCCGCTGGAAGACCAGGGCGGCGGCATTGTCGAATGCAACGCCGCGCCCGGCCTGCGCATGCACCTTGACCCCTCATTCGGCAAAGGCCGTGCGGTTGGCGAGGCGATCATCGGCATGATGTTCCCGGAAGGCGACAACGCCCGTATCCCGGTCGTTGCGATTGCCGGCACCAACGGCAAAACCACCACCAGCCGCCTGATCGGTCGCATTTTTGAAAGCAACGGCCTGCGCGTTGGTATGACCAGCACCGATGGCGTCTATATCGACGGCAAGCGCACCGACACCGGCGACTGCTCAGGCCCGAAGAGCGCGCGCAATGTCCTGCTGCACCCCGACGTTGATGCCGCCGTCTTCGAAACTGCCCGTGGTGGCGTGCTGCGCGAGGGGCTCGGTTTCGACATGTGCGATGTCGCGGTGATCACCAACATCGGCCTCGGCGACCATCTCGGCCTCAACTTCATCACTACGGTCGACGAGCTTGCGGTGGTCAAAAGAGTCATCGTCGAGAACGTCACGCCCAACGGCAGCGCCGTGCTCAATGCGGCTGATCCGGTGGTCGCGGCGATGGCCCACCACTGCCACGGCAATATCATTTTCTTTGCCCGTGATCGCGCCAATCCGGTTCTCGCCACCCACCGCGCTCAAGGCAAGCGCGTCGTCCATGTCGAGCGCGACGCCATCATCTGCGGCGAAGGCCGCAAGAAACACCGGATTCCGCTGGCCAATGTGCCGCTGACCCGTAACGGGACAATCGGCTTCCAGGTCGAAAATGCCATGGCTGCCGCCGCAACAGGCTGGGCACTTGGCTATTCGTGGGAAATCATCGAACGCGCTCTGGCCAATTTCGTCAGCGACGCCAACAGCACCCCCGGCCGGTTCAATGTTTTCGACTATAAGGGCGCCACCCTGATCGCCGACTACGGCCACAACCCGGATGCCATTCAAGCACTGGTCAATGCCGTCGAAAACATGCCGGCAGTTCGCCGCTCCGTCGTCATCAGCGGCGCCGGCGACCGCCGCGACGAAGACATCCGTCAGCAAACGGAAATCCTTGGCGACGCCTTCGATGATGTCATTCTTTACCAGGATGCCTGTCAGCGTGGCCGTGAAGATGGTGAAGTAATCAAGCTACTCCGTGATGGGCTGGCCAATGCCCGCCGCACCAAGCAGATTGATGCCATTGACGGTGAATTTATTGCCATCGACAACGCATTAGCCAGGCTGCAAAAAGGTGACCTTTGCCTGATCCTGATCGATCAGGTCGAAGAATCACTGGCGCACATCGCCAAGCGCATCAGCGAAATTGGCTAGATTGATGTTCAAGCTTCTCGTTGCATTGTTTTCTGCCAGCCTTAGTCTTGGTGCCCAGGCATATACCGGCGAAGAATTGCTCGGTGACTGCCTGGCTGCCGACGATGTCTATGCCGGCAAAACCAGCAGCGACCCCTACCAGTCAATCCGCAGCACACGCTGTATGTCCTACATTTCGGGCTTTGCCGATGGCTATGCGGTCGGTGACTACCTGGCTGAAAAAGTTGGAGTCTCACTCAACGCCATCTGCTTGCCACAAGACAAGGATCTGCCCTACCGCATGGTTCGCTCCGTCCTCTCGCACCTCGAACGCTTGCCGCCCAAACCGCCAACGAGCACCGCGACACTGGTTGCCGCTGCACTATCGAAAACCTTCCCCTGTGCTGATCAGCTTGAACCGAAGAAGTGATTCGTGGATAATGCGGCCTTCTGTTGCCCCGGTGGCGGAATCGGTAGACGCAGCGGATTCAAAATCCGCCGCCGAAAGGTGTGCCAGTTCGAGTCTGGCCCGGGGCACCAAGTAGATGAGACAAGGCTTTCCAGACGGAAAGCCTTTTTTCTTTTCTAGCTCTGAAATAGCTCACAGTACACTTTCGGAGCGCTTGCTGAAAAACAGGAACACCTCTCAGCAGGCCCAGAGAACTTTCTTAAGGCCGCGAAAATCGCCTTTTGGGTTGCGTCCTTGCCTTGAGGTACGTTGCTTTCGGTGTTAGTCCGAACGGACCATTGCGCTAAGCAGCAATCATTATCAAAATGCATTCAAATCGTAACTCAGCATGAAGCCGTCCAATGGTCCTCGTGATCAACCCGCTGAACACCTGCCAATTACTCCGAAGGAGCCATAAATGAACGCTTCCACAACCCTCAAGCCCTTGCTCGCATTTGTCGCATTGTTGGCCGCCGTTGTCGCCACCCCGGTTTCTGCAGCGACCATTACCGGGCTCGTCAACACTGGTGCTTCTTCTGTCGCCGGGGCGCAAGACACTAATTATTCCTTGACCCTCCCAAACAGCACCACCACGTATGGTTACGAAGCACCTGGTAATGATTGGCCGATTACTCCTTGGTTGGCAAATACCACCACTTCGCAGTGGCTGATGCCGTATGCGCCAGTCCAAGGTCGCGACAACCATCCGGCCGGTATCTACACGTGGCTTCTTTCCTTTGACCTTACCGGGTTCAAAGCAGAAACAGCTTCGTTTTCCGGTCGTTGGTCGACGGACAACTCTGGAATTATCAAGCTGAATGGAACCACCTTGGCGAACAGTGCATCGACCTCATTCGAGCAATGGAAAGACTTTTCTGCCACCAGGGGGTTTTTGGCCGGTTTGAACACACTTGAGTTTGTCCTGACCAACGCCTCTGGAGCGACTGGCAACCCGGCGGGCCTTCGTGTCGAATTCACCGATTCCAACGTTTCTGCAGTTCCGCTTCCCGCTGCAATCTGGATGTTTGGTTCCGCGTTGCTTGGTTTCATGGGCCTCTCGAATCGCCGCAAGATTTAAGCAAACCCGGGATTGCACAGCAAGGGGGCTTCGGCCCCCTTTTGCTTTTCTCAAGCAGGAAAGAATATCGACCTTCACGTACCCGAAGACCGAACCATGGGCTTCTTACCATTCGTGCTCTTTCCGTGATCCAGGAAATTGTCATGTTTAGGTGCAGCCAATTCAGGGTTTCAGAGATTTGATTGATGCCCACCGGCTGAGCGATCGCATGAATTGATAAGACCCATAGTCCATTCGGACTATTTGAAATATTAATTCAGCACATTACGATTACCCTAATAACATAAGAAAGCACTCAAAAAAACTTAAAATTCGACAACCATCCCGTTGAATAATATGGAAAAAAATTCTCGGACAATAGTCAAATGAAAAATTTCATAATTTTATTTTTAGCTGCTTTGTCATCCGGACCAGCCCATTCTTCCACGACTTATCAGCTAACTTTTTCAGGCAACATTTGTGGCACAAATGGCAACTCCGTATGCACGAGTGGAAGCAGTATTTCACAAGCTTATGGTGACGTCGCCAACTACATTGACGTTATTTACGATGCCAAATTGTATCCATTTTCAAATGGTGCGTTCAGTACCGACTCGGCTTTACAGCCCCTCTCATACGTACCTACAGCAGACGGCAACACACCGAGAGCTACGGATATAGCGAGGGGCGATGCCAGTGATTACAACTTGTGGTCAGAAATATTTCTGAAACCAAATAGCGGGATTTCAGTTGATTTCAGCCAAATTGTTTTGGCACCGGTAAGTTCGCCAATGAGTGGCAATTTCCAGATTCTGTATGGCCTGAGCTTACTTCCAGTCACCTCAAGCTACTTACGCCAAACATATGGAACTCAAACACTCAATTATTCAGGGGCGAACTGGAATAGCTCCGAAGGGTTCCGGATTCGCTGGAGTCCGAGCTCTATCGGGATTGATTCAATCCGATTTGGCCTTAATGGAACACCAACATCCGTAACACCTGTTAGCGCAGTTCCCCTACCGGGAGCAGCTTTGCTACTTGGCTCATCGCTGCTGGGTGGGGCTGTAATTCGTCGTTTTCGGGGCAGAAAAAAAACGATCTCTTAACCCGCTCAGGTTTGCCGCATCGTTTCTTGAGGTGCGACTCTTGGTGTAACTCCGAGTTTTCCAAAGCCATCTTCGTTGCAGCACGATACATTCTGCAGCTAGTTAGATGAAGGCCCGGCCACCCGTTGTTGGAAGACAGCTTTCAGCGATGAAAGCCCTTTTCTTTTTCGGCTTTAAGCACCGGACACGCCTTGTGTTTCGCGCTGCAACTCGCTGCAAAAATCCCGAAGTTTGAAAAAAATCAAAATAATTTGCCTTTCATGACAACCAAAATAAATCTGGCGCGTTGATTAGGGGTCGAAAGCTGTTTCATTAAGGAAGTCGCCGTGCGCTGGATACTGTTTTCCCTAGTAACTGCACTCACCTCGGTGGGCATTAATGCCGCTGAACCGGGCGACAATGGTGCGACCTATTCCGAAGCTTCGCCAGCCTTTGCTTTTAGCGATTCGGTAGTCGTTGTCACGCCGGTTCCGACTCCTGCCCAAGTAACCATTCTGCGTAGTGACTTGAGTCTCACGCCAGAAATCGCCGCCGCCAAAAAACTCAAAGCAGATAAAAAGCTCAAGCAGGCTAAAAAGCCAACGCTTCCGAAGTCCATGCTGTCGCGCACCGAGCGCCAGCAAATGGCGTTGTTGGCGGGCAAGCCCAAAGGGGGCAACCAGCTCGACTGGTCTGACCATGAAGATGCCGGCTCTGGCGCGGAAGTTATTGTTTTGCACCGCTCTTTCCATCGCCCCAAGCTTGCTGAAGTTGAGCATGAGCAAGAGGGTGATCGCGACCACTTCGTCTCTGACGAGATCAAGGTGCGCTTGTTCCTGGCGCGGATGAAGGCTGTTGAAGCACACGCTCTGGCTTCCGTCGCTGAGCCGGAAGATAACGACGTAGCGTTCTCCGATTCAGTGAAGTTACGCCTGCTTCTGGCTCGCAAAAAAGCGCTTGAGGCGCACCAGAAAAAGTTTTCTTGAGCAATCCTGCCGGGCGGGCTTTTACTCGCTAACCCGGCCGCGCAACAACTTGACCTGCCCGCGCCTGACCTTGCTCTCCACCCGTTTTCTTTGCGCGCTACGCGTTGGCTTGGTTGACCGCCTTGGTACCTGAACCGCCGCCGCCAGGGCAATCAGTTCGCGCAGGCGAACCAGGCCGTCATCCCGATTGCGCTCCAGACTGCGGTGCTTTTGTGCCTTTATAACCACTACGCCGTCACTGCTGATACGCTGATCGCGCATTTCCAATAGCCTCGTCTTGATCTCCTCGGGTAATGACGATGCCTTGATGTCAAAACGCAAGTGAATGGCGTTCGAAACCTTATTGACGTTCTGCCCGCCTGCCCCCTGCGCGCGAATCGCGCTGAACTCAACTTCGCTTTCGTTGAGAACAATGGTCAATTCAGCGGCGCTCCCAAAGCGTGACTTCTGACAGGGTGTGCTGGAATTTCCGTTTGGTTTCACGAATTACGAAGGGCACCGGACGCGGCTCTCCCAGCAAGCGGAAATTACTGCCGAGCATGGCTTTAAGGCCATCAAGCGTGGTCAAATTCTCGCCGTCTTTTTTGAAACCGCCGATCCAGTTTTCACGTTTGGTGTGTTCCGGCAACCAGGTGTAGGGTGAGGTGATCATCAAGATGCCACCGGGATTGAGGCGCTCGTGAACGCTTTGCAGGAATTGGCTGGGGTCATATAGACGGTCGATCAGATTGGCGGCAAGAATCAGGTCGTAACCGGTGAAGACGGGTTTGAGATTACAAGCATCACCCTGGAAAAACTCAACTTTCTTTGCGACTTTATCCAGGCCGAGCTCAGCCAGGCTTCGCTCCTTGTAGGAAACCAGCTCACCTTCATCAACCAGCGTGTAACGCAATCGTCCTTGCTCGGCAAAGCGAGCGCCGAGACTGATGAAACGGGCTGAAAAATCAATCCCGGTTACGTGCTCGAAGTGCTGCGCCAACTCAAAGCTGGCGCGGCCGGTGGCGCAGCCAAGATCGAGCGCTGTGCCAGCAGGCTTGTCGCCCATCGCTTTAATGGCAAGCTGCGCCAGCGCACGCGGGAAGTTCGGCACGCCAAAGTAATCGTCGCCATAGTGGAATTCGGCGTATTCCGAAACCAGCCGATCGGTTTCGTAATGTGATGATTCAAGTTTGGCTGGTGCGCTGGAAAAGACATAGCGGAACCCGGCGTGCTGAAAAAAGTGGCGGCGGAATGCGTAACGCGAGGTGGGCTGTGCTTCGTTGCCACAGGAAATCCATGAGCCGCCCTTGAGCAGGTTATGGCGGTCGTCAAAAGTCGGCGTCGTGAAGTCGTCGTAGATGGGATGAACTTCGAAGCCCTCAAAGGGGTAAATCGGCGTTTCTGTCCATTGCCAGACGTTGCCAATCACATCGAACAAAGGGCCATGCGCAAATTCAGTAACCGGGCAGGAGGAGGCGTAATGATCCAGATGCAGGTTGGAATTTGTTGGTTCCTCCGCCCCGGCAAAGCGGTATAGCGCTTGCCATTCGTCTTCGCTCGGCAAGCGCACTGACTGACCGCATAAGCGGGATCTCCACTGACAAAATGCCTTGGCTTCGTGGTAATTGGTCTCTACTGGCCAGTCCCAAGGCATTGCCACTTCTTCGAGCATCAGGCGCAAACGCCATTGATTGCCGTCCTTGATCCAGAATGTGGGGTGTTCTGCCTGGGCAAACTTGCGCCAGCCCAAACCCTCTTCCAGCCAGAGCGAGTCATCGGTATAGCCACCAGCCTCAACAAAGGCGAGAAACTCCTGATTGCTGACCAGATAGCGGCTGGCCTGAAATGTTTCGGTCGACGCCTCGTGGCGACCAAATTCGTTGTCCCAGCCGTAATCTGGCTCGCTGCGCTCGCGGCCGATGCGAAATTCGGCGACAGGGACGCTGACCAGTTCATTCTGCGGCGCAGCACCGGTACTCTTGCATGGCACCCAGGCCGGATGCGGTTTTACGTACTTGAGTTGATGCTGGCGGATCAGCACGGTCGATGTTTCGAGGTGAATGCGCTCGTGCTCGATGCCCATGATGATGATCCACCATGGATCATCCCAGGAAATCGGCAAGGCCAAATTTTTGGTACGAATTAGCCGGTCGACCGTAGCACGTACCGTCTGACGATAGGCGCTGACCTCCTCAACGCTCGGCCAGTCGTAGCGTGCGTCGCTGAGGTCATCCCAGCTCATTTCATCAACGCCGATGGCGAACATCGACTCAAATTTGGGGTTGATGCGGTTTTCAAGCAAACCGGCCAGCACCAGTTTGTTGATAAAGAATGTAGCGGTATGGCCAAAATAGAAAATCAGGGGATGGCGCAGGGCAATCGGCTTTTTGTAGTACGCCTCGTCGCAGCTCAACACCTCGAACAATTGCTCGTAGCGGTCAGAAGTGGCGTGAAAATAAGCGAGAATTTCCGCGCGCTTTTGCTCGGCGTCGTCGCCCGATAAAACAGGCGGCTTTGGGAAGGGAGTACGATACATGAGGATGCTACCTTAAACAGAAATTGGATGAGGCAAAGAGACAACTATCTTACCTGAGCGTTTGCGCCACCAAGATGACAATGCGAACGCCTTGCAGTTCCGAAAGGCGCCCCCATATGATTTACCATCTACCGATTCAGTAAATTGAGAAAGTCCCATGCCCAACCTTTTCAGTCCGCTCGCCCTTGGCGCTTTTACCGCACCCAATCGCATCTTTATGGCGCCACTAACGCGTTGTCGCGCCACCGCCGAACATGTGCCAACCGCCCTGATGGCCGAACACTACGCCCAGCGCGCCAGTGCCGGCCTGATCATTGCCGAGGCGACGATGGTAATCGAAGGCAATTCCTCGTTCTGGATGGAACCCGGCATCTACTCCGCCGAGCAAATCGCAGGCTGGAAACTGGTAACTGATGCGGTCCACGCCGCTGGCGGGCGGATTTTTCTGCAAATCTGGCACGGTGGCCGCGCTTGCCACCCGTTGCTTAACGAGGGCGCGCAACCCGTCGCACCGAGCCCATTGCCTATTCTCGGTGACGAAGTGCACACGCCGGAAGGCAAAAAGCCCTACGTGATGCCGCGCGAACTGCGTGATGACGAGCTGCCGGCTATCGTTGCTGGTTTCAAAATGGCTGCCGAGAACGCACTGGCGGCAGGTTTTGACGGTGTTGAAGTGCATGGCGCCAATGGCTACCTGCTCGACGAGTTTCTGCGCGACGGTGCCAACAAACGTAGCGGCCCCTATGGTGGCCCTGTCGAAAACCGCGCACGACTGTTGCTCGAAGTCATCGAAGCGGTGGTCAGTGTTTGCGGCAGCGAGCGAGTTGGTGTGCGAATTTCGCCACTCAACAGTTTCAACAGCATGATCGACAGCGACCCGATTGGTTTATCAACTTGGCTAGCTACGCGCCTCAACGACTTCAATCTTGCCTACCTACACGTCATGCGCAGCGACTTTTTTCAGCAGCAAAGCGGCGATGTCATGTCGCCGGTCCGCGCTGCCTACAAAGGTGTGCTGATCGGCAACATGGGTTACAGTGCCGCCGAAGCCGAACAGGCGATTGCTGATGGCAAACTCGATGCCGTCGCTTTCGGCACCGGCTTTCTGGCCAACCCTGACCTGCCGGCGCGTTTCAAAGCAGGCGCTGAACTTAATCAGCCCAATCCGGCCACTTTCTACTCGCCCGGCCCGACGGGTTATACCGATTACCCGACGCTGACCGCTGCCCAATAGTTGTCGATGTCTGAACTGACCGTCGACGATTTCGACTTCCACCTTCCACCCGAACTGATTGCCCAGCACCCGGCGCCTGAACGCTCAGGCAGCCGGCTGCTCCATGTCTGCGGGCAGCAACTGCAAGACCGGCAATTTGCTGATCTGCCCGAACTGCTGTGCGCCGGCGATCTACTTGTTTTCAATGACACCCGCGTCATCAAGGCGCGCTTTTTTGGCCAGAAGGAAAGTGGCGGTCAAGTCGAAGTATTGCTCGAACGCATCGTCGACGACCAGCATGCCATTGCCCAGTTACGTGCCAGCAAGTCGCCCAAGCCGGGCACAAAACTGAAACTGGCTGACGCGTTTGAAGTTGTCGTCACTGGCCGGGCTGGCGCAAATGGCGAATTTTTTGCGTTGGAGACAGTTGACCGCGCCAGTCTATGGGAACTTGCAGAAAGCTACGGCACGCTGCCTTTGCCGCCCTACATCCAACACCCCGCTGAAGGTGCCGACGAAACCCGTTACCAAACCGTTTATGCCCGCGAACCCGGTGCTGTCGCGGCACCGACTGCCGGCCTGCATTTCGACGAGGCCATGTTAGCCAAGCTACGCCAGCAAGGCATCAACACGGCTTTCCTGACCCTGCATGTCGGCGCTGGCACTTATCAGCCGGTGCGCGTTGATAAAATCGCCGACCACAAAATGCACAGCGAGCGTTACGAAATTCCGCAAGCCACAGCTGAGGCCATCGCCGCTACCCGTGCTGCCGGTGGGCGGGTAATTGCCGTCGGTACCACCAGCCTGCGCTCGCTCGAATCTGCCGGTAACGCCGATGGCACGGTAAAATCCGGCCCGGCCGAAACCGACATCTTCATTACCCCCGGCTATCGCTTCAAAGTAGTTGACCGCCTGATCACCAACTTTCATTTGCCGAAATCGACACTACTCATGCTGGTTTCAGCCTTTGCCGGTTACGACAACATGCACGCCGCCTACGCTCACGCCGTGGCTGAGCGCTACCGCTTCTTCAGCTATGGCGACGCTATGCTGCTCGAACCAATTTAGCAGTTCCAAAAAGTCAGCGCGGCTTTGCAACCAGTTCTTCCGAGATACAATTTGCGTCAACTGGAAGCGCTTCATTGGCCTGCCAATACTTAATCGAGGAATACGATGAAACCTTCAGAATTGCTCAAACAACACAGCGCCGAAATTCGACGCGTTGTTGAAAGCAACGATGCCTGCAATCCGCGGGTGTTTGGCTCAGTCGTTCATGGAAATGACACCGAAGATAGTGATCTCGACCTGTTGGTTGATCCAATTGATGGCAAAACCTCGCTCTTTAGTCTGGCCAGAATCAAGCGAGAAATTGAAGCGTGCATTGGTATTAAAACCGATGTACTCACCCCCATGGCGCTGCACGAACGCTTTCGCAATGAGGTTTTGCGGGAGGCGGTTCCTATATGAGCCGTAATCCTCACCGTGCTCCTGATCGTATGCAGGACATGCTGGAGGCCATCGGCAACGCAAGGTCTGACCTTGGCGAAATAGGTAAAACAGAATTCATGGTGGATGGCAAAGCGCAGCGCGCTGTGATCGAGAGCCTGATCATCATCGGCGAGGCTACTAACAAAATACATATCTACATCAACACAAGACACGCTCGGCTCGCACATTGTTTTGTGAGCTGCATCAGGTCAAAACACAATTCCACCCATGAATTTTGAACTTCTAAAAACCGACGGCGCCGCGCGTCGCGGTACCCTTACCCTCAGCCACGGGGTCATCCAGACGCCGGTGTTCATGCCGGTTGGCACCTACGGCACGGTCAAGACGATGACACCGCAATCCTTGCACGACATTGGCGCGCAAATCTGCCTGGGCAACACCTTCCATCTCTGGCTGCGCCCGGGGCTGGATGTCGTTGCTGCGCACAAGGGCCTGCACGATTTCATGAACTGGCAGAAACCGATCCTCACCGATTCCGGCGGCTTCCAGGTCTTTTCGCTCGGCGCCATGCGCAAGATTACCGAGGAGGGCGTCAAGTTTTCGTCGCCGCACGACGGCGCCAAGCTTTTCCTGACGCCGGAAATCTCGATGCAGATTCAGAAGGTGCTGAATTCCGACATCGTCATGATTTTCGACGAATGCACGCCCTATCCGGCCAGCCATAACGAAGCCGCCACATCGATGCGCCTCTCGATGCGCTGGGCACAGCGCTCGCGCGACGAGCACAACAAGCTGGAAAACAACAACGCGCTGTTCGGCATCGTTCAAGGCGGCATGCATGAGGACCTGCGCAGCGAATCGCTGGCTGGCTTGGACGATATTGGCTTCGACGGCATGGCTATCGGCGGTCTTTCGGTTGGTGAGCCGAAGGAAGACATGCGGCGCATCCTCGCCCATACCGCACCGCGCATGCCGGTTCACAAGCCGCGTTACCTGATGGGCGTCGGCACACCGGAAGATCTGGTGCATTCAGTCACAGCCGGCATCGACATGTTTGACTGCGTGATGCCAACGCGCAATGCGCGCAACGGCCATTTATTCACCCGCTTTGGCGACGTCAAGATCAAGAATGCCCGCCACAAGACGGACACCGGCCCGCTCGACCCGAGTTGCACCTGCTACACCTGCCAGAATTTCACCCGTGGCTACCTGCACCACCTGTTCCGCTGTGGCGAAATCCTCGGCGGCATGCTTAATACCATCCACAATCTGCACTTCTACCAGACAATCATGGCCGAAATGCGTGCTGCGATCGAGGCTGGCACCCTTGCCGAATGGTCCATGAGCTTTGCCCGCGACCGAACATCCAGCCAATGATAGAATCGCGCGTTCTGATTTTTAGTTATCCGGAGTTTCAACCATGATTAGTCTTGCCCACGCTCAAAGCGCTGCCGCTGCCGCCGACCCGATGAGTAGCCTGACGCAGATGCTGCCTTTGATTTTGATGTTCGTCGTACTGTGGTTTTTGATGATTCGCCCGCAGATGAAAAAGGCCAAGGAACACAAGGCGCTGCTCGCTGCGCTGACCAAGGGTGATGAAGTAGTTACCCAGGGCGGCATCGTCGGCCGTGTTTCGAAAGTTGGCGACAGCTACGTCAATGTCGAAATCGCCACCGGCACCGATGTCGTCGTGCAAAAGCCGGCTATCGTTCTGGTTCTGCCCAAAGGCACGTTGAAATCGCTGTAAGCGATTTCGGGAAATAGGGATTGGATTGCTGAAGGGGGTGAAATCCCTTCCTGTCCCAAACCCCTATCCCCATTTCCCAATAACCAATACCGCCTCACCAAAAAATGAATCGCTACCCACTCTGGAAGTACATCATCATCGCCATCGCGTTGGTGTTTGGCTTCGTCTACACCCTGCCCAATTTCTTCGGCGAGTCGCCGGCGGTGCAGGTTTCCAGCGCAAAAGTCACGATCAAGGTCGATGAAAATGCCCGCGCGCGGGTCGAGGATGCCCTGAAAGCAGCCAGCATCACGCACAACGGTATGCAACTGGATTTCAACGGCGTCAAAACCCGCTTCGCCGACACCGATACCCAGCTCAAGGCCAAGGATGTTCTGGAGAAAACTTTCAATCCAGACAGTAGCGACCCGCAATACGTTGTCGCCCTCAACCTGCTGACCTCATCGCCACAATGGCTGACCTCGCTGCACGCCCTGCCGATGTACCTCGGCCTCGACCTGCGCGGCGGCGTTCACTTCCTTTTGCAAGTGGACATGAAGGGCGCGCTGACCAAGAAACTCGATTCAACCTCGGCCGACCTGCGCACCGCGATGCGCGACAAGAACCTGCGCCATGGCGGCGTTGGCCGCGAAGGCGAACGTCTGGTCGTACGCTTCCGTGATGCCGAAACCCGCAACAAGGCGCGTGACATCATTGCCGACAACCAGCCCGACCTGATCATTGCCGATCAGGGCGAAGGCACTGACCTCAAACTGGTTGCCACGCTGAAGCCGGAAGCCCAGAAAAAGATCGGCGAATTCGCCCTCAAGCAGAACATCACGACGCTGCATAACCGGATCAACGAACTCGGCGTTGCCGAGCCGGTGATCCAGCAGCAAGGCAGTGATCGCATTGTCGTCCAGCTGCCCGGCGTTCAGGACACCGCCAAGGCCAAGGACATTCTCGGCCGCACAGCCACCCTCGAAATCCGCATGGTCGACGACACCGCCGGCGCGCTTGACGCTGCGATGGCTGGCAACCCGCCATTCGGCACCGAGGTCTATAGCGAACGCGGCGGTCAGCCTTTGCTGGTCAAGAAGCAGGTAGTACTGACCGGAGACCGTTTGACCGATGCCCAACCAGGCTTCGACAACCAGACCAACGAAGCCGCCGTGCACCTGACGCTCGACTCAGCCGGCGCCCGCATCTTCAAGGATATAACGCGCGACAACGTCGGCAAGCGCATGGCCATCCTGCTGATTGAAAAGGGTAAGGGCGAAGTTGTCACCGCGCCGGTTATTCGCACAGAGATTGCCGGCGGCCGCGTACAAATTTCCGGCCGCATGAGCACCATGGAAGCCAACGATACCGCGCTGCTACTGCGCGCCGGTTCGCTGGCCGCGCCGATGGACATCATCGAGGAACGTACCATCGGCCCCAGCTTAGGTGCCGAGAACATCAAAAAAGGTTTCCAGTCGACGATGTGGGGCTTTGTCGCCATCGCCGTCTTCATGATCCTCTACTATCAGGTGTTCGGTGTCATTTCAGTGATCGCGCTGGCCTCCAACCTGCTTTTGCTGGTCGCCCTGCTCTCGCTGTTGCAGGCCACGCTGACCCTGCCGGGTATCGCTGCTATCGCCCTGACGCTGGGTATGGCCATTGACGCCAACGTGCTGATCAATGAGCGTATCCGCGAAGAGCTGCGCAGCGGCATGCCGCCGCAAGGGGCGATTTCGGAAGGTTACGAACGCGCCTTTGGCACTATTCTCGACTCCAACATCACCACCCTGATTGCCGGCCTCGCCCTGCTGATTTTCGGCTCCGGCCCGATCCGCGGCTTTGCTGTCGTCCATTGCCTCGGCATCCTGACCTCGATTTTCTCGTCGGTGGTGGTTTCACGTGGCCTCGTCAATCTGATCTACGGCCGCCAGAAGAAACTGACCAAGGTGGCCATCGGCCAGATCTGGAAACCCGGCAACACGACCGCAAAATCTACGGTCAACGGCAAAAAGTAAGGAAAAAAAGCCATGGAATTTTTCCGGATTCAAAAAGACATTCCCTTCATGCGCCATGCGCTGAAGTTCAACATCATTTCGCTGGTGACCTTTCTGCTGGCGGTGGTTTTTCTCTTTACCAAAGGCCTGCATCTGTCGGTGGAATTTACCGGCGGCACGCTGATTGAAGTCCATTACCAGCAAGCAGCAGATCTCGAAAAAATTCGCGGCTCATTGGGCAAAGCAGGTTTCAACGATTACGCGGTACAAAACTTTGGCTCGTCGCAGGACGTGATGATTCGCCTGCCGCTGAAAGCCGATCAAAAGTCAGCGCAGATCGGAGAATCGGTGATGGCCTCGCTGAATGCCGAAGCACCTGGCGCCGAGTTGCGTCGCGTTGAGTTTGTTGGTCCGCAGGTCGGCAAGGAACTCGCCGAGAACGGGGCGATGGCGCTCTTGTTGGTGATTATCGGTATCGTGATTTATCTCGCCTTCCGCTTCGAATGGCGTTTCTCGGTCTCGGCGATCATCGCCAACCTGCACGACGTCATCATCATCCTTGGCTTCTTCGCCTTCTTTCAGTGGGAGTTTTCGCTCTCGGTGCTGGCGGCGGTGCTCGCCGTGCTCGGTTACTCGGTCAATGAGTCGGTGGTTGTTTTCGACCGCGTCCGCGAAACCTTCAAAAAAGTACGCGGACTGACGACGCCACAGGTGCTTGATCACGCGATCACCAGCACCATCTCGCGCACCATCATCACGCACGGCAGCACGCAGTTGATGGTGCTTTCGATGCTGATTTTCGGCGGCGAAACCCTCTATTACTTCTCGCTGGCACTGACCATCGGCATTCTGTTCGGCATTTACTCCTCGGTGCTGGTCGCCAGCCCGCTAGTGATGTGGCTAGGCGTCTCGCGCGAACAGTTCATCAGCAAGACGAAAGTCATCGAAGGCGCCAACGAGGACGGCGCCGTCGTCTAATAAGCACCACAATCGCCAGAGCAACTCCTGCGGGGCTCAGGTAAAACGAAAAGGCCACCTTAATTCGGGTGGCCTTTTTCATGTTGGGGCGACAAAGAGAAGCCGCGCTCAGGCAGCATGAGCAAAATGCAGCGAATATCCCCGGGTAGCGTGTATGCCCTGCATTTTCAGCGGCAACAAAATACTGGCACGCTCCAGCCCCTTGATGATCCGCGAGATGGTCTCAATGCGCAGGTCGGTGATGTCGGCAATATCCTGGCGGGTTGGCAGAATGACGCGTCCGGCACCATCGGCGAGCAGGCGAATCAACCCGAGCACCCGATCTGAAGCTTGCCCCCCGCGCAAGGCGACGAGATCTGCGGCACGTTGCTGAGCCAGCGCCAGCGAAGCCAGCAAGGAGTCGCCAGCGGTGGCCGACTTTCCCTCCGGCCACGGCGTCAACTCACATGGCGTCAGGGCCGAGGCGGTAAAGGTGTAGACCCCGAAAAGCATGGTTTCGCAGCCGACAATATCGCCGGCGATGGCCAGACTGGCAAAACTCGCCTCACCCGATTTGCCCGCCGCGTCAAGTCGCACAACACCGCTTTTCACCCGCCACGCCAAACCATCAGCGCCCGCCCGGTAAATCGCCTGACTCGGCAAATAGTCGCGCGACTGGCGCGCCAGCGATGGCTTGTTACGGTCAACCAGGGAAAACAGCCTCATTTTCTTTCCTCAAAAATGCCAAAAGCCCCGAACTACCCGAGGCTGATGGATGCTTCCTGCAAGTCTAAAACTTGACGTTCACCCCGGCGTAAATCGAACGCCCCATGCCCGGAACACCAATACCCCACGGAACCGTCGCATTGTTGATCGACATTGTTGTCCCCTGACCAACATAAGCACCGCCTTGCGGCAAGGTGTACATTTTGTCGAACAGGTTTTCGACACCCAGATCAAGGCGCACCTGCTTCCAGCTATAGCTGGTGCGCAGATTGGTCAGGCCATAACCTGCCGTACTGATTTCGTTACGGACATCGGAGCCATTGTCCTTGCCACTAACCATGAGTAACTCAACGGCGTTGTCCCAGCCACCGATTTTTTGATCGACCACAAATTTGGCGTTGAGCGGCATGATGTTGTAGAGCGCATCGCCGGTGTCTTCATTTTTGCCGTTGGTGTAGTTGAGCAAGCCTTTGAGAGCAAATTTGCCAATTGCACTATTTGCCAGCGGCATATAGCCCGAGAGATCGATGCCGTAAAGGCGAGCTGACTGGTTGGCGTACTGGAGGACGACGAACTGATTTACGGCGGTTTGGTTGGCTGTCTTGCAGGTTGCGTTGTTCACAGGGCAACGCACCGCGTCGATATAGTCTTGAACTTTGGTGTAGTAGGGCGTCGCTTTGAATCCCCAATTGCGGTCGGCGGCATGCCAGTCGATGGTGGCACTCAATGTGTGTGCCTTTTCCGGCTCAAGATCGACGTTGCCAATGTAACCGTTGCCGTCGCCGACAAAGTTATTCATCACTGCCGCCATGCTCCAGGTCGACCAGGTATAACGTTCATACAAATTCGGCGAACGCACCTTGCGGGCGAAGCCGAATTCTATGTCGGTGTTGGCATTAGCGGTGTAACGCGCCAGGGCGGTGACATCCCAGTTGTTATCGGTACGGGCATGGTCTTTTGCATTAAAGGCGGCGGCATCAGACATCTGGTTGTTCGGCATCAGTACAGTGCCGTTAGTACTGGGGTTGTAACCCCGCACATTACCTGCGTCCGAAGCAACCCGCTCGTAGCGCACACCGAGCAGGCTCGTCCATTGCGGATTGAAGCGTGACTCCCATTCACCGAAGAGCGCCGTACGATCACGCTTGCCATCCTTGATATTTTCGAAAGTCCCCGGCGACATACTGGCACCTGAAGCAGTCCAGTAATCCTGAAGATCGTAGCTCTGGATCAAAGCACCTACGCGTAGCAGATCCTGCTGACCCACCTGAACATCAGCCTTGAGATTGAAGCCAGTGGTTTTGCTCTCGGTATACATTGGCATCCCGGCAGCACAAGTCGCGCTAATCGGAGAGCATGGCGTTCCATTAACGGCAGTTGGGCCACCTGAGCCTATGGGGGGGACCCCATTACCATACCAGAAGCGCTTGTCAGCACCAAAATCCATAAAGTGATCAACCGTCTCGCGATAAGCCCGCGCTTCCAGCGAACCCCAGTCGAACTGCCCCAAATAACGCAGACTGAAACGCTTCTGGGTATTGTCCAGCATGTCCATCCGTTGATTCGGGTAAAGCTGTTCCGGGACTTCCTGATAGCCTAGCTTGGCTTCGACTAGATGGTTGCCGCCTTTGAGCGCGAAGCCCAGCGTATGGGTCTTGGTCTCGTAAGCCGTCGAACCCACCTCGTCACGTGGCAAGGTGTGGCCAACGCGACCGGTGGTGTCCATCGATTTGAAATCGCCACCAGCGGTGTAGTTGTCTGCTTTGGCAAAGCCGCCGTTGTAGCTGATATTGAAGTTCTCGGTAGCCGCACTTGCCGAGGCATTGACCCCAAGCGCCTTGTTGTTGCTGCGGTAATAGCCGCCAATCTCGCCCTTGGCCAGCAAGCCCTGGCCGGGCGTTGCGAATTCAGGCGCCTTGGTCTCGACGACTATACTGCCGCCGATGCTGTCACCACCCACGCTCACCGGCGTAACCCCGGCATAGACCTTGATGCTCCCAATATTGTTCGGGTTCAGGTAAGAAAGCGGCGGATTCATGTGATTCGGGCAGGAGGCAATGAAATCCATGCCATCAACGGTAATCCGCAGACGGTCATCGGCCAGCCCGTGGATCACCGGCAAGCTGGAAACGCCGCCGGCTCCATACATGCTGACGCCGGGCACATCGCTCAAGAGTTGCGCGGTGTCACTAACATAGGCGCGCTTCCCGGCAATCTCACCGGAACCAATCGCCGGCGCAGCGGGCAAAGGTGTCGCGCGCGTTGCCGTCACACGGATTGGATCAAGCACCCTGGCATCGCTCTGCGCGACAACAGCACCGGAAAAAGCGACGGCCATGGCAGCCACCAGCGGACGGATTTGATACCCCATGCAACACTCCCTGATTTATCGGTATAAAAGCAGGCGCTGATTCTCTGCTTAACCGGCCATCAGGGGAATGTGACAAATTGCCGCACGGCAGTTTGTCCTTTTTATTTGCGGAATCAATCGCCTTTCGGCTGCTGCTTTCTGATCCAGGAACGCTGAGCCTCGCGACGGCGCTTATCGGTCAGTTTCTCAATCACTTTGGCGCAAACCGCCGAGAACGGCAGCATTCCGGACGGCAGGACTTCGTCACAGCGCAACAGGTGCAGGCCCATTGGCGACTCAAGCACCGTCGATAACTCGCCAGCCTTCAGCGCAAAGGCTGCCGGCTCAAGCTCCGCGAATAACTGTTGGCGCTTGACCGTACCCAGCAAACCGCCTTCCATCGCTGTCGGGCACTGAGAATAGCGCAAGGCAGCTTTGGAAAATTTATCAAGATCCCGGCAGCTTGAACGCAAACCGGTGAGCGTGGTTTCGGCAGCCGCCTTCTCCTGCGGATTGGCAAAGGTGATCAGGATATGGCGCAAGCGACGGGCATCAGGACGATCAAAGGCTTCCGGATGCAGGCGATAGTAAATTTCAGCATCAACTTCAGTGACACGCGGCACACTGGACGCCACCTTGTCGAGCACCGCTTCGATGCGCAGATCACGCTCGACGGCGGTTGCCAGTTTGTCAGCATCGAGGCCAATACGCTCAAGATCGGCGCTCATTTCCTCCGCACTCGGGTAGCGCTGACGAATTTCACTGAGACGGGTGGCGAGGGTTGCTGGTGGCACCATCACACTGGCAGCCTCGCTACTGCCCAGAATACGGCGTTCGACGCGCGCCTGTTTGCCGGCCAGTTCGCCCAGTTGCACGAGTTCGTCCTCGTTCAAAGTATCCGGCGACTTTTTGAACAATTCCTGGGCAATTTTCAGTTCAAGGTAGCCAATCTCCATCTGCTTACTCCTGAGCTTCTGTCAGCTCTAGTATCGATTCCGGTATCTGCAAAACCCGCCCCGGCAGGCTATCGAAATGGATGTGATAAGCCACACCACCCGGTGCGTCACGGATCACCTTGATCACTTCGCCAATTGCTCCGGGTGCCACCAGCACATTGCCATCGACAGCCAGTTGTCTTGAGGCCTGCACCTTGTCGCGAAACTCGAAGCGCGAAGGCGTCCACGGCTCGTCGACACCGATCAGCTCCTCTTCGCGGCAACCAACAATTTTGCCTTCTTCAATAAAGTTGACTGAATAGATGATCTGATCCTGCAAGAAGGTGCCGACATCAACGACATAGCCGATGCTGCCGCGACGCACCAGTGGATCGCCCGGATCAAGACCCGGATAGGTACCGTCGTTGCGGACGTTGCGGGTCAGGCGCACGCCCTCCCCGTACTCCCAGCGGGCGCCGATCATCAGCGAAAGACCTTGTCGAGCGGAATGAAGGAACTCATCCCGCCATCCGGCTTGGCAACATGTTGAAAGACAGCGAAGACTTTTTCGGTCAACGAATCGGAGGTCACAAAATCCTGATAAGCGCGTTCCAGCCACAGGCGGTAGATGCCGCGCTGTGCGGATTCATCTTCCGGCAAATTCGGCGCCTGCTTGGCCAGGTAGTCATGAAAACGCTGCAGGATGTGCAGGCGATTGACCTGTATAACGCTGGCTTCGTAGGGAACCTCGAAGTAATCGAGAAAGTCTTCGGCAGAAACCAGATCTTCCATGGCTTCGGCTAGGGTCAGGGTGTCTTCCATGTTAATTTCCTCAGGCGGCTACAAGTTGAAGTTCGGGGTGGGGTAACTCGTTTTCGGGATCACTCTGGAATTCGTCGACAACTTCCAGCAATTTTCCAGCACCAAGTTGGTCCCGGCTATCAAGTCCGGCGAGTTTGATCAGCCGGGCGCGCGACTCGGGAATCCGGCCAAGGCGCAGCAACACGACGCTGGCCGCTTTAAGGGCGAGCAGATAGAAGCGCAACAGGCCAAAAGAATTTGCAGCAGCCGAGCCGAGTTGGGCTTCGTCTATCAGGTTCCAGTCACCGGGCAGGCCGAGGTGGCGGCCGGACAACTGCATGGCGCGCTCGGCAACAACCAGCGCATCGTCAAGCCGGTGCTGATAGAAGTAGTAACGGTAGAGGCCGACCAGCACGCTCAGGTTTTCCGGAGCCAGCAACAGGGCGCGCAGAAGCGCCAGTTCGGCGCCGGCTTCGCCATACTCGGCTGCAGCCTGGGCAATCAGATGCTCGGCCTCGGCGGGAAGTTCGTCCTCGAAGTAGAGCTTGCAATCGGAGAAATCGAGCAGATCCATGGCGAATTTCAGTCCACTATTCAGTGCATCGACTCGTGCTCGCAGCACAAGTCACCGGCGCTACAAGTTGTTTTACATTGCCCGGCATTATTAGCCGGCGGAGCGACATGACGCAGTTCGGCAAGCTCCTGTTCCATCGTATCGATACGTTCGAGCAGACATGAAATCGCCTTGGCCACCGGGTCGGGCAGCAGGTTGTGATCGAGACTGATGCCATTCTCCGGCGCCTGGCTGCTGATCCGCGTATCGACGATACGCCCCGGTACCCCAACGACGGTGCGATCCGCCGGGACGCTCTTGACGACCACCGAGTTGGCACCGACACGCACGCGCTCGCCGACGATGATCGGCCCAAGAATCTTGGCGCCGGCGCCGACAACAACACCGTCGGCCAGTGTCGGGTGGCGCTTGCCCTTGTTCCAGGAGGTGCCACCCAGCGTAACGCCGTGGTACAGCGTGACATCGTTGCCAATCTCGGACGTTTCACCGATCACCACACCGGCACCGTGATCAATGAAAAAGCGGCGGCCGATCGCTGCACCAGGATGAATATCGACATTGCTCAAGGTGCGCCCGATAAAGGACAATAGACGCGCAGAGAAGCGCCAGCCTGCCAGCCACAGCCGGTGAGAGAAACGATGCGTGAGCAGGGCGTGAACGCCGGGGTAAGTAAGCAGCACCTCAAGCGTTGAGCGGGCGGCCGGGTCGCGCTGGAAGACGCAATTGAGGTCCTCCTTGAGCATCGCCCAGAGGCCGGGATCGGCATCCATTGCCGGAGCGAGGATGATTGCCTCAGCCATGAAGGGCACTCCTGACGCGCTCAAGAAGCGCTTGCAGATCGGGAACTTCCGGCGAGTACTTGTGCTCGGAAACGAATTTGCGCACACCGGGCAACAGGGCCTGCGCTTCGTTGTCGCTGAGGGCAATGCCGAGGCCGGCATAAACGACATGGACGGCGCGCGAGCCGGAATGCTTGCCGAGCACGATGCGGTGCGACTGGCCGACTTCCTGCGGGTCAAAGCCTTGATAGTTATCCGGGTGTTTCAACAGGCCATCAACGTGGATGCCGGCTTCGTGGGTGAACACCCCGCCACCGACGACACTTTTCTGCCACGGAACGGCGCGCCCCGAGGCGGCAGCGACCCGGTGCGACAGCGAGGGAAAGCCCTTGAGATCAACGCCGGTATCAATGCCGTGCAATTTTTTGAGGCCAAGCACGACTTCTTCGAGCGGTGCGTTGCCGGCCCGCTCGCCAAGACCGTTAACCGTTGTATTGACATGCGTCGCGCCGGCTTTGCAGGCCGCCAGCGTGTTGGCGGTGGCGAGGCCCATGTCGTCATGGGCGTGCATTTCAATCTCCAGGCCGCTATTGCGGCGCAGGGTGGAAATCCGGTCAAAGGTGCCAAAGGGTTCAAGGATACCCAGCGTATCGGCAAAGCGCAGGCGGCGGGCGCCGGCGCGTTCGGCAGTTTCGGCAAGGGCGCAGAGAAAATTCAGGTCGGCGCGCGAGGCATCTTCGCAACCAAGACCGACCTCCAGCCCGAGGCTGAGTGCGGCACCAATGAATTTGGGCAGTTCGCGCAACAACCAAGCACGATCCTGCTTGAGTTTGTAGGCCAGATGCTGATCCGACGAAGGCACCGAAATGTCGATAAGATGTGCGCCGACTCCGTCGCAGGCGGCGATGTCGGCCGGATGCATGCGGCTCCAGACCATCAGGCGCGGCGCCAGATTCAGCGCGGCAACGGCGCGGATTGAATCACATTCTTCAGCGCCCATCGCCGGGATGCCGACTTCCAGCTCGGGCACACCGATCGCCGCAAGATGGCGGGCAATGTCGAGTTTTTCCGCCAGCGAGAACGCCACGCCAGCCGACTGCTCGCCGTCGCGCAGGGTGGTGTCGTTAATCGTTACAAATGGCGGATGGGTCATGGAAATCTCCTCGCTACCAAATCAGCAAGGATGGTGCCAATCCATAAGCCATTGAAAAATATAAACTTAATTTTCAGACAAGTCGTCGCCCACGCAACTTGTCGCGAATGCGACAAAGTGAATCAGCCCCGTGTCGGTCACGTTTCGGTGTTACGCTCGGAGCCTTAGAGGCAAAGGACTCACCATGACCGGGCGCGACAATGAACTTTGGCAGCAGTCCTGGCGTGACCGCGAGACTGCCTTTCACCAGAAAGTCACCAACCCTCATCTCATTAAATTCTGGCCAAATCTCGGGTTGACCGCAAGCGACCGGATTTTTGTCCCTCTTTGCGGCAAAAGCCTTGATCTGCTGTGGCTCGCCGACCAGGGCCACACGGTGATCGGCGTCGAACTCAGCCCGCTCGCCGCCCGCGCCTTCTTCCGCGAGAACAGGATTCAGGCCAGCCGCCGGCAAGTTGGTGAATTTGTCTTGTGGGAGCATGGCCGCATCAGCATCCTGTGCGGCGACTTCTTTCAACTCAAGGCCGCCGATCTCGGCGACATCGCCGCCGTTTTCGACCGCGCCTCACTGACCGCGCTACCCGATGAAATCCGCGCTGATTATCTCGCCCACCTGCGCAGCATTCTACCCGCCAGGTGCAAGATTCTGCTGCTGACCACCGAAGAGCCGGAAGAAGGCGAGACCCAGAGCCAGCCATTCGCCGTCGCCGACGAAATTGCTGCGCTCTACACCAGCACCTTCGACATCGAACTCAGCCATGTCGAAAGTTTTTTTGAAGCGGATCCTGACCCTGCCATCAAGCAGCCGGTTCGCGTCGAGCACAAGGTTTATCTACTGACGCCCAAATGCATTCCATAGCCAACATTGCCGCAATCGCCCTCCAGCTTGAGCAGGTTGGCTATATTGTTCTCGATCAGCCCCTGCTGGCGAGCCTGACGGCGCGGCTACTGACGCGCTGCCAGGCTGATGACATGCAGCGCTTTCAAGCGGCTCGCGTCGGGCGCGGACAAGCCATGCAGCAGATCGGCGCGCTGCGCGGTGACGTCATCAGTTGGCTGGATACTTCCAACAGCACCGACCACGCCTATCTCACCTGGATGGAAGAGCTGCGCAGCGGACTTAATGCCGCCCTCTTCCTGGGCTTGTTCGACTATGAATGTCATTACGCCGTTTATGGCGCCGGTGCCGGCTACGGCAAACATTCGGATGTGCTGAGCGGGAACCAGAACCGCATCCTGTCTACCGTTTTCTACCTCAACGAAAACTGGCAGGCAGCCGATGGCGGCGAGCTGCTGCTGTTCGAGCCAGATGGCGACAAGCTTATTGCGACGGTCAACCCGTTATTTGGCACGATGATCATCTTTCTCAGCGAATCCTTCCCGCATCAGGTACTGACGGCGCACCGCACGCGCCGCAGCATTGCCGGCTGGTTTCGCGTTCGCGAGATGGTGTAGAGTCTCTGCCGACAACGGCTACCCATCATTCCGGCAAATGCAGCAGCGATGAACATCACCCCTTTTCAGGCGCTGGCCTGTCCGCTCGATGGCGCCGCTTTGCGGCGCGCTGGCAGTTCCTGGCTTTGCACCGCCGGTCACTGTTTCGACATCGCCAGTCAGGGTTACTGCAACCTGTTACCGGTACAAAAAAAGCGCTCGCTCGAGCCCGGCGACAGCAAGGAGATGGTCGCCGCGCGCCGGCGTTTTCTTGAGGCCGGCCATTACCAGCCGATAGCTGCGGCAGTCAGCCGCGCGGTGCTGGCGGATTTTCCCTTCGGCACCAGCGCAAGCTGCCTTGATGCCGGCAGTGGCGAGGGCTATTACCTGCGCCAACTGGCCGCCGCAGCTGGCGAACGTGGCACCGGGCTGGCCCTGCTCGGGCTCGATATTTCAAAATCGGCGGTTTTATCAGCCGCCAAACTGGAGAAGCGCGCCAACTGGGTAGTCGGCAGTAACGCCAACCTGCCGGTGCTGCCCGGCACACTGGATCGGGTGCTGTGCATGTTCGGCTTCCCGGTTTATTCCGAATTTGCCCGCGTTTTGAAAGCCGACGGCTGCCTGCTGCAGGTTGATGCCGGGCCGGATCATTTGCGTGAATTGCGCGAAATCATCTATCCCAGCCTGAAACCTGAACGCACGGCGGAAGCGCCGACGCCGGCGGGTTTTGTCCGCCAGGCCAGCGAAGCCGTACGCTTTTCGCTAACGCTCAACAGCGCCGAAGAGATCGCCGACCTGCTGGCGATGACGCCACATCTTTACCGGGCCAGCGCCGAAGGCCGGGCGAAGGCGGCGGCTTTACGCACGCTCTCACTGACCGCCGATGTACGGCTGACGCAATTCAGGCGCTTAACGGACATTATTTTGAGCAGATACACTGAAGGATGAAAATCATGTCTGCTTCCCTCTCCCCCGACCCCTCTGGTGAAGCAACTAGCCATTCGACTAAGCCGCAAGGCGGCCAAGTCGCTGGGCGACTTTCGTCGCTAAAGCGAATACGGCCGGTGCAACCAGCTGCGCACGACTTCGGCATCGCGCTGCGGCAAGTAGGCAAAGCCTGATAGCGAGTCTTCAACGACTGCTTGCGCAACCCAGTGCGGCACCGCCTTGCTGGTCAGCATGTTGAAGTACCAGGCCATCGGGTAGCCTGCGGCACGGTCAAAATGGATCAATGCCTCACTTAGTTTGAGGCCGCTGGTGCCGTCGGCCGCCTCGAAATCCGGCAACTCGCCGGCCAGGGTGGCGATCGGCTGGGCGCGAAACACCGGCTGATGGTAGCGATCGAGATGCTCCCGTGTGGCGATTACCCAATGGTTGTAAAAAGCGCTGGTATGGCTGGCACTGCTTTTTGACCAATCCTCAACCATGCGGTGAATCGACGCCGGTTCGGGTTTTTGCGCCAGCATGCGCTTGAGGAAAGCGCCGACATGATGAATCCGGCGGAAGGCGTAATAGGGCAGCGCGCATGGAACCGGCTGAATGCTGCCAGCCCGCGGATCAACCAGCTCTTCCAGCGTACTTGGGTCATTGGCAAACAGTTGATGGGCACGCATTTCATGCAGGTCTTCGATTTCCAGCTGTAGAAAGCCGGCGGCACTGTCGTCAGCGGC
This sequence comes from Dechloromonas sp., assembly GCA_011391255.1. Taxonomy (GTDB): domain Bacteria; phylum Pseudomonadota; class Gammaproteobacteria; order Burkholderiales; family Rhodocyclaceae; genus Azonexus. Next base: position 86,142 of record JAABQV010000010.1, read on the forward strand.
GGCAACAAGGTAATGCGTCTGGCCGACAAGGCGGGTGGCAAACAGCTTTTTCCCGATAAAGTCATCATTGAGGAGGCCAAAGTCGCCATCGCGCTCATCGAGGGAATCTTCGACCCATTTTTCAAGATTGTCGGTAATTTTTGCCCCGTTGGCGTCCACAATGCCACCCAAACGGTACCAGCCACCACGGCTCATGGCGTGGCGGAAACGCCATTCCGGCAGGGCTGAACTCAAAGCTTTGACCAGCGCACCAGAGCCGCTGCTGACCGCCACTTTGCTGCAAGTTTCAACGATCGCCGGCGCCATTGATTTGCAGTGTTCTGTCCAACCGAGAGCCTCTTTCATCAAATCTTCCTCGTCATTGTGTATTTAATTCTGTCAGACGCTCCTGGGCTGCCTGACGGACTTCGATTTCGGCATCATTCACCAGCTGCGGCAAGAACTCAGCCGGCGCGTTCTCTACCGCTGCCAATCGCACCCACCATTCTTTATCCTGCAACATCGCCGCCGCCAGACCGGGCAACGCCCGGCTCGCTACCAGTGCGCGCACCTCAGGCTCCTGGTCGTTGGCCAGCAGGTGCAGGGCAAACGGCGGCAAGCGCGACGCGACAACCTTGCGTACTTCGCGCTCACTATCCTTGGCCAGCTTGGCGAGTTGGCCGTGTGGCAGGCGCCGGGCGACGGTGGCGCGAATCAGGTAATCGGGGTCATCAATCAACTGAACAAGTTGCGCCTCCGGTAGCCTTGCAGCAACCGAAAGCCGAACCTCGCGATCCGGGTCTTTCGCCATGCTGATCAAATTCTCGACCGGCAAGCGCATCGCAACAACGCGGCGGACAACTTCATCCGGATCACTTTTCAGGGCAAAAACGGCGTCGACCGCAACATAGCGGACAGCAATGGCGCGCCGCTCCCAAAAAATATCGTTCAGATAGTTGGAAGATAACTCGGGGTTGGCGCGTAAAAAACGGTCGATCTGCCGTCCGCTGTGCGCGCGGATACAGGCATCACCGGGCGTGCAACGACGGCTGTTCAGGTAATCGGGGAAAAAGGTGCAGCCGGAGCAAAGGCCGAGGCGACCGACGCCGGCCTGCCCGACTTTCTGATCACTCGTCATCGACCTTGGCGGCGACAAGAATGCCGGTTGCCGACTCCAGTGAATTGGTCAGCGCCAGACAATGCCCGGAGCTGCCGCTAATCAGGAAGAGATCGTAGCCTTCAATACTCAAAGCCGGGTTGTAAAGCGGCGAGACATCGTCCTCGCTGCACTCGGTAAAGTGCAGCTCGGCAAATTGCTTGCGCAGTGCGCCAACGCTGGCATCCTGTTGCGCCGCATCACCGACCTGAGCGAGTTGCTGCGGGGTAATCACGCGGACTCCTCGGCATCCAGGGCTTCTTCAAAACGCGCCAGCGAGGCTGATGGCACACCCATGATCTGCGCCAGCCAGGGCGGCGGGCTGCTCAGGCGGCCCTGCAACTCGACCATTACTTCGCGGGCTTTTCCGCCAGCCGGCTTCTTGATCGGATGGACGCCGGCTCTGACGACCTTGGCTGCGGCCGGGCCGCCAATGGACTGCACATAAACAATCTGGCAGTCATTGATCAGCGCCGAACGGGCGGCATTTTTGTCTTCTTCGGAATCAGCTTCGACGGTTGTCCGCACGGCGATCAGCTTGATCACATCGGCTCCGACCTGATAGACCAGAAAACGCTCGCAAGAGCCGAAGTGGCCATCGAGATTCTCGCCGCGATTGGCGGCAAATGCGACGCGCAGGGAACCGGGCATTTCGCCCTCGGTATAGGCGTCGACCGCAGGAAAGTCGTTATTATCGACGCCCTGCCCCCAAAGCAGGCGCACGGCCTCTTTCAGAGACTCGCCATCGACACCGACATGACAGCCCTGCTCGGCAAAATCGCCGGCGAGAATGACGCGCAGGTCTTCGACCGTCAGGGTAGCAAGTTTTTTTTCAGTCAGCGGCGAATCAAGCTTTTCGATCAGCGCACCAACCAGTTCGCGGACATCAAGACCATTCAGGGTGCGGGCAGCCAGCGCGATGCGCAGCGCAGCTTCGCGGGAGGCGACGGGGGTATCGGACATGCTGGGCTCCTGAGAAAGTGCAGATGGGAACGCCGGATCAGTTTTAACAATGGCCCGGCGTCAGCTCAAGGCTCGGCCTTGAGATTTGCATGCTGGCCGTGCATGACGCGAAGACGAGCCGAAGACAGTGCTATTGCACGGCGAGGCGAAGTCGACAAAGTCATGCGCGGCCGGAATGCAAATCAGGCCGGGCTGATGCAGCCGGACGGGCATACATCGACACACAACGGGGAATCGTTGTGGCCGTCGCATTCCGTACAGGTAGCGCCATCGATCTTGAAAAAGACCTTGCCGGAACTGATGGCTTTGGTCGGACAAACCGGCTTGCAATCACCGCAGGCGGTGCACATGTCGGAATCAATTTTCATTGCCATGATGTTTTCTCCTAGTCTTCAGCAGCACCAAGGCGCCTGGCGCGCAGGGAAATGGGCAGACGGGGCGGCTTGGCGATCGGGTCAATGTAGTAAGTCCCCCCGTTATCCAGCTTCAATTCGCCACCCCATTTTTCTGGCGTGTCGAATTCGATGGACTCAATGGAAGCTTCCAGGTCGCGCTTCGGGAGGTAAAAAACCAGCCCGCCCTTGGCGTCGCTTTGGATCATGATGTTGGCCATGCAACTTCTCCTGCAGAACTGGCGGAGCCGAAGCCCCGCCAGTATTTCGATTAACGAACCAGGTCGAAGTTGTAGTCGGTCGTACCCATGCCAATCGTTTCCTTGTCGAGTTGCTCAAGGACCGCGTTGGTCAGTTGGGTGACGATGGACATCATGCCCTCGTAGCCCATCGTCGTTTGACGATGCAGGTGATGACGGTCGAAGAGCGGGAAGCCAAGGCGGATCAACGGTACTTCAAACTCGTCACCCTTGTACTTGGTGTCGCGCTGGATGTACTTGCCGTAGCTGTTGCCGATCAGGAAGTCAGGCTTGTCGGTGAAGCACAGGCTGCGCATGTGCCACAAGTCGTTACCGGCATAGACCTTGCCATTGACGCCGAACGGGCTTTCGGCAAGGAGCTTTTCGACATTCTTGGCCCAACGCTTGTTGCCGTTGTTCGCCAGAACGTGGGTCGGCTCAGCACCCACTTCAAGGAGGATCTTGACCATACCGAGGACAAAGTCAGGATCACCGTAGAGGGCAAACTTCTTACCGTGCAGCCAGGCGTGGCTGTCGGAAATCAGGTCCATACAGCGTCCACGTTCCGTGGCCAGCGACTCGGGAATCGCCTTGCCGGTGACTTCGGAAACCTTCATCAGGAACTCGTCGGTCCAGTCGACACCCATCGGAATATTCAGCTTGGGGATCTCGTGATTCCAGGTGTTCTCGATGTACTTCTTGGATTTTTCCAGCTGGCTGGGTTGCAGAAGCAAGGTCGTGATGGCATTCGGCGCATCCTTGACTTCGTCGATCGTCGTGCCGCCGGCGTACATGCGGAATTCACCATCAGCAGGGGTGTCGAACACTTCGCTGCAATCAGACAGGTAGGTGAAATCGACATCCATCTGACCGAGCATGCGCTTGATCACGGCGAAGTTACCAAGATAGGTTTCGAAGCCAGGAATAATGTTGAGCTTGCCGTTCGAACCGATCTTCTTGTCCGCCATGAAGTTCAGCGTGAAGGAGCGCAGGATGCCTTCTTCCATATTGTCCCAGCCGGTCGTGTGCGAACCGACGAAAGACGGGGTATGGGCGAAAGGAACCGGGTAATCCTGAGGAATGTTGCCGGCCTTCTTGGTGTTGTTGATGAAGGCATTCAAGTCGTCACCAATAACTTCCGCCATACAGGTAGTGGAAACCGCGATCATGTCCGGCTTGTAAATCGCCTTGGCGTTTTCGAGGCCATCGATCATGTTTTTCTGACCACCGAACACGGCTGCATCTTCGGTCATCGAGTCAGAAACACAGGAACACGGTTCTTTGAAGTGACGGTTGAAGTAGGTGCGGAAGTAAGCGACACAACCTTGCGAACCATGCACGTAAGGCAGGGTCTTGTGGAAGCCGGAAGCACAGAGGACTGCGCCGAGCGGCTGGCAGGCTTTAGCCGGATCAACGGTCAGGGCCTGGCGCTGGAAGTTGAGGTCCTGATATTCCTTCGTCGTAGTCCACATGAAGGTTTCAAAGACTTTTTCCGGCGTATGCGTTTCTTCAAAGAGAGTGCGCTTTTCAGCCAGGTTCTTTTTGTAGTCGTCGTCGCGGAACAACGGATAACAGGGGTTAATCTTTTCTGCGGTTTGCATTTGCTATCTCCTTGCCCGCACCGCTCATTCGCGGCTACGGGCGTCAGGTTCAAAGATTTGCCGTTGAGGAGTTAACTCAGGCGGCCTTCTTGACTTCTTCGACAACAGCCTTTTTCCATGGCGGGACGAGATTGCCAAAGACCGGGCTGGACAATGCGATGTCCATGTCGCGGGCAAAAATGGCGAAGCCGTCGTAGCCGTGGTAGGGGCCGGAGTAATCCCAGGAGTGCATCTGGCGTAGCGGAATGCCCATCTTCTGGAAGATGTACTTTTCCTTGATGCCGGAGCCGACCATATCGGGTTTCAGCTTCTTGACGAACTCTTCCAGCTCAAAACCAGTCACGTCGTCGTAAAGCAGGGTGGCATCTCCCATTTCTTTAATCGTCCGGTCGTAGTCGTCGTTGTGGCCGAATTCGTAACCGGTGCCGATGACTTCCATGCCGAGATCTTCGTAGGCGCCAATGACGTGACGCGGACGCAGGCCGCCGACGTAGAGCATGACCTTCTTGCCCTGCAAACGCGGTTTGTACTTGTTGATGATGTCGTCCATCATCGGCTGATAGCGGGCGATGACAGCGGCGGTCTTTTCCTTGACGGTATCATCGAAGAAATCAGCAATCTTCTTCAGAGATTCGATGATCTTGGTCGGGCCGAAGAAGTTGTATTCCAGGTAAGGAATGCCGTACTTCTCTTCCATGTGACGCGAGATGTAGTTCATCGAACGGTAGCAGTGAAGCAGATTCAGCTTGACGCGCGGTGAGTTCATCATTTCAGCAATGGTGCCGTCGCCGGACCACTGGGAAACCACGCGCAGACCCATCTCTTCGAGAATGATGCGGGTTGCCCAGGCGTCACCGCCGATGTTGTAGTCACCGATGATTGCGACATCGTAAGGCGTGCCTTCGAAAGGCTGGCCGTCACGCTTGTCGAGCACCCAGTCACGGATCGCGTCGTTGGCGATGTGGTGGCCCAGCGACTGGGAAACCCCACGGAAGCCCTCGCAGCGTACCGGCACAATCGGCTTGCCGATCGCAGCAGCAGATTTCTTGGCAACGCCCTCGATATCGTCACCAATCAGGCCGATCGGGCACTCGGACTGAACCGAGATACCTTTGTGCAGCGGGAACAGTTGCTCGACTTCTTCGATCAGCTTGGCGAGTTTCTTGTCACCACCGAAAACGATGTCTTTTTCCTGGAAATCCGAGGTGAAGTTCATCGTGCCGAAGGTATCGACGCCGGTGGTGCCGACGTAGTAGTTACGGCGACCGGCGCGGGAATACTGACCGCAGCCGACGGGGCCGTGCGAGATGTGGATCATGTCCTTGATCGGACCCCAGACCACACCCTTGGAGCCGGCGTAAGCACAACCACGAATGGTCATGACGCCTGGCAGGGACTTGCGGTTGGAAGTGATGCACTTCTTGGATTGTTCAATAGTTTGATCGTTGACCGCGAGATGCTTGGTGCGGTCTTTCTTGGCTTTTTCCGGATAAACCTCAAGCACCTCGGCAATGAGGGCTTCGGTTTCTTCGCGAGACAGAGTTGTCATATTTCCTCCTGACGTCGCCACCAATCTGTGGCCAACGTACTGGTTGAAAGTAGCCCTCTCCCGTAAGCGGAAGAGGGTGTTCGTCTTTATTGCTTAGGCAGCAGCCAGTTCGGCAGCGGTTTGGCCGACGATGGACTCATCTTCAGCTTCCATGATGCCGAACTCCATCAACAGGTCTTCCAGCTCTTCCATCTCGATCGGGGTCGGAATGACGAAGTTGGTGTTGCTGACGATCTTGTTGGCGAGCTGGCGATACTCATCCGCCTGCTTGTGCTTCGGATCGTACTCAACCATGGTCATGCGGCGAATTTCAGCGTGCTGAACAGCGTTGTCACGCGGCACAAAGTGGATCATCGTGGTGCCGAGGCGTGAAGCCAGGGCGATGATCAATTCGTCTTCGCGGTCGGTGTTGCGGCTGTTACAGATCAGGCCAGCCAGACGCACACCACCGGAGTTCGCATACTTGACGATACCCTTGCAGATGTTATTGGCGGCATACATGGCCATCATTTCGCCGGAGCAAACGATGTAGATTTCCTGCGCCTTGTTTTCGCGGATCGGCATCGCGAAGCCACCACAAACCACGTCACCGAGCACGTCGTAGAAGACGAAGTCGAGGTCGTCGGTGTAGGCGCCTTCTTCTTCAAGGAAGTTGATGGCGGTGATAACGCCACGGCCGGCACAGCCGACGCCTGGCTCCGGACCACCGGATTCAACGCACTTGATACCGCCGAAACCGACGGAGAGTACGTCCTCGAGTTCAAGATCTTCCACCGAGCCGGCTTCAGCCGCCAGGTGCATGACGGTGGTCTGAGCCTTTGAATGCAGGATCAGGCGGGTCGAGTCGGCTTTCGGGTCGCAGCCAACGATGAGTACTTTCTTGCCGGATTCAGCGAGGGCCGCCACCAGATTCTGGGTGGTGGTTGATTTGCCGATACCGCCTTTGCCATAAATGGCGCATTGACGTAGTTTTGCCATGGTGTAATCTCCTTGTTCTGTCAGTCGATTTGCGAAGGAATATTTGAGAGTCGCACCTCACCTTTGCATGTTGCGTGCCAGGTCGACTGACAGACCATAATCCGTTGATTATTAAATGAAAATAAAAAATAACCCGATTGCGACCGAGGTGCAGGAATCCGACAACATCCCTACGCTTTGTAGGGGGAGCGACAAAGCGTCGAGCGCTAGCGAGACCAAGCCTTGCTCGGGAGACGACCATCTCCTTCCTGACTCTTTGCGAGGCAGCCGCGGGCTTCCGGCCGGGGCAACTCACAAAGCTGCCTGGTTGCCACGTGATGCCCGCCTGCCGATCAACCGCTGCAACCTGCCGGCCGTCGTTCTCGGCGGGCTTACCTACCAGCAGTACCCCAGCCCGCTGCTGCTTGATGGCGTTGCCGAACTGCACGCGGATCTCTTTCGTCGCTTGCAGGCTGCCGAACCAGAAGAGCGGGCAGAAGTATTCCGTGATTACCTGACCGTCCATTTCCGCCTTGAGCGGCCTGAAGACATGGGCTTTAGCGGCAATAAAAAGGGCCGCGCCAAAGCCAACTATGTGCGGATGATTCGCGGCTGGAGCTTTGATTCAGACAGCCGTGAGGGCGCCGTCCTCAAAGGCTGGGTCGAATCGCGCTTCGGCCTGACTCCGCGCTATCACATTCAGGCGCTGCGCGACCCGAGCAGCGATGCCTACAGCCGCTATCTCGAAATGCGCTCGCACGGACTCTATGGCACCAACGCGCTGGAGGCACAACTTGATCTGGTTTATGCCTTTTCCCAGCGTGAGCTTGAACTGCGCCACCATGGCGCCCACCACGTCACGCTTTATCGCGGCGTCAACCGCATGGCGGACCATGAAGTGCTGGCAAAGGGAGAGCATGGCCAATACACCATCCTGCTCAACAACCTCAGTTCCTTTACCTGCAGCCGTGAACGCGCTTGCGAGTTCGGTGACTACATTCTTGCGGTCAACGTCCCTTTGACCAAGATTTTCTTCCACTGCGGCCTGCTGCCGGGACTCTTGCAGGGTGAGGACGAGTTTCTGGTGATTGGTGGCGTCTTTGATGTGACTTTGTCGACAATCTGACGCTACCTCGCATCAACCTGGATCAAAAATACTGAGGATGAAATGCAGGTAACAAATTTTGGATCGATCAACATTGACCACGTGTACAAGGTCAATCATTTCGTTCGCCCCGGCGAAACGCTTGATAGCCTCAGTTACCAGGTGTTTGCCGGGGGCAAGGGGTTCAACCAGTCAATCGCCCTTGCCCGCGCCGGGGCAGCCACCCGTCATCTGGGCAGAGTGGGAAAAGACGCTGCCTGGCTGATCAAGCGACTTGAGCAGGCCGGGGTCGACACCAAGCTGGTCATGGTTGGCGAAGCTGCCACCGGCCACGCCATGATCCAAATTGCCCCGAACGGCGAGAATGCAATCGTTTTGCACGGTGGTGCGAATCGGCTGATCGCCGAGACGGATATCGAATCGGCTCTTTCAACAGCAACCGCCGGAGATTTTTTACTTCTCCAGAACGAGACGAGTTTAGTAGCGCAGGCACTTCAAGTCGCACACCAACACGGGTTGCGAATAGTTTTCAACCCGGCACCGATGACCGCTGAGGTTCATCAATACCCGCTGGCGCTGGTGGATTTTTTTGTACTCAATGAAACTGAGGCAGAGGAACTTACGGGCAAAATCGACCCCGCAGAGGTGAGAAACCACATGCTTGGGCGATTTCCCCATGCTGCAACTGTGTTAACGCTGGGCAGCAAAGGCGCCATGTATTTCGATGCCGGCTCAATGCTGCATGAGCCGGCACGCCAGGTGAATGCTATCGACACGACTGCCGCCGGCGACACCTTTATCGGCTACTTTCTTGCCGAGATAATGCAGCACGCGAATCCCACCCGCGCCCTGGAAAAAGGCTGCCGGGCTGCTGAAATCTGCGTCACGAGGACAGGCGCCGCTGATTCCATCCCATGGCGCCATGAATTAGCGCCAGCCTAAGCCAACCTCCAAGGCTCGAGGTAACATGCAAGCATGGCTTCTTTACTCCAACCCATGTCCTCCGATCACCTCATTGCGCGCTCACTCACCTGGCGCTATCTCGTTGCCCTGACTCTTGTCGCCTTGCTGGCGACAGCGGCGTGGTTGAGTCTGCACCTGGTGATCTCAGAGCAGGAAAGCAGTGCCGCTGTGGTCAACGTCAGTGGTCGCCAACGCATGCTGAGCCAACGCACAGCTTTATTTTCCTCGCTGCTGGCCAGCGCCCAGCCCGGGCAGCGCGCAGAATTTCGCCAAAAGCTGCACGATGCAGCTGCACTGATGAAAAAATCGCATCATGGTCTGCTGCATGGCGATGCCAACATGGGGTTGCCGGCGACCATGTCAGACGCCATGCGCGCCTTGTATTTCGCGCCGCCGATGATACTGGACGAACAGGTAACCGCCTACCTCGCCCATGTTGAGGCACTGCTACAACTTCCTGATCAGGAACTCCGGCCGGATCATCCTCACTTCCAGGCAATCATCGCCGCCGCACCAGGGCGTCTGGTTTCTTCGCTCGACACCGCCGTCAGCCAGTACCAGCGCGAGGGCGAGACTGCGATAAAACGCCTTCTTAACGCCGAAACCATCGTTTGGATACTCACCCTGCTTCTACTGGTGATTGAGGCCAATCTCATTTTCCGGCCCTTTGCACGGCAAATCCACCGGGTTATCAGCAAGCTGGAAGACGTCACCAAAACCCTCCGCCAATCCAAGGAAGAACTCGAGCAACGGGTTCGTGAGCGGACTGCCGAGCTGGAGCGTATCGCCCATTACGACCCGCTCACCGGCATACCCAACCGGCGCCTGCTGGCCGATAACCTTAACCAGGCCATTGCGCGGGCGCGCCGCCAGGAAAAATCACTAGCCGTCTGCTACCTCGATCTGGACGGCTTCAAGCCAGTCAACGACCAGTATGGGCACGCCGTTGGTGACGCCTTGCTGGTAGAAATAGCCAGACGACTTGAACAGGTATTGCGCGTAGAAGACACTTTGGCGCGACTGGGTGGCGACGAATTCGTGATCATCCTCACCGACCTTGATCAAACTAATGAAATCGACACAGTACTCACCCGGGTGCTCGAAGCAGTAGGCAGTGAAATCCTTCTTGGCATCGCTACCGTGCGCGTCTCGGCCAGTATTGGTGTAACGATCTTTCCGGCCGATGACGCCGACCCGGATACCTTGCTGCGCCATGCCGACCAAGCCATGTATCAGGCCAAGGAAGCCGGCAAGAACCGCTATCAGGTATTCGATCCCGAGCATGATCGCCAGATTCAGTCGCATCGCGGCTATTTGCAGCGCCTCACTGAGGCATTGGAGCAAAATGAATTCATCCTCTTCTACCAGCCTAAAGTGAATCTGGAGAACGGCAGTGTTATCGGTGCCGAAGCGCTGATTCGCTGGCAACACCCTGAGCGGGGCCTGTTGCCGCCCGGCGAGTTTCTCCACCACCTTAACGGCAGCGATCTGGAAATCGCCGTCGGTGAATGGGTGATCGAAACCGTTCTGAAACAGATCACCCGTTGGAACGCAGCCGGCCTGAACCTTACCGTTAGTGCGAATGTCAGTGCTGAGCATTTGTTGAAACCTGAATTTGCCGATCGCCTAAAGCTGATTCTGGATAACTATCAGGGCCTGAAGCCAGGTAGCCTGGAACTCGAAATTCTCGAAACTGCCGCCCTCGCCGATATCGAACAAGCAGTTAATACCTTGAACCGCTGCCGTCAAATGGGCATTGATTTTGCGCTGGATGACTTTGGCACCGGCTATTCATCGCTCGCCTATTTTCGCAGCCTGCCTGTGGATATTTTGAAGATCGACCAGAGTTTCGTGCGTCACATGCTCGAAGACCCGGATGACCTCGGGCTCGTCGAAGGTGTCATCCACCTGGCACACGCCTTCAATCGCCAAGTTATCGCCGAGGGTGTCGAGACACTTGAGCATGGCGCCCTGTTAATGCATCTCGGCTGCAACCTGGCGCAGGGTTACGGGATAGCGCGACCGATGCCGGCTGAAAATTTTCTCGCCTGGGTCGAAAAATGGGCTGCGCAGTCGGCCTGGCTGGGGCTGAAAAATCACTATAGCGGCAGCGAGGACATCACACTTCTGGTTGCCAAAAAAAGTCATACACAATGGGTTGAACGGATTATAGAGTTCATTGAGCACGCCGGCAGCAATGCACCGACAGCACTGGAAAGTGCCCACTGCCGCTTCGGACAGTGGTATCGCGGCAGCGGCGCAGCCCGCTATGGCGACTTTGTTGAGTTTCAGGAAATTGCGCCGCTACACGAGACAATACACATCATCGCTACCGGCCTGGTGGCACTGACCAAAAGCGACTTGCAGGATGTCGCCCGCGATGGTGTGCCAAAACTTCTTGAGGCACGCGATCAACTCCTCGTGCAGATCGAGGAACTGGTCAAGGCGGTTTCAATAAGCCGCCATTGAGAAACTGACACAATACCTACTTCAAAATTCGCCTCTTTTCCCGGTTGACCGTAACAACTTTAGTATTAACCCCATGTTCAGCTGCCACCTTGCCTCTCGCCTGCTTCGTCTCCTCGCCCTTGCGCTGGCCTGCTTTACCTTAGCCACTGCGGCCAACGCCCAGGGTAAGCGCATCGCGCTGGTCATCGGCAATGGCAGTTATCAGCACGCCGACCTGCCAAAACTGACCAACCCGACCAACGACGCCACAGACATGGCCAAGGCCCTGCGCGGCTTTGGTTTTGAGGTGATTGAGCGGAAAAACCAGACCCATGAAGGGATGAATCAGGCAATTGCCGAGTTCGGCAGCAAGATCGGTGGCAGCGAAGCGGCGCTCTTCTACTATGCCGGGCACGGCATTCAGGTCAAAAACCAGAACTACCTGATGCCGGTCAATGCAAGGATTGATAGCGAATCCGCGATCCCCTATCAGGGCATCAATCTCAATCAGATTCTCGATGAAATGGACAATGGCAAAAGCGCTGCCAATATCGTCATGCTTGACGCCTGCCGCAACAATCCACTCACCGGCAAATTCCGCTCCGGCCAGTCGCGCGGGCTGGCCAGCCCCGGCAGCATGCCAAAGGGCACGGTGATTGTTTACGCCACCGACCCTGGCAACATCGCCTCTGATGGCACCGGGCGTAACGGCTTATTCACCGCCGGCTTGCTGAGCGCCTTCAAAGGCAAGGATTTAACCCTCGATGGCGTGTTGACCGCAGCCAGCACCGAAGTCGAGAAAGCCAGCGGACAAACGCAAACGCCCTACGTCAATGGCCCGAAGACCTTGCAAAAAAACTTCCACTTTAAAGTCACCATCGAACCCGGACAAGGCGAAATTGAAAAGACGTTCTGGACAAGTATTCAGCGTAGCAACGATGCCGCCGACTTCGAGGCTTACCTGCAAAAATACCCCGCCGGCAACTACAAGGTGCTGGCTGAAAACCGCCTGAAGAAGCTCAAGGGTGAAATGCCAGCGCCCGCCACGATAAACTCTGGCGGATCGGCAACCGCTTTTGACGGCCGCTGGGCCGTCACCCTCATCTGCGAGGATGTCGGAGAGACCGGAAAGATGGCCAAAGGCTATACCTTCAATTTCTTCAGCGAGGTCAAGGACGGCCGCCTAAGCGCCCAACACGGGCAAGCCGGAACCCCCGGATCCTTGAGCCTGGTCGGCACCATCAAGGCCGATGGAGTAGCCGAGATCAATGCCAATGGACTCACCGCGAATCCGGACTACGCCGTCGGCCGTACCCGCCCCAACACGCCCTACTCCTACCGACTGCGCGGCAGTTTCACGCCAACGGCCGGCAAGGCGATGCGTCTCGAACTCCGGCCTTGTGAAGCAACTTTCTTCAAAAATTGAAGTTCTTTCCAACTCATTGATTGCCGTCGGACGCTGCCGGGAATCTGAACAAGCCGCCGGTCGGATATAACTTGTGCACTTTTGGCTGAAATCAGGTCGTTTAGCCATGAAGTCGTGATGCCGATGTGTAATTTTTCTCCCGGAATTGGCCGGCTCTCGAAAAACCATCCCTGGAAGTGTAGAGTTACTACCTTTCCGCCAAATAGCGAATGAGAATACTCAGGCAATTTTGATGATTAAAATTTGGCAAAAATTGTACCTAAGCCATGGCGTGCTCTTATTCAGCGCCCTTGGGTTGTTGGCTGTTCTGGCCTCGCTGACACTCACTTGGACGCTTGTTTCACGAACCACTCAGGACAGTGTATTGGGCACTACCGAGGCAGCTATTTTTACGCTGACTGAAGTCTTTGCCAATGAAGTGTGGACGGAAGTACGGCCTCTGCTCCCCGCTCACGACTCAGGAGCGGAAGCCGCCAGGAGCAATCCAAACCTGGCCAAACTTGATGAACGGATTCGGCACTTTGGTCGTCGCACTGACATCGTCAAGGTTAAGTTATTTGACCTGAAGGGGCTAACCCTTTACTCATCCGAATCCAGACAAATTGGCGAAGATAAATCCAGGAATGAGGGATTCATCAGTGCCCGGCAAGGCAAGCCCGCCAGCGAATTGACTTTTCGCGGCAGTTTTAGCGCCTTCGATGGTGAGTTGCATGATCGCAACCTCGTATCCTCGTACGTGCCGATTCATGATGCCGATGCAGTCGTCGCAGTCGTTGAGATTTACGCCGACCGCACCACCTCAATTGAGCGAACCAACACCGAGCTTCGCAAGTTGTTGAATCTTCTGGTACCGGTCTTTCTGGCTGTCTATTTGGGCTTGATTTTCTTTGTACGCCAGGCTGATCTCGTCAGGCGCAATCACGAGTTATCACTGCTGCAAGTTGCCGAAGAAAGCGCCGAGGCGCGGCGTTTGGCGGAAAACGCCAATACGGTGAAATCGCAATTTCTGGCGACAATGAGTCACGAGATTCGAACCCCGATGAACGGGGTAATCGGTATGTCGCATCTACTTCTCGACACTAAACTCGACAATGAGCAGCGTGAATTTGTTCAGCATATTGCGCTTTCCGGTAAGTTGCTGCTTGCCATCATCAATGACATTCTCGACCTGTCAAAAATCGAAGCAGGTCGGATGGAATTCGATTTTCAGCCATTCGCGGTTAGCGAATTGGTCAACAAGGTTTCTGCACTGCTAAGCACGAGGACGACCGAAAAGGGGATATCCCTGACGGTTAGCATCACCCCCGAAGCATCTGGGCACTTTATTGGTGACAGCCTTCGCATTCGCCAAATACTTCTCAATCTGGCTGGCAACGCCATCAAATTTACAGATCAAGGAGCGGTCAGGATCAGCGTTTTACGCACCTTAACCGGGGTCAGATTTGAAGTGGCAGATACCGGTATTGGTATCCCGGCTGAAGCTTTGGATCGTCTGTTTACCAGTTTCACCCAGGTTGACGCTTCAACAACCCGACGTTTTGGCGGTACCGGCCTCGGATTAGCAATCAGCAAGTCCCTGGCAGAGGGCATGGGCGGTGTCATCGGCGTTGACAGCGAAGAAGGGGTCGGCAGCTGCTTCTGGTTTGAATTACCCATGCAGGCGACCGAAAAACAAGAAAATTCTTCAGGAAAATTGCCTGCACAAGTCGCGCAGCCGATCACTGAAGAACGATCAAGCGACGCCCATCATGATGAAACGCGGCGCCTTCTCGTTGTTGAAGACAACAAGGTCAATCAAAAACTGGCACTGACGCTTTTGGCGCGCCTGGGCTATTCAGCTGATCTCGCTGAAAACGGAATCGAAGCTGTCAAGGCCGCCACCAATACTCGCTATTCATTGATCCTGATGGATATGCAAATGCCTGAAATGGATGGCCTTGAAGCAACTCGCCAGATTCGTGCGCACGCTGCAATCAACTCGAACGTACCCATTGTGGCGCTCACCGCCAATGCCATGGAATCAGACAGACAAGCTTGCCTTGCTGCCGGAATGAATGACTTTCTGTCAAAACCATTTAGCCGCGACAGCCTGGCTCAATGCCTTGAGCGCTGGCTGAACCCTGTTTAGCGCGCTTCTGTAAACGCTTCCAAATTCCCGACTCAAAAGTCTGAGCCGCTGCTGTTCCCGAACAAAGAAAATAGCCAGCCTCAAATTTGGCCGTCTTTTGGCGGTTGACCGCAATCATCATTGGTGGCGCAAGCGTTTTTTTCTCCGCCCGCCCTGGCCGCTGTAAAATTCGACTTCCCCGCTTTCAGGAAGCCGAACCACCATGACAACCAACATTTACAACATCCCGCTCACCAGCCTCGATGGCCGCCAACTCACTTTGGGTGACTTCAAGGGTCAGGTACTGCTAATCGTCAATGTCGCCTCGAAATGCGGGCTGACGCCGCAATACGCCGGCCTTGAGGCGCTTTATGAAAGCCACCGCGAGCGCGGTCTGCAGGTTCTCGGCTTTCCGTGCAACGATTTTGCCGCTCAGGAACCGGGCAGCGCCGAGGAAATTCAGAGCTTTTGCAGCACCAACTACGGTGTCCAGTTCCCGATGTTTGCCCGCGTGCAGATCAACAGCCAGCCGCGCCACGCGCTCTATGCCCATTTGATTGCTGCCCAGCCGCAGGCCAGCGCGCCGGAAGGCAGTGACTTCCCGGCCAAACTGGCGGCGCACAATTTGCTGCCGGCAGTTGCCAGCGATGTCATGTGGAATTTCGAGAAATTTCTCGTCGGCCGCGACGGCAGTGTCCTCGCCCGCTTTGCCCCGGACATGGCACCCGACCATCCGACCCTGCTCGCCGCCATTGAAACCGCATTGAACTGACTCGCCCGATGAGCAGTGACAGCAGGATCATGGCTTACGAGGCCAAGCCCGACGTTTGCCAGCCAAACGGCTCGGCCGAGTTGCCAATGCTCGATGTCTACATGCCGATGATGAAGTCGGCGGCGATCATTTCCGCAGGGCGTCTTGGCCTTTTCGAGGCACTGGCCAAGGGGCCACTACTTCTCGCCAGGCTGGCTGAAGACGTTAAAGCCAGTGCGCAGGGCGTCGGCCCGCTGGCTGATTTTCTCGTCACCCTGGGCTATCTGGAGAAAAACGGCGAGTGTTTTGCCAACACTGCCAGCACCCAGCGCTGGTTCACCAGTGCCGGCAAGGTCGATTACACACCTGGCCTGTTGTGGACGCAGGAAGCCTGGCCAATGATGGGCGCCCTCACCGATGTCGTGCGCAGCGGCGCACCCGAGCGGCCGTTCTGGGACGCGATGGTTGAAAAGCCTCACCTCGGACACCTCTTCGCGTCGTATATGGCGGCCTTTGCCACCGATCTCGGGCCTGATCTGCTCGAGCACGTGCCGGTTTCGTCGGCGCACTGCAAGCTGCTCGATCTAGGCGGCTCGCACGGCCTGCATTCGATACGCTTTTGCCAGCGTTACCCGCAACTCAGCGCGACCATCGTCGATCTGCCCAGCGCCCTGATGGAAACCGGTACGACGATTGAACGCCAGCAACTCAGCCAGCGCATCCACCTGGTACCCGGCGATTTGTCCGACTGCGATTGGGGCAGCGATCTTGATCTGGTGTTTTATCTCTCGGTGGCACACAACCATACGGCGGATGAAAATCGCCAGATACTCAAACGCATCGGTGACTCGCTCAACCCCGGCGGCTTGCTGGTGATCCACGAATATCTGGCGGAGGAACCTCTCAACGCCTTCCATGCCGCCTTTCGCCTGACCTTGCTGTTTGAAACCGGGACGCAGATCTATCCCTATCAAAATTACTGTGAGTGGCTGGGCGAAGCGGGTTTCGGAGAGATCACCCGAATCGACCTTGATCCGCACGAAAAAGGCTCGCTGATCCTGGCGCGCCGCTGAACCTGCTGTTCTCCCTCTCCCGCAAGCGGGAGAGGGCCGGGGAGAGGGTTGCCGGCGTAGCGTGCTCTCTCCAGCGACAGCCCTCTCCCCCAACCCCTCCCCCGCTAGCGGGGGAGGGGAGCAAAACCGAGCTTGTCGCAAAGCTGACAATGCAACTCGGCTTTAGCAGCAACACCCCGTAAACAGGCGCTTTCATAACAGGCGTGGAATTTGCTGTAAGGGCTTACATCCCCTTTCAGAGCAAATAACATGACCCCAGAACTGCGTGCCAAACTGCTGTCCGGTCTCAAGGACGGCAGCATCGTTCCCTATCTTGGCCCCGGCGTTCTCGCCGATGTCAAAAACGCCGCCACTGGCGCGCCGATTCCTGCCGATAGCGATTCGCTGATCATTGCGATGAATGACGGCAAGCCGATGGCGCCCAAGCTGATGTACGAATTCCCGCGCGCCGCGATGAATATCGAACTCAAGCGCGGACGCAGCACCGTCACCAAGTTCCTCAACCGCACCTACGGCGATACGCTATGGACGCGCGGCGCGGTGCACGACTGGCTCAAGGCGATTTCCCCGGCCTACGTCATCGACATCAACCGCGACACGCAGTTGCAGGACTCATATGCTGAAGTGCCACACAATCTGGTCGTCGGCATTGCTCGTCTTGGCGGCACCGATTTCCGCTACAAGCTCTATCTCTGGGACGGCATCGCCTATCAGAAGACCGGCGTCATCAATCCGGCCCTGCCGATTCTCTTCAAGCCGATGGGCACGCCACGGCCGGAAGCCAATTACATCGCCTCCGACGCCGATTACGTCGATTTCATCACTGAACTGATGGGCGGCTTTTCGATCCCGCCGGTCGTCAAGGAGCTGCGCAAGAACAAGCAATACCTCCTGCTCGGCATGCGCCTGAACCGCGACACCGAGCGCATGGTGATGTCGGACATGATCTATTCCGCCGCCGAGCCGGCCGGCTGGGTGCTGATCCAGACACCAACCGACAAGGAACGCCGCTTTTGCAAAAAGCAGGGCCTGGAACTGATCGAAGCCGATGTCTTCGATCTGATCGGCGCTGCCATCGCTGCCTGAACTCATTCAAACCTGTAAGGAAGAACCATGCTGCTAGATCGTTACGAACAATACTTTTTCAACTCCAACTTCAGGGAAGCAGCCAGCGACGCTGGCTGGGAAGGCTATCGCGGCGAATTGGTCGTCATCGAAGGTGAAGTCGCCGATGACCAAGGCCGTCGCAAGCCGCCGGTAGCCCTCTTCAAGCAGGCCACCGTGCTTGCCCATGGCGATGAGCTCAAGCTGATTTCCGGCTCGCTCGAAGAGCTTCAGCACTGGCCGCACTTCATGGAAAAGTTCGGCGTCGACCTGACCCCGGCGACCATCGCCGTGATGTTCACGGTCAACATTCCCAAGTCTTTCGTATCCACCATCAACGGCTGCACGGTCGTCTTCGTCTCGCTGACCGAAGGCCTGTGCTGGAACGAACTGATTGACCTCGCCGCACTTGACAAGGGCGACTTCAAGGGTAAGGGCCCGACCGACAAGATCGTCACCGTCTTTAATGCGCTAAAGGGCAACAAGTATAAGTACCCCGAAAAGACCGTCGAAGAAGCCCTCACGACGACCAACAACGCCAAGCGCGAAGTGCACGGCGCCGTCTGATGGCCTGGGACGAGTCCCGTCATGCGCTGGGTGTCCCCGCTATGGACGATACCCATCGCGAATTCGTCGAGCTTGCCGACGCTCTGCTCGTCGCGTCTGACGAGGACTTCCCGGCGCTGTTCGTGCGTCTGCACGAGCACACCCGCCAGCATTTCGAGGACGAAGGCAAGCTGATGAAGGCTTGCCGCTTCCCGGCGATAGGCGAGCACAACAGCGAACACCTGCGCGTTCTCGGCGAGCTGGCGCACTTTGCGCGCAGCGTCAAAGCCGGCCGGCTGGCCACCGCACGAAGCTACGCCAAGGCTCTGCCCGACTGGTTTGCAACGCATCTGGCAACCATGGACTCAGCCCTCGCCGGCTGCCTGAAGCGGGCGTAAAAGCCATGGAGCGCGTCGTTCCCCAGCTGCCGGTTTGCCAAAGTTCGCAACTGGCTGACGGCCAATATCGCAAACTGGCGATCGTCTTTGAAGGGCGCGACGACGAGTGCCTGCTGCTGCGTTTTGAAGGAAAAATCTACGCCTACATCAATCGCTGCGTGCACATGCCACGCCGCCTGGATGGCGAAGAAGCCAAGGTTTTTGACCACAGCGGGAAGTTTCTAAGATGCTCGATGCACGGCATTGTCTACACCCCGCAGACCGGCACCTCGGTCAGCACCATGTGCGAAGGCGAATCTCTATGTGCTATCGAGGTCTATGAAGCGCTTGGCGAAGTTGGAATTGCCGATTTTCGGGTCAAGCTGCCAACGCTCTATGGAAATGCGGATTAATTCGTCGTTCCCGCGCGGGAACGACGAATTAATCCGCATTTCCCTAAGGCCACAGGAAATCCATGATCGCGCCCCCAGCTTCGTCAGAGATCGTGCGCGCCTATCACGCGCGCACCCGCCACCGCTTCGACGCCTATGCCGAAGGCCCCGGCCAGCTCGACTGGGATGCCCAGCCGGCCGCCTTTCGCCATTACGCAGGCGCCCCCCTTCTCGAATTGCCACTCGCCGCAGAGCGCTACGAACGTTGTTACGGTCAACTCGGAAAATCGCCCGAAAATTTGATCGTGCCAAACCTGAACAGTCTCGGCGCACTACTTGAACTCTCCTTCGGGCTTTCAGCCTGGAAAAGCTACGGGCCGAATCGCTGGGCGCTGCGCTGCAATCCGTCGTCCGGCAACCTGCACCCGCTCGAAGCCTATGTCCTGAGCGCCGGTTTGCCCGGCGTGCCGGATGGCCTGCAGCATTACGACCCGGAAAGCCACGCCCTCGAAGGCCGCGCCCTGCTGGCGCCAAAAGCTGAGCCGGCCTGGCTACTGATTGGCCTCTCCAGCATCATGTGGCGCGAAGCCTGGAAATACGGCGAGCGCGCCTTTCGCTATTGCCAGCTTGATGTCGGCCACGGCATCGGGGCGCTGGCCTATGCCGCCGCCCTGCTTGGTTGGGAGCTGGAAACGTTTTCCTGCACCCCGGAAACCTTGCAGCACTGCCTCGGGCTGGATCGAGAAAACGACTTTCCCGTATCACGCTACGCCTTTACCGAAATTGAAGAGCCGGAACTCCTTCTTGCCGTTCGCGCAACGGGTCTGGTCGCGCCACCAGCCGATCTCGCTGGCTGGCTGAGCAAGGCCAACTGGCACGGCCAACCCAGCCGCATCGATGCCGCCCCCGGGTATCGCTGGCCGGCCATTGAGCAGGTAGCACTAGCCAGCCGCGCACCAGAGACGACACCTGAGCCTTTTGAATTTTCCCCGTTACCAGCGCTGGCAACCCACCCAAGCAACGAGGGCGCCGCCAAAATCATCCGCCAGCGACGCAGCGGCCAGCGCTTCAACCCGCGCTACAGCTTACCCAAAGCGGCTTTTTACCGGCTGCTCGATGCCTGCCTGCCGCGCCCGCAAAGCCCCTGGCTGGCTCACGCAGCGCCAGCCCGCATTCACCTGCTGCTCTTTGTCCTGCGTGTCGATGACCTGGCAAGCGGCCTCTATTTGCTGCCGCGCACCCCGGCGGCGGCCATTGAACTGGCGTTGGCAATCGCCCCGGCGGATGGTCGATTTGACGGACGCCAAGCTGTCAGTGACGTTGACGCCGATTGCCCGGCGCATCTTGGCCTGATCCAGCTCGCCGAAATGGGCTTGCAGGAAATGCAGCGCCTCGCCCGCTCACTCTCCTGCCATCAGGACATTGCTTCAAACGGCGCTTTTTCGCTCGGCATGCTCGGCGAATTCGCGACTGCCACCGAGACCGGCCACGGCTACCGCGAGTTACTGCGTGAAGCCGGCCTGATCGGGCAAGTGCTCTACCTCGAAGCCGAGGCCGCCGGCGTGCGTGGCACTGGTATTGGCTGCTTTTTTGACGAGCCGGTGCAGCAGCTTTTCGGCCTCAACGGCTCGCGCTACCAAAGCGTTTATCACTTCACCGTCGGCACGCCAATCAACGATGAGCGCATCGAAAGTGGCCCGCCCTACCCGCAACGCCTAACGGAAACACGATGACTCCTGATCTCACTACATTTCTTGTTGAACACGGCTTTCAGGCCGGAAATATCAATGCCGCACAAGCCGATGGCCGCTTCACGCCACTGATGCGCGCCGCCAAGCTGGGCCGGCTCGACATCGTCGATGAGCTACTCGTCCTTGGTGTCGACTTCAATGCGCTCAACGCCGATGGCTGTAACGCCCTCTGGCTGGCCTGCTATAACGGCAAACATGAGGTCATCAAGCGCTTGATCGCAGCTGGCATCAACATTGACCAGCAGAACGGCAATGGCGCCAGTTGCCTGATGTACGTCTCATCGAACAGCAAGCCGGATCTGGTCAAGCTGCTGCTGGAAAATGGCGCTAATTTTCAACTTAAAAATTACGACGACTTCAGCGCACTCGATCTTGCCGCCTCGCTGGAATGCCTGAGACTGCTGAAAAATGCTGCCAGATCAGGCGTAAGCATTAATACTGCCGGCTGATTTCTCACCGCCCGCCGCATAAAAACCCGCCACCTGCTTCTGCCGGCCAGAGTCTCCCTCTGCACCGCCGGCCTGGGCTTGCTGCGCCAGCTCCATTCTCGCTTGTTGCTCCATCTGCGAAGCAGCGGCAGCCACCGCCCGATCCTGGCCTGAGGGGTCTGCGGGTGCCAAAGCTGCCGCCCGTATCGTCCTGGCACGGACGATGGTTTCCTCTGGTGTGCGGCCCGGCGAGGTATTGATACTGACCTCGCCACCGACAGCGTAATTAACGCCATCCGGCCCCTTCTGATAGGAAAAACTAGCGCCGGAGGTGGCCATACCACCAGAAGCGGCCAAATGAGCTGATTCGTGCTGACGCACCTGCCTGTCGACCTGCTTCAGCTTGGCAACCTGCGCCGCATCTTCGGGCGTCAGCTGCCCGCTTTTTTGTTCACCGGTCTTCGTTTGCGGAGAGCTTGATGACGCATCATCCCCCGTCGAGCGCTTGAATGTCGATGCATAAAAATTGCTGGGGGAGTTGATTCCTGAAATGTTCATCGCACGAAAATTGGGTTTGGCAGGCTATTGTCTTCAAAGGCTAAAAACTGGCCACGTAAATTGATATTAAGCGAAACCGCCATTTAATCAACACCCAATCAGCCTGCCAACCAAACACCTCGATCAACGAAATTTCTGTTTGAACGTCATCGGATCAAGACCATGCCGTGCGAGAAGCTTGTAAAACTCCGTCCGGTTACGCTGCGCCACCCGTGCCGCCTGAGAAACATTGCCGCCGGTTATCTGGAGCAGGCGAACGAGATAGTCTCGTTCAAATTCTCGGCGCGCATCATCGAAAGCGGCGAGGCTTTCTTCCTCGAATTCACGCATGACTCGACGCACGGCAGCTTCAGAAATCACTGGCGTCAGACTCAGCTCGGCGACCTGCTCAAGTACATTTTTAAGCTGCCGGACATTTCCCGGCCAACGCCCTTCCTGCAGGGCAACCAGCGCCTCAGGCGCAAGTGTCAAATCTTTATCCGCTGATAGACGGGTTAAAAAATGTGTGGCGAGCAAGGGAATATCTTCAGTTCGCTCGCTCAGAGGCGGAATCAGCAAGGTCATGCGGTTAAGCAGGTAAAAGAGGTCGCTGCGAAACCCCCCCTCGGCTACGGCAACATCGAGCGGACGCGGGCTTGAGGCGATCAACTGCACATCTGGAACATCACGCCTCTGTGTCGACGAATTCAGCCGCTGCAAGGGATCTTTCGCCTGCATCTGGGCAAGGAGAAAGGCGGACAGGCGCGCCTGGGCGATCAGCGACAATGCACCAATATCCTGCAAATAAAGAACCCCGCCAGCCGCCTGGGAAAACGCGTTATCCAGACTGATCGGTGACAGCATCTCTTCAAGCGTCTCGGCCGGATGATCTGTACAGGAAAAGCCAATAAACGGTTGCCCGCTGCGGGAAGCGGCTTGCCAGATAACTTTTGCCAAAGTTGCCTTGCCCGAGCCGCCGGAGCCGACTAATAACACCGCATGCCCCTCTTCACCGATGCGCAGGGCTTGCCGCAACAGTTCCTCCATCCGCACACTGACCGTAATCAGTTCCTTGCGCCAGTGAGCCGAGCTTTGCTCGGGATCCAGGGTAGGCGAGAGAAGAATGGCGTCAGCCACCCGCCGCATGAGCTCTTGCCCATCGAAGGGTTTAGTCAAAAAACTGAAGACGCCGCGCCGGGTAGCGGCAACCGCATCGGGTATGGTGCCGTGTGCGGTCAGGATAATGACCGGCATCGTCGGCGCCTCGGCCTGCAAATGCTCAAAGAGTGCCAGTCCGTCCATGCCCCCCATGCGCAAGTCAGTAATCACCATTTGCGGGCGATTCGCACGAAAACTGATCAGTGCCGCCTCACCGGATTCTGCGGCACTCACTTGATAGCCCGCCGAACTCAAGCGTAAACCGATCAGGTGCAGCATGTCGAGATCGTCATCGACAACCAGAACCCGCGCTCCAACCGCCACTCAATGCGCCTTTCCGCGAGCCCGAAGTTCACGGTCGATCGCCAACAAGGCGTCGAGCTTTTTCTGCAGCTCCTCAGCTTGTTTCTGATTCTCTTTCAGTGCCAGCTCCAAACGTCGTTTATCGACCAAACACTGACGCTGGCGCTCTGCCAGGTGCCGTTCCAGCTCACTGATCCGCTGGACATCCGCTACTGAGCGCGCAGTCGGCGCAGGTTCAGGAACCAGGCCTTCGGATGATTTTTTCGTATCGTTTGAAGCACAACCACCAAGGCTGAAAACGACACCGGCAATAAGAAAATATTTCAACATGATTTTGGCTCACACATCTGGCTGAACTCGCAGGTATTCGGCATGCAGGGGCAGGACAACTCGAAAATGGGCCCCGCTCTCTGAAGCAATGAGGGTAATTTCCCCGCGCTGGGCAAGGACAAATTCACGGGCTATCGCCAGACCAAGACCGACCCCCGGCACATTACGCGATGCCGCACTGCGGTAAAAGGGCTCAAAAATCTGGACCGCATCCTGCTCAGCCACACCGCATCCTTGGTCGGTGACATCCAGTATCGCCCGCTCACCGTTGTGCTCAAGCACAACATGGATGACACCGCGATCAGGTGAAAACTTGATCGCGTTCGATAACAGGTTATGGACGATGGTAATCAGCGCCTCGCGTCCGGCCACAATACTGGTTTCGGACAACTGGCACTGAAAATTGATTTGTCGCTCACCGGCAATCAGGCGGCAGGTTTCGAGAACCTCTTCGATAAGCTGATCGAAGCGCAGCGCCTCAAAGCCGATACGCTCAGCGGCATGACCGGCCTGCTGAAGACGCAGCAAACCTTCAATCAGATCCTGCAATCGCCGCGCGTTGCCATGCAAAATATTGACGATGCGTTTCTGTTCGGGGGTCAACGGCCCGGGGACTTCTTCAGCCAGCAGTGAAGTCCCTTCATTCATTGCAGCCAGCGGGGTCTTGAGCTCATGCGAAACATGACGCAGAACCTGCGACCGGCTTTCTTCAAGTGACAACAAGCGCTTCCTGAGCCAATCGAGCCAGCGGCCAAGCCAGCGCAAGTCTCCCGGCCCGTCAAGTTCGATGGCTTCCTGTAAATCACCCTTGCCAAGCCGCAGGAGCGCCCGCTCAAAACGCCCGATCAAACGCCCCAGCAATGTTCTGATCGCCCATAAGCAGCCAAAGGCAAACAGGACGGACACAACGGCAGCGAGAATCAGACGGTTACTCAAAAGCGCTGAATCGTTGAGAAACTGTTCCTGCTCGCGATCAAGCACCTGATGCACGTCGTCCAGCGTCTTTTCCGACCGCAGCTTGAGTTCTCCAATCGCTGACATCAAGGGTTTTGCATCGCCGGTACTCCGCAACAACGTGTAAGCCTGACTCTCCAGGGCAATCAGCGCCCGAAACTCCCCGGCCAGATTTTCCGGCAGGGGCGGCAACCGGGCAAACGTCTCGACGTGATTCCGCCATTCGTTCCTGACCAACATGTAATCGCTCAGTGAACTGTCATCCTTGAGCACCAGGTAACGCCGTAGATCGCGCTCCATATGCAAAAGATCTTCGACCAATTCACCGCTCAGTCGTGACGATGCCGAGACATGTTCAATTGCCGCCCGGTAGTGACCGTTCAACACCTGTAGCGTGATGAAAACATAAACAGCGGCGACCAACAAAGGGAGGGCAAAAAGAATGTGGCCAAAGGTAATCAGCTGCAGGAAGGATCGCGGGTAGCGTTTCATGGCCGCCATCGTAAGCCAGACCAGCTTTCAGTAAAAGTGTCGGGGGTAGACGACAGGCGAAAAAATATTCCCGGGCGACGAGTATTCGCCCTGCGGGTTCGGCCAGGAGCCGCAAAAAAGTCAGATCCATCCCAGAAATCCACACCGGAGGTTCACCATGAATCGAAAAATATCGCGCTTGCGAGCCATTCTTTGGCTTCCGATCGCCCTGGCCAGCACCTATGTCGCTGCCCAGACCACTACCGCCCCGCCAGCCGGCCGCCTGCTGGCATCCAACTGTTTCCAGTGCCATGGCTACAACGGCAAGTCGAGCGTTGGATTTGACCGCCTTGTCGGCGAGTCATCCAACGAGATCTACAACGAACTTCGCGAGATGCGCACCAAATCCAAGCCGGGCATCATGGAAATGCACGCCCGTGGCTATACCGACGCACAGATCCGCCTGCTCGCGGATTATCTGTCTAAACAACGCTAACAAGAGCGAGGAGCCACATCATGAATCGTCGTGATTTTTTCCGTCTGGCCAGCATGGCCGGTGCAGGGGTTTCTGCTGCCGGGTTATCTGGTCTGGTGCGCGCAGCAACACCTGCTCAGCTAGGCACCGTTCCAACTAATACCGGCATTAAAGGCCGCGTTGTCGTTATCGGGGGCGGCATGGCCGGTGCAACAGTCGCCAAATACCTCCGTCTCTGGGGTGGTTCAGGCGTCACCGTAACCCTGGTTGAACGCGAAACCACCTACGCCTCCAACATTCTCAGCAATCTAGTTCTCAATGGACAGCGAACGATGACGTCGCTGCAATTCGGCTACACCAACCTGGCGACACGCTATGGCGTTGGCCTGGTCAAGGGTGATGTCGCGGCAATTGACCCAATCAGCCACAGTGTCACTCTGGCTGATGGTCGAAAACTGCCCTACGATCGTCTGGTGGTCGCTCCCGGCATTGATTTCGATACCATCCCGGGTCTTGAGACTGCCGCCGCCCAGGCCAAGGTAACGCACGCCTGGAAAGCCGGTACGCAAACTACCGTTTTACGCAATCAGCTGTTGGCGATGAAACCGGGTGGCGTCTTCGCGATGACTATTCCGGGCAAGCCTTATCGCTGCCCGCCCGGCCCTTATGAGCGCGCATGCGTCGTCGCTGATTGGTTGAAGAAAAACCGCCCCGGCTCCAAGGTTATCGTGCTTGATGCGAATCCGGGCATTACCGCCGAACCGCTGGCTTTTGCTGATGCCTTCAATGTCGTGCACAAAGGCGTTATCGAGTATCGTCCGGGCGTCACCATTAACAGCATTGATGCCAGCACAATGACGCTCAACACCAGCGCCGGCAATCTCACTGCTAACGTGATTAATGCCATCCCGGCACATCGCGCCGGCAAGGTTATTTCTGACAATGGCCTGGCGAACGTCAGCGGACGTTGGGCCGGGGTCGATGTACTGACCTATCAGTCAACCATTGCTCCGGGAGTTCACGTTATTGGCGACGCATCGGCGACGACCCAGCCCAAAGCTGGTCACATCGCCAATCAGGAAGCCAAGATTTGCGCTGACGCCATCGTCCGTTTGTTGGCTGGAGGCAGCCCGGATCCGTCACCGATTACCAACTCGGCCTGCTATTCGCCGATCACCTCGGATACGGCTTCGTGGCTGACTGCCGTCTTCGCCTATGACCCGGTGAGCGGCAGCATGCAGCCGGTGCCCGGTTCATCCGGTGAAGCAAGTGCACGCTCACAGGACAATTACAAAGAAATGTTCACGTGGTTTAACGCCTTAATGGAAGACAGCTTCGCCTAAACGCTTGGCTGACCGGGTTCGCAGACTTGTTTGCGAACCCGGTTTTATCCTGAGGAGAATCAATGTTCTACAAACCCTTAATTTCGAGGCTTTCAGCCGGCTTTACCCTACTCGAACTGCTCGTCGTTGTGGCGATCATCGGCTTACTGGCCGCTTATGTCGGCCCGCGCTACGTAGCACAACTGAACAAATCTGAAATGACGGCAGCACGCACCCAAATTGAAGCGCTGGCGCGGGCGCTGGAATCCTATCGCCTCGATAACGGTAATTACCCCAGCGCTGAAACCGGCCTCAATGCCCTCCGTTTGCGACCGGCTAACCAGCCACGCTGGAATGGCCCCTACCTGCAAAAAGAGATTCCGGTCGACCCTTGGGGCAACGCTTATTTTTATCGGCTGAGCAACGCTGTCAGCAGCGGACGCGATTTTGAACTACTCTCCTTCGGTCGCGATGGTCGCCCCGGCGGTAGTGGCGAAAACGCCGACATCAGGTTCTAAGCGAAGCCATGAATTTCGCGATCCGAGCCATTGGCCCGAACGGTGTGAAAACCATTCACATCGAAGCGGCCAGTCAGGAGGAAGCCTGCCGGCAGCTCGCGGCCCGGGAGTTTCGCCCGCTGTCAGTCAAGACAACCGACAAGCCGGCCTGGCAACAATGGATCGCCGGCAACAGCAGCGCCGCCGCGTTCGACTTGCCGCTATTCAGCCAGGAGTTACTGGCCTTGCTTGAAGCCGGCCTGACCCTGACCGAATCCCTCGACGCCCTCTACGAAAAAGAACGCCGGCCGGCAGTCAGCAACATCCTCGCCGGCTTGCGCGCCCGGCTCGCCGAAGGACAGCGCTTCGCCGCCGCACTGGCTGCTCAGCCCGAGGTTTTCCCGCCCCTTTACTGCGGCCTGATGCGCGCCGCCGAACGCACCGCCAGCCTCGACAACTCGCTTGCCCGTTACATCGAATATCGCAGCCGGGTCGATCAGGTGCGCCGCCATGTCACGCAGGCAATGATTTACCCCGCCATCCTGTGCGGCGTTGGCCTGCTGGTCAGTTTGTTCCTGCTCGGCTATGTAGTGCCGAGTTTTTCCAGCGTATATCAAAGCTCGGGACGCGACATTCCGCTGGCCTCGCAACTTCTGCTGCAATGGGGGCGCTTTGTTGCCGACAACGCCAAAATGCTTGGCGGCGGCGCATTGTTTGCCGGCCTCGCGGCGCTCTGGTTGATCCGCAAGCCGCAGTCACGCAAGACGTTTAGCACTGGATTATCCAGCCTGCTGCGCCGCCTGCCGCAAATCGGCGAGCGGCTGCAAACCTTCGAACTCGCCCGCCTTTATCTGGCGCTCGGCACCCTGCTCGAAGGCGGACTCCCCATTCTGCCGGCGCTGGTATTGTGCGATGGCCTGGTTTCACCAAGGACACAACTGGCGTTACAGCAAGCGGCCCGCCGCATCAACGAAGGGCAACCGGCATCAACCGCTTTCGATGAAGCCGGCTTGTGCACCCCGGTCGCCTTGCGCCTGATGCGGGTTGGCGAACGTACCGGCGCCCAGGGCGACATGCTGGCTCGCGCCGCCCGCTTCCACGACGGCGAAATCGAGCGCTTCATCGCCCGCTTCACGCGCAGCTTCGAGCCTTTGTTGATGGCGGCTATCGGCATCGTCATCGGCGGCATCGTCGTTCTGCTGTACATGCCGATTTTCGACTTGGCCGGGAGCTTTCAATGAACGCGCGACTCAAGCTTGAAAACACCGCCGCCTCGCAAAGCGATTACCCGCTTGCCTCGTTGCCGCTGCTGCACAGCCTGACGCCAGCATTCGACCGCTTGCCGCTGAGCGATGCTTTGGCACGCCAATGTGTGCTGTTTCGCCAGGATGTCACGGTCAACTGCTTTTTTGGGGTGATTTCTGATCCGCTCGACAGCAATCTGCAGCGCTGGGCCGAAGCCCGTGCCGGTGATCCCGTTATCTGGCACCTGGCCAGCGTCGACGATCTCGCTGCGTGGTTGAACAAGCAGGCCGAAAGCACCCGCTTGCTTGCTGCCCCGGAGGCCACGGAACGGCTGAGTCAGAGTGACGAAGGTTCTGAAAAAGCTCTGTCGGTCACCCAAAGCAGTCAGCAAACCAGTCCGGTTGTGCGCCTGGTCAATGCCACCCTGCATGATGCGCTGCGCCTCGGCGCCAGCGACATCCATCTCGAATCAAGCGGTAACGGGCTGGATATCCGTTACCGCATCGACGGCGTTCTCGAACATATCCGCAGCGTGCGCGGCTCGGAGGTTGCGCCACAGGTGATTTCGCGGCTCAAGGTACTGGCTGAACTCGATATTGCCGAAACCCGAATCCCGCAGGACGGCCGCTTGGCTGTCCGCCTCGGCAACGCCGCCCGACGGATCGACTTGCGCGTCTCGATCATGCCGAGCATGCATGGCGAAGATGGCGTCCTGCGCATTCTCGACAAAAGCCATCTGATGCAGGGTGACCAGGCGCTGACGCTGGAAGGCCTTGGCTTTGCCGGCAGCGACATGCAGCGCCTGCGCGAACTGGCGGCCGAGCCCTACGGTATGCTACTGGCCAGCGGGCCCACCGGCAGCGGCAAAACCACCTCGCTTTACGCCGTATTGTCGGAAATTCACGATGGCCGGGAAAAAATCATCACCATCGAAGACCCGGTCGAATATCAGTTGCCCGGCGTCTTGCAGATTCCGGTCAACGAGAAAAAGGGCCTGAATTTTGCGCGCGGTTTGCGCTCCATTCTGCGCCACGATCCGGACACCATCATGGTCGGTGAAATCCGCGACCGCGAAACGGCCGAAATCGCCATCCAGTCGGCGCTGACCGGGCATCGCGTGCTCTCCACCTTGCACGCCAACAATGTCTTCGATGTCTTCGGCCGTTTCAATCACATGGGTATCGACCCTTATCTGCTGACTTCAGCAATCAGCGGCGTCTGGGCGCAGCGACTGGTGCGCAAATTGTGCCCGCTGTGCGCCAAACAACGGGCGCCCAGCGCTCAAGAAATGCATGAATTACAAATTCCTGGCGACCTTTCGCCCGACGGCTTCAAGCAGGCTGTTGGTTGCGAATCCTGTCGCGGCACCGGCTATCGGGGGCGCAGTGCTATTGTCGAGATCCTGGCCCTCGACGACGCACTGCGTACCCTGATAGCCCACCGGGCGCCAATCAACGAAATTCGCAGCGCCGCCCGCCAACAGGGCGCTCGCAGCCTGCGCCAGGCAGCAATTGACCTAGCCCGGCAAGGGCAAACCACACTTGAGGAGGTGCGCCGTGTCACGGCTCGCCATTAAAAACCTCCTGCGGCCGGCCAAGCTCCATCTGGATATTGGCCGCACACGCCTGGTTTTGGAGAATGGCAAATCGGCAACCCGTCACAAATTAGTGACCCCATTGAAGCCCGGCATCCCAAACAACGAGCTTCTCGCTGAACTGCGCGCCGGACTGCTGAGCTTGTGTGGCGCCCTGCCCTCAGGCAAGCGAACGCTTGAAATTAGCCTGAGTGATGCCGTTGCGCGGAGCTGGATCGTCGAGCGCCTGCCCGGTCTCGCCTCAGTCCAGGAAATCGAGGCGCTGGCCAGCGATCAAATGAGCCACCTTTATGGGGACAGCAGTAGCGATTCTGGCGAATGGGTTATCCGCCTTGATGCAACACCTTTCGTCCATCACTGGCCGGCGATTGCGCTGCCGAAAGCCTTACTCGACCTGCTGATCGAAATTGCCGCCAGTCAGGATTGGCAGCTGGGGAAAATCCAGACCCGTTTCGTGCGCAGTTTCAACGCTGAACGCAGCCATTTTTTACGCCGGCCAAAACTTGTGGTGTACAGCCTGGATACGCCGGATGGCCTGACCATTGGTATTCGCAATACACAGGAGTGGCTGTCTTTAAGGACCCATCCGCCGCTGGCGATTCTCGGCAGCCCTCTACCCGCCATGCTGAGGCGCGATTGCCAGGCTACCGGCCTGGCACTGGACGACTGCCGGATTCAATCGCTGCAATGGTCTGTAAAAGAGCGCAGGGTATGAGCCTGAATATCGACTTTGCCCCACCCAAGCAGAAACAATCACCGCTAAGCCTGGGAATCGGTTCGACCATGTTGCTCCTGACACTTGCTTTGGCCTGGGCATTAACCAGCGAAACCGAGGCCGGCCTGCCGCCAAACCAGACATTGATGCCCGGCGAGGAGGAAATCCAAAGTATCAATCGCGCCGTCGATGATCTCAACTTCCCTTGGCTGGCGGTATTAACCTCGCTTGAAAACAGCACGGATGAAAGACTGCGGATCATTCAGATCGACGCCGATGCCCGTGATGGGCGCCTGAGTCTGCAAGGCGAAGCACGCGACAGCCGTGCCGTACTCGTTCTACCGGGGCACCTGCGCAGCCATGCAGCGATCAGCGACGCGCGGGTAGTCAGCCAGAGCCCGGCGGACACGCGCGAACCGCGCGAATTCCCGGTGCGCTTTGCACTGGAAATCACCCTGAGTAGCAGCGCAGAGGCAAAGCCATGAGGAGCATCAGCCTGCTTGATCTGCGCTTGATGCTGGCGCGCCAGCCACTAATGGCGCTGCTCCTCGGCGTAATTATCTTGCTGGCAGGTGCTCTGCTGATCCAGCAGCCGCCAGTCCAGCCCTCCCTGAATGACACGATAGATCCGGCACGCGTCATTGCCGCTCAACGCAACTTTCAGGGCGTTCTGATCCCGGCGGCCGAGTTGGCAAAGACTCAGCAAGCCGTTCTCGATAGCGCCGCCAGTCATCACCTGGTTATTGGACGTGTCGAATACGCCATGGAGAACGAAGCAGGCGCCGCCTTTGGTCGCTCAAGCATGAATTTTCCAGTAACCGGTCGCTATGCCGACATTCGCATTTTCATCGAAAGCGCTC
Organism: Dechloromonas sp.; assembly: GCA_011391255.1. Taxonomy (GTDB): domain Bacteria; phylum Pseudomonadota; class Gammaproteobacteria; order Burkholderiales; family Rhodocyclaceae; genus Azonexus. The sequence goes on from JAABQV010000010.1 coordinate 117,910, forward strand.
TGAAAAATCACCCGGCAATGGCGATTCGCCATTTGAGCATTCAGCGGGAAACCAGTGAGGCAAGTACGAGCGTAACCGCAACCCTGAACGCGCAATTTCTGGTTGGAAGGCGTTAATGTGAAAACATCTTTGCTATTTCTCCTTGCCTTGGCGCTAACGCTGGTTTTGGTGTTTGGCGCAGACCAACCCGTAGTGGCAAGCACCGGTTTTTCAGGCGTTCATGAAACGCAAACCAGCCTGCCAATTCGCAGCTTGCAGCGTGGCAGAAGTGATTCCGCTATAGCCAGCGCGACGATACGGGATCCGTTTTTTTTGCCAGGCAATCTACCGGCTGCCAGCGATTCGCCAAATGCTTTCGTCGTGCCGGCAGCGGCGCCGCCAAAACTCCCATCTTTTCAAGTTCTCGGCAAACAGGAAGACGAGCAAGGATGGGCAGTTTTTATCAGCGCTTCCGACAAACCCAGTCAGGTCTGGGTGGTTAGAGCAGGGGAGACCTTCAATGACAACTTCCGCGTCAGCAAACTGGCACCGCCGGTCTTGATTATCACAAGCACACGAAACCGCCAAAGCCGGACGTTCAACATCGGGAAAGATGAAGATGAAAATTGATTCACCGGGGCGTCTATTCTCCCGTCTTGCCTGTGGCCTGCTCCTTGCCGCCATGCTCGGCGCCTGCGCAACCAATAACTCGCTGGCCATTCGCGAAAGCGATGAACTCGCCGGCCAAGGCAGGCTCGAGGAAGCGCTGGTGCGCCTTGAAAGCGCATTGAAGGAAAAACCCAACAACGCTGAACTTCGTCTGGCTGTGGCGCAAACCCGCGAAAAGATCATCTCCCGTCAACTCCGGCAAATTCAGGAGCAGCTGAAGCAGGAAAATGGCAAGCGCCCACAGGAAGAAACCCCTCGGGCAATCGCCGTCGAAAAGCCTTTGCCCGCAGGCATGGACAAGCCGATCAATGTTGATTTTAAGGGAGCCACGCTATCCCAGGTGTGTCAGGTGCTCTACCGCACCGCCGGCCTCAATTTCATTTTTGATAAGGATGTGCCGCTCGATCAGCCGATCAGCATCACCCTGCGCCGGACGCCAGTGCGCGATGTCCTCTCGCTGATTCTGCTCTCGCAGCAACTCGAACAACGGGCGATCAATGCCGATACGGTGATGATTTACCCCAACACGCCGAGCAAGGCACGCGACTACCAGCCCCTGACTGTACGCAGTTTTTACCTGACCAATATTGAAGCCAAAACGGCTGCCGCCACCCTGCGTACCATCCTCAAGGCGCGCGATCTGGTCGCTGATGAAAAACAGAACGTCGTGGTCATGCGCGATACGCCGGAGGCCATCCGCATGGCTGAAAAACTGCTCGCGGTGCACGACATGCCGGAGCCGGAAGTCATGCTCGAAGTCGAGATACTGGAAGTCAAACGCAGCCGCCTGCAAGAGCTTGGCCTGCTCTGGCCGAGCTCCCTGATGCTGACACCGCTCGCTTCAACAGTAGGTGCCCCGCTAACGCTAAAGGACTTGATCAACACCACCTCGGCAAGCCTGGGAGCGGCGATTCCTACTTTCGGGATTAATGCACGCGCCGAAAGCGGCGATACCAACGTGCTTGCCAACCCACGCATTCGCACCCGCAACCGCGAAATCGCCAAGATCATGATTGGTGACCGGGTGCCCAATATCACCACCACCTCAACCTCGACCGGCTTTGTCGCCGAGTCGGTGCAATACATGGATATCGGCCTCAAGCTCGATGTCCAGCCGACGATTTACCTCGACAACGAAGTGGCGATCCGGATCAATCTGGAGGTCAGCAACATTGCCGGCATCGTCCAATCCAAGTCGGGGACGCAGGCTTATCAGATCGGCACGCGCAATGCCTCGACGGTACTGCGCCTCAAGGATGGTGAAAACCAGGTGCTGGCCGGCCTGATCAGCGACGAAGAGCGTTCGAGTGGTAACAAGGTGCCCGGCTTGGGAGAGCTGCCGATACTCGGCCGGCTATTCGGCAGCACGCGTGACGAAGGGCAGAAAACCGAGCTGGTGCTGTCAATTACGCCGCGACTCGTGCGCAACATCAAGCGCCCGGGGATAGAGCAGACCGAATTCAGCATCGGCCCTGAATCAGCGATGCGCCCCTCGGCACCGGATATGTCGTATTTCACCGAGGCGGTGCCAGCACCGGCGCCACCTGCGGCACCGGCAGGTCTTCGCTGATGAAATTCCGCGGTGGCTTTACGCTGATTGAAATGATGGTCACCCTCGCCATCATCGGCGTACTCGCCACACTCGTCGTGCCGATGGCGCAGATCAGTGTCCAGCGAACCAAGGAGCAGGAGTTACGTTTGGCCCTGCGCGAGATCAGGAATGCCATCGACGCTTACAAGCGCGCCAGCGAAGAAGGCAGAATGCCGCGCGACAGCACCTCGAACGGCTATCCGGCATCTTTGCAGGTGCTGGTTGATGGCGTCGCTGACGACAAGCACCCGAAACGCCAGAAACTTCGCTTTCTGCGCCGTCTACCGCGCGACCCGATGCTCCCCGATAGCTCGGTCGACCCGGCGCAAACCTGGGGTTTGCGCAGTTACGCCAGTGATGCCACTGAGCCCAAAGAGGGCAGCGATGTCTATGACGTCTTTTCCCGCTCGCCCCTGCCCGGCCTCAACAGCGTTCCGTACAAGGACTGGTGATGGCGCGCGGTTTTACGCTGATCGAACTGCTGGTCGTCCTGGCTATCGTCGCCCTGCTCTCAGCGCTGGCGATGCCGCGCTACAGCCAATATATCGAACGCAATCGTGAAGCCGTTCTCGCCGAAAACCTGCGCCTGACGCGCGATGCACTTGAGCAATTTCATAGCGACCGGGGACGCTACCCGGAATCGCTGGATGAGCTCGTGACAAGGCGCTATCTGAAAGCCCTGCCGGTCGACCCGATCATCGAAAGCAACCGTTTCTGGCGATTCAGCGAACCGCCGCCGCCCAACCTGGGAAAAATCGGTGATATCCATAGCGGCGCCCCGGGTACCAGCCGAGATGGGCGACGCTTCACCGACTGGTAACTTATGTCGTCATCTCATTCTCAACGCGGCATGATCTACCTGGCGCTACTGCTGGCCATCGCACTGATCGGCGGACTCTCGGCGGTCGGGCTGAAAGTCGCGCAGACTGCCAAGCTGCGTAGTGCCGAGGCGGAGCTTCTGGCGATCGGCATCGAGTTTCGCAACGCACTTCAATCCTATGCCGAGGTAACGCCGGACGGCCTGCCCAAGACCCCGGCATCTTTAACAGAATTGCTCCGTGATCCGCGTTCGCCCGGAGTCAAGCGCCACTTGCGCAAACTGTATGTCGATCCGCTGACCGGGAAAGCCGAATGGGGCATCATTCGCGACCCCGAGCAGCGCATTGTCGGCATTCACAGCCTGAGCAAAGGCGCCCCCCTGAAACAGGAAAACTTTCCGCCGGAACTTCCTTCACTCAGTGCTGGCGCACACTATTCGGACTGGGTTTTTGCCTGGGCCTCACTGCCAATAGCTGAACAACTGGCCCGGCACGACATGATCAAAGTTTCCCCCTGATCTTTCATCAGCAGCACTCCTCTTCCAGTTGCATGAGCAGATCCAGCAATGGCTGGTCGGCACACTCTGCGAAAAACTGTAAGCGGTCAATAAACTGCGTCATCCCATCAGCAGGCGAATTGGTGTAGCAGGCAGAGCCGGTGAAACTCAATCTTCCCAGGTCAGATGCCACGGCAAAAGCTGTTCGTAATCGTCGGCTGTCGTTGCCAGCGGCAAGGCTTTGAACAAGGCAACCAGATACCGATAGGTATCCACCCCATTGGCCTTGCAGGTCTCGATCAACGAATAAATATTCGCGCTGGCATTGGCACCCGCCACCGTATCAGAGAAGAGCCAATTGCGCCGCCCGACGACAAACGGTCGGATCGCATTCTCGCAAAGGTTGTTGTCGATCGGCCAAGCGCCGTTCTCGACATACCGGATCAGCTTTGGCCATTGTGATTCCAGATAATGCAGTGCCTTGCCCAACAAACTGCCCGGCGTCACGCTGTGCCGATGCGCTACCAGTAGATTCTGAATTTCTGTGAGGATCGACCG
>JAABQV010000011.1 GCA_011391255.1 Dechloromonas sp.
ATGATTGCCACCGTGACTAATCAAGGCAAGACCCGCTGGATGATCATTGATGATGCCTTCGATGCCGAGAAGCTGATTGAATTCTTGGCAGCCCTGATCAAGGATGCCGGCAAAAAGGTGTTCCTGATTCTGGACAATCTACGGGTGCACCACAGCAAGATCGTGAAGGCGTGGGTAGCAGAAAGGAAAGATCAGATTGAGTTGTTCTACCTGCCCAGCTACAGCCCCCAACTCAATCCAGAGGAGCGCCTGAATGCCGATCTCAAGCAAGCGATGGGAGAGCACGTTCCTGTGCGCACCAAAGCCAAATTACGCGACGCAACCAGCGCTCATATGATGATGCTGGAGCAAAATCCTGAGCGCGTTATGAGCTACTTCCAGGATCGGCGTGTCAAGTATGCCGCTTAAGACTTCATCGGGCCGGAGCAATAAGTTGATTGGCAACGGCCCACACAGCGGCCTCAACCCGTGAGCGAAACTTGAGCTTTTTCAGCAGGTTGCGGATGTGCACCTTGACTGTGCTCTCCATGATGTCGAGTTCGCGGGCAATCAGTTTGTTTGATTTGCCAGCCGCCAGGCATTTCAAAATACCCTGTTCGCGCTCGGTGAGGTCGGCGTGATTGCGCCCTTCCGTCACGCTTTCTTCACGCAGGGCGGTGGCCAGCAGGCTGGTCAGTTCGGGGCTGATGGCATTTTGGCCACGCATCGCCGTGCTGATCAGTTTGAGGATGTCGTCCGGGTCATTGTCTTTCAGGATATAGCCGTCAGAGCCGGCGCGGATCGCGGCAATCAGGTCATCCGGTGCATTCGAGACGGTGAGCAGGATGATGCGCGCGTCGATCTCCATGTCGCGCATGGTGCGCAGGGTTTCCAGCCCGTTCATGCCCTTCATGTTGAGGTCAAGCAGGATCAGGTCAGGATCGTGCAGCTTGGCCAGCTCGATGCCTTCCTGGCCACTGGCCGCTTCGCCGACGACAGTGAAGCCGGGTTCGAGGGCGAGCAGCTGGCAGACGCCACGGCGAAACAGCGGGTGGTCGTCGATAACGATGACGCGGATGGCTTCGGGCATGGGCTGGGCTTTCAGGACTCGGATTGCTGATACTTCTGGGGCAGGAACTGCAGCGTCAGGGTGCTTCCGGCGCCCGGTGCGCTGTCGATTTCGAGGCGTCCGGCGAGAATCTGCGAACGGTCGGCCATGATGCTGGTGCCGAAATGATTGGCCGGCTGGTGGCCGGGGTCGAAACCCTTGCCATCGTCGCTAATGCGGACGGTGACGGTGTGGGCGGTGTCGACGCCGATATCGACAGCGGCGGATTTGGCTTCGGCGTGCCGCTCAATATTCGAGAGCGCCTCGCGGATGATGCGGATAACGTGCATTTCCTCGTTGCCGGAAAGGACGATGCCCGACAGCGCGCTGTTGAGCTTGATCGGGAAGCCGAGCTTGTCAGAAAACTCGGCAATCGTTTCCTGCAAGGCGGCATTGAAGCCGCGCTCATCAATGCGCAGGCGGAAGGTGGTGATCAGTTCGCGCAACTCGCGGTAGGCAGTATTGAGGCCGTCGCGCAATTCGTTGGCAATGGCGCGCGTATCGCCGTCGTTGTCGAGACTTTTGTCGAGGCGCGTGACCTGAATTTTGAGATAGCTGAGCGACTGGGCAATCGAGTCGTGCAATTCACGGGCAATCACCGAGCGTTCTTCAAGTACGGCCAGGCGGTGCTTCTCGCCGGCGCGCCGCATATTGGCCAGGGCATTGGTGACATGGTGGCCGACGGTTTCGATAATCCGTGCCTTCTCGCGCGGCAGGGCGCTATCGTCTCGCAGGAAGATCGGCATCATGCCACGCAGTTGCTCCGAATCGCCAATCGGCACAACGATCCTCGGGTGGGCGCCGGGTTGCACGCTCAAAGCCTTTGCGCCATGTGAAAAACAGTTCCCGCAATCCTGTTGACCGCAGAAGGCATGCAGCTCGTTCTCGTTCAAGGTGCCGATCACCGGATGTGCCGGCAACTGGCCGTTTTCGCTGATGCAGATCATGCTGTGACCGAGTTCCAAGGCGTCTTCTATGTCGTGCAGCACCTCCTGAATATTGTCCAGCGTCAAATCGCTGGCCGACAGGCGCTGGCTGATGCGGTAGAGCAATTCCAGTGATTCGTTGGTACGCGTTAATTCGCGGGTTTTCTCCTCGACCTTTTCTTCAAGATGGCCGTACATGCTGGCGATTTCTTCGACCATGGTGTTGAAGGCGCGCCCGAGCTGGCCGAGTTCGTCGCTCGACAGGTGCGAGACGCGGGCAGTGAATGAACCCTGTGAGACTGATTTTGCTGCCTGAAGCAACTGCGCCAGCGGGCGGATCACCTGCTGGCGCAGCATCCAGCCGGTAATCAGGCTGACCAAAATGATGCAGCCAAGGAGAACCAGCTGGGTTACGCGCAACCAGCGTACCTTTTCTTCGAGATCCTGCTCGATCAACAAAACGATGGCGTTGATTTGTTCGACAAACTCGGGAATGTCCCGCTCCATTTCGCGCAAGGCAGCCGGCGAACCGGCAGCGGAATGTTCGGCGAGTGGTTGAATATGATGCTTCCAGCGCTCCAGGATGAGGTTGATGCCGGTTGCCGCCGGCGAATTGGGGGCGGATTTGCTGACGATGAAGCGCTCAAGTCCGAGCAAGCGCTTCTCGAATTGCTGCGTGGTGTCCAGGGCTTGCTGACGAATCGCCGGTTGCTGCAATTCGCTGAGGGTGCGAAAACTCATCATGCGCAAGGAGCCGGAAATGTTGATCGCGCTGGCCTTGCCGGAGATGTCTTCGGCAATCATTGTCGAGATGACGATCGAGGCAAAGGAGAGCAGGGCGAGGGTGCCCATGGTCAAACCGAGGCGAACCACGACCGAATTGCGCAGGGTTTGCAGGATCGTCGGAATGATGCGCTTCATGCGGTGTATTGAGGCGTAGCCGGATGATCTTTGGGGGTAAGGCCGGGTTGCCGCAGCGTTAAGTGGAATCTGTCCATTTGCCTGATTTTACGTAAAAAATCGCCTTCCCCTGATCTAAATCGCTACCTCTTTGTAGGTAGAGAGGCCTCTGTCGAGGTGGTGGTAGGGCCTGTTGAACGCTCCTGCGAATGGCTAGCATGCGGGCAAATCAACTTTGTGAGTGACCACCGTGCAACTCTCCCGCCGAGCCTTTTTTGGGGCAGCCCGCCAGGCTCAGGGGAGTCCTGTGCGCCCGCCCTGGGCGCTTCCGGAAGAGGCGTTTCAAACGCTATGCACGCGCTGTGGCGACTGTCTCGATGTTTGTCCGACGAACTTGCTGAGCAAAGGTTCCGGCGGCTTTCCCGTGGCTGATTTCACACCCGGCAAGGCTGCCGAGGGCTGTACTTTTTGTGAAGCATGCCTGAGCGCCTGCACCCCGCAAGCCCTGAAGAAAATCCCGGAGCAGCCCGCCTGGGCGCACAAGGCAGTGATTGGTGAAGCCTGTCTGGCAGCCGCCAATGTCGTTTGCCGGACTTGCGGCGAACGCTGCGAGGTATCGGCGATCCGTTTTCCGCCGCGCATCGGTGGTGTCGCCCTGCCACAGCTCGACGCGGCGATTTGCAACGGTTGTGGCGCCTGTCTGGCTGATTGTCCGACCACCGCCATCCACATCAATGTCATTCACCAGCAAGGTGCCTTATGAAAATTGTCAGTCTGCTCCTTAAATATTTCCCCGAACACGCCCAGGCGGTCGCTTTGGGGGTCGAGGCGGTGCCCGGGGCAGCCGTTGCCCATGACCATGGCGACGGGCGAATGATTGTTCTGGTCGAAGACGGCGAAGGTTATGCCGTCTCCGATTCGATTATCCAGGTCCACCAGGTGCCGCACATCATGTCGGTCACCCTGGCTTACGAATACAGCGACGATGCGCTAGCTCTTGAGGAGGTTTGACCATGACCATGAATCGACGTGACTTTCTGAAATCCCAGGCCCTGGCTGCCGCTGCTGCGACGGCCGGAATTCCTTTGGCAGCAGGTGCCGCCAAGCCGCTTGCCGACCCTGCCGGGGCCACCGATATCCGCTGGGACAAGGCAGCCTGCCGCTTCTGCGGTACCGGCTGCTCGGTGCTGGTTGGTGTCCAGCAAGGCCGTATCGTGGCCACGCAGGGCGATCCCGATGCGCCGGTCAATCGTGGCCTGAACTGCATCAAGGGCTATTTCCTGTCGAAGATCATGTATGGCGAAGACCGCCTTACCAAGCCGCTGTTGCGCATGAAAGATGGTAAGTACGACAAGAATGGCGATTTCCAGCCGATCAGTTGGAAACAGGCTTTCGACGTCATGGAAGAAAAATGGAAGACGGCGATCAAGGCCGAAGGCGCCAACTCGACCGCGATGTTCGGCTCCGGCCAATGGACGATCTGGGAAGGCTACGCTGCTGCCAAGCTGATGAAGGCCGGCTTCCGCACCAATAATCTGGATCCCAATGCCCGTCACTGCATGGCTTCGGCAGTCACCGGCTTCATGCGCACTTTCGGTATCGACGAGCCGATGGGTTGTTACGACGACATCGAGAATGCCGACGCCTTCGTGCTCTGGGGCTCCAACATGGCCGAGATGCACCCGATCCTCTGGTCGCGCATCACCGATCGTCGCCTGACTCACGCGACGTCCGAGGTGCATGTGCTTTCCACCTTCGAGCATCGCAGCTTCGAACTGGCCGACAACGGCATGATCTTTGTGCCGCAGACCGACCTCGCGATCCTCAATTACATCTGCAATTACATTATCCAGAACAACAAGGTCAATACCGAGTTCGTCAAGAAGCACGTCAATTTCAAGATGGGCGAAACCGACATCGGCTACGGCCTGCGCCCGGCGCATGCGCTGGAAAAGGATGCCAAGTTCAATGGCTATCCGGGCGCTGATGGCAAGCCGAAGAACAACCCGAATGATGCGCGTCCGAGCAATTTCGAGGAATTCAAGAAGTTTGTCGCGGAATACACCCTCGAAAAAACCGCCAAGCTCTCCGGCGTGCCGGCGGCCAAACTTAAGCGGATGGCCGAGCTTTACGCCGATCCGAAGAAAAAGGTCGTCAGCTTCTGGACCATGGGCTTCAACCAGCACACCCGTGGCACCTGGGTGAACAATATGATCTACAACGTGCATTTGCTGGTCGGCAAGATTTCCGAGCCGGGTAATGGCCCCTTCTCGCTGACCGGTCAGCCGTCTGCCTGCGGAACGGCACGTGAAGTCGGTACTTTCGCACATCGCCTGCCGGCTGATCTGGTCGTCATGAATCCCGCGCACCGGAAAATTGCTGAAGATATCTGGAAGCTGCCGGAAGGCACCATCCCCGAAAAGATTGGTTTGCACGCCGTCGCCCAGAGCCGCGCACTCAAGGACGGGAAATTGAAGTGTTATTGGACGTCGACCACGAACAACATGCAGGCCGGCCCCAACATCAACGAGGAAATCTACCCGGGCTGGCGCAATCCGGCGGCTTTTGTCGTGGTTTCCGACTGTTATCCGACCGTCTCCGCGATGGCCGCGGATCTTGTCTTGCCATCAGCGATGTGGACCGAGAAGGAAGGCGCTTTCGGCAATGCCGAACGGCGCACCCAGTTCTGGCGCCAGCAGGTCAATGCGCCGGGCGAGGCCAAGTCGGATTTGTGGCAGTACATCGAGTTTTCCAAGCGCTTCAAGGTGGAAGATGTCTGGCCCGCCGAGTTGATCGCCAAGAAGCCTGAATACAAGGGCAAGACCCTTTTTGACGTGCTCTACAAAAATGGCGCGGTGAACAAGTTCCCGCTGGCTGACCTCGAAAAGGCCAACAGCCACGCGATCAAGGGCTATAGCAACGACGAGTCCAAGGAATTGGGCTTCTACCTGCAAAAAGGCCTGTTCGAGGAATACGCCCAGTTTGGTCGCGGCCATGGTCACGACCTCGCCGATTTCGACGTTTATCACAAGGCGCGCGGTCTGCGCTGGCCGGTCGTCGATGGCAAGGAAACGCTGTGGCGCTTCCGTGAGGGTTACGACGTCTATGTGCCGAAGGGCGAGGGCGTGCGTTTCTACGGTCACAAGGACGGCAAGGCAGTCATTTTTGCCCTGCCGTATCAGGACCCGGCAGAAAAGCCGGATGGCGAATTTGACATGTGGTTGTGTACCGGTCGCGTGCTCGAACACTGGCATACCGGTTCAATGACCCGCCGCGTTCCCGAGTTGCATCGTTCGGTGCCCGAGGCGGTGGTTTTCATGCATCCGGACGACGCCAAGAAGCGCGGTCTGCAACGCGGCATGAAGGTCAAGGTGGCTTCGCGTCGTGGCGAGATCCAGTTGCGCGTCGAGACCAAAGGGCGCAACAAGCCGCCGGTCGGTCTCGTCTTTATTCCCTTCTTCGACGAAGGCAAGCTGGTGAACAAGCTGACGCTGGACGCTACCTGCCCGATCTCGAAAGAGACGGATTACAAGAAGTGCGCGGTCAAGATTTCGCGTGCCTGAGGCTGATCCGAGCAAAGATTGAATCACTGACGTGACTCCGAACCCCACCGCCAAGCATCAAGGAAAGACCGGCGCGTCGCCCTCCGTGGCGCGCCGGAAGTTCCTTAACGGGATTGCCGCAGCAGCCGGAACCGGCTGCCTGCTCAATCTGGCGGCTTTCATGGTGGCGCGTCCGGCCTCGGCGAATCCGGCCCAGGCCCTGCGACCACCGGGGGCGCTCGATGAGCCGGCATTTCTCTCGGCTTGCGTACGCTGCGGCTTGTGCGTCCGCGGCTGTCCTTACGACACCTTGAAGCTGGCGCCGTTTGGCGGGGCAGCGGTGGCCGGGACACCCATGTTCACGGCGCGCGATGTGCCTTGTGAAATGTGTGAGGACATTCCCTGCGTCAAGGTCTGTCCGACCGGGGCTTTGAAGCACGACCTGAAAGACATTAGTGATGCGCGGATGGGGCTGGCGGTTTTGTCGGATCACGAAACCTGTCTCAATTTCCTCGGTTTGCGTTGCGATGTCTGTTACCGGGTTTGCCCGGTGATCGACAAGGCGATCACTTTGGAGAGCATCCATAACCCGCGTTCGGATCGCCACGCGATGTTGTTGCCGACAGTGCATTCGGAGTTTTGCACCGGCTGTGGCAAGTGCGAAAAATCCTGTGTGTTGCCGGTGGCGGCGATCAAGGTGATGCCGATCAAACTGGCTCAGGGGAAATTGCCCGCCCATTACCGCAAGGGTTGGGAAGAAAAGGAAAAGCACGGTAGCTCGCTGATTGGCGATCAGGTGCAAATGCCGGTGCGCGGCATGGAAGACAAGGCTTTTGGTGACAGCCGGCTTAATGATACGGGCAAGGTTGGCGCGGCGCCGGGCGGCCTCAACTCAGGGTGGAAGCCATGAGACTGGCGCAGGAAGCGATCGAGAAAAAAGGCTGGCTGGGCGCCCACCGCTGGTTGATTTTGCGTCGAATTTCGCAGTTGACCGTACTCGTCCTGTTTCTTTCGGGGCCGTGGTTTGGTGTCTGGCTGGCGAAGGGCAATCTGGCTTCTTCGGTCTTCCTTGATGTCCTGCCGCTGACTGATCCCTACGTCTTTTTGCAGACGCTGGCGGCGGGGTTTCTGCCCGCCAGTTCAGCGCTAATCGGCGCCGGCATTGTCGTTGCGTTCTATTTCCTGATCGGCGGCCGCGTTTATTGTGCCTGGGTCTGCCCGGTCAATGTGATTACCGATTTGGCCGCCTGGGCGCGGCGGCGACTCGGGATCAAGGGTGGGCGCGTGCCGGATGCTAATTCGCGCTACTGGATACTCGGTGGCTCGCTGCTGGCGGCTGCTGTGAGTGGGTCGCTGGTGTGGGAACTGGTCAATCCGGTGACGATCATCCAGCGCAGTCTGATTTTTGGCCTGAGTGGCAGTTTGACCATCGTCCTAGCCATTTTTGCTTACGACTTCCTGATCGCCAGCCGTGGCTGGTGTGGCCATCTCTGCCCGATGGGCGCTTTTTACGGGCTGCTGGGCCATGCCGCGCTGTGGCGGGTGTCGGCTGCCAAACGTGCGGCCTGTAATGACTGCATGGACTGTTTTACGGTGTGTCCCGAACCGCAGGTGATCCGTCCGGCCTTGAAAAAAGCCGGTCAGGAGAGCCCTTTGATTCTCGACCGGGATTGCACCGCCTGTGGCCGTTGTGTCGATGTCTGCGGCAAACAGGTTTTTACTTTTACTCATCGGTTTGACCAAAGGAGCGATTCATGAAAACCAGGAGCCGCCTATTTTCTGGCGCCATGTGCGCGTTGTTGATGGCCTCTTCCCTCGCTGTTCTCCCGGTTCAGGCTGCCGATGGCGGGCTCAAGAGCTTGCGCGGAGCGGAGATTCAGGCGCCGGAGACGGAGTCTACAGACCCCTTCAAAGGGACCAAGGACAGCGCGCCGATTGAGCGCAATTATCTTCAGCAGCCGCCGGTGATTCCACACAAGGTGGATGGCTACAACATCACGCGCAATTTCAACAAGTGCATGGATTGCCATGCCTGGAACCGTTACAAGGAAAGTGGCGCGACCAAGGTCTCGCTGACCCATTTCAAGACGCGCGACGGGCAGGAATTGTCGAATATTTCGCCACGTCGCTATTTCTGCATGCAGTGCCACGTTCCGCAGGCCGACGCCAAACCGCTGGTCGCCAACAAGTTCAAGCCAGCAGACGGCATCAAGTAAGTAGCGGTCAACACGGAGAAAATCATGGCGCAAGAAGATAAAAAATCAGCTTCGGTGGTTGGACGAATGCGGGGCTGGGTAAAAGGGTTGGGTCTGCTCGGGGCACTCGGCCTGTTCGTCGCCGGTATCCTTTTCTGGGGTGGCTTTAATACCGCCATGGAATGGACGAATCGCGAGGCGTTTTGTATTTCCTGTCACGAAATGCAGGAGAACGTCTATGTGGAATACCGCAACACGGTTCATTACTCCAATCGCTCCGGGGTTCGCGCCACTTGTCCGGATTGCCATGTGCCCAAGGAGTGGGGACCGAAGATGTGGCGCAAGATCCAGGCGTCCAACGAAGTCCTGCACAAGATTCTCGGAAGTATCGATACGCCGGAGAAATTCAATGCCAAGCGCCTGGAGTTGGCCAAGCATGAGTGGGATCGGATGAAAGCGACGGATTCCCGCGAGTGCCGCAATTGCCACAATTTTGAATCCTTCGATTATGGCGTTCAGGGGCGTCGTTCGGCCAATATGCACCAGACCGGGCTGAACGAAGGCAAGACCTGTATTGACTGCCACAAGGGGATCGCCCACAGCTTGCCGGAAGTCAATCAGGCAATTGGTTCGGCCAATGAAGAGGGGGCCACGGCAAAAGAATTCCACCCGCCGACGCCGGCTAAGGAAGAGGCTGCTGCAAAATAAGGCTTGATTCCCCGGCAGGGCAGGAAGTCCACCCTACGGATTTCCTGCCCTTTTGACCGTTGACCGCAACACATTCGATATTTTCTGAAATTAGATATCGATCAAGTCATCATTGTTCTTGTTGGTGTATCTTGGTGAGTTCGAAATCATCTATCTCGCTTTGTCTGAGAGCCGCAGTTCAAGGTAATTCATGCTTAACATTGAAACAAAATTCACCGGGCGCTATGCGTTTTTACATACCGGATTCCGCCCCTTCTTCCTGCTCTCGGCGAGCGCTGCGGCGCTGCTTATGGTGCTCTGGTTCTTCGTCTTCGGCTATGCGCCTGAGGGCTTGCAGCTCAGTTATTCCCCCGTTTACTGGCACGCCCACGAAATGCTCTTTGGCTTTGCGCTGGCAACGATTGCCGGTTTTTTGCTGACGGCCGTGCGTAACTGGACAGGGCGCACGACCCTGGTCGGCAAGCTGCTGTTGCTGCTCGCATTGCCCTGGCTGCTGGCGCGGATATTCCCATTTTTCAGCGAGCTTTCGCCGCTTTATGCGGGGGCGTTCGAGGCTCTGTTTTTAAGCGGATTGGCCTTTGTCATCATCAAGCCGGTGGTGATGGTCAAACAGTGGGAACACATTAGCGTTGTCGGCAAAGTGGGTTTGCTGATTCCTGCGTCAGTGGCTTTTCATCTCGGGCTGGCGGGAATCTGGCCAGCCGGGACGGTGATCGGTCTCTATGCTGCGTTTTACATCCTGCTCGCCCTGGTCATTACCCTGGCACGGCGCGTCATGCCGATGTTTATCGAGCGCGGCCTCAACAACGGCTTTGTCCCGCGCAATCACCCCTGGGCTGATCGCTGGGGTCTGGGCGTTTTTCTGCTGTTCACCATCGTCGATACCGCTTTGCTGGCGCTACCCGGCCACGCTGTGTTGTCGATGACGAGTGCCATCCTGGCGGCAATATTGCTCGTTCTCCATGGCGCGCGATTGCAGGCCTGGTATCACCGGGGAATCTGGGCAAAACCATTAGTTTGGGTGCTCTTCGTCGCCTACGCCTGGATCGTATTCGGCTTTCTGCTCAAGGCTGTCCTTGGCTTCGGTCTCGGTAATCACAGCCTGGCAATCCACGCCTTCTCGGCTGGCGGTGTCGGACTGGCGACACTCGGCATGATGGCTCGTATCAGTCTTGGTCATACTGGCAGAAATGTGAACAAGCCACCATCACAGGTCGCCATTGTCTTTGTGCTGGTGCTGATCTCAGCCTGTGTTCGAGTCTTGGGGCCATTGCTGCTGCCCGATGCTTACGGTGTCTGGATCAAACTCGGGCAGATCACGTGGAGCGCGGGATTCCTGCTTTTCGTCTTTGTCTATTTTCAGATACTGATCAGCGCAAGAGCAGATGGCATGCGCGGCTGAATGGAACGAATGGACACTGAGTAACTTACGGCCATTCAAGGCGGCAAGAATGCGACTGCAACTGCAGCTGCAACTGCAACTGCAGCTGCGACGGTTGGCGGGCGGGCGGGCCGGCAGGTCGTCGAAGCTGATCGACGCAGATATAACCTAACCCGCTCCTCCGCCCCGATCAAATCCTGAAGCGGCCGACTGCCTCGCGCAGTTTGCCAGCCAGCGTGTCGAGTTGGCGTGCAGTATCTGCGGCGCTGGAGGCGGCTGCCGTGTTTTCTTCTGTCATCTGGGCGATCTGCTCCATGCCTTGGGCGACTTGCTGAACCGCGATATCCTGCTCGCGTACCGCGTCAGCGATATGGCGCACCGTCTCGGTTACCTGGCCTGTATTCGCACTCGCAGCATCAAGCGCACTGGTCGAGGCGACAACATGATCGCGGGTTGTCCCGGCTTTTTCGTTGGCGTCCCGCATACGGGTGACCGCGCCATTGACTTCGGACTGAATGCCGCCGATCAGGCCGGAGATTTCGCCGGTCGCCTTGGTGGTGTTTTCCGCAAGCTTGCGTACCTCGTCGGCCACCACCGCGAAGCCGCGGCCCTGTTCGCCGGCACGCGCCGCTTCAATGGCGGCGTTGAGGGCCAGTAGATTGGTCTGATCGGCGATGTCCTTGATGGTTTTCACGATGCCGTCGATCTTGCGCGAGCTCTCGGCCAGTCGGGCAACATCGCCGCTGGCATCGTTGATCATGCTGGCGAGTTCGTCGACGTTGTCGGCGGTTTCACGTACTGCGGTTAGTGTCTTTCCGATGTTGGCATGCGCACGCGTCGCGGTCTCATTCGCCGTATGGGCGTTGCCGGCAGTCTCGGAGATGCTCACTGAAGTTTGCTCAATGGCGGCGGCAATGGCAGAGGCCGCCTCGGATTGCGCGCCCGAGCCTTTTTCCACCTGAGCACCGGCGGTGGCCATCGACTGCGCAGCAGCGGCAATCGCATCGGCGGATTGGCGCGTCTCGCTGACCATGGCGCGCAGCCCCGTTTGCATATGCTCGAACGCGGCAACCAGGCTGCTGTTGTCACCTGCTGCCACCGGGATGCTGGCGGTCAAATCACCCATGGAGATGCTATCCGCCAGCTTGGCAACGGCGGCCGGTTCTCCGCCGAGCTGGCGGAGAAGATTGCGGGCGATTGCCACAGAGATGATTAGCATGGCGAATATGGCCAATATGGCCACGACGATAATCTGCAGCTGCTTGCTTTTGCTTTCCGCAGCCATCTGCTGCTCTGTTTGTTTTGATTCACCATCAAGCTGGGCGATGCCATCAAGCAGTTCTTTCTTGAGCGCGCGCCAAGCGGGAGTTTCGTCTTTGGTGAGGCGCGTTTTTGCCTCGTCAAAACGGCTCGCAGCTATTTCAGCAAGCACAGCGCTACGCGCGGTTTGAGCTTGCTGAACCAGACCGTCGATTTTGGCGAGCAGCGTTTCAATGTCCTTACGCTCTGCGCTCGTCTCTTTTGCCTTTTTCTGCGCGGCGGAGAAGTCGGCCAGAGCCTTGTCGAGGTTGTCGTAGGCCTTGCGGTTAGCTGGTTCGAGCATGATGTTGCGCAGCGCCTGGCCGCTTTGCAAGCCTTGGGCGTACATCTCGTTGAAGGCGTTGAGCCGCACTGCATCGCGGTCAATATATTCCTGGAAACGGGATTGACTGGCCTGAAGCGCAAACAATGCAACCAGCAGGGCAGTGGCGAACAACGTGAGGCTTACCCCGGATAGCAGCAGCAGTTGTGAACGAACTTTTAAAGCAGCGAACATGGCAATCTCCCAAGGGAGGATACGTACGAAGTGGAAAATGCTGAATTCAGAGGCGTCAGTTATTCGCCGATGTTACAACTACACATTCTAATCATTTTCCGCTCTACTGCAGTAGGCTGGGCGGGGTCAATTGCTGTCTTAAGTTTAGTGATTCTGAATGGAAAAGGCCGACACCTCGTGAGTGTCGGCCTTCATTTGCCACCCAATTGGGTGGCAATTCAAAACGGTGTGTTTCTTAGTGGAACTGTTCTTCTTCGGTAGAACCGGTCAGTGCCTTGACTGAAGAGGAGCCGCCCTGGATGACGGTGGTGACTTCGTCGAAGTAACCGGTACCGACTTCCTGCTGGTGCGAAACGAAGGTGTAACCATCTTCGCGAGCAGCGAATTCTGGCTCCTGAACCATTTCAACGTAGTGCTTCATGCCTTCGCCGCCGGCGTATGCCTTGGCGAACTGGAAGGTGTTGTACCAGTTGATGTGGATACCGGCCAGGGTGATGAACTGGTACTTGTAGCCCAGTGCTGACAGTTCTTCCTGGAAGGAGGCGATCTGCGAGTCGTTGAGGTTTTTCTTCCAGTTGAAGGACGGTGAGCAGTTGTAGGACAGCAGCTTGCCCGGGCAGGCGGCCAGCACGGCTTGCGCAAATTCGCGGGCGAAGCCGATATCGGGCACGCCAGTTTCGCACCAGACGAGGTCGGCATACGGAGCGTAAGAAACGCCACGGGAGATGGACTGCTCCAGACCGTTTTTGACACGGTAGAAGCCTTCCTGGGTGCGCTCGCCAGTCAGGAACGGCTTGTCGTTCTCGTCGTAGTCGGAGGTGATCAGGTTGGCGGCTTCAGCATCGGTACGAGCCAGGATCAGGGTCGGAACGCCCATGACGTCAGCGGCGAAACGAGCGGAGATCAGCTTTTCGCAGGCTTCACGGGTCGGGACGAGGACCTTGCCACCCATGTGGCCGCACTTCTTGGCAGCAGCCAGCTGGTCTTCAAAGTGAACACCGGCAGCGCCAGCGGTGATCATGTTCTTCATCAGTTCGAAAGCGTTCAGAACGCCACCGAAACCGGCTTCAGCGTCAGCAACGATCGGCAGGAAGTAGTCGATGAAGCCTTCGTCGCCCTGGTTGATGCCACGCGACCACTGAATTTCGTCAGCGCGCTTGAAGGTGTTGTTGATGCGGCGAACCATGGTCGGAACGGAGTCGTAGGCGTACAGCGACTGGTCCGGATACATGGTTTCGGAGGTGTTGCCGTCGGCAGCAACTTGCCAGCCGGACAGATAGACAGCTTCCAGGCCAGCTTTGGCCTGCTGCATGGCTTGACCAGCGCTGATCGCGCCGAAGGCATTCACGTAGCCTTTCTTCGCGCCGCCGTTAACCTTGTCCCAGAGAACCTTGGCACCGCGCTGAGCCAGGGTGTATTCCGGCTGCAGGGAGCCGCGCAGACGGACAACGTCAGCAGCGGTGTAGCCGCGCTTGACGCCTTTCCAGCGTGGGTTTTCAGCCCAGTCTTTTTCGAGGGCGGCGATTTGCTGTTCGCGAGTGCTCATTCGTATCTTCCTTAAAATGTGTTGAGGGAGTCTTTACCGCAGCTCTTTTTCGACTGAGGCAATGACCGAAAGTATAGAGATTATTTTGCGTAGCAGCAAGGGTCTTATATAAGACATAAGACAAAATAAAAATCAATTAAAACAAGTTGTTACGGAAGTTGTTTCGCGATACGAAACGACATTTCCGATTTTGAAACGAAGTCACATTGCGTTAGCACAATTGTTTCGTACTGACGATCACCCCATCGTCGTCGGCATAGACAAATTCACCGGGGTTAAATGTGACGCCGCCAAAGGTCACGGCAAGATTGCGATCGCCGGCGCCTTTTTTGATGCTCTTTTGCGGATGCGTGTTCAGTGCGCGGACGCCGATATCGATGCCGTTGATGTCGACCGAGTCGCGAATACAGCCATAGACCACTGCCCCGGCCCAGCCGTTTTTCTGCGCCAGGATCGCCAGTTGATCACCGACCAGTGCGCAACGCAGCGAGCCACCGCCATCAATCACCAGTACCTTGCCCTGACCATTTTCGGCAAAGGCTTCGCGCACCAGCGAGTTGTCTTCAAAAATCTTCAGGGTGACGATCTCGCCGGAAAAACTGCGCTTGCCGCCGTAAATTTGGAACATTGGGGCGACGACGCGCACAGTTTTTCCGAGTTCTGATTCAAATTGGTCGCAAAGATCGGGGGTTTTGAAAGTCATTAACTACTCCGTGGCAAAAAAAAGCCATGCATCGCATGGCTTGTTGGAAATGGATTGGATATCAGACGACGGCTTCGGTCTTTTCTTCCTCGAAATTGAGTTTGATTTTGCCCTCGTTATCGACGTCGACCGTAACATGCCCGCCATTGGCCAGTTTGCCGAACAGCAATTCGTCGGCAAGTGCCGAGCGGATGGTGTCCTGAATCAAACGCGCCATCGGGCGGGCGCCCATCAGCGGGTCAAAGCCTTTTTCAGCGAGCATTTCCTTCACCGCATCGCTGAAGTGCGCTTCGACCTTCTTCTCATGCAATTGCTCTTCAAGCTGCATGAGGAACTTGTCGACAACGCGCAGGATGACCTCGCGGTCGAGCGAGCTGAAGGAAATGGTGGCATCGAGACGGTTGCGGAACTCCGGCGTAAACAGGCGCTTGATCTCTGCCATTTCGCCGCCGGCCTGCTTGATTGCGGTGAAGCCCATGCTCGATTTTTGGAGGTCAGCGGCGCCGGCGTTGGTTGTCATGATGATGACCACGTTGCGGAAGTCAGCCTTGCGACCGTTGTTGTCAGTCAGCGTGCCGTGATCCATGACCTGCAACAGAATATTGAAGATGTCCGGGTGCGCTTTCTCGATTTCGTCGAGCAACAAAACGCTGTACGGCTTTTTGGTCACCGCTTCGGTCAACAAGCCGCCCTGATCAAAACCAACATAGCCCGGCGGGGCGCCAATCAGGCGGGAAACCGCATGGCGTTCCATGTATTCGCTCATGTCGAAGCGAATCAGTTCGATACCCAGGCAGTACGCCAGTTGCTTGGCCACCTCGGTTTTGCCAACGCCGGTCGGGCCGCTGAACAGGAAGGAACCAATTGGCTTGAGCGGATTGCCGAGACCGGAACGCGCCATCTTGATTGCCTTGGCCAGCGCATCAATCGCCTTGTCCTGGCCGAAAACGACGGCGCGCAGATCACGATCAAGATTCTTGAGCGCGCCGCGGTCATCGAGCGTGACGTGCTGCGAGGGAATCCGGGCAATTTTGGCGACAATTTCCTCAATGTCGGTTTTGGAGATAACTTTTTTCTGCTTGGACTTGGGCAGAATGCGCTGGGCAGCGCCGGCTTCGTCGATCACGTCGATGGCTTTGTCGGGCAGGTGGCGATCAGTGATGTAACGGGCGGCCAGTTCAACCGCCGAGGTAATCGCAGTCGCCGAATATTTGATGCTGTGGTGCGCCTCAAAGCGGGATTTCAGGCCTTTGAGGATTTCCACCGTTTCAGCAACCGAGGGCTCATTCACATCAATTTTCTGGAAACGACGTGATAGCGCGCTGTCCTTCTCGAAAATGCCGCGGAACTCGGTATAGGTTGTGGCGCCGACACATTTCAATTGGCCAGTGGATAGCGCCGGCTTGAGCAGGTTGGAAGCGTCAAGCGTGCCGCCGGAAGCCGAGCCGGCACCAATCAGGGTATGGATCTCGTCGATGAACAGGATGGCGTTCGGGTTGTCCTGCAGCGCCTTGAGGACGCCTTTGAGGCGCTGCTCGAAATCACCGCGATATTTGGTGCCGGCCAGCAGTGAACCCATATCCAGTGAGTAAATATTGGCTTTGGCGAGGATTTCCGGCACATCACATTCGACGATACGCCGCGCCAAGCCTTCAGCAATCGCGGTTTTACCGACACCGGCTTCACCAACCAGCAGCGGGTTGTTTTTGCGCCGGCGGCAAAGGGTTTGAATGACGCGCTCCAACTCCTTGTCACGGCCGATCAGCGGATCAATCTTGCCTTGCAGGGCAAGCGCGTTAAGGTTGATCGTATATTGCTCAAGCGGCCCGACCTCGGCCTTTTCAGCTTCGGTTTCGGTCTCGCCTTCAGCCGGCGCTTTTTGCTGCGGCACCTTGCTGATGCCGTGCGAAATGAAATTCACCACATCAAGGCGGGTGACGCCCTGCTTTTGCAGAAAATAGACGGCGTGCGAATCTTTTTCGCCATAGAGGGCGACCAGCACGTTGGCACCGTTAACTTCCTTCTTGCCGGATGACTGGACATGCAAAATCGCGCGTTGAATGACGCGCTGGAAGCCAAGCGTCGGCTGCGTATCAATATCATCCTCGCCGGATACGGTGGGCGTGTGTTCGTCAATGAAGTTGCCAAGATCCTTGCGTAAGGCATCGGGCTTGGCGCCGCAGGCACGCAGCGCATCTGCAGCCGACGGGTTGTCGATCAGCGCGAGCAGCAGATGTTCGACCGTAATGAACTCGTGTCGTTTCTGGCGTGCCTCGACAAAAGCCATGTGCAGGCTGACTTCGAGTTCCTGGGCAATCATTAATCTTCCTCCATCATGCAAGCAAGCGGGTGTTGGTGCTGGCGTGCAAACTCAATTACCTGCCCAACCTTGGTGGCAGCGATGTCACGCGGATAAACTCCGCAGACACCGCGACCTTCGTTGTGAACTTTGAGCATGATTCGCGTTGCTTGTTCATTTTCCAGAGAAAAAAATCGTTGCAGAACGATGATGACAAACTCCATCGGCGTGTAATCGTCGTTCAATAACAACACCTTGAACATTTTTGGCGGCTGAATCTTGGCGCGTTGCGCCTCAAGCAGTCCGTCTTCCTTGTGTTTCGTAGCCATGTGCTCGATTCTATACAGTCCGTTCCAATCTGCAACAGGGAATTTGTCCTGAAAACTTGGTCCGCAAGCCTTGATTTCTCAGGCTTAATGCTGCGCTGCGGCATTAAAACTTGTTGACGGGATAATTCGAGTCGCGTAGAACGCAATTGTGTTTGAGTTTTAGGGATTTCAAGTGTGCTTTGAGCGGCTTGAAATTTGACCCAAACAGGGAGTCGGGGAAACCCGTAATTTGTTAGTTTTTTGTATGAAAGTTGTAGACATGGCAATCGGCACCGTCAAATGGTTCAATGATTCTAAGGGTTTTGGTTTTATCACTCCTGATGATGGCAGCGAAGATCTCTTCGCACATTTCTCCGCCATCAATATGAATGGTTTCAAGACGCTCAAAGAAGGTCAAAAAGTTTCCTTCGAAGTCGTGCAAGGCCCCAAGGGTAAGCAGGCTTCCAACATTCAGGGCACCTAAAAACCTGCTTGTTGTAAATTCAAAAGCCCACCTGATTCAGGTGGGCTTTTTTAATTTTGGCTCCGGAAAATTTTTATTCGGCCAGCCAGTGGCCTGATTTCCCGCCACGTTTTTCGAGCAGGCGGACGCCGTCGATGCGCATGCCACGGTCAACGGCTTTCAGCATGTCATAAATGGTCAAAAGGCCAATGCTGGCGGCAGTCAGGGCTTCCATTTCAATGCCGGTGCGGCCGAAACATTCGGCAGTGACTTCGCAATGCACGGCATGCTTTTCTTCGTCGATGACAAATTCTGCAGCGACGCGGGTCAATGCCAGCGGGTGGCAAAGTGGGATCAGCTCGCCGGTGCGCTTGGCAGCCTGGATCGCCGCAATTCGCGCAATGCCTAGAACGTCACCTTTTTTGGATGTGCCACCACGCACGAGGTCAAGCGTCGTTGCCTGCATGTAAATTGTGCCGCCGGCACGGGCTAAACGGGCGGTTTCCGCCTTACTGCCAACATCGACCATGTGAGCCTGGCCGGCGCTGTCAAAATGAGTCAGAGTTTGATTGGTCACAATGGCTTACTTTTGGTTACGAGTTATCCAACAAGCCGTTCGATAGGCTGAGCTATCATAACATTCATGCGTATTTTCCAGCGTTTCGTGAGCGGACTTCTGGCGTTCAGCCTTGCCATGGCTCCGTTGCGCGCCAATGATCTCCCGGAGCTGGGCGATGTCGCGAGCAATGAATTGTCGCTGGCCACCGAGAAAAAAATCGGCCAGAAGATCATGCATGAGATTCGCTGGCGGGACCCGGCTTACCTTGATGACCCGGACGTAGAGGCTTATCTCAATCAGATTGGCGGCCAACTCGCTGCCGCAAGTAACGACCCCGGTTTAGGTTTCTATTTTTTCCCGATTAATGATCAGAGTATCAACGCGTTTGCCATGCCGGGCGGCTACATCGGCGTGCATGTTGGGTTGATTCTGTCGGCACAGAGCGAATCAGAGTTGGCTGGCGTGCTCGCGCATGAGATTTCTCACGTTACCCAGCGGCATATCTCCCGCCAGGTTTATAACTCGAAGCAAGTCGGCATGGCATCGATGTTGGCGATGGGCTTGGCGCTGCTGGCTGCGCGTTCCAACGGCCAGGTGGCCAGTGCGGCGATCGTCGGTGCGCAAGCCGGCGCAATCTCCTCGCAACTGGCGTTTTCCCGTGATTTTGAGCGCGAAGCTGATCGCATGGGCTTTGATACGCTCGGCAAGGCAGGTTTTGACGTGCGTGGTATGGGCGCCTTCTTTGAGCGCCTGCAAAAGTCAGTACGTCTTTATGAAAACAATGCAACGGTTTATCTGCGCACTCACCCGTTGACCGGCGAACGCCTGTCCGACATACAGAACCGCGAGCAGGCAGTAGCCTATCGGCAGGTGGTGGATAGTGCGGATTTTCTGCTGACCCGCGCCAAGTTGCGCGCCATGCTTGGTACAGCCGAGGAGGCGGTGAATGACTTTGAGGGCTTACTGCGCGACAAGAAATTTGCATCTGAGAGTGCTGCTTATTTTGGCTTGTCGATCGCCCAGGTACGCAATCGGGAGTGGGCGGCGGCCGAGACTTCATTACTCAATGCGCAAAAATTCAGGATGCCATCGGCCATGCTTGAGCGCCAAATGGCCGAGATCAAATTGGCACAGGGCGATAGCGCCAAAGCACTGGCCTTGTACCATGAGGCAATGGTGCGCTATCCGCTTAATCAGGCGTTAATCTATGGCAATGGGCAGGCGCTGATCAAGCTGAAACGCTACGATCAGGCCTTGCGGTTTTGCGAAGCCCAACTACGCAACTACCCACAGGATTTGCGTTTGCACAAGATGCGCGCGGAGAGCTTTGCCGGGCTTGGGCGCGGCGCCCAGCAGCATCAGGCGCTGGCCGAGGTTTTTGCCTTGCAGGGGCAGACGGCGGGCGCGATTGAGCAGTTGCAGCACGCGCGAAGTGCGGGTGACGCGAATTTCTATGAGCAGTCGGTGATTGATGCGCGGATGCGAGAATTTCAAAAGCGCCTGGCGGATGAGCAAAAAGAAAAGCGGAATTGGTAGCGGCGAAATTGGCAGTAAAATCAGCCTCCCGACCTGGATGGAAAAATTATGGAATTCGATCGAGAATTAGACGTCAAGAATCTTGCCTGCCCGTTGCCGATTTTGCGCACAAAGAAGTTGCTGGCTGAAATGGAGTCCGGGCAGGTCTTGCGGATTCAAGTGACTGACGCCGGCTCGCTCAAGGATTTTCCGGTTTTCGCCAAACAGTCCGGTAACGAACTGGTTGGGCAAAGGGAAGAAAATCGCGTGTTCGAGTATTTCATTAAGCGAAAATAAGCGCCTCTTTCCACGCGTTTTTTGAAGATCGGCGGGCGCCTGCGGGTGAGCCCGCCGCTTGGCTTTTTGAGGGCTTGGTCGATTGCCTTACGGTGTGCGATCTGGCAAGTTTGGATAGCGCGTTGGCCGCGATTGAACAAACTAATCTTTGGACAGTTGCCGCGCTTGAGTACGAACTTGGCTACCTGTTTGAGCCAGCAGGGGCGCCCGCCGCCTGGCAAGCAGATCAAGAACCACGCCTGGCTAGGTTTTGGCGTTTTGAGCGCTGTTTGGTGCTTGATGCTGTTGCGGCTGAGGCTTGGTTGATTGCAAATGCCGGAGAGATGCCGGCCGGTGTTGCCAACCTGCAATCGGGGATTTCCGAAGCCAGTTACCTGACCGGGGTGCAGTGCATTCAGGACTATATTGCTGATGGCGATTGCTACCAGGTAAATTTCACCTTCCCGCTTAATTTTGAATGGTTCGGCTCGCCCCTAGCCTTGTATTCCCGTCTGCGCGAGCGCCAGCCGGTCAGCTATGGCGGCTTTGTTGGTGATGCTGATGGCGGCCTTGTTTCCCTGTCGCCAGAGTTGTTCCTTGCACGACACGGTGATCGCTTGCAGACGCGGCCGATGAAGGGAACGGCGGCCAAAGACTTGCCCGCCGGGCATCTGTTACGGTCAACCAAGGATTTGGCCGAAAATTTAATGATTGTCGATCTCTTGCGCAACGATCTCGGGCGAATTGCCGAAAATGGCAGTGTTGTGGTCGACCGGTTATTTGATATTGAGGAGTATCCGACTGTCTGGCAGATGGTTTCTGAAGTGTCTGCCCGCGTACCCGGGCGGCATTTTGGTGACATCGTGCGTGCCCTGTTCCCCTGTGGCTCGATTACCGGCGCGCCAAAAATTCGCGCCATGCAGGTTGCTGCCGATCTTGAGAGCACACCGCGTGGTGCTTATACCGGTGCCCTTGGCTGGCTCGCACCGAGCGGAGACTTACGGCTGAACGTCGCGATCCGCACGCTGGAACTGGCCAAGGATGGTCGCGGTAAACTCGGTGTGGGCAGCGGTATTGTGGCCGATTCGGTGCCAGCTGATGAATGGCAGGAGTGTTTGCTCAAGGCGAATTTTCTGCGTGACTGTGATCCCGGCTTGAAGTTGATCGAAACCCTGCGCCGGGAGGGCGGGGTATATCCGATGTGGGCCGGACATCTGGCTCGCCTGAAGCGTTCAGCTGCCTATTTTGGTTTTCCGCTTGATGAGCAATTGTTGTTCAGGGAGTTAGGGCGGCAACCGGCCAAGGGAACCTGGCGGGTGCGCCTGACGCTCGACAAGGCGGGCGTTATCGAATTGCAGGCGGTGGCTTTTGATGGGGCTGCACCCGAGAGGTACCTTGCTGCACTGGCCAAACAACGAATTGATTCAGGTGATGAGCTGCGTCGCCACAAGACAACGTCGCGCGCGATTTATGATGCGGCTTTGGCATCAATTGCGCATCAGGCCAACATTTTTGACTTAATTTTTCTCAACGAACGGGGCGAGGTGGCCGAGGGGGCGCGAAGCAATGTATTCGTTGAGCATGATGGCGTGCTACTCACGCCACCACTGAGCAGTGGGGCGCTTCCCGGTGTCTTACGCGCCGGCCTGCTGGCTGATGGGCGCGCCAGAGAGGCGGTTTTGACTCCGGCCGATTTGCGGGCCGGATTTTTGCTGGGAAATGCCTTGCGCGGCCTGATCCGGGTCGCCGGAATCGCCGCTTGAGACCCTATTTGCGCAGTTTGCGTAAATAGAGCCCGAGCAACGAAAAGAGGCCGGCGGCGACGCCGTAGAAGAACGCGCGCGGAACATCAATATCCTGATATTCAACAAGGATGGGTACCTCGTTTTCCACTTGGTAGCGGATCGTTGTCTGGAAATGCCACGAGGAAGCCTTGACTTCAATGATGCCTTTTACGGTCTTCCAATTCAGCCAGTTTTGTTCTTCCTCAAAATCGCCAGCAGGTTCGGGTGGCGTCAGCGAGGTGTAAAGACCTTTGGCCTTGGCATCGGCGAGATCCTTGTAGGCTAAACCGCAGATCTTATTGTCGGCACAGGTTGCGACGAGGCGGAATTCCGGTTTCCATTCATCGGTTTTGTCCCATGGCCAGGAGATCATGAAGGCGACGCTCCAGACGCCAACCAGTGCTGAGAAAATCATCAGTGCAATGAATATTTTGGCCAATAAGCCGCGTTTATCTTCCATGTTTATCTTTTCTTTTTTCTCTTAGCCGAGTTTGGCTAGTTGGGGTTTCAGTTGTTCCAGGGTTGCTGAGAAATCAGCAAGGCGCTGTTTTTCCTGATCAATGACGGCGGTCGGGGCGCGGGCGACGAAGCTTTCGTTACCGAGTTTGTTGTTGGCGATTTCGATCTGCTTTTCGAGCTTTTCGATTTCCTTGGTCAAACGAATTTTCTCGGCGGCGATATCAATTTCCACCTTGAGCATCATCCGCGTTTCGCCGACGACGGCCACCGGTGCCATCGCATCGGCCGGCATGTCAGCCACCAGTTGTACCTCAGAGAGCTTACCCAGAGCTTGCAGGATCGGTGCGAACTCGGCGATGTCGGCGCCGCCATTGGCAACCAGTAGCGGCATGCGCAGAGCCGGCGAAACATTCATCTCGCCGCGCAGGTTGCGGCAGGCGTAGGTCAGGGCTTTGAGGCGCTCGACCTTGGCTTCTGAAACCGGGTCGATCTTGTACTCCTCGGCGCGCGGGTAGGCGGCGAGCATGATCGAGTCGTGCGTTTTGCGGCCGGCGATGGGGGCGACCGTCTGCCACAGTTCCTCGGTGATGAAAGGGATCAGCGGGTGAGCCAGGCGCAGCACGGCTTCCAGCGTGCGCACCAACGTCCGGCGGGCGCCGCGCTGCTGGGCGTCGTTGCCGGTCTGGATCTCGACCTTGGCGATTTCCAGATACCAGTCGCAGAACTCGTCCCAGATGAATTTGTAGATGGTTTGAGCAATCAGATCGAAACGGTAGTCGGTGAAGTGCTGCTCGATTTCCTGTTCTGTACGCTGTAGCTGGCTGACGATCCAGCGGTCGGCGAAGCTGAATTTGAGACGTTTTTCACCGTCGACCGTACAAGACCCATCGGCACCTTGCTGGTGATCCAGCGCCAGGTCGTGGCCCTCGACATTCATCAGCACGAAGCGCGTGGCGTTCCACAGCTTGTTGCAGAAATTGCGGTAACCGTCGCAGCGGTTGAGGTCGAACTTGATGTCGCGACCCGGACTGGCGAGCGACGCGAAGGTGAAGCGCAGGGCGTCGGTGC
Source organism: Dechloromonas sp. (assembly GCA_011391255.1). Classification (GTDB taxonomy): domain Bacteria; phylum Pseudomonadota; class Gammaproteobacteria; order Burkholderiales; family Rhodocyclaceae; genus Azonexus. The sequence continues at coordinate 23,536 of JAABQV010000011.1, forward strand.
CGAAGGAGGCGATGCCTTCCGGGAATTCCTTCTTTGTCTTCTTGGCGATGCTTTCCGCCTGCTTCGGGTTCATCAGGCCGGTCGTGCGCTTTTCGATCAGCGCATCGAGGCCGATGCCGTCGATCAGGTCGATCGGGTCGAGCACATTGCCCTTCGACTTCGACATCTTCTGGCCTTCGCCATCGCGGATCAGGCCGTGCACATAGACGTGCTTGAACGGGATCTGGCCGGTGATCTGCTTGGTCATCATGACCATGCGGGCGACCCAGAAGAAGATGATGTCGAAGCCGGTGACCAGCACGGTCGACGGCAAATATTGCTGCAAAATCGGGTTGGCCGCGTCGATGGCCTCGTCGCCCGTCCAGTCCAGCGTCGAGAACGGCCACAGGGCGGACGAGAACCAGGTGTCGAGGACGTCTTCGTCACGGCTCAGCGTGCCGGTGTAGCCCTGCCTGGCCGCTTCGGCCTTGGCTTCAGCCTCGCTGTGAGCGACAAAAACCTGACCGTCGTCGCCGTACCAGGCCGGAATCTGGTGGCCCCACCACAGCTGGCGGGAAATACACCAGTCCTGGATGTTGTTCAGCCACTGGTTGTAGGTATTGACCCAGTTTTCCGGGTAGAACTTGATCTCGCCGGAATGGACGACGTCGAGCGCCTTCTCGGTGATCGACTTGCCGTCATTGCCCGGCTTCGACATGGCGACGAACCACTGGTCGGTGAGCATCGGCTCGATGACCACATTAGTCCGGTCGCCGCGCGGCACCTTGAGTTTGTGTTTGTCGGTTTTTTCGAGGATGCCGAGGGCTTCGAGGTCGGCGACAACGGCCTTGCGGGCGTCGAAACGGTCGAGGCCGCGGTATTTCTCGGGGGCGTTCTCGTTGATCTTGGCGTCTAGCGTCAGGATCGAAATCATCGGCAGGCTATGACGCTGGCCGACGGCATAGTCGTTGAAGTCATGAGCCGGCGTGACCTTGACGCAGCCGGTGCCGAATTCGAGATCGACGTAGCTGTCGGCAATGATCGGGATTTCGAGGTCGGTCAGCGGCAACTTCACCATCTTGCCGATCATGTGCTTGTAGCGCTCGTCTTCCGGATGAACCATGACGGCGGTGTCGCCAAGCATGGTTTCCGGCCGCGTCGTCGCAACGACCAGGCTATCCGAGCCGTCGGCCAGCGGGTAGCGGATGTGCCACATGAAGCCGTCTTCTTCTTCCTGCACGACTTCGAGGTCGGAAACGGCGGTATTGAGCTTCGGGTCCCAGTTCACCAGGCGCTTGCCGCGGTAGATCAGGCCTTCGTTGAACAGGCGGACGAAGGTTTCGGTGACGACCTTGTTGAGACCGGCATCCATCGTGAAGCGCTCGCGCTTCCAGTCCGGGCTGGTGCCCATGCGGCGCATCTGCTTGGTGATGGTGTTGCCGGAGTATTCTTTCCATTCCCAGACCTTTTCCAGGAACTTCTCGCGGCCGAGGTCATGGCGCGAAATGCCTTGGGCGTCCAGTTGGCGCTCAACGACGATCTGCGTCGCGATGCCGGCATGGTCGGTGCCCGGCTGCCACAGCGTGTTGTGGCCGCGCATCCGGTAGTAGCGGGTCAGCGCGTCCATCAGCGTCTGGTTGAAGCCATGGCCCATGTGCAGCGTGCCGGTGACGTTCGGCGGTGGCAGCAGGATGCAGAAGTTTTCGTCAGCTGCCTTGCTGCGGTCAACGCCGGCAGCGAAGTAATTTTTTGCTTCCCATTCGGGGTACCAGCGGCGTTCAATCTCGGCCGGTTCAAAGGATTTTGCGAGTTCCATGGGCTTATTGGAAATGGGGAAAGCCCGCGATTATACCGGAGCGCCGCCCCGGCCTCGCCGCGATCTCAGTCGCGTGGCTGCAAGCTGGCGATCATTTCCTGTTCGGCGAGAAAGTCGCGAACGGTAGATTCGATGATGCGCGGCAATTCAGCAGCCAGTCGCTGTTCAACCCGGCGTGCCAATTCGTGCGCCAGAATGTCTCGCATGCTCGCTGCCAGAGCCGGATCCGGGAGTTCGGCTGCGACCACTTCAGCTAACGGTGCGACTTCGAGTTCAACAGTTGCAGGTAAGGCCTCGATATCGAGAAGAACCGGGAAATCCTCTTCGTCATCCACTGTGTCGGTGAGGACGGGCACATCCTCCAAATCGGTATTGGTGTTGCGCCGCCGCTGCATCAGCGCATCGGCACGGGCAAGGATGGGGCTGGGCACGTGGCTTCCTTTAGCGTTTGCTGAGGTCGAAATACTGCACTTCGCAACCGCTGTCTTTATAAAACTTGACGCGGGCGCGGGCGGCGAGTTTGTCGTCTTCAGCCTGGCCGACAACTTCAATCAGCCTTTGAAAGCGCTGAAAACCGGGGGGCACTGAATGGTCGAGATTCATCAGGCGGTCGGTTTGTGCTGGCTGCTCGAGTTTGTCCGTAATTAAAACCGGAGTCTCGGCGGCGAGCGGCGAGTCAGCGCGGCAGTGCGGAACGAAGCCGAGTGACGGCTGCGTCCATAAGTGGCGGTCAAGGTTGTTGGCCAGCTCGCTTTCCGGTGCATAGACCAGCATCGGCTTTTTCTGGGCATAGGCGCCACCGAGCAGGGCGCAGGCAGCCGCTATTTTGTCAGCGGCGCCATGATAGAAAAAAACTTCGGTCAATTCAGTTTGCCGGCGCGTTGCATCAGGTAATGCGTCAGCAAGGGCACCGGGCGACCCGTCGCGCCTTTGTCAGCCCCGGATTTCCAGGCTGTTCCGGCGATATCGAGGTGCGCCCACTCAAATTTTTTGGTAAAGCGCGAGAGGAAGCAGGCGGCAGTAATCGAGCCACCCCAGCGCCCGCCGATATTGCCCATGTCGGCAAACGGACTCTTCAGCAACTCCTGATAGTCATCCCACAGCGGCATCTGCCAGGCGCGGTCGTAGGATTCGTCGCCGGCATCGAGCAGATCGCGGGCGAGGGCGTCCTTGTTGGAGAAAAGTCCGGTCGCGATATGGCCGAGCGCAACGACACAGGCGCCAGTGAGGGTGGCAACGTCGATGACGGTATCCGGCTCGAAACGCTCGGCGTAAGTCAGTGCATCACAGAGAATCAGGCGACCTTCGGCATCGGTATTGAGGATTTCAATGGTCTGGCCGGACATTGAGGTGACGATGTCGCCTGGCCGGGTTGCCATGCCGTCCGGCATGTTCTCGGTGGCGGGAACGACAATGGTCAGGTTGATCGGTAGCGCCATCCGGGCCACGGCCTGCATGGTGCCGAGGACGCTGGCGGCACCGCACATGTCGTACTTCATTTCATCCATCTCGGCACCCGGCTTCAGGGAAATGCCGCCGGTGTCGAAAGTGACGCCCTTGCCGACGAGAACAACCGGTTTTTCGCTGGCTTTCGCTCCTTTGTAGGTGAGCACGATCAACTTGGGCGGCTGGCGTGAGCCCTGGGAAACCGAGAGCAGTGAGTGCATACTGAGTTTTTCCATGTCGGCGCGCTCAAGAATCTCGCAGCCGAGATTGAATTCCTTGGCCATTGCCTGCGCTTGCTCGGCCAGATAGGTCGGGTGGCAGATATTGGCCGGCAGGTTGCCTAGGTCTTTGGTCAGCGCCATGCCTTCGGCAATCGCCAGGCCTTGCGCTAATGCTTCTTCGGCCTGCGCCAGTTCAGTGCGTCGGGAAACAGCAAAGGTAAGCTTGCGCAGCGGGCGCCGAACCTCGTCTTTTTTGCTCTTGAACTGTTCAAACTTGTAAGTGGCATCCAGCACAGCGACCGAAGCCTGGCGTACTCGCCAGGCAATACTGCGTTTTTTGACAGCGATTTCGGTCAGGAAAATGGAGGCGTCAGAGGCGCCGGTATCGTTTAGCGTTTTTACCGTTGTCCGGATCGCAGCGAGAAAATCTTTCTCGCGAAAATCTCTCTCCTTGCCCAATCCAACCAGCAAGACACGTTCGCTCAGCGTGCCCGGGACATTTTGCAAGAGCAGCGTGCTGCCGCCCTTGCCTTCCATATCGCCACGACGAATGATGGCGGAAATGTGGCCATCGGAGGATTTGTCGAGAATTTCGGCCGCCAAAGTCAGTTTTCTGGTCTCAAATACACCGACTACAATGCAGGCGCTGCGCTGCTTTTCCGGGCTACCACTTTTTATGCTAAATTCCACAGGCTGCTCCTAAAGGGGAAGATTTCAGTATTCGCGGGATTATCCCTGCATTTTTTGGGTTTCGTCAAAGCATGATATTCGAGCGTGCCGTCCGGCGCGAGTTTTCCCAAGCAGCTGCCGGCATCAGTGTCGTCCTGTTGGCAATCCTGATCTCCACGCAGTTGATTCGCCTGCTCAAGGAAGCGGTCGGGGGGAAAATTGCGCCCGAATCAGTGCTCTCGCTACTTGGATTTGCGGCGCTGAATGCGATGCCCGTCGTCATCTCGCTGACCCTGTTTGTTGCCATCTTGCTCAGCCTTTCGCGGGCTTATCGTGATTCCGAGATGGTGGTCTGGTTTTCCAGTGGTTTGCCCTTGACCGCCTGGGTGCGGCCGGTGCTGCAATTTGCGTTGCCAGTTGTGCTGGCGATCGCCGTCTTGTCTGGATTCCTCTCGCCGTGGGCAAACTTTAACTCTGCAGGTTTCAGGCTGCAAATGTCGGCGCGTAGCGACATTTCACAAATTTCTCCGGGTGCTTTTCGTGAAGCAAAGCAGGGGCAACGCGTGTTTTTTGTTGAAGCAATGGCTGAGGATGCTAGTGAAGTCGGCAATGTATTTGTGGCATCCATGCAGGATGGTCGCCTAGGTGTGGTGATGTCCGATGCCGGACGTGCCGAGGTTGCTCCGAATGGCGATAAATTCGTCGTTCTGGAACGCGGACGGCGTTATGAAGTCGAGCCCGGCTCACCCGAATTCAGGGTTATCGAGTTCCAGCGCTACAAGCTGCGCACACAGGATGGTGAGTCGCGGCCGGCCGACCGGTCTCCCAACCGGATGCCGATGCATGAATTGTTGCAGGATGGCAGTAATCAGGCGCGCGGCGAATTGTTGTGGCGGATCGGGCTACCCATTTCGGCATTGGTGCTCGCGTTGCTGGCGATCCCCCTTTCTTACGTCAATCCGCGTGCCGGCCGTTCGGCCAACATGTTGATTGCCATACTTATTTATGCTTTGTACAGCAATTTGATGTCGGTCAGCCAGGCTTGGGTTGCTCAAGGAAAACTTTCTTTCTGGATTGGCATTTGGGCAGTTCATGCCTTGATGCTGTTGCCTCTGGCGCTGCTTTTTTATCGCCGCATCGCCTTGCGCATGCCGTGGCAATCAAGGGCTGGCTGATGTTCAAAATGAAGCTCTACCAGCGTTACTTGATGCGCGAGTCTTTCGCTGCAATATTTCTTGTGCTCGCCGCGTTCTTGGCGCTTTTTGCTTTTTTTGACTTGATCGACGAATTGCGTGCCGTGGGTAAAGCCGGCTATCAGTTCGGCCATGCCTTATTGTTTGTGACATTGAGCATTCCGGGAACGGTCTATGAGTTGATTCCGATCGCTGCGCTGATCGGCACCCTCTATGCGCTGACCACGTTGGCGCGTCACTCCGAACTGACGGTACTTAGGGCTTCGGGCTTGTCGACGCGTGAGTTGTTGATGACGCTATTCCGGGTTGCCGGCCTGCTGGCATTGTTAACTTTGCTGGTCGGCGAGGTGCTGGTGCCCATTTCCGAGCGTATGGCGCAGGAGCTACGAGCCAAAGCCTTGAGCAAAGTGATTTCCCAAAGCGGCTTTCAGTCCGGTTTGTGGATCAAGGACGGGCACAGTTTCATCAATATCCGAACCGCTACGCCAGATTTCAGACTCAAGGGCGTTCGTATTTATAAATTCAGTGCTGCTAATGCGCTCGAATCAGTTACCGATGTTGGCGAGGCAGAATATCAGCCGCCAGAGCACTGGCGCTTGACGGGCGTCGTGCGGACCATACTGGATGGCGACACCTCGCGCGTTGAGCGGGTGGATAGCGAGGAATGGCGATCAGCGATTAACCCGGATTTGCTTTCCGTCTTGATGGTCGCGCCGGAGCGCATGTCCTTGCTGGGTCTCCTTAGTTATACAGAACACCTGAATGACAATCACCAGAAATCTGAGCGGTATGAAGTTGCTGTCTGGAAAAAATTAATTTACCCGCTGGCGACACTTGTCATGGTCGCACTGGCCTTGCCCTTTGGCTACTCCCATAACCGGATGGGTGGCGCCAGTCTGAAACTATTCGCCGGCGTCATGCTGGGGATTCTCTTTTACATGCTTAACGGGTTGTTTTCGAATCTCGGTGCGATCAATTCCTGGCCGCCCTTTGCCAGTGCCGCAGCTCCCTCAGCGATGTTCCTGCTAGTCGCGATGGGCATGCTCTGGTGGGTCGAGCGGCGCTGATTCAGGCTTCGCTTGAAATTATCCGGCTGCCGGCAATGCGGTCATGTAAAAATTGCTTGTCCTTGTCGACCAGCGCCCAGAGTAGCCCGATGCCAAAAAACAGGATGCTCGGCCAGGCAGCCAGGTAGCGAAAAATGGCTTGCGTCGGGCGCATCAGCCGGCCATCCTCATTAACGAGGCGCAATTTCCAGGTTTTCATCGGCAGGGTTTGCCCGGTTTGCAGCCAGAACCAGACAAAATAAATCAGCAGCAACCAGAAGATATGGAACATCAGCATCTTTGAGTTGATAGGGGGGATGCCCCACTGATTCAGGAAGCCGGCGAGAAATGCTTGTGGCAGCAAGAAGCCGATCAGCAAAATTGAAAATACCACCAGGCTTTCGTAAAGCAGGCTGGACAAACGGCGGCGGAGACTGGCGAGTTCTTTGGGCATCAGAGTTTGGCTAATCGAAAGATCGGGTACGAATTATCTCAGCCCCCATTTTGGTTTGTTGCGGTCAACCCTGTTTTTGCCCATAAATTCTTCCACCGGGTTGGGGCTGGCCTCACAACTTGATTCCTCTCGCCGATAACGCTGAAGCTAAAGCGTGCGTGGCGCGCGAACAGTGCGTCTTGACGCTGCCCTCGGAGCAGCCCATGGCGGCAGCCGTTTCCGCAACATCCATGTCCTCCCAGTAGCGCATCAGGAAAGCTTCGCGCTGGCGTGCCGGCAGGTTCTTGATTTCTTCGTCGATGATGTTCAGGGTTTGCGCCTGCACCAGCTGGCTCTCAGGCGTTCGGGTGCCGCCGGCATCTTCGTCGGCGGCCAGGGTTTCGAGTGGGTCGCTGTCTTCGTCGTCGTCCGGAGCAAAAGCCGAGAGCAGCGTCGTCCACATTGAGCGAACTTTGCTGCGCCGGTAGAAGTCGCGGATAGTATTTTGCAGAATGCGCTGAAACAGCATCGGAAACTCTTCCGCCGGCCGGTCACCGTATTTTTCAGCCAGCTTGAGCATGCTGTCCTGAACGATGTCCAAAGCCGACTCTTCTTCTCGCACAGCGAACATCGCCTGTTTGAAGGCGCGGCGCTCGACTGATTCCAGAAAGTCCGAAAGTTCGCGGGATGAAGCCAGGGATTTCTTCCTGTAAAAACCATGGGAGGCGAAGGGGATACCATCATACCTTGACCGAACAAGGGCGGTCGATTAATGTTACGTCCTTTTAAGCAACAGCTTTTTTTGGGCTCAACGATGATGATCAGCGGTGCAGAAATTGTAGTCAGGTGCCTGCAGGAAGAAAAGGTTGACTGTGTGTTTGGCTACCCGGGTGGGTCGGTTTTACACATTTACGATGCGCTTTTCAAGCAGGATCAGATAAAGCATGTGCTGGTTCGCCACGAACAGGCAGCCGTTCATGCAGCAGATGCCTTCTCGCGCTCGTCGCAGAGGGTCGGCGTCGCCTTGGTTACCTCCGGGCCAGGCGTGACTAATACGGTCACCGGTATTGCTACGGCCTATATGGACTCGATTCCGATGGTCGTTTTGACCGGCCAGGTTCCGACGTTTTATATCGGCCAGGATGCCTTCCAGGAGTGCGACACGGTCGGCATTACCCGTCCTTGCGTCAAGCACAACTTTCTGGTCAAGGACGTCAAAGATCTGGCGATGACCATCAAGAAGGCCTTCCACATTGCTTCTACCGGCCGTCCAGGCCCGGTTGTCGTCGATATCCCCAAAGATATTACGGCGCAGATGTGCGAGTTTGAGTATCCGAAATCGATCCAGATGCGCTCCTACAACCCGGTGGTCAAAGGCCATCTGGGGCAGATCAAAAAGGCGGTGCAGATTCTTAAAGAGGCAAAACGCCCGATTATTTACGCGGGTGGTGGCGTTATCCTGTCCGACGCTGCACAAAAGTTGACTGAACTGGCGCACAAGCTCAAGTTTCCGGTGACCAATACTCTTATGGGCTTGGGTGGTTATCCGGCGACCGATAAGCAGTTCCTCGGCATGCTGGGCATGCATGGCACCTTCGAGGCCAACAATGCCATGCATTACGCGGACGTGATTCTCGCCGTCGGCGCCCGTTTTGATGATCGTGTAATTGGCAATCCCGATCACTTCGGTGAAGAAAAGCGTCGCGTTATCCATATCGACATCGATCCTTCCTCGATCTCCAAGCGGGTCAAGGTCGATGTGCCTATCGTTGGCAACGTCGGTGACGTCATTGACGAGCTCTTGAAGCTGATGGACAGCGACTTTAAAACCGATCCTGATGTGGATAACTGGTGGAAGCAGATTGACGAGTGGCGCAGCCGTGATTCACTGCGCTACAAGCAGGCCGAGCACATCATGCCGCAGTACGTCATGGAAAAGCTTTACGAAGTGACCAATGGCGAAGCCTTCATTACTTCTGATGTTGGCCAGCACCAGATGTTTGCCGCGCAGTATTACAAGTTTGACAAGCCGCGGCGCTGGATTAATTCCGGTGGTCTCGGCACCATGGGCGTTGGTTTGCCCTACGGCATGGGTGTTCTGATGGCAAATCCTGATGCGCAGGTTGCCTGCGTGACCGGCGAGGGTTCGATCCAGATGTGTATTCAGGAGTTGTCGACCTGCAAGCAATATGGATTCCCGATCAAGATCATCAACCTGAACAACGGCATGCTCGGCATGGTTCGCCAGTGGCAGGAAATGTTCTACTCCAAGCGCTACTCGCAGTCTTACGTCACTTCACTGCCCGATTTCGTTAAGCTGGCCGAGGCCTATGGCCATGTTGGCATGAAGATTGAGCGGATCGAAGATGTAGAGCCAGCGCTGCGCAAGGCATTTACCGAGCACAAGAATGATCTGGTTTTCATGGATTTTATTATCGACCCGGTTGCCAACGTTTTCCCGATGGTTTCAGCAGGCAAGGGCTTGACCGAAATGATCCTGGCTGAAGACCTATGAGCGAGGGAGGAAAAGACATGCGTCACATTATTTCCATCCTGATCGAAAACGAGTCAGGAGCACTTTCTCGCGTTGCCGGTCTGTTTTCGGCGCGCGGTTACAACATCGAAACGCTGACTGTGGCACCGACGGAAGATCCCTCGCTGTCACGGATGACTATTCTGACCTGGGGCTCCGACGAGGTGCTCGAGCAAGTCACCAAACAGCTCAACAAGCTGATTGATGTCGTCAAAGTAGTCGATCTCTCCGAAGCAGCCCACGTCGAACGTGAGTTGATGCTGATCAAGGTTCGTGCCACCGGCAAGGATCGTGAGGAGATGAAGCGGATGGCCGATATTTTCCGTGGCCGTATCATCGACGTCACGGAATCGACTTATGTCATCGAGTTGACCGGCGCCGGCTCCAAGCTGGACTCGTTTATTGCCGGTATTGATGCCGGACTGATTCTTGAAACCGTCCGTACCGGGGTTTGTGGCATCGGTCGTGGCGATCGTATTCTTAAAGTTTAATTATCTGTTTATAAAGAGGAATTCATGAAAGTTTATTACGACAAGGACGCCGATCTCTCCCTCATCAAGGGCAAGAAGGTCACCATCGTTGGTTACGGCTCACAGGGCCACGCGCATGCTCAGAATCTCAAGGATTCCGGCGTCAAGGTGACGGTTGGTCTGCGCAAGGAAGGCGCTTCCTGGAAGAAGGCCGAAGCAGCCGGTTTGAAGGTTGAAGAAATTGCCAAGGCGGTCAAGGGCGCTGACGTCGTCATGATGCTTCTGCCGGACGAAAACATTCCGCAGGTATACAACGAAGAAGTTGCGCCGAATATGAAGAAGGGCGCTGCACTGGCTTTCGCGCACGGCTTCAATGTGCATTACAACCAGGTTGTGCCGCGTGCTGACGTCGACGTCATCATGGTTGCTCCGAAAGGCCCCGGCCACACGGTGCGTTCCGAGTACCTGAAGGGTGGCGGCGTGCCATCCCTGATCGCGATTTATCAGGACGTGACCAAGAAGGCCAAGGACATCGCTCTGTCCTACGCGGCTGCCAATGGCGGCACCAAAGGTGGCGTTATCGAAACCAATTTCCGCGAAGAAACTGAAACCGACTTGTTCGGCGAGCAGGCTGTGCTCTGCGGCGGTGCTGTCGAGTTGGTCAAGATGGGCTTCGAAACCCTGACCGAAGCGGGTTACGCGCCGGAAATGGCCTACTTCGAGTGTCTGCACGAACTGAAGCTGATTGTTGACCTGATGTACGAAGGCGGCATCGCCAACATGAACTACTCGATTTCCAATAATGCGGAATTCGGCGAGTACGTGACCGGCACCGAAGTCATCAACGAGCAGTCGCGTGCTGCCATGCGCAATGCTCTCAAGCGCATCCAGAATGGTGACTACGCCAAGATGTTCATCCTGGAAGGCAAGACCAACTACCCGTCAATGACGGCGCGTCGTCGCCTGAATGCCGTGCATCCGATTGAAACGGTGGGCGGTCAGCTGCGTGACATGATGCCGTGGATCAAGAAGAACAAGCTGGTCGACCAGTCCAAAAACTAAGACGGCCATAGGCCTGCAAGGTATTTCTACTTTGCTTACGCTTTAGGGCGGTGTGGTGATCCGCACCGCCCTTGTTCTTTCCGGAATATGCGCTTTTCTTAATGGGTGTATTCTTTGCCCTCCAAATAAGCGGAGTTGACCTAATCAATGACTGAACTCAAACCCCGCAAAACCCTCTTCAATCCTGGACTCAAGCGGCGCGGTATTTATATACTGCCGAACTTGTTCACCACTGCGGCTTTGTTTGCCGGTTTCTTTGCCATTGTCCAGGCGATGCAAGGTGACTTTGAGCGCGCTGCCATGGCAATTTTTATCGCCATGGTGCTTGATGGCTTGGACGGGCGTGTCGCGCGAATGACCAATACCCAGTCAGCTTTTGGTGCTGAATATGACTCGCTGTCCGATATGGTCAGCTTTGGTGCGGCACCGGCACTGGTTATGTACGAATGGGCTTTGCGTGATCTCGGGCGTCTTGGCTGGGTCGCGGCATTTGTCTACTGTGCCTGCGCAGCCTTGCGCTTGGCGCGCTTCAACACGACACTGGAAGTTACGGACAAGCGCTATTTTCAGGGCTTGCCATCTCCGGCGGCAGCAGCGCTGGTTGCCGGTTGGATTTGGGTGATGATTGTGTCCGGCATCGCCGGTAGCGAGTATCGCTGGTTCTCTTGCGCGATTACCCTGTTGGCCGGTCTGACCATGGTTTCCAATATTCGCTATTACAGTTTTAAAGACTTTAATCTGCGCAAGAGCGTTCCTTTCTTTGCGATTGCCGCTATTGCCCTGGGCTTTGCGCTGGTTTCCATTAGCCCGGAAATGACCCTGTTCGGATTTTTTGTCCTTTACGGTTTGTCGGGCTATGTTCTGGCTGCGCTTGACCTGCTTAAGCGCAAGACGGCTTGATTGCCTGGAGGCAATATGAAACAACATCTGGTAATTTTTGATACGACCCTGCGCGACGGCGAGCAAAGTCCCGGCGCCTCGATGACCAAGGAAGAAAAAGTCCGGGTTGCGCGCCAGCTCGAGAAAATGCGCGTGGACGTTATTGAAGCAGGTTTTGCTGCGGCATCGCCCGGCGATTTCGATGCCATCCATGCGATCGCCCAGGTGATCAAGGATTCGACCATCTGCTCGCTGGCGCGGGCCAACGAGAACGATATCCGGCGTTCAGGCGAGGCGATCAAGCCGGCGAAATCCGGCCGCATTCATACTTTTATCGCCACTTCGCCGATCCACATGGAAAAGAAGCTGCGTATGACGCCCGATCAGGTCGTCGAGCAGGCGGTCAAGGCGATTGCCTGGGCGCGCGAATATACCGACGATGTCGAATTTTCGGCTGAGGATGCCGGGCGTTCGGAAATTGATTTTCTCTGCCGAATTTTTGACGAGGTGATCAAGGCCGGCGCGACGACGATCAATGTGCCGGACACGGTCGGCTACAACATCCCTTTCCAGTACGCCGAAACCATGCGCCAGTTGATCGAGCGCGTGCCCAACTCGGACAAGGTGGTGTGGTCGGTGCACTGCCATAACGACCTCGGGCTGGCCGTCTCCAACTCGCTGGCTGCTGTCCTGGCGGGGGCGCGTCAGGTTGAGTGCACGATCAACGGTCTTGGTGAACGTGCCGGCAATGCCTCGCTTGAAGAAATTGTCATGGCGGTGCGCACACGTGCCGATGTGTTTCCAGTCGAAACACGGATTGATGCAACACAAATTGTGCCTGCCTCCAAGCTGGTTTCGCAGATTACCGGCTATCCGGTTCAGCCGAACAAGGCGGTGGTTGGCGCCAACGCCTTTGCCCATGAGTCGGGAATTCATCAGGATGGCGTGCTGAAGCACCGTGAAACCTATGAAATCATGCGCGCCCAGGATGTCGGCTGGACGCAAAACAAGCTGGTGCTGGGCAAGCATTCCGGGCGCAACGCCTTCAAGAGTCGCTTACTCGAACTGGGTATCGAGCTTGATAGTGACGAATCCCTGAACGCGGCTTTTACCCGCTTCAAGGAACTGGCTGACCGCAAGCACGAGATTTTCGATGAAGACCTTCATGCCCTGGTTTCTGACGAATTGGTGACGCCCGAGCATGAGCATTACAAATTGGTCTATTCCTACGTCTGTTCAGAAACGGGTGAGATGCCACACGCCAAGGTGATCCTGAATGTTGGCGGGGTTGAACTCAAAGGTGAGGCCGGTGGTGGTGGCCCGGTCGATGCAACTTACAAGGCGATTGAAAGTATCGTCGCCAGTGGTGCCGAGCTGCAGCTTTATTCGGTCAATGCGATTACTACCGGCACCGATGCGCAGGGCGAGGTGACAACGCGGCTTGCGCGTGGCGGGCGTATTGTGAATGGCAATGGGGCAGATACCGATATCGTGATTGCGTCAGCGCGCTCGTATTTAAATGCGCTGAACAAGTTGCACGTCAGTTCTGACAAGGTCAGGGCCCAGGGCGACGTCTGAGTGTAGCTACCAACCGGCAAAAAGGCCGCTATTTGACAGCGGTCTTTTCTACTTGGGCTGGCCTGGTCGCGCGAACATAGAGAATGCAGGCCACAAAGAGCAGCGAGCTAAGAATGACTTCGCCGAGCGCCAGTTGTTGCCCCAAGCCTTGCTCGGTGGTGGCTCGGGTCAGGCCTTCGAACAGATAAAATTGAACGAAAAGCGATAGCCATTTATAGGTGTAGCGCTTGCCGCGCAGGATGCCAAATAGCGGCACAAGCAGGAAAAATGCCTTGAGCACCAGCCACGACCCGCCCGGCCTCAGCGGTGCCCAGAAAAGCTCCCAGCCGATGCAGAGAAAAATCAGTGCAATCAGGCTGGTGCTGGCGATAAATTGGTAACGGGAGGCTGTCACGGTCGACTCAGTTTTTGAGCCAAAATTGCCAGTCGCTTACCCTGGGCAACGGAGAGACGGATCTCCGCTTCACTAAGTAGCGGGTTGCCATTGGCCCCGGCGACATGGCTTGCGCCGTAGGGTGTGCCACCTTTTTCGGTAGTAGATAACTCCGGCTCGCCAAAAGGCAGCCCGCTGATCAACATGCCGTGGTGCAGTAGCGGCAGCATCATCGAAAGCAGCGTCGATTCATTGCCACCGTGCTGGCTGGCGCTCGAGGTAAATACACAAGCGGGTTTGCCGGCAAGCGTCCCGTTTTGCCATGCGGCAATGGTGCCATCCCAGAAGTACTTCATCGGTGCAGCCATGTTCCCGAAGCGTACCGGACTGCCCAGAGCGAGGCCGACACACTGGTCGAGGTCGCAAGCTTCAACGTAAGGGGCGCCGCTGGCCGGGATGGCTGGTTCGCTTGCTTCGCAAACGGTCGAAACGCGCGGTACGGTTCGCAGGCGTGCCTGCATCCCGGGAACCGACTCGATGCCAAGCGCGACCCGCTCCGCCAGTGCACGAACCGAACCATGGTGGCTGTAATAGAGAACCAGAATTTCTTGCATTAACAAATTATACGCGGGCGGGAGTGAGCATTCATGTTGCTGCTGGATTGAGTACTTCATGCCTACTCGTATTCTTGACCGGACAGGTGGTGCATCGATATAATTACAAGGTTTTCCCTCACTCGATTGCTATCCCTATGCGCAAAAAATTTGTTGCCGGTAACTGGAAAATGCACGGAAGCTTCCAAAAGAATGCGGCCCTGCTCGATTCCTTGAAGGCTCAGTCAGAGAATTTGGCGTGCGAAGTTGCAGTGTGTGTTCCCTATCCCTATCTGGCGCAAGTCCAGGCTTTGGTTGAAGGCTCAAGGATTGCTTTGGGTGCACAAAATTTGAGTGAGCACGCCTCTGGCGCTTTCACTGGCGAGGTTTCCGCCGCCATGCTTGGCGAGTTTGCCTGTCGTTATGTTCTGGTGGGGCATTCGGAGCGTCGGACGATTTATGGCGAGAGCGATGCGGTAGTGGCAGAGAAATTTGCGGCTGCACTCGCCAGCGGTCTGGTACCTGTGCTCTGCGTCGGTGAAAAATTGGATGAGCGTGAGGGTGGTCTGACCGATCAGGTGGTTTCTCGTCAGATGGCGGCGGTACTCGAGCGCGTTGGTGTCGCGGCGTTTGCCAAGGCGGTAGTAGCCTACGAGCCGGTTTGGGCGATTGGTACGGGGATGACGGCGTCGCCGGCCCAGGCGCAAGATGTTCATATGGCGATTCGCGCTCAGGTTGCGGCGCTGGATGCCGGCGTAGCAAGTGGTTTGCAGATTCTGTATGGCGGCAGTGTGAAGCCGCAGAATGCGAAAGAATTGTTTTCGCAGGCTGATATTGATGGCGGCTTGATTGGTGGCGCAGCGTTGGTTGCGGATGATTTCCTGGCTATCTGCCAGGCTGCGGTTTAATAGGCGGTAAAAATGAACTGGGTTTTCTCTCTTTTGCTAACCATTCATATTCTGGTGGCAATCGCAATTATTGGTCTTGTTCTGATGCAGCACGGTAAAGGTGCTGATATGGGCGCTGCTTTTGGTAGTGGTGCCTCGGGCAGTCTGTTCGGTTCGTCGGGTTCTGCGAATTTTCTCAGCCGGATGACTGGTGGTTTGGCCGCCGTCTTCTTCATTACCAGTTTGTCTTTGGCATATGTTGCATCAAGCAAGCCAAAAACGACTGGCAGTGTGATGCAGGAAGCGGTAGAATCCAAGACTGTTACGCCAGCGACGTCTTCCGGAGTTGAGGCTCCATTAGCGCCCGCTGATCAAGGTTCGAAAGCAAAAGAAATACCTAAATAAACGCAAGTTGAGTCAAGTGGCAGTATCCCTCGTCATTTGAGTCAAAAAATTAGTGCCGACGTGGTGAAATTGGTAGACACGCTATCTTGAGGGGGTAGTGGCGCAAGCTGTGCGAGTTCGAGTCTCGCCGTCGGCACCAAAAAAAGCGGGTAGTGACCCTTTGGGTTGTTACACCTAATAAGATTTTGAAAATTGGCGGCGGGTCATGGAAAACTACTTTCCGATCTTGATGTTCGTCCTGGTGGGTGTCGCCATTGGCGTCTTGCCCATTGCAATGGGTTTTTTGCTGGCGCCTAACCGCCCTGACCCGGAAAAGCTCTCCCCGTATGAATGCGGGTTTGAGGCTTTCGAAGATGCGCGCATGAAGTTTGACGTGCGTTATTACCTCGTTGCGATCCTGTTTATTCTGTTCGATCTTGAAATTGCCTTCCTGTTTCCTTGGGCGGCAATCTTCAAAGACATCGTCGCTACCGATTCAATCAAGCTCTTTGGCTTTATTGAAATGCTGGTTTTCGTTTTTGTACTGGTCGTGGGCTACGTCTATGCGTGGGCCAAGGGCGCGCTTGAGTGGGAATGAGGTTCTGCGATGAGTATTGAAGGCGTCCTGCAGGAAGGTTTTGTCACCACGACGGCTGACAAGCTAATTAATTACATGCGCACGGGCTCTATGTGGCCAATGACTTTTGGTTTGGCGTGTTGCGCGGTGGAAATGATCCATGCCGGTTGTTCGCGTTACGACCTTGATCGTTTCGGTGTGGTTTTTCGCGGGAGCCCGCGTCAGTCTGACGTGATGATTGTTGCTGGCACGCTGACCAACAAGATGGCGCCGGCCTTGCGCAAGGTTTATGACCAGATGGCTGAGCCGCGCTGGGTGATCTCCATGGGGTCATGTGCCAATGGTGGTGGCTACTATCATTACTCGTATTCTGTGGTTCGTGGCTGTGACCGGATTGTGCCGGTTGATATCTATATTCCCGGTTGTCCGCCAACTGCGGAGGCGCTGATTTACGGAATTATTCAGCTGCAGAACAAAATTCGTCGTACCAACACCATTGCTCGTTAATAGCCGGGGCTGATTGAATATGTCTGCAAAGCTGGAATCGCTTAGCCAAAAACTGCAGGAGCATTTTGGCGATAAGTTAAAGTCGCTGAAAACAGCTCTCGGTGAGGTGACCATTGAGGTTGCTGCGGTCGACTACCTTTTTGTGATGAAAAATCTTCGCGATCAGGCTGACCTTGGTTTCGAAGAGTTGAGCGATCTCTGTGGCGTTGATTATTCGACTTATGGTGAAGGTGCCTGGACTGGCAAGCGTTTTGCTGTAGTTTCGCACTTGTTGTCAATTGCCCATAACTGGCGGCTTCGTGTGCGCGTCTTTGCCGACGATGACGAGTTTCCGGTCGTTGATTCTGTGACTAGCGTCTGGAGTAGCGTTAATTGGTTCGAGCGCGAGGCATTCGATCTTTTTGGTGTTGCCTTTGTCGGCCACGAAGATTTGCGGCGCATTCTGACGGACTACGGTTTCATCGGCCATCCGTTCCGTAAGGATTTTCCGATTTCCGGATATGTTGAAATGCGTTATGACCCTGATCAGGCGCGCGTCATCTACCAACCTGTCACCATTGAGCCGCGTGAAAATACGCCGCGTATTTTGCGCGAAAACACCTTCGGGGATGTGACGCATGGCTGATATTCGTAATTTCACACTCAATTTTGGTCCGCAGCACCCGGCGGCACACGGTGTTTTGCGCTTGGTGCTTGAGTTGGATGGCGAGGTTGTCCAGCGCGCTGACCCGCATATCGGCCTGCTCCACCGGGCCACCGAAAAGCTCGCTGAAACAAAGACCTGGGTGCAGTCGGTGCCGTATATGGATCGTCTCGACTACGTCTCGATGATGTGCAACGAGCACGCCTACTGTCTGGCTACCGAAAAGTTGCTGGGTATCGAAGTTCCCGAGCGTGGCAAATACATCCGCGTGATGTTTGATGAGGTCACGCGCATCCTCAACCATTTGCTGTGGATCGGCTGTCACGCCCTCGACGTCGGCGCAATGACCATGGCGCTCTACACCTTCCGCGAGCGCGAAGATTTGATGGATGCTTACGAGGCGGTTTCTGGCGCCCGTCTGCATGCGGCCTACTACCGTCCGGGCGGGGTCTACCGCGACCTGCCGGATCGCATGCCGCAATACGAAGCTTCAACCTGGACTTCAAGTAAAAAAGCCAAAGAAATCAACGAGAATCGTAGCGGCTCTCTGCTCGATTTTCTTGAAGACTTCACCAATCGCTTTCCGACCTATCACAGCGAGTACCACACGCTGCTGACCGACAACCGGATCTGGAAGCAGCGTCTGGTCAATGTCGGCGTCGTTACCCCCGAGCGTGCGCTGCAAATGGGTTTTACCGGTGCGATGTTGCGCGGTTCCGGTTTTGCCTGGGATTTACGCAAGAAGCAGCCGTATTCGGCTTACGACAAGGTTGATTTCGATGTGCCGGTTGGCGTCAATGGCGACAGCTATGACCGTTACCTGGTGCGCATGGAAGAGATGCTGCAGTCGAACCGGATCATCAAGCAATGTATCGCCTGGTTACGCAAAAATCCGGGCCCGGTGATTACAGAGAACTACAAAGTCGCTCCGCCGCCACGTGAAAACATGAAAACCAACATGGAAGAGTTGATTCATCACTTCAAGCTCTTCACTGAAGGCATCCATGTTCCGCCGGGTGAGGCTTATGCGGCGATTGAGCACCCCAAGGGTGAATTCGGTATTTACTTTATTTCTGACGGTGCCAACAAGCCTTACCGCATGAAAATTCGTGCGCCGGGCTATGTGCACCTCTCGGCGATGGACGAAATGGCGCGCGGTCACATGATTGCCGACGTCGTTACGATCATCGGTTCCCAAGATATTGTTTTTGGCGAGATTGACCGCTAATGTTTTCCGCTGAAACCCTCCAGAAATTCGCCCGGGAAGTTGACAAGTACCCGGCCGCCCACAAGCAGTCGGCCGTCATGGCCTGCCTGGCGCTGGCTCAGGAAGAGCTGGCCTGGCTGCCGCCCGAGGCGATCGAGAAAGTTGCCGAGTATCTCGGGATGCCAGTGATGGCTGCGTACGAAGTGGCAACTTTTTACAACATGTACGACCTGAAACCGGTTGGCAAGTACAAGATCACGGTCTGTACCAATCTGCCCTGCGCGCTGTCGGGTGGTTACCATGCCGGTGACTATCTGCAGAAGAAGCTGGGCATCGGCTACGGTGAGACCACCGCTGACGGCAAGTACACCTTGAAAGAGGGCGAGTGCATGGGGGCTTGTGGCGACGCGCCGGTGATGATCGTCAATAATCGCTCAATGTGCAGTCACATGCATCCCGAGCAGATCGACAAGTTGCTGGAGGATTGTCAATAATGGCGATGCTCGGTTCGATCAATGGTTTGCTGATGGAAGGTCTTGATGGCGACAATAGCTGGTCGCTAAAGGACTACGTGGCGCGTGGCGGTTACGCCCAGTTGCGCCGTATTCTTGACAACAAGATCACGCAGGAGGAAGTGATCGGCGAAGTCAAGAAATCCGTCCTGCGCGGACGCGGCGGCGCCGGCTTCCCGACCGGTCTCAAATGGTCTTTCATGCCGCGCTCCTTCCCCGGCGATAAATATGTCGTTTGCAATACCGATGAGGGCGAGCCGGGTACCTTCAAAGACCGCGACATCATGCGCTACAACCCGCATGCGGTCATTGAAGGAATGGCGATCGCCGCCTATGCGATGGGCGCCAATCGTGGCTACAACTACGTGCACGGCGAAATCTGGGATATTTACAAGCGCTTCGAAGAAGCCCTTGACCAGGCGCGTGCGGCGGGCTTCATTGGCCAGAACATTCTCGGTTCCGGCTTCAATTTCGAGCTTTTCGCCCATCATGGCTACGGTGCCTACATCTGCGGCGAAGAAACCTCGCTGCTCGAGTCGATCGAGGGCAAAAAGGGTCAGCCGCGCTTCAAGCCGCCTTTCCCGGCATCCTTTGGCCTCTACGGCAAGCCGACGACGATCAACAATACAGAAACCTTTGCAGCGATTCCCTTCATTCTGAAAATCAGCGGTGAAGAGTTCTTGAATCTGGGCAAGGCCAATAACGGCGGCACCAAGCTGTTCTCGGTATCGGGTCATGTCAATCGTCCCGGCAATTACGAAGTTCCGCTCGGAACGCCCTTCGCCACGCTGCTCGAGATGTGCGGCGGGATGCGCGGCGGCCGCCAGATCAAGGCAGTCATTCCTGGCGGATCGTCGGCACCGGTTATTCCCGGTGCGGTGATGATGGACACCACCATGGATTACGACGGGATCAGCAAGGCCGGATCGATGCTCGGTTCCGGCGCGGTCATCGTGATGGATGAAACGGTCTGCATGGTCAAGGCACTCGAGCGCCTTTCATTCTTCTATTACGAAGAGTCTTGCGGCCAATGCACGCCGTGTCGCGAGGGTACTGCCTGGATGTACAAGGTGGTTCATCGCATCGAGAACGGTCAGGGCAAGCCCGGCGATCTCGATCTCCTGAACGGTGTGCTGGGCAACATCATGGGCCGCACTATCTGCGCCCTCGGTGATGCCGCAGCCCTGCCGGTGCAGAGCTTCCTCAAGCACTTCGGCAAGGAATTCGAGTACCACATTGAACATAAGTCCTGTCTCGTCCCCAAAGATGTGCAGTGGGCGGGCAGTGGTTTCCACAAGGCTTAGGCCGGCGGCGAAACCTCCGAACGATTAAACGAAAGAACTGGCAACAAGGTAGCGACATGCTAGAAATCGAAATTGACGGCAAGACTGCGCAAGTACCCGACGGCAGCACGGTAATGGATGCCGCGCAGCAGGTGGGCGTTTATATCCCGCATTTTTGCTACCACAAGAAGTTGTCGATTGCTGCCAATTGCCGGATGTGTCTGGTTCAGGTCGAGAAGGCGCCGAAGCCGCTGCCGGCTTGCGCGACGCCGGTGACCAACGGCATGAAGGTGTTTACGCACTCCGAGCTGGCGGTCAAGGCGCAAAAGGGCGTCATGGAGTTCCTGCTGATCAACCACCCGCTCGATTGCCCGATCTGCGATCAGGGCGGCGAGTGCCAGTTGCAGGACATGTCGCTTGGCTACGGCCCGATGAAGAGCCGCTACACCGAAGAAAAGCACGTCGTTTTCCACAAGAATGTCGGCCCGCTGATCTCGATGGAGGAAATGAGCCGCTGTATCCATTGCACCCGCTGTGTCCGTTTCGGGCAGGAAGTCGGCGGCATCATGGAACTCGGCATGGCAAATCGCAATATGCATTCCGAGATCACGACTTTCCTCGGTCGCACGGTCGACTCGGAATTGTCGGGCAATATGATTGACCTCTGCCCGGTTGGTGCGCTGACCTCGAAGCCTTTCCGCTATACCGCCCGTTCCTGGGAATTGCAGCGGCGCAAGTCGATCAGCCCGCACGACTCGGTCGGTGCCAATCTGGTCGTTCAGGTCAAGCATGACGCGGTGATGCGCGTCTTGCCGCGCGAGAACGAAGCAGTCAATGAATGCTGGATTTCCGACAAAGAGCGTTTTTCGTATCAATCGCTGAATTCCGACGAGCGTCTGAGCAAGCCGATGGTCAAGCAGGGCGGTGAGTGGCGTGAAGTGGCCTGGACCGTGGCGCTCGATTACGTCGCGCACGGTCTCAAGGACGTCTCACGCGAACATGGTGGTGATGCTGTCGCTGCCTTGGCTTCAGCCGCTTCGACGCTGGAAGAGCTCTACCTGTTGAACAAAGTAATGAAAGGCATTGGCAGCGGAAATATCGATTTCCGCCTGCGCCAGAGAGACTTCAGCGCTGATGCCAAACGGGTTGGATCACCGTGGCTGGGCATGCGTCTTGCCGAGATCCCCGATCTTGATGGTGCCCTGGTTATCGGCTCCTTCCTGCGCAAGGATCATCCGCTGATTGCTCAGCGTCTGCGTCAGGCGGCCAAGAAATACACCAAGGTCAGCCTCTTGTCGGTGACTGCCGACGATCAGCTGATCGACTTCCACGCGGTGCTGACAGTTGCGCCGTCGCAACTGGCCTTGTCTTTGGCGGCGATCGTTAAGGCTGCCGCGCAGATTACCGGCGCGGCCATTCCAGCCGGATGCGAGTCGGCAGCGGTTTGCGAAACGGCGCAGAAGATAGCGCAAAGTCTGGTTGATGGCGAAAAGCGGGCGATTTTCCTCGGTAATGTCGCGACTCAGTCGGCACAGGCTGGCATCATTCAGGCAATGGCTCTGGAACTGGGTAATTTGACCAAGGCCAGCGTCGGATTCCTCGGTGAAGCCGCCAATGTCGTTGGCGCTCATGTTGCCGGTGCTTTGCCGACCGGCGCCAATGCCCGGCAGATATTCGAGCAGCCGCGTAAAGCTTATGTCTTGATGGGCATCGAGCCCGAATTTGATTGCGGCAACCCGCAACTGGTACTGGCGGCGCTCAAGCAGGCTGATCTGGTTGTCGTTATGTCGGCCTTTAAGCACCTGCCGGCCCTTGACTACGCTGATGTCATCCTGCCGATTGCGCCCTTTACCGAAACCGCCGGCACCTTCGTCAATATCGAAGGCCGTGTCCAAAGTTTCAATGGGGTCGCCAAGGCGCGCGGCGAAGCGCGCCCGGCTTGGAAAATCTTGCGCGTTATCGGCAACGTGCTGAATCTCAAGGGTTTCGACTACGACTCCAGCGAAGCCGTGCGTGACGAAGTGATCGGCAAGGGCTGCGAGTTTGTCAGTGGTCTCGATAATGGTCTGACTGGTCTGGCGATTGATCTAAACGTGATGGGTGGTGAAGCGCTGCAGCGGATTGCCGACGTGCCGATCAATTTTGCCGATGCCATGGCCCGTCGTTCGCCGGCTTTGCAGCAAACTGCCGACGCACGGGCGCCTACCGCCCGCATCTGTGCCGAGACCTTGGGTCAGATAGGTGTCGCCGCCGGCGATACCGTGCGTATCGTTCAGGGTTCAGGTGAAGCGCGCCTCGTCGCGCAACTTGATAATACCGTGCCGCCTGGCTGTGTTCGGGTCGCGGCGGCGCATGCCAGCACCGCCGCACTCGGTGAAATGTTTGGGCAGATTTCCGTGGAGCGTGCATAAATGGACGCACTGATGAATTTCGGGCAAGGCATCTTCGGTGGCGTCTGGCCAGCCGTCTGGACCTTGATCAAGATCGTTCTGATCGTCGCGCCGCTGATGCTCGGCGTCGCCTATCTGACGCTGGCCGAACGCAAGGTGATCGGCTACATGCAGGTGCGTATCGGCCCCAATCGCGTCGGCCCCTGGGGTTTGATCCAGCCGATTGCTGACGGCCTCAAGCTGCTGTTCAAGGAAATCATCATTCCTGGCCGCTCGAGCAAGGGTGTCTTCATCATCGCCCCGATGCTGGCCATCGCGCCAGCGCTGGCAGCGTGGGCGGTGGTGCCGTTTACCGATACCCTGGTTCTCGCCAATATCGACGCCAGCCTGCTCTACATCATGGCGATCACCTCGATTGGTGTGTACGGCATCATCCTTTCCGGCTGGGCCTCCAATTCAAAATATGCCTTCCTCGGCGCCATGCGCTCTGCAGCGCAAATGATTTCCTACGAAATCGCCATGGGATTTTCACTGATTTGTGTCCTGATGATTTCCAATAGTTTGAATCTGGTCGAAATCGTCAATGTTCAGGATCAGGGGCGTTTTGCCGGGATGGGGCTGAATTTCCTGTCATGGAACTGGCTGCCGCTGTTCCCGATGTTCATCGTTTATCTGATTTCCGGAACAGCCGAGTTGAACCGCGCACCTTTCGACGTTGCTGAAGGTGAATCGGAAATCGTTGCCGGTTTCCACATTGAATATTCTGGCATGGCCTTCGCGCTCTTCTTCCTGGCTGAATACGCCAACATGATTCTGGTCGCTGCGCTGACTTCAATCATGTTCCTTGGCGGCTGGCTGTCACCGGTTGGCTTCCTGCCCGACGGCATCATCTGGCTGTTGGCCAAGATGTCCTTCGTGCTGTTGCTCTTCCTCTGGTTCCGGGCCACCTTCCCGCGCTATCGCTACGATCAGTTGATGCGTCTCGGCTGGAAGGTGTTTATTCCGATTTGCCTGATTTGGCTCGTTGTTGTCGGTGTGTGGATGATGTCCCCATTCACCATCTGGAAGTGAGGAGAGCATCATGGGTTCGATGAAGGAAGTCTTCAACAGCCTTTTCCTCAAGGAATTGCTGAAAGGGATGTCGGTCACCGGCAAGTATTTCTTTGCCCGCAAGATCACCGTCCAGTATCCGGAAGAAAAGACACCGCAAAGTTTCCGTTTCCGTGGGTTGCACGCATTGCGCCGTTATCCGAACGGTGAAGAGCGCTGCATTGCCTGCAAGCTTTGCGAGGCGATTTGCCCGGCGATGGCGATCACCATCGAGGCCGAGCCACGTGATGACGGCTCACGTCGTACCACGCGCTACGACATTGATCTGACCAAATGTATTTTCTGCGGTTTCTGCGAGGAAGCCTGCCCGGTCGATGCCGTCGTCGAGACCCGCGTTTTCGAATATCACGGCGAAAAGCGCGGTGACCTTTACTACACCAAGCAGATGTTGTTGGCCAATGGCGATCGCTATGAAGACCAGATTGCCCAGGACCGTCAAGCCGACGCAGCATATCGCTAACAGGACACTCTGATGGACATTCAAACTTTCGTATTCTTTTTCTTGTCAGCGATCCTCGTCTTCGCTGCCCTGCGCGTGATAACCGCCCGCAACCCGGTGCATGCTGCCCTTCATCTGATCCTCGCCTTTTTTACCTGCGGTGGCATTTGGGCTTTGTTGCAGGCCGAGTTTCTGGCAATCGCCATCATCCTTGTCTATGTTGGCGCGGTCATGGTGCTCTTCCTCTTTGTCGTCATGATGCTCGACATCAACATGGATCGTATTCGCGAAGGCTTCTGGAGCTACCTGCCTCTGGGAGCGTTGCTTGGGCTGCTGATGGTCATGGAGATGAGCCTCGTGTTGGGCAGCAAGTATTTCCAGGTGCCGGCAGCGGAAGCGATGGTCCCGGCCGGGGTCTCCAACACCAAGAGTATCGGCGCGTTGATGTTCACTGACTTCGTCTACCCCTTCGAGCTGGCATCGCTGATCCTGCTGGTCGGCATGATTGCAGCCATCGTCCTGACCCATCGTGGTCCAAAGCAATCCAAGTACACCAATCCAAATCAGCAGGTCTTCGTCAAGGCGAAGGATCGCGTTCGCGTCCTGCAAATGCCGGTTGAAAAAGACTGATCCCCGGGGCCGCCATGTTATCTCTGACTCTTTCGCACTTCCTGATTCTCGGCGCGATACTTTTTGCCATCAGTATTGTCGGTATCTTCCTTAACCGGAAAAACCTGCTGGTGCTGCTGATGACCATCGAATTGATGCTGCTTGCGGTCAACATGAATTTCGTTGCCTTTTCTCACTATCTCGGTGATCTCTCCGGGCAGATCTTTGTTTTCTTCATCCTGACCGTCGCTGCCGCCGAGTCGGCAATCGGTCTGGCCATCCTCATCGTTTTGTTCCGCAACCTGAAGAGCATCCATGTGGATGATCTGGGCAGTCTTAAGGGTTAATCATGGAAATGCAAAAACTCTACCTGCTCGTGCCGCTGGCTCCCCTGGCGGGCGCCATCATCGCTGGCCTTTTTTGCCGCGTTATCCCGCGCTGGCTGGCGCACACGGTGACGATTGCAGGTGTCGCGGCCTCTTTCATCGCCTCGGTGATCATTTTTAACGATGTTCAAGCTGGCAATACCTACAACGGCAGCGTTTATACCTGGATGACCAGCGGTGACTACAAGTTTGAAGTCGGTTTCCTGATCGATAGCCTGACGACGACGATGATGTTAGTCGTCACTTTCGTCTCGCTGATGGTACATATCTACACCATCGGCTATATGCAGGAAGATCCCGGCTACAACCGCTTCTTCAGCTATATCTCGTTATTTACCTTCTCGATGTTGATGCTGGTGATGGCCAATAACTTCATGCAGCTATTCTTTGGCTGGGAAGCGGTCGGCCTCGTCTCCTACCTGTTGATCGGTTTCTGGTACACCCGTCCGACGGCGATTTTCGCCAACATGAAAGCCTTTCTGGTAAATCGTGTGGGCGACTTCGGGTTTATTCTTGGTATTGGCTTGGTTCTGGCGCATTTCGGTACGCTTGATTACGCAACGGTGTTCGCCAAGGCAAAAGACTTTTCAGATGTCACCATCAATATCTGGGGCTCCGCTGAATGGTCATTGATGACGGTCACCTGCATCTGCCTGTTCATTGGTGCGATGGGCAAATCGGCGCAGGTTCCATTGCACGTCTGGCTGCCTGATTCCATGGAAGGCCCGACACCGATTTCCGCGCTGATTCACGCGGCGACGATGGTTACCGCGGGCATTTTCATGGTTGCCCGTACCTCGCCGCTGTTCGAGTTGTCGACTACGGCACTCTCCTTCGTCATCATCATTGGCGCCATCACCGCGTTGTTTATGGGATTCCTTGGCATCATCCAGAACGATATCAAGCGCGTCGTTGCTTATTCGACCCTCTCGCAGCTCGGTTACATGACTGTCGCCTTGGGTGCCTCGGCCTACTCGGTGGCGATTTTCCATCTGATGACGCATGCCTTCTTCAAGGCGCTGCTCTTCCTTGCTGCCGGATCGGTGATCATAGGCATGCATCATGAGCAGGACATCCGCAAGATGGGCGGTCTGCGCAAGTACATGCCGATTACCTGGATCACCTCCCTGATCGGCTCGCTGGCCTTGATCGGCACGCCATTCCTGTCCGGCTTCTATTCCAAGGACTCGATTATTGAGGCGGTTTCCTTCTCGCATATTCCCGGCGCCGGCTTTGCCTACTTTGCCGTGATTGCCGGTGTCTTTGTCACCGCCTTTTACTCCTTCCGCATGTACTTCCTGGTTTTTCACGGTGAAGAGCGCTTCGGAAAAGGGCATGACGAGCACCATGGCGACCATCATGGTGATCATGATGACGAAGAGACTTCGCACGACCACCATCATGGTCTGGCGCCCGGCCAGAAGCCGCACGAAACCCCGTGGGTCGTCTGGCTGCCGCTGGTCTTGCTGGCGATTCCTTCACTGGCAGTGGGTTTCTTTGCGATTGGTCCGATGGTCTTCGGCGACTATTTCAAGGGTGTCATCTACATTGATCATGTAGCACACCCGGCGATGGCGCATTTCGCCGAGCACTTCCATGGCGCTATGGCGATGGGTATCCACTCGCTGACCACGCTGCCTTTCTTCCTTGCCTTGTCCGGTGTCGCGCTCTCCTGGTTCTTCTACATGAAGCGTCCGGATATTCCGGCAGCGATACAGCGTCGTTTCTCGGCGATCAATACCCTGTTCGAGAACAAGTATTACTTTGACAAGATCAATGAAATTGTCTTTGCCGGTGGTGCGCGCTTGCTTGGCAAAACCCTCTGGCGTGCGGGTGACGTTGCAACCATCGATGGTGTGATGGTTAATGGTTCCGCCAAGCTGGTTGGTCTTATTGCTTCAGTGACCAAGGTCTTCCAGACCGGTTACGTCTATCACTACGCTTTCACGATGATCATCGGCCTCGTTGCGATGATTTCATGGTTTGTCCTGCGTGCGTTGCCCCTCAACGCTTACTAGCACGCAGAAAAGCAAGGAATAACATGTCGAACTACCCGTTGATTTCTCTCGCAATCTGGACGCCGATCCTGGCCGGACTGGTGGTGCTTGCCACCGGCACCGACCGCAATGCGCCGCTGGCCCGAATGCTGGCATTGGCTGGCGCCATCCTCGGACTCCTGGTGACGATCCCCTTGTGGACGGGTTTCGATGTCGCACAGGGCGGCATGCAGTTTGTCGAGCTTAAGACCTGGATACCCCGCTTCAATATCAACTACCACCTTGGTGTTGATGGCATTTCCATGCTCTTCGTCCTGCTCAACAGCTTCATCACGATCATCGTTGTTCTAGCTGGCTGGGAAGTCATTCAGCAAAAAGTGGCGCAGTACAACGCGGCGTTTCTGATCATGTCGGGTTTGATGAATGGTATCTTTACTTCGCTTGACGGCATCCTGTTTTACGTTTTCTTTGAAGCTTCGCTGATCCCGATGTACCTGATTATCGGCGTCTGGGGTGGCCCCAATCGTGTGTACGCGGCCTTCAAGTTTTTCCTCTATACGCTATTCGGTTCGCTACTGTTCCTGCTTGCGCTGATGTATCTGTTCATTCAGTCGGGCGGTAGTTTCTCGATTCTTGAATGGCACAAATTGCCGATCGCCCTAGGTGCGCAGATCTGGATTTTCCTTGCCTTCCTGATTGCCTTTGCCGTCAAGGTGCCAATGTGGCCGGTGCATACCTGGTTGCCGGACGCCCACGTTGAAGCGCCAACCGGCGGCTCGATCGTCCTTGCAGCGATCGCTCTTAAGCTGGGTGCGTATGGTTTCCTGCGGTTCTCCTTGCCGATTGTGCCGGATGCCTCGCATGAGTTGTCGGGGCTGGTGATTGCACTATCCCTGATTGCCGTGGTTTATATTGGTTTCGTCGCCCTGGTTCAGACCGACATGAAGAAACTGGTCGCCTATTCGTCGATTGCTCACATGGGCTTCGTTACCCTCGGTTTTTTCATGTTCAGCGCCATGGGTATAGAGGGCGCGCTGATCCAGATGCTTTCGCACGGTTTTGTCTCCGGCGCGATGTTCTTCTGCATCGGTGTCATGTACGACCGAGTGCATAGCCGCCAGATCGCTGATTACGGCGGGGTGGTCAACACCATGCCGAAGTTCGCCGCGCTCTTCATGCTCTTTTCTATGGCCAACGCCGGTCTGCCGGCAACTTCAGGCTTTGTCGGTGAGTTCATGGTGATTCTTGCGGCAGTCAAATTCAACTTCTGGGTAGCTTTCGCTGCGGCAACTTCGCTGATTGTCGGCGCAGCCTACACCTTGTGGATGTACAAGCGGGTGATCTTTGGCGATGTTGCCAATCATCACGTTGCAGAACTCAGCGATATCAACAATCGCGAATTCCTGATTCTCGGTGTGCTGGCCGTTTGCACACTATGGATGGGTCTGTATCCGCAGCCCTTTACAGAAGTTATGCACGCTTCGGTCAATGACCTTTTGCGCCACGTTGCCACCAGCAAGATCCAATAAACGGTAGCCGACATGTTTGACAATTTTGTTGTCCCCAATCTCCTGCCTGCGGCGCCCGAACTTTTTCTCGCGGCGATGGCGCTGATCATTCTCCTGGTCGACCTTGTCGTCAAGGACAGCCGGCGTACCGTCACCTTCACGCTGACCCAGATCGCCCTGGTCGGTTGTGCAGCGATCCAGTTTTACACCAGTACTGGTGAAGTCGTTTATACCTTCAGCAACATGTTTGTCGACGACCTGATGTCGGATCTGCTGAAGCTCTTCCTCTACATGACGATGATTATCGTGCTCTTCTATTCCCGCGGCTATGTGCTTGACCGGGAAGCGATGAACAAAGGGGAGTATTACGTTCTTGCGCTGTTTGCGACCCTCGGCATGATGGTGATGATTTCTGCCAATCACTTCGTGACCATTTATATGGGGCTTGAGCTGCTATCGCTATCGCTCTACGCGATGGTGGCGATGAATCGTGATTCCGTTGTCTCTACCGAAGCGGCAATGAAGTATTTTGTGCTTGGTGCGCTGGCTTCCGGCCTGCTGCTTTACGGTATGTCGATGATTTACGGCGCAACCGGTACGCTGGAAATCACCGGTGTTGCTGAAAAGCTCTACGGTGGCGGTGCCAACAAGACCCTGCTGGTCTTTGGTCTGGTCTTTCTGGTTTCCGGTCTTGCTTTCAAGCTTGGCGTCGTTCCCTTTCACATGTGGGTCCCGGACGTCTATCATGGCGCACCGACCTCGGTCACGTTGTTGATCGGCTCGGCACCGAAACTGGCCGCCTTCGCTATCGTTATGCGCCTGCTGGTCAATGGCCTGATCACCATGGCTGCCGATTGGCAGAACATGCTGATCATCCTCTCGGTGCTGTCAATGGCAGTCGGTAACCTCGCCGCCATCGCCCAGACCAATCTGAAGCGCATGCTCGCTTATTCGGCGATTTCGCACATGGGTTTCATGCTGTTAGGTATTACGACTGGCGTCGTCAGCGGCGATGCGCGTTATGCCCTGAATGCCTACAGCTCGGCGATGTTCTACGTTATCGCCTATGTGCTGATGACCACCGGTTCGTTCGGCATGATCTTGATGATGTCTCGCGCCGGATTCGAGGCCGATAATATTGAAGACTTCAAGGGTCTCAACAAGCGCAGTCCCTGGTTCGCCGGGATCATGCTGATGCTGATGTTCTCGATGGCTGGAGTTCCTTTCTTTATTGGCTTCTTCGCCAAGTTCTCGGTGCTGCAGGCGGTGGTTGCTGCTGGTTACATGTGGCTGGCGATTGTTGCAGTGCTTTTCTCGTTGATCGGTGCCTTCTACTACCTGCGCGTTGTCAAGGTCATGTACTTCGATGCACCGGTCGACGACAGTCCGCTGACTGCCAGTACTGACATGCGTCTGCTGATCTCGGCCAACGGTCTCGCCGTCGCCATACTCGGGATGTTCCCGCAGGTGATCATGTCGTTGTGCGCCTACGCGCTGTTACGCTCACTCTGATCAACCAGAACGCAGAAAAATCGCCCCGCTGGTCGGGGCTTTTTTGTTGGGAGAATTGAAATGGCGAAAGATCTGCACCTGACCGAAACCACGATAGCAACCGAGCGCGTTTTTGAGGGCGTACTGCTCAAAGTCAATCGTGATGAGGTGCGCCTGCCGAACGGCAAGTCATCAGTCCGCGAATACATCTCCCACCCTGGGGCGGTAGTCATCATGGCTTTTCTGGATAATGGAGATTTGCTGTTCGAACGTCAGTTTCGCTACCCATTGCGCCAGGTCTTTCTCGAATTGCCGGCCGGCAAGATAGATGCGGGCGAGGATATTCTGGCGACGGCTCAGCGCGAGTTGCTCGAAGAAACCGGCTACGTAGCAAGCGAGTGGCGCTACGTCGGTGTCATGCATCCGTGCATCGGCTATTCGGACGAACGTATCGAGATCTTCTCGGCGCATGGTTTGCGCCATACCGGTGATCGCCAACTCGACCACAATGAATTTCTTGATGTCGTTGAACTCTCACCTGCCGCTGCAAAAAATGCGGTTTGGCAGGGTGTGATTACCGACAGCAAGACGATTACCGCGCTCTATTGGCTGGAACGCCCTATCGTCTGAAAAATCAGGCCATTTTGGCGGTTGACCGCAAGCGTCGATCTAACGACGCTTGAGCAGCAGCCCGCATTCCAGATGGTGTGTGTAGGGGAATTGATCAAAGACCGCAGCAGCGCTGATCTCGTGGGTATCCGCCAGCGCTGCGACATTTTCCCGCAGGGTCTGTGGATTGCAGGAAATGTACAGAATATGCTCAAAGCTGCCGGCCAAGGCGAGCGTCGTAGCATCCAGCCCGCTGCGTGGTGGATCGACAAAAAGCGTTGAAAAGCGGTAGCTGTCGAGGTTAATCTCTCTCATCCGCTCAAAAGGCCGGTTGCGTGCCAGTGCCTCGCTGATCTCGTCGCTCGACATGCGTACCAGGGCAACATTGCCGATCTGGTTGGCGGCGAGGTTGTACTGCGCCGCTGCGACCGAGGATTTGCTGACTTCAGTTGCCAGCACGCGCTCAAACAGGGGAGCCAAGGCCATTGTAAAGTTACCGTTGCCGCAATACAGCTCGACCAGATCACCACCGATGCTTGCCGCCTGCTGGCAAGCCCAGCCGAGCATCTGGCGATTGACCCCGGCATTCGGCTGCGAAAAGCTACCTTCGATTTGCTGGTAGCGCAACTGTCGGCCATTAAGTTCAAAACTTTCTTCCACCCAGTCGCGACCGAGAACGGTCTTTTGTTTTCGGCTCCTCCCGATCAGCCCGATATTCAACTGCCTGGTCAGTTCGGTAGCAGCGGCCTCCCAGTCAGCGTCGAGTGGCCGGTGATAAATCAGGGTGACGAGCATTTCACCGCTCAGGGTCGCCAGAAAATTGACCTGAAAGAGCCGTCGCTTGAGAGCATCGCTGGCTTGCAACTGGGCGCGCAGGCGTGGCATCAGATCGCAGATCGCCTCGCAGGCAACGCCAAAGGTCTCCAGTATTACCGGCTTTTTCGGCTCGGTGGGATCAAACATCGCATAGTCCACGCGATCATCCTGATGCCACATGCGAAATTCTGCACGCATCCGGTAGTGCAGCGGCGCCGACGGAAAAACCCCGAGCTCCGGGAGGCAATAGGCAGCGAAATCGTGCTTGAATTGCGCTAGCTTGCAGGCAAGCTGATCGGCATAGGTCGCCGGGTCGACAATGAGCGTTGACATGAGTCCGCAGTAGTCAGGCGGCGGTTACGAATGCGTGCCGGCAGGGCTTTTCTTGTCGCGCTCGATCAGTGCATAGGCCGAGTGATTGTGGATCGACTCAAAGTTCTCGGATTCCACGGTGTACGCATCAACACGCGGCTCGGCATTGAGGCGTGCTGCAACGTCGCGAACCATGTCTTCGACAAATTTCGGGTTGTCGTAAGCACGTTCGGTGACGTATTTTTCGTCCGGGCGCTTAAGCAAGCCGAATAGCTCGCAGGAGGCTTCCTGTTCAACCAGCTGAACAATCTCCTCGATCCAGACAAACTCATTGGTTCTTGCCGTTACCGTGACGTGCGAGCGCTGGTTATGGGCGCCGTAATCGGAGATTTTTTTGGAGCACGGGCAGAGGCTGGTGACCGGCACGACGACCTTGGTCGAAGTGGCGATTTCGCCATTGCAGATGTCGCCAATAAAGGTCACGTCGTAATCCATCAGGCTCTGGACGCCGGATATTGGCGCCGTCTTGTTGATGAAATACGGAAAGTTCATCTCGATATGGCCGGTTTCGGCTTCAAGTTTGACGAGCATGTCACGTAGCATGACGGAAAAATTCTCGACCGAGATTTCACGTTCGTGGCTATTCAGAATCTCCACAAAGCGCGACATGTGGGTACCCTTGAAATTATGCGGCAAGCCGACGTACATGTTGAACATGGCGATGGTGTGCTGAACGCCGGTCGATTTATCCTTGACCTTGACCGGGTGCCGGATGGCCTTGATTCCTACCTTGTTGATGGCGATCTGGCGAGTGTCTGCCGAGTTTTGAACGTCGGCAATAAGCGGGCTGGAGTTGTTCATATTCATATGCTGTTCTTCTATCGTTTATTGTGGGTTGCTGCGGCTGCGGACTGTGCGAACGATACCCGCCTTGTCGAGGCCAAGTTCGGCCAGCAACTGGCTTTGTTCGCCGTGGTCAATGAAGCGATCCGGTAAGCCGAGGCGGAGCAACGGAATCGTTAAGCCGCGCTCTGCCAAAACCCGCTCAATTTCCGAGCCGGCGCCACCAATCACTGAGTTTTCTTCGATACTTACGAGCAGAGAATGGTTCCCCGCCAGTTCAACGATCAAATCAACATCGAGCGGCTTGATGAAGCGCATATTGACGACCGTCGCGTCGAGTTCTTCACCGGCGGCCAGGGCAGCCGTAACCAGGCTGCCGAAGGCGAGAAGTGCAACTCCTTTGCCGGAGCGGCAGAGAGCAGCCTTGCCAAGCGGCAGAGTATCCAGATTGATTGCCGGAACAACGCCGCTGCCGCCACCGCGCGGGTAACGAACCATGCTCGGGCAATCGAGTGCATAAGCGGTGGACAGCATCTTGCGGCATTCAGCTTCATCGGCCGGCGCCATCACCACCATATTGGGGATGCAGGTGACAAATGAAAGGTCAAAAGTGCCGTGGTGCGTCGGGCCATCGGCACCAACCAGGCCGCCACGGTCAACGGCGAAAACGACCGGTA
This sequence comes from Dechloromonas sp., assembly GCA_011391255.1. Classification (GTDB taxonomy): domain Bacteria; phylum Pseudomonadota; class Gammaproteobacteria; order Burkholderiales; family Rhodocyclaceae; genus Azonexus. The sequence goes on from JAABQV010000011.1 coordinate 57,014, forward strand.
AATTTTGCAGGGCGACATCATGGATCAATTGATCGTAAGCGCGCTGCAGGAAGGTCGAGTAGATCGCCACGACCGGCTTCAAGCCCTCGCAGGCGAGGCCGGCGGCGAAGGTAACGGCGTGCTGTTCGGCGATGCCGACATCGAAATAGCGGTCAGCGTATTCGGCTGAGAAGCGCACCATGCCCGATCCTTCGCGCATCGCAGGAGTGATGCCGATCAGCCGTGAGTCAGCCTTGGCCATGTCGCACAACCAGTCACCGAAAACCTGCGTATAGGTTAGTTTGGCCGGGCCTTTGGCTGACTGGATGCCGTCGCTGGCAGCGAACTTGCCGACGCCGTGGTAAAGAATCGGGTCGTTTTCGGCCAGCTTGTAGCCTTGACCTTTCTTGGTGATGATGTGAAGAAACTTCGGGCCCTTGAGTTTTTTCAGGTTTTCCAGCGTCGGGATCAGTGCGTCAAGGTCATGACCGTCAATCGGGCCGTAATAATGGAAGCCGAATTCCTCGAACAGCGTCCCCGGGGCAATCATGCCCTTGACGTGCTCTTCGGCGCGGCGCGCCAGTTCGAGTAGCGGTGGTGCCAGTTCAAGCATGTGACGGGCACCCTCGCGAGCAGCGTTGAAGGTCTTGCTCGAGGTCAGGCGGGTCAGGATGTTGTTCAGCGCGCCAACCGGCGGCGAGATCGACATTTCGTTGTCGTTGAGGATGACCAGCATGTCGGCATCGGCAACGCCGGCGTTGTTCAGTGCTTCGAAGGCCATGCCGGCCGACATCGCGCCATCGCCAATGATGGCGATCGACTTGCGGTCCTCGCCCTTGAGCTTGGCGGCCAGCGCCATGCCCAGCGCAGCGGAGATCGAGGTCGATGAGTGGCCAACGCCGAAGGTGTCGTATTCGCTTTCACTGCGTTTGGGGAAGCCGGAAACGCCACCGTGCATGCGCAGCGAACTCATCCCTTCGCGGCGCCCGGTGAGCACCTTGTGGGCGTAGCACTGGTGGCCGACGTCCCAGACCAGGCGGTCTTCCGGCGTATTGAAGACGGCGTGCAGGGCGATCGTCAATTCGACGGTGCCAAGGTTGGACGACAGGTGGCCGCCGGTCTTCGAAACGGAGTCGATCAAAAATGCCCGCAGCTCGGTCGCCAGTTGCGGCAACTGCCGGTGGTCGAGGCGGCGCAAATCCGCCGGGCTGTTAATCTTTTCAAGCAGGCGGGATGCGGTCATTAGAATTGCCGATGGCAGATGAAGTCGGCCAGCTGGGTAAGGCGCGTCGCGCGCTCGCCAAAGATGGAAAGAGTGGCGAGCGCATCGTTGCGCAGTTCGTCGGCGTAAGTTCGGGCAGCCTCCAGTCCAAGCAGGCTGATGTAAGTCGGTTTCTCGGCCGCCTGATCTTTGCCGGCGGTTTTGCCCAGCGTGGCGGTGCTCGCAGTGCAATCAAGGATGTCGTCGACGACCTGGAAAAGCAGACCGGCGCGCTTGGCAAAACGATCCAGATTACTGCGTTCTTCAGCGTTGAGTGGTGTGCCGGCCAGGGCGCCGAGCAGCACGGCAGCACGGATCAAGGCGCCGGTTTTCAGGGCGTGCATCAATTCAAGTTCCGGCTGACTCAGCGGGGTGCCAACTGCAGCGAGGTCAATTGCCTGTCCGCCGGCCATGCCGCGTGATCCGCTGGCGTGCGCGAGCAGGGCAATCATTTCGAGCTGCCGGGCGGGGTCAGCGAGCTTTTGGCCGGCAAGTAACTCGAAGGCCAATGTTTGCAGGCTGTCGCCGACGAGCAGGGCGGTCGATTCGTCGAATTCAATATGGCAGGTCGGCCGGCCGCGACGCAAAATGTCGTTGTCCATGCACGGCAGGTCGTCATGTGCCAGCGAGTAAGCGTGGATCATTTCAACCGCACAGGCAACCGTCGCCAGCGTTTCGGGTTGCGCATCAGTCAGCTCGCCGGCGGCAAAAACCAGCAGCGGGCGTACCCGTTTGCCGCCACCCAGCGTCGCGTAGCGCATCGCTTCGTGCAGGCGGGCAGGAATGCTGTCGGCACCGGGCAGGTGGTGGGCAAGGGCGGCTTCGACACGGCCTTGGGTGTCAGCCATCCAGGTCGGGAAGGTTGGGCTACCCATCAGGTTTCTGCTGGTGCGAAGTCTTTCAACTCGCCGTCTTCAAGGATGCGTACCTGTTGCTCGGCGTCGGCCAGTTGTTGCTGGCAGTGCTTCATCAGCGCCATGCCGCGCCGGTAGGCGGCAATCGAAGCCTCAAGTTCGAGCTTGCCATCTTCCATGCTGTGAACAAGCGTCTCCAGCTCGGCGAGTGCCGTCTCGAATTTCATCTCGGCGATCAAGGGTTGATCCATGTCAGGTGAGTCTTGGGAAACCAGCGAAAATACTCCATCTAGGGGCTTCAGGTCAAATTGCTCAGAGGGTAAAATAATCGTTTTTTAAGCGCTGGAGGCCTGGAATGTCCGACGTGGCGAACTTGTCCCGTTTGGCCCCCGCAGTTTCACAACTGCCGGTGGACTGGTATTTCGATGAAAAAGTTTTTGAATTGGAGAAAAAACTGCTCTTCGATGCCGGTGCCGGCTATGTTGGTCATCAGTTGATGGTGCCGGAAGCGGGCGATTATCGCTCGCTGGAATGGAAAGATCACGGTCAACTGCTTTTAAATGCCGAAAATGATGGGCATTGGCAAATGTCCAATGTTTGCCGTCATCGTCAGGCGATCATGTTGCAAGGCTCGGGCAAGTTGCAAGGCAATATCGTTTGTCCGATCCATCGCTGGACCTACGATACCGGCGGACAACTGATTGGCGCACCGCATTTTTCGCAAAACCCCTGCCTGAATCTCAACAAAGCCAGGCTGGAAAACTGGAACGGCCTGCTCTTCAAGGGCCCGCGTTCGGCGACTGCCGATCTCGCTGGCATGAAGGTCGCGCCGGAACTTGATTTCACGGGTTACAAACTCGACCACGTCGAAATGCACGAGTGCAATTACAACTGGAAGACCTTTATCGAGGTCTATCTGGAGGATTACCACGTCGCGCCATATCACCCCGGACTCGGTAATTTCGTCACCTGCGACGACCTGACCTGGCAGTTTGGCGACTGGTACTCGGTGCAGCGTGTCGGTATTACCTCCTTGCAGAAATCCGGTTCCAAAGCCTACGAGCGCTGGCAGAAAGCAGTCCGCGAGATCTACGGCGCCGAAGGCAAGTCACCTGAGCATGGTGCCATCTGGCTGACTTACTTCCCGAACATCATGGTCGAGTGGTATCCGCACGTGCTGGTCGTTTCAACATTGATCCCGCAGGCGGTGAACAAGACGCTGAATGTCGTCGAGTTCTACTATCCAGAAGACATCGTCGATTTCGAACGCGATTTCATCGAAGCCGAACGCGCCGCCTACATGGAGACCGCGATTGAGGATGACGATATCGGCGAACGGATGGATCGTGGCCGCTACGCGCTAATGAAGGAAGGGCGTAACGAGGTCGGACCCTACCAAAGCCCGATGGAAGACGGCATGCAGCATTTCCACGAGTTTTACCGGCGGGTGATGCAGGGCGGGATTTGAGCGGCATCTGATGCAATCCTTATGGATGCTGGCCGCCAGCTTTCTGTTCGCCTGCATGGGGGTTTGCGTCAAGTTTGCCGCGAGCACCCATACAGCGGTTGAAATCACTTTTTACCGCAGCTTCATTTCGCTGATCCTGATGTTCGGGCTGGTGCATTTGCGCGGCGTTTCGCTCGTCACCCCTTATTGGCGCTGGCATATTACGCGGGGTGTTGTCGGTTTTTCGGCGCTGTTTGCCTATTTTTACGCGATAACGCTATTGCCCTTGGCAACGGCGGTAACGCTCAACTACACCTCGGCGATTTTTCTCGCCATATATCTGGCGCTGGCCGGGACGAAATTGCGTGCCGGGATACTCGGCGCTCTGGTGCTTGGGCTACTCGGCGTTGCCCTGCTGCTCAGGCCAACCCTGCACGCCGATCAGTTGATTGGCGGCCTGATTGGCCTCGGTTCGGGGGCGCTCGCCGGTATGGCCTATTTCAGCGTCCGTGAGCTGGGCACGCGTGGTGAGCCGGAAATGCGCACGGTGTTCTATTTTTCACTGGTCGCCTCGATCTGTGCCGCCATTATTTTGAGTTTTGGCGAGATTCATGCGGTCAACCTCGAAAGTGGCCTGATTTTATTTGGTGTTGCCAGCTTTGCAACCCTCGCCCAACTGGCCATGACAAGAGCGTTTACACGTGGAAAAACCATGCTCTCGGCGGCGCTCGCCTACAGCACGGTGATCTTCTCCAGCCTCTTCGGTGCATATTTCTGGGGCGAGGTGCTCGACGCCCCGGCTTGGTTCGCCATCGCCCTGATCATTCTCTCGGGCATCGCCGCTACGCACTTTTCCAGAGCCAGCCCGGTTGAGCAGGATTAATCGGCGTTAAACTGAGTCAAACAACAACGGAGCAAAATCATGATCGTGATCGACCATCAAGCCAGCCGGGTCAGCGTTTCAGTCTTTGGCGAATTCACCCTTGCCGACTACAAAGAATTTGAAGAAGTCGTCAATTTCAAGATCAAATTTGAAGGGCCGGTCGACCTCTACTTCGACATGACCCAGATGGCGGATCTAACGCTCGACGTTGCCTGGGAAGAGATCAAGTTTTCGCGGGCGCATGCCAATGATTTCAAGCGCGTCGCCGTCGTCACAGATAGCCAGTGGGTGACATGGAGCGCCTGGCTTTCGCAAACCTTTGTCAATGCCGATGTTGAAGTGTTCGCCGATGCCGGCGAGGCCAAGGCCTGGCTGGATTCCTGAATGAGTTACGGCACGCTGGTCGATGTAGCGACCCTGCAAGCCCATCTAAACGACCCCGACTGGCGCATTGTTGATGTGCGCCATTTGCTGGCCGACCTGACGCACGGTGAGCGTGCCTACGCGGCCGGCCATTTGCCGGGTGCCGTCTTCCTGCATTGTGACCGTGATCTCTCCGGTGAAAAAAACGGCAGCAACGGCCGCCATCCCTTGCCTTCCCGCGAGACATTCGCCAGATTGCTAAGCGATATCGGCATCGGGTCGCAGACTCAGGTGGTTGTTTACGACGATACGCAGGGCATGATCGCCGGTCGCTTATGGTGGATGTTGCGCTGGCTCGGGCATCAGCAGGTTGCCTTGCTCGATGGTGGCTGGCAGGCCTGGCTGGCGGCAGGGGGCGAAGTAAGCCCGGAGGTGCCGCAATACGCGCGACAGGAATTCACTACCACCGCAGGCAGCATGCCGGTCGATACGGCCTATGTGCTGGAAAATCTGGAATCGGATGCAATGCACCTGATTGATGCGCGCAGCCCGGATCGTTATCGCGGTGAGAACGAGGCCATTGATCCGGTCGGCGGGCGCATTCCTGCTGCGGTCAACCGCTTTTTTGCCGACAATAATCAGGCTGGTGGCATCTTGAAGCCGGCAGCGCAATTACGCGCCGAATGGCTGGCAATATTGGCCGGCAATCCGCCTGAGAAAGTCGTGCACCAGTGTGGCTCGGGTGTCTCCGCCTGCTTGAATGCCTTGGCTATGGAAGTCGCCGGCCTGCCCGGTTCGCGCCTCTATGCAGGCTCCTGGAGCGAATGGTGTGCCGACCGCTCGCGGCCGATGGCTCAAGGCTCGCTGGTCAAGGAAAAATAAAGCCAGCGCTACCGTGCGCAACTCTTGTATTTCCTTGATTCCGCGATATAATCTTGGGTCTTTTTCCCAGCTAACGAAAGAATTCCGATGGTTGTTATTCGTCTTGCCCGCAGCGGCGCCAAAAAGCGTCCTTTCTACAACATGGTTGTGACCGATTCCCGCAATCGTCGCGACGGTCGCTTCGTCGAGCGCATCGGTTTTTACAATCCGGTTGCTGCCGCCAATGAAGAAGGTCTGCGCGTTGCGATGGATCGTCTGACCTACTGGCAAGGTAATGGCGCTCAGTTGTCGCCGACCGCTGCCCGTCTGGTCAAGCAGTACGCTGCCAAGCAAGCTGCCTAAGTTTTAGCGTGTCCGCTAGCGAGATTGTTGTTCTGGGGCGGCTCGCCGATCCCTACGGCATTCTCGGCTGGATACGGTTGTTCCCGTTTGGTGATGACCCGCAGGCGTGGGCATCGGTGCCAAAGTGGTGGATAGCCAGAGAAGGTGAGCCGTGGCACGAGTGCGAGCTGAAAGGCCTCAAGATTCAGGGCAAAGGTTGGGTAGTTGCTCTGGATTGCATTCCGGATCGCACGACGGCTGAAGGCATGAAGGGCGTTTTGGTTGGGGTGCCGCGTGATGCGCTGCCGGCAACCAAAAAAGATGAGTTTTACTGGGACGACCTGATCGGCCTCGATGTGATTAACGCCTCGGGTGAAAATCTCGGTAAGGTGGTCGGCTTACTCGAAACCGGGGCAAATGCTGTGTTGCGGGTGCTGGCAGAAAATACCCCGGAGCGCCTTTTGCCATTTGTTTCGACGGTAGTACTGGCAGTCGAAAAGGAAGCCGGACAAATTCGAGTGGAGTGGGGCAGCGACTGGTGATCCGGTTTGACTGTGTAACGCTTTTTCCCGAAATGTTCGCCGCCGTAACGCAATGTGGCATCACACGGCGGGCGCTCGAAGAGCAGCGTTGGGCGTGGCAGGGCTGGAATCCCCGGGATTATTCCGGGAATGCCTGGCGAAGGATCGATGATCGCCCTTTCGGTGGCGGGCCGGGCATGTTGATGCAGCCGGGGCCGCTGGAACAGGCGATTGCTGCGGCCAGGGCGCAGCAGCTTGAGGCGGGTCTGGCCAGGAGCCGGGTTATCTACCTCTCGCCGCAGGGCACGCCGCTGACCCATGCGCGGGTGATGCAGCTGGCGACTGGCGAAGAAGGCTTGATTCTTCTTTGCGGGCGCTATGAAGGAATTGACGAGCGACTGATCGAGCGCTGTGTCGATGAAGAAATTTCGATCGGGGATTTTGTGCTCTCCGGAGGCGAATTGCCGGCGATGGCGCTGATTGACGCCGTTGTCCGCCAGTTGCCGGGAGTGCTCGGAGATGCCGCTTCGGCGGTGGAAGATTCGTTTGTTGGTGGTTTGCTGGATTGTCCGCACTACACGCGACCTGAGGTTTATGAGGGCGCGAAGGTGCCGGATGTTTTAATGTCCGGCGATCACAAAAAAATTCGTCGTTGGCGACTCAAGCAGTCGCTGGCGAGAACCCGGAAGCGCCGGCCGGATTTACTGGCGCACCGCGTGTTAAGCGCGGAAGAAACGCAACTCCTCACGGAAATCGTCGGAGAGGAGCAATGCGGTGAGTAAGTTGTTTTAATAAATTTAAGGATCTCACATGAACCTGATTGAACAGTTGGAACAAGAAGAAATCGCCCGTCTGGGCAAAACCATTCCTGTTTTTTCACCGGGCGACACCGTTGTCGTTCAAGTCAAAGTCAAGGAAGGTACCCGCGAGCGTCTGCAGGCTTACGAAGGCGTCGTTATCGCCAAGCGTAACCGTGGTCTGAACTCTGGCTTCACCGTGCGCAAGATTTCATCTGGCGAAGGTGTCGAGCGTACGTTCCAGACCTACTCGCCACTGGTGGCTTCGATTGAAGTCAAGCGTCGTGGTGATGTTCGCCGCGCCAAGCTGTACTATCTCCGTGAGCGTTCAGGCAAGTCTGCCCGTATCAAGGAAAAGCTGGTGCGCAAGGAAAAGCCGGTCGCTGCTGCATAAGCTGCTGCTTGCGGTTAGAAAACGGGCGCTTTCGGGCGCCCTTTTTTTCGTCCAAATAGAAGGGCGCTCTAAATTAGTACTTCCTGAATTAAACTCTCCAAGTGCTTACACCTAAGGAAGCGCTGATTAATTCGTCATTCCCGCCTGCGCGGGAATGACAAAATCGATTAAATCAGTGTTTTCCTAAAAAACTGGAGGAGACCCGATGAACACCCTTGAAACCCTGAATCAACGCTTTGCCATCGCCGGCCAACTGCATTTTGAGATGGCTGGCGACAACCTGATCGTCGCGAAGATTGCCAACGCACAGTCGAGCGCGACGATCTGCCTGCAAGGCGGGCATGTGATGAGCTGGCAACCGAACAACGCCAGTGCACCGGTTGTCTGGTTATCCAAACTGGCCAAGCTGGTACCCGGCAAGTCGATCCGTGGCGGTGCGCCGGTCTGCTGGCCGTGGTTCGGCGCGCATGCCAGTGAAGCCGCTTATCCCGGACACGGTTTTGCCCGCACCATCCCATGGGAGGTGAGTGGAACGCGTACGGCGTCTGACGGGGCGACCGAAATCAGCCTGGCACTGATCGAGAACGATCTTAGCCGCACTCAGTGGCCGCACGCCAGTCGTGCCGAGATTGTCGTAAGCATTGGCCGTACTTTGAAAATCGCGCTGACGACGCACAATCTTGGCGACAGTGATTTTGTCATTGGCGAAGCGCTGCACACCTATTTCCAGATCGGCGACATCGGCGAAGCTCGCGTCCTCGGGCTGGAAGGCTGCCGGTATCTTGATAAAGCTGACGGCGGAACCTGGAAGCAGCAGCAGGGGGCGATCACCTTCAATGCTGAAGCCGACCGCGTCTACGTAGACACCGAAGCCACCTGCGTGATTGAGGATGCCCGCCTGCAACGTCGCATCCATGTCGCCAAATCCGGCAGCCGCTCAACCGTAATCTGGACGCCATGGGCTGAAAAGGCTGACAAGATGGGCGATTTCGGCCCGGATGGCTGGCGCGAAATGGTCTGCGTCGAAAGCGCCAATGCTCTGGAAAACGTCGTCACCGTGCCGGCACATTGCAGCCATACGATGGCCGTCGAATACAGCGCCGAAGCGATGTGATTCACCATCAGGGCGGGCTGCTGCGGTTAACGGCAAAAATCTCCTGATTTTTCCGGTTGACCGCAACAGCCCCGCGCTCAATGTCTCACTGAGTGATCAACTTGCCACAGCGTCAGGCAAACTCGGCGCCCAACTTGCGATATAGGCGCAGACCTCATGCGCTGGCAACGGGCGACTGAAGTAGAAGCCCTGAGTCGTCGCTACCCCGTCCTGTTGCAGGAAGCGGAGTTGCTCGATTGTTTCAACGCCCTCGGCGACCGTGCTGATCCCCAGGCTATTCCCCAACGCAATGATTGCGCGGACGATGGCAACATCCTTGATGTCGCCGGGCACCCGGTCAATAAAACTCTTGTCGATCTTGAAGCAGCAGACCGGCAGGTCGCGCAGGTGGGAGAGTGATGAGTAGCCAGTGCCAAAATCGTCCACCGAGAGACGAATGCCGGATTGATAGAAGCGCTCCAGCATCTCGACAATATCGTCGCGCCGTTCAAGCGCACCTTCGGTGATCTCAAACTCCAGTCGGCTCGTTGGAACGCCAGCATCGTCAATGATTTGCAGGGCGCGATCGGCAAAATCGCCATTGAGCTGAGACGGGGCAATATTCAAGGCGACCGTTATCCCCGGCGGCAGATCTGCACCCCAGGCAAGAATCTGCCGGCATACCGCAGCCAAGACCCAATAGCCGATATTCGGCATCAAGCCAATTTCCTCAGCGGTAGGCAGGAAATCAAGGGGTGCGATCAAACCGCGCTCCGGGTGCCGCCAGCGGATTAAGGCCTCAAGCCCGGTCGGCTTGCCGTCGCTGGACTGGCACTGTGGCTGGTAGTAAAGCTCAAACTGATCGTCGCGCAAGGCCTCGCGCAACTCCCAGCCGAGATCAAAGCGGCGGTGGGCAGCTTCAGTCAGTTCGCCGGTGTAGAAATCAAAACGATTGCGACCTTTTTCCTTGGCGCGATACATCGCTGCATCGGCTGCCTGCACCAGTTTGCCGGCATTGACCCCATCATCGGGGTAAAAGGCAATACCGATACTGGCGGCTGGCACGACATCGTGCCCTTCGATGCGCATTGGTGCTGCCAAATGGTTTTGCAGGCGAGCGAGCATCTCACCCATCGCATCGCGGCTGGCGACGTTTTCGGCGATGATGATGAACTCGTCACCACCCCAGCGGGCGAGGGTATCTTCGCTACGCAGAGTTTCGCCAAGACGTCTGGATATTTCGCACAAATAATGGTCGCCGACGAAATGACCCAGGGTGTCGTTGATATTCTTGAAGTGGTCGAGGTCGACAAAGGCAACCGCCAGCAACTCACTGCGGCGCGCCGCACGTTGTAGCGAAGCCTCCAGTTTTTCGTTGAACAGCAGACGATTCGGCAGGCCGGTCAGCGGGTCGTGCTTGGCCAAAAATTGCAGGCGTTCTTCTGTTTTTTTGGTTTCGGAGATGTCGGAAAAGACCGTCACGTAGCTGCGCACATTGCCGGCATCATCGAGCACCGCCGCAATACTTCCCCATTGCGGAAAGATGTCGCCATTTTTCTTGCGATTCCACAGTTCACCGCGCCAGCAATGAAGCTCGCCGATCTCGCGCCACATCGCGCGGTAAAACTCGGCATCGTGGCGTCCGGAGCTAAGTATCGAGGGCTTCTTGCCGAGGACTTCCGCCTGGCTGTAGCCGGTAATCAGCTCGAAAGCCTGATTGACGGCGGTGATGATACCGTCGCTGTCGGTCACCATAATCGACTCGGCAGCATTCTCAAATACGGTATTGGATTGGCGCAGGCGCGCATCCATCAGGAGTCGTTCGCTGATGTCGCGGAAGACAATGACGACACCGGCAGCAGGGCATTTCGCGTCGAGTGGCGTAACGATGTAATCGACCGGCACGCTGTCACCGTTTTTCCGGGTGAAATGTCCCTCGCTGAAGTGACGTCCCTCGCCTGACTTGAGAAAGGTTGCCACCATGCTATCTTCTTCGGCTAGCGGTGCTCCATTGCTATCAAGTTGTCCGAGCACGCCGGCCAGGCTCATTCCGATCAGTTCACCGGTGTCATAGCCGAGCATTTTCGTGGTGGCCGCGTTGGCGAAAGTGACCAGACCGTGTTCGTTGGTGCCGATAACGCCTTCGCCGGCAGCATCAAGGATCGATGAATTGCGTTTTTGCAACTCGACGATGGCAGCCTGATGCTCATGGCGCAAGGTGACGTCGCGCGAATTGGCGACAAATTCAATGAGGGCTTGAGTACCGTCGCCACTCATTGCCTTGATCGTCGATTCGATCCAGATCTGATTCCCGTCGCGGCGATTGAGGCGGAACATGACGGTGCGTTGAACATTGGTCGCGAAGACGTCATCGATTGCCTGTCGAATTTCCGGGTAATCCTCGGGTGCCATGAAATCGAAGCACGACTTACCAACCATTTCTTCCGGCGTGTAACCGGTTAGCTCAGTGCTCGACAGCGAAATGAAATTGATCACCCCATCGCGGCGGTGGCGGGAGATCATGTCGGTTGAGTTTTCGGCAAGCAGCCGGTAATTCTGCTCGGAAACGCTGAGGGCTTTTTGTGTCAATACCTCGATCAGTGCCAGTGACAGGCTGTGCGCAGCATCGGTTTCAATGGTCGTCCACGGCAGTGAGTGGCCGCGTTGCTCCTGCATCCACAAGGCGAAAGAGCGGCGCGGTTCGATCCGCGGGCCGTCAACGCCATGCACCAGGCCTTTTTGCGGGTTGCCGGCCCATGGAATGTCACGGATACGTTCGGCGCGAAACCACAGGATGAATTCGTTGTAGTTGGCGTCAAGACGCACCGCCAGCAGGCCAGCGGCGCAATCAGCAATGGTGTCGGCGGGCGGATAATTTCGCTGCAGGCAGTCGGTGTAATAAATTTCGCTGCTGTCCTGGCTTTCCAGCCAGCCAACCAGCAGGCTGATTTCATCCGGCGGCGGCACATTGCCGAAACAATAACGCTTGCCATTGATTGCCAGAATGCCGCCAGTGGCGCGTACCAGATGCAGGATGTCGGTTTCCATCATCTTCAAGACATCGGCAATCTCGCCGGATTTGCGGATCGAACGGGTCAGCGTCATCAGCGTTCCGCGGATCTGATCCATGTACTTGTTGCGCTCGATGGATTCAAGATTGGTCAGCTTCATCGACACTGTTTTGCCGACAAACTCGGCCACTTCACGCAAATGGAAGGGGACACGCCGTGGTTTTGAGTGGTGGCAGGCAATCAAGCCCCACAGCTTGCCGCCCTGCAACAATGAAATGGTGATGGTGGCACCGACTTCCATGTTGCGCAGATATTCGATGTGGATCGGTGACATGCTGCGTAGCACCGAATGCGACATATCGAGCGCCCGGCGACTACGCGGATGCACTGCCGGGATGATGCCGACCGGCAGTGCATCGACATCAGGGAGAACGCGAATCAGGTTTTTGGCGTAGAGCCGCCGGGCTTGCGGGGGAATATCCGAGGCCGGGAAATGGTTGCCGAGCAATGAACCCATCGCTTCGTTGCGGCTTTCGGCAATCACGTCACCATTCCATTCAGCATCAAAGCGATACAGCATGATCCGGTCAAAGCCGGTCAGGGTGCGGATTTGCTCGGTGATGAACTGGGCATAGCGGAGAAAATCGGTTTCAACATCGGATTCCCAAAGGGCGTTACGCATTGAAACAAACAAGTGTCCGAAATACTGCGCCTCGGATTCGTCGCTTGTCTCAATTTCAATCACCCAGTTGCCGTCAACCCGATGCACTTGCGCCGCCAGAAGCAGCCAGCGATTAGCGCGCTGCAGATGGAGTACGGCCGGTACCGAGGGGTGTAGATCGCCCCGGATCGGCAGTTGCCATATTTTCTCGGCATTTTCGATACCGACCAGTTCGGCCAGGGTTTGGCCAAGGGCTTCAGCTGGTGCAAGGCCGAGATAGTCAAACAGATTTTCGCTGCATTGCACGGCGAGCAGGGTGGTCGCGTCAATTACCAGCAAGGCACCGCAGGGCTGGATTGCCCCCGGTGTATGGATCGGTTCCATGCTGCAACGATTGAGTGCAGCGAGAAATTCCTGACGGTCGTCGCTCATTGGGGGCTGGCCTCAAGATGCTGCAAAAAATGATCAAAAAGTCCGGCCGCAGATTCGCGGGCGGCGGGCAATTGCCCGGCCGGGCAAACGGCTGCTGCAAAAGCCCAAAACGCCTGCCACTTGGCCATGGTTTGTTCGCCATGCCCGGCAAAAAATTTTGCCCCGTTTTGCGCGTCGACCGCAAGCTTTGCTTGCAGCTGCCGGAAAATCACCCGGCCACCTAAAGTTGAACCGGCTAACACATAAAAGCAGCCGGTCAGCGCCCCGGGCGAGTCAATCAGCGGGCCGCTCCAGGCCGGGGCTGGCAGCGGCAGACCAAGAAACTGCAGGTCGGCCGCCAGATCGTCGATGCGGCGATGGGCTTCATAGTCGATCGGCAGGGCATGCGCCGAAATGTATTCGGCGATACGCAACTCAATCGGGTGATTGATTGCGTAAAGAGCTTGCAGACATTTGCCATATTCGCTCAGCGTCAAACCGGGACGAACCAGCGGCGCCAGGCGCGGCGAGTGATCAAGCCGGTGGTGCAGGGCGCGCGTCGCGTCACGCAGCTCGCTGGCGATGGTTGTTGCCCAGTCAGTATCGGCGTTTTGTTGCTTTTGGTCTGCCGCCATAAATCCCCTCCCTTATCATCGGCGCGATGATGATGTGCTTAATTTTGCTGCAGCTATCGGCTTTGATTTTCTTTGAGTACTTTGGCAATAATCTCAAAAAGCATCTGGGGATTGACTGGTTTCGAGATGAACTCATCCATTCCGGCATCAAAACAGGCTTTGCGGTCAGCTTCAAACGCATTGGCGGTCATCGCCAAAATTGGCGTTGATGCGTAGCCGGGCATTTGGCGCAAGGCGACGGTGGCTTCCAGCCCGTCTACCACCGGCATTTGCATATCCATCAGAATCAGATCGTAATTTTTACGTGTGGCAAGGCCGATAGCGACGGCGCCGTTTTCAGCAACATCGACCCTGAACCCGACCTCGGTCAGTATTTCGCAGATAACCTCCTGGTTGATCTCGTTGTCTTCACAAAGTAAGACGCTGGTTTCCTTAAAGTCACTCACGAGCGTTGCTTCTGCGCTGATCGCCGGTTGCAAGGCTGCTATGCCGCTGTGGACAGCAGGCGCCAGTGTTGCGGTGAACCAGAAAGTGCTGCCTTTATTTGGTTCGCTCTCGACACCGGCTTCTCCCGCCATGAGTTTGGCCAAACGTTTGGTGATCGCCAAACCGAGCCCGGAGCCACCGTATTGGCGGGTCGTTGAATTATCTGCCTGCTCGAAATTCTGGAAAAGCCGGGCGAGCGCTTCGGGAGCGATGCCAATGCCGGTATCTCTAACCGCAAAACGTACTTTAATCGCTTCATCATTTCTGGAGAGCAGGGAAACGCTCAGTGCAATCTCACCCTGCATGGTGAATTTCAAGGCGTTGCCGAGATAATTGAGCAGGGCCTGACTGATGCGGGTGGCGTCACCATGCACCAGCTCCGGCAAGTCGGGGTCACGATAAACTTTCAGTTTCAGGCCTTTTTCGCTGGCCTTTTCCTGAATCATCGTCAGGCTTTGACCGGCGATTTCTGCCAGACTGAAATCGCTGTTTTCCAGCATCAGCTTGCCGGCTTCGATTTTTGAAATGTCGAGGATGTTGTTGATGACTGAAAGCAGGTGATCGGCAGATTTGACGATCTTGCTCAGCTTGTCATGCTGATTCGGGTCGAGCGGGGTTTGCCGCAGCAAGTGGGTCAACATCATCACACCATTCATCGGCGTTCTGATTTCATGGCTCATGTTAGCCAGGAAGGCGCTCTTGGCGACATTGGCCGCTTCGGCAGCATCTTTGGCGTGAGCCAGTTCGATGGTCCGGCTGGTGACCATTTCTTCGAGGTGTTCGCGATAGGCGTCCAGCTCTTTGGCAATCCGCATTTTTTCGGTGATATTTTCCTTGATCCCGACATAGTGGGTTACCTCGCCACTGGCATCGCGAATCGGCGAGACCCGCACATGCTCATAAAAAATCCGGCCATCCTTGCTTTTATTGGTGAACTGGCCTGCCCAGGGTTTTCCCTGGCCGAGTGTTTCCCAAAGCTGGGCATAAACCGCCGGCGCGGTTTGCCCGGAGTTGAAAATGCGCGGATTCTGGCCAATCAACTCAGCTTCGCTGTAGCCGGTCGACTTGAGGCAGGCGGCATTGACATACTCAATCACCGAGTTCTTGTCAGTAATGACGATACTCTCCGGGCTTTGCGCTACCGCTTGCGACAGTTTGCGCAGCGATTGCTCGGCCTCGACGCGGTCATGAATGTCCAGGCAATGGCCGAGGTAGCCCACGAAACCGCCATCGCTGTCGTAACGCGGTGTGCCGTTATCGCGAATCCAGCGGTATTCGCCATCATGGCGACGCAGGCGGTAATCCATGCTGAACGCCTGGCGTTGGTCAAAGTGTTGCTCATAAATGGCGATGCAACGCTCAAGATCGTCGGTATGCACCCCCTCCACCCAGCCATTTCCCTGCTCTTCTTCAAGGCTGCGGCCGGTAAATTTCAGCCAGCCCTTGTTAAAGTAATAACAGAGCTTGTCGGTACCGGCAGCCCAGATCAAACCCATGCTGCTATCGGCCAGACTGCGCAGATTGTGCTCGCTCTCGCGCAGCGCCATCTTGTCGCTCTGGTCGACAAAAAGCAGAACCGTCCTGCCTTCCGGGGAAGTCTCTTCATGCAGGTGAATGATGTGCACATCGCATAAAATTGTCTCGCCACCAGCAGCCCGCACACCAATCAGTGCCAGGGTCTGGGCTGAGTCATTCGTACGGTCGCGCAGCAACTGATAAATCGCACCACGGCTCTCGGTATCAAAAAGCTGTATGGCCGAGCGCCGTTGCAAGGCAGAGTTCTGGCTCAAGCCGAGAAATTGGGCAGCCTGTAGATTGGCGTCAAGGATGAAGCCCTGCGCGTCGATAATTACTGCCGGCAAAGGCAGAAAGGAAAACAGGGAACGGTATTTTTCCAGCGCCAGCGCAATCTCGCCCTGCGCAGCGCCAAGTTCATGATTTTGAATTTCAAGTTCAGTCTGATAGACGCGCAATTCTTCGACAAGATGTTGCGCATTGATCTCCGCCTGACTGCCAGGTGCATCGTGCAGAATGGCATTGCTTTGTTCAATGGCTTTTAATGCCCGATCGCGAAGTTCGCTCAGGTTAACTGGGTGGTTACTCACGAAGACTTTCCTTGGTAACGCGTCGTTACATTAACGTGACTGACGACTGCGCCGTAATCCATGCCAACGACCGGCGCGGCATTCATCACAAACCAGCGTTGCTCGGTTGGTGAATGGCAGGGGTATTCCAATGAAAACATGGGCGAACTACCGTCTAATACCCCACGTAATCCATTTGCCGCTGTATTGGCAATTTGGCCGTCTTCATGATTGCCCGCCTGGCAGGCTTCGAGATAATTGGTTCCAAGTCCCGTGCGTTTAAGTTCGGGGTCGCCATTGGCTCTGGCAAAGCGACGCCAGGCAGAATTGATCATGATGATTTTGCCAATCACATCGACCACCGCAATGTGTTCCGGCAGAGCGTCGATAATCGCCTGTAAACGTCTGGCGTCGTGGTAGGCCGTGACGTCGACGAAGGTGGCGACGACGCCACGTACGCTGCTTGAGGGCACCTGATAAGGCAGCATCCTGACCAGATAGGTTTTCTTTTCATCGAGCGAAACAATTTCGCGCTCGGTCATGCGCTCGGTTTTGAGGGTGCTTTCCATATCCGCCATGAGGGTCGGGTACTGCAGGATATGCGAAATATCATCCAGAGGCCGCCCGACGTCGGAATCGCGCAATTTGAAAATATCGCAGGCATCCGGGCTGAAGCGGGTAATCACCATTTCTGCATCAACAAAAACCGTCGCAACACCTGCCGCCTTGGCCATGCTGTCAAGGTCGGCATTGACGCGACTGACGATCAACATTTTTTCCTGAAATTCGGCGTTGACCGTACTCATTTCCTCGTTGACTGACTGCAGCTCCTCGTTTGAGCTTTGCAACTCTTCGTTCGAGGCCATCAGCTCTTCATTGGTCGCCTGCAACTCCTCGTTTGAGGTTTCCAGCTCTTCAATCGTTGCCTGCAGACTTTCGCGGGTTGCCCCGAGTTCGCGCTCAAGGATATGGATGCGAGCCACCGTTTCAGCATCGACATTGATCGCTTCGACAGAATCGCTGGTCTCGACATTTGGCGTCGCGGTGACCTCGAAACAAAGTAGTGACAAACGCTCTTCGCTGGTTTTTTCGATCGGATGCACCGAGAGTCGCAAGCGGCATTGCTCGCCGTTGCGTAGCTTGACATCAACGAGATCAGAAACCAGGGAACATTGGTCGCGTGCTGATTTATAGAGCAAGGCCGAGGCGATCGGCGTCAGCGTATCCGGCAGCATGCGGTTGAGTTGCAGGCTGGCGGCACCTTCCTTGTTGTGCAGGAAAATACTGACTTCCCCGTAGAGATGAACGGCCTCGTGGTTTACGTTGACGAGGATCGCCGGCGGCGCAAATTTTTCCATCAGGGCGACAACACCGGCATCGGCAATATTATTGTCGGTTGGCCGATGCCGACTCTTGCCGGCAAGTGAGGCTTTGTCGAGCACCGGATGCGGATAGTTGGGCCCGCTCTTGCGGCTCAGGAACGGTACTGAGGAGGCTCCCTTGCGTCGGAAAATTTTGTGTTTGGCGTTGATCGTCTGCAGGCCTTCAGTCATCGCGGCGAGCGATTCGCTGGAGCCGAGCAGCAAGGCACCGCCCTGATTGATGGCGTATTGCAACGAACGCAAGGCACGTTCCTGAGCGACCGATTTGAAGTAGATCAGGGTGTTGCGGCAGGTGACCAGATCCATCTTGGTAAAAGGCGGGTCAGCCAGCAAATTGTGACGGGCAAAAACCACGCATTGGCGCAACTCGTTTTTGATCAGGAAGGTATCGCCCTTCTTGGTGAAGAAACGCTCCAGGCGTTCCGGCGAGAGTTCGGCAGCAGCCGATTCCGGATACTGCCCGATACCGGCGGTTTCAACGCATTGCAAATCGACATCAGTGGCAAAAATTTTCAGGCTGGGCCAGCGCCGTTCGCGCTCGAAGGCTTCCATGAACAGCATACCGATGGTGTAGGCCTCTTCGCCGGTTGCAACCCCGGCCACCCAGACGCGGATAGTGTCACCGGCCAGTTTTTGGGCGACGAGGGGCGAGATCACCTTTTCAGCCAGTTCGGCGAATGTTTCCGGATCGCGGAAGAAACTGGTCACTGAGATCAGCATTTCGCGACGCAGGGTAATCACCTCACCACGGTCGTTTTCGAGTAGGTCGAGATACTGATAGAGCTCAGGGGTGTGGCGTACCTGCATGCGCCGCTCAATGCGCCGCATGATCGTCGCCGGCTTGTAATCCGAGAAGTCAATGCCGCCAATCTGATGCAACAGTTGCAGGCAGGCAGCCAGAACGTCTTCAATTGTCATCGTCGCATGGGGGATGACTTTGGTTTCTACCTGCAACTCCTTGTAGGGCAGATTGAGAATGTGAGCGACCAGTCGCAGCGGCAACTCCTCTGCCGGCAAAATGGCGTCAACGATGCCAGTGCCGATGACGCTACGTGGCATCCCGTCAAACTTCGATGACTCCGGCTCCTGCGCCATCAGGAAACCTCCCGCCGCGTTGATGGCGACAGAACCCCGTGTGCCATCGGTGCCGGTGCCAGAGAGAATCACGCCGAGAGCGTGCTTGCCATAGACCTCAGCCAGCGAGAACAGGAAAATGTCGATGGGGAGGGTCAGGCCGCGCGGGTTTTTGGGGGTTAGGTGCAGGTGGCCGGCGGTGACATGCATGATGGTGCCGGGCGGGATCAGATAAACCTGATTGGCCTCAATCGCCATATCGTCCTCAACCATGATTACCGGCATGGTTGTATGGCGGGCGAGCAGGTTGTTCATCATGCTCTTGTGGTCAGGCGAGAGATGCTGGACGACGACGAAGGCAGCGCCGCTATCGACCGGGCAGGCCTGGAAAAACTTTTCGAGGGCATCCAGACCGCCGGCCGAGGCACCAATGCAGGTAACGTAGCCGGCAAAGGTAGGCAATTGCTCGGGTGCAGTTGGATTGACGGCAGATTTAAGTTTTTTCATGAGATAGCTTTCACGGCGGGAACGGTTGATTTTCCCGCCAAATTCATTGACTGGCAAATGGACAGAAGTTGACGCATGGATGTGATCACGCTGACGCCCGGGGGTATGTCGACAATGCGGTACATGCCGGCGCCACCAAACCACAGGCAGATTTCTTCGGGTAATGCTTTCCTGAGTTTTTTGATCAGTGCCGGCAACATCCGGCGCGGGTAGTGGCAACTGACTGAAACACCAACAACCTTGATCTGATATGCGCGGGCGGCGGCGACTATTTCGGTGAGGGGGAGGGTGCCTGGCAAATGCAGGCAGTCGACACCGATTTCGCTGAGTACCGCTTTGACCATCGACAGGCCCAGTGTGTGGTGCTCACCAGCCGGGCTGGTTAGTAGTACGCCAGGTGCTTGGCTTTTATATTTGGCGAGGCCCGTTTCACGGGTCAGGATGCTTTCAATGACCGAAGAATAAAGATGCTCGGCATGAATGGGGAGTTTGCCCAGCGCCCATTGCTCGCCAACCATTGCGGTCAGCGGCGCAGCGATTTCTTCAACGTAGCTGAATAGCGTGCGTTCGCTCAGGGTATTTTCGAGTAAGTGCCTGAGCTGAACAAAATCGGCGACAAGCAGGGCAGCGATGGCCGCCGCGTTGGCTTTTTCGGAATCGCTCAGGGCTCCCGGGGTGGCTGAATTGGCCGGTGTATCTTCAGGTTGCTGATCGAGATCACGAATGATGCCGCCGATCCGCTCACCATTGGCAATACGTCTGCTGATTTGGAGCAATGTTGTGATGTCGGATTCGCTGTAATTGCGTTGCCCGGAATCCTGTCTTTCAGGCTGCGGAAAGCCGTAACGGGACTCCCACTTGCGCAGGGTCCCGATTTCAATGCCGGTTTGCCGTGCTACAACACCAATCGAAAACATACGCCACCTGTAAGGATAAGCGCGAAATTTTAGTACAGCTAAACCCTGGACATTTGACTTGGGTCAATGTTGTACAAACCATTACAAAAGTAATGGGCGGGTTTTACCCTGAAGTCAAATAGAACCCCCCGTAAATACGAGATTTACGGGGGGGTTTTTTGGGGTGGGGCAGTGCTAGCCGCAGGTGCCTACCGCGCCGCAGGCCGTGCAGAAATCGCAGCCATCCTTGCGAATCATCGTGTGGTTACCGCATTCCGGACAAAGTTTGCCTTGGGTCGGCAGCACTTTGTTGCTGGAATCTTCCGGCGCTTCGAGGATGCCCATTTGCTGTAGCGGGAAACCCTTTTCGTCGAGAATGCCGAGCATCGAGTAGCGGTGGATGATCAGGACGGCGATGTAGGCAACCGTTGAAGGATAGGTTTGCTGTTTGCGCGAACCCGGCACGAAGGCCATGAAGTCGCCGAGTGGCTCGGAGTAGTCGATCAACTTGCGCAACTTCATGCCGATCCAGGCCGGATCAAGCACGCGCATGTCGAGCGAGAGCAG
This sequence comes from Dechloromonas sp., assembly GCA_011391255.1. Classification (GTDB taxonomy): domain Bacteria; phylum Pseudomonadota; class Gammaproteobacteria; order Burkholderiales; family Rhodocyclaceae; genus Azonexus. The sequence continues at coordinate 77,523 of JAABQV010000011.1, forward strand.
CTTGGAGAGGCCGTCGAGGGCACGCGGGTAGTTGCCGGAGAGCCACATCGAGTAGGGGCGGGTAACGCCGTCGGGCAGGGTGATTTCCTTGAGGCCGAGGACGAAGTCTTCGCCGGTGGATGGGTTATTGACGTCAACCGTCCACGATAGCGTGCCGTCGGTGCCGGTCTTTGGTTCCTTGGCGCTGAACAGGGCGTCTTTGACTGGCGTCGGGCCTTCGTTCCGGAAGGCGCCGAGTTGCTCGCAGCGCCAGGCGATGACCTGGGCCATGGCGGAAACCACTGACGGCACGCGCTTGCGCTCACCGTGCGGCGGCATCGGCATTTCGAAGGAGTCGCCCGGCGTCTTGGCCAGCGCTTCGAGCTTCATTTCGAGCCAGGCGTGGTCTTTGGCGCGCATGTCCATCGACAGCGTTTTAGCAACCGCACCGAGACCGCGTGGTTCGGCCGGGCCGTTGGCCCAGACTTCAAACGGCCAGGCTTTGCCTTCCGGTTCAACATGGCCGACAAACAGCGCGAACTTGCCGATCGGTGAGTCGAGCATGTAAGTCCAGCACAGATTGCCCTCCGGCAGGTTCGGGCGACCCGGCCAGCGCAGGCTGGAGAGCACCGGTGCTGGCAGGTTTTTGATCGACAGACGACGGTTGGCGTCGGAGACAAAATCCTGCGGAGATTTGGCGTCGACCGTAACAGCCTCGGTTTTGGGCGCTTCGCTGGTTACCGAGAGCACCGAACCGAGAATGCTGTTCGGACGGTAGGTGGCGAGACCCTTGAGGCCGGCTTTCCAGGCGCCCATGTAGAGATCCTGGAAATCTTCGTAGGGGTAATCGGCAGGAACGTTAACCGTTTTGGAAATCGAGGTGTCGATGTGCGGGGCAACGGCAGCGACCATATCGGCGTGCGCCTGAGCGGAGATTTCCAGCGCCGTGACGAAGTATTCGGGCAGTTTGCTGACGTCGCCGCCGGTGTGCTTGAACAGGCGCCAGGCGTAATCCTCGACCGCGTATTCCTTGAGCGTGCCGTCCGGCATGCGCTTTTTACGGGTGTAGGTCCACGAGAAGGGCGGCTCGATGCCGTTCGAGGCATTGTCGGCAAAGGCCAGCGAAATGGTGCCGGTCGGCGCAATTGACAACAGGTGTGAGTTGCGCAGGCCGTGCTTGCGGATTTCTGCCTTGACCTCAGCCGGCAGACGCGAGGCAAAGTTGCCGCCGGAGAGGTACAACTCGGCGTTAAACAGCGGGAAGGCGCCGCGTTCCTTGGCCAGTTCGACGGAGTAAAGGTAGGACGCATCACGCATGCTTTCGGTGATGCGGGTCGCCATGGCGCGCGCTTCCGGCTTGTCGTAGCGCAGGCGCAGCATGGTCAGGGCATCGCCAAGGCCGGTGTAGCCAAGGCCGACGCGGCGCTTGTTGGCGGCTTCCTGCTGCTGGCGCTCAAGCGGCCAGTGGGTGGCGTCAAGCACGTTGTCGAGCATGCGGGTCGAGATGCGGCAAACTTCTTCAAAGGTCTCGAAATCGAACGAGGCCTGCTCGGAGAAGGGATGGCTGACGTACAGCGTCAGGTTGATCGAGCCCAGGCAGCAGCAGCCATACGGTGGCAGCGGTTGTTCGGCGCAGGGATTGGTCGCCTCGATCACTTCACAGTAATTGAGGTTGTTGTCCTTGTTCATGCGGTCAAGGAACAAAATGCCTGGCTCGGCGTGATCGTAGGTGGATTTCATCACCTGATCCCACAAGTCACGGGCGCGCACCTTGCGGTAGACCCACATGCCGTCGTCTCGTTGGTAGGCGCCGCTCGAGCGCATTTCGGCATTCGGCTCGGCGCGATGCAGCAGTTCGACTTCGCCATCGGCATCAACGGCTTCCATGAAACCGTCGGTGACGCCAATCGAGATGTTGAAATTGGTCAGGTCACCTTTGTCCTTGGCGTGGATGAAGACTTCGATATCCGGATGGTCGCAGCGCAGCACGCCCATTTGCGCGCCGCGGCGGGCGCCGGCGGATTCAACCGTTTCGCAGGAGCGGTCAAAGACGCGCATGTAGGAAACCGGGCCGGAAGCGCGCGACTGGGTACCCTTGACGCGGGCGCCCTGCGGACGGATCGAAGAGAAGTCATAACCAACGCCGCCACCGCGACGCATGGTTTCAGCGGCTTGCGCCAGTGCGGTATAGATGCCCGGCTTGCCGTCGGTGTTTTCAACAATCGAGTCGCCAACCGGCTGCACGAAGCAGTTAATCAGTGTTGCCTGGAGGTCAGTACCGGCGGCGGAGTTGATCCGGCCGGCGGGAATGAAGCCGTTTTCCTGCGCCCAGAGGAACTTGGCTTCCCAGTGCGCGCGCTCGGTTTCCTGCTCGACCTGAGCCAATGCATAGGCAACGCGCTTGCGCACATCGTGCACGTTGGTTTCCTTGCCCTTGGCGTATTTTTCGATGAGCACTTCACCGGAAATCTCCTGATCCTGCAGTGGTGCGTACTTGGGCGCGGCGGGGATATCGGTCAGGGAAAGTTGTTCGGTTACTGGGCTCATCAGCGACTCCTTTGAGAAATGCGGCTTGTCTGGTTGGTTTGTCTTGGAATGCCTGCAATCTACTATATGTAGTGGGTCGCCGCAATATACAAACTATATACAGTGTGTTCCGCTTTGCTCAAAAGTGCTCTGTCATGGCCTGAAAAGCTTGATAAAACAATGCTTCCGGCACTGAAAATTATTTTCTGGATAGGCAAAAAAATGATTGCCGGCGCTGCCAGCCAAGCAAAAAAAACAGACCGCTCAGTAGCCTTGCCAGGCGCAGCCGCGTAGTGCCTGCCCGGCGCTTTTCAGGGTTGCCCGCCAGCCGAAAAGCTGTTTCTTGTTGCTATCGGAGCACAGTTCCCGGCCCGGCGGAGCTTGCATCCAGCAGTCTCTTGATTTCCGGCAGATTCAAAATCCGGATGATTTTGCCGTTGACCGTAATTAACCCGTCCTCAATCAGCTCGTGCAGGATTCTTGAAAAGTGTTCCGGCGTAATTCCCAGGTGCGAGGCGACGGTGCCCTTGTTGGCAGGCAGGACGAGCGACGGGCTATGGCTGCTACCCACCTCTGCCGGGAGCTGACGCAGCAGGTAATCAGCGACCCGCTGCTTGCCCGAGCGCAGACTGCTGAATTCCTGGTTCTGAACCAGTTGATGCAGACGGATCGATAAGCCGGTAATCAGCTTGCGGGCGAGCAGCGGGTTGGATTCAAGCGCCTCGAAAATAGAGGTCTTGGTGACGTAAACTAGAACGGAGTCGGTGAGGACATGCGCGCTGAGTGGATAGGGTTTGTCCATGAACATCACCGCTTCACCAAAGGTTTGTCCCGGCGCGATTATTTCGACCACTTTTTCATTGCCGCCGGCAGAGCTGAGTACCAGCTTGACCTTGCCGGAGACGATCAAATAGAAGCCGTGACAGTCATCATCCTTGTGAAACAGTATCTCGCCCTTGCCGGCAGATACCTTTCTTGCTGCATGCGCCAGGCGCGTTAGATCGGGCAGAGCAAGGCTGCTGAACATCGGTACGCGGGCAAGAAGGACTTCAATACTGGGGGTGGCGATATTTTCCATGCTTGCACTCTCTTTCCGCTACGCGCGCCATGAATCAGGCAAGTAGGCAGCGCAATCCTCAGATAGCGCCTTCGTGCCCGGACGATCAGGCTGAAAAGTCTAGTCGCAAGTATCCCCGTAAAAATTGATCTAGGTGAAGAAAGTGAGGGGCGGCGGGCGATAAAAAACCGGCTCACCGAATCTTTTTCAGCGAGCCGGCGATTTACGATTTTTAATTACAGGCTGAGTAGCGTCTGCGCGTGATGCGCCATCATCCACTCTTCATTGGTCGGGATAACCAGCACGTCGACACTGCTGTTGCCGGCGCTGATTCGTAACTCGTCGCGGGCGTTGGCTTCCGGATTGAGGTGGATGCCCAGCCACTCCGATTGCAGGCAGACGCGGCGACGGACTTCGGCGGCGTGTTCGCCGATACCGCCGGTGAATATCAGGGCATCGAGACCGCCGGCCGCAGCGGCGAGCGAGCCGAGTTCGCGGGCGATGCGGTAGCAGAAGAGATCGACCGCTTCCTGCGCTTCAGGCTTGTCGCTGGCGAGCAGGGTGCGCATGTCCTGGCTGATGCCGGAAACGCCGAGCAGACCGGATTCTTTATAGAGAATCCGCGTCATGTCCTTCACCGTCAGACCCTTGGTTTCCATCAGGTGCAGGACAACTCCGGGGTCGAGATTGCCGACCCGCGTACCCATGACGAGGCCGTCGATGGTCGAGAAGCCGAGCGTCGTCGCGACGCATTTGCGATTAACCATCGCCGCCATGCTGGCACCGTTGCCGAGGTGGGCGACGACGACGCGGCCGCTGGCGCGGCCGGAATGCTGCGGCAGGGCGCGGGCGATGTATTCGTAGGAGAGGCCATGGAAGCCGTAACGCTTGATACCTTCGGCAGTGATGCTGCGCGGCAGGCCGAAGGTCTGGGCGACGTCAGGCTGACTGCGGTGGAAGGCGGTGTCGAAACAGGCAACTTGCGGCACGCCGGGCAGCAAGGTCTGGAGGGCAACGATGCCGGCGACGTTATGCGGCTGGTGCAGCGGCGCCAGTGGCGTGAAGCTGCTCAGGTGACCGAGCACGGTGTCGTCAACGATGGTTGGATGCGAATAGCGCTCGCCGCCATGAACCACGCGATGGCCGACGGCGGTGATGCTCCAGTCGGCATGACTGGCGGTGAACCATTTGAGCAGGGCATCGAAGGCCTGAGCGTGGCTGGCCTTGCTTTCCAGCATCTGGTCGGTGATGCGTTCGCCGGCACGGTTTTTTGCCACCATTTTGGTGGTTTCGGCGCCGATTCCATCGATTTGTCCGGAAACTTCGGCTTCCTGAGAAATCGGCTGGGCGAGGGAAAAGAGGGCGAACTTGATCGAAGACGATCCGGCGTTAATGGTGAGAATGCCGCGAGACATGTTAGACAATTCCTTTCTTGCGTGCTGCGTGGGCAACCAGGGCGGCGATGACGCACGATGCCGTGCGGGTTTCAGCGGTATCGGCGCGGCTGGTCAGAATAATCGGGACTTTGGTGCCAAGGACGATGCCGGCGGTCAGCGCATTGGCCAGGTACTCAAGCTGCTTGGCGACCATGTTGCCGGATTCGAGATCGGGTACGACGAGAATCTCGGCATGGCCTGCAACCGCCGACTTGATGCCCTTGGTTTTGGCGGCAACGATGGAAACAGCGTTGTCGAAAGCCAGCGGGCCATCGAGCAGGCCACCCTTGATCTGGCCACGGTCAGCCATCTTGCACAAGGCGGCGGCATCCAAAGTTGATTGAATTTTGGGGTTGACCGTCTCAATCGCCGACAAAATCGCTACCTTGGGTTCCGGGATGCCCAGAATGTGAGCGAGGTCAATGGCGTTCTGGATGATGTCGACCTTGTCTTCCAGCGTCGGCCGGATGTTGATCGCGGCGTCGGTAATCAGCAGCGGGCGATGATAGGTCGGCACATTCATCACAAAAACATGGCTGATCCGGCGTGCCGTGCGCAGGCCATTGGCACGCAACACGACTTCGCTCATCAGTTCATCGGTGTGCAGGCTGCCTTTCATCAAGGCCTCGGCATCGCCGGTGCGCACCATCGAAACGGCGAGAGCTGCTGAGTCATGGCTGTGCTTGGCATTGACGATGCGAATGCCGTGCAGGTCGATGCCGAATTCTTCGGCCACCGAGCGGATTTTTGATTCCGGGCCAATCAGGATCGGTTCAATGATCCCCTCCTGAAAGGCGATGACTGGTCCCCTCAGTGACTCGTAATCGCAGGGGTGGGCAACGGCCGTCGGGATCGGCTCAAGCCCTTTGACGCTGGCCAGCAAATTTTGATAGCGCTCGTGTTTGTCGTCGATGCGGATCGACGGCATATGCACTTGCTGCAGGTGGGCAACTTTTTCCGACGGCGCCAGGACCTCGGCGGTGCCGCGAACCACTTGCAAGCCTTCCTGGTTGGTGCAAACGCAATCGAGGATGACGTGATGGTTGTGGTCGAATTTTTGTTTGGCGGTTACCGTGATGGTGATCGTGTCCCCGATCGTCACCGGCCGCGCAAAGTGCAGCGACTGGTCGATCAGAATCGTGCCCGGGCCGGGGAACTGAGTGCCGAGCACCGTCGAGATCAGCGAACCGCTCCACATACCGTGTGCGATCACCTCGCGGAACATGCCGCTTTCCGAGAAACTCTGGTCTATAACGCTCGGGTTGATGTCGCCGGTGAGGACGGCAAACAGCTTGACGTCCTCGGGCATCAGCGTTCGCGTCAGGCTGGCGGTGTCGCCAACCTGAATTTCGTCGTAGGTCTTGTTGACCAGGTAGCGCTGCTCGTTGCTGTCATTCATTGCTGAATTCCTAAAATTGACTGGAGCGTAAAGAGGTATTTAGTGCTGCGTTCACGCCGCTTTTTGAGTCTCGGATGTTATCTGATCGCGCGCTGATGAAGCACGACGATCACGCGTGGGCTGAGATGGAATATCAATCGACAACTCGGGATTGACATGCAGCAGGCGGTCGATCACCCACTGATTGGCTTCATGGGCGAATTCACGGGCAGCAAGCGGCGCTGCCGAAAAGGCTTCGACGAAAAGCGCAACAGCCGCCGAGCGGCTGACGCCATATTCGCAATGCACCATGGTCGAAATATCAAAGGGGGCGGCATGCAGGGCTTGCACGAATTCGCTGATCTGGGCGGCCATCAGATGGTCGAACATCCCCGGCATTGGCGCCGGCAGATACTCGTCAGCCGGCACCGCATCAAAGAAGGAAAGGCGCAGGACGTGACGGAACAGGGGGTCAAGACGCGCCTCGGGAGTGCCCGGATCGGTAATCGAAATCACCGCCATGTAAGGATTGCCGGCGAGTGATTCGGCCAGTTCGCGCGAGGCGAATAAAACGTGTTTGATAGTCATTGGGTTGGGGGTTCTATGTAATTGTGCGGTGCCGCTTTGTGCGGTCACTCCATGAAGACGGGGTCGGAAAAAACCAGGGTCCCATCGGGGCGCATCATCAGGTTGTCGGCCTTCATCAAGTCGGGCAGGGCGTCGTACTCTCCGGAGAAGGTTTCGAGTGCCTTGAGCGACTCCTTTACCGTATCGTTCCAGCCCATCGGCGTGACAACCAGATGGTGCAGGGCGATGCGACCCATGTCCTGAGCCAGATTGCGCCAGATCATGCAGGCGTCAAAATAGGATGTTGAAATTTTGCTTGCCAGCTCACTGGCATCGCCGGTGCCCGGCAGCGGATAGAGCTTCTCCACTTCGACGATATGAAAAGGAAAGCCGCGACTTGAGCGGCCAGCCGTACCATGGTCGGCATAAACCACCGGAAAATGCTGGCCGGTTGGCCGGTCGGGTGCGGTGTAATAAGCGTAGTCAGTGGGCGATGAAAGCACTTTGAAGACGTGAGCAACGCCGTCAACAACGTCGCCGTCAAGGACGATGGTGCTCTCGCCGCGTCCGATTTCCAGACGACCATTGAGCAATGGATGGTCGGGAACAGGGTCGGTGATAAGTCCGGCAGGATCATTGGCCATGAGGATTTCCCCTAAACAAGCCTGTTATGTAGCACGTAGCGGAAGGCTTTTGGTCGCCTGCGCTACGGCCGTCTTGGATGTTAGGCGACGATATGCGCCCCGGCATCGACATAGATGGTTTGTCCGGTCATCCCGGATGAGCCTGATGTGCAAAGGAAAGCGGTAAGCGCGCCAACCTCGTCGATGGTCACTGTGCGACCGAGCGGTGCCTTGACCGCATCCGACTCAAGCAGCTTGTCGAAATTGGTGATACCGGAAGCCGCGCGGGTCATGATCGGGCCGGGGGAAACCGCAAAAACGCGGATGCCTTTGGGGCCGAGGTCGTAGGCCATGTAACGCACCGCAGACTCAAGCGCCGCCTTGATAATGCCCATGACGCCATAGTTGCGGACGACACGCTCGGCACCAAGATAGGACATGGTGATCAGCGAGCCACCTTCTGACATCAGCGGCTCAAGCGCCTTGGCCATGCGCAGGAAGCTGTGGCAGGAAATGTTCATCGCTGAATCAAAGCCGGATTCGGTCGTGTCGATGACGCGGCCGTGCAGATCGTCGGCTTCACAAAAGGCCATCGAGTGAATCGCGAAGTCGATCTGGCCAAACTCAACACCGCATTTTTCGATCATCGCTTCAAGGCTGCCGGGTTGGGTGACATCCAGTTTCTCGAAAAGCTTGGCACCAATGGCCTCAGCCAGCGGCTGGGTGTATTTGGCGGTCTTGTCGTTCTGGTAGGTGATGGCGATCTCGGCACCGAGGGCACGGACGGCCTTGGCGACGGCGAAAGCAATTGACTTGTCGTTAGCGATGCCGGTAATCAGGCCTTTTTTGCCTGCCAGCGGGAGATGGGAGCCGGTCTGCGCCAGCGTAATTTGTTCGAGGTTTGCACTCATGCTGTTCTTCCTTTCAGAAGTCGTTGGGAAACTCGGACACGCACCAACACAGCAGAAAAGCAGGGTTGGTGCAGTGCACCATGGCGCTATTGTGGCACAACCCGATTGCGCTTGTATGACTGTTTGACCAAAAAATTGTTGTCTTTGGCTCCGCGCGCTGAATTGTTGACCTGGCGTAATAGTGGCGTTATTGATTTGTGCTAGGCTTTCTGCAGTCATTCGCTATCTCCGGGAGTTTGCCGTGGCACTGAACGAAATGGGCGCTGAAGCGCTCGCTGAAATCGTTGATCAAATCGCAACACGCTACCAGCGTGATCCAGTCAATTTGCTGCAGATATTGCGCGAGATTCAGGAGGTCTGTGACTGGTTGCCGCCAGCCGCCATCGACCAACTGCAAACCCTGCTCAATGTGCCGCGCACCAAGATTGAAGGGGTCGCGGGCTTTTACTCCTTTTTCTACACCAAGCCGCGCGGCCGGTACCGGATCCTTTTTTCCGACAACATCACTGACCGTATGCAAGGCAATCAGCCGCTGATCAAGCAGCTCTGCGAAAACTTGTGGATCGAGCCGGGCAAGACATCCGAAGATGGTCTGGTCAGTGTCGATAGCACCTCATGTACCGGCATGTGCGACCAGGGGCCGGCCTTGCTGGTAAATAATCGGGCGATTCCGCAGTTGACCGCAACACGCATCACCGAGATCGCCGATCTGGTGCGTAACAAGACGCCACTGGCGGATTGGCCGGCTGACTATTTCGCGGTTGATAACAATATTCGCAAGGCTGATATTTTGCTGGCTTCGGAGATGACGCCGGGAGATGCTTTGCGCGCTGCTCGCGGGCGCACGCCGAGCGATGGCGTCAAGGCATCGAATACGCGCTCCTGGCGTGAAGGATTGCCGTCAGGTATCAGCGGGCCATCGGCGATGCTTGATGAAATCAAGCGCGCCAACCTGCGCGGGCGTGGCGGCGCAGGTTTTACCACCGGACTGAAATGGGAGGCCTGCCGCAACGCGCCGCTCAAGAGCGGCCAGCAACGCTTTGTTGTTTGTAATGCCGACGAAGGCGAGCCGGGCACCTTCAAGGATCGGGTATTGCTGACGACGCAGGCTGATCTGGTGATTGAGGGGATGACGGTTGCCGCTTACACCATCGGTGCCGAGCAAGGTTTTATCTACCTGCGCGGCGAGTATCGCTATCTGCTCGATTCGCTCAATGCGGCGCTGGAGCGACGACGCAAGGAAAACCTGCTCGGTGAAAATATTCTCGGCATACCGGGCGCGGATTTCGATATCAAAATTCACCTCGGTGCTGGCGCCTATGTCTGCGGTGAGGAATCAGCCCTGATCGAGTCGCTTGAAGGCAAACGCGGTACGCCGCGTAACCGGCCACCTTTTCCGGTGACCAACGGCTATCTTGACCAGCCAACCATCGTCAATAACGTCGAAACCTTTGCTGCAGCGGCTTTGATCGCGCTCAATGGTGGCGAGTGGTATGCCGCCATCGGTACCTCGCACTCGGCCGGCACCAAGATATTGTCGGTCTCCGGCGATTGCGAGCGGCCGGGGATTTACGAATACCCGTTTGGCGTCACCATTCAGCAGGTGCTCGACGATTGCGGGGCGAGCGCTACGCAGGCGGTTCAGGTCAGCGGGCCGTCCGGGGTTTGCGTCGGGGTCGACGAGTTCGCGCGGCGAATTTGTTTTGAGGACATTCCGACGGCTGGTGCCTTTATGGTTTTCAACCAAAGCCGTGACATGTTTGAAGTGGCACGCAATTTTGTCCATTTCTTCCAGCATGAAAGCTGCGGTTTCTGCACGCCGTGCCGGGTCGGTACCTCGTTGCTGGTCAATATGATGGACAAGCTGCACAACGGGCATGGCTCCAGCTACGATTTTTCCGAGATCGAGAAACTCAATCTCCTGCTGCAAACAACCAGTCATTGCGGGCTTGGGCATACGGCCTGCAATCCGGTTCTCGATACCATCGCCAAGTTCCGCCCGGCTTACGAGAAGCGTATGAAACACGATCAGTTTGAGCCGGCTTTTGATCTTGATCGCGCTTTGTCGCAAGCCCGGCAGATGACGGGGCGTGATGATTCGGGCGCTCACTTTTCGACTTCAAAAGTTGCTTTGGGAGAAAAAGCATGAGTCAGAAATTTTCTCTGGATGGTCAGGTGATCCCATTTGAAGATGGCGAGACCATCATGCAAGCGGCAACCAAGGCTGGGGTCTTTATCCCGCACTTGTGCTATCACCCTGAATTCAAACCGCACGGTTCGTGCAAATTGTGCACCGTCAAGGTCAATGGCCGCCAGACGGCTTCCTGCACCATGCGGGCGTCGACTGGCATGGTGGTTGAGAACAATACCGAAGAGCTGAATGGCGAACGACGGGCGCTGACGCAAATGTTGTTTGTCGAGGGCAACCATTTTTGCCCCTCCTGCGAAAAGAGCGGCAATTGCCAGTTGCAGGCCACTGCCTACCATCTCGGCATGATGTCGCCGCATTACGATCATTTCTTTCCGAATCGTCCGGTCGACGCCACCCACCCAGACTTTTTCATTGATTTCAACCGTTGCATACTCTGCTCCCTGTGCGTGCGGGCCAGCCGTGATGTTGACAAGAAAAACGTTTTTGCCCTCTCCGGCCGCGGTATCAAGACTCATCTGATCGTCAATGCGGCCTCCGGCAATCTGGCCGATACGGACTTTTCGCTGGCCGACAAGGCGGCGCAGGTTTGCCCGGTCGGCGTTATTCTCCAAAAACGCCAGGGCTTCGCCGTGCCAATTGGTGAGCGAACTTACGATAAGGCGCCGATTGCCGCGCAGCGTGAACCTGAAATGGAAGGGGCGCCAAAATGAATGCACCAGTCAAGAAAAAACTCAAGGTGGCAACCACCTCGTTGGCCGGCTGCTTCGGCTGTCACATGTCACTACTCGATATTGATGAGCGCCTTTTCACCCTGCTCGAACACATCGAATTCGACCGCTCACCGCTGACCGATATCAAGAATGTCAGCCCGGATTGCGACATCGGCATTATCGAAGGTGGCTTATGCAACGCCGAAAACGTTCATGTCCTGCGCGAGTTTCGCAAGCACTGCAAAATCCTGATCGCCTTGGGCGCTTGTGCGGTCAACGGCGGATTGCCGGCCCAAAGAAATCATTTTCCGCTGACGACGATTCTCGAAGAGGTTTATCACACTAGCCCCGGCCTGGCGAACGGCATGATCCCGAACGATCCGGAGTTGCCATTGCCGCTGAATCAGGTGCATCCGATTCACGAGGTGGTCAAGATCGACTATTCGATCCCCGGTTGCCCGCCCTCCGGCGATGCCATCTGGAAAGTGTTGACCGATCTGCTGGCCGGCCGTGAGCCGACGCTGGATCACGATTTAATGCATTACGATTGAGGTAAGCCATGACTTCGCAACTAGAAACAGCCCAACACCCCGAGCGCCTGCGCCGCGTCGCGATTGATCCTGTATCGCGGGTTGAGGGCCATGGAAAAGTAACTATTTTGCTCGATGAACAGAACAAGGTGCATCAGGTTCGCCTGCACATCGTCGAGTTTCGCGGCTTTGAAAAATTCATCCAGGGGCGGCCCTATTGGGAAGTGCCGGTGATGGTTCAGCGCCTGTGCGGCATCTGCCCGGTCTCGCATCATCTGGCCGCTTCCAAGGCGATGGATATCATCGTCGGTGTCAAAAAACTGACGCCGACCGCCGAGAAACTGCGCCGCTTGATGCACTACGGCCAGATGTTGCAATCGCATGCCCTGCATTTTTTCCATCTTTCATCGCCTGATCTGCTCTTTGGTTTTGATAGCGATGTGACGCGACGCAATATTGTTGGTGTTGCCATGGCGCACCCGGAAATCGCCAAGCAGGGCGTCCTGCTGCGTAAATTCGGTCAGGAAGTGATCCGGATTACCTCCGGCAAGCGCATCCATGGCACCAGTGCGGTGCCGGGCGGGATGAACAAGTCGCTGACCATTGCCGAGCGCGATGAGTTGCTCAAAAATATCTACCAGATCGTCGCCTGGTCTCGCGATGCGGTGCATCTGATCAAGAAGGTGCATATACAGGATCCCGGCCTCTACAACAGCTTCGGTACCTTCCGTTCCAATTACATGTCCATCGTCGGCCACAACGGCGATCTCGATTTCTATCATGGCAAACTGCGCGCCCGTGACGATAACGGCAAGATCATCTTCGATAACGTCGATTACCAGCACTACGACCGCTACCTTGAGGAAGAGGTCAAGTCATGGACGTACATGAAATTCCCATTCATCACGTCGCTGGGTAAAGATAAGGGCTGGTACAAGGTCGGCCCGTTGGCGCGTGTGCAAAACTGCAACCAGATTTCGACGCCCTTTGCCGAACACGAGCGCAAGGAATTTGTCGATTATGCCGGCGGTGCGCCGATGCATGCGCCGCTTGCCTACCACTGGACGCGGATGATCGAAATGCTGCATGCCGCCGAGGAAATCAAAAACCTGCTGCATGACGACGATTTGCTCGGTAACAATCTGATGGCTGTTCCCGGGGAGCGTCAGCGCGAAGGCGTTGGCGTCATCGAAGCACCCCGTGGCACGCTGTTCCATCACTACCGCGTCGATGAAAACGATATGGTAACGATGGCCAACCTGATCGTTTCAACGACCAACAACAATCAGGCGATGAACGAAGCAGTGCGCAATGTCGCCCAGCGCTACCTGCATGGCCGTGAAGTCACCGAAGGCTTGCTTAATCACGTTGAAGTGGCGATTCGCGCTTTCGACCCGTGCCTCTCCTGCGCCACGCACGCACTCGGCAAAATGCCGCTGGAGGTTGAACTGGTTGATGTCGAAGGCCAACAGGTGCACGCCCTGAGCCGCTCTTGAGCGCGCCGGTTGTTATCTTCGCGGTAGGGAACCCGAGCCGGGGCGACGACGCTATCGGCCCGGAACTTTACGGTCGACTGGAAAAATGGCTACAAAATCAGGGTTTGGCTGAGCAATTCGAGCTGATCGAGGATTTTCAGCTACAGATCGAACATGCGCTGGACTTGCAGGGGCGCCAACTCGCTCTCTTCATTGATGCTGGCGAAAACACCCCCGCACCCTACACTTTTAAACAAATCGCCCCGGCCACCGGCATCGCCCACACCACGCACGAACTACCGCCGGAAGCGGTTTTGCAGGTCTACCTGCAAACCGAAGGCAGCCAACCACCACCCTCATTCGTGCTCTGTGTTAGCGGTGAAAAATTCGAGCTCGGCGAGCCGTTGACCGCAACAGCTTCTGGCTATGTTGACGCGGCATTTGATTTGTTGATGCAGCTTTGCCGGAAGGCGGAGCTGGCGGAGTGGAAGAGGGCGGTTGTGCAATAAGCCGGCAAATTTTCGCGGCTATTTGGCGGTTGACCGTAACAATCGATCTTGGGATGTTTTTGTGAATGCTGGCGCGGTGGCGTGATATGCTTTTGTTCTCAGCGAAAATAGGGGACAGACCACGGTTTTCGAGAGCAACGAAAACCGCCCGTCCGGTGGTCTTGTCCAGCTAAGTTTATCCACCGATACATGGCTAAAGGTGCCGGCGTTAGGCTCAAGGGGGTGTCCACCTTTATCCGTTACACCAGGCCATCGGAGTCAGCTCGATGTTGAAATTTGAATGGGATGAAACGAAAGCAATCGCTAACATCTCCAAGCGTGGTATTTCGTTCGGGGAGGCAGCTTCTGTATTTGGCGACTCCTTTGCCATTACCTTTCCCGATCCTGACCATTCTGAGGCGGAAAAACGTTTGCTAACCTTCGGCGTTTCGCATGAGGATCGATTGTTGGCAGTAGTGCATTCAGAACGCGGGCGTGCGATCAGAATTATTAGCGCCCGCAAGACAACACGACGTGAGCGAGGTATCTATGAGCAAGGATGATGAAATGCGCGAAGAATATAAACGCGAAGATCTGGGCAAAGGCGTGCGAGGTAAATACGCTGCTCGCTACGTTAAGGGAACTAATCTTGTTTTGCTTAGCGATAGCGTCGCCAAGGCTTTTCCAACTGCCGAGGCCGTCAATGAAGCTTTGCTTGGCCTTCTTGCGCTGGCCGAGAAAACAACCCGCATAGCGAGTCGTCCAAGTGGACGTGCTACAAAGCGGCGTACCGCTTAAGCCAAGGGAGTGGCTTTAGGCCATAGACCTGAGCCGCAACTTCAATACGCCACAAGACATCCGACGACAGCGGAATGACTCTGGTTGATACGTTGATCTGGAACTGAACTATTCTTCACGCTACCAGACGCATATTTTGGCCGTGAGCTTAAAGGTTCGCTCAGAGCAATTCCGTATCCTGATGCGAATATGCCGGCGCGCAACTGCACAGGATATGTAAAGGTTCAGCGCCGGTGTTGGTCACGCAATGCGGGGTGCCGGGGGCGATCAGGATGCTGTCGCCGACAGCAATCGCGAATTGATCCTCGCCCAAAGTCATCTCACCGTAGCCACGGGTGATGTGATAAATCTCTTCAGTGATCCTGTGGCGGTGGCGCTCGGTTCTGGCGCCGGGCGCAATGACAGCCTCTGCCAGGCTCTGGTTGCGCGCGCCATGGAGACTCGGATGCAGCAGTTCGCGAATCTCCGAGTGATCCTTGGTGATGTAGGGCTTGATGTCTTGCCGTGAGGTTTTCATGCGTTTCCATCAGGGGATCGGTAGGCCGGTGATTGTATTTTCCGGGATGCGTTCTGGCTGAATTTGATTTTAATCATTGTGGCGTTTTTGTCCGCTAAGCACCATGTGGCATGACTACCTGCAATTTTTTTTTGGTGGCGGCGCTTGCTGTTGTCTTTGCTGCCCCGGCCTTGGCGGTGGATAGTGCCGTTGTTCAATATCAGGCGCAACTCGCAGCGGCTCACGTTGGTGAGCGTGTTGAGCTTGAGATTGACCTGATGAACAGTCCTGGATTCTCCATTGAAATTCAGGGGGATAGCGCCGAAATCCGTTACTGCATGGCCTTCAATAACGTCGCCGAGGGCTGGAGTTGGCGGCCATTGGCAGATGTTGCGGTCGACGACTATTATCGCTTCAAATTTTTGCCGCTACAGTCGGTTGAAGAAGCGCGCGGCGAGTATGAATTTGAGGACAAAATCGGCGTCAGCCAGCAGATGAAAATCGTCTGGCGCTACGACTATTTTCTCGCCTTCGAGAATCTCTACGATTTTTACCCGCGTGCTTTCGATGATGACGCCGGCTTTATCGCACGGGTGCCGGCGAGCCAGGCGTCAAAGGTAACAATGCGTGCCACGGTACGTTTGATCGCGCCGGTGGTCAGCGAGAGCACCACCTTCTGGAAAGCCATCTATGGCAAACCAGTGGATTTCACCTTGAAGAAACGCTATCTGGTCGGCGAGCTCGAAGCCATTTCGTTTATTGACGGCGAGAGCGGGCGCCTGCTGAAGCGACTGGAGCCGTTGGCGGCGCAGCGCTGATCAGGCGCGCAGAGCCGATCAGCGATAAACCAGTACCGGCACTTTGGAGTGGGTCAGCACCTTGTTTGTCTCGCTGCCCAATAAAAAGCCGCTAAAACCGCGTCGACCGTGCGAGGCCATGAAAATCAGATCGCAGCCGGATTTTTCGGCAGCTTCAACAATGGCTTCGTAAGGGACGTCGCTGGTGACTGAAATCGAGTTGCACTCAACACCGGCTTCCTGGCATTGCTTTTGAACATCGGTGAGATATTCACTGGCTTGCTGGTCGGCCAGTTCAGCGAATTTTTCCGGGGTCGTCGGGTCGATCAGGGCTCCTTCACCAAAGTAGGCAATCGGGTATTCCGGCTTGGCAAAAAAGACCGTGATGCGGGCGCCGGCTTCCTTGGCGAAAGAAACGGCGCGGCTTGCGGTGGCGCGGGAGAGTTCTGATCCGTCGGTGGGTACAAGAATGTGTTTGAACATGGCGTTTCTCCTCGATAGCGCGTGCCGGAAATTCGGCCTTCTGGAATCCTATCCTACGCCAACTAGGCCTTTGCGAAAAGCGTTGAATAGCCCGTCAGCCGGTAATTTCCCCCTAAATTGACGACGTGGATGTGGTATAAGTAAGGTCTAATTTTCAGGAGCAAAATGTCATGCCGAATACTTCTTCCGCCACCCACAAGAGTATCAATATCAGTGCGCTGACGCCGCTGGAAACCGTTGGTGCCGCGTTTAGCAAGAAGATCGACCCGTTTGGGGTGACCACTTCGTTGCTCAATGCGCAGATGGCCTGGCTGACGCATCCACAAGAGTTGCTGAGAGCTGCCAGCGCCCTTTCCGGCGACTTGATCGCTTTGCAATCGCACGTCATGCGCCGTGCCATGGGCATGCCTTCTGAAGATGTCGTGCAGCCCAATCACGACGATGCGCGCTTTGCCGATCCGATCTGGACTGAATCAGCCAGCTGGGATATCACTAAAGAGTGGTATCTGGCGCTGACTCACCGCTTGCAGGACATGGTTTTCGAGACGCCGGGCTTGTCCGACAAAGAACGCCGGCGCGCAGCATTTTGGTCGCGCGAATGGCTCAATATGGTCGCGCCGAATAATTTCTTCTGGTTGAATCCGGTTGCGATGGAGCGCTTTGTCGCGACCAAGGGTGAGAGCGTCGCGCAAGGCATGCGTAATTTCATGCGCGACATAAAGGCCAAAAATATCCAGATGGTTGAGCCGGATGCCTTCACCGTTGGCAAGGATCTGGCAACAACGGCGGGCAAGGTGGTGTTCCGTAATCGCCTGGTCGAGCTGATTCACTATGCGCCGACGACCGCAAAAGTGCGCGCGACGCCGATTGTCATCATCACGCCGTGGATCAATAAATTCTATATTCTCGATCTGACGTCCAAGAAGAGCATGGTCAAGTATCTGACTGATCAGGGGTTTTCAGTATTTATTACCAGTTGGAAAAACCCTGGATCCGAGCTTGCCGAGATTCGTTTTGACGATTACTTGTTGGAGGGCACTAATGAGGTGATCAACGCTGCCATCGAGTTCTGCAAGGTGCCGAAAGTTCATCTGGTTGGCTACTGCATTGGTGGCACGCTGGTTTCAACCTACATGGCCTGGGCTAACAAGCGCTTTGCCGCTGACGAGGTACCGGTTGCCCATTGGACGCTGTTTACGACGCTGACCGATTTCTCCGAGCCCGGCGATATTGATGTTTTCCTTGATGAGGATTGCGTCAATGCCCTCGACCAAAAAATGGCCGACAAGGGCTATCTTGACGGCAGCGAAATGGCGACTTCTTTCCGCATGTTGCGCGCCAACAGTCTTGTCTGGCATTACTACGTGCGCAGCTATTTGATGGGCGAAGAACTGCCGCCTTTCGATGTGCTGTTCTGGAACGTCGATACCACGCGCATGCCACGCGCGATGCACTCTTATTACTTGCATCAGATGTATCTGCAAAACAATCTGATCAAGCACGACAAGCTCAAGATTGCCGGCGAGCCGATTGATCTTGACCGAATCGTCCAGCCGCTTTACGCAGTGACCGCCGAGGACGACCACATAGCGCCGTGGCGTCAGTGCTATCGCATTCATAAGTACGTCAATGTCAAAACACCGGTGCGTTTTGTGCTGTCGTCGTCAGGCCATATCCTTGGCGTCGTTAATCCACCGGCCAACCCGCCCAAGCGTTCTTACCGGATCGCTGTGCCTGAGCATAATGAGCATTGGGAACACTGGCTGGAACGTGCCGAGAAGAAAACCGGCACCTGGTGGGACGACTGGACAGCATGGCTGAACGGGAACTGTGGTGAACTGGTCGATGCCTATCCGGCCAGCAACCGTAAATTTCCGGCGCTTGCCGATGCCCCCGGAACCTACGTTTACGAGAAATAGCCCTTTCGATCCACCCGGCGAATTGGTACATTAGTGACTCTCCGCAAAGTAAGAGGCTGACATGACGACGACCGCGATGACCTCCGCAAGGCGCAAGGCGCCCCGAGCGGGGGTTGATCTTCTGCAAATTGTGCGAATCAACGAGGAGATCAAGCGTGTCGTCGGCGTCTCCTTCAAAATCAACATCATGGCGCTCAACGCTATTTTTCTGGCCAAGCGCGCCGGGACTGCGGCGCTGGGGTTTGGTGTTCTCTCGAACGAACTACGCGTTTTTTCTCAGGATTTGCGAACCTGTATGGAGTCACTGACCGGATTGATCCATGACTGTGTCGGTGAGGTTTCGATTGTCCTTCAGGATATTCGCTTTACCCGACTGCTCGGTGAAGCGGCCAGTATTGCGCCGCAATCAGCAGCGCCGGCAATCCTGGCACAACGCTACGCTGAAAATGAAACGCATGCCGGCAAACTGGCGAAGTTGCGCAATCAGCTCAAACGGGCATTGGAAGACGCTTTCCAAATGGTCGAATTGGGCGGCGTGCTGGCCAAGTCGGCAAAGATTGAAGCGGCTTACGGACAATCCTTTGCGGTGCCGCTGGCGCAGGTTTCCGGTGAGTTTGATGGGGTCGTCGAAGAAATACGCGGTTCGCTGGAATCGCTGCGGCGCTCGCCGTTTTTCACCGGACATTGAGGAGAAAAGATGAAAATTACTGAAACCATTTTCCAGGATGGCACCCACAAATGGGTAGCGATTGTTCGCGATCCGGATAAGCCCAATTTTCTGATTGATACCAATGAATACTTGGTGACGCACGGCGGTGAGGGGATGCTTCTCGACCCGGGTGGTGCGGAGATATTCCCGGCGGTCTTTTCGGCTCTTTCCTCGGAATTTGATCCATCAGCACTATCCGCCATTTTTGCTTCACATCAGGATCCGGATATCTGCTCATCGCTGGCGCTCTGGCTTGAGTTCAATCCCAAGATGCGTTGTTATGTGAGTGCCTTGTGGAGCAGTTTCATTCCGCATTTTGGTGGCACTGCCGAGACCTTTGTCTCGATTCCCGACGAGGGCATGGATATTTCCCTCGCCGGCCTGACACTGCGCACCGTGCCTGCCCACTATTTGCACTCCTCCGGTAATTTCCATCTCTACGACAAGGTCGCCAAGGTGCTGTTTTCCGGTGACGTAGGTGCGGCCATGCTGCCGCCTGGTCAGGACGGGCTTTTCGTCGAGGATTTTGACAAGCACATTCGTCTCGCCGAAGGTTTTCATCGCCGTTACATGGGCTCCAGTGAGGCCAAGCGTCGCTGGTGCGAGCGGGTTTCGCAAATGGATATCGACATGCTCTGCCCGCAACACGGTGCCATTTATCGTGGCGCTGATGTACAGCGCTTTATCAACTGGTTTGATAATTTGCAGGTCGGTATCGTTAAGTCATGATTTGATGGCGGTCAAGGAATTGCTTTGTTGATTCAGGCGAGAATGCCTAATCTCAACTCTTTAGCAAGCCATGACCGCCATCCGTAGCCTAATGACCGAAGATCATCGCCATTGTGATGATCTTTTTGCTGATGCTGAATTGGCCGTCGGCAAAAAAGACAGCCAGGCAGCCAAGGCCTGCTTTGAGCATTTTCAGCAGGCGATGCTTGCACATTTCGACGCTGAAGAGAAAACTCTCTTCCCGACCTTTGAGGCCAAAACCGGCATGAGCATGGGGCCAACCCAGGTCATGCGGATGGAGCATGCGCAGATTCGCGTCCTGATGGATGAGGCCTTGCAGGCGCTTGTGCTGAATCAGTTTGATGATTATCTGGGTTATGCCGATACGCTGGTAATCATGATGCAGCAGCACAACATGAAAGAAGAAAACATGCTTTACCCGATGTGCGATCAGCATCTTTCGGGTGAGACGCCCGAGTTGCTGGCGCGCCTTGAAACCGAGTTAAACGTGGCATGACCGACTCAAAGACGCCGCATGTGATTGACGCGCGCTACATGGAGCCGCCCGATCCCTTTGTCAAAACCATGGAAATGCTCGACAGTCTGCAAGCAGGCGAGAACTTGCTCCTGCAGCTTTTCCGCGAGCCGCATCCGCTTTACCGGGTGCTCAAGGAAAATGGTCATCGCTACGAAGTTGAGCTGGTTGCCGATGGTACCTTTGAGATCCTGATCTGGCGGTAGCCGGTCGGTCACTCATGCAAGGATTGCTGTCATTTGATCAGGCGCCGCCGTTCACCGCCCCACTGCGCTTTTTTCTAAGCGCCCCGGTTTTTGCCTTGTTGGCTGGTCTCATCCTCGTTTGGGACGGCCCTTCGTTACTGGCGTCACGCTGGACACCCGGCGCCTTGGCGGTAACCCATTTGCTGACTGTCGGGTTTATGCTGCAAGCCATGCTTGGCGCCCTGATTCAGGTCTTGCCGGTGGTTGCCGGGGTGAATCTGGCTCAGCCTCTGGCTATTTCGCGCTGGTTGCATGTGGCCCTGAGCGGCGGTGCTGTCTTGTTGAGCAGCGGCTTTTACTTCGCAAGCGCCAGCTTGCTCATTACGGGGGGCATTGTTCTGGGTGTTTCAGTGCTGGGCTTTCTTGTCGTCGTCGTCCCGCCATTAAGTCGCACGCCATCGACCAGCCCGACGATACGCGGACTAAAAATGGCGATGTCGGGTTTGTTTGGCGTTGCTGCGCTGGGTGTCGTGCTTGCGCTGGCCGTCGCTAATGGCTGGTCAATTCCTTTGCTGAGTTTGACTGACTTGCACGCCAGCTGGGGTTTTGCGGCCTGGGGCGGTATTTTGCTGGCGGCGATGGCCTACGTCGTGGTTCCGATGTTCCAGCTGACGCCGGGTTATCCGGCACGGTTGAGTTGGTGGTATCCGGGATTGCTACTGGCTGGCGTCGTCCTGGCATCGCTCAGCGTCTGGTTTGAAGTGCCGGGTATCGGGCAACTGGCGCAGGGTATGCTGAGCTTTTTGGGGATAGCCTTTTGCGCTTTCACCATGCACCTTCAGTTGAAGCGCCGGCGGGCGCGAGCAGATACGACTTTTCGTTATTGGCAACTGGGTTTGGCTTGCACCATTTTTGCCCTGTTTTTGTCGTTGACCGCAACATTCTGGCCGGCGCTCGCCGAATATAACGAGCTCCCGCTTTTGTTGGGTGTTTTGCTGATTGTCGGTGGTTTTGTCCCACTGATTGTCGGCATGCTTTATAAAATCATTCCGTTTTTAGCCTGGCTGCATCTGCAAAACCTGGGTGGGGGAAAATTGCCGGCGCCGGCCATGCACAAGATTCTTGGCGAAAAGGAAATGAACGGGCAGATGGGGTCACATGCGCTTGCGCTGGTGTTTTTGCTCGGCGCTGTTCTGCTACCGGAACTGGCGCGGGTGGCAGGCCTGCTTTTTGTTATGGCCAACCTGTTGCTGCTGTGGAATTTGTCGCGTGCAAGCTGGCGCTACCGGCAACAGTCAAAACTCATGCGTGAGCAACTGGCGCAACTATGAATACTGCCCCGCCTGATCGTCTCAGACTCTCTGATGACTCATCAGGGCTTTGAGCCCGGCGATGTTGAGAATACGGATGTGTTTTTGCTGCACAGCAATATGCCCGGCCTCCTGGAATCGCGAAAAAGCACGCGAGACGGTTTCCAGCTTGAGTCCGAGATAGCTGCCAATTTCTTCCCGCGTCATGCGCAGGTAAAAATCGGCGTGCGAATAACCGCGTGCCGTAAAGCGCTGAGAAAGATTGAGCAGAAAAGCCGCCAGGCGCTCTTCGGCACGCATCGTTCCAAGCAACATCATGACGCCGTGATCGCGAACAATTTCACGACTCATGACTTTGTGAAAATGGTGCTGCAGAGTCTGAATCTCACGCGAGAGCGTTTCCAGGCGCGAAAAGGGAATAACGCAAACTTCACTCGCTTCCAAGGCGACTGAGTTACAGGTATGAAATTCGGTGCTGATTCCATCAAGGCCCAGCAACTCGCCACCCATCTGAAAGCCGGTCACTTGCTCGCGGCCATCTTCAAGCAAAACGTCGGTTTTGAAAAAGCCGCTGCGGATCGCGTAAATGGCTTCGAACCCGGAGCCGGCGCGATAAAGAAATTCACCTTGCTTGATTTTGCGCCGCGAGGTGACCAGTTCATCAAGGCGCTCGAGTTCGTCATTGCTGAGGCCGTAAGGCAGGCAAAGCTCGCGCAGATTGCAATTGCCGCAAGCGCGTTTGACCGAGGTCATCGAGATTTCTTGTGTGGCGGTTTGAGGAGGCGTCATCAATTTTATTAAGCTTGATCCAAGTCAACCTGTAACGAAGAGCATTTGCACATAATTATCACTATTTTTGGCGTTATTCACAGCTTACGGCGCGCTTGAACGTACGCAATCTGATACCGTACCACCGATCACAACTTATGACGACAACGCATTACAGTGAGTTCAATGAATTACGCAAAAGATAATCTAATTTTCGATCCCGCGATCATTCGTCGTTTCGACGTTAATGGGCCGCGCTACACGTCCTATCCAACTGCCGACCGCTTTGTCGAAGCATTTGATTCAGACGCCGCCAAACTTTGGCTGGGGAAACGAAACATCGGCGGGTTCACTAATCCGCTTTCATTGTACTTCCACATCCCTTTCTGCAACACCATTTGCTATTACTGCGCTTGCAACAAGATCATCACCAAGGATCATGGGCGCAGTGCCAAATATCTGAAATATCTGGCTAAGGAGATGGAGCTGCAAAGTGCCAGCCTGGAAGGCAAGGACGGTGAGCACGAAGTCATTCAGTTGCATTGGGGTGGTGGTACGCCAACCTTCCTGTCGCATGACGAAATGCGCCAGTTGATGGCGGAGACGCGCAAGCACTTCAAGTTGCTGGAGGGTGGCGAATATTCGATTGAAGTTGACCCGCGCAAGGTCGATTACGCAACGGTTGCCTTGCTCGGCGAATTAGGTTTCAACCGGATGAGCGTTGGTGTTCAGGATTTTGACGAGCGCGTTCAGGTGGCGATCAATCGCGTGCAAAGCGAAGAAGAGACCTTTGATGTGATCAAGGCTGCACGCGCCAATGGCTTCAAATCGGTGTCCGTTGACCTGATCTATGGTCTGCCACACCAGTCGGTAATGGCCTTCAACCGCACACTGGAACGTGTACTGGCGATGGACCCCGATCGTCTGTCGATCTACAACTACGCGCACTTGCCCAGTCTGTTCAAACCACAGCGGCGGATTGCCGAGAATGATTTGCCCTCCGGCGATACCAAACTTCAAATTCTCGCGCTGGCAATCAAGAAGCTGACTGAAGCTGGTTACGTGTTTATCGGCATGGATCACTTTGCCAAGCCCGATGATGAAATGGCGGTTGCCCAGCGTCAGGGGCGTTTGCATCGTAATTTCCAGGGTTATTCGACCTATGCCGATTGCGACATGCTGTCGTTCGGCATTTCATCGATCAGCAAAGTCGGACCGACCTATAACCAGAACGTCAAGACACTGGACGAATATTACGACCGCCTTGATGCGCAGATGCTGCCGGTTTTCCGGGGTATTGAACTGAATGCTGACGATATCTTGCGGCGTTCGATCATTCAGGCCTTGATGTGTCATTTCGAGTTGTCAATTGAAAGCATCGAGAGTGCCCACCTGATCGATTTCAAGTCCTATTTTGCCGACGAACTCGAAGACATGAAGGAAATGCAAGCTGCCGGCCTGCTCGAGGTTGACGACGAGTGGATCAGTGTTCTGCCGCCGGGACGCATGCTGGTGCGGGTCATTTCCATGGTCTTTGACCGCTATTTGCGTGCAGCGCGTGAGCGCACGCGTTACTCCAAGGTCATCTGAGTTCCGTGCCGGGCAGGCGCGCAGGTTAAACTGCATGTTTGCCCGATTCATTGCAGATGTTTTCTGATTCCGCGTTTCTTGCCCTTTTCCTTGTCGGTCTGCTTGGCGGAACGCATTGCGTCGGCATGTGCGGCGGCATTGTCGGTGCGCTCTCTCTGGGCGCGCCGGCGCGCTGGTCGATGCATCTGGCCTACAACGCCGGACGCATCATTTCTTATGCGACAGCCGGGGCCATCGCCGGTGCGCTGGGCGCCGCCAGTCTGTTGCTTGATGGCCAGGCACCGGTTCGTCTGATCCTCTATTTGCTGGCCAACCTGATGCTGGTTGCGCTGGGTCTCTACCTGCTTGGTGTGAGCCGCGCTTTGGCTTTCAGCGAACGCGCCGGTCAAAAACTTTGGCGTCACATTCAACCACTGACCCGGCGTTTTTTGCCGGCACGGACGCTGGCGCAAGCTTTTCCGCTTGGTTTGCTGTGGGGCTGGCTGCCCTGCGGGCTGGTTTATGGTGCGCTGGCGACGGCCTTGAGCGCTGGTTCGGCGGAGCGCGGGGCGTTGATGATGCTGAGTTTTGGTCTTGGCACATTGCCTAATTTACTGCTTGCCGGCATTCTGCTGGCGCGGTTGAATGAATTTGTGCGTTTGCCGGCGGTGCGTATTTTTTCCGGTGCGCTGGTGCTAGGCTTCGGGCTTTACGGTTTGCTTGGCGTCATGCGTTTATTGGGCTGGGTTTAGGAGAGATACGGATGAGCATGAAAATTTTGTTGGCAGTCGATGGCTCCGAATGTTCGCTGCGTGCCGTCGATCATTTGGTGTCTCATGTGGCCTGGTTTCGCGATGTGCCGGAAATCCATCTTCTGCACGTCCATCCGCCGGTACCCATCGGCCGCGTGCAGTCACATATCGGCAAGGACACCCTGCATGAGTATTACCGCGAAGAAAGCCAGCTGCAGCTGACGCCGGTGCAGGCCAGACTCGATGCGGCCGGGCGCTTTCATACAACGCACATCCACGTCGGCCAGCCGGCTGAAATCATTGCCAAGATGGCCAACGATCTGCACTGTGATCTGATTATCTTGGGTACGCATGGGCGCGGCGCGCTGGCTGGCATGGTGATGGGTTCGGTGGTGACCCGCGTCCTGCATCTGGCGACTTGCCCGGTAATGCTGGTCAAGTGAGCGAGGTTGATGCCGGTCGTGTAGTTGAGTTTTCGATAGGCGGCATGACTTGTGCCGCCTGTTCGGCGCGTCTTGAAAAGGTGCTTAACCGCAAGCCGGGGATGCAGGCCAATGTCAATCTGGCTGCCGAGCGGGCGCGAGTTCGACTTTCCGGCGCTACTGACGAAGCGGCAGTCATTGAAGCCGTTGCTAAAGCTGGATTTTCGGCAAAAGTGGTTGACGGACAAACCCGCGAACGTGAAAAAGCCGAGAAATTGCGCGTTTACCGCAGCGATATTCAGCGCTTCTGGATCGCCGTTGCGCTGACGCTACCCTTGGTCGGGCAGATGTTTTTCATGTTTGGTGAGCATGGCCATCACAATGAGTTGCCACGCTGGTTCCAATTGGCTCTGGCGACGCCGGTACAGTTCTGGATCGGCTGGCGATTTTACGATGGTGGCTGGAAGGCATTGCGCGGTGGCGGTGCCAACATGGATGTTCTGGTCGCTCTGGGTACCAGCATGGCCTGGGGTTTCTCGGCGGTAGTGACGGTGCTTGGCCTCGATCAGTATGTTTATTTTGAAGGCGCAGCGGCGGTTATTACCCTGGTGTTGATGGGTAAATTGCTCGAAGCTGGCGCCAAGGCAAAGACCTCGGAAGCGATTGAAGCACTGATTCGCCTGCAGCCGAAAACTGCCCGCGTCGAGCGCGATGGTCAGTGGCTTGAGGTGCCGGTTGATGCCTTGATGCCGGGTGATATCTTCATGGTGCGTGCCGGCGAGAGTGTGCCGGTTGATGGCGAGGTGCTTGAGGGAGATTCGAGCATCAATGAGGCGATGTTGACCGGGGAGAGTATGCCGGTCGGCAAAAAAGCCGGCGACAAGGTCTTTGCGGCAACCGCCAACAGCCAGGGTGCGCTGCGTTGCCGGGCGACGGGGGTGGGCGAACAGACTCTGCTGGCCGGTATTATCCGTATGGTTGGTGAGGCGCAAGGCTCGAAGGCACCGGTGCAGCGGCTGGCGGATCGTATTTCAGCTGTCTTCGTGCCGGTAGTCTGCGCCATTGCGCTGCTGACCTTTGCCGGTTGGTGGATTTACTCGGGACAGCTGGCCGAGGCTTTGATCAATGCGGTGGCGGTACTGGTCATTGCCTGTCCGTGCGCACTCGGTTTGGCGACGCCAACGGCAATCATGGTTGGCACCGGGCAGGGCGCCCGCGCCGGTATTCTGGTGCGCAATGCTGAGGCGCTGGAGCGTGCGGAACGGATCAATATCCTTGCTGTTGATAAGACCGGCACGCTGACTGAAGGCCGGCCGCAGGTCACCGATGTGATTGCGCTGGCGGCATCCGAGAGCGAAGCCCTGAGTTTGGCGGCGGCTCTTGAGCAGGGATCGGAGCACCCGTTGGCGCGGGCCATTTTGGCGCGTGTCGCGGTCGACGGCGAAAACGTAACCAATTTTTTCGCGCACGCCGGGCGCGGGGTGAGCGGCGAAATAAACGGGCGCAAGATGCGTTTGGGCGCGCCGGACTGGCTGGGTGCAGCAGCCGACGAGCGGGTGCTGGCCTTGCAGTCAGCAGGGAAAACGACGGTTGTGCTGGCTGATGATGATCAGATTTTGGCAATTATTGGTATTGCTGATGCGCTACGTCCGAGTTCCCGGCAGGCGATCCAGCGCTTGCGGGCGAAGGGTATCCGGGTCGTTATGTTGACCGGCGATAATGCCGCAACGGCAGCGACGATCGCCCGTCAGGCCGGCATTGATGAGTTCCGTGCCGGCATCCTCCCTGGCGACAAGGCGGCGGCGGTTGCCGAGTTGAAAGCCGCCGGCGGCTTGGTGGCGATGGTTGGTGACGGCATCAACGATGCGCCGGCTTTGGCGGCCGCCGATGTCAGCTTTGCGATTGGTGCCGGTTCCGATGCGGCGGTTGAAGCGGCTGATTTGACCTTGATTCGCAGCGATCTGAACGGGGTTGTTGATGCGATTGATTTGTCGCACGCGACGCTGAGCAAGATTCGCCAGAATTTGTTTTTTGCCTTTATTTACAATATTTTGGGCATCCCGTTGGCAGCTCTAGGCATGCTTAATCCGGTTTTTGCCGGGGCAGCGATGGCGATGAGTTCGGTGTCGGTGGTCTCAAATTCGCTATTATTGAAGCGCTGGCGGCCGTTTATGTACAAGGAGTAGGCAATGGAAAATACGGTGATTAAAGTGGGTGGCATGAGTTGCCAGGGTTGCGTCAAAAATATTACCGGGGTTTTGAGCGCCTTGAGTGGTGTGGCGAGCGCCGAGGTTTCGTTGGAGGCCGCTGAAGCGCGCGTCGGTTATGATCCGCAAACGGTTTCACGAGCAGCTTTGCTCGAAGCGATTGAAGACGCCGGGTTTGACGCTGAATAATTTAGAGAGGATGCCCGTGGGCAACGAAAATATCAGACTGACACAGCTTTCACATGGCGGCGGTTGCGGTTGCAAAATCGCCCCCGACATCCTGCAAAAGATATTGGCCGGTTCCGCCGGCGGCATCATCCCGCCGCAGTTGCTGGTCGGGACGGAGAGTAGCGACGACGCGGCGGTATATGAAATTAACCCGCAGCAGGCAATAGTCGCGACCACCGATTTCTTTATGCCGATTGTCGATGACCCTTACGATTTTGGTCGAATCGCGGCGACCAATGCGATTTCCGACGTTTATGCGATGGGCGGAACGCCACTCTTCGCCCTGGCGCTGGTCGGTATGCCGGTCAGCGTTTTGCCGGTGGAAACCATCGCCAGGATTCTGGCGGGCGGGGAGTCTGTTTGCCGGGCAGCCGGTATCCCGATTGCTGGCGGGCACACGATAGACTCGGTTGAGCCGATTTACGGTCTGGTCGCCATCGGCATCGTCAATCCCCAACATCTTCGGCGAAACTCATCGGCCAAGGCAGGTGACAAGCTGATTCTCGGTAAGGCTTTGGGCGTTGGTGTCTACAGCGCTGCGCTGAAAAAAGACCAGTTGCAAGAATCGGATTACGAGGCAATGATCGCCAGCACCACCCAGCTCAATACGCCGGGCCCGTTGCTGGGTTGCCTGAATGGCGTTCATGCGGTGACCGACGTCACCGGTTTTGGCCTGCTCGGCCATCTGATGGAGGTCTGCAAGGGGAGCGGATTACGGGCGCGGGTTGATTTTTCCCATTTGCCGATGTTGCCGAGGGCGGTTGAGCTTGCCGGGGCAGGTTACGTGACAGGTGCCTCCGGGCGAAACTGGAATAGCCTCAAGCAGAACGTCAAGCTGGGCACCGGTATCGGCGATGTCGAGCAGGCCTTGCTGACCGATCCGCAAACCTCTGGCGGGCTGCTGGTTTCCTGCTCGCCCGATAGTGTTACCGAGGTGCTCTCCATCTTCCTGCAGCAGGGCTTTAGTCATGTTTCGGTGATTGGTGAGCTGACGGCCGGGGAATTTGGTGTAGACGTCCTGTAAGCTTTTAAATCGGATGGGAAAATGCTGATGCGATATTTTCAGATCCTGCTATTGATCTTTGGTGTGCTCACCCTGAATGGGGTACAGGCGAAGACGCCGGCTGTGCCGGAAGCGGTTCTGAGCTTTGCCAACCGGGATATTGCGGTTTTGCGTACCTCGGCGCAGGGTTCAACGCCCGAGATGCGCGCCCGCCGCATTCATGAGCGCATGCGCCAGCTTGCTCAAGCCGAATTGGCCAAGCCGGTAGCCAAAGCACATGTTACGGTCGACGAGCGAAAAGGCTATCTTTTTACGATCGGTGATCAGCAGCTCTTCGTCCTCTACGAGGCCGATCGTGACGCCGAAAGCCGGCAAACGCTTGATGATGCTGCGGCGCAGGTTGAAGCGCGACTAAAAGAGGCAATTGAGGTTTATCTCGCCTCGACTTCCAGCGATACCTTACTGCGCGGCCTGGTCAAGTCGCTGCTTGCCTCGTTGGTCGCGCTGGTTCTGCTCTGGTCGATTCTGCGTGCTGCCCGTGTTCTGCTTGATCGCATGCATCAGCGTCTCGGGCAGGCGCGTGAAGACTCCAAGCTGCGCTGGGCGAGCCAGCTATGGCTGCTGATTTTGCGCTTTACCCAGTTGGTGATGGCCTTTTTGTGGATCGCTGTGGCTTATCTATGGGGCATGTATGTCCTTGGCAGCTTTCCACTGACACAGCCGTTTGCCGACCGCTTATCCGGCTTCCTGTTCGACTTGCTGCACAGCTTGGGCACCGGCGCTATTGCTGCCTTGCCCGGCATGGTGACAGTTGCCGTTGTTTTGTTCCTGACCAAAGCGGTAAATGATGTGGTCGGCAATGTGTTCAACAACATTGTTCAAGGGACGTCGATTGTTCCTGGCGTCCATCGTGAGACCGCCGGTGCGACGCGGCGTATTGTCAGCGTCTTGATCTGGGGCTTCGGCATCGCTATCGCTTATCCCTACCTGCCGCTGGCTGAGAGCGAATCCTTCAAGGGTCTCTCGGTGATGTTCGGCTTCATGCTGACTTTGGGTTCGGCGGGCATCGTGACGCAAATGATGAGTGGCCTGGTGCTGATCTACTCGCGGGCGCTCAAGGTTGGTGATTTTGTTTGCATCGGTGAGGTCACCGGGGTGGTCAAAGAAACCGGCGTCTTGTCGACCAAGATCATCAATATGCGCAACGAAGAAGTGACGATTCCCAACGCCGTTCTGGTGGGCAATCCGATCAAGAATTACACCAGCGGTGCCGACGAAGGGGCGATGGTGTCGACGACGGTGACTATCGGTTACGACACCCCGTGGCGGCAGGTTGAAGCGATGCTGGTCAATGCGGCGGAACTAACCTCGGGCGTGCGCAAAACGCCCAAGCCTTTTGTCGCGCAAAAGGCCTTGCAGGATTTCTATGTTGAATACGAGTTGTTCATCCAGCTTGACCGCCCACTCGGACGGGTTCGCATCCTTTCCGAATTACACGGCAATATCCAGGATGAGTTCAACACCCATGGCGTACAGATCATGTCGCCGCATTTTGTCTTGCAACCAAAGAATAATGTGTTGGTGAGCAAGGAGAACTGGTTTGCCGATCCGGCGAACAAGCCTTGATGGCCTTATGTCCTTGATTTTTTTCCGGCTTTGCTCGGCTTGCTACCGACATTTGCTTGTCGCAGACACTCATGAGCGCAGCTTGCGCAACGCCCGCAATCCTGAGTAACGCCGAGTTCGCGGCGCAGGTCGCGCAGGGTACGGGCACCACCTTGGGCGGCTTCACGAATCTGGCTGTCGGTGACTGCATTGCAAACACAAACGTACATGAAAGGCTCCGTTGCTTCCGAGCAAAGATGAGAATAATTCTTATTTTATGTAAATGAGAATAGATGTCAATAATTTTGTCTGATCTGGGCCAAAAAAACCCGCAGCAAGGGCCGCGGGTTTTAAATTCGAAAGTCTGCCTTAGTCAGCATCCGGTTTCATGTGGGCTTGCAGGTAGTTGGGTAGCGAGACACTTATGATCAGGCTCTGCTGGGTCTCCAGCCAGTCGATGGCTTTTTCGCAATGCTCGAGTAACTCTTCGAGCAAGTCGCGGCTGACGTAATCCTGTAATTCTTCGCACAGTGCAATGCTGTCGATCAGCAGTGGCCGCTGGATTTCGCGTTCGTATTTGAGATCGCCCTCCAGACATTCAACAACATGCTCGCCGATCATCAGCTTGCCCAGGTTTTGCAGGTTGGGCAGGCCTTCGAGGAAGAGCACGCGCTCGATCACTTCGTCGGCTTCCCTCATGACGCGGATCGACTGCTTGTACTGGTAATCGTTGAGCTTCTCCAGCCCCCAGTTACGGAACATACGGGCGTGCAGGAAATACTGGTTGATTGCGGTCAACTCGTTTTTTAGCACCTTATTCAGGGCTTCGATGACTTTCTTATCGCCTTTCATCATCGCTCCCTAGATCTGGCTTTGCTGATAGTTTTCAAGGCCGACCAGTTCGATCAGCTTTAGCTGCTTTTCGAGGAAGTAGGCGTGATCCATCTCAGTATCTTCGAGCTGGATACCCAGCATGTCGCGCGTCACATAATCCTGCGCCTTCTCACACGCGGCCATGGCTTTCTTCAGTTCGCCATCGGTTTTGTATTCATAGGCCAAATCCGACTTGAGCATTTCCGGCACCGATTTCCCGATCTTCATCGTCTCGCGTTTGCTGAGATCAGGCTTACCTTCGAGAAACAGAACGCGCTGGATGATAGCGCGCGCGTGCTGGCGCTCGTGGTCGGACTCGTGGATGGATTTTTCGGCCAACTGGGTGAGGCCCATGTCAGCATATATTTCACCGTGGATCAGGTATTGATCAACTGCAGTCAGTTCACCGGCCAATAGGTCGTTGAGTATATCGATGATTTTTTTGTCGCCCTTCATAGCGTTCTCCAGAGAAGTTGAGTTCGGGGCTGGCTGGCAGATTTCGGCTGGCTTGCCTAAGTCTGCATTTTAAGTGTGCCCGCTAACGTCGCTGACATAGACCGCAATTCGCATAGGAAATTCCCCGGCTCAAATCGATATGGCGTTTGGCGAGGGCGGCGGCAAGCGATAAACTGTCGTCTCCGCATTCGGCGCCAGCGAACCCAGCGCCATGCTCAAAATTGAAATAAACAGGCTGGCGAAAAAAGCCGTCCAGAATCCGGAAATTTTGAAGCCATCGACCAGCCGCTCACGGTCGTCATTGCTACCGTCGGCAAAGGCGGCGTAAAGGCTGATGGTGAGGATGGCGTTTTCTGGTGTCATGGCTGGTCAAGGTCGAGTTGGTATAGCCTGATTGTACGGGTGGTCCTTGTGCTTTTACTGTAGGCAACTGTAACGATGGTGGACTCTTATGTGTCATTGCGTGGCATTGCACAAATTGACGTTGCCGACATTTGT
>JAABQV010000012.1 GCA_011391255.1 Dechloromonas sp.
GCCGAAGGGAGCCGTCGAGATCATTTTCCGCGAAGAAAAGAACGATCCGGCCAAGCTCGCCGAGCGTGAAGCCGAATACAAGACCAAGTTCGCCAATCCGTTCGTCGCTGGTGCGCGTGGTTTTATCGACGACGTCATCATGCCGCACGCCACTCGCAAACGTATTGCCCGCTCGCTGGCCATGCTGCGCGATAAAAAACTTGAAAATCCTTGGCGCAAGCACGGCAACATCCCGCTCTGACCAATTTGGCATCGCGCATGGCTTCGTTGGCTTCATCGTCTGCTCCTTCGCCGTACTGGCGTACTGTCTCGTCGCAGCCAGCGTCGCCGCCTCGCCCTGCGCGCCCCAAATTACTCAGTCACTCTGAATTGAGGGTTATAAATGTTTAAGAAAATACTGATTGCAAACCGTGGCGAGATTGCCTGCCGCGTTATCAAGACCGCCCGCAAGATGGGCATTCTGACGGTTGCCGTCTATTCCGAAGCCGACAAGGATGCGCTGCACGTCGATCTGGCTGACGAAGCGGTTTGTATCGGCCCGGCGGCCTCGAAAGAGTCGTATCTGGTCGCCGATAAGATCATCGCTGCCTGTAAACAGACCGGCGCTGAAGCCGTGCACCCCGGCTATGGCTTCCTCTCGGAAAACTCCGAGTTCTCCCGTCGTCTGGAAGAAGAAGGCGTTAAGTTCATCGGCCCGAAGCATTATTCCAGCAGCAAGATGGGCGACAAGATCGAGTCCAAGAAACTGGCGCTCGAAGCCAAGGTCAATACCATTCCGGGTTACAACGCGGCGATTGCCGGCCCGGCAGAGGCGGTTGAGATTGCCAAGGGCATCGGTTATCCGGTGATGATCAAGGCCTCGGCTGGCGGTGGCGGCAAGGGCTTGCGGGTTGCATTCAATGACGAGGAAGCGTTCGAAGGCTTCGCTTCATGTGTCAATGAAGCCAAGAACGCTTTCGGCGACGACCGCGTCTTTATTGAAAAATACGTGCTCGAACCGCGCCACATTGAAATTCAGCTGATTGGTGACTCTTTCGGCAATTACGTTTATCTCAACGAGCGCGATTGCTCGATTCAGCGTCGTCACCAGAAGGTTATCGAAGAGGCACCGTCGCCCTTCGTCGATCCGGCCATGCGCAAGGCGATGGGCGAACAAGCGGTTGCCCTGGCCCGCGCCGTTAACTACGAATCAGCCGGTACCGTTGAATTCGTGGTTGGTGCCGACAAGAGCTTCTACTTCCTGGAAATGAACACTCGTCTCCAGGTGGAACATCCGGTGACCGAACTGATCACCGGCGTCGACCTGGTCGAACTGATGATCCGCGTTGCCTACGGTGAAAAGCTGCCAATCACCCAGGACGATGTTCAACTCAACGGCTGGTCGATGGAATGTCGGATTAATGCCGAAGACCCTTTCCGTGGCTTCCTGCCTTCTACTGGTCGTCTGGTCAAGTTCCTGCCGCCGCTAGAAACCACCGATACCAATGGCACGACACGCGTTGATACTGGCGTCT
Source organism: Dechloromonas sp. (assembly GCA_011391255.1). Lineage (GTDB taxonomy): Bacteria > Pseudomonadota > Gammaproteobacteria > Burkholderiales > Rhodocyclaceae > Azonexus. Next base: position 1,515 of record JAABQV010000012.1, read on the forward strand.
ATGACGGTGGCGAAATATCGATGTTCTACGACTCGATGATCGCCAAGCTGATCGTGCACGCCAAGGATCGCAACAGCGCCATCGAGCGTATGCGGGATGCGCTTAACGGTTTCGTGATTCGCGGCATTTCCTCGAACATTCCATTCCAGGCCGCGCTGATGCAGCACAAGCGCTTCCAGTCCGGCAACTTCAATACCGGCTTCATCGCCGAGGAATACCCGACAGGTTTTGACGCCTCGATGGTGCCGCACGATGATCCGGCGCTGCTGGTTTCCGTTGCCGCCTACGTCTATCGTGCCTTCACTGATCGTTCCGCCTCAATCACCGGCCAGTTGCAGGGGCACGAGCGCATCGTTGGCGACCACTGGATGGTGGTTCGTCTCAATCCGGAAGGCAACGAGCATCACCCGGTAACTGCCTATCTGGTCGATGGTGGCTACGACATAGATTACAACGGCAAGCACTACGAACTGCGCTCCAGCTGGAAGCTCGGTGAGTCCTTGTTTGTTGGCACCTGTAATGGCCAGGAGTTCACGGTGCAGGTCGAGCGTAACAAGACCCGCTACAGCGTGTACCACTGGGGCACCCGCGCCGACTTCATGGTGATGAGCGCCCGTGCCGCCGAGTTGCTGGCGCTGATGCCCGAGAAGCAGGCGCCTGACTTGTCCAAGTTCCTGATTTCGCCGATGCCTGGTTTGCTGCGCGAAGTGGCGGTCAAGGTCGGTCAGGAAGTCAAAGCCGGTGAAAAGCTGGCGGTGATCGAAGCGATGAAGATGGAAAACATCCTCAAGGCCGATCAGGACTGCAAGGTCAAGAAAATATCGGCCGCTGCCGGCGAGAGTCTGACGGTTGATCAGATCATCATCGAATTTGAATGATGCTTCGATACGCCGAAATTTGACCGGTTTCGGCGGTTGACCGCGACACAATGAAAATGCCCGCTACCAAGCGGGCGTTTTTATTCAGGCACTATGACAAAGATAGCGGACGAAGTCAGTGCCGCGTTCGCTGACTTCAGTCGGTGTCAGGTGACGGCGTTTGGGCGTTTCTATGGTCAGGCCGACATCCAGTTTGATCGTGGCAGTGGCGGGGGCGATCAGGTAGAAGCGGCCATCATGGTTCATTATGAAAACGGGTACCCGTTGCGCGCGGCCCGCTACCTGGCGCTCAATGACGCCCGCTGTGATGGTGTCAGGAAACCAGCTGGGTTGGGCACGTAGAGCGCCGTCCAAGGAATGGCGAAGACCAAGCAGAACACCAAGCCGGGTCTCTTTTTCGTTACTGGTGGCGATTAGCGTTGGAGAGGCATGACGATCTCCGGCCTCTGCCGGACGAAGTGCCAGGCCATCAAGCAGTGTCCAGGCTTCGGCGGGGATGTTGAGGTTGCGGACGGCGTTGGGTAATTGCGAAACGCGGTCAAAACCGAACATCGCCATCCGCTGGTGGGCAAGCACGGCGCTGCCGGCACCCAGGCCTTGCGAATTGAGTTGCTTGCCGGCGAGTAGCGTATAGATATTTTCAGCGCCAAAGACCAAAGGCAATTCGCCAATTTCGGTATTCGGCGTTTTATTGCGCTGGCTCAATGCCTCGCGCAGGTCATGCAAAAGGCGAATACAGCCGGCGCTGGAGAGTTCATGTCCAAGCTTGAGAGCTTCAGGTGATTCGCCGGCTTGGAGTGCTTCAAGCCGGTGGCGAATCTTGCGGTCAATGGCTCGGATATCCAGCCATTTGGGTAGCCCTTCCGGGATTGTTTTGCCGAGCAAAGTGGTGAGCGGAATCGCACGTGATTTGGGGTCACTATCAGGCATTTCCTGAAAGCCGGCCAACTCGCGCCAGCGGCTGATTGCGCGGTTAGCAACGGCGAGTTGATGCACGCCCAGTTTGTAAGGATCAATCAGGCGAAGCAGGAAAGCCCAGGCAATGTGTCCGGCAATGTTTGATACGCCAAGCTGGCGAAAATCCGGGTCGGTCAGCGACTCGCGAAGAACGCCGATCTGCTCTGATTGGGCGAGCACGGCAAACAACAGTTGATCAAGTAGCGGCGGGCATTCCTGAGCTGCCAGCAGGTGGCAATATTCGGCCAGGCGCAAGGAGGATGCGGCACGATGTAGCGGCAGCAGACGCTCAGCGGGGGCGAAATGGGGAGCGATACGGAAATATGCGACGCCAAGTTGCGTCCATATTTGCTGAGAATTTTCGAATATTTGCTGGTCGGTGGCCGCCATCGGCAAAGCCTTGCGCAAAAAGCGGGGTTCAAGAATTTCCTGAACCGGCACCGCTGCGCTGCGTAAGAAGTCGAGCAAAGGCAGTTTTTCAGCCGCAGACAGATCGCTCGCGTCGAGTGACTCAATTTGCCGTAGCAGCAGGTTCTGCATCTGGAGCGGATCGGCCTGAGGTTGTGCCGATAGCCATTCGCGGGCAGCGCCATTATTGTTGAAGGCGGGCGGGATGGTTTTTCGCGGAGGCGGAAGGTCTAGCCAGTGCATAAGCCTGTCTTTCAGGTTATTCTGCAGCGATGAGCGGATTTGAACATTACGACAAAGAACTCGCCAGTCTAGATCACGAGATTCGACATTATGCGGCTGTTTGCCGGGTTGATCTGGCCAATAAAGGAGAGATCGAGGCTTGCTTGCTGACGCATCAGAATAACTCCTGGGCGAGCGACAAAGCGCGGGAAAGTTTGCGCGGCCTTTTGATTCTCCGAATCAAGCTGGAAACCGAGATGGTGAGCGAGGGGCTCGCCCCGCCGCCCCTGATTCCGCCGCTGAACTGATCAGCCGTCAGCGTTGATTTGCTTGATGAGCGCCTGCAGGGTTTCATCTGACTGATCATTGGCAATCTGACAGGTGCCGGCAGCCTGGTGGCCGCCGCCGCCATATTTGAGCATTAACTCGCCGACATTGGTCTTGCTGCTGCGATCAAGAATTGACTTGCCTGTAGCAAACACCGTGTTCTGCTTTTGCACGCCCCACATCAGATGGATCGAGATATTGGTCTGCGGGAAGAGGGCGTAGATCAGGAAGCGATTGGTTGCCCAGATCGTTTCTTCATCGCGCAAATCAAGTACAACCAGATTGCCATGTACCGTTGCGCAGCGTTGAATCTGCTCGCCGGCCTTCTGCTTTTGTTCGAGGTAGAGGTCAACACGCTCCTTGACGTCCGGTAGCGCGAGAATTTCGTCGATATTGTGATTGCGGCAATATTTGATCAGATCCATCATCAGCGTGTAGTTGCTGATCCGGAACTCACGGAAGCGACCAAGCCCGGTGCGCGCATCCATCAAATAATTAAGTAGAACCCAGTCGGTCGGGTTGATGATCTCGTCGCTGCTGAATTGTGCCGAGTCGGCCTTGTCGACGGCATCCATCATGTCGTCGGCAATCGTCGGGAAAGCCTTTTTGCCACCGTAGTAGTCATAAACGACACGTGCCGCTGACGGGGCTTTCGGGTCGATGATGTGGTTTTTACGATCACCAGTGTTACGGATGGTTTCCGAGAGGTGATGATCGAAAGCGAGGTGGGCGCCGGCGACGTAGGGCAGGTTGGTGGTTATGTCGCGGTCATTGATCTCGATCTTGCCGTCCTGCATGTCCTTCGGATGGACAAACTTGATGTCGTCGATCAGGTTGAGTTCGTTGAGCAACACGGCGCAAACCAGGCCGTCAAAATCGCTGCGGGTAACAAGGCGGAATTTTTCCTGGCTCATGAATCACTTCTCCAATGACGAGTCTTAACAATTAAAGCATATCAAGTGCCGACTGCAATCTGTATTTTAATTGCCAAAAATCGGACGGCCGCGATCAAACGAAGTGACTTTTGGCTGTAAGCGGCTATTTTTTGCCGCTTTTCATTTGTTCGATACCACCGCGCAGCATCTGGTCGATCTCTGAGCCCGGTTCGACTTGCGGCAAGAGTGCTTCCCAGTAGGCAATGCCCTTCTTGTTTTGCCCCGCTTCCATGGCGGCCGCGCCGGCCAGGAACAGCGAGTGGGCATGCTTGGGATCAAGCTTGAGGGCGCGCTCGATCAGTTGCATCGGCTTGCCCTGGAGGCCCTTGCCGGCGGCCATGGCGAGCGTCTCGGCATAACTGGCAAGCAATTCCGGGTCTTCATTGACCGCCCTTTCCGCCTTGCCGTAGGCTTTGGCGGCTTCGGCATAACGCCCGAGGTTTTTGTATGAGCGGGCCAGCATTAGCCAGCCTTTAAGGTCGTCCGGGTTGGCTTCAAGGCGGGCGGCCAACCTGGCCACCATCTCGTCGATCTGCTCCGGCGTCATGGTTTGCGGCGCCTTGGTTTGTACTGGATCAAGTGCCTTTGGATTACCAAGCATGGCATAGCCCGCTGCGGTCAGCACAGGAATCAGCACTAGTAGTGCGATGGCTGTCTTGCGACTGCCGGGTTGTTTAGAGAGCCCGGTGGCGGTGGCAGTCTCCGGCTGGATTTCTTCAAGCATGCGGCGTTGAATTTCGCTTTTTGCTTGCTCAAATTCGCTCTCGGAGAGTGAGCCTTCAGATCTTGCGTGCTCAAGGTCGGCCAACTGATCGCGGAAGATATTGAGGTTCGTTTCCTTGCGCTCGCCTTTGGCGGTCTGATTGCGTTGGCCGAGCCAAAGTGGCGGCAAGACAAAGGCTGCAGCCACCAGAATCATCAGGGTGGCGTAAATATAAAACGAGTTCATTTCGGACTGATTTCCTTAAACAGAGCCTCGGCACGGCTGGCTTCTTCGGCAGAGAGTGGCTGCTCGGCTTCGATGACGCGCCTGGCGCGTTGGCGAAGATAGCGTTGGAGGAAGAAAAGACCAATCAGCAGCAGGGCAAGCGGACCACCCCAGAGCAGTAGCGTGACGGCTTTGACCGGTGGGCGGTAGAGGACAAAATCGCCGTAGCGGGTAACCATGAAATCGATAATCTCTTTGTCGGACTTCCCATCCTTGATCATAGTGCGTACTTCGTGGCGCAGATCCTGCGCCAGTTCGGCATTCGAATCAGCAATCGTCTGATTTTGGCAAACCAGGCAGCGCAATTCTTCAGAGAGCGCCTGCAAACGTTTTTCGGCGACCGGATCAGCGGCAGTTGCTGCTTCCGTCGCGCTGGAGGCAAGCGCCGGCAGTGCAATGCCGAAGCTTGCGGTCAACGCGAAAAACAAGGCAAAAAAGCGGGCGCGCAGGATCATTTGTTTAACTCCGCCAGGAGCGGCATAATTTTCTTGTTAAGAATGTCAGGTGTGATCGGCCCGGTATGCTTCATACGGATGACGCCGGCCTTGTCGATGAGGTAGGTTTCCGGCACGCCATAAACGCCGTAGTCAATACCGACGCGGCCATCAAGGTCCATCACCGTCAGCTTGTAGGGGTCGCCGTGATCAGTCAGCCACTTGCTGGCCCGCTGGAAAGCGAGTTTCTTCTCGTCGTCTGCCGCCATCTTGCTCATGTCGAAATTGCCGTCGCCGCGTACTTCCTTGTAATTGAGACCGATCACAGGAACATCGATTTTTTTGGAAAATTCGACCAGAACCGGATGTTCCTGCCGGCATGAAACACACCAGGAAGCCCAGACGTTGAGCAGCCAGACTTTGTCCTTCATGTCTTTCGGGCCCAGGGTTTTGTCTGGTGTGGCGAGAATAGCCAGGTTGAAGGCCGGCGCCGGCTTGCCGACCAGTGGCGAGGGAACGTCACGTGGATTGAGGCCGAGGCCGACGCTCAGGAGAACAACAAGCGCCGCAAAAGCGCCGAGTATCCAGTAATAACGGTTCATGCTTGTTGGGTTCCGGCGGGTGTCGAAACGCTTGATGTAGCGCGTGATTTGACGCGGTAACGGCGGTCGAGCATGGCGAGCAGGCCGCCCAGCGCCATCAGCGCACAGCCGCCCCAGATCCAGTCGACGAAGGGTTTGTAATAAACACGAACTGCCCACTCGCCTTCCGGTTTGTCGCGATCAATCGGCTCACCGAGTGAAACATAAACATCGCGCAAGAGGCCGGCATCAATTGCTGCTTCGGTCATCGGCATGGTGGAGGAAGCATAGATGCGTTTTTCCGGGTGCATTTTGAGCAGATTTTTGCCGTCGACCGCAAGATCGAAGTCGCCTTGCGCTGCCGTGTAGTTCGGCCCCTGAACGGTTTTTACGCCGTTGAAAGTGAAGTGGTAGCCGGCCACGTCTACGCTGTCGCCGGGCGCCATTTTGACGTCTTTTTCATCCTGGAAGCTGGAGACCATGGTCACGCCAACGACAAAGACCGCGATGCCGAGGTGCGCCACATGCATGCCGAAAAAGCTGCGTGGTTGCTTGAGGGCTGAGCTCATAAACGATAAGCCGCCGCGCGTTTTTTGAACACGGCCAACAAAATTGATCAGCCCGGTGGCGACAATCCAGGTTGCCAGCAGCAGGCCGAGAGCCGTCAAGGCACTCCATTTGCCGTAAATCAGCGGCACGGCAATTGCCACAACCACTGCCGCCGCAAAAGCCCAGCGCACAGTACGGAGGATTTCCGGGATCGACGCTTCTTTCCATTGGGCAAAGGGACCGATGCCCATCAGAAAGAGCAGCGGTGCCATGACCGGCACAAATACTGCGTTGAAATACGGCGGGCCGACGGAAATTTTGCCGAGCGCCAAGGCATCAATCAGGAGCGGGTAGAGCGTGCCGAGCAGGACTGTGGCGCAGGCGACGGCGAGCAGAACGTTGTTGGTGAGCAGCATCGATTCGCGTGAAACCAGCGCAAAGCGACCGCCAAGGCCAACCTTGGGGGCGCGCCAGGCAAACAGGGCAAGCGAGGTGCCGATCACAGCAACGAGGAAGATCAGGATAAAAACGCCGCGCGTTGGGTCGGTAGCGAAGGCGTGCACCGAGGTCAGGACGCCGGAGCGGACGAGGAAGGTGCCGAGCAGTGAGAGCGAGAAGGCGGAGATTGCGAGCAGCACCGTCCAGTTTTTGAAGCTGCCGCGCTTTTCAGTGGCTGCCAGCGAATGTATCAGCGCCGTGCCGACCAGCCAGGGCATGAAAGAGGCGTTTTCGACCGGATCCCAGAACCACCAGCCACCCCAGCCCAGTTCGTAATAGGCCCACCATGAACCCATCGCGATGCCGAGGGTTAAAAAGCCCCAGGCGGCGGTCGTCCATGGCCGTGACCAGCGCGCCCAGGCAGCGTCAAGCTGGCCGGAGAGCAGGGCAGCGATGGCGAAGGCAAAGGCCACCGAAAAGCCGACGTAACCCATGTAAAGCAGCGGCGGGTGGATGATCAGACCGAAATCCTGCAGCAGGGGGTTGAGGTCTTTTCCTTCGGCGGCGCCCGGTAGCAGACGGTCGAACGGATTGGAGGTGATCAGGATGAAAAGAAGGAAGCCAAAGGCGACGAGGCCCAGAGTGCCGAGTACTCGGGCAACCATCGCATCCGGCAACTGGCTGGACAACATGCGCACGGCGAAAGCCCACCATGCCAGCATCAACATCCACAGCAGCAATGAACCTTCGTGGCCACCCCAGACGGCAGCGACGCGATATTGCAGCGGCAGCAGTGAATTGGAGTGTTGAGCGACATAGACCACTGAGAAGTCATTATTGACGAAGGCGTGGGTCAGACAGGCGAAGGAAAAGGTGATCGCCAGCGCCATCGCCGACGTTGCCGGGCGCGCCAGCGCGATCCAGCTACTGCGGTTCTGCTGGGCGCCGATTATTGGCAGCGTGCCGAGCACGAGCGAGATGACCGCGGCGAGGATGAGGGAGAAATTACCGAGTTCGGGGATCATGCTTAGTAGCTCGCTTTCGGTTTTTCAGCAGCGGATGACGGTGAAACATGTTTGCCCGCAGCGCGACTCTGCGCATCATCGACCGCTTTGGCGGCTTCCGGCGGCATGTAGTTTTCGTCGTGTTTGGCCAGCACTTCGGTGGCGGCGAAGGTGTCGTCGGCTGTCATTTTTCCTTGGGCAACAGCGCCTTTGCCTTCCTTGAAAAGATCGGGAAGGATGCCTTTATAGTTCACCAGAATGTCTTTTTCGGTGTCGGTGATGATGAAGGCGATGGTCACGCCGTCAGCCTGACGCTTTATGCTGCCTTCCTTGACCAGCCCGCCGATGCGGAACAGCTTGTCTTTCGGCGCCTTGCCGGCGGCAACTTCGGTCGGCGTGATATAGAGCGCGATGTTGCTGTTCAGGGCATTCAAAACGAGGGCGGCGATGATGCCGATGATGGCCAGCGCGCCGGCGATCAGGGCGAGTTTCTTGTGACGGGATTTCATTCAGCGGTGTTCCTGGTTTCAGCGCGTAGTTGGCGCTGCAAGCGAGTGATGGTGGCAATTCGATTGCGGCGGGCAACAATCGGTTCAATTGCCATGATCAAGGCCGTCATGCCAAACGAGCCCCAGACGTAAAAACCATAGCCGCCCATGGCGATAAAGTCGGAAAAACTGGCCCAGTGAATCATTTTTCGTCTCCTGCCACGATGTGGGCCAATTCAGCCTTGACCCAGTCGGTGTGTCGCTCACGCTCGAGCATGATGGTGCGCACGCGCATCAGCGCCATGGCAATCGAGTACATCCAGAAGCACATCGCCATCAGCAGCATGCCCCAGAGCATGGTCGTCGCCATCGAAGATTTGGCGAGATTGACGCTCGAGCCCTGGTGCAGCGTATTCCACCATTGAACCGAGAAATAGATGATCGGGATATTGACGACGCCGACCAGCAGCAAAAGGCCACCGGCCTTGTCGGCGCGCCGTGCGTCATCAATCGCTGCGGTCAACGCCATATAGCCGATGTAAAGAAAGAGCAGGATCAGCTCCGACGTCAGGCGCGCGTCCCAGACCCACCAGGTACCCCACATCGGCTTACCCCACAAGGCGCCGGTCCATAGCGAGAGGAAGGCCATCAGCGCGCCGGTCGGCGCCAGTGCCTGCGCCATCATGCCCGACAGGCGGGTGTTGAAGGCGAGCCCGATGGCGGCCCAGAAAGCCATGATCAGGTAAATGAACATCGACATCCAGGAGGCCGGAACGTGGATGAAAATAATCCGGTAGCCTTCACCCTGCTGAAAATCGGTCGGTGCGACGAGCATGCCGAGCCAGAGGCCGGCAATGCCGAATACCACCGAAACGGCGACGAAATAAGGAATCATCGCCCCGGCGAGCGGATAAAAGGTTGCCGGTGAGGCAAAGCGGTAGAGGTTTAAGCGATCTGTCATTCGAGGGCAATCTTCAGAGCTGCGGCTGCCGCCCAGGGGGCGAAGCCTATTGAGGCAAAAGTAAGTGCGGCAAGCAGGGACAAGTGACCTTCTCCCCCGAGTCCGGTCACCGTGGCATCAACCGCGCCAGCGCCAAATATTAGCACCGGAATATATAGCGGGAGAACCAGCAGCGAGATTAACACGCCACCGCCGCGCAAGCCGAGGGTCAGCGCGGCGCCGATGGCGCCAATCCCGGAAAGGGCGGGCGTGCCGATGAGGATCGAGAGGGTGATGGCGACTAGCGCTTCAGCCGACAAATCGAACTGAACGCCGAGCACCGGCGCGATCAGGGCCAGAGGCAGTCCGGAGACCAGCCAGTGAGCGATCACTTTGCCGGTAACGACCAATCCTAGTGGGTGCGGTGCGATGGCGAGTTGTTCGAGGGTGCCGTCGCGATGATCGTCGGCGAACAGGCGTGGCAGTGAAAGCATGGTCGCCAGCAGAGCGGCGACCCACAAAACGCCGGGTGCCAGCTTGCGCAACAAATCAGGTTCCGGGCCGATGCCAAGCGGGAACAGGCTGACGACGATGATAAAGAAAAACAGCGCCGAAACAATATCCGCCTGCCGGCGCATGGCGAGTTTGAGATCGCGGCTGATCACTGCTGTGATGATCTTGAGCATCAGGAAAGACGCAATTCGCGCACGCTGCCGGCGGCAATGTTGACCTTCTGGTGCGTCGTCATCACCGCCAGTCCGCCGCGTTGCAGGTGTCCGGAAATGATGCCGGAAAGCCAGTCGACCGCAGCCATATCAAGCGCGACAAAGGGTTCATCGAGGATCCACAGCGGACGCTTTTCCTTGACCAGGCGGGCCAGTGCAACGCGCCGTTTCTGGCCTTGCGAGAGATATTTGCAGGCGAGGTCTTCACGCCCGGCGAGGCCAACCTGTTCGAGCGCATCAAGTGCGTCATCGTCGCTGAGTTCCTCGTCGGCCAGGCGGGCGGCGGCGAGCAAATTTTCGAGCGGTGTCAGCTCTTCCTTGATCGCGTTGAGGTGGCCGAGATAGCAGAGTTCGGCGCGGTATTCGTCGGAATTGATTGCCTCACCCTTCCAGCGAATGCTGCCGGCTTCTGGTGGCAGCAGGCCGATCAGCATGCGCAGCAGGCTGGTTTTGCCGGAGCCGTTTTTGCCCTGCAAATAGAGCAGTTCGCCGGCATCCAGCTTGAAGCCGAGGCCGGCGAAGAGGCGGCGGTCGCCTCGTACGCATTCCAGATTGTCTGCTTCAAGCATGATAGAGAAAGCCGAAATAAATCAGCGGCAAATTATGAGGCAGCAAGTGTACCGGCAGATTGACGGGAATCAAATAAAGACCGGCAAAAAGTAGCCGGTTTTCCTTAAAGGCTTGCGGTCAACGGCGAAAACCAGCTGATTTTTAGTGGCTCTTGATTTGCGCTGACAGCACTACTTTGGCCTGAATCATATGAAGGAGTTCGATCAGGCTGGCGCTGGCGATGTGCAGTTCTTCCATGCGCTGGTCGATCATTGTTTTGTCAGCCGTATTTTTGATACCGACCAGCTCCCGGGCCAGCCGATGAATCAGGATGTGGGTCTGGTCAATCGCGGCAAAGCTATCGAGGTGGGCGTAGCGCTGACCGGTGGAGCCGTGGTACCAGGTGCCGAAGCGGCAGTCGTGATGATCCTCGACGGTGACGTCTATCAGCCCGGTGTCGTCAGCCAAAAAAGCATTGATGCGCTTAATCCAGCGTATGTGGTCAATTTCGGCGACCAACAGGGGCAAGTCTTCGCGCGACCATTGGAAGGAGGTAATCGAGCTCCACAAAGCGTGCGGCCGGAAGGCTTTTGTCCAGCCAGGAAAGTCCTCGCCAGGCATCGGGCGGGCGATACCGTAGCCTTGTGCCTGATCGCAGCCAAGATGCAGTAGTACCATGCCGTGCTCGGGTGTTTCGACGCCCTCGGCGATTACCTTGCGATTAAAGGCTTTGGTCAGGCCAATAATACCTTCGACAATCGCCATGTCTTCGGGTTCGTCCAGCATGTCGCGGATGAAGGACTGGTCAATCTTCAGCGTTTCGGCCGGCAGGCGGCGGAAATAGGTGAGTGAGGAGTAGCCGGTACCAAAATCGTCAAGAGCAAAGCTCACCCCCATCTCGCGGCAAGCGGTAAAGATTTCGGCGGCAGTCGCGATGTCGTCGAGGGCGGCGGTTTCAAGAATTTCAAGCTCAAGCAAGTTTGGTGGAATCAGCGGATGGGCGGCTAGCAATAAGCCGAGCTTTTCGACAAAGCGTGGCGATTGCAGGTGGGTGGCCGAGATATTGACGCTGAGCACCGTATTCAAGCCTTGCAACTGCCATTTTTCGAGCTGGCGGAGGGCTTCTTCGAGCACCCATTCACCAACCAGGATGTCCATCTCGCCGCCTTCAATCGCCGGCAGAAAATGCGCCGGGGCGAGCAGGCCGCGTTCCGGGTGCTGCCAGCGGATCAAGGCTTCGGCCCCGGTTACCCGACCCTCGCGCATATTGACTTTGGGCTGGTAGTGGAGGACGAATTCTTTTTCCTTGAGCGCCTGGCTTATGCGGCTGACTTCATCGCGCCGGGTGCGGTCGCGGCGGTCGTGTTCCTGATCAAAGAGATGGTAACGGTTTCGTCCGGCCTGCTTGGCGGTGTACATCGCCTGATCGGCGTGGCGCAGCAGGGTGTCGGCGTCGGAGCCATCGGTCGGATAAAGGGTAACGCCGATACTGGCGGAAATCTTGATGCTGTGGTCAGCGATTAAAAACGGTGTGGATAGCGCAGCGAGTATCCGGCTGGCTGCGTGGCCGCACTCATGAACATCGGTGATGTCAGCAAAGAGCAGGACAAATTCGTCGCCGCCGATGCGTGCCACGGTGTCGCCGCCACGTATGCATTGGCGCAGGCGCTGGGCAACTTCCACCAGCAGGCGGTCACCGGCAGCGTGGCCATGGATGTCGTTAACCGGCTTGAAGCCGTCGAGGTCAAGGTAGCAAACAGCGAGCATTTTCTGGTCGCGCTCGCTTTGCGCCATCGCCAGCTGCAGGCGGTCAGCAAGCAGCATACGGTTAGGCAACTGGGTAAGCGCGTCGAAATGGGCCAGGTTCTCAAGTCGCTGCTGATGCTGCTTGATCAGGGTAATGTCGGAGAAGATGGCGACAAAATGGGTGATCTGATCGTTGGGGTCACGAACCGTCGAGATCGTTAGTAGCTCGACAAAAATTTCGCCGGTTTTTTTGCGGTTCCAGACTTCGCCGCGCCAGTGGCCTTTGCTACGAATCGTTGCCCACATTTCCACATAGAAATCGGCGTTGTGATGGCCGGACTTGAGCAAATCGGCATTTTGGCCAACCGCCTCATCATGCGAGTAGCCGGTCAATTCGCTGAAGGTGCTATTGACCTCGACGATGATCCCGTGCGGATCGGTGACCATGATGCCTTCGTGCGCGTTGTCAAAAACACTGGCCGCCAGGCGTTGGCCTTGTTCAGCCTTGAGCCGCTCGCTGATGTCCTGCGAAATGCCGAACATCGCCGGCTGGCCGTTCCAGAGACCCATGACGATTCGCGTTTCGACCATGATGCAGCTGCCATCCGAGCGCAGTATTGGCAGCGGGCAGTTTGAGCGAGTACCGGCAATCATTTCGGCGACAACCTGCCGGGCAAAATTTTGGCTCTCCGGCGGGTGGAGCGTAACAATGGGTTTGCCGAGCAAGCTACCGGGCGCGTAGCCCAGCAAGTTGCTGACGGCATTGTTGTGATGCAGGATATTGCCCTGCAAATCGAGCACAAAGAAAAAGTCGAGCAGGGTGTTGAAGAGCCCGTTGAGATTGTCCTGCTGGCGCTTGGCCTCCTCTTGCGCCTCCAGGCGCGCGAGGGTCTGGGCAAAAAGCCGGGTCAGTGATTGCGAGGCAAGCAGCGTCGCATGGGAGATATTTCGTGCCCGCTTGCCTGCCAGGTTGATGCAGGCAATCGGTTGGCCATCGACAACAATCGGCAGGAGCAATAAACAGTGGATGCCTTCATTGGTCAAGCGCGTTTGATTGATGAGGTTCAGGTCGGTGCATTGCTCGTTGCCCTGCCGGCAACTGCAAACAACCTGGCCGGCCCGGATCAGCGCCAGTTGGCCGGAGTCCGCCTTATAGCGCTCGACTTCTTCAACGAAATGGGCCGACAGTCCCTGGTGCGCCGCGAGCAGAAAGTCTCCCGAGCCGTAATCAGCGGCATAAATCCCGCCACAATCGAGTTCAGGCGCGCGTAGCGCGATCTTCAGCATGCTGGCCAGTAATTCCTGGCGGGGCATGCCTTCAGCCATTGCCGTGGCCAGTTCGTTTTCGACCTCTAGTCGCTGTGCTGCGGCTTTGGCATCACTGATGTCGAGTACGGTGGCAATCGCGACTGCTTGGCCGAAATAAAACCCGGGGTGCAGGCGAACGCTGAAGGGGAAAAACTGGCCGGTGGAGTTACGGCCCCAGAACTCGAAGGATTCGGGGGCGCCGTTGAAAGTGTTGGCGATTTTGTCGGCGATTTTGTCGAGATCATTGTGCGCGGACGCTGCCAACTCAGTGTAGCGTTTGCCGATCAGAAAACCGCGCGAATAGCCGGTAAGCTTTTCAGCACCAAGATTGACGTCGACCGCATAGCCTTCGGCATCGATAACAAAAATCGCCTCGCTGGTGCTGTTGAAAATGCCGTGAAAAGTATTCAGGCTTGCTTCGAGGGTTTGCGCATTGCGGTGGTGCTGGATGACCATCGCCGCCATCTGGCAAGCAAGGTTGAGATGGTTAAGCTGCTCTTGAGTCGCTGTAAATTCTTCCTTGTGATAGGCAGCAAAAGTCCCGATCAGCATGCCCTGTGACCCGAAGATGGGTTCTGTCCAGCCGGCGGTTACGCCAGCGCTTTCCGCGAATTTTCTGAAATCCTTGCCAGCGGGATCGGTGTGAACATTTTTGATTTCGACGCGCGCCTGGCGGAAAGCTGCCGTGCCCGAAGCGCCGACCCCTTCAGCAATGGCAATCCCGTCGAGCGCCATTTGTGCGTCCTCGGGAAGGCTGGGGGCAGCACCGAGATGTAAGTGCTTGCCGTCGTCAGCAACCAGCAAAATTGAGCAAAGCATGCCCGGCAAATCCGCTTCGGCAGCGAGGGCGATTAGTTCGAGCAGATTCTCGAGGCGCTCACCACGAATCAGTCCGGCGAAGGCGGCGCTGCGCATCAGGATGGCTTCTTCGGCGCGCTTGCTGTGCGAAATGTCACGCGCGAAGCCAACGGTGCCGATAATGCGGCCATCGGCTTCACGCACCGGGGCTTTGTAGGTTTCGTGCCAGGTAAGATGGCCATGCTTGGCAATTTGTTCGACGCGGTAGGTGCTCTCGCCACGCTCAAGAACGGCACGGTCGCCTGCCCGGTAACTCTCGGCGAGATTGGCAGGGAAGTAATCGAGATCCGTTTTGCCACTCAGGGCATCGCTATTTGGCGCGTCTACCGCCTCGGCAAAGTGGCGGTTGACCGTCAAAAATTGCGAATCAGTGTCCTTGAGCCAGACCATGTAGGGGAAATTGTCGAGCAAGGCGCGTTGGTAGCGCTCATTGCGCTCTATTTTGCTTTCGCTGGCGACGCGGTCGGCCAGCGCCTCGTCGATCATGTCGAGCTCAAGCGGCCGCATTAGGCTGTGCTCGGTGAGCAGACCAACCAGATGATGGTTGCGGTCAACCACTGCGAGGTGACGGAAACCTGACTCGAGCATACGCTGGGCGGCGTCGGTCAGCGGGCTGTCAGCGGCGATGGTGGCAACCGGTGCCGTCATCACTTCGCCGAGGGTCGGGTTGCCTTTGTTGTTCAGGTAAAGGCGGACAACATCGCCTTCGGTGACGATGCCGACCGGTGTTTTTCCATCAACGACAACGACGCAGGTCAGGCGCACCGCTTCCATCGCGGTCAGGGCTTCTTCGAGCGAAGCCGAGGCAGGCAGGCGGGGGAAATTGCGCTCCATCAGCGCATCAATATTGTTGAGCTGACGGAAAAAATCGAGGCCGAGGTGGCGGCGGATATCGGTTTCGGCGACTACACCAAGCGGCACACCCTGTTCATCGACAATGACCATATGCCGGATGCCGTGCCGCGCCGCATCACGATAGGCTTCACGAAAATCACAACCGGCGCTGACGGTGTGCACCGGCGCCGTCATGATTGCCGTGACGGGCAGCGAGTGGTCCCGGTGCTGCCGCATGGCGTGCATCATGTCGCCTTCGGTGACGATACCAACCACTTTGTTGCGGTCAACGACGATTACACATGAAATTTTCGCGCTGACCATTAACGCGGCGGCTTCAGCCAGCGTCGCCGACGGTGTCACGCGGTCGGCATTAGAGGTCATCAGTTCAGCGACAGTGGGCATTCGGGCGTTGGCGTTTGGAATGGAGTGCGTTTTGCTTCGAGCGCTTGCTAACCTGCTATTTGAACACAATGCCCCGGCTTGTGGGGGCTTGTGGCAATCATTCGCCGGGTTTTTGAGGGCGTTGAAAGTATTCGAGGGTGGCTGCCGGCGAATCAACTATCTGGACATGATGCCTGACCCCGTTTAGGCTGCGCTAATGCGCTTTTATAGATCAATTCATGCGGTTAAGTTGGAGAACAGCCTTGAATCCGGCCGGGCAGTTAATCGTTAGCGCTCACTTCGTCGGCGGGCGAATCGAGGGGGTCAAGGTCATGCTGGAGCGGCCACCGGTGGCGCGCCTGTTTATTGGACAAAACCCTGAAGCGGTGATCAAGGCGGTGCCGGTTTTGTACTCGCTGTGCAGCCATGCGCAGGGCGCTGCGGCTCAGGCCGCTTTGGCTGCGGCTAAAGGTGAAAAGGCAGGCGCGCTCGATGATCGTGCCTTGTGGCTGGAGTTTCTCCATGAAAATCTCTGGCGCCTGCTGCTTGACTGGCCGCAAGCGCTGGGTTTGCCACTGGCTAGGGATGAATTTGTCGCGTGGCGGGCGCAGCGCTCGGGTAATGAATGCCTTCCGGCAACCGGCAGGCTGTTGGCAGATACGGTGCCGGCGCTGGTCAAAAATTGCCTCAAAAAACTGGTTGACCGCGACGAACATCTTCCGGGCAACTTGCCTCTCCTGAAACCGGAAGCCTGGCTGGCGTTTTGGCTTGGGCAGGCTGGTGAGCAGCCGCCGGTGCAACCTCCGGCGTCGTTGGCGCTGGCCCTGCGCCAACGCCTCGCCGAAGTATCGGCGGCGGCCAGCGCAATGGGGAATGGCACGCCTTACCCGTGCGTAAAAGCCGGTGCTGACGGCTGGGGCATCGGGCAAACCCTGACGGCGCGCGGCGTGCTGACGCATGGCGTGCTGCTTGAAGATAATCAGGTCAAAAAATATCAGGTCTGGGCGCCGACCGACTGCCACTTTGCCGACGCCTCCGGTTTGCAGGCGCTGACTGAAGGGCAGGTCTTTTCAACGCTGGAAGACGCCCGTTCCGCATTGAAACTGGCGGTGCTGGCGCTCGATCCTTGTCTGCCCTACGAAGTGGAACTGAGCCATGCATGAAATGTCACTTGCCGAAGGTATCCTGCAACTGGTTGAGGATACTGCGCGGCGCGAGGCGGCGAAGCGGGTCAAGACCGTGGTGCTGGAGATTGGCCGGATGTCTTCGGTCGAACCCGATGCCTTGCGTTTTTGCTTTGGGTCGGTGACTCATGGCAGTATCGCGCAGGGCGCGGAACTGGAAATTGTTAGCGTGCCGGGTGCTGGATGGTGCATGATTTGCGCCGAAACGGTGGCAATGAACGAACTGTTTGGCGCTTGCCCGAAGTGCGGCAGTTATCAGGTGCAAGCGGTCAGCGGTACCGAGATGCGCGTCAAGGAAATCGAGATCGAGTAGTTAAAAAAGGAGACAGGATATGTGTACGGTATGTGGTTGCGGCGCGGGCGAGACGCGCATTGAAGGCGAAGCGAACGAACATTCGCATGAGCATACCCACGTCCACGAGGACGGTAGCGTGCATAGCCACGACCATGGCGACGGCCATCAGCACAGCCATGCAGCAGCGGTGGCCGGTGTGCATGAGCACCGCCATCAGCATGCGGACGGCAGCGAACATGCGCATAGCCATGTTCATCAGGGCGAACACGCCCACGCCCACGATCATCATCACGAACACGCGGTCGGTGCCGATCTTGATTACGGCAGCGGCCCGGCGCGCGCCCATGCGCCAGGTTTGTCGCAGTCGCGTATGGTGCAGATCGAGCAGGATATTCTCTCCAAGAACAACACCTACGCCGCCGCCAATCGTTCGTGGTTCGATGAGCACGGTGTTTTCGCACTCAATCTGGTTTCCAGCCCTGGTTCCGGCAAAACCGCGCTGCTGGTCAAAACCATCGAACTGCTTAAAGGCAAGGTGGCGATCAATGTCGTCGAGGGCGATCAGCAGACCTCGAACGACGCCGAGCGCATCCGTGCGACCGGCGTTCAGGCGCTGCAAATCAATACCGGCAAAGGCTGCCATCTCGACGGCCACATGGTCGGCCACGCCATGCAGCGCATGCAGCCGGCTGACGAGTCGCTGTTTCTGATTGAAAACGTCGGCAATCTGGTCTGCCCGGCGGCGTTTGATCTCGGCGAGCAGCACAAGGTCGCCATTCTCTCGGTGACCGAGGGCGAGGACAAACCGCTCAAGTATCCGGACATGTTCGCCGCCGCCGATGTCATGCTGCTCAACAAATGCGACCTGCTGCCCTACCTCGAATTCGACGCCGATCTCGCTGAAGCCAATGCCCGGCGGGTCAATCCGCATCTGACCATCTTCCGCGTTTCAGCCAGTAGCGGTGACGGCCTCTCGGCCTGGGTCTCGTGGATCGAATCCGGTCTCGAAGCGCAACGCGGCAAACGTGCTGAAACCGTCGACAACCTCAAGGCGCGCATCGCCGAACTGGAGCGCAAGCTCGCCGCTTCATGAGTGCCTGCTGCATCAAGGTGCGCGGGCTCGTGCAGGGCGTCGGCTTCCGGCCTTACGTCTGGCGCTTGGCTAATGAGCTTGGATTAAGCGGTTGGGTGCGTAATGACAGTGCCGGGGTGACGGTTACGGTCGACGGCGAAAATGTGCCGGAATTTCTCGCTCGCCTGCCGCATGAATTACCGGTGCTGGCGAGGATTGACTCGCTTGAGGTTGATGAAATCGGTGAAATCGGGTTTGAAACCGGGCACGAAACCGGGGACAGACCACGGTTTTCCTTCGCAGAAAACCGTGGTCTGTCCCCGTTTTTCGTTATTCTCGATAGCGAAAGCGGCGAGGTAGGCACCGCCATTGGTCCCGATGCCGGCATCTGCCCTGACTGTATTGCTGATATCTGCAACCCGCAGAGCCGGCGCTGGCGCTATGCCTTCACCACCTGCACTCATTGCGGCCCGCGTTATACGGTGAGCCGCGGGATTCCTTACGACCGGGCGCAGACCAGTCTGGCGCCGTTTCCGCTCTGTTCGACTTGCGCGGTGGAATACGCCAATCCGGCGGATCGTCGCTTTCATGCCGAGACGACGTGCTGCCCGGATTGCGGGCCGCGGCTGGTCCTCTCCCCCGGCCCCTCTCCCCTAGGGGGCGAGGGGAGTGTGCTTGATCCGCTGGCTGAAACCGTGCGTTTGCTGCGCGCGGGAAAGATTGTCGCGATCAAGGGGCTCGGCGGCTTTCACCTCGCCTGCGATGCGCGCAATGCTGAAGCCGTTGCCGAGTTGCGCCGGCGCAAGCAGCGTGAGGCCAAGCCGTTTGCCGTGATGGCTTTGAACAGCGCTTCGCTGGCCGGCTATGCACAAATCGACGCCGAGCATGAAGCGCTGCGCGACAGCCCGGCAGCGCCCATCGTGCTGTGCCCGAAAGCTGCGCAAGAGCTGACGGGCGTTGCTCCCGACCTCGCATGGCTCGGCACCATGCGCCCGGCGACGCCGCTGCATCTGCTGCTTTGGCACGAAGCCGCCGGACGCCCGGCCGGCACTGACTGGTTGACGCAGCCGCACGAACTCTTGCTGGTGATGACCAGCGCCAACCCGCAAGGTGAGCCGCTGGTGATCGGTAACGACGAGGCGCAAGAGCGGCTGGCGGGGATTGCTGACGCCTTCCTGATGCACGATCGAGACATAGTCATTCGCTGCGATGATTCGCTGGTCAAGCCGGGCGGCGTGCTGCGCCGGGCGCGTGGCTTTACGCCGTTGCCGATTGCGCTGGCCGACGATGGCCCGACGGTGCTGGCGCTTGGCGCCTACCTGAAAAATACGCTGTGCGTAATGAAAGGCCGTCAGGCCTTTTTGTCGCAGCACATCGGCGGTCTCGATAACGCGGCGGCGATTGGCTTTCTTGAGGAAAGCGTCATTCACCTGCTGGCAATTCTTGATGTAAAGCCTGATTTAATCGCCCACGACTTGCACCCCGATTTTGCCTCGACCCATCTTGCCCTGCGTCTGGCTGCCGAACTCGGCGTGCCGGCCATCGGCGTCGCCCATCACCACGCGCACATCGCGGCGATTTGCGCCGAGCATGGCGTTAATGAGCCGCTGCTTGGGCTGGCGATCGACGGCGTTGGCCTCGGCCCGGATGGCGGCTTGTGGGGCGGCGAATTGTTGCGTGTCGATGGCGCCGACTGCCAGCGCCTCGGACACCTCAAACCGCTGGCTCTGCCCGGTGGTGACCGCGCTGCGCGTGAGCCGTGGCGGATGGCAGTTTCAGCCCTGCACGCCGCCGGTTTGAGCGAGCGGGTGCCGGCCTGGCTGGCTCGTCGTTATCCGCAGCGCGACGCCAAACCGCT
The DNA here is from genome assembly GCA_011391255.1 of Dechloromonas sp. Taxonomy (GTDB): domain Bacteria; phylum Pseudomonadota; class Gammaproteobacteria; order Burkholderiales; family Rhodocyclaceae; genus Azonexus. The sequence continues at coordinate 21,477 of JAABQV010000012.1, forward strand.
GCTCGCCATGCTCGATAAAAACCTGCGTTGCCCCCCGACATCCAGCCTCGGCCGCCTCTTCGATGCCGCCGCCGGCTTGCTCGGCTTGCGCGCCGAATCTTTTTACGAAGGCCAGGCGGCGATGGAACTGGAAGGCCTTGCCGCTGCGCACGGCTCAGTGCCGGCGATGGCCGGTGGTATGCGGCTGACTGATAATATCGCTGACTTTTCACCCGTGCTGATGGCGCTGGCCGATTGTGATGCTCCCGGCTACGGTGCTGCCTTATTTCACGCAACGCTGGCAAATGGTCTGGCGCAGTGGATAATTGCTACACCCCAAGAGTGCTTCCTGCGGGGCGCGGTCAACCGGGAAAAACTGTCAAAAATTGCGATTGGAGGTGGCTGCGCGATGAATACTATTTTGATGAGCGCATTACGTGCGCAACTGGTCGCCGCTGGCATTGTCGTGCTGGAGGCCATTCAGGCGCCAGCCAATGACGGCGGTTTGGCGCTCGGCCAGGCCTGGCTGGCGCGCCGCTGATGTGTCTGTCGATCCCTAAACAAGTCGTCGCCTGGGAGGGCGAAGGTGAATTTGCCTGGCTTGAGCGCGACGGTCAGCGCGAGCAGGTCAACATGATGTTGCTCGGCGCCCAGCCGCTTGGCACCTGGGTGCTCACCTCGCATGGCCTGGCGCGCGAAGTGATTGCCGACGATCAGCGCCAGCTGATTGAAGATGCGCTGAGCGCTGTTGCCGCTGCCCTCGATGATGACTACGATCCGCAACAGCACTTTCGTGATTTGTCGCCCGGTCGCCATGACTGACACGGTTTTTCTCGATGATCCGTCTGAGGTGATCGCCGCGCATTACGCGCAGGTCTGGGAGTCTGGCACAGCGCCGGCCGGCGAGATCAATCCGCGATTGTCGGTCGCCGTGCTCAGTTTTGTCCGCTGTCAGGACGACTGGCTGGGTGCCGTCATCACGCCCTGGGCGATTCATTTAATCTTGATGAACGGTGGCGGTTGTTTGTGGGGCGACATTCCGCCGGGGCAACTGCGTTATGTCAGGTTGCCCGGTGGCGCCCAGGGTTTTATCGCCGATGGCGACCCGGAGATAGGCGCGTGGCAGTATGCGTCGTTACTTGATTCAATCGGCGAGGTTGTCGACATGAGAGCCGCGCGATTGATTGCCAACGATGGATTGCGCCTTGCCCTTGGTCTTTCTGCAGAGGCCGTTGATCAGCCGGTGGAGCCGAAGCCACCGGTCTCGCGGCGCGGTTTTTTGCGCCGGTTGGCCGGCAAGCGTGATTGAAGTTTAAGGAGAAAACGAATGTGTCTGGCGATTCCCGCTCAGGTTGTTGAATTGCGCGAAGGCGACAATGCCGTGGTCGATCTGGCCGGCGTCCGCAAGGAAATCTCGCTGTCGCTGGTTGAAAATATCGCGCTCGGCGATTACGTCATCGTCCATGTCGGCTATGCGCTCAACAAGCTCGATCCGGAAGAGGCCGCCAAAACCTTGGCGCTCTTTGCCGAGCTTGGTCAGTTGGGCGACGCGGCGACGATGCACTGATGAAATACATCGACGAATTCCGCGACGGCGAAGTGGCGCAAGGCATCGCCGGGGCGATAGCGCGCGAGGTAAATCCGGATCGCCGCTACCATTTTATGGAGTTCTGCGGCGGCCACACGCACGCCATTTCGCGTTACGGTGTTACTGACTTGCTGCCGCCCAACGTGCAGATGATCCATGGCCCCGGCTGCCCGGTTTGCGTGCTGCCGATCGGCCGCGTCGATCAGGCGATAAAGTTGGCGCTGGAGCAGGAAGTGACCCTGTGTACCTATGGAGACTGCCTGCGCGTGCCGGCGTCCGATGGCTTGTCATTGCTCAAGGCGAAGGCGCGCGGTGGTGATATCCGGATGATTTATTCGAGTGCCGATGCCTTGGCGTTGGCGCAAAAATACCCCGAGCGACAGGTGGTGTTTTTTGCCATTGGCTTCGAGACGACGACGCCGCCGACGGCGGTAGTGATCAGGCAGGCCGCCGCGCTCGGCTTGAAGAATTTTTCAGTGCTTTGTTGCCATGTTCTGACGCCCTCAGCGATGGCCAGTATCCTGCAGTCGCCAGAAATTGGTGTTTCAGGGACGGTGCAAATTGACGGTTTCATTGGGCCGGCTCACGTGTCGACGATTATCGGCAGTCGCCCCTACGAGTTTGTTGCTGCGGAATACGGCAAACCTGTCGTCATCGCCGGCTTTGAGCCGCTTGATGTGATGCAGGCGGTGCGCATGTTGATCCGCCAGGTCAATGAAGGGCGGGCGGAAGTGGAAAACGAGTTCTCACGCGCGGTTGACCGCAATGGCAACGTCAAGGCGCAAAAACTGGTTGCCGAAGTCTTCGAGTTGCGCGAAACCTTCGAGTGGCGCGGTTTGGGCGTTTTGCCGCATTCGGCGCTGCAAATACGCCAGGAATTTGCTGAATTTGATGCCGAGAAACGCTTTCCGCTGGACTACGTGCCGGTGGCGGATCACCAAGCCTGTGATTGTGCGGCGATTCTGCGCGGCGTCAAAAAGCCGCAGGACTGCAAATTGTTCGGCACCGTTTGTACGCCGGAGAATGCGATCGGTTCGTGCATGGTGTCCTCGGAGGGGGCGTGCGCCGCGCACTATTCGTATGGGCGGTACAAGGATGTCTGAAACCCGCAAAAATTATGTCCGGCCGCTTGACCTCAAGCACGGCCAAGTCGACATGGCACACGGCTCCGGCGGCCGGGCGATGGCCCAGTTGATCGAGGAGTTGTTCGCCAAATACCTCGGAAACGAATACCTCGCCCAAGGTGACGACGGTGCCTTGCTGCCACCCCTCGGCGCCGGCAAATTGGTGATGGCCACCGATTGCCACGTCGTTTCGCCCCTGTTTTTCCCCGGTGGCGATATCGGTTGCCTGTCGGTGCATGGCACGATCAACGACGTTGCGATGATGGGCGCGCAGCCCTTGTGGCTGGCCGCCGGCTTCATTCTCGAAGAAGGTTTCCCGCTCTCCGATCTGGCGCGCATTGTGCAAAGCATGGCGGCGGCGGCGAAGGAGGCCGGGGTGCCGATTGTTACCGGCGATACAAAGGTCGTCGAGCGCGGCAAGGGCGATGGGGTTTTTATCACGACCACCGGCGTTGGTGTCGTCGCGCCGGGCATGGAACTCTCCGGTAACAAGGCGCGGCCGGGTGATGCGATTCTGGTTTCCGGCACGCTCGGCGATCACGGCATGGCGATCATGGCCGAGCGCGAGAGCCTCGGGTTTGATTCGCTGATTGTCTCCGATACGGCGGCATTGCACGGCCTGATCGCCGCGATGCGCGCTAGCGGTGCCGAGATTCACGTGCTGCGCGACCCGACGCGTGGCGGTCTGGCGACTACCCTAAACGAAATCGCCAGGCAAAGCGGTGTCGGCATGATGTTGCAGGAAAAAGCCTTACCGGTTCAGCCGGCGGTCAGTGCCGCCTGCGAATTTTTGGGGTTGGATCCGCTGTATGTTGCCAATGAGGGCAAACTGGTCGCCATCTGCGCCGCCGGCGATGCCGAAAAGCTATTGTCGGCGATGCGCGCTCACCCGCTGGGTGGCGCAGCAGCTATTGTCGGTACGGTGCATGTTGATGATCACCATTTTGTGCAAATGACCACCAGCTTTGGTGGCAAGCGCATCGTCGACTGGCTGAGCGGTGATCAATTGCCGCGTATTTGCTGAGTCTGGATCAGCGGCGTTGGGCGATGACCAGCGACAGCACTTCGCCCACTTCAGCAATGACCAGAGCGCGAGCATCGTCGATACCATCGGCGTTACGGACATGGAAAATGTCCGGGCTGCCGTCAAGGTAACGCAGGGCGGCAATGTATTCGGGCCGCGATGCGGGTTTGGAAGGGTTGCTGCGGGTGGCGGCCGGCTTAAGTTGCGCGTGCATATTTTCATCCCCATGATGTTGTTGCAGTGCATCGTAAACAAACTTAAACAATTGAAAAATATGGCAAAGGTTATAGATATATGCAACATGGGATGTCGCCACCAGCGAGCTATTGATCGGCCGTCATTCAGCGCGCCGGCATAAGCAGAAAAAACTCCATTGGTATGCAAAATTTCCCCGCCTCATCGTTTTCAAAACAGCCGTGGTGAGTGATGATTGCTCCAGGCTTGATAAACGCAGCGAATCGCGGCATGCTGATCAGGACTCTTGCAGGGGGCATATCACGATGGATCGTTTCACTATTTCGTTGGACGAGGCGCTGGCCAGTCAGTTTGACCAGCTGATCGCTGCGCGTGGTTATAGCAACCGCTCTGAAGCAGTGCGTGACCTGATTCGCGGGGCGATCGAGAGTGACCGCCTGCGTGACCCGCCGGCAGGCCATTGCGTAGCCAATCTGTCTTACGTGTTTAATCATCACGAACGCCTATTGGCCGAGCGCCTGACTGGTTTGCAGCACGATCATCACGATTTGACGGTGGCAGCAATGCACAGCCACCTTGACCACGACAATTGTCTGGAGTCGGTAATCCTCAAGGGTGCCACTGCCGAGATCCGCCAGTTTGCCGATCTTTTGATGGCGGAGAGCGGGGTTCGCCACGGCAAGCTCAACTTGATCGCGCTTGAACCAGAAAATCACCATGCGCACGACGAGCACGGGATCGAGCACGTCCATTACCGTCCTGCCCGCTAGAGAGGCAACGGGCCAAGGGCGGTGAAGTACGAAAGATGACTTATTGCATTGGCGTGTAAATAGTATGAAAATCTGTATTTTCGTCATACCGGCGCCATGGAAACCCTCCCTACCGACTGGCTGTCACTCCTGATCCTGACCTTCGTGCTCGGCATGAAGCACGGTTTTGATGCCGACCATTTGGCGACGATTGATGGTCTGACGCGTTACAACATTCGCACTAAACCCCGCTTGGCCCGCTATTGCGGCACGCTCTTTTCCCTCGGCCACGGCGCCGTGGTGATGGCGATCGCCCTCGGTGTTTCGGCCATTGCCGGCCAGTGGGAGGTGCCGGAATGGTTCGGCACCCTTGGCTCGCTGATTTCGATTGCCTTTCTTGTCGCGCTCGGCAGCCTCAATCTGGCCGCCGTGCTGCGCGCCGAACCGGATCAACTGGTGCAGCCGGTCGGTCTCAAGGGACGTTTGCTCGGCAATCTGCGGCATGCCTCGCATCCGGCGCTGATTGCGCTGGTCGGCGCACTCTTCGCACTTTCTTTCGATACCCTGTCGCAGGCCGCCTTTTTTGCCCTGACCGCCAACCAATACGGCGGCTGGCAGCACGCGCTGCTGCTCGCCTCGCTGTTCATGTTCGGCATGTTGTTGACTGATGGCATCAACGGCCTGTGGATTGCCCGCCTGATTGCCCGCGCCGATCAGGTCGCGCTGGTTGCCTCGCGCGTCATGGGGCTGGTTGTCTCCGGTATCAGTCTGCTGGTTGCCGCTTTTGGCGCCGCCAAGCTGTGGTCGCCAGCGGTGGATGCCTGGAGTGACGGCAAGGAACTGATCTTTGGCTTTTCACTGGTGCTGATCATAGCCCTCAGTTTTCTGGTGGCAGTCCGGTTGACGCGCCGTCCGGCGCTGGTTTAGATAAAACAAGTGGGCAAGGCCGGGAAACCGGCTTTTTTTAGCGATGACGATAAGAAAATTTTTAATTTATTCATATGTGGCACTGGCCACATCATCCGTAATGGCCGGCGACAGCACCGAGTTGTCGGTGATCGAGGTTCGTGCCAAGGCCGAAAATCTTGAGGGGATCGCCGCCGCCGGCAGCCAAGGGGTGGTTTCCAGTCAGCGCTTGGCGAGTGTGCCGATCCTGCGGCCGGGTGAGGCGCTGGAAATGGTGCCGGGGCTGATCGTTACCCAGCACGCCGGTGACGGCAAGGCCAACCAGTATTTTCTGCGCGGCTTCAATCTCGATCACGGCACCGATTTTGCCACCTACATAGGCGGGGTGCCGGTCAATATGCCGACCCATGCGCATGGTCAGGGCTACAGCGACTTGAATTTTTTGATCCCTGAGCTGGTCGACCGCATCAGTTACCGCAAAGGGCCGTATTACGCCGACGAGGGTGATTTTTCATCGGCGGGGGCGGCACATATTGATTATTTCCGCAAAATCGACGGCACTATGGCGCAAGTCACGCTTGGCCAAAACGGCTACGCACGTACGCTGTTGGCAGGTTCGCCGGCAATTGGCGGCGGCCATCTGCTCTATGGCCTCGAGCTGTTTCATAACGACGGGCCATGGCAGGTAGCAGAAAACTACCGCAAGCTGAACGGCCTGTTGCGTTACAGCGAAGGCTCGCGCTACAACGGCTTTTCGCTGACCGGAATGGCGTACAAGGGCGACTGGACGTCGACGGATCAGATCGCCAAACGGGCAATCGACAGTCGGCTGGTCGACCGCTACGGCACGCTGGATTCGACAAGCGGTGGCGAAACCTACCGCTACAGCCTGTCCGGCGAGTGGGCCAAACGGGGCGATAACAGCCAGAGCAAGGCGAATGTCTGGTGGCTGCGTTCCGGCCTCGATCTCTGGTCCAACTTTCAGTATTGCCTTAACGACATCGCCGCCAGTGGCGGCTGTGCGACTGGCGACCAGTTCAAGCAGAGCGAGCGCCGGCAGGCCGGTGGTTTTACCGCATCGCATACGATCTACGATCAGTGGGGCGGGCTTGATGTCAGCAATGCTTTTGGCCTGCAAGGGCGGGTTGACCGGCTGAGCCCGGTCGGCCTTTACGGCACCCGCCAGCGTGAAACCTTGAACACTGTGCGCGAAGACAAGGTGACGCAACGCAGCCTCGGCCTTTGGGCGCAGAACGAAGTGCGCTGGACGCGGTGGTTCCGCTCAATCGCCGGCCTGCGCGCTGATGCTTACGATTTTGCGGTCAACGCCGATTTGAGTGCCAATTCCGGCAAGGCCAGCGACCAGATGGTGACGCCGAAACTGTCGCTGGTTTTTGGCCCCTGGCAACGCACCGAGTTTTACCTGAATTACGGCCACGGCTTCCATTCCAACGACGCGCGTGGCACCACCATCACGCAGGAGCCTGGCAGCGGCAATCCGCTCAGTCGTGTCAAACCGCTGGTGCGCACCAAGGGCTATGAGGTGGGGTTGCGCTCGGAGCTGTTGCCCGGCTGGCAATCAACCCTCGCCCTCTGGCAGTTGAAGAGCGCTTCCGAGTTGTTGTTCGTCGGCGATGCCGGAACGACCGAGGCGTCACGCCCGTCAAAACGCTACGGTGTCGAGTGGATTAATCTTTATACGTTGAGCGACTGGCTGAGTCTGGATGCCGACCTGGCCTGGTCGCATGCACGCTTTCAGGATAGCGATCCGGCCGGCAATTTCATTCCCGGTGCCGTCGTTAGCACCGCCAATCTCGGGATGACTGTCGATCAACTCGGCCCGTGGTTTGGCGCTATGCGCCTGCGCTATTTCGGGCCACGCCCGCTGGTCGAGGATAACTCGGTGCGCTCGGCAGGTTCGGCGCTGACCAATCTGCGCATTGGCTACAAATTAAGCCGGCAAAGCCAGCTGGCGCTCGACGTCTATAACCTATTTGATCGTCAGGTGAACGACATCGAATACTGGTACGACTCGCAGCTGGCCGGCGAAGCGGCGCCGGTCGGCGACCGCCATATCCACCCGAGCGAGCCGCGCAGCCTGCGGCTCACTTTCAGTTACCGCTTCTGAGCGTCCGACCTATTTTTTGAAGTGGTAGTAATGCTTGTTCAGCCAGGCGGAGACATTGGCTTCTTCTTCGGGGAACCAACCGGAATTCATTTGCGCGTTGCAGGCGCCGACGCGCTGCAGCAACTCCAGCTTATCGGAAAGCACCCGCCCGTCGCGGGTGTAAATCTTGCTGCCGTCGCCGCCATACATCTTGACGTGGCAGGCCACACAATCCTTTTTGTGCAGAGTCTCGCCGGCTTTCAGGTCAACCTTGCCCCATGGCTCTTCAGCATGGGCGGCAAGGGCAAACAGGGTCAGGGCAGTAATGGCTATCTGGCGCATGGTGTCTCCGTTAAGGATTAAGGTATTGCGTTAAAAACCGGCGGCTTCGGCTTCAAGATAGGCGAGGCTGATGTATTTCCCGATATTCAGTTCATAGCCCTTGGTGTCGCGGGCCCGGCTGGAAACGCGCGGATCCTTGATGACCAGGGCTTTGGCATCTTCCAGCGCGAGCCCATTCTTGACCGCTTGCTCGCATGGGCGGTAAATGCCCTCGAAGAGCTCACGGTTCCATTGCAGTACGCCCGGGCCGGGTTTGCCGTGGCCTGGAACCCAAATCTTCGAAGCCGTTTTTTCCAGTTCATCGTAGGATTTCAGGGTGCCGATGTAAGAGCCGTCATCCATGTTGGCAATGCGCCTGTCCATTGCCAGATCGCCGACGCAGGTGAGTTTGTCGCCAACGACCTCGACGCTGATGTCGTATTGGGTATGGGCAACACCATAATGGTGAATGCGCAAGGTAACATCACCGAACTTTAGCTCGTTGCCGTGAACAAGGTCGTGGGTCGGGGCGACGATACGGGTGCCGATCGTTGCCTGATTGGTCCATTGCTCCATCAGTCCGCGCCACAGGTTGCCCTGCATGCCGAGAATTTCCTTGGTGGTGCCCGGGTGGGAATAAATCGGTACTCCTTTGTACTCGGCGGCAAAGGCATCGTTGCCAAGCCAGTGATCGCCGTGGTAATGCGTGTTGATGACGGCAATGACCGGCTTGTTGAATTTTTTCTTGAGCTGGCGGATGGCCATTTCGCCAATCTGCACCGAGCCGCCTGAGTCGACGACAACAATGCCTTTCGGGGTGTCGACAAAGACGATGTTGCACATCATCCCCTGGTTTTCCGGAGTCGGGAAACCGTCCGGCGAGTAAATCATCCAAACATGCTTGGACAATTGCTTCAGTGGATGATCCTTGACCGCCGGGCCACGCATGAAATCATCCACTTCCTTGGCGAAAGCACTGATCGATTGCCAGGGTGCCATTTCGCTGGCGACAAGGGCGGAGAATGCGGCGGTACTTTTCAAGAAATTGCGGCGGTTCATAAGGTGCTCCGGTGATTCTTGCAATTGGATGCGTTTTTATTGGTAAAGTTGTAACTGTTCGCAGCGAATAGTTGCGGTCAACACTAAAAAAGGCCGCAAATTTGCGGCCTTTTTTAGTTTGAAGCCGTAAAAATCAGGTCAACATGTCGGCCCAGATGTTCTTGGCCCAGCCCATTGCGACCTTGCCTTCGATCTCGTTGCGCGCGGCAGAAACACCGCCCGCACCTTTGACCGGCTGCATGGTTTTTGTGGCGACATCGTAGGTGTGCACCGAGGCAACGTGCACCGCGTTCTTGGCATCAACAAAGCTGTAGCAGGTGTTCATGACCAACGGATCAGGACTTGGCTCTTGTCCGCTCAGCATGTTGAGGATCGCTGCGGCAGCCAGTTTGCCATGCTGGTTGGCCATGTGGCCGGACTTGGGCATGGTCGGTGCCGGGAAAATCGCATCGCCGAGGACATGGATGCCCGGGGTGCTGGTTGATTCCATCGACAGCCAGTTAACGTCAACCCAGCGGTTGTTGATCAGCTTGATCCCGGATTGTGTAGCAATAGCGCCGGCACGGTGTGGCGGAATAACGTTGAGCACATCAGCCTTGAACTTATCGAATTCGAGGATGGCGGTGTTGGTGGCAACGTCCACATCCTTGACTTCACTGTTGTTGCGATACTCAAGCGTGCCTTTGTAAAGATCGGCCCAAGCCTTCATGAAGAGACCCTTCTTGGACATCACATCTTCGTTGGCATCGAGAATCACAACCTTGGATTTCGGTTTGGCCTTCTTGAAGTAATCGGCGACCAGACACGCACGCTCGTACGGTCCCGGCGGGCAACGATACGGTGCCTTGGGGATCGAAATGGCGAAAGTGCCGCCATCCTTCATTGCTTCAAGCTGCTTGCGCAGGGCAACGGTTTGTGAGCCGGCTTTCCAGGCATGCAAAACCTGATTTTGTGCAGCAGCATTGTTCAAGCCGGGAATCTGGTCGAACATGAAATCGATACCCGGTGAAAGCACCAGGCGGTCGTAGCTCATGGCGCCGCCGGCTTTCAGGGAAATGCTCTTCTTTGCCGCGTCGACCGCAACAACATCGTCCTGAATGACGCGCACTCCCCATTTTGTTTTCAGGCCGTCATAGCTGACGGTGATGTCTTCCATATTCTTGGTACCGGCGATGACCAGATTGGAGATCGGGCAGGAAATGAAAGTCGGGTTACGCTCGATCAGCGTGACCTGAACACTGCCCTCGCTCCACATACGTAAATACTTGGCAACCGTCGCGCCACCGTAACCGCCGCCAACCACAACGACATGGCCGCTTGCCTTGCCACCACCGGCACAACCGTAAAGGGCGGACATCGCACCGGCGGCCGCGCCAACTTTCAGAAAATCACGTCTTTTCATTAACATCATGTTCTTGTCCCCCTTATTTTTGCGCGGCGAAGTAGCCGGCGATCATGTCCATCTGGGCGTCGGTATAGCCCTTGGAAATCTGATGCATGATGGAAGCGGGCTTGTCGCCGCTCTTGTAGTCGGCAATTTTTTGCAGGATCTTGCCCTTTTCCATACCGGACAGGCTGTCAAGCCCGGCACCCTTGAGCGCGTTGCCATTGGTGCCGTGACAGTTGGCACAGGTGGCAGCGAGGTTACGCGCAAGGTTGGGGTCGGCTGCCTGAGCAGCGCCGGCAAGAGCCATCAGGCTCAACGCAACAATAGGGGTACGCAGTTTCATTAATTCATCTCCTCTGGGTGGATATGATGCACGTCTAAATAAGGTCGTCGAACGTTGGTTTTAGCGCATCAATACCTTAAGACTATAGAGGTTTTTTAAAAAAAGCATGCTGCGCCGCAGCAAATAATATGCTTGCAAACCAATGGCCTATGAAACAAAATTCTTCATCCGGTCTTCGTCGGAACCAGTTTGATCTGGGTCAATTAATTGTTTTATTTCACTTAATTAGAATTTTCTCACTTGCTCGGACTTCGCGGAAAGCCATGCGTTTTGGTCAAAAGCCTTTTTTGGCGGGTGAGACGGTCTTTCGATCTGGTAATTTTTGTGACCTTGTATCAACTATCTAAAACATAGCTTAGGATTTTCTATGGGCAATTTGCTTGAACAGGCGGGGCGCTTGCGGCCCGCACCAGAAAATTTTCTTTCTGACGAGCAGGTTAAGGCGGTGGCTTCCGGTCGCCGTGATTTCCTGCGTAAAAGCTTCCTGGCTGCCAGTGCGGCCTTGGCAGCGCCAGTCGTAGCTCGCGCCACGGAAGGTGATCCCAATATTTTGACAAATCCGGCCTGGACGACCTCGCTCGGACAACCAGTGGCAGCCCGCCCTTACGGCACGCCCTCGCAGTTCGAGAGCCAGTTGCTGCGCCGTGAGTCACCGGGTCTGGCCCGGGTTGGCGGCGCCTCGGTGTCGTTCTGCCCGCTGCAGGGTTTGTTCGGCATCATCACGCCGTCCGGCCTGCACTTCGAGCGCCATCATCAGGGCTGGGTTGATATTGATCCGTCCAAGCACCGTTTCATGGTCAACGGCTCCGATGATTCACTGATCAAGCGCCCCAAGGTTTATACCCTGGATGAGCTGATGCGTATGCCGTCAGTGTCACGCATTCACTTTGTCGAGTGTGGTGCCAACTCTGGTGTCGAATGGGCCAACGTCGCTGTACCGACCGTGCAATACACGCATGGCATGGTCTCCTGTTCCGAATTCACCGGCGTACCTTTGAAGCATCTGCTCGACGACTGCGGCGTTGATTACAAGAAAGCCCGCTATGTTCTCGCCGAGGGTGCCGATGGTTCTTCAATGACCCGTACTATCCCGATGGAAATGGTCGAGTCAGGTGAGGTTTTCGTCGCCTACGGTCAGAACGGCGAAATGCTGCGTCCGGAGAACGGTTACCCGTTGCGCCTTGTGGTGCCGGGCGTTCAGGGCGTTTCCTGGGTCAAATGGCTGCGTCGTATCGAAGTCGGCGACAAGCCCTACGCGACCAAAGATGAGGCGGTGCATTACATCGACCTGATGCCGGATGGTCAGCATCGTCAATACACCTCGATCCATGAGGCCAAGTCAGTCATCACCACGCCTTCCGGTGGTCAGACCCTGCTCGACAAGGGCTTCTACAATATTTCCGGAATCGCCTGGTCAGGTCGCGGCAGGATCAAGCGGGTTGATGTCTCCTTTGATGGCGGCATCAACTGGCAGACGGCGCGCCTCGAGGGGCCGATCCAGAACAAGGCCCTGACGCGATTCAATGCGCCCTGGGTCTGGGACGGCAAGCCGGCCCTTCTGCAATCGCGAGCGATTGACGAAACCGGTTACGTTCAGCCTAGCTATGGCCAGTTGCGCGCAGTGCGTGGCAGCAAGTCGATTTATCACAACAATGCCATCCAGTCCTGGAAAGTGGTTGAAAGCGGGGAGATAAGCAATGTCCAGGTTCTCTAAATCCATACTCTCTCTGGCTTTCGCCGCCGTTGCGACGTCGGCTTTCGCCTTTGAAACCTACAAAGGTATCGGTCGTCCGGCAACGCCTGCGGAAATTAAGGCTTGGGATATCGACATTCGTCCTGACTTCAAAGGTCTGCCCAAGGGGGCAGGCTCGGTTAGTCAGGGTGAGGTAGTCTTTGAAGAGAAGTGCGCATCCTGTCATGGTACTTTTGGTGAATCCAACGAGGTGTTTACGCCGCTAGTCGGCGGTACCACCAAGGACGACATCAAGACCGGTCACGTCAAGGCCCTGGCCAGTGGTGATTTGCCGCAACGAACCACCTTCACCAAGGTGGCAACGATTTCGACGCTTTTTGACTATATCCAGCGCGCCATGCCCTGGACGTCACCGAAGTCTTTGCAGCCGGATGAAATCTACGGGATCCTTGCTTACTTGCTGAACCTCTCGGAAATCGTACCGGCTGATTTTGTGTTGTCGGATAAAAACATTGCTGACATTCAGAAAATGATGCCGAACCGCAATGGCATGAAAACCGACCACGGCATGTGGCCCGGTGCGCCAGCCAGCAAAGGCGGCATCGGTAACGGTGGCAAGCCGGATGTTCAGGCCAAGGCGTGCATGAAAAACTGCAAGACCGAGGTGCTGATCGGCTCGATCATGCCAGACTATGCCCGCAATGCGCACGGCAATCTCGAAGATCAGAACCGTAATTTTGGTCCGGTTCGCGGTGTCAAGACGGGTGAGTCAACTGTCTCCGCGCCGAAGAACTCGCCAGAGCTGGAAATGGCCACGATCAGCGGTTGTATGGCCTGCCATGGTTTGAACAACAAGATTGTCGGCCCCGGGTACAACGAAATTCAGTTGCGCTACAAGGACCAGACCGACGCTGAAGATCGACTGTCACGCAAAGTTAGAGCGGGTGGTCAGGGTGCATGGGGTTCAATCCCGATGCCGGCTAATGAGCATGTAAAAGATGCAGATGCGAAGACACTCGTGAAGTGGATTCTGTCTGGTGCGAAGTAAATAATTTTGAGAGGAGAAGTTATGAACAATCAACGTCGTAATGTACTGAAAACGGGCTCTGGCGCTGCACTTCTGAGCGTTCTCGCATCGGCTGGCATCATTGCTCCGGGCATGGCTCTGGCTGAATGGAACAAGGCTGCTTTTGACGCAAAAAGCATGGCTGACACTCTGAAAGCCCTAGGCGCTGGCGCTCCTGCTGATAGCAAGGATGTCCAGGTTACCGGCCCGGATATCGCTGAAAATGGCGCCGTTGTGCCGGTTGGCGTTACCTCCACCCTGCCGAACGTGACCATGGTTGCGATCCTGATCGAAAAGAACCCAAGCGCCCTGGCCGCCAGCTTTAATCTGCCGGCTGGTACCGAAGCCAATGTCCAGACCCGCGTCAAAATGGGTCAGACTTCCAACGTTTACGCGCTGGTCAAATCGGATGGCAAGTTCTTCATGGCCAACAAAGAAATCAAGGTTACCCTTGGCGGCTGCGGCGGCTAATCGGTTAATCATTCAGAGCATTTAAGGAGATATTTATGGGTAATCCGATGAAAATCCGCGCCGCCTCCAAAGACGGCGTTACCGAAGTTAAAGTGTTGATCAGCCATGAAATGGAAACTGGTCAGCGCAAAGATTCAGCCGGTGCTGTTGTTCCGGCCTGGTGGATCAAAGAACTGACCGCCAAGCACAACGACAAGATTGTGCTGACCAGCGAGATTGGCTCTTCCGTTTCCAAGAACCCGTACCTGGCATTCAAATTCAAGGGCGGCGCCAAGGGTGACAAAATCGTTGTGACCTGGGTCGACAACAAGGGCGATACCCGTACTGACGAAGCCGCTATCGCCTGATTTTCGGCTTTTGAGTCGTACTAGAAATCCAGGAGCGACACTGGCATGCCGGTGTCGACTTCCTGGTTTTGAGCCAATGGAGGAATGATGAGACATAAAAATAAATTTGTATTGCTGGCAAGTCTGCTGGCGGTAGCCGGAGGAGTGGGCTCAAACGTGGCCCTGGCCGATCAGTCGACGGATGCGATCGCCAAGTACCGCGAGATGATTGCTGATGGCAATCCCTCGGAGTTGTTTGCTGCGCAGGGCGAGGATCTCTGGAAAACCAAGCGCGGCCCGAAAAATGCCAGCCTGGAAAAATGTGACCTTGGTCTTGGCGCCGGCGTTGTCAAAGGGGCATCTGCCAAGTTGCCCCGTTTCTTCAAGGACACCGGTAAAGTTCAGGATCTCGAAATCCGCTTGATGACCTGCATGGAAACCCTGCAGGGAATTGATCCCAAAACGGTCGTCAATGAGCAGTTTCTCAAAGGCGAAAGAGAAAAGATGGCGGCACTGGTCGCCTATATCGTGACCGAGTCGAATGGCGACAAGATCAACATCGATATGAAGCCGGCCGAAATGAAGAAAATGTACGAGCTGGGCAAAATGGCTTTCTTCTATCGCTCCGGCCCGATGGATTTCGCATGCTCAACCTGTCACGGTGATACCGACAAGCGTATCCGTTTGCAGGATCTGCCCGATCTGCGCTCGCACAAAGGTGCTGCCGCCGGCTGGGGCAGCTGGCCTGCCTATCGCGTCTCCAATGGTCAGTTCTGGACCATGCAACATCGCCTCAACGATTGTTACCGGCAGCAACGCACGGCTGAGCCGATTTACGGTTCGGATGTGACGATTGCCCTGTCCGTCTATCTGGCAGCAACCGCCAAGGGCGGTACAGTGCTAACCCCTGGTCTCAAGCGCTAAGGAGAGCGACATGAAAAAATTCAGCATTATCGCTACTCTGCTAGTGGCATCTTCGGGTGCTTTCGCCGCAGACGAGGCGCTTTACAGCGAATTCAAGGACATGATTGATCGCTCTTTCAAGACCACCGGTATTGCGGCCAAGCACCGCATGTACCAGTTGGACTTCCAGAAAGAATGTTCCAGCGAAAAGCCGCTTTCCGCCAAAGCCTTGAAGGCGATTGAAGCGGATCAACTGAAGACCATCCGCTATCCGGCTGACGGAAAGTATTCTTCCGGCAACTGGAAAGAGGGCGAAAAAATCGCGCTCAGCGGCAGGGGGCTAACCTGGACTGACAAGACGCCTTACGATAACGGCGGCGGTTGCTATAACTGTCACCAGATGAGCCACAAGGAGCTTGCCTACGGCACGATCGGGCCCAGCCTGGCTGACTGGGGCAAGATTCGTGGTAGCGGTGCCGACAACGTCAAATACACCTGGGGCAAGATCTATAACGCCAAGGCGTTTAACGGTTGCAGCAACATGCCGCGTAACGGCGATTCGGATATTTTGACCGAGCAGCAAATCAAGCACCTGATGGCCTATTTGCTGGAACCTGAATCACCGGTTAACAAAAAGTAATTGTCATTGTTTTGAAACCGGCGGGAATCCCCCGCCGGTATTTTTTATAGAGTGAGATCAAAATGAGCATGAGTCGTCGGGAGTTCCTTCAGGTTATGGCCGTTGCTACTGCAGGCGGTATGTCCCTCCACAGTGATATTGCGCTGGCCGAAAAAGGCGCAGCCAAACTGTATGACCTGCCGAAATTCGGCAATGTCAGCCTGTTGCACATCACCGACTGCCATGCCCAACTGTTGCCGATCTACTTCCGCGAACCGAATGTCAATCTTGGCTTTGGCGACCAGTTCGGCAAAGTGCCGCACCTCGTCGGCGACAACCTGCTCAAGCATTTTGGCTTCAAGCCGAACTCCATCGAAGCGCACGCCTACACCTATCTGAATTTCGAAAAAGCTGCCGAAACCTACGGCAAGGTCGGTGGCTTTGCCCATCTGGCGACGCTGGTCAAACGCATGAAGGCAACCCGTCCGGGTTCGTTGTTGCTTGACGGTGGCGACACCTGGCAAGGTTCCGGTACCGCGCTGTGGTCGAACGCCCAGGATATGGTCGATGCCTGCAAGGCGCTCGGCGTCAATGTGATGACCCTGCATTGGGAATCCACCTACGGTGAAGCCCGCGTCAAGGAAATCGAAGAGAAGGATTTTGCCGGCCAGATCGACATCGTCGCGCAGAACGTCAAGACTGCCGATTTCGGCGATGCCGTCTTCAAGCCCTTCGTGATGAAGAACATGAACGGTGTGCAGGTTGCCATCATCGGCCAGGCCTTCCCCTACACGCCGATTGCCAACCCGCGCTGGCAAACCCCGAACTGGAGCTTCGGCATCCAAGAAGAAAACATGCAGAAGACCGTCGACGAAGCCCGCGCTGCCGGTGCCAAGGTCGTCGTCGTTCTCTCGCACAACGGTATGGACGTTGACCTCAAGATGGCCAGCCGCGTTAAGGGCATCGACGCCATCCTTGGTGGCCACACCCATGACGGCATGCCGGCGCCGGTCGTCGTCAAGAACGCCGGAGGTCAGACGTTGGTGACCAACGCCGGTTCTAACGGCAAGTATCTCGGCGTGCTTGATTTTGATGTCAAGAACGGCAAGATTGCCGGCTACCGCTACAAACTGCTGCCGGTCTTCGCCAATCTGCTGCCGGCCGACAAGGACATGCAGACGCTGATCGACAAGGCGCGTGCCCCGTATCTGTCAAAACTCAACGAAAAGCTGGCGGTGACCGAAGGCACGCTCTACCGTCGCGGCAACTTCAACGGTACTTTTGACCAGCTGATTCTCGACTCACTGATGAAGGTCAAGGATGCCGAAATCGCCTTCTCGCCAGGCTTCCGCTGGGGCACCTCGCTGTTGCCGGGGCAGCCGATCCTGATGGAACACGTGCTCGACCAAACAGCGATCACCTATCCATGGACGACCGTCACCAACATGAGCGGCGAGATGATCAAAACGGTGCTTGAGGACGTTTGCGACAATCTCTTCAATCCTGATCCGTATTACCAGCAAGGTGGCGACATGGTGCGTGTCGGTGGCCTGCAATGGACCTGCGATCCGACCGGCAAGATGGGTGCCCGGATCCAGAACATGATGCTCAAGGGCAAGCCGATTGATCCCGCCAAGACCTACAAAGTTGCCGGTTGGGCGCCGGTTTCCGAAGAAGCCAAAAACTCGGGCGCACCGATTTGGGAAGTCGTAGCCGAATATCTGCGCGACATCAAGACGGTCAAGCCGATCAGCCTCAATTTGCCGACGCTCAAGGGCGCTGCCAACAATCCGGGTATGGCTTAAATGCGTGTAGTAATTAAAAAACTTACATTAGCCTGCCTGCTCGCCGGTTCCTCACTCGCTTTTGCCGCTGACTGGGCGCCGGGCAGCATCGACTGGGAAAAGTTGCCGGAATTCAAGCGCAGCAAGGCGGCCTTGTACCTGACGCCGCAGCAAGCCTACGACATGAAGACGAAGGACAAGGCCGGCGTTATATTTTTCGACATCCGTACCCGCAGCGAGGCGGTGTATGTCGGCTGGCCTGCTGTCGCCGACGCCTTGGTCCCCTACGTCGAGCATCAGGAAATCATGACCGACTGGGACGACAAGCGCGGCATGTACAAAGTCGAGCCGAATCAGGACTTTGTAGCGGAGATCGAGCGTCGCTTGAAGGAAAAAGGGCTGGGCAAGGACGCGACGATTATTCTGATGTGCCGCTCCGGCGATCGCAGCACCAAGGCGCAGGATCGCTTGCAGGAGGCTGGTTACAAAATGGTCTATGGCGTCCCTGAAGGTTTTGAAGGCGATATGGCCAAGGAAGGCTCAAAAACCGGGCAGCGTGCGGTCAACGGCTGGAAGAACGCGAATTTGCCGTGGACGTATAAGCTCGACAAAGCAAAGATGTATTTCCCGCGCTGACCCCTGGGGTGGGTCTTATTTCTTGTTGGAAGATAAAAAATGAACAAAGATGCATTGAAAAAAATCCTTGGCGATGCCAAAGTGGTTAGTCTCGATCGTCGCAAGTTCCTGATGTTAGGCGCTGCCGGTGCCGGCTCGCTACTGTTGGCGCCCGGCGACTCCAAGGCGGCTGACAAGCTTAAGACATCGGCCCGGATCGTTATCGCTGGTGCCGGTGCAGCCGGCCTTGCTGCAGCCTCCTATCTCGTCCAAAAGCTCGACGGTGCGAAGATCACGATGATCGACGCGCGCAAGGAGCATTACTATCAGCCGGGATTCACCCTGGTTGCCTCGGGGATCAAGAATTCTTCCTACGTGGTCTCGTCAACGCGCGACTACCTTCCTGGTGGGGTCGAATTGGTCGAGGAGGGGGTTGCAGAATTTGATCCGGAAGGCAACAAGGTGGTCACCGAAAGCGGGAAGTCGTACCCGTACGACTTCCTGATCGTGGCGACCGGATTGAAGCTTGACTATGCTGCGATCCCCGGCATGGATACCGAGCAGATCGGCAACAACGGCCTTGGCAGCATCTACCACAGTCCCGCCAAGGCCGAGGCGACCTGGCGCGTCATGTCCGGCTTCGCTGACAAGGGCGGGGTCGGTGTCTTTTCCCGGCCGGCGACCGAAATGAAGTGTGCCGGCGCACCGCTAAAGTACACCTTCATCACCGACGACTACCTGCGCCGCCGGGGCAACCGTGGCAACGCCGAGATCATCTACAACGCCCACAACAAAGCGCTGTTCAGCGTCCCCATCGTGCATGAGAAGGTGCGCATGCTCTTCGATGATCGCGGCGTCAAGGTCAATTACGATCGAGCTCTCGAGTCCATCGACCTTTCCAAGCGGATCGCCACTTTCAAGAGCCCGGTCGGTCCGGTCGAAGTGCAGTACGACTTCATCAATGTTATCCCGCCCATGCGGGCGCCTGACCCGGTACGTAACAGCCCGCTCCCCTGGCAGGAGGGCGGCTGGGCCAAGGACGGCTGGATTGAGGTGGGTAAGCACAACCTGCGTCACAAACGCTTTGCCAACGTGTTCGCCGTCGGCGATGTGGCCGGGGTGCCCAAGGGAAAAACTGCAGCCAGCGTGAAGTGGCAGGTGCCGGTTGCGGTCGACCACCTGGTGGCGACCATTTCCGGTAAGGAATCGAACTCCGTTTACAACGGCTACACATCCTGTCCGCTGATTACTCGCCTGGGCCAGGCGATGCTGATTGAATTCGACTACAAGGACAACCTGACTCCTTCCTTCCCGGGCGTAATTGCACCGCTGGAGGAGTTATGGATCAGTTGGGTGATGAAGACGATGGCGTTGAAGCCGACCTATATCAGCATGCTGCGCGGTCGCGCCTGACTTACGGAGGAGTACAACGATGAAAGATCTAGATCCACTGGTTTTCGTGGCCGTTTTTCAGGAAATGCTCGGGCCTTTGCTTTGGGTGATGCTGCTGTTGATCGTCGCCGGCACGGCGGCGTTTGTCGCCTTGATGCTCAAGGAGCGCGCGATTAATTCGAAGCGGCTGCTGCGGGCAGAAATGGCCGGTCTGTTAGGCGGTGGGCTGGCACTGGTCCTGATGGCGAAGGTATCGTCTTCGGGCTTTACCGATGCTGGCGGCCCGGCGGACTGGTTTTTGATTGCCATGGTTTTTGGCCTTGGCCTCGCCGGTACCGTGATTTTGGTCTATACCTATCTCGGCTGGCGTCAGCCGGCAACGCGCTGAATTTTCACGGCTGGAGCGCCAAGCGGCGCTCCGGCCGGTCGACCAGATAGTTCGTCAAACCGGCGCCGGCCCACATGCCGAAAAGTGCGACCCAGGCCGTCAGTGCAAAAACCGATGCCCCGGAAACCCCGGCGCCAACGGCGCAACCACCGGCCAGCATGCCGCCGAAGCCCATGAAGACGGCGCCGGCGATATAGCGCCGCATGCTCAGCCCGTCCTTGAATCCGTCGAGTTTCAGTTCCTTGGCCCACAGCGCAGCCAGAAAAGAGCCAAGGACAACACCGGGAACCAGGCCAATGTCGAAATCCCATGGCTGGCCGGGGGGCGATAAAACGAGCATCAGAACGTCAGCCGAGGGACCGGTGAAACTCAGGCTCTGAACTGGCATCACGGTATCAAAGGAATTTTTGCCGATCTGGAAGGTAAGCAGCCAGGCCATCGCCACCATGATCCCGACGCCAATGCCGCCCAGCCATTCACGTAGGGCTAATTGGGTGCGGCGGGCGAAAGTGATGGCGGCACCCAGCCACAGCAGACCAAACAGAATGCCACTAACATGGCCAAGATGAGCAGCGGCAAGCAGGTCACGCGAGCTACCTTCGATCGTCCATAGTGCGGAAATCCAGGTGCGAAGCGGTGACAAGACACCGTTCAGTGAAGCCTGAGCAGTAACCGCGAAAATCAACCCGGTCAGCAGCGCGCGCAAGTTGCCATTTGCGGCCAGTACCAACATGCGTGAAGAGCAGCCACGGGCGAGGATCATGCCGATCCCGAAGAGCAAACCACCAATCAGCGCGCCGGAGAGGCTGCCGCGTGCCGAAAGCTGTCGCGATTGGGATACATCGAGCCAGTCACCGACAACAAATAGCTGTGTGGCGATGACTGCGGCCGAGAAGGCAAAGAGCCATACTGATAGTTTTTTGTAGCCATCACGGTTCCAGAATTCAACGACTGCGGAGCGCAGGCAAAAGCTCGAGCGCTGGGCAAATGCGCCAAACAACAGGCCAATGAGCAGGCCAGCCAAAGTGATGCTGGATTTTTCGCCAATTAGCTCAATCAGGCTGCTAATTTCCATATTTTTTGCCCCGTAAGCGCGGTTGACCGCAACAAATTCCCCGAAGTGCAGAGTTTACCATTCGTTAAACGGGCATGGGCAATTCAGTGCGAAAGTGCCGGCTATCCGCCAAATACTTTGTTGAGTGGACTTGAAATCGGGGATGCCCGACCTTATTATTAGCACTCACCCGTGACGAGTGCTAATAATTCGCCGCCACGGGTCCCGGATGCATAAAATTGCACCGGCCAATTTCCATCATCAAGAACTACAAGGAGTCAGTTATATGAATATCCGTCCTTTGCATGACCGTGTGATCGTCAAGCGCGTTGAAGCCGAACGCACCACCGCTTCCGGCATTGTCATTCCCGATTCTGCTGGCGAAAAGCCGGATCAGGGTGAAGTTCTGGCTGTCGGCCCGGGCAAGCGCGACGACAACGGCAAGCAGATCACCCTTGACGTCAAAGTCGGTGACCGCGTTCTGTTCGGCAAATACGCCGGCCAGGCCGTCAAGCTTGATGGCCAGGAAGTCATGGTCATGCGTGAAGAAGACATCATGGGCGTGCTGGTCGCTTAAGCGCCGCGTCTTTTAATCTACAAAATTCAGGAGTTATAAATGGCAGCTAAAGAAGTTAGATTTGGTGATTCAGCCCGTGCCCGTATGGTCGAAGGCATCAACGTTCTCGCCGACGCAGTTAAAGTCACCCTTGGCCCGAAAGGCCGCAATGTTGTTCTCGAGCGTTCCTTCGGCGGCCCGACCGTCACCAAGGACGGCGTTTCTGTCGCCAAGGAAATCGAACTGAAAGACAAGTTCGCTAACATGGGCGCCCAGATGGTCAAGGAAGTTGCTTCCAAGACCTCCGACATCGCCGGTGACGGCACGACGACCGCGACCGTTCTCGCTCAGGCCATCGTCCGCGAAGGTATGAAGTATGTTGCCGCCGGTATGAACCCGATGGATCTCAAGCGCGGTATCGACAAGGCGGTGATCGCCACCATCGCCGAGCTGAAGGCTTTCTCCAAGCCATGCACGACGACCAAGGAAATCGCTCAGGTTGGCTCCATTTCTGCCAACTCTGATGCTGACATCGGCGAAATCATCGCCAATGCCATGGAAAAAGTCGGCAAGGAAGGCGTCATCACTGTTGAAGATGGTAAGTCCCTGGCTAACGAACTCGACGTCGTTGAAGGTATGCAGTTTGACCGTGGCTACCTGTCGCCCTACTTCATCAACAACGGCGACAAGCAGCAAGCGCTGATGGAAAACCCGTTTGTTCTGCTCTTCGACAAGAAGATCTCCAACATCCGTGACCTGCTGCCGATCCTTGAGCAAGTTGCTAAAGCTGGCCGTCCGCTGCTGATCATCGCTGAAGATGTCGATGGCGAAGCCCTGGCTACGCTGGTCGTCAACAACATCCGTGGCATCCTGAAGACCGTTGCTGTCAAGGCACCGGGCTTTGGTGATCGTCGCAAAGCCATGCTCGAAGACATCGCTGTCCTGACCGGCGGCACTGTGATTGCTGAAGAAACCGGTTTGTCGCTGGAAAAAGCTGTCCTGAAGGATCTCGGTCAGGCCAAGCGCATCGAAGTTTCCAAAGAAAACACCATCATCATCGACGGTGCCGGCGAAGCTGATGTCATCCAGGCGCGTGTCAAACAGATTCGCATCCAGATCGAAGAAGCAACTTCCGATTACGACAAGGAAAAGCTCCAGGAACGTGTTGCCAAGTTGGCTGGCGGCGTTGCCGTGATCAAGGTTGGTGCAGCCACCGAAGTCGAAATGAAAGAAAAGAAAGCCCGCGTTGAAGATGCCCTGCACGCTACCCGTGCTGCGGTTGAAGAAGGCGTTGTCGCTGGCGGCGGCGTTGCACTGATCCGTGCCCGTGCTGCAGTTGGCAAGATCAAGGGCGACAACCACGATCAGGATGCCGGTATCAAGATCGTGCTGCGCGCCATGGAGCAGCCGCTCCGCGAAATCGTTGCCAACTCCGGTGACGAGCCTTCGGTCGTTGTCGACAAGGTGCAACGCGGCAAGGGCAACTACGGTTACAACGCTGCCACCGGCGAGTACGGCGACATGGTTGAAATGGGTGTTCTTGACCCAACCAAGGTGACCCGCACAGCACTGCAGAATGCCGCGTCAATCGCCGGCCTGATGCTGACCACCGAATGCATGGTTGCTGAACTGGCTGAAGACAAGCCGGCCGGCGGCGGCATGGGTGACATGGGTGGGATGGGCGGCATGGGTGGGATGGGCGGCATGGGGATGTAATTCCTTGCGGCCGGCTTCACTGCCGAAAATGAGCCCCGCTTTCGAGCGGGGTTTTTTTGCACCGGATAAAAGCAATGCTTACGACTTTTGTAACAGTCTGTAAGTTGCCTGTAAGAAGCGGCTTATACAGTACGATCCGCAGCAATGCCTCTACCAACAAAAACCTGAGGAGCAAATCAATGCAAAATGTCTTGGATAAAGTAACAGCGAATCCAAAGTTCCACGAGTTTATTGCCATGCGCAGTACTTACTCGATCATTATGGCCATCATCAGTGCAGCCGCTTACTACGGTTTCATTCTGCTGGTTGCCTATAACAAAGAGTTTCTGGCCACCAAGGCTGGTGCCGGTATGACCATGAGTGTCGGCGTGCCGATCGGTGTGGGCGTTATCCTCTTCACCATCATCCTTACCTGGATCTACGTTCGCCGCGCCAACACCGAGTTTGATGCGACCAACGAAGCCATCATCGCGGAGGCACAGAAGTAAGATGACAAAATTCACAAAAATTCTCGCCGGTCTTCTGGCGCTGGCCGTTGCCGGTGGCGCTATCGCCGCTGGTGCCGACCTTGGCCAAACGGCCAAGCAGGCCACCAACTGGACCGCGATCGCCATGTTCGCCATCTTCGTTGGCGGTACGCTTTACATCACCAAGTGGGCAGCCTCCCAGACCAAGTCTGCGGCTGACTTCTACACCGGCGGTGGCGGTATCACCGGCTTCCAGAACGGCCTGGCAATCGCTGGCGACTACATGTCTGCTGCGTCTTTCCTGGGTATTTCCGGCCTCGTGTTCGCCAACGGCTTTGACGGCCTGATCTTCTCGATCGGCTGGTTGGTCGGCTGGCCGGTCATCACCTTCCTGATGGCTGAGCGTCTGCGTAACCTCGGCAAGTTCACGTTTGCTGACGTGGCTTCCTACCGTTTCGCCCAGACCCCGGTTCGTATCTTTGCTGCTTCTGCTTCACTGGTTATCGTCGCCTTCTACATGATTGCGCAGATGGTCGGTGCCGGTCAGTTGATCAAGGTGCTCTTCGGCATGGAATACCTCTACGCCGAAATCATGGTCGGTGGCGTGATGCTTGCCTACGTGCTGTTCGGTGGTATGACCGCAACAACCTGGGTGCAGATCATCAAGGCCGTCATGCTGCTCGGTGGCGCGACCTTCATGGCGCTGGCTGTGCTGTACCAGAATGGTTTCTCACCAGAGACCCTGTTCACCAACGCGGTTGCGATTCACGCCAAGGGTGATGCCATCATGGGTCCGGGCGCACTGATCAAGGATCCGATCTCCGCCATCTCCGTCGGTATGGCTCTGATGTTTGGTACCGCTGGTCTGCCGCACATCCTGATGCGCTTCTTCACCGTGCCGAACGCCAAGGAAGCCCGTAAGTCAGTTGCCTGGGCAACCACCTGGATCGGTTACTTCTACATTCTGACCTTCATCATCGGTTTCGGCGCTATCACCAACCTGGTCGCCAATCCTGCTGAATATTATGTCGGTGGTGAAATCGCCAAGGGTCTGAAGGGCGGCGGCAACATGGCTGCTGTGCATCTGGCCAACGCCGTCGGTGGCAACCTGTTCCTCGGCTTTATCTCTGCCGTGGCCTTCGCAACGATTCTGGCTGTGGTTGCTGGTCTGACACTGTCCGGTGCTACCGCTGTGTCGCATGACTTGTACGCTTCCGTGTTCAACAAGAACTGTACCTCCGAGCAGGAACTGCGCGTCTCCAAGATCGCTACCATGTGTCTGGGTGTGCTGGCTATTGTTCTCGGTATCGCCTTTGAGAAGGAAAACGTTGCCTACATGGTGATGCTGGCCTTTACCATCGCCTGTTCGTCCAACTTCCCGGTACTCTTCATGTCCGTGCTGTGGAAGAACTGCACCACGCGTGGTGCAGTGGTTGGTGGCTTCGTCGGTCTCGGCATGGCGGTTATCCTGACCATCGGCTCTGCCGCTGTCTGGGAAGCAGTTATGGGTAACCCGAAGGGCTCCGCCTGGTTCCCGTACAACTCTGCCGCGCTGTTCTCAATGTCTTCTGCCTTCTTCACGATCTGGCTGGTGTCCATTCTGGACAACTCCGCTCAGGCGCAGAAGGAACGTGCTCTGTACCCGGCGCAGCAACTGCGTTCGGAAACCGGTCTGGGTGCCTCTGGCGCTTCCGGCCACTAAGCCGAAAAACAGCATCACCAAAAACCCGGGTTTCGACCCGGGTTTTTTTACGCCTGAAATTTCGGCTATTTTCGCCGTTGACCGCAACAGCAATAATTTGGCGATGCGCGATGGGTTTTCCGAAAGGCAGGCGTAATGCTTCAACGCGGCATCAGCGAGGCGATTTATTTGCTAGACTAGGAGATGTTCTCGGGGGAGAAAAGACGGTCGGGGGCGCCCAGTGCAGGATCGGGCAACCCCCTGAGTCGTGGCCTGAACCACAAACTCCAAGGACCATAAAAGGAGAACAGCCCGCGCATGATATTGGTGCAGGCTTACAGAACTCTTACGCCAATACGGGTTGACACAACATGCGTATTCTAATTGCTGAAGATGATGCCATTATCGCTGATGGCTTGAGCCGCTCATTGCGTCAGGGCGGTTGCGCGGTCGACTGGGCGGCCAACGGGATGGACGCTGATAACGCATTGCTGACTTCCGCTTACGATTTGCTGATTCTCGATCTCGGCTTGCCCAAGCTCTCCGGACTTGACGTGCTCAAGCGGCTGCGTGCGCGAAGTTCGGCGTTGCCGGTGTTGATTTTGACCGCGCTCGACGGTACCGGCGACCGGGTTAAGGGACTCGATCTGGGTGCCGATGATTACATGGTCAAGCCCTTTGATCTGGCCGAGCTCGAAGCGCGGGTACGTGCGCTGACCCGGCGCTCTTGCGGTACGACGCCTACCATCCAGTGCGGGGCGCTGGTGTACGATCAGGTCGGGCGTGTCGCGCAGATAGGTGGGCAGACGATTGAGCTATCGGCGCGGGAAATCGGCTTGCTTGAGGTGTTGCTCAACCGTATCGGTCGCCTGGTCAGCAAGGATCAACTGGTTGATCATCTCTGCGGCTGGGGCGAAGAAGTCAGTCATAACGCTATCGAGGTTTATGTTCATCGCCTGCGTAAAAAGCTGGAGCAAGGCGGCGTGAAGATCGCAACGGTTCGCGGCCTGGGCTATTGTCTTGAACGACCCCAAGCCGAGTAGCCAAGCGACGCCAGAGAGCGAGCGCTCGCTTTTTGGCGAAATTCTCGACTGGATGCTGGCCCCGTTGCTCTTTGTCTGGCCGCTGAGCATCGCGTTCACCCATTACTTTGCCAACAACGTCGCCAACTATCCTTATGACCAATCCCTGCGTGAGCAGGTCTCGGCGATTGCCCGTCAGGTCAAGCTGGTCGGCAGCAAGCCGGTACTGAGCCTGCCGAACTCGGCGCGAGCATTATTGCGCGCTGACGAAATTGACAGCGTGTATTTTCATGTCGCCAGTAATGGCCGGCTGCTGGCAGGGGATCAGGAGTTTCCGCTGCCAAAAATGGATTTCGGAGAAAACGCGCAAGCGGGTGAGATTTACATGCGAGACCTGGAGCAGAACGGCCAGAGTTTGCGTGTCGCTTACACCTTTGTTTCAGATGGCAGCTTGCCGCGCGAGCGCTGGGTTTTGGTCGAGGTTGCAGAAACCACCGAAAAACGTACCCAGTTGGCGAGCAAAATCGTTGCCAGCGTTATCCTGCCGCAGTTTGTGATTTTGCCGTTGG
Source organism: Dechloromonas sp. (assembly GCA_011391255.1). Classification (GTDB taxonomy): domain Bacteria; phylum Pseudomonadota; class Gammaproteobacteria; order Burkholderiales; family Rhodocyclaceae; genus Azonexus. The sequence continues at coordinate 48,581 of JAABQV010000012.1, forward strand.
CGGTGATGTTGGTCTGGTTTGGCCTCTCGCGCGGTTTGCGGCCGCTGACCCGCTTGCGTAAAACGATTGAGGCGCGCGAGCCGGCTGACCTTTCGCCGATCGCCACGCGCCGTGTGCCGGAAGAGCTTGAGCCGCTGGTTGAGGCCTTCAACGAAATGCTTGAACGGATGAAGAAAAATGTCGGCGCACAGCAACGTTTCGTCGCCGATGCTGCACATCAAATGCGTACGCCGCTCACCGGCCTGAAAACCCAGGCGCAGTTTGCCATGCGCGAAACTGACCCGGAGGCGCTGCGTCACGCCATGCGCCAGATTGCCACTGGTGTTGATCGCGCCACACGCATGGTTAATCAGTTGCTGACTCTGGCGCGCACCGAGGGAAATACAATCGCCCAGCAAAGCCATGAGCCGCTGGATCTCTCGATCCTCTTACGCGAAGTGGTTGAGGATTGGGTCATGCAAGCGATCCACAATGGTATTGATCTGGGATTTGAAACAACGGGTCCAAGCATGGTGTTTGGCCACCCGGTTTTATTGCGCGAGTTGGCCAAAAATTTGATCGACAACGCTTTGCGCTACACCCCGCGCGGCGGCAAGGTGACCTGTCGGGTTACCGGCGGGCCATCTGTTTGCGTGCTCGAGGTTGAGGATGATGGCGTCGGGATCAGCCTTGAGCAGGCAGAAATGGTCTTTGAGCGTTTCTATCGGGTCGATGACGCTAACACCGAAGGTAGCGGTCTGGGTCTTGCCATCGTCCAGGAAATTGCCGCCCAACACGCGTCGACCGCGACACTTCGCCCGAACTCGAGCGGGCATGGGGTAACGGCTCGCGTCGTCTTGCCGACCTGGTACCCGCCTTTGCCACCGCCACCGCTACCGGACGACTTTTCAGAGCTTTACCGCCAATCGCCGCCGATTGGCACCTGACCCTTACTCGCGGACGTTGTGGCTTTTGCGCTTGAGTTTAATGGCCAGCAGGGTAGCGGGTAGCAGGTGCCAGAACACATCAAAAATGTCAATCGGTTTGCTCAGCGTACCTTCGCCAAACATGCGGAGTTTTTCGATGAGATGAGGCTCGGGAACAAAGGGGGCGCCGAGCATCAAGATGGTCATGATGATCAGCAAGGGGAGGGGAATTTGATCAATAAAGCGCATGTCGACAAGTATCCTTCGCTGTGGTTTTGCGGTCAAAGCGGCTTGACGCTAATTCAGGTAGCACGAAAATAGTTGACGAATTTTATCGGGTTTATTAAAGTTAAGGCATCCCAAGGGGGAGTAGCTCTACACCGGTTTGTCGTCATCACGAGGTTTTACCTCCGGCGGCCGGGCAGCAGAACAGCGCTGTGAGCAAGACCTTTGCCGCGACGGCGAGGCTCCTTCGGCATTCCACGGCTCTCGACCTTCACGGCACGGGCCGTTTGCTTTTTGGAATGCATGAAAGGAAATAAAAAATGGAATCAATCGGTAGTTGGGAGTTATGGGCCGGGTTTACGGCAATTGTTGTGATCATGCTGGCGATCGATCTTTTTGTCGTCGGTGGCGGCAAGGAGCACCGCGTCAGTTTCAAGGAAGCCGCCGTCTGGTCGGTGATCTGGATATCGCTCTCCCTGGCCTTCGCCGGCGCGCTCTGGTGGTATCTCGACGGTAGCGTCGGGCGCGAAGTGGCCAACAGCAAAGCCCTGGAATTCGTCACCGGCTATCTGATAGAAAAAGCATTAGCAGTTGATAACGTCTTTATCTGGCTGATGATCTTCAGCTTTTTTGCCGTACCGGATGAGCTGCAAAAACGCGTGCTGCTTTATGGAGTGCTCGGCGCGATCATCATGCGGACGATTATGATTTTTGCCGGTGCCTGGCTAATTACGCAGTTCCACTGGATTCTCTACCTGTTCGGTGCTTTCCTGCTGATCACAGGCGTCAAAATGTACTGGTTTGCCGACGAAAAGCCCGACCTCGAAAGCAATAAGCTGGTGAAATGGCTGCGCGGCCACATGAATATCACCACCGAGTTCGACGGTCAGAATTTCTTTGTCTGGAAAAATGGCGTGCGTTACGCGACGCCGCTCTTCCTTGCGCTGGTGCTGGTTGAAGTCTCCGATCTGATCTTTGCCGTTGATTCGATCCCGGCCATTTTTGCGATCACGACCGATCCGTTTATCGTGCTGACCTCGAATATCTTTGCCATCCTTGGCTTGCGCGCCATGTACTTTTTGCTCGCCGGCGTTGCCGACCGCTTCTCGCTGCTCAAATATGGGCTAGCTGTTGTGCTGATGTTCATCGGCGTCAAGATGTTGCTGATCGACATCTACAAGATACCGGTTGGTTTCTCACTGGCCGTGGTTGCCGTAATCATCGGCGCCTCGGTGTGGGCATCGTTGCGCAATGAAGCCCGGGAGAACAAGGCTTCCTGATCAGCGCTGGTCGTGCCGGCATCAACAAATCTCGGCGGGTTTCTGCGTTGACCGCAAAGATTGCAGTTGGATCAGCGGTTACCGCTCCTGCTTGTAGCGCGAGGGTCGGAAATCGTCGGCGCGCTTAGCTGCAACGCGGTACACTACTGTTTTTGCGCGGAAATCTCCCCCGCGCACCATTTCACCGCGAAGGTAAGCCGATGTACCCGGTCCATGATGTTGACGCTCTGCTCTTAATCGCCACCACGCTGTCTTCCAAGCGGCGGCCGGCTGAACTGGTCGAGATCATCGCCGCGATGGAATTGCTGCAAGTGACGATGCCGACGGCGGCACGTTTGGTGGAGGCTTTCGAACACCTTGGCAAGCACGGGATGATCAGCATGCGTGATGGCGGCTTTTTGCTGACTGAAGATGCTGAGACGGTGATGGCCGAGCAGCCCAAACGCGGGACGAGCGAAGAGAAGATTTTCCGCGTTCGCGATGACTTGTCTGCGTTTAATACAAAACCAGAGCACCCGCCCGTGGTGCTTAGCGAAGCTGCGATTGAGGCTGCCCTGTTGGCGCACAAGGTGGCCGGTGAAGGTAAGGAGAAGAACCTGCTGGTACCCAAACCGAAAGTCACTGAAGGCGAAAAACAAAAGCCCGGCCAGCGCTTCCGCAAACCCTTGCCCGCCCACAAGCGCAAGCGTTGAGCGATGCCATGAGCGAAGTGAAAGCACCTGCCGGCGGAGCCTTCAGCGAACTGCCCTTGTCACCGGCTATGCTGGCGACCTTGCAGCAACTTGAATACCTGACGATGACGCCGATTCAGGCGGCGAGCCTGCCGATTGCGCTAGCCGGCCATGACCTGATAGCGCAAGCCAAGACCGGCAGCGGGAAAACCGCCGCATTCGGCCTCGCCCTGCTCAACAAGCTCAATCCGAAAAGCTTTGCCGTGCAGGCGATGGTGCTCTGCCCGACGCGCGAACTGGCTGATCAGGTAACGCAGGAAATCCGCCGTCTGGCGCGTTTTGAAGAAAACATCAAAGTGCTACCGCTGTGTGGCGGTTCGGCGATGCGCAACCAGATCACCAGCCTGGAAAATGGCGTCCATATTGTTGTCGGCACGCCGGGCCGCATCATGGACCACATGGAGCGCGGCACAATCAAGCTCGACGGGCTGCAAACCCTGGTCCTTGACGAAGCAGACCGGATGCTCGACATGGGCTTTCATGATGACATCGCCTACGTGGCCAAGCGCTGCCCGAAGGAGCGCCAGACCTTGCTCTTTTCAGCGACTTACCCGGAAGGTATCGCCCAGCTGGCGAAACAATTCTTGCACAACCCGCAGGAAGTGAAGTTGCTTGAGCAACACGCCGGCAGCAAAATCCGCCAGCGTTTCTACGAGATCAAGCATGAAGACCGCCTGCAAGCCGTTGCCGCCTTGCTCAAGCATTATCGTCCGGTTAGCACGCTGGCTTTCTGCAACACCAAGCAGCAATGCCGCGATTTGCTCAATGTGCTGCGCCACGAAGGCATTCAGGCGCTGACCCTGAATGGCGATCTCGAACAGCGCGAACGCGATCAGGTGTTGATCCAGTTTGCCAATCGCAGCGTTTCAGTGCTCGTTGCCACCGATGTCGCCGCGCGTGGCCTCGATATCGCGCAGCTTGAGGCGGTGATTAACGTCGATGTGACGCCCGATCCGGAAATCCATATCCACCGTATCGGCCGTACTGGTCGCGGTGATGAAGATGGTTGGGCGCTCAGCCTGTGCAGCACGGCCGACAAGCGCCGGGTTGCGGCAATAGCGGCGGCAATGAACACGGCAGTGACTTGGGACGATCTCGCTGCGTTGAAAAATGATGATAAATCGCCACTGGTGCCGCCGATGTCCACCTTGCAGATACTCGGCGGGCGCAAGGAAAAAATTCGTCCCGGGGACATTCTTGGTGCACTGACCGGCGAAGCGGGTTTTACCCGCGAGCAGATTGGCAAAATTACGGTCAATGACCAAGCCAGCTACGTTGCCGTTGCCCGCAATATTGCGCGCGATGCTGTCAAGAAGCTCTCGGCCGGCAAGGTCAAGGGCAAAACCGTGAAGGTTCGCGCGCTCTAAAAAATCAGCTATTTTTCGGTGTTGACCGCGGCAGTCGACCAAAGCGGCTGGCAGCCGGCATCGAGATAGCTGAGATAAGTCCGCAAGTCGAATTCCAATTGAAAGTACTCAGGTTCCATGTGCCGGCAGAGTTGGTAAAAAGCTTTGTCGTGCGCCCGTTCCTTCATGTGCGCCAGTTCGTGGACGACAATCATGCGCAAGAACTCAGGTGGTGCTTCCTTGAACAAGGTGGCGACGCGGATTTCCCGCTTGGATTTGAGCTTGCCGCCCTGAATGCGCGAAATGCTGGTGTGCGTGCCGAGCGCATTTTGAATGATGTGCAGTTTGCTATCGAAGCTGACTTTGCTCAATTGGCCGGCATTGCGCAGATACGCGTTTTTAAGTTCATGCACGTAGTCGTAAAGCGCGCTGTCGGTGCGTACGGCGTGTGCCTGCGGGTATTTCTGCAATAACGCAGCAGCCAGGCGACCTTCGGCGATCAATCGCCTTACTTGTGCGGCGAGATCTTCGGGGTAGCCGGCCAGATAATTGACGCTTCCCCGAGGGGTCAATGGTACGCTCCTGAATAACCTGTCCCGACCAGCAGATTCCTGAATCTGGGCAGCTTGTATTTGTATTTTGCGAAGCAGCTTGCGTCTGCGACACGGCACCTAAAACACCGACCCAAACAAAATGGGTTAGACCTGCCGGCCTAACCCACTGTAATATTGGTGCGCCCGACTGAATTCGAATCAGTGACCCCTGCCTTCGGAGGGCAGTACTCTATCCAGCTGAGCTACGGGCGCAAAGTAAAGGCGGATTCTACCTTTTGCACGGATTGCCGTCCATGGCACCTCGCTACAACAAGAAAAGCAACTGAGAGTTAAAACGAATGACCAGCCAATCACCTGTCGAGTTAAGTCACGAAGACCTGCAAAAAGTAATGTCCACCGTCGATATCCCGCCTTGCCCTGCAGTGCTGGTCAGTGCGATGGCCGAAGCACAAAAAGACGAGCCGGATCTGCGCCGCTTGGCCGATCTGATCACCAATGATCCGGCGATGTCGGCGGCCGCGCTAAAGCTGGCCAATTCAGCGCTTTACCGTAGTGGCAGCGGAATCTCCGGCGTGCGTCAGGCGGTTGAGCGTCTTGGTACCAAGAATGTTGTCTGCATTGTTGTTTCGGTTGCGCTGCGATCCAGCGTTAGCGGCTTGCCTGCGGCTTGGGTTGAAAGTTTCTGGAAACGCAACACGCAACTAGCGCTCGCCGCAGCGATAATCGCCCGCCGGCAATTCGGCATCTCTTCCGATGCCGCATATACCTACACCTTGTTTCACGATGCTGCCATTCCGCTGATGATGAAGCGCTTTCCAGACTACGGGAAGGTGATTGAGAAGGCGATGGCGGATGGAAAGTTATTGGTCGAAGCTGAAAGCGAATATTTTCCCTGCTCGCATCCGATAGTCGGTTCGCTTCTGGTGCGTAACTGGGGATTGCCTTCTATCCTTGGATTGGCGATTCGCTTCCACCATGAGCCGGATGCTTATGAACTGCCCGACAAAACCCTGCCCGGCGGTGCCCTATCGTTTATCGCCGTGACCCAGGTTGCCGAGCATATCAGCCACGAAATTTTCGGTGAAACCGATTTCGAAGTTGGCGATGAGTTATACAAGAAAGCGCTCGCCCATCTCGGTATTGGTGATGATGAGCTGGAAGATCTGCGTTCCCAGGTTGCCGAAGCACTCGTTGAGTAAGGCTGGTCAGTCGAAGAGCGTTCGCGCAGCTTCGTAGCGCTGCGCGTAATAGCGGTCTGCCAGTCGATCAATGCGCACCTTGCCGTTGCTTGACGGGGCGTGAACAAATCGGGCGTCGCCAATGTAAATGCCGACATGCGAAAAGGCGCGGTTGCTGGTGTTGAAGAAAACCAGATCGCCGGGTCGTAAATCCTGACGTTCGATGGGGCGCGACTGGCGGGCAATGTCAGCCGCGCTGCCACTGACTTTGAGCCCCAGCGTGCTTTGGTAAATATGACTGACCATGCCGCTACAATCGAGCCCGGCTTCAGGGTTTTTGCCGCCGAAGCGGTAGCCGGTATCGACCAGGCCGAGGGCGTAAAGCACGACCTCCACACCTTTATCGCTGCCAGTGCGCGCTGCTTGCGTTATAGTTTTTTCTGGCGCGGGCAGTCTCGGCGACGGGCTGCTACAGGCAGCCAGAGCAGCGACATACACCAGCATGGCGACGTGAATTTTGCTAGGCATAAGCTAAAGTGTTTTCTATGAAACACCTGTAACTTACCGTTTTTTCGAGAATTTTCAAGTAAACGATTGTTCTGAATTTGTTCTTGTTGCGGTCAACGTGGTTTTTGGCCGAAAATTTATTGTCAGCTCTTGTCGCTACCAAATCAAATGCCGATGTTGAGATAAAACAAATGATCAAATTTTTCTTTCTCGCAATAGTCTTGCTCACGCTCTGGGCTTTATGGCGCAGCTGGTCGCGCCGGCGCCGGGCAGACTTTATCGACAACTTCCCTTATGTCCGTTATCTCGATAATCGTCTGGCGGCGCGCCGTCCGGAGTTGAGCGAGGCGCAACGGGCGGAAGTCTTTAGCGGCTTGCAGGACTATTTTCAGTACTGTCGCCAGGCTGGCCGGCGGATGGTCGCCATGCCTTCGCAGGCGGTTGATGATGCCTGGCACGAGTTCATTTTGTTTACGCGCCAGTACGAGCGTTTTTGCCAAAACGCGTTTGGCCGTTTTCTGCATCACACACCGGCCGAGGCGATGAGTTCGCCGACACAGGCGAGCGATGGCATTCGCCGCGCCTGGCGCCTGGCTTGTGCGCAGGAGAAAATCAACCCTGAAAAGCCGGATCGCTTGCCGCGTTTGTTTGCCATGGATGCCCGCCTGATGATTGCCGGTGGATTTTTCTATCAACTTGATTGTTTGGCGGCCGGTCAGAACGGCCTCGGCTCAGGTTTTTGCGCCAGCCATATCGGTTGTGGCAGTGGCTGTTCCGGCGATTCCAGTAGCAGCGATGGTGACGGGGGTGGCGGCGGTGGTTGTGGCGGCGATTAGCCGGACTACTTGTGGTAAATCCGGCTGCTGCCGCCTGAACCCGAACCGGGATTGGCGACGTTGTCGAACAAATTCCAGCCCTGATGCTGGGCGTAACCGAACATGGCCAAGGCAAAGATACCGGTAACAAGGTTGAAGTTTTTGAACATCAGTCGTCCGAATCTGAGTCACTGCTGGAAATAGGCGCGTGGTCGCTTTCCGACCAGCGTTTGGTTTCAAACGCGGCCAGGCGCAAGCGGGTAAATACCGGGAAGATGATCAGGAAAATCATCAGGATTACATAATTTGACCAGCCGTTACCGCCGCTCAGAACCTCGATGGTGTCGCGTACCGGTGTGCTGTTTTCCGGGGCCAAATCCGGGTCGACCGTAAGATAGTAGGTGCCGGGCGGGATGTTGAGGAAAACCACCTCATCCTCGCGGCTGCCTTCCGACCAGCTTTCGCCGCCGTCACGCCCGTAGTAATAGGCAATTTCACGCGTTGCCGGCCAGGCCTGACCGCTGACTTTGTTGACCAGAAGGATGTCGAGACCAATCCAGTTGTTGTCGAGCGAGGTGCTGTTGCGCACGGTGATTTTGCGCGGCTTGCCACGGATCTCGAACTCACGGGTGGTCAGTGAATCCTCGATCGTCTGCGGGCTGAATTCAACTGCCTGGCGCAACAGCGAGGTGCCGCCGAGAATAAAAACAAAGATTAATTGCAGCAGTGTGGCGGCCAGGCCAAATTTCCAGAATTGGCTGCAAACGCGCTTGTGCGTGGCTTCCCACGGATTCGGCTGATTGGCGTAAACGTTGATTGGTGTCGGCAGATTGCCAGATAGTTTGAAAGCTTCCTTGATGACTTCCGGCTCAACATAGCTACCCAGCGACCAGGATAATTCGCTGTTCGTCGACTCGCGTGACAGCATCAAGGGTGGCGCCACGTAATCGACCACCTGATTGTTCTCGCCGACGCGGACTCGCCAGGTGAATTCACCAGCAACCTGAATTACTTGGGCGGATTGGGTCGAGGCAAAGTGTTTGAACTTCTGCCCGCTGAATTGCACCTCGGCCAGTTCCATCGCGCCACTGCTAGCCGGCGGATGCGAGAGAACATCGGCCGTATTCCAATGGCCGTTGTATTCGGTCAGCCAACGATAAGTTGCGTTATCTCCAGCCAGCAAATATTCCCGCCAGTCGTAAGCAATCCCTTCAATTGTGGTTTGCTTGACCAGAAAGCCGATTACTTCGACCGGCTTGCCCTCGAGGGTGCCTTTGCTGCCGAGGGGAATTCGCGGACTATATCTTTCATCACGCTGACTGAGTGCCTTGGAGAGCAACTTGTGATTTGCGTCCGCGGTATCGACCACAGCGCCGCAAGAGGCGCAGCCAACCGCGAGAATTTCCTTCGAGCGCGCCGACATCGGCGAACCGCAACTCGGGCAGCGAAATACCTGAGCTTGAACGGTAGCCGTCGGGATCGCCATGCCCTGACGCAGGTTGTTCATCTTCAGCGTGTCAAACACCACTGGCTCGCCGAGGAAAAGCAGCGGCGGTATTTCAGAGTAATCCAGCGTGGCGAAGGTCGGGCCGGTTTTTGCACTGCTTCTCAGGTCGACCGCCGGCAATGGGTAGCCGGCGCCGACTTTGAAGGGCAGTTCGCCCTGGCCGGCAATGCATTCGGCCAGCTCGATATTGGTGACTGTCCATGGCCGGCTGGCCATTACGAAGCGCTGGCCAATCTTGAGGTCGTCAAAGATCGGCAGCGTTTCCTGAGGATGTTCGATGAAGGAAACCACATACTCGCCGCCGGCTTCGGAAAGCCAGCCGGTGCGCATGTCGTCGAACATCAGGTACCACTCGTTCCAGATGCCCTGGCGGTACTTGATCTGAATGCGCCCGATCAGCGCGAAATGCACGCCCTGATAACTGCCTTCGGCGCCAAGCTGGAGGGGCGAACGATCCTCGACCAGAGCCGCCATTTTGCCAATGTCTTCGAGTTGCTGATCGTGACGGATCAGCGTGCTTTGGCAGTACTCGCAAACGGCAAAAATCGACGCAGCCGATTGAAATACAACCGGTGCGCCGCAGGATGGGCAGGTAGCGGTCTGGGCCACGGGCCGCTGTGGGGCTTAAGTGAGTTTGTTGAGAATCGCGGCTTTTTTGGCCTCGTATTCCTCTTTCGAAATAATACCCTTCTCGGATAGCCCATGCAGTTTTTCCAGCGTTGCCACCCAATCGTCTTCGGCAGCCGGCGTTGCGACAGGTGTTGCGCCGGGGGCGGGTGCCTGCGGGGCTGCGCCAGGTTGCATAGCCTGCGCCATCGACTGCCCCATCACTTGGCCCATGCCGATACCGGCACCCATGCCGACGCCCATGCCGGCCATGCCTCCTTCGTTGGCGGCGGCGAGCGGGATGCTGTTGGCGACCTGGTACTGGGTGAAACGCCCCATGTCGCCGATCATGTTCATGCCGATCTTCTGGTCGAGAATCTTTTGCAACTCTTCCGGCAAGGAGACGTTTTGCACAATCAGCGAATCGAGTGTCAGGCCGAACTCGGCAAACATCGGCGCCATCTTGAACTGCATGGCTTTGCCGAATTCATCCTGATTGGCCGCCATGTCGATGAAGGCGACACCGGATTCGCCAAAGAGATCGGTCATCCCGGCGACCATGGTGTTGCGCAACTGGCCTTCGAGTTCCTCGCGAGTGTAACTTTCGCGGGTCCCGGAAATCTTCTGGTAGAAGGTCTTGGCGTCGCTCAGGTGATACGAATAAATCCCGAAAGCGCGCATCCGGATGATGCCGAATTCCTTGTCGCGGATGGTGATCGGGTTCGGCGTCCCCCATTTCTGGTCAAGTTGGGTGCGCGTCGAGAAGAAATAGAGATCCGACTTGAACGGGGATTCAAAGAGCTTGTCCCAGTTTTTAAGGTAGGTCAGAACGGGCAGGGTTTGTGTTGTCAGCTTGTACATGCCCGGGCTGAAAACGTCGGCGACCGTGCCTTCATTGACGAAGAGTGCCAGTTGCGAATCGCGCACGGTGAGGCTGGCGCCGTTCTGGATTTCCATCTCGGCCATCGGGAAACGCGAGGCCAGTGTGCCATCACCATCCTCAGTCCATTGCAGGATGTCGATAAATTGCTTCTTGATAAAGTCCATCAGCGCCATGCTTGTCTCCTGAGTTATCAAATAATGCAACCGGCGTTGAGAATGCCAACCCCGACCGAAAGTGAAGCGAGAAAAACCCCGGAGGCGATTTTGCCTTGCGGGATCGATTCGTTTAAGCGTGGCAGTGCAAGACGTGCAGCCACATAAACCAGCAACTGAACTGCGCCGGCAATCACCGCCCAGCCAATCATGGCGTAAAGGTTGTGGCTGACCGCCACCGAGACGGCGATCGGCAGCGCAAAGCCGATAACCGCACCGCCCAGCGTGATGGCGGCAGCGGTGTTGCCCTCGCGGATGAGCGTCAACTCGCTATAGGGCGTGATCAGGTCGTAAAGCAGGGCAAAGGCGAGCAGCAGCACGACGGCTGTCGCGAAGAAGCTGGCAAAGGCGGGCAGGCTATTGATAACCGGATCAAACATGGTTTCTCCCGGAAACGGACGGTTTGTGGGTGATTGTGAGCCGCAGCGGAACAATATTCAATAGTTTTACGTCATTGAATAGCGGGCTAAGCCTTCAAGGACGAGATTTTCGACTCGCCGGTGAGGAATTGTCAGTTGTGATGCCAGAAATTCAGCGTTGCCGCCGGAGATCAGGCAGGTTGCATTTGGCTCGCCGGCGATCTGCCGAAAGGCGCGCTCAATGGCGCCGAGTTGCGCCTCGATGCAGCCGCTGATGATGGCGTCGTGGGTGTTGCGCGGAAAGGCTTTGTGTTCGCCGTTGGCTAGCGGCAAGGCGGCGGTATCGCGCGCCAGTGACTGGCGCATCAAGTCAAGGCCGGGCAGAATCAGTCCGCCAAGAAAATGGCCGTTCGCCGCCAGTGTATCGATGGTCGTTGCCGTGCCGGCCATTACCACCAGGCAGGCGGCGGGGGAAATGCCACGGGCGCCAATCATTGCCAGCCAGCGGTCAACGCCCAATTGCGCGGGATTTTCGTAGCCGTTGAAAACGCCGGCTGCACCGGCGCTAGTTTTTACGTCGCTGATCAGTGCTTGCCACGCTATCAAAGCATCGCGAATCGACTGTGTTACCGGGCTTCCGGCAACGCTGGCCAGACAGACCGCAGTTGGTTGCCAGGTATCGGTCAAGTTTGTCAGCTCTGCGACATTGGTGTGCGCAACTGCTCCTTGTGCCAGCCATTTCTGGCCATTGTAGGCACCCCATTTGATGCGCGTGTTACCGCAGTCGATACAGAAAATCATGCTGGGCGGAGGCTGACATCGCCGGAGAGTATGCGTTGAATGCCGCTGGCAGTTTCAAGTAGCAGCGCCCCGTCATGGTCTACGCCCCGGCAGATGCCGGTTAGCGGCTCACTCTCGTCGGCCAGCAACTGCACTGGCTGATTCTGCCAGGCGTGGCACGATTGCCATTCATTTTTCAGGCCAAAAAAGCCGTCAACCGCAACCGTTTCCAATACGCCGGCCAAAGCGACGAGGATGCTTGCAAGAAGATCGTGACGGTCGGGCAAGTGCTCCATTGCCTCGCTCAAACCGGCGGCGGGTTGCGGCAACTCGCCTGCCGGGCGCTGCAGGTTGAGGCCAATACCGATAATTACCTGGGTGCCTCGGCGATCCGAGGCAAGTTCGATCAGGACGCCCGCGATCTTGGCGTAGCCACCATCCCGGCGCAACAGCACATCATTCGGCCACTTCAGGCGAATGTCGCTGGCGCCAAGGCTTTCCAGCGCGCGCACCAAGCCGACGCCGACGGCCAGAGAGAGTCCGGAAAGCTGGCTGGCCGAACCGCTGAAACGCCAGAGCAAAGAAAAAGTCAGGCTGTTTTCCGGTGATGATAGCCATTGTCGACCACGGCGGCCACGGCCGGCAATTTGTTGGTCGGCCACGATCACGCTACCGGCGGGGGCGCCGCGCTCGGCCCGGCGCAGTAGCTCACTGCTGCTCGAGTCGCAGGTATCCAGTGCGTCAACGTCAAAGCGCCCGGCCAGCGTGCCAAGGAGGGATTTGAGGAGGGACGGGTCGATGAGCGCCATGCGTTGATTCTACATTGCAGCGCCCGGCGTTGTAGCCCGATAAAGCTCAGTCAGTCGCGGCTTCCTTGCCGCTCTCGATACGCAACTCGGCAATTTTGCGGGTGATGGTGTTGCGCCCGATGCCGAGTGCCTGCGCGGCTTCAATCCTCCGTCCGCCGGTGTGCGCCAGTGCCCGGGAAATCAGGATCCGTTCAAACTGCTGTTCGAGCAAACCATGGACATCCGGCACGCCCCGCGCCAGCAGGCGGTCGACTTCGTCTTCGAGGGCGCCTTCCCAGTCGGTCGCCAGCGCCGACGGCACCGCTTCACGCAATTCGACGGGCAGGTCACTGATTTCGATTTGCTGGCCGGGAGCCATCACCGTTAGCCAGTGACAGAGATTTTCCAGTTGCCGTACGTTGCCCTGGAAATCGAGCCCGCTAAGATATTTGAGCGCCGGATCGGAGAGCCGCTTGGCCTCAACACCGAGCTCGCGGGCACTTTTTTGCATGAAGTGCTTGGTCAGCAGAGGGATGTCTTCGCGCCGTTCGCGCAATGAGGGCAGGCGAATGCGGATGACGTTCAGGCGATGGAACAGGTCTTCGCGGAACAGCCCGTCCTTGACCCGTGTTTCCAGATTCTGGTGCGTCGCGGCGATCACCCGAACGTTGGCCTTGATCGGCGAGTGGCCACCAACCCGATAAAAATGTCCATCGGACAAGACGCGCAGCAGGCGGGTTTGCAATTCTTGCGGCATGTCGCCGATTTCGTCGAGAAACAGCGTTCCGCTTTCGGCCTGCTCGAAGCGTCCCCGGCGTTGCGCTTGGGCACCGGTAAATGAGCCGCGCTCATGGCCGAAGAGTTCCGATTCAAGCAGATCCTTGGGGATGGCGGCCGTGTTGATCGCCACGAAAGGCTTGTCGGCCCGCATGCTGTGGCGGTGCAGGGCGCGCGCTACGAGTTCCTTGCCGGAACCGGACTCGCCGGTGATCAGCACCGTGGCGTTGGATAGCGCCAAGCGGCCGATGGCGCGAAACACTTCCTGCATCGCCGGTGCCTGCCCGAGAATCTCGGGTGCCAGTCCATCTTCTTCGGCCGCACCACTTTGGTGCATCGATTCGTCAATCGCACGCTGGATCAGTTCGACAGCCTGATCGACATCAAATGGCTTCGGCAGATATTCAAAAGCGCCGCCCTGAAAAGCGGCAACTGCACTTTCCAGGTCGGAATAAGCCGTCATGATGATCACCGGCAGCGAAGGAAAGCGCGTTTTGACTTCCTGAAGCAGCTCAAGCCCCGATTGGCCGGGCATGCGGATGTCGGAGAGCAATACCTGCGGCGGCTCGGCGCCTTGCTCAAGCTGCGAAATTGCCTCGGTGGCCGAGGCGAAGCTCTTGAAGGGAATGCCTTCGCGGCTGAGGGTTTTTTCGAGTACCCAGCGGATGGAACGATCGTCATCGACGATCCAGACCGGTTTCATATTTTTCTGCCCATCAGTTCGTTGCAATGGCTAATGCAGAAGCAAAACTCAGGCCTGTTCTACCGGCAGGCGCAGGGTGAACACCGTTTCGCCTGGTTGGCTGGCGCAGTCAATGGTGCCGTGATGATGCTGGACAAAATTCTGAGCGATCGTCAGCCCCAGACCGCTGCCGCCATCGCGCCCGGAAACCAGCGGGTAGAACATGCGTTCGCGAATCGCATCCGGGATCCCCGGGCCGTTGTCGGTCACCTTGATTTCCAGCGCCAGCCGGTAACGCTTTTTGGCCAGCGTGACCTGGCGCAAGGCGCGCGTACGAAAGATGATCTGGCCTTCACCGTGCATCGCCTGGGCGGCGTTGCGGGCAATATTCAGAACCGCCTGAATCAATTGCTCGCGGTCACCAACCAGCTCCGGCAGGCTGGTGTCGTAGTCGCGGCGCACCTCAAGCGAGCCGGGGAATTCGGCGGTCATCAGGCTGCGCACCCGCTCGAGAATTTCGTGGATATTGACCGTTGCCGGCAGCATTGCCCGGTGCGGCGTCAGTAGGCGCTGCATTAGATCCTGCAAGCGGTCGGCTTCCTTGATGATGACCTGGGTGTACTCCTTGAGCGACGGGTTATTCAGTTCGTGTTCGAGCAACTGTGCGGCGCCGCGAATCCCGCCGAGCGGATTCTTGATTTCGTGCGCCAGATTGCGAATCAGTTCGCGGCTCGCTGTTTGTTGCTCGATCAGGCGTTCTTCGCGGGTTGCAGCGAGGTGGTGCTGGATCGGCTGCAATTCGAGCAGCAAACGCACGCCATTGGCGAGTTTCGAGCGTAAAGGCGTCACCGTACAATTGAGATTAAGCTTCTCACCATCGCTGCGCTCCAGCTCTATATTCTGGCCGGTGTAGCCCCAGTTGTTGGCAAGACCGTTGTCGAGCGCCGATTGCAGGGTCGAGGATGGCCGGCAGACGGCCGAGAAAGGTTTGCCCGAGACTGCACGGGAGCTGATCGCCAGCAGGTTCTCTCCGGCGGGGTTGATGTAGCGCACGAGCAGGCCATCATCAATCAGCAAAACAGCAGAGGCCAGCAGGTCGAGCCCGGCGAACGTGGAGTAGGAGGCATTCATGGCAACTATTGTAACGATTCAAGGCGCTCAAAGAATTACATCTTGCCTTACTGACTCGTTGTTCATTATCATCACGCTCTGACTGCTGACCCATTTGAACCGGCTCTGATCATGCACTTAATCCATCCGCCAGCGCTACTTGCTGCATTCGGTAGCATCTTCTTGCTGCTTGCCTGCAAACCTGCCGATGTGCCGCCGCCGCCCGCGCCAACGGTGCTGGTGCAAACAGCGGCGCGCAGCGCGGCAGCCGGGAACCTCTACACTGGCGAGATCCGCGCGCGGCATGAGTTTGATGTCGCCTTTCGTGTATCCGGCAAGATTGCTGCGCGCCTGGTCGATGCCGGGGCTGAGGTCAAGCCCGGTCAGGCGCTGGCGAAACTGGATCCGGCGGATCTTGAACTCAGTGCCAGTTCGGCGCGAGCGCAACTGGCAGCGGCCGAGAGTGATTTCGCGACGGCCAGTGCCGAGCGTGAGCGTTACGCCGGCCTGGTCAAGCAAAAATTTGTCAGCGCGACAGCTTTTGAAGCCAAGGACAATGCTTTTAACAGCGCGCGCGCCCGCTTGTCACAGGCGCAGGCGCAAAACAAAATCAGCGGCAATCAGGCCAGCTACGGTGTCCTGAGTAGCGACCGCCCGGCTATCGTTACCGCCGTTCTGGCTGATGCCGGGCAGGTGGTTAGCGCCGGGCAGGCGGTGATGCGCCTGGCTTTGCCGGATGAAAAAGAGGTGGCGATTGCGGTTCCGGAAAGCCGCCTTGCTGATCTCAGGTCAGCCGTGTCTGTTACGGTGAACCTCTGGGCTGATCCAAAAATCATGGTCCCGGGGAAAGTGCGCGAAATTGCCCCGGCGGCTGATAGTGCGACGCGTACTTTTCTCGTTCGCATCGCCTTGATTGGTCCACCACCTGCCGTCCGACTGGGCATGACGGCGCGGGTGCTGATCGGCGACGGGCTGGCAGCGCCGCTGGTTGTTCCTTTGACCGCCATCGTTGATCGCGGTCAGGGCGCACAAATGTGGCTGGTCAAGGATGGCAAAGCAACGCCGCAAGTAGTGCAGACCGGCCCGTATCGTGAAGATGGCGTGGTCGTCAGTAGCGGTCTCGCCGAGGGCGAGCAGTTTATTGTCAGCGGATTGAGCCAGTTGAGTCCGGGGCAGGCGGTAATGCCGCGCCCTGCTTCCACACCCGAACAGCAGCGCTAAGCCGTGAGTCACCGCTTTAACCTTTCAGACTGGGCGCTGCATCACCGGACGCTGGTCGGCTATTTTCTGGTTGCTATTGCGATCATGGGGGTTGTTGCCTATGGTCGCTTGAGCCAGGCCGAAGACCCGCCCTTTACCTTCAAGGTGATGGTGATCCGCACCTTCTGGCCGGGTGCCAGCGCGCGTCAGGTTGAGCAGCAACTCTCCGACAAGATCGAGAAAAAACTACAGGAAACGCCGTATATCGACCGCGTCTCCAGTTTTTCACGCCCGGGCGAATCAACTGTGATGTTTTTCGCCAAGGATTCGACGCCGGCCACCCAGGTACCGGATGTGTTTTATCAGGTGCGCAAGAAAATCGGTGATATCCGTCACACCCTGCCGGCCGGCATTCAGGGGCCGTTTTTCAATGACGAATTCGGCGACGTTTTTGGCAATATTTACGCGTTGACCGCAGAAGGCCTCGATTACCCGCAACTCAAGGATATTGCAGAGCGGATTCGCGATGATTTGTTGCGCCTTCCCAATGTCGGCAAGGTTGAGATCTTCGGCATTCAGGATGAGAAGATTTATATCGAATTGTCCAACACCAAGCTGGCGACGCTGGGGATTGACCAATCCGTGGTGCTGCAATCGCTGATTCAGCAAAATGCGATCAATGGCGCCGGCTTTTTTGAGACCGCCAGCGAACGTATACAGGTTCGCCCGGGCGGTGCTTACGACTCGGTGCAGGCGGTTGCCGATACGCTGATTCGCGCCAATGGCCGCAGCTTCCGCCTCGGTGATATGGCCAGCGTGCAACGTGGCACCAGTGACCCGCCGAATACTCAGGTGCGCTATGGTGGCAAGCGGGCCTTGGCGATCGGCGTTTCGATGGTCAAGGGGGGTGACATCATTGAGCTGGGCAGCGCGCTTGAAACGCGGGTTGCCGCCTTGCGCAGCAGCTTGCCGCTGGGCGTTGAAATCGGCGGCGCAGTCAGCCAGCCGGAGGCCGTCAAGCGCTCGATTCAAACTTTTGTCAGCGCCCTCGGCGAGGCCGTGCTGGTGGTCTTGCTGGTGACCTTCATCAGCCTCGGCATGCGTACCGGACTGGTCGTTGCCATCTCGATCCCGTTGGTGCTGGCGGCTACCTTCCTGGCGATGAATATCTTCAATGTCGGCTTGCACAAGGTTTCGCTCGGCGCGCTGGTGCTCGCGCTCGGCCTGCTGGTCGATGATGCGATCATTGCCGTTGAAATGATGTGGGTGAAAATGGAGCAAGGCTGGGAGCGCACGCGTGCCGCTTCCTTTGCTTTCACCAGCACCGCCGGGCCGATGCTTTCGGGAACACTGGTGACGGTGGCCGGTTTTCTGCCGATTGCCATCGCCAAGTCATCGACGGGTGAATACGCCTTTGCCTTTTTCCAGATCAACGCCGCCGCCTTGCTGATTTCCTGGCTGGCGGCGGTGATCGCCATCCCCTGGCTGGGCTACAAGTTACTTCCTGATCCACGGGCGCCGGTCAAGCTCGGCCTGATCCAGCGCCGCTGGCCGCGCTTCGCCGCCCTGCTCGAACGCCTTGGCTTGAGCGGCATGCCGCACAGTGAGGATCATGATGTCTATGGCACGCCGTTCTACAATCGTTTCCGCAGTGTTGTCACCGTTTGCGTGGCGCATCGCTGGCTGGTGATCGGTTTTACTGTGCTGCTCTTTGCCTTGTCGATTGTCGGCATGAGCAAGGTGCAAAAACAGTTTTTCCCCAATTCCACCCGCCTTGAACTCAATGTTGAGTTGCGTTTGCCGGAAGGTGCCTCAATTGAGGCCATCGACGGCGAAACCCGCAAGCTTGAGCAATGGCTCGATCAGGATAAAGCCGAGTTCAACCAGTATGAGCACTACCTGACTTACGTTGGCTCAGGTGCGCCGCGCTATTATCTGAGCCTTGATCAGCAATTGCCATCGAGTAATGTTAGCCAACTGGTGATTTTGACGCGCAATGTTGAGGCGCGTGAAGCCTTGCGCGGTCGACTGATAAAACACTACGAAAATGAGCCCTTGGGTGTCCGTGCCAATGTCGCGCGGATCGAAAACGGGCCGCCGGTTGGCTATCCGGTGCAATACCGGATTTCCGGCGAAGACGTCGATGCTCTGCGCCGGATTGCCGGCGAAGTTACTGCGGTGATGCGCGGCAACCTAGAGCTATCCAATATCAATGCCGACTGGAGCGACTTGTCGAAAGTCGCCGAAATCGAGATAGATCAGGAAAAAGCCCGGCTGCTAGGGATTTCCGGGCAGGATGTGGCCGCGCTGCTCAACATGTCGCTGAACGGCATGACCGTGACCAGCTACCGCGAAGGCGTCAAAAGTATTGATGTTGTGTTGCGTGGCGAACGCTTCGAGCGTAGCAAATTGTCTGCGTTGCCCGATCTGGCAGTGCCCACGAAGAGCGGGCGTAGTGTTCCGCTGAATCAGATTGCCCGGATCAATTACAGTTTTGAAGCCGGCCTGATCTGGCGTCGTGACCGTTTGCCGACGATCACCGTGCGTGGCAATCTCTACGGCCAGGTGCAACCGGCGACGGTGGTCGATCAATTAGCGCCCGAAATCGCCGGGATTCGCGCCAAGTTGCCGCCCGGCTACCAAATCGCTATCGGCGGTTCGGTCGAAGAGTCGGCCAAGGGTTCGGGCTCGGTTGTGGCCGGGATGCCGGTGTTTATTCTGGCCGTCATCACGATCCTGATGATCCAGTTGCAGAGCGTTTCGCGCGTCGTCATGGTTTTGCTGACCGCGCCGCTTGGCATCATCGGTATAGCCCTTTTCTTGCTGGTTTTCCGGCAACCTTTCGGCTTTATGGCTTTGCTCGGCACGATTGCGCTGTTTGGCATGATCATGCGCAACTCGATTATTCTCGTTGATCAGATCGAGCAGGATTTGGCTGCCGGTAAGCCACGCTGGGAGGCCATCGTCGAATCGACGGTACGCCGTTTCCGCCCCATCGTACTCACCGCCATGGCAGCGGTTCTGGCGATGATTCCCTTGTCGCGCAATGATTTCTTCGGGCCGATGGCGGTTGCTATTATGGGTGGCCTGATTGTTGCGACGGCGCTGACCCTGCTCTTCCTGCCGGCGCTCTATGCCGCGTGGTACAAGGTCAAACCGCCGCCGGCCTGATCAACGAAGCTTGTTCAGTTCTTTCTGAATGGCTTGGAGATTACGTTCGTGTTGGGCAACGCGGTCCTTATAGGGTTGCAGACGATCCTGCATGCGCTGGGGGTTGCCCTCGTCACCGCTACGGATAGCTTCCTGCCCGGCCAGCTCTTTTTTGGCCTGGTCCAGACTGCGTTGCTCGCCGGCCATTTCTTGCTCAAGAATACGTTTGCGATCAGTGTCACGAGCCTTTTGGGTATCTTCCTGAACTCTTGGGAAGCTTGACGGCGTTGGCGTGGCTGCCGCGCCGGAGCGGGCTTTGGGTGCTGACGTGCTGGAATCGGAGCCGCCCGCAACAGCCACGCAGTTCTTGTTGACCTTGCTGTTTGAGATCAAGGTGCCACCGCCGGCATCGGTACATTTGTAGATTGTCTGTGCAGATGAAGTAAACGATGTGGCGGCAAGCAGCAGGGCAAGGATCGAACGTGTCATCGTTATCATTCCGGAATAAGCTTTTCAGTTTAACGCAGCGCAAGCCATGCGGTGGACAAAAAAAGGGCGGGAAAAATCCCGCCCTTGCTGAGCCGTGTGAGCTTAACAGCTGTAATACAGATCAAACTCGACCGGGTGGGTCGTCATGCGAACCTTGTTCACTTCCTCCATCTTCAGTTCGATGAAAGCATCGATCCATTCGTTGGAGAAGACGCCGCCACGGGTCAGGAACTCGTGGTCGGCTGCCAGGGCAGCCAGCGCTTCTTCGAGGGAAGTGCAGACGGTCGGGATCGCTGCATCTTCTTCCGGCGGCAGATCGTAGAGGTTCTTGGAAGCCGGATCGCCTGGGTGGATCTTGTTCTGGATGCCGTCAAGGCCAGCCATCAGCAGCGCAGCAAAGCACAGGTAGGGGTTAGCGATCGGATCCGGGAAACGGGTTTCGATACGACGACCTTTAGACGAGGCAACGTGCGGGATGCGGATCGAAGCAGAACGGTTTTTGGCAGAATAAGCCAGCTTGACCGGGGCTTCGTAGTGCGGGACCAGACGCTTGTAGGAGTTGGTGCCCGGATTGGTGATCGCGTTCAGTGCCTTGGCGTGCTTGATGATGCCGCCGATGTAGAACAAGGCCAGTTCAGACAGACCTGCGTAGCCGTCGCCGGCGAACAGGTTCTTGCCGTCTTTCCAGATCGACTGGTGCACGTGCATGCCGGAACCGTTGTCGCCAACGATGGGCTTCGGCATGAAGGTAGCGGTCTTGCCGTACTGGTGGGCAACATTGTGCACAACGTACTTCAGGATCTGGGTCTGGTCGGCACGCTTGACCAGGGTGTTGAAGACGGTACCGATTTCGCACTGACCGGCGGTAGCGACTTCGTGGTGGTGAACTTCAACCGGGCAGCCAAGGGCCTCCAGGGTCAGACACATGGCCGAACGAATGTCGTGCAGGCTGTCGACCGGGGGAACCGGGAAATAGCCGCCCTTGACCGTCGGGCGGTGGCCGGTGGAGCCATTGCCGTCGCTCTTCTCGCCAGAACCCCAGGCTGCTTCAGCAGAATGGATTTTCAGCGAGCAACCGGACATATCAACATTCCACTCGACGCCGTCGAAAATGAAGAATTCCGGTTCCGGGCCAAAGTAGGCGGTGTCACCAATGCCGGAAGACTTCAGGTAGGCTTCAGCGCGCTTGGCGATCGAGCGCGGATCGCGGTCATAACCACGGCCGTCGGCTGGATCAATGACGTCGCAGGTGAGAACGATGGTGGTTTCGTCGAAGAAAGGGTCAACATATGCCGTGTTCGGATCCGGGTTCAGTTGCATGTCGGAAGCTTGAATGCCCTTCCAGCCAGCGATTGATGAGCCGTCGAAAGCGTGACCGTTTTCGAACTTGTCTTCGTTAAAGGCGGAGACCGGCACGGTAACGTGCTGTTCTTTGCCACGGGTATCGGTAAAGCGGAAATCGACGAATTTAGCGTCGTTATCCTTGACCATCTTCATCACGTCTTGCGGGGTTAGCATAAGCAACAATCTCCTAAGAAAACAAATCGCCGGGTGAGCCGGCTCATATCAAGATAACCACAACGTAAAAGATTTAGCAGAAAGCGTGCCACGGTGTTTCTGCAAGATTTATATTTTGCCACAAGGAGATGGCGTCGATAACCGAAGTTTTTGCGCACCGCTTATGTGCAGATTAATGAATTGCGCACTGTTATGGTGCTGATCGGCAGTTGATCGAAATGCTGCGGATTGTGGGATGTTGGCCCAGGAGTGACTTGAGTGATGCTTGCGCAAGCATCAGGGACTCACCATTCGCAAAAAACTGTTGGCCGATGAATATCTCTACTTCAATCCCGCCATGCAGATAATGCAGAACAACGCGCTCTGGTGATGGCAAGTCCTCAAGTAGCGGTTGTATCTCTTCGAGTACCGCCTCGCGCCCCGGCAAACGATGGGCGATGAGATCCGGTGCGAGATCATCTTCAGGGTCGATGTGCACCAGCACATCAAGTACCTCGTGATGTTCGCGCAGCACTCTGGCGCGCGCCAGTTCGGCAATCCGATGTCCTTCTGAAACACTAATCCGCGCATCGACCTGAACGTGCGCATCAACCAGCGCCTGATGTGCCATGCGCCGGGTGCGCAGTTCGTGCAGCCCAAGCACGCCAGGCGTCGCCAGCAGCGTCGCGTTAATGGCGGCGACCTGGGTTTCGTCGAGCCCGGTGTCAATCAATTCTTTCATTGCTCCCCAGCCCAGCTCAAGACCCATGCGCATGATCATGAAGCCCATCAGGGCGGCGGCCAGCAGGTCAAGAAAAGACCAGCCCATCAATGCGCCGCCAATACCGACCACGACAACTAGTGCCGATGCCGCATCCGCCCGTGTGTGCAGGGCATTGGCGATCATCAGTTGCGAACGCAGACGTTCGCCAACGCGGATCAGGTAGCGATAAAGCGCTTCCTTGGAGATGACTGTAGCGATTGCGACCCACAGTGCAGACAATTCGACATTGGGTAGCGCTTCGATGTGCTGCAAGCGCATGCCCGACTCCCAAAGGATGCCGCCGCCGATAATTGCCAAAGAAAAACCGAGGATGAGCGTGGCGGCAGTTTCGATGCGGGCATGACCATAAGGGTGGGCGCTGTCAGCCGGGTGGGCACTTTGACGCGTCGCGTAAATCACCAGAAAATCGGAGAGTAGATCGGAAAACGAGTGCAGGCCATGCGCAATCAGTGATTGCGAGTGGGCGAAATAGCCGACGATCAGCTGCAACAGGGTCATAAAAAAATTGACCGCTACGCTGACCCAGGTGGCGCGTTGCGCCTCTCCGGCGCGATCTGCTGGTGTGGCGGCTGGCGCTGCGTGGTGGTGCTCGTGACCCATCTTCTCTGCCCTATACTATTGGCCTCGAATACTAGCAGGCTACTGTTATGGGAATGTTAACTGAAATCCTCAGATTGTCGCAGCAGCGCGCCAAGGCGCTTGGGCTGCCCTATGAGGGAGCGCTGACGCCGCAGGAGGCCTTTGAGATTTTACGTCTGGCGCCCGGCGCTAAAATGGTTGATGTGCGCTCGCGTGCCGAATGGGATTGGGTCGGCCGGATTCCCGGGGCGGTGGAGATTGAATGGAATCAATACCCGGGCAGCCTGCGCAACCCGAATTTTTTGGCCGAATTGAAGCGTCAGGTCGATCATGAGTCGCTGGTGCTGTTCATGTGCCGCAGCGGCGCGCGCTCGGATGGCGCAGCGCGGCTGGCGACGGAGAACGGTTTCAATGATTGTTACAACATCCTCGAAGGTTTCGAGGGTGATAAGGATGCCAATGGCCAGCGCAACAAGGTCAATGGCTGGCGTTGTGCCGGACTGCCCTGGCATCAGGGTTGATTGAACTGTCTAACCATCGTTTAGAGAACAGCATGCAAACAGCTACCATCGCCTTCGATCCGTTTAACAAAATGTCGGACGCGGCCTGTCAGGAAAGAATCCGAATCGCCCGCGCCAAGCTCGGCAAGAAAGCAGTTATTCTTGGTCACCATTACCAGCGCGCCGACGTTTATCAGCATGCCGATTTGACCGGCGACTCGCTCAAACTCTCTCGTCTGGCTTCGCAAACTGATGCCGAATATGTGATTTTTTGCGGCGTGCATTTCATGGCTGAAGTCGCTGACATCATGACCGCGCCCAATCAGATTGCCATCCTGCCCGACCTTGCCGCCGGCTGCTCAATGGCCGACATGGCCAATTTGGCCAAGGTTGAGCGTTGCTGGCGCGAGCTGAACGAGGTGTTGAACGCCGAAGAGGAAGTGACTCCGGTTACCTACATCAACTCGGCTGCTGATCTCAAAGCCTTCTGCGGCGAGCACGGCGGTATCGTGTGCACTTCGTCGAATGCCGGCACCATCGCCAAATGGGCTTTCGAACGACGCCCGAAAGTGCTGTTTTTCCCCGATCAGCACCTCGGTCGGTGGACTGGCCACAAGCTGGGTTTTGCCATGGATGAAATGGTCGTTTGGGACCCTGACCTCGAACTCGGTGGCCTCACCCCGGCGCAGATCAAACATGCCAAAATTCTGCTCTGGAAAGGCCACTGCTCTGTTCATCAGATGTTCCAGAAATCCAACATAGAGGCTTTCCGCGCCAAATACCCGGATGGACTGGTTATTTCACACCCTGAATGCAATTTCGAGGTTTGTGCTGCATCCGATTATGTGGGCTCGACCGAACACATCGTCAAAACCATCAAGGAGGCGCTGGAAGGAACACGCTGGCTGGTCGGCACCGAACTGAATCTGGTCGACCGTTTGGCCAAGGAAGTCCTGCCGCAAAACAAGATCGTCCAGTTCATGGCAACTACCATCTGCATGTGCTCGACGATGCAACGCATCGACCCGCAACACCTGGCATGGACGCTCGAAAATCTGGCGGAGGGCAACGTGGTCAATCAGATTCGGGTACCAGAGCACGAAGCCAAACTCGCCAAACTGGCGCTCGACCGTATGCTGGCAATTTCCTGATCCCGCCATGAGCCAGCCCTTGTTGCATATAACGACGTATAACATTCACAAGGGCTTTTCGCAGTTCAATCGACAGATGATGGTGCACAAGTTGCGTGAGCGTTTGCGCCATCTCAATTCTGATATTGTTTTTTTGCAGGAGGTGCAGGGTCTGCACCTCGGCCATGCCGAAAATCACGATAACTGGCCAGGTTCGCCGCAACACGAGTTTCTCGCTGAAGATGTCTGGCCGGCGTCTGCCTACGGGCGCAACATGATTTATGACCATGGTCATCATGGCAATGCTGTCCTCTCTCGCTTTCCGATTTTGCATACGCACAATCAGGACGTGACCCACCTGAATTTCGAAAAGCGCGGCATGCTGCATTGCCGGATCGAACTGCCGAAGGGGCCGGCGGCGCACTGCGTTTGTGTGCACCTCTCGCTTTTTGGCCGTTCGCGGCGTAAGCAGATGGCTTCGCTGGCGAATTATCTCGACAAAATGACCGAGCCTGAGGCACCGCTGATAATTGCCGGTGATTTTAACGACTGGCGCAATCGCGCTGGCGATCAGCTAGCCGCCAGTCTTGGCTTGCGTGAGGCGTTTTGCAATCAGGGAGGAACGCCGGCGAGGAGCTTTCCGGCAGCCATGCCGATGTTCCGTCTGGATCGCGTTTATGTGCGCGGCTTCAAGGTCGAGCGTACCGAGGTGCACCACGGTGCCGAGTGGGCTGGTATTTCCGATCACGCTGCGCTGTCAGCTTATTTGACGCCCCATGGAGCCTGAGTTTTTATCCGGCAACCGGGTGACTTTGCTCAACTCGGGGCGCGACTATTTTCCGGTACTGCTCGCCGAAATCGAAACAGCGCAAAGCGAAATTTTTCTCGAGAGCTACATTTTTGCCAATGACCAGACCGGTCATGAGATCGCCAATGCGCTGTGTCGAGCGGCGGCGCGGGGCGTTGTGGTGAATGTTACGGTCGACGGCTTTGGCGGGCATAATTTTGCGACTGATTTTTTGCCTAGTCTGACTGAGTGGGGCGTGCGCGCCATGCTCTACCGGCCGGAGATTAGTCGTTTTCGCCTGCGCCGGCATCGTTTGCGCCGCCTGCACCGAAAGCTGGCGGTGATTGATGGCAAAGTTGCCTTCATTGGCGGCATTAATATCATTGATGACCACAATGGCTTGCAGGAGATGTGCCCCCGCTATGACTACGCTGTGCGCCTTGAAGGCCCGCTGCTGCGTCAGGTGCACCATGCGGTACGGCGGATGTGGGAAATGGTTTCCTGGGTAAATTTCAAGCGCCGTTTCAGGCTCAAGCCCGCCAGCGCTCCGTGTTGTGAAGAGGCGGGCACGCAAACGGCAGCCTTTTTGATTCGCGACAACATTCGACATCGCAGCGATATCCTCAACGCCTACATTGCCGCGATCAACGCTGCGCAGGACGAAATTCTGATCGCCAACGCCTATTTTCTGCCCGGCGTGCGCTTTGGCCGTGCGATCTATGCTGCGGCCAAGCGAGGGGTGCGAATTACCGTGCTGTTGCAGGGCAAAACCGATCATCCGCTGTTGCAACTGGCGACGCAAACCCTCTACGCGGCAGCGCTGGAAAATAATATCCGTGTCTTTGAATACGAAAAAAGCTTCATGCACGCCAAGGTGGCGGTCATTGACGGTGAATGGGCGACGGTTGGCTCATCCAATATCGACCCGTTTAGTCTCTTGCTGGCCAAAGAGGCCAATCTGTTTGTCCGTGATCGCCAATTTGCGGACGAGCTACGCCAGAGTATCCGCCAGGCTATTGTCGACGGCGGGCGGGAGATTCTGCTCGAAGAGATGGCTCGCCAGCCTTTCCATACCCGTCTGATACGCTGGCTAAGTTACGGTGCCGTGCGCCTGATGGTCGGCCTGACAGGGTACGGGCCGAAGCATTGGCAGGATGACACAGAAGTGAACGGGGTCAGGCCAAAGGAATAGTCGGGCAGCGTGGAATCGCCAAAAACTGCCAATTTTCAAAGGCCCAATCCCAGACATCGGCAACTCGTGCCCGGCGCAATTCAAGCGGTGCCGCTTGCCCGAGAAAACGCAGGGCATCGACCAGCGAAGCAGCAGCGCTGCCGGCCTTGATTGCCGGTGCCAGGGTTTGCTTGGAAAGCTTCTCGCCCACCGCGTTACAAACGACCGGCAGGTGCGCGTAGCTCGGCGTCGGGTAGCTCAGGCAGTGCTGTAGCCAAATCTGTCGCGGGGTAGAGGCGAGCAGGTCGGCGCCGCGCACGACGTGAGAAATGCCCTGATAAAAGTCGTCGACCGCAACAGCGAGTTGGTAGGCAAAAAGACCGTCGGCGCGCAGCAAAACAAAGTCGCCGGAATCTCGTCCAAGTTGCTGGCTGACGTTTCCCTGCAGGCGATCTTCAAAAACAACGGCTTCGCTTCCGACCCGCAGGCGCCAGGCTCTTGGCGAGCGACTTTGGGGAATGCCGGCGCGGCAAGTGCCGGGATAGACCAGGCCGCCATCCAGTGCCGGATCGGCGTTGCTGTCGGCGATTTCCTTGCGCGAACAGGCGCAGCCATAAGCCAGTCCAGCATTTTTGAGTTGATCGAGTTCAGCGCCGTAAGCCTCGCTGCGCGTGCTTTGCCAGAGCACCTCGCCTGACCATTCAAAACCAAAAGCGTCAAGGGTGGCCAGGATGTGGTCGGCGGCTCCGGCGATATTGCGGCTGCTATCAACATCTTCCATGCGCACCAGCCAGGTGCCGTTATGGGCGTGGGCATCAAGATAGCTGGCGGTAGCGGCGATTAGCGAGCCAAAGTGCAGAGGGCCGGTTGGAGAGGGGGCGAAGCGGCCGCGATAAACGCTCGCGGCTTTTGCTTCAGGCGTCATCAACCAAGCCCGCCCGATTGTTGCTGCTTACTCTTCGCGTTCGTACACAACGTCGGCGCGGCGATTTTCAGCCCAGGATTCCTCGTTATGACCGGTTAGCTTCGGCTTCGATTCGCCCAGCGATTTCACCAGCACCTGTTTCTCGGGTGCCCCGTGGCTGATCATGCTGCCACGAACATTCTCGGCACGTTTCAGGGCGAGTTTGTTGTTGTAGCCGACGCTGCCACGCTCGTCGGCATTGCCTTCAATGCGGACGCGGGCTTTCGGGTTGTTGGCCAGATAGCGGGCATGAGCTTTCAGCGCCGGATCATAGTCAGCCTTGAGATCAGCGGTGTTGTAATCGAAGTAGACGCTGCGCTGCGTGCGCAAACCGGCTTCGTCGAGCTTCATTGGTGTTTCGGTGCTGATCCGGTTGGTCGCCATACGGTTGGCGACTTGCAGTTCGGGCGGTACCGGCTGGCCAATCAGCCCGGGGTGCACCTTGAGCGCGCCGGACTGGTCGATATTCTTGTTGGCGATGATGTCCTTCCTGGTGGCGCAAGCGCCGAGCAAGGTAGAGAGTATCAGTGTGGCAATCAGGGTGGCGCGCATCATCGTTTGGGCAGCAGGAATAATGTTACATGATAGCTTTTCGCCGGCCGGACGAACAGAGCTCTTTTGCCAAAAGCGCCACTGGTGCGCCGCAACAATCTGTTACCAAAGGCTACGAAAGCACGACAGACTTATCGGCGGGAAAAGCCTAAAGTACAAACATGCATTGAACCCCTCCTCTCGAAACCCCTTTCGAGAATTTCAGCCCCGCCGTTTGGCGGGGTTTTTTTTGCGCTGATTTTTGCCTTAAACGATATAATCATCAGATTATTATTTAGCTTATCGAGGGTGTCAGTATGGCCGAGCAAAACTCATCCGGTAAAACCATGTGGCTGGTGATTGTTGTTGCAATCGTCCTGATTGCAATCATTTATCCGCTGACGGATCGTAAATACAAATCGGCGGCTGATGCTGGCGCTGCCGGTAGTGATTCCGCTGATCTGCGTATTCAGCCGGTAGCCAAGTTTGAACTGGCCAAGGCAGCCCCGGCAGTTGCAGCCGGGCCGAAAGATGGTGCCACGGTCTACAACAGCGTTTGTGGTGCTTGCCACAACAGCGGCGTTGCCGGCGCACCGAAACTCGACGACAAGGCAGCCTGGGCGCCGCGTCTGGCGACTGGCAAAGAAGCTCTTTACAAGAGCGTGATCGGCGGCAAGGGCGCGATGCCGCCCAAGGGTGGTGCGGCTGATTTGTCTGATGCCGAGATCAAGGGCGCAGTCGATTACGTGCTGGGCAAAGCCAAGTAACTGGCGGTTGAAGCAATAACAAGGGAGGCTGAGGCCTCCCTTTTTTGTGTACAAAAAAAGGGGCGCCTTGTGGGCGCCCTGGTCAGTTTGGCTTTTGGAGGGCTGCTGCTGACCGGCTGTTCGTCTTATTTCTTGGCTGCTTCAACGGTCTTGGCCGGCTCTACTTTGGCGGCTTCAGGAGCGGCCTTGGTTTCGAGCTTTTTGGCGTTTTTATCGCCGCTCTTGGTGGCTTCTTTTTTCACTTCCGGTGCGCTGGTCGGCGCAGCTGCTGCTGGCTTGGCTTCTGGTGCCTTCACTTCAGCCTTTGGCGCCTCGGTTTTGACAACGGCGGCAGCGGCAGGTGCGGCTGCGGCTTTGCCTTCGGCGGCCGGTTTGACGTCAGCGGCGTGAGCGATACCGA
This sequence comes from Dechloromonas sp., assembly GCA_011391255.1. GTDB lineage: Bacteria > Pseudomonadota > Gammaproteobacteria > Burkholderiales > Rhodocyclaceae > Azonexus. The sequence goes on from JAABQV010000012.1 coordinate 77,775, forward strand.
AAGAAGCGGCGATAGCGATGGCGATAATTTTCTTGATCATTTTGAATCTCCTTGAGGTTTGTCTTCGGTCGATTTTCCGGCTTTGCGAAATTGCGCTGCCTTGTGCCGAATAACGCGGGCACTCGTTGCCCGGATGTCATCAAGAAAGTAACCCGTTGTAACGCGCTGTGACCAAGTGGTTAGCGCTTGTTTCCGGAGAGCATCGCCTTCATGGCGTCAAGGCGGGCGCTACCGGTAGCCTTGTCCGGCTCGACGGCAAGTTTGCCGCCGGAGAAGCGAATGTCTTCCTTGCCCATTTCGGCGATGAAGCGCGAGGCTTCGGCTGGCACAAACTCTCGTGCCTGCTTGCGCCGCTCGCAATAAGAAAGATGCAGCGAATGCTGGGCGCGGGTGATGCCGACGTACATCAGCCGGCGCTCTTCCTCGAGTTTGGCCGGATCCAGCGATTCGCGGTGCGGCAGAATTCCTTCCTCAATGCCAACCAGAAACACATGGCGGTATTCCAGCCCCTTGGCGGCGTGCAGGGTCGACAGCTGAACCGCGTCGTAATCTTCGTCATTCTGCTTGTCGAGCATGTTGATCAGGGCGATGCTCTGCGTCAGGTCGATCAGTGTCTTGCCCTCGGCTTCGCCCTTGGTGTTAAGCCAGTTGGTGAATTCGCAGACATTGCCCCAACGCGACTGCGCGGTGCGCTCCTCTTCCTGATCGTACAGGTAGGTTTCGTAGTCGATAGCCTTGAGCAGATCGGGTAGCACCTGTTGCGCCGGTTCGTTGCTGGCGCGCGCCTGAATCCGGTTGATGAAGTGGCAGAACTCGAGCAGCGGCTCCAGCTGACGAGGCTGGACGCGGTGCGCGAAGCCTTCTTCAAAGGCGGCATGAAACAGCGAGACATGGCGCTCGCCGGCATAGGTGCCGAGCACCTGCAGGGTCGCCGCGCCGATCCCGCGCTTGGGCGTCGTTGCGGTGCGGATGAAGGCCGGGTCGTCGTCCTCGTTGGTCAGCAGTCGCAGGTAGGAGGTGATGTCCTTGATTTCCGCCTTGTCGAAGAATGACTGACCGCCGGAGAGCAGGTAGGGAATCTTGTTATTGCGCAACTGGGTTTCAAGCAGGCGCGCGAGGTGGTTGGAGCGATAGAGAATCGCGTAATCCTTGAACTTGCCGCGGCGCTCAAAGCGATGCGCTTGCAGGCGCATGATCACGCTCTCGGCCTCGGCTTCGTTGTCCTTGCAGGCAGTAACCGTGATCGGGTCGCCGTGCCCCAACTCTGACCAGAGCTTTTTCTCGAACAGCTTTTCGTTGTGGCCGATGACGTTGTTGGCCGCTTTGAGGATTCTTGCGGTCGACCGGTAGTTTTGCTCCAATTTGATTACTTTAAGCGCCGGGAACTCGCTCGGCAGTTTCTTGAGGTTTTCAATATCGGCGCCACGCCAACCGTAAATCGCCTGATCGTCGTCACCCACCGCCGTAAATTGCGCGCGGACGCCGGTCAGCAATTTGAGCAGTTGGTACTGGCAGGCGTTGGTGTCCTGGTATTCATCGACCAGCAGGTAGCGCAGGCGGTTCTGCCACTTTTCGGTGATTTCCGGATGCTCGTTGAATAGCTTTACCGGCAGGCCGATCAGGTCGTCGAAATCCATCGCCTGATAGGCTTTCAACGTCGCCTCGTAAGACAGGTAAGCGTGCGCGGCGAGCACTTCGTGATCGTTGGCGGCCATTTGGCGGGCGGCTTCCGGGCTGATCAGGCCATTTTTCCAGTTGGAAATGATGGATTGCAAACGGCGTAGCGTGCCTTTGTCGATAGTCTTGGCGACATCGCCGATGATGCCGGCGCAATCGGCGGAATCGAAAATCGAGAAGCGCGGCTTGTAGCCGAGCGCCCTGGCCTCTTCGCGCAGGATGCGGACGCCGAGCGAGTGAAAGGTGGAAATTTGCAGCTGTTCCGCCGTTGACCGTGACAGGAGCTTGCTGATGCGTTCCTGCATCTCCTTCGCCGCCTTGTTGGTGAAGGTGATCGCCGCGACGTTGCGTGGTTGAAAGCCGCAATCCTGCACCAGATAGGCGATTTTCTGCGTGATTACCCGCGTTTTGCCCGAGCCGGCACCGGCGAGCACCAGCAAGGGGCCGTCAAGATAATGGATCGCTTCGCGTTGCTGGGGGTTAAGGCCGGACATCGGGTTCTGAAAATGAAGCGCCCCGGACGAACCGGGGCGGTTTTGGGAGGACGGATTTTAACGCATCGGCGCTGTCAGGCCGGTGGCGCTTTGACCAGTTGCGCTTCTTCAAACAAAGAGGTGATCACCACCTCGCTGATGTCGGGTGCATCCGGGATGGTGTACAGCACGCCGGTCATCATTTCTTCAAATATGCCGCGCAGGCTGCGCGCGCCGGCCTTGTATTCCATCGCCAGTTCAGCAATCTGCTCGAAAACCGGGCGGGCGATGCTTAGTTTAATGCCATCTTCGCGCAGGATTTCGGCGAACTGCCGGTAAATCGCGCTGCGCGGCTCGATCATGATGCGGACCAGCATGTCGCGGGTGAGATCCTGCAAACGGGCAACAATCGGCAGGCGGCCGGCAAACTCGGGGATCAGGCCGAATTCGCGCAGGTCGGTCGGTTTGACGCGGCTGTTGAGGCGGTCAATGATTTTTTCGTTCTGATCTTCCGAGGTGGTGATAAAGCCGAAGGTATGGGTCTTTTCGAGAATCTTGTCGAGCCCGACAAAAGCCCCGCCGCAGATGAATAGAACGTGCGTGGTATCAATGTGCAGCCCGCTCTTGAGGCGCACCGGCGCCCCTTCCATGATTTTGAGCAAGGCATGCTGCACGCTTTCGCCGGAGGCAGCGCGCGCCTGACCGCTGATGCTGCGCAACTTGTCGATCTCATCAATGAAGATAATCCCGCGCTGCGCCCGCGACATATCGCCGCTCGCGCGCTCGACCAGGCGCTGCAGCATGGCTTCGATCTCTTCGCTGACATATTCGGTCTGCGCCAGCGAAGTGGCGTCGGCGGTCACGAAAGGGACATCAAGAATTTTAGCCAGCGTCTCGCAGAGCAGTGTCTTGCCGGTGCCCGTCGGGCCGATCAATAAAATGTTGCTCTTTGTGATGTCGACCGCACCATTCTCAGCCCAGGCCATCTTGCGGAAGTGCGTATAAATGGCAACGGCCAGTGTGCGTTTGGCATCCTCCTGGCCAACCACGTGTTGGTTGAGCTGGCGGACAATTTCGCTGGGTTTGATCGGGGATGTCATGCGGGGCTGCCTGCGGGAACAGAATGCCTGATGCTATCGCTCTTCCAGTTCGCTGCCAAATATCTAGACAGAAATCAATAAAGCACAATGCAAAAAACCCTGCGAGTTCAAGGCGGTAAATTCATCAGTGCGCAGGCGAACCTCCCGTAGAAATCGTTGCCTGATGGCATCAAAACCCAACAACCTGAGATACGCTTACGCTATGCAAACATTGAATTTCAAAATTACCGGCCTGAAGGACGAGACCTGCCAGCGTACGTTGGCAAACGCCATTCAAGATTTACCAAGCATTGGCCATATCGAGATATCGCTTGAAAGAGGAGAGGCCAGTATCGAACATGGCAGCTTCGTCAGTGTGGATGACATTCTTCAGGCCATCATTGATGCCGGGTTTGAAGCTGAATGTGAGTCTTGACTGGGGTTTCTGAAGACGTTCGCCTGTTAACACCCTAAACCACCGGCTAGGCCAAGCGCTGGGTTGTTCTGGCGCTTTCCGTACGGCGTGGCACTGAAGGAGGGTGGCTACACGGAAGCCAGAAAGCAAAAAGCCCAACCGGTTAGGGCTTGGCTTTCGCTGAATTTGGTAAATTCATCAGTGCGTAGGCCAGCGATCAATTGCCGGAATATCTCTCGCATGGTGCAACACTCTTGCGACCACAATCCCATTCTCATTCGGAAAGTAGAACAGAATGTATGGCGTCGATGTTGGCCAGCTTCGTATACTTGGCGCGAGTTCGCCTCGTTCCCGCCCCATCAGAGGTTGATCAAGCAAGTGGATGGCTTCCGTCTCTATCTGGTCGAGCATACGATCTGCCGATGAAACGCTATCTTCGGCAACGTATAGCCAAGCCTCCAGCAAGTCATTCTCGGCGCTGGCAGAATAAACACTTTCGCCATTAGACCGCCTTCGGTGATGCCAGGATGACCCTGCCGCGCTCCTTGATACTGGACATGCTGACCTCACGCACACGTCCAGCATTTATGTCGGCAACGCCTTGGGCAATGTCAGCCTTGAGTGCCGACAAATTAGCGGCCTGGACTCCTTGATAGGCTTCAAACAAGCGCAGCGCCTCCCTGATCACTTCACTAGCGGAACTGTAGAGTCCTGATTCAACATGCTGACGCACACGGCTTTCGAGTTCCGGTGGCAGGGATACGTTAAGGGACATGGCAGACTCCAAGGTTATGTCAGATATTGCCATTCTATGCCATTGCTCGAAAAAAGCCAGGCAGAACCGAGCTGCCTTCTATATGACTATCTACATTCAGTTCAGACCGATGATTTTCAAACTCTCGCCGCGCAAATGACAAGCTAGGGTATCCAGCAACGGTTTTTTCTAGGACAGCGTGTTGCGCCGAACAAAGGCTGCGAAACCCGAAAGCCGCACCGGCATAAAATCGGACACACGGACTAGGTGGGTCTGCCCCAATCTTGACCCATTACTGACCCAGTTTGTGTGGGTCAAGCACCAACGTAAATTCCGAACCCCGAAACGCAAAAACCCGCAAAGCCTTGTAGCCGTGCGGGTCTTCACTTGAATCTGTTGGTGGTGGAACGAGTCCAACACGGAAACCGAAATTCTACACATAAATGACCTTAATCGGAAGGACTGCCGTTCAGTCGGGCATTTACTGCTGAGTGCGTGCGAGCGTTGCGGCAGTAGGGAATCAGCGCATCGACTTGGCGGTATTCGATGCGCAGCGCGTTTTCGTTCATTGATCGATCAGCTGTGGTTTGCACCTGCAAACCTTGGGCGTTGGGGTGCAAACCTCAAGCCAAGCAGGTTTGCAGGTGTGTAGAAATATAAAACCCGCGACTAGCGCGGGTTTCAAAGGTGTTTCTGAATGGGGTGGAGCCGGACTGCAAACCTAGTGCAAACCCGGTTTTGTGGTCTGTCGCTATCGAAATGCCGCGCTGTCGCCCCCCGCATGGGTTTTTGGCCAGGAAGGACCCGTCGAATTTTGGTGGGGTGCGGTGTCTCGCGCTTCTATCCTGACCATAGCTGAAATAGTACGCCAAACAGGGCTGTCGTGCTGCATCGCCAACAAGCCTCCAAAAGGACAATCACGGCAAACCATGGACAGGTGCGCCAAATGTTACTCTGCTTGGCCCATACGTTCAGACGATTGTCGGGGGGCTGCATTGTGTTCGCCCCACAACCTGCCGAAATCACCTCGGTCTGCGGTCTGCCACAGGTACCTCGCGATCAATACACTTGATCTCGAATTCATACATCTTGGTTTTGTTGATGAAGCCCAAGCGATAGAGATCGCAGGCGGTCTCATGTACGGCCTCAAGGATAGAGTGTGCTCTCGGCATGGTCATTACGTTAATCAGTTGCGAATCAGCCATAGCTATCCCAACGTCGCCACCATCTCGATTTTAGGTGCGATCGAGCGAACCACTTTTTCAACGCCGTGCCCAGGGTTGGCCCGCCGCTGCGACACGATCAATCCCATCTTCTCCAACAGTCCGACATCCTTCGTAACCGAAGAACGGTTGCGATGCAGCCGATGGGACAGTTCATTAATGCTTTTGGATTCGTGCATCACCTCAATCATTAAACGGCGACGTGCTTCCGACAGAACGGTGAACATTCTTTGCGGGTCTTCAAACGCGAGTGTGACCGTACCATCGAATGCACC
>JAABQV010000013.1 GCA_011391255.1 Dechloromonas sp.
TTACGGTCGACTGGCTTTAGAAGAAACCGAGGAAACCGGGGACAGACCACGGTTTTGCGAACCTAAAAACCGTGGTCTGTCCCCGGTTTCTTCTAAACTGCCCAATATCGCCGTTGACCGCAGAAGCGACGATCCGCTCGGCGCGCTGAAGAAACATTTAGCGAGCTTCAAGGGTCGCGTGCTACTGGTGGCCGAAACGGCGGGCCGCCGCGAAACGCTGGCCACCATGTTCGCCGAGCACGGCCTGAAGCCGGAAAGCAGTGCCGATCTCGCCGGTTTCCTGGCTGGTGACGCCAAACTGGCGCTCGGCATCGGCTCGCTGGCCAGCGGCTTTGCGCTGGAAAAACTGGCCTTTATCACCGAAACCGAGCTTTTCGCCGGTTCGCCGCGCCGCACCCGGCGCGAAGCGCAGAAAAAGGCCAGCTTCGACAACTGGCTGAAAGACCTCACCGAACTCAAGGTGGGCGACCCGGTGGTGCACGAAAGCCACGGCATAGGCCGCTACCTCGGGCTGGTGCGCATGGATCTCGGCCTCGGCGAGCAGGAATTCCTTGAACTGCATTACGCCAACGACGCCAAACTCTTTGTCCCGGTGGCGCAACTCCATGTTATTTCACGCTACTCCGGCGCCGATCCAGAAAGCGCCCCGCTACACACGCTTGGCTCTGGTCAGTGGGAGAAGGCCAAGCGCAAGGCTGCCGAACAGGCGCGCGATACTGCCGCCGAACTGCTCGCGCTCTACGCCGCGCGCGCTGCCCGCCAGGGTCATGCCTTCGATTTTCAGGAAAATGATTACGAGGCGTTTGCCGATGGTTTCGGCTTTGAGGAAACCAACGATCAGGCACAAGCCATTGCTGCCGTGATCGAAGACATGCGTTCCGGCAAGCCGATGGATAGGCTGGTTTGTGGCGATGTCGGCTTTGGCAAAACCGAGGTGGCGCTACGCGCTGCCTTCTGCGCGGTGGCCGGCGGCAAGCAGGTCGCCGTTTTGTGCCCAACAACCCTGCTCTGCGAACAGCATTTCCAGACTTTTGCCGACCGCTTTGCCGACTGGCCGGTGAAAATCGCCGAAATCTCCCGCTTCAAGACCGCCAAGGAATCGTCGCTGGCTTTGCAGGAACTGACCGACGGCAAGATCGACATCATCATCGGCACGCACAAGCTGATCGGCAAGGACGTGAAATTCAACCGCCTCGGCCTCGTCATCATTGATGAAGAGCACCGTTTTGGCGTGCGCCAGAAAGAGACGCTGAAATCAATGCGCGCCGAAGTCGATGTGCTGACGCTGACCGCGACACCGATCCCGCGCACGCTGGCGCTGTCGATGGAAGGCCTGCGTGACTTCTCAGTGATCGCCACCGCACCGCAGAAGCGTCTGGCGATCAAGACCTTCGTCAGCAATTTCTCGGACGGCATTATCCGCGAAGCCATCCTGCGCGAACTCAAGCGCGGCGGTCAGGTGTATTTCCTGCACAACGAGGTCGACACCATCGCCAACATGCAGGAAAAGCTGGTCAAGCTGGTGCCCGAGGCGCGCATTGTCATCGGCCACGGCCAGATGAACGAGCGCGAACTGGAGCGCGTCATGCGCGATTTCACCGGTCAGCGCGCCAATGTCCTGCTGTGCACAACCATCATCGAAACGGGCATCGACAACCCGCACGCCAACACCATCCTGATCAACCGTTCGGAGAAGTTCGGCCTCGCCCAGTTGCACCAGTTGCGCGGCCGCGTCGGGCGCTCGCACCATCAGGCCTACGCTTATTTGCTGGTGCAGGACGACAAGGCGCTGACCAAGCAGGCACGGATGCGCCTCGAAGCGATTCAGGCGATGGAAGAACTCGGCTCCGGCTTTTTCCTTGCCATGCACGACCTTGAAATCCGCGGTGCCGGCGAGGTTTTGGGCGATAACCAGTCCGGCGAAATGCAGGAAGTCGGCTTCACCATGTACGCCGACATGCTCAACCGCGCTGTCGCCCATCTCAAGCAGGGCAAGACCATGGATTCGGTTGATCTGACACAGCCGATTGGCGTTGGCAGTGAGATCAACCTGCGCACGCCGGCTTTATTGCCCGATGGCTACTGCCCTGATGTCCATGAGCGTTTAACCCTCTATAAACGCCTCGCCAATTGCGATATCGCCGAAGAGATCGACGCCTTGCAGGAAGAGTTGATCGACCGCTTCGGCGAGCTGCCGATCCAGGCGCAATCGCTGCTCGCCACGCATCGCCTGCGTTTGCTGGTCAAACCGCTGCTGATTCAGAAGCTGGATGCGACTAATGACCAGGTAACGATCCAGTTCAGCCCGGCATTCACCAAAAATCCGCCTATTGAGCCGATAAAAATTATCAATTTGATCCAGAAGAACCGCAGCTATAAGCTGGCCGGACAAGATAAAATCTCACTGATACGCCATTGCCCGACCTTGACTGACAAGGTGACGGCAGTCAAAGACATGATTCGCGAGCTGACTAAATGACCACCAAAAACACCGAAAATCTCAACATAAGCGCCTTCGACACGATGCCGACGCCGGAGGAAATCCACGCCCGGCTGCCGATCTCGGAAAAGGCGGCAAAAACCGTCAACCACGGGCGCAACTTGCTGCGCAAGATTCTAGAACGCAAGGATCACCGGATGTTTGTCGTCGTCGGCCCCTGCTCGATCCACGACCCGGTTGCCGGCCTCGATTACGCCCGGCGCCTGAAAAAGCTCGCCGATGACGTCGGCGATACGCTGCAAATCATCATGCGCGTCTATTTTGAAAAACCGCGCACGACAGTCGGCTGGAAGGGTTACATTAACGACCCGTTCATGGACGATAGCTTCCGCGTCGATGTCGGCATGGAAAAAGCCCGCCAGTTTTTACTTGATGTTTCCGAAATCGGCCTGCCGACCGGCACCGAAGCACTCGACCCGATCTCGCCGCAGTACTACGGTGACCTGATTACCTGGACAGCGATTGGCGCCCGCACCACCGAATCGCAAACCCACCGCGAGATGTCATCCGGCCTGTCAACGCCGGTCGGTTTCAAGAACGGCACCAGCGGCGATCTGACTGTTGCGGTCAACGCCATTTTGTCGGCCTCAAAGCCGCACTCCTTCCTCGGCATCAACAGCCAGGGTCGCGTTGCGGTGGTGCGCACCAAGGGCAACGACCACGGCCACATCGTGCTGCGCGGCGGCGACGGCCACCCGAATTACGACACCGTCTCGGTCGCCCTGGTCGAGCAGGCACTGAGCAAAGCCAAACTGCCGCACAACATCGTCGTCGATTGCTCGCACGCCAACAGCTCCAAAAAGCCGGAACTGCAGCCGCTGGTGATGGCCGACATCGTCAATCAGGTGCGCGCCGGCAATAATTCGCTGCTTGGCGTGATGATCGAATCCAACATCGAAGCCGGCAATCAATCCATCCCCGCCGACCTCAGTCAGCTCAAATACGGCTGCTCGGTGACCGATGGCTGCGTTGATTGGGCTACGACCGAGAAGATGATTCGTGACGCGGCAATCATGCTGCGTGATGTTTTGCCGACACGACTCAGCTAAACACACCATGAATCTGCTCATTCAGGGCGGCGCCATCCCCACCTTCCTGCTTGAAATGGCGGCGTCGGCGACAGGTGCCGCTTCGACCGAGCCACGACCGCCGCAAAGTATCCGCCTCTGTGGCGCCATGCGCTCAGCGGAATTCGATGCGCTGATTCCGCTGATCGAAGCTGAAAATCTTGACTGGGCCTTTGTCGAACCCAACAAAAAACTCGCCGATTTCGGCCTGATCTGTTTCGACATGGATTCGACGCTGATCACCATCGAGTGCATCGACGAACTCGCCGATTTCGCCGGCAAGAAGGAAGAAGTCTCTGCCGTCACCGAGGCCGCCATGCGCGGCGAAATCGACTACAGCGAGAGCCTGCGCCGGCGCTTGGGGCTGCTTGCCGGACTCGATGCACGAGTGCTGGCCAAGGTTTTCGGTGAGCGTCTGCTGCTCTCACCCGGCGCCCGTGAATTGCTGGCCGCCGCGCAGAATGCCGGCCTGCGCACCGCCATTCTTTCCGGCGGTTTTACTTACTTCACTGAGCGCCTGCGCATCGAACTCGGCTTTGATTTCGCCACCTCGAACGAACTTGAAATTTCCGGCGGCAAACTCACCGGCCGCGTTGTTGGCGAGATTGTCGATGCTGCCGTCAAAGCACGCCATCTGGTAAGTTTGACCAGAGAATTGGGGCTGCAAAAAGAACAGGTCATCGCCATCGGCGACGGTGCCAATGATTTGCTGATGATGGCGGAGGCAGGCTTCTCGGTCGCCTACCACGCCAAACCGGCAACCCGTGCCAAAGCTGACGTTGCAATCAATTTCGGTGGCCTTGATTCGCTGTTGAATCTGTTCGATTGATCCGGCATACACGTTAGCGGAATGTTAAATGCCCGCAACGCCTTGTCAGTCGCATTCGCGTGGACTAATCACGCCATCTGCTTGAAAGCCTTTCAACTACGTCATGCCTCCTGATCTCTCCAAGCACACGCCCGTCATGCGCCAGTGGTTTTCCATCAAGGAAAAGCACCCGGATAATCTACTTTTTTTCAGAATGGGAGATTTCTACGAGCTATTTTTTGACGATGCCGAGAAAGCCGCTCGCCTGCTCGACCTCACCCTGACGACGCGCGGCCAAACGGCCGGCACGCCGATCAAGATGGCCGGCGTGCCTTTTCACTCTCTTGAGCCGTATCTCGCCCGCCTGGTCAAGCTCGGCGAATCGGTCGTCATTGTCGAACAAATCGGCGACCCGGCAACCAGCAAAGGCCCGGTCGAACGTGCCGTCAGTCGTATCGTTACGCCAGGCACCCTGACCGATGCTGCGCTGCTCGATGACAAGCGAGATATTTGGTTGCTGGCACTGACGACAACGCGTAACACGGCCGGCATGGCTCGACTAAATCTGGCCAGCGGCGAGTTCATTTTGACCGAAGTGCCGAGCGAACAACTCGCTGCCACGCTGGAGCGCATTCGCCCGGCAGAAATCCTTTACCCGGAATCCTGGCAGCCTGATTTTCCGCTGGAGATCGCCCGCACCCGCCAGCCTGACTGGTATTTCGAGGTCGATTCAGCCAAACGTCTGCTCTGCGAACAGTTCAAGGTCGCCTCGCTGGCCGGCTTTGGCACCGAAGGTCTGCGTCCGGCCATCGCCGCTGCCGGCGCCTTGCTGCAATTCGCGCAAGCCACCCAATCGGGAAATTTGCCGCATTTGCGGGCGTTGACCGTCGAACTTGAAGGTGCCTACCTCGGTCTTGATCTCGCCACCCGGCGCAATCTGGAATTGACCGAAACCCTACGCGGCCAGCCATCGCCAACGCTCTTCTCGCTGCTCGATAACTGCGTCACCAGCATGGGCTCACGCCAGCTGCGCCACGCCTTGCACCACCCGCTACGCGAACGCGAGATTCCTGCCGCCCGGCATTTTGCCGTCGAGTCACTGCTTGAGGATTACGCTCGCATCGCCGGTGAGTTGCGCCGTGAATTGCGCGGGATTGCCGATATCGAACGCATTGCCGGCCGCATCGCCTTGCGCAATGCCCGCCCGCGCGACCTCGCCAGTCTGCGTGAATCGCTTAAGCAACTGACACCGCTACGTGCCCCGCTCGAAAACAGTCCATCCCCCCTGTTGCTCGACTTGTTCGCCGATCTGGAAACCCCGGCCGCGCCGCTCGCCTTGCTGATCAATGCCATCGCCAATGAGCCGGCAGCTTTGGTGCGTGAAGGTGGCGTTATCGCTACCGGCTACGATGCCGATCTCGATGAACTGCGCTCGATCAACGACAACTGCGGCGCCTATCTGGTCGACATGGAAATCCGCGAACGTGAACGCAGCGGGATCGCCAGCCTCAAAGTCGAATTCAACAAGGTGCATGGTTTTTACATTGAAGTCACGCACGCCAACACTGACAAAATCCCCGACGATTACCGCCGCCGGCAAACCCTGAAAAATGCCGAGCGTTACATCACGCCGGAACTGAAAGCCTTTGAAGACAAGGCGCTGTCTGCCCAGGAACGTTCGCTCGCGCGTGAAAAACTGCTTTATGAAGGCATCCTCGATCAACTGTTGCCGGCGGTAAGCAGCCTGCAAAGCATCGCCCGCGCCGTCGCCCAGCTTGACCTGCTGGCCGGTTTTGCCGATGCCGCCTTGAAGCGTAACTGGAGCAAACCGGAATTTGCCGCGGAAATCGGGTTGACCGTAACCAACGGTCGCCACCCGGTCGTTGAGGCGGAAATGGCAAATGGTGCCGAAACTTTCATCGCCAATGATTGCCAACTCGCTGAAAACCGTCGTTTGCTACTGATCACCGGCCCCAATATGGGCGGCAAATCAACCTACATGCGCCAGACGGCGCTGATCGCCCTGCTCGCCCACATCGGCAGCTATGTGCCAGCCGAACGCTGCGTGCTCGGCCCGCTTGACCGTATCTTTACCCGCATCGGCGCCTCCGACGATCTCGCCTCCGGGCGCTCGACCTTCATGGTCGAAATGACCGAAGCCGCCGCCATCCTGCACCACGCAACACCAAATAGCTTGGTGCTGATGGACGAAATCGGCCGTGGTACCTCGACCTTTGATGGCATGGCGCTGGCCTTCGCGATCCTCCGCCACCTGATCGCCAAAAACCGTTGCCTGACCCTGTTTGCTACGCACTACTTCGAGATGACGCGCCTTGCGCACGAATACAGCGAGCTGGCCAATGTGCACCTGGATGCCGTCGAACACAATGACCGCATTGTCTTCATGCACTCGGTTGAAGAAGGGCCGGCCAATCAGAGCTATGGAATTCAAGTTGCGGCGCTGGCCGGGATTCCTAACGCCGTCGTCAAGGCGGCACGCAAGCAACTGCGTGAATTTGAGCAGCGCGCCACGGTCGACCCGCTGCAACCAGATCTTTTTGCCCAGGGCAATCCCGAGCCAGTTGAAACCGAAGCGCACCCGGCACTAGAGAAACTGACTCAGCTCGACCCCGATAGCCTGACCCCGCGCGAAGCACTCGATGCGCTCTATGCCTTGAAGGCGTTGACACAATGAGAACCATCCTGACGGCATTGCTGCTGATTTTTGCCCAATCGGCACCGGCTGAAACCTGGCACTTCGGCCTCATCGGCGACGTACCCTACTCGGAATACGAACGCACCGAGTTGCCGCGCATGATCAAGGCGATCAACGACAGCCAGGTGAGTTTCATCGCTCATGTCGGCGACATCAAGAGCGGCAAGGATCGTTGTGACGATGCTTTATATCGCGACCGCTTTGCTGATTTCACGGCCAGTGCAGCGCCCTTTATTTTCGTACCGGGCGACAACGAATGGTCGGATTGTGATCGCCTGTCAAACGGCGCCTACAACCCGCAGGAGCGACTGGCCAAACTCCGCGAAATTTTCTGGAAAGATGCCTATTCGCTGGGCGTCAGGAAGATTCGCCTGGAACGCCAGCCCGGCGCCTACACCGAACACAGCCGCTTCCACCTTGGCCCGGTGTTATTCGTCACTTTGAATATTCCCGGCGGCAATAACAATTTCGGGGTAGCAGACCAGCCAGGCAAGGAATTTTTATCACGCAATCCGCAAGTGCTCGCCTGGCTCAAGGAGAGTTTCGCACTCGCCCGCCAGGAGAAACTGGCCGGCATTGCCCTGCTTTTTCAAGCCAACCCAAGTTTCAAACGCTTTTCCCAAGGGCTTGGGCATCGTGGCTACCGGGATTTTTTAAGCCTGCTGCGCGAGGAAACCATCAATTTCCCCGGCCAGGTTCTGGTCGTTCATGGCGATTCGCATAATAGCCAGATCGATCACCCACTACGGGATGATCAAGGCAAAAAACTGGCCAACCTCACCCGCGTCGAAACCTTTGGCTATCCGGATATGGGCTGGACGCGGGGAACCATTGATACCGGCTCCCCGACGCTATTTCATTTTGAAGCGAAGCGCTGGACAGCCAGCGCTCAATGACAGGTTTCCTCGTCATCGTCACCATCATGGACGTGACCATGCTCGAGTTCAGCCGCGCTGGCCGGACGAATTGCTGTCACCGTACAAGTAAAGATCAGCGCCATCCCGGCTAGCGGATGGTTGCCATCGAGTACCACCTTGTCATCGGCAATATCGGTCACCCGGTAAATGACGAAATCTTCATCATCTTCGCCCTCTTCGGGCCCTCCTTCAAACTGCATGCCGACTTCGATTTCCTTCGGGAAGTCCTTGCGTGGCTCGATCTGCACCAGTTCGGCATCGTAATCACCAAATGCCTCGTCCGGCTGCAACTTGACTTTGACTGACTCGCCGACTTTCTTGCCCTGCAGCGCCTCTTCGATCAGTGGAAAAATATCGTCGTAGCCGCCATGCAAATAGACCAGCGGCTCGCGGCCTTCATCGACGACTTCGCCATCGGGATCGGTAACGTGGTAATCGAGGGTGATGACAGAATTTTTAGCTACTTGGGTGTTCATGAATTGAGTTCCTTGACGAGGCGTAGCACTTCCATTGCATGCCCCTTGAAATTAACGTTGTAGAGCGCGTGGCGGACAATGCCTTTGCGATCAATGATGAAGGTGGAACGGATAACATAGAACCTTCTGTGGCCATCCACCTCTTTCGGCTGCCAAACCCCGTACTGCTTGCAAACATTACCATCTGAATCTGACAGCAACTCAGTGCCGATACCTTCCTTGTCACGAAATTCTGCGTGCTTCAGACAGTCATCCCGACTAATCCCCAGCAAGGCACAATTTTGCGCCGTAAAATCATCTTCGTGATCCGAAAAATCTGTAGCTTCCGTAGTACAGCCAGGCGTACCGTCCTTCGGGTAAAAGAAAATAACCAGATGCCGGTTACCCTGGAAAGTTGCCAGATCAATCGACGCCATGTCAGCATCCGGCAAAACGAATCCGGGCGCCTTGTCTCCTACCTTGAGCAGCATATTGATCTCCTGAAGCGCTCTGCGGGACTTGCTGAGAACGATTCTAGCGGAGGCAAATGCTACGGTCGACGCATTTATTCGACTTATTTTCCGGAAATTTTTTCAGGAATCTGAACGAAACTTTCATCCTGCTTAATCATGCCCAAGTCAAAGCGGGCACGTTCCTCGATGGCATCGTAACCCTGCTTCAGATCACGTACCTCGGCATCAAGGCCGGCGTTGCGGATTTCAAGACTTTTGGTGACTTCCTTCTGCTGCGACAGTTGACGGTCGTACTCCCAAACCCTCAGCCAGCCCCCTTTACCCAGCCAAAGCGGGTATTGGAGAAGGCCGATAAGGGCAAGAAGGCCAACCGTCAGCAGGCGCATGGGGCTGATGAGGCGTAAATGGTAAGGAGGAATTGGTAATTAGGTGGTAACCCAATCACCAATCCCAAATTACCGATTACCGCAAGTTGTAAAAGGTTTCGCGGCCAGGATAGGAAGCGGTATCGCCGAGATCTTCTTCAATACGCAGCAACTGGTTGTACTTGGCAATACGGTCGGAACGTGACAGCGAGCCGGTCTTGATCTGGCCGGCGTTAAGGCCGACGGCAATGTCGGCAATAGTGCTGTCTTCGGTTTCACCCGAGCGGTGCGAAATCACGGCGGTGTAGCCGGCGCGCTTGGCCATTTCAACGGCAGCAAAGGTTTCGGAGAGCGTACCGATCTGGTTGATCTTGATCAGGATCGAATTGCAAATGCCCTTTTTGATACCTTCCTTGAAGATCTTGGTGTTGGTCACAAAAACGTCGTCACCAACGATCTGCACGGTCTTGCCAAGGCGGTCGGTGAGCAGCTTCCAGCCATCCCAGTCAGCTTCGGACATGCCGTCTTCAATTGAAACAATCGGGAACTGATCGGCCAGATTGGCCAGGTAATCGACGAACTGCGCAGAGGTCAGCTGCAAACCCTCGCCAGCCAGGTGGTATTTGCCATCCTTGTAGAACTCTGAAGCAGCACAGTCGAGCGCCAGCAGGACGTCCTTGCCCGGCACATAACCGGCAGCTTCGATCGCCTGCATGATGACCTGCAGCGCTTCGGCATGGCTGCCGAGATTCGGCGCAAAGCCACCTTCATCGCCAACCGAGGTCGGGTGACCCTTTTTATCCAGAATTTTCTTCAGCGAATGGAAAATTTCAGCGCCACAACGCAGGGCTTCGCGGAAATTGGCAGCGCCAACCGGCATCACCATGAATTCCTGAATATCCAGGCTGTTATTGGCATGCTCGCCACCATTGATGATATTCATCATCGGCACCGGCATCTGCATCGGACTCATGCCGCCAAAGTAGCGGTAAAGCGGCAAGCCGGATTCCTCAGCAGCCGCCTTGGCAACCGCCATCGAAACGGCGAGGATGGCATTGGCGCCAAGGCGTGACTTGTTCTCGGTGCCATCAAGATCGATCATCGTCTGATCAATGAAGGCCTGTTCCTGAGCATCTAGACCGATGATTGCTTCGGAGATCTCGGTATTGACGTTCTCCACCGCCTGCAGGACACCCTTGCCGAGGTAGCGCCCCTTGTCTCCATCGCGCAGCTCGATGGCTTCACGCGAACCGGTCGAAGCACCGGATGGCACTGCCGCCCGACCCATGACGCCACTCTCAAGCAATACATCGGCTTCAACAGTGGGATTGCCACGCGAGTCAAGAATTTCGCGGGCCACAACATCAACAATTGAACTCATGCTTCTTCCTTTTAATCAACAGGTTGAAAATACTAATTAAACTAAATTATCAACACCAGCCACGACTAGCATATTCAATTCGGCAGCACCTTCACGCGCCTTGCGCGCTTCCTGATACTCAGCTGAGTTGTAGAAGCGCTTCGCCTGTTCGACGCTTTCGAACTCGACGATGATCAGACGCGGAACATTCGTCCACTTGCCTTCAAGAATTTCTGCGGTGCCGCCACGCACCTTGTACTGGCCGCCATACTGGGCAATTGCTGCCTGGGCAAGACCCTTGTAAATCTCATAGGCCGCAACATCGCGGATCTTGGCTTCGGCAATTAGATAGCCTTTATGGCTCACTTCAATTCCTCGAAACCAGCAGATTTGACCGCCCGATCAAGCGCTACCAAGGTTGTCAGCAAGCTTTCCATGCGCGCCAGCGGCCAGCTATTCGGGCCATCTGACCAGGCCTTCTCAGGATTCGGGTGGGTTTCCATGAACAAGCCGGAAATCCCGACCGCCACCGCCGCCCGCGCCAAAACCGGCACAAACTCGCGTTGACCGCCGGAAACCGTACCCTGCCCGCCTGGCAATTGCACGCTGTGCGTTGCATCAAAAACCACCGGGCAAGCGGTTTCGCGCATGATCGCCAGGCTGCGCATGTCGGAAACAAGATTGTTATAGCCAAAGGTCGCGCCGCGTTCACAAACCATCAGGTTGTCAGCGCCGTTATTGACCTCACGCGCCTTGTCAACCACGTTTTTCATGTCGCCGGGCGCCAGAAACTGACCTTTTTTGATATTGACCGGTTTGCCACAAGCCGCCACGGCATGAATGAAATCTGTCTGGCGGCAGAGAAAAGCCGGTGTTTGGAGCACATCAACCACCGACGCTACCGTCGCAATATCTTCAATCGCATGAACATCGGTCAGCACCGGCACGCCAACCTGGCGCTGCACTTCGGAAAAAATCCGCAAGCCTTCTTCCAGCCCAAGACCTCGTACCGATTTGCCCGAACTGCGATTGGCCTTGTCGTAGGAGGCTTTAAAAATGTACGGAATTCCAAGTCGACCGCAAACTTCCTTCATGGCGCCGGCAACATCGATGCACAACTGTTCCGACTCTGCCGTACATGGCCCGGCAATCAAGAACAGGGGATGCTCAAGGCCAACCTGGAAATTGCAGAGTTTCATTTGTTTTTTGCCTGCTGACTTGCCAATGCCGCCTTGACGTAAGAGGTGAACAGCGGGTGACCCTGACGCGGGTTGGAGGTGAATTCCGGATGAAACTGGCAACCGACAAACCACGGATGCACTTCAGCCGGCAGTTCGATCATTTCGCAAAGATCGGTGCCTGGCGCACGGCCGGAAACCATCAGGCCCTTGGCTTCAAGTTGCGCCAGCAAGGTGTTGTTCACTTCATAACGGTGGCGATGGCGCTCGGTAATCTCGGCTGCGCCGTAAATCTGGCGCGCCAGCGAACCTTCAGCCAGCTTGCAGACCTGCGCCCCAAGTCGCATCGTGCCGCCAATGTCGGAGTCCTCGCTGCGCTTTTCGATCTTGCCGGAAGCATCCAGCCACTCGGTAATCAGGCCAATCACCGGGAAAGGCGTGTCCTGCACAAACTCGGTGGAGTGCGCGGCAGGCATTTCGGCCACATCACGGGCAAATTCAACAACCGCCAACTGCATGCCGAGGCAAATACCGAGGTAAGGCACCTTGTTTTCGCGGGCATAACGGATCGCAGCAATCTTGCCTTCAGTGCCACGCCGGCCAAAGCCGCCGGGTACAAGAATGGCATCGACCTTTTTCAATACCTCGATACCGTCTTTTTCAATATCTTCCGAGTCGATATAAACAATATTGACCTGACTACGCGTGTGGATGCCGGCGTGCTTGATCGCTTCGATCAGCGACTTGTAGGATTCAGTGAGGTCAACGTATTTGCCGACAAAGGCAATGCTGACCGTATTCAGCGGATGCTCAAGCGCCTCAATCAGCTTGTTCCAGATCGACAAATCAGCCGCCTTGGCCAGAATATTCAGCTTGTGGCAGACGATTTCGTCGATCATCTGATCGTGCAGCATGGCTGGAATCTTGTAGATTGAATCGGCATCAAGACATTCGATGACCGCTTCCGGCATCACATTGCAGAACAGCGCAATCTTGCGTCGTTCTTCTTCCGGAATCGAACGGTCAGCACGGCAAAGCAGGATGTCCGGCTGAATACCAATCTCGCGCAACTCCTTCACGGAATGCTGGGTCGGCTTGGTTTTAAGTTCTCCGGCGGTCGGAATATAGGGCAACAAAGTCAGGTGCATATAGCAGACATTGTTGCGGCCTTCCTGAATGCCCATCTGGCGAATCGCTTCCAGGAAAGGCAGCGATTCGATGTCGCCGACCGTACCGCCAACCTCGATGATCGCCACGTCGGCGCCCTCGGCACCGGCCTTGATCTTGGTCTTGATCTCGTCGGTAATGTGCGGGATGACCTGGACGGTCTTGCCGAGATATTCACCGCGGCGTTCCTTCTTGATCACCGTATCGTAGATCTGGCCGGTGGTGAAGTTGTTGCGCTTGGACATCTTGGCACTGGTAAAGCGCTCATAGTGGCCGAGATCAAGATCAGTCTCGGCGCCATCTTCAGTCACGAAAACTTCGCCGTGCTGAAACGGACTCATCGTGCCGGGATCGACATTGATGTAGGGGTCAAGCTTGATATGGGTGACTTTGATGCCGCGGGATTCCAGAATGGCCCCCAGCGACGCGGCGGCGATGCCTTTGCCCAGTGAGGACACGACACCACCTGTAACGAAAACGTATTTGGTCATATAAAGACAGGCTGCGGGAAAGCAGAATCATAGCCGATAAGAGGCCAAAACCCCAAGCACGTCGACGCGATTCCTGAATTCCACACAGATTGCAACGGTGCACCGAAATAACCCTATGGTTTGTTAGAATTTAATGCTAACCAGCCTCCACCAGCTATTTTGAAGAACGTTCTCGTCATCAGTTACTCGCAAACAGGCCAACTTTCGGACGTCAGCGCCCAGGTTGTTGCGCCCTTGCGTGCTGCAGGGCACTCGGTTCATGTCGAGACACTGGTGCCGGAAACGCCCTTCCCCTGGCCGTGGCCGATTGTTGATTTTGTCGACGCCTTTCCTGAGTGCGTTCAGCTTGATGCGCCGCCACTCAAGCCACTAAGCATTTCTGCGGATCAGCAATTTGATCTGGTGATCTTGACCTATCAGGTCTGGTACCTGGCACCGGCGCTGCCGATGACGGCATTTCTCAAAAGCCAGGAAGGCAAACGCCTGATCAATGGCAAGCCGGTAATCACCTTGGTTGCCTGTCGCAATATGTGGCTTTCGGCTCAGGAAACCATGAAGCAACTGATTGCCGAAGCTGGCGGCCTGTTGCGCGATCACCTGGCATTTACTGATCAGGGGCACGCACTGGCCACTTTTATCACCACCCCGCGCTGGGTGTTAACCGGCAAACGCAATCAATTTTTTGGCTTGCCGCCAGCCGGCGTTGCCCCGGAAGAAATTCGCGGCGCCTGTCGGTTCGGGCGTGCGCTGGCTGATGCGCTCAATAGCGATGCTGAAAAATCAACCGCCCCGATGCTGACCGGGTTACGTGCAGCCACCGTCAACCCACGTTTGGCGCTGAGCGAACGCGCAGCACATCGCGCCTTTAAAGTCTGGTCAAAATTGATCCGCTTTTTTGGCCAGCGCGGTCAATGGCGGCGCCGGCCTGTTTTGCTGGTTTTCGCACTCTATTTGATTACCTTGGTCTTAACCGTCGTTCCGTTAAGCCTGTTGATACAATGGCTACTTTCCCCTCTGCTCAAACCACGACTCGAACGGCTCAAAGCTGAACTCGAACTGCCATCCGGTTCGCAGGACTTCAATCTCGAAAAATATGCACAGTAGCGGTAAAGCCTACATCACTCGCAGCGCGGTCTTTCTACCCAACGCGCCGGTAGAAAACGACAAGATCGAGAACGTGCTCGGCATGATCGCCGGCAAGCCGTCGCGCGCCCGTCGTATTGTCTTGCGCAACAACGGCATACGTCAGCGTTATTACGCAATTGACCCAAATACCGGAAAAAATACCCACACCAATGCTCAGCTTACGGCCGAGGCGGTGCGCGGCTTGAATCTCGCCGGCGATATTGATTGCCTGGTGACCGGCACAACCATGCCCGACCAACTGATGCCGAACCACGGCGTGATGGTGCATGGCGAACTAGGCATTCCGGCCTGTGAAGTGGTTTCAACGGCGGGTGTTTGCGTCGCCGGCATCACTGCCCTTAAATACGCCTATCTGGCCGTTCTTTCGGGCCAGGCAAAAAATGCGGTTGCTACTGGCTCGGAGCAAGCCTCCGCTGTTTTGCATGCGCGAAATTTTGAAGCGGAATCGGAACATCGCATCAGCGAACTGGAAAACAACCCGGAAATTGCCTTTGAGAAAGATTTCCTGCGCTGGATGCTTTCCGATGGTGCTGGCGCCTTTCTGGTTCAAGCTCAACCGGCTACTAAAGGCCTGTCCCTGCGTATCGACTGGATCGAAATCCTCTCCCAGGCCCATCACATGGAAGTCTGCATGTATGCCGGTGGAGAAAAGCAGGATGATGGCTCGCTGAAGGGCTGGAAAGATTTCCCGGCTAACGAATGGGCCAAGCGCTCCATCTTTGCCGTCAAGCAGGATGTTCGTCTGCTCAACGAAAGCGTGGTTTATCAAACAATTGGCAAACCGCTGGAAAAGGTAATGCTTACACGCGGACTGACGCCAGCCGATGTTGATTGGTTTCTGCCGCACATGTCTTCCGAGTATTTCCGTATGCCGATTGCCAATTGTATGGCCGGCGTTGGATTCCCGGTGCCGCAGGAAAAATGGTTCACTAATTTGCACACTAAGGGCAATACCGGCTCGGCGGCAATCTACATCATGCTTGATGAACTGTATAAAAGCAGCAAGCTCAAGGCTGGTGAACGCCTGCTTTGCTTTATCCCGGAAAGTGGACGTTTTACCGGTTCGCTAATGTATTTGACGGTAGTCGACCATGCTGGAAAGTGAAGTCCCGCAGGAAGGCAATGTCACGCTCGGCGGCCATCGCAAGGCAGTCTATGCACGTGGCGCGGACGGCAAAATTCAAATCGTCCAATCCGCCGGCTGGGAAGTTGAGGAAATTGTCACCCGTCAGGCGGTCGATGATTTGAACCAGCTCGCTGAAGATGCCCGCCAACGTGTGGCGAGCGGTGAAACCTCGGCGCTTGAATACCACATGCACAAGGCGCGCATGGATGTGCCGCTGTTATCACAAACCAGCGGTGTCTGGCAATGGCGTATACGCCGGCACTTTCAGCCCGCCGTTTTTGCCGGACTCTCGACCACCCAACTTCAGCGCTATGCCGACGCCCTGGGTCTTACGGTCGACCAGTTAAAACAGGCTAAATAATGGAATTCCAACACAGCCAGGCTTCCCACTGCGAAAGCGGCGTCATGTCCGCCATGCTGCGCCATCACGGCCTGCCGATTTCCGAGCCGATGGCTTTCGGGCTGTCATCAGCAATCTCTTTCGCTTACCTGCCGATCGTCAAAATCAACGGCTTGCCGCTGGTTGCCTATCGCATGCCGCCCAAAGCCATCATTAAGGGTCTGCAAAAACCGCTTGGTTTGAAGATGCGTTTCGAGACCTTCCGCGACCCGCAAGCCGGTACGCAGCGCCTCAATGAATTGCTGGCTGGCGGCGAAATCGTCGGCATGCAAACCTCCGTATTCTGGCTACCCTATATGCCGGAAGACCTACGTTTTCACTTCAACGCCCACAACGTGCTGGCCTTTGGCCACGATTCAGCGAGCGGCGAATACCAGCTTTCCGACCCGGTGTTTGAAACCCCGGTCACCTGCCCGGCCGATGCCCTGCAACGCGCCCGCTTCGCCAAGGGCATGCTCGCCCCCAAAGGCTTGCTCTATTACGCCACCGGCAAACCGTCGACGCCTGATTGGACGGTTGTCATCCCGAAGGCCCTGAAAAAAACCACGCGCATCATGCTCGATACACCACTGCCGATCATCGGCGTGCGCGGCATACGTCGACTGGCCAGTGCGATTGAAGGTCTGCAACCTGACAAAGCCAAAATGTTCATCGGTCAGGTCGTGCGCATGCAGGAAGAAATCGGCACCGGCGGCGGCGGCTTCCGTTTCATCTACGCCTCCTTTTTGCAGGAAGCAGCGGATCTGCTCGCCCGGCCACGGCTCAATGAACTCTCCGAAGCACTGGTTGATATCGGCGACGAATGGCGCGAATTCGCCCTCTCCGCCGCCCGCATGATCCGCGACCGCGAACCGCTGGCGACACCGGCACTGGCCAACAAACTGCGCCAGATCGCCGATCATGAGCAAGCCTTTTACCGCGACCTGCGCCGCGCTGCCTGATGCTGAAAATCGATAGCGTTTCCTACCGCTATCGCGATGCCGCCACGCCGGCACTGCAAAACGTGACGCTTGAGATTCCTGCCGGCGGCGTTTACGGCCTGCTCGGCCCGAACGGAGCCGGTAAAACCACCCTGATTTCTGTGCTCTCCGGGTTGTTGACCGCAACGGATGGCCTGATAACGCTAGATGGCATACCGCTGGCCGAAATCCGCAGTAAAAATCCCCGCGCCATCGCTCTGGTGCCACAGGATTACGCGTTTTACCCGATGCTGACGGTTGCTGAAAATCTGCGTTTCTTTGGCGGCGTCTTGGGTTTGAGTGGAGCTGAACTCAGCTCGCAAAGCGAATCGGCGATTGCTTTTGCACGATTGGAACAAGTGGTTGGCAAACGTGCCGAGCAGCTTTCAGGCGGCCTGCGCCGGCGACTGAATCTGGCGATTGGCCTGCTCGGCAAGCCGCAACTATTGCTGCTCGACGAACCGACGGTTGGCGTCGACCCGCAATCGCGCCACTTCCTGCTCGACTCCATCGCCGCCCTGCCCGCTGCCGGTACGACAGTGATTTATACCAGCCATTACATGGAAGAGATTGAAGCGATCTGCCAAAAAATTGCCATTGTCGATCAGGGACAGGTTTTGGCGGAAGGCACGCTAAGTGACATTCTGCATAGCCCGGAACCACTGCTCGACATTGGCCTTGAGCAGCCGTTGCCAGAAGCCATCGCTCAGCGTTACTCGGCAACAATCATCGGAGAACAAAAATATCGGCTGATTTTGCCGTCGACCGTAACACTTCAGAATTTGCTCGATGAACTGGCCAGCGCCGGCTGCAGCGTGCGCAATCTCAGCC
This sequence comes from Dechloromonas sp., assembly GCA_011391255.1. Taxonomy (GTDB): domain Bacteria; phylum Pseudomonadota; class Gammaproteobacteria; order Burkholderiales; family Rhodocyclaceae; genus Azonexus. The sequence goes on from JAABQV010000013.1 coordinate 17,960, forward strand.
TTGGCCAGCACGATCTGGAACAGGTATTCATGCGCTTGACCAATCGTTCCTTGCGCGACTAGACCATGTCACCTCGCCTACTCGCCCTCTGGCTCAAGGAAACCATCGCGCTGACCCGCGACAAGCATGGTCTGCTGGCGTTGTTCATCATGCCGACCATTTTCATTTTGGTCATGACCATGGCGCTGCGCGATGCTTTTACGCCGGGTGTTACGATTGATGTCAGCTACAGCGTGGTCGATCTCGACCAGACGCCAATTTCCAAAGCGCTGGTCAAGCGCCTTGATCGAGCAGCCGCTTTCAAGAAAATTGAGAGCACCAATGATCTGGGTGCCGCCCGCAATCAACTGCTGCAAGGCAAACAAAGTCTCGTTCTTGTTCTTCCCAAGGAGTTCGGCAGCCGACTGCTGACACCCGGCGGCACCGATGGCAAACCGGCCGACCAGATGACCCTGCTGCTTGACCCCGCCCTTTCACCAACCCTGCAACTCGCCTTCCGCAATCAGATCATGGCCGCGCTTGGCTCGGTGCGGGCGGATGAACTGACGGTCAAGGCCGGCAAGCTGTTTGGTCTGCCGGTCAGCTCCGGCAGCATGCTGGAAAAAGACTGGCCGGATGAAATCCGCAGTGAAGCAGTGCGCAGCAACGACAACGCCAAAATTCCTTCATCGGTTCAGCAGAACGTCCCGGCCTGGCTTATTTTCGCCATGTTTTTCGTTGTCATTCCGGTTTCGTCTATCTTCATCATCGAGCGCCAGCAAGGCACCTTGCAAAGGCTCCGCGCGATGGGTGTGCCGTTTCATCTCGTCCTCGCCGGCAAGTTGCTACCCTTCTTCATTGTCAATCAGGTGCAAGCCGCAATGATGGTTTTGGTCGGCATGTATCTCGTCCCGCAATTCGGCAGCGAAGCGCTGGAACTGCCGAGCAGCCTGCCGCTATTGCTCAACTGGTGGGCGGTTTCTTCCGCCGTCAGTCTGGCCGCCGTTTCCTGGGCGCTGCTCATCGCCAGTATCGCAAAAACCTCGGAGCAAGCGACCATCGTAGGCGGCGTCGGTAATATTTTGATGGGTGCCGTCGGCGGCATCATGGTGCCCAAGTTCATCATGCCGGCCAGCATGCAGAAAATTGCCGCGCTCTCGCCGATGGCCTGGGGGCTGGAAGGTTTCCATACCGTCATGCTGCGCCATGGCAGTTTTGCCGATATCCTCCCCAGCCTGACGCAACTATTGGTTTTCGCTGCCGCCTCGCTGTTCGCCGCCATCTGGCTCAACCATCGCGCCCTTGCCGCCCAATCATGAACACCGCCCTCTGCCTCGAACTTAAAGCCCTGATCATTGAAGCCTGCGACAAGGATTGCACGCCGGAAAGCATCAGCGACAACGAACTCCTTTTCGGCCCGGAAGCGCCTCTGCAACTCGATTCGCTTGATGCCCTGCAAGTCTCGATGGCGATCAAGAAAAAATATGGTCTGCGCTTACCGGACAGCAAGGACACCCGCCGCATTCTCTCCAGCGTCGCCAATCTGGCTGAACACCTTGAAAGCTGGCAGATTGCGCAGGCATGAAGCGCCCGGTTTTTATTGCCGAATGCGGTCTGCTTTGTGCCCGGGGTGGCAACGCTCAAGCTGTCGCCGCTGCCCTGTGGGCCGGAGAATCAAGTAGCAGTACGCGCCGCCTCGGTGATCGCGAATTCCCCTATTTCTCATTGCCACTCGCCGAACCTAACTGGCTCAAACACGCCGAACAGGCGGTGCGCCACGTCGGTACCCAACTCGGCCCGCTGCCCGCCGAAACACCGCTTTTCGTTGCTTCATCGTCATTCCAGATTGGTCATTTTGAACAGCAGGGAGAGCCCTTCGATCTGCCCGCCGCCAACGCTGCTTTCAGCTGCCAGATTGCTGACTGGCTGCAACTCAGCGGCTCGCTAACCAGCATCAACAATGCCTGCATCTCCGGGTTTTCCGCCATTGATACGGCCCGCAGCCTGATTGCAGGCGGCCAGATCGACGACGCCGTAATCATCGGCATTGAACTCAGCAACGACAGCACTCTGGCCGGATTTGCCGCGATGGAACTTCTCTCACGCACAGCCTGCCGGCCCTTTGATGTCCGTCGTGACGGGCTGGTGCTCGGCGAAGCCGTCGCCGCCATCCGCCTGAGTTCGACCCCGGCTCCCTGGCGCATCGCCGGGCTACGCACCGGCCTCGATGCCTATTCGATGACCGGCCCCGATCCGGCTGGCGGCCCGATCGGAAGGGTTACGGTCGACTGCCTTAATGAGGCCAATTTGTTGTCGAATGAGATTGATCTGATCAAGGTTCAAGCAGCCGGCTCACCCGGCAGCGATCTCGCCGAAGCCAATGCTTTGCGGCAAGTATTTGGCGAGCAGATCCCGCCACTTGTCTCACTCAAGGCGGCACTCGGCCACACGCTCGGCGCCAGTGGCATTAGCGAGCTTGTCGCATTAATCGCTTGCCTCGATGCAGGAAAGATCCCCGCCACGGCCGGATACCAGCAAGCTGATCCGGAAATTTGGCCGATTTTTCCGGTTGACCGCAATATTCGCCAGATCAAGCGCGCCCTGCTCAGCCTGATCGGCTTTGGCGGCGGACTGGCCAGCATGATTATCGAGCGCGCCTGATGGTCTATCTCGATACCCTGCTCAGCCAGCACTACTCAGCAGAATCGCTGGCTGCAGCGGTGCGCACGGCAATCGGCAAACCTTTGCGGCGCGCCGCACCTCTCACCCAGTTGGCGCTCGTCGGCGCTCTCGCCTGCCTGCCGGAAAATCGTCGTCATCTGCCCAGCGCCCTGCTCTGGCAATCGACCGGCGGCCCGCGCGCGGAAACTCAAGCCTTGTTGCGCGAAGTATTCATCGGCTCAGGCGAGCCCATGCCTTACGATTTTCTCGCCACGCAACCGGCCATTGCCGCCGCCCAAATCAAGCCGTATTTTCCCGGTCTTCAATCCGCAAGTTACTTCCCCCTGGCCAAGAAAGGCATTGCCGAATGGTTCCAGACACTGACCCTGGCCATCAACTGGCTGGAAGAAGAGCGTTATGCTCAGATCCTCTGCGCGCATCTCGACACGAACACTGGCACTGCCACCGGTCATTGGCTTGTATTAACCAAGCTGCCTCTTGAAAAAGCACGCTTCAAGCTCCAACTAAACTGCATTGGTTCAAGCCCGCAACTGCCTGATACGCCCGACTTCCCGCAGCTGCTCAGCGAGGCACCAATCAATTCGCTAGCCCTGCAATCGCCTGCCGGCTTCCGGCTGGCATTAGAATTCACCCGACTTTAATCCCCACCGAGAGCCCCATGTCCCAATTTTCCTTTGACGTTTCCATTGAAGAATTTGAAGCTAAAGTCCTCATCCCCTCGGAAACCACCCCGATCGTCGTCGACTTCTGGGCACCCTGGTGCGGCCCCTGCAAGGTTTTGAAACCGATGCTGGAAAAACTCGCCGAAGAATACGGCGGGCGCTTCCTGCTTGCCAAAATCAACTCAGACGAAAACCCGGAGTTGGCGCAACATTTCGGCGTACGCAGCATACCTACAGTCAAGGTCCTCTTTAAAGGCGAGTTGGTCGACGAATTCACCGGCGCTCTGCCCGAAGGTCAAATTCGCGAGTTTCTCGACCGCTTTGTGCCACCCGCCGGCCCCGGTGGCAACCTGCGCGAAGAAGCTGCCGCGCTACTGGCTGAAGGCAAGCTAGAAGAAGCCCTAGCCAAGCTGGTTGAAGCCAGCAAGGCCAAACCGGAGGATCAGGCGATCCAGCTCGATGCCGTCGATGTCCTACTGCAACTTGGCCGCAATGAGGAAGCCGAACAACTTCTCGGCGGTGAATATGCCCAGGAGCCTGACCGCGCCAATGCGCTACGCGCCCGCCTCGCTCTTGCCGCCGGCGCCGCCGATACCGGCGCCCTGGAAGCCAAACTGGCTATCGATCCGAAAGATCACGCCAGCCGCCTCGAACTCGCGCGTGCCTATGCCGCTCAAAGCCGCTTCCGTGAAGCACTCGAAGCGGCTCTTGAAGTCGTCATCCGTGACCGGACTTTTGACGAAGGCGCTGGTCGCAAGGCCGTTCTACAACTATTTGAAGCCCTTGCCGGCAGCGAACAATACGACGACCTGATCCGCGAATTCCGCCGCAAAATGTCTGCTGCGCTCAACTGAATATCGAATCAGCGACGCCGCTTTACCGCAGCGTCGCTCGCTTAGTTCTGCACCTTGCGCCAGCCCCGCAGTTCGAGACATGTGTGCATTTTCCGGACGCTGGCCTGCGTCACCATCCCATCAGTCCCCGAGTAACTCTGCACCTTGCAGAATTTCTCGTCCCGCAGGTAATCCTCCTCGCCCGAGCCGCGCTTCTCCCAATGCCAGGAGGCGCAAGCAGACAAACCCGCAAAGAATGAAAATAGTAGAAATCGGCAATATTTCATATTGATTCAGTCGAAAAACAAGAAATGCTGTCGAAGCTGTAGGCAAAAAACCCACGGCGCCCAAGTCTAATCAAGCTCAGGCAAGTGCCATCCGACTCCCAGAAAGCAAAAAGCCAACTCCTCGGAGTTGGCTAAGTGTGTATTTCCATTGGTCGGCGTGACAAGATTCGAACTTGCGACCCCTTGTCCCCCAGACAAGTGCGCTACCAGGCTGCGCTACACGCCGACAAGCGCAAGATTTTAACACGAAGCACGCTGAATTACAGCCGAAGCATCTCGATAACGGACTGTAAACTACTCTTCAGGCTACCGGAATCCATTGGTACGGGCACCTTGTCGTGCACAATCTCTTCAAAAGCACCGCCTTCATCCAGACGATTCCGGGCGCCGCTGATGGTGAAACCCTGACTGTAAAGCAACTCACGAATTTTCCGCACCAATAGCACTTCGTGATGCTGATAATAACGACGATTCCCACGGCGCTTGACTGGCTTGAGCTGGTTGAACTCCTGCTCCCAATAGCGCAATACGTGCGGCTTGACACCACACAGCTCACTTACCTCACCGATGGTGAAATAGCGTTTTGCGGGAATCGGCGGCAGTTCGCCGCCGTCAGGCTTAAGCCGGGCTTCCATCGCAAGCTATTTCGACGTCGGATTTCAACTTTTGGCTGGCATGAAAGGTCACTACACGACGTGCGGTGATCGGGATTTCCTGCCCGGTTTTTGGATTACGTCCGGGACGCTGCGGTTTGTCGCGTAACTGGAAATTTCCAAACCCGGAGAGCTTGACGCCATCACCGGTTTCCAGAGAGTTGCGAATCTCTTCAAAGAAGGCTTCGACCATGTCTTTAGCCTCCCTTTTGTTGAGCCCGACCCGTTCAAACAAGAGGTCAGCGAGCTCAGCTTTAGTTAGCGTTATTGCAGTTTTTTTTTCGTCAGGCACGAAGTTCGGCTCCAAATGCCTGCCCCAGACAGGCCATCAATTGCTGCATCGCAGCATCAACTTCAGAATCTTGTAAAGTGCGTTGAGTATCTTGCATAACTATCCGGAACGCAAGACTTTTTTTGTTTTCGGGGATGCCTTTTCCGACATAAATATCGAATAGCTGAAGGTCTTTAATCAGCGTTGGCAGCTGTCCTTTAAGACCATCCAGAAGCGCTTGCAATTCAAGATTTTGATCAACCACAATGGCGATATCTCTGATCACCGCCGGGAATTTAGAGACTTCAGCATAGACCGGAACGCCGGAAGCTTTCACGGCATCGAAATCCACCTCAAAAAGCACGGGAGCATTCGGCAAATCGTATTTTTGTACCCACTCCGGATGAAGTTCGCCGACGCAGCCAATCTCGTTATTACCGAGATAAATTCTCGCAGAACGCCCTGGATGTAGCGCCGGATGCAAGATTTTCTCGAAGCGCAACGGCACCGGTGCCAGCAAAGCCTCCAGATCACCTTTGACATCGAAAAAATCGACCTTGCGCGAACCACTGCCCCAAGTATCCGGCAAGGCACCGCCATAGGTCAGCCCGGATAGCTTCCAGGCTTGGGCAAAGCCGGCTACCGGAGCGGCCGCAGCACTGCGCTGGAAAGTACGACCCGTTTCAAAAAGGCGAACACGATTTTGCTTGCGCTTGAGATTGGTCACCAGATTGGAAATCAGGCCGCCAAACAGCGTCGAGCGCATGACAGCCATCTGGCTGGCAATCGGATTAGCCAGGCGAATCAGGTCGGCCTCATCGGTCTTTGCCGCAAAATCAGCCTCCCATGCTTCCTCAACAAAAGCAAAATTAACCACTTCCTGATAACCGCGATCGACCAGCAACTGGCGAACGCGCGAGGCCGGACGTTGCGCCTCGGGCTGTACCATCATCTTCAGGTTGCCGCGCGGCGCCGGTGCCGGGATGTTGTCGTAGCCATGCAGACGGGCAATTTCCTCGATCAGGTCTTCCTCGATTTCGATGTCGAAGCGCCAGGTTGGCGGGGTCACCAGGAAATCCTCGCCTTCGCGAACGAAGGTCAAGCCGAGGCCGCTGAACAGACCGGCGATCTGCTCGGGAGAAAATGTCATGCCGATCACAGCGCAGGCCCGCGCCGTGCGCAAACGTACTGGCTTGCGTGCGGGCATCTCGGCTCTGGCCTCGGTCACCGGGCCAGCGGCGCCGCCACAGATATCGATGATCAGTTGCGTGGCCCGCTCTATGGCGCGCTTGGCACCGCCGAAATCGACACCGCGCTCGAAACGATGCGAGGCATCGGAACCAAAACCGTAGCGACGGGCGCGACCGGCAATAGCCTTCGGCGCGAAAAAGGCAGATTCGAGGAACAGTTCGCTGGTTTCCAGCGTTATGCCGCTCTCCTCGCCGCCCATGATGCCGGCCATGGCCAAAGGTTTGACATCGTCGGCAATGACCAGGATGTCGGCATCGATATTGATGGTCTGTTCGTTCAACAGCAACAGTTTTTCATCGGGCTTCGCCATGCGGGCATGTACTGCACCCTCAAGCTTGGTATTGTCGAAAGCGTGCAGCGGCTGGCCGAGTTCAAGCATGACGTAATTGGTGACATCGACCAGCGCAGAAATTGAGCGGATGCCGCTGCGCTCCAGACGGCGCCTCATCCATTCCGGTGTTGGCGCCTTGGCGTTGACACGCTTGAGCACGCGACCGAAATAGAGAGGACAGGCTACCGGTGCATCGAGCACGACTGCGCGCTGGTCAGCGATAGTCGCCGCAACTTCCGGCACCTCAATCAGCTCTGCCTGGGCGCCGGCAATGGCCGCCACTTCGCGCGCCACACCGGTCAGGGACAGGCAGTCGGCACGATTCGGCGTCAGTTTGAGTTCAAATTGATTGTCGTCGAGATCGAGATACTGGCGGATCGATTGGCCAACTGGCGCATCGAACGGCAGGATCAGCAGGCCGGATGCCTCTTCGGCAATGCCGAGTTCCTTGGCCGAACAGAGCATGCCGGAGGACTCGATGCCGCGCACCTCGGCGATCTTGATGACGAAATCGCCAGGCAACTTGGCACCGGGCAAGGCGCAGGGCACGCGCAGGCCGACAGCCACATTCGGCGCACCGCAGACGATGGTCGTCGGCTCGCCACGACCGGTATCAACCTTGCAGACGTTGAGACGGTCGGCATCCGGGTGTTTGACGACTTCCAGCACCTGGGCGACAACGACATCGTTGAATTGGGGCGCGACTGGCTCCAGACCCTCGACTTCGAGGCCGGCCATAGTCAGCAGATGGGAAAGCTCCTCGCTCGACAACTGGGTGTCGACGAGGGTACGCAGCCAAGATTCGGAGAATTTCATGCGAATTGCCTCAGGAAACGGAGGTCGCCTTCAAAGAAGAGGCGCAGGTCATTGACGCCGTAACGCAGCATCGTCAGGCGATCCTGACCGAAGCCGAAGGCAAAGCCGGTGTATTTTTCCGGATCGATGCCGGCAATGCGCAGCACGTCCGGATGCACCATGCCGCAACCGGCGATTTCCAGCCAACGACCTTTCAGTGCGCCGCTCATGAAAGCGACGTCGATTTCGGCGGACGGCTCGGTAAACGGGAAGAACGAAGGACGGAAACGCACCACGAGATCGTCAGTCTCAAAGAAACTCTTGAGAAAATCGGCAATGACGCCCTTGAGATCGGCAAACGAAACACCCTCGCCCACCCACAGGCCTTCGACCTGATTGAACATCGGCGAATGCGTCGCATCGGAATCGACACGATAGACGCGGCCCGGCGCGATGATTCTGATTTCGGGCATTTTTTCCAGTTGACCGTAGCGTTCGACGTGCGCCTTCATGTAGCGCGCCTGGATCGGGCTGGTGTGGGTCCGAAGCAGCACCTTGTCGGCAACGCTGCCGTCCGGGTTCTGCAGGTAAAAGGTGTCGTGCATCGAACGCGCCGGGTGATCTTCGGGCGTGTTCATGGCGGTGAAATTGTAAAAGTCTTCCTCGATCTCGGGGCCATCAGCCACTTCAAAACCGATGGAGCGGAACAGGGACTCGATGCGCTCCAGCGTGCGCGTCACCGGGTGCAGACCACCTCGCGCTTCAGCGCGACCGGGCAATGTGACATCCAGAGCCTCTTCGGCCAGGCGCGCTTCCAGCGCTGCCTTGCGAATCGCTTCGCGCCGCTCGTTGAGCGAGTTTTCAACGGCCGTCTTGGCGACATTGATCGCCGCACCAGCGGTTTTCTTCTCTTCCGGCGGCAGCTTGCCCAAGCCTTTGAGAAGTTCGGTAATCTGACCACTCTTGCCGAGGAAACGGGCTTTGACCTGTTCCAGCGCATCGGGGTCAGAAATTGCAGCGAACGCAGACTGCGCTTCGCTAACGATTTGATCAAGATTGTCCATAAACTTCCAACAACAAAAAAGGAGGCTTGCGCCTCCTTTTTTTAATTACGCTTTCGCTCAGGCGCCGAGCTGTGCCTTGGCCTGGACGGCCAGAGCAGCAAATGCCGGCTGATCGAAGACAGCCAGATCGGCCAGAACCTTGCGGTCAACTTCGATATTGGCTTTCTTCAGGCCATTCATGAAGGTGCTGTACTTCATGCCTTCCAGACGGGCTGCGGCATTGATACGGGCGATCCACAGCGAACGGAACTGACGCTTGCGTTGACGACGGTCACGATACTGGTATTGACCAGCCTTCATTACCGCCTGTTTGGCAACGCGATAGACGTTCTTGCGACGACCGCGGTAACCCTTGGCCTGGACGAGAATTTTCTTGTGACGCGCGCGCGCCGTTACACCACGTTTAACTCTAGGCATCTCTTATCTCCTTATGCGTAGGGCATCATGGCGCGAACGGATGCTGAATCGCTCGCATTGACAGTAACGGTACCGCGCAAATGGCGTTTAACCTTGGTGGTCTTCTTGGTCAGAATGTGACGCTTGAAGGCTTGACCGCGCTTGATGGAACCACCGGCGCGGATCGAGAAACGCTTTTTGGCGCTGCTCTTGGTCTTCATTTTGGGCATTTAGATGCTCCTTAATGACATGCTGCCAGGTGGTTCCCCACGGGAACGCTTTGACTACCCGAAAGCACTTATAACTACGTTGCTGCTATTACTTCTTTTTGGCCGGGGCGATGATCATGATCATCTGACGACCTTCCATCTTCGGCATCTGCTCGACCTGGCCAACGGCCTCGAGATCTGCCTTGATTCTTTCCAGCTGACGCATCCCGAATTCCTGATGCGACATTTCACGACCCCGGAAACGCAGGGTCACTTTGACCTTGTCTTCTTCTTCCAGGAAGCGCGTCATATTTCTGAGCTTGATCTGGTAATCGTTCTCGTCGGTGCCCGGGCGCAGTTTGATTTCCTTGACCTGCACCTGCTTCTGCTTCAGCTTCGCCTCGTGCGCCCGCTTTTGTTCCTGATACTTGAACTTGCCGTAATCCATGATGCGACAGACTGGCGGGGTGGCTGTCGGCGCGATCTCGACCAGATCGACCCCGGCTTCTTCAGCCAGTTGCAAGGCAGCGCGGACATTCATAATCCCTAACTGCTCACCTTCGACACCCTGGAGACGAATCTCCGGCACTGTAATTTCTTCGTTGAGGCGATGCGCCTTGTTCTGAGCTATGGTGAAACCCCCGAAAACATCAATAATTAAGCCGTGCCACTACGCGCTGCGACTTCATCCTGAAGTCGCTTGATCAGGGCTTCGACAGTCATCTGTCCAAGATCCTGACCACCGCGTGTACGCACGGCCACCAGTCCTTCTGCTTTTTCCTTATCACCCACAACGAGCTGATAAGGCAGTCGGTTCAAGCTATGTTCCCGTATTTTATAGGTAATTTTCTCGTTGCGCAAATCCGACTCGGCCCGGAAGCCTGCTGAATGGAGCTTTTGCGTCACTTCGGCTGCATAATCCGCCTGCTTTTCAGAAATATTGAGCACCACCGCCTGGGTCGGTGCCAGCCACAAAGGCAGCGCCCCAGAGAAGTTCTCGATCAGAATGCCGATAAAGCGCTCGAGCGAGCCGAGGATGGCGCGATGCAGCATCACCGGCACCTTGCGCGTGTCGTCGGCACCGACATATTCGGCGCCCAGGCGGCCTGGCATCGAGAAATCGACCTGAATCGTGCCGCATTGCCAGGTACGGCCAATCGCGTCCTTGATATGAAACTCGATCTTCGGCCCGTAGAAAGCGCCCTCACCCGGCAACTCGGTCCATTCCAGGCCAGAGGCCGACAAGCCAAGGCGCAAAGCCGCCTCGGCCTTGTCCCAGACCTCGTCGGAACCAACCCGGCTATCCGGACGCAGCGCCAGCTTGACGGCCACATCGTTAAAACCAAAATCAGCGTATACCTTTTTGACCAACGCATTAAAAGCAGTCACTTCGGCTTCAATCTGATCTTCAGTACAGAAAATATGGCCGTCGTCCTGCACAAAGCCACGCACGCGCATCAAGCCGTGCAGTGCGCCAGTCGGTTCGTTGCGGTGACAGGAACCAAATTCGCCGTAACGTAGCGGTAACTCGCGGTAAGAGCGCAGATCGGCATTGAACACCTGAATATGGCCGGGACAGTTCATCGGCTTGACCGCGTAATCACGGTTTTCCGACGAAGTAGTGAACATGTTGTCCTTGTAGTGCTCCCAGTGGCCGGACTTTTCCCATAAGGTCTTGTCGAGAATCTGCGGGCAACGCACTTCCTGATAGCCGTTATTGCGATAGACGGCGCGCATGTACTGCTCGACTTCCTGCCAGATCGCCCAGCCCTTGGGATGCCAGAAAACCAGACCCGGCGCTTCTTCCTGCATATGGAAGAGATCGTGCTGCTTGCCGAGGCGACGATGATCGCGCTTTTCGGCCTCTTCCAGCATGTGCAGGTAGGCGTCGAGGTCTTCCTTCTTGGCCCAGGCGGTACCGTAGATGCGCTGCAATTGCTCGTTGCGATGATCGCCGCGCCAGTAGGCGCCGGCCACCTTCATCAGCTTGAAAACCTTGAGTTTGGCCGTCGTCGGCACGTGCGGGCCACGGCATAGGTCGATGAAATCACCTTCGCGATACAGCGACACCTGCTGATCAGCGGGAATCGCGGCGATCAGTTCGGCTTTGTATTTTTCGCCCTTATCCAGGAAAAACTGGACAGCATCATCGCGTGACCAGACCTCACGGGTAACGGGAATATCCTTTTTGGCCAGTTCGGCCATGCGCTTTTCAATGGCGATGAGATCATCTGGCGTAAACGGACGCTTGTAGGCAAAGTCGTAATAAAAGCCGTTTTCAACCACCGGGCCAATCGTGACTTGCGCTTCAGGGAACAGTTCTTTGACAGCGTATGCCAGCAAATGCGCAGTCGAGTGACGGATCAGCTCAAGGCCTTCGGCGTCTTTGTCAGTAATGATCGCTAGATCGGCATTCTCTTCGATGCGGAATGAAGTATCGACCAGCGTACCATTGACCTTGCCAGCCAGAGCAGCGCGGGCAAGGCCCGCACCAATGCTTGCTGCAACTTCGGCTATTGTTACCGGTTGCTCGAAAGAACGAATCGAACCATCGGGCAGTTTGATATCAGGCATGGCAGGCCTCAGGGCAAAAAAAAAGCGCGGGGTGAGCCGCACTTTTTTGGTCGAACAAGAGCTAACTCGATTAGTTTTTCTGAATTGCAGTGCAAGTTCGGAAGGTCATCAATTTAGCTCTGTCAGGAATTTGGTAGGCGGTATTGGAATCGAACCAACGACCTCCACGATGTCAACGTGGCGCTCTAACCAACTGAGCTAACCGCCTGAAGAGCCGCGCATTATACGGAGCGGGCTGGCGTTGTCAACGCTCTTACGTCAAATCGGCAGAAGCGAAGTACACTCTCCCCCTCAACTTCCGGAGATTATGTGATGAGTGCAGGATGGATGGTTTTTGGAATCTGCGTGATTGTAGTTCTAGGCGCAGCTCTGCCCCTGATCAGAAAGCGCGAAGAAACGCCTTTGCCACCAACCAAGGAAACCTTGCATAACTGGCGCAATGAAAAATAAGGACAATTGATGGAATCCCGCATTACCGATCTCGAAATCAAGATCAGCTACGCCGAAGACCTTGTGGACGAGCTAAATCGCACGGTTTTTCGCCAGCAACAACAAATCGACCTCTTGGCGCGCGAACTCAATGCGCTGCGCCAGCAGGTTCAATCGGCCGCGCCACAACAAGTCAATAGCTTGCTTGATGAACTCCCGCCCCATTACTGAGCCGATATTGATGCGCCCCGTTACCGTCATTTATCACGCCGCTTGCCCGGATGGCTTTGGTGCTGCCTTTGCCGCCTGGAAACATTTTGGCGAAGCAGCTCGCTATTGCCCGATGCACCACGGCGAACCGTGGGAGGCGCTTGAACTCGCCGGGCACGAGGTTTTTATCCTCGACTTCTCGTTTCAACGCGAGGCGCTTGAGGCGATGGCCACGCTCGCAAATTCCGTAACGCAAATTGATCACCACGCATCGGCAAGATTGCCCTGGCTACCCTACTTGCAGACCAGCGATGACGGTCACGAGCGCTACAGCCACCCGGAGCTGCCGCTGACGCTGATTTTTGACCTCAATAAATCCGGCGCCCGGCTGGCCTGGGAATATTTTTTCCCGACGCTCCCTTTGCCACTCGTGCTCAGCCACATCGAGGATGGCGACCTCTGGCGCTTCGCCCTGCCCGGCACGCGCGCCTTTGGCCGGGCGCTACATTTGCAGTCTTTTGATTTTTCCGCTTGGGATTGCCTGTGCATGGAAGCGGCTGATCAGAAGAGTCCGCGCTATCAGGCGATGCTGAGCGAAGGCAAGGCAATCGAACATTTTTTTCAGCGTGAAGTACTTCGGCTGGCCGAGAGTCGACTGATTATGCCGGCGAATTTGCGCGGCGAACCACTCGACGAGTTGCAGTCGGTTCGTCACGGTCAACCGCTTATTTCAGCCAAAAATTCGGGCTGGCATGCCTTGTCCGGCCTGGCGATCAACGTCGACAGCATGTTTGCCAGTGAATTGGGGCACCTTCTTGCCGAACGCAGCGGCAGTTTTGGCTTGATCTGGCAATTGGCAGCCGACGGCGAAATCAAGGTCTCGTTGCGCGCAGCAGGCAAGATCAATGTCGCGGAAATCGCCAGTCGCTATGGCGGCGGCGGGCACCCCAACGCTGCTGGTTTTCGTATCGCTGCGGCTGAATTTCTCGGCGAAATACTCGGTATCACCAAAAAAATCGGCTAAGGCGTGTAGCGTGCTGCCAACTTGCTTCGCTGGAAGCATCCCGATATAGTGCCATCCGTACTGTGGGAGAGCGCAGATAAAGTCTGCCACCGAAGGCGCAATTTCACCCGAAAACGCTCAGGTAAAAGGACCACAGGACGCCGGCGCAATGCTGTTGTTGCACCAAAAACTCTGGAGAGCGGCGTAAACAGCGCCCACCGATGGGGCAAATCTCTCAGGTATCGAGGACAGAGGGGTGAAACGCAAGATTCGTTCTTTCGTTTCACCCCTTTTTCGTTTCCAGAAATGGCTTGGAAAAAAGCCTGCAAAGGATTGATATGCTGAAGAAAACAGTTTTGAATGCCGCTCACCGCGCGATGAATGCCCGGATGGTCGATTTCGGTGGCTGGGACATGCCGGTCAACTACGGCTCGCAGATCGAGGAACACCACGCGGTTCGCAACGATTGCGGCATGTTCGACGTTTCGCACATGTGCCCGGTCGATGTCGTCGGAGCCGATTGCCGAGCTTTCCTCTCCCGTCTGGTTGCCAACGATGTCGCCAAGCTAAAGGTTTCCGGCAAGGCGCTTTACGCGGCGATGCTCAACGAAGCTGGTGGCGTCATTGACGACCTGATCATCTATTTCCTGACCGACACGCGCTTTCGTATCGTCGTCAATGCCGGCACCGCCGAAAAGGATCTGGCCTGGATGCAGGCCAAGGTTGCCGAATGGAAGCTCGATGTGAGCATCACCCAACGCCGCGATGGTGCGAACAACCTCGGCATCATCGCTGTGCAAGGCCCGAATGCCCGCGCCAAGGTCTGGGAAGTGCTGCCGCAGACCAAGGCAGCCACCCAAGGACTTAAGGCTTTCTTTGGCGCTGACGTCGATCAGTATTTCATCGCCAGCACCGGCTACACCGGCGAAGATGGCTACGAAATCATGCTACCGGCCGGCGAAGCTGAAGCGCTGTGGAACGCCCTGAACAAGGCCGGTGTCGCCCCTTGCGGCCTCGGCGCCCGTGACACATTGCGCCTGGAAGCCGGCATGAATCTTTACGGCCAGGATATGGACGAGACGGTTTCGCCGCTCGACGCCGGCCTTGCCTGGACGGTTTCGCTGAATACTGATCGCGATTTTGTCGGCAAACCTGCGTTGACCGCAGCAGGCCAGCAGAAACAATTTCTCGGCCTTATTCTGCTCGACAAAGGCGTCCTTCGCGGACATCAACAAATCATTACAAAACAAGGTAATGGCGAGATTACTTCAGGTAGCTTCTCACCAACATTGCAGCAGTCCATCGCCCTCGCCCGCCTGCCGCTCGGCGTCCAAATTGGCGACGAAGTTGAAGTTGATATTCGTGGCAAGCTGCTCAAGGCCAAGGTCACCAAACCCGTATTCGCCCGCAACGGCAAAGCAGTCATTTAAATCCCCCCATTCAGGAGAAAACCATGTCCAAAGTCCTCGCCAACCTCAAGTACGCCGCCTCCCACGAATGGATGCTGCTCAACGCTGACGGCTCCGTCACTGTCGGTATCACCGACCACGCTCAGGAAGCCCTCGGCGACCTCGTTTTTGTCGAACTGCCTGACGTTGGCGCCCATTTCGATGCCGAAAAGGAAATTGCCGTCGTTGAATCGGTCAAGGCTGCGGCTGACGTTTACGCGCCAATCGCCGGCACCGTGACCGAAGTCAATCAAGCTGCTGCCGAGGCGCCGGAATCGGTCAATCAGGATGCTTACAGCGCCTGGCTGTTCAAGATGACACCGGACAACGTTGCCGATCTCGACAAGATGCTCGATGCCGCTGCTTACCAAGCGCTGGCTGAATAAGGCGTTATTGGTTATTGGGAATAGGTCATTAGCAAAACCGCCCCACCCCCAATTACCCATTACCAATCCCCCTAACGCCTTACCAGAGAATTAATATGCCGCTCAATCAACCACTCTCCGCGCTGGAACAGCACGACGAGTTCATTGGCCGCCACATTGGCCCGTGCGCTAGCGAAATCGCCGCCATGCTGTCCGCCATCGGCGCCGACAGCCTTGAACAGCTAATCGACCAGACTGTTCCCACCGCCATTCGTCTGCCAGCCGACCTGCCGCTGCCGGCCCCGCGTCGCGAACATGAAGCGCTGGCTGATCTCAAGGCGATGGCGAGCAAGAATGTCGTCAACAAGTCCTGCATCGGCATGGGCTACTACGACACGCTGACGCCCAAGGTCATCCTGCGCAATGTCATGGAAAACCCCGGCTGGTATACCGCCTACACGCCCTACCAGGCCGAAATCGCCCAGGGTCGTCTGGAAGCGCTGATGAATTTCCAGCAGATGGTCATCGACCTCACCGGCCTCCAAATCGCCAACGCCTCGCTGCTCGACGAAGCGACCGCTGCCGCCGAAGCGATGACCATGGCGCGCCGCGTTTCCAAGTCGAAATCCAATCGTTTTCTGGTCGATGCCAATTGTTTTCCGCAGACGATTGATGTCGTCAAGACGCGCGCCGGCTATTTCGGCTTTGAATTGGTGATTGCTTCGGTCGACAGCCAAAATGACGAAGATTTTTTTGGTGCGCTGATTCAATACCCGAACCAAACAGGTGAAATCAGCGATCTAACCGCCACCATCGCTAGCCTGAAAACCAAGGGCGCAACCATTGCCATGGCTACCGATCTGATGGCACTGGTCCTGCTCAAATCACCGGGCAGCATGGGAGCCGACATTGCCCTTGGCTCAAGCCAGCGCTTTGGCATCCCGATGGGTTTTGGTGGCCCGCACGCCGCCTTCTTCGCTACCCGCGAAGCTTTTGTCCGCTCAATGCCGGGCCGCATCATCGGCGTCTCGAAAGACGCTCGTGGCAACACAGCCTACCGCATGACATTGCAAACACGCGAGCAGCACATCCGCCGCGAGAAAGCCAACTCCAACATCTGCACCTCGCAGGTTTTGTTGGCCAATATGGCCGGCATGTACGCCGTCTATCATGGCTCGGAAGGCCTACGTACCATTGCCGGCCGCATCCACCGCCTGACTGCCATCCTCGCTGAAGGCCTCAAGCGGGCTGGCGTCACGCTGCTGACCAAGCAGTTCTACGATACCGTGCATCTCGACCTCGGCGGTCGTGCCGAAGCGGTTTATATTGACGCGCTGGCCGCTGGCTACAACCTGCGTCGCGTTTCGGCTGGCGTGCTCGGTATTTCCTTCGACGAGACGACCACACGCAGCGATGTTGCCACCCTGTTCAAGCTGATCGCTCAGGTCACCCTTGATATGGAAGTCATCGATGCCCAGGTAGCTGCTGCCAACCCGGCCTTGCCGGCCGAGTTGTTTCGTAGCGACGCCGTCCTTCAGCACCCGGTGTTCAACACGCATCACACCGAGCACGAGATGCTGCGCTACCTCAAGTCGCTACAGAACAAGGATCTGGCCCTCGACCATTCGATGATTTCGCTCGGCTCATGCACCATGAAGCTGAACGCGACCAGCGAGATGATCCCGGTCACTTGGCCGGAATTTGGCAGCATGCACCCGTTCGCGCCGCGCGATCAGGCAGTCGGCTATCTCGAAATGATCACCAGCCTGACCGAATGGCTGAAGACCGTAACCGGTTTCGACGCCGTCTGCATGCAACCAAACTCCGGTGCGCAGGGTGAGTACGCTGGGCTGGTCGCGATTGCCCGCTACCATGCCAGCCGGGGCGACAGCCATCGCAACATCTGCCTGATCCCGAAGTCGGCGCACGGCACCAACCCGGCCACCGCGCAGATGTGCAACATGAAGGTCGTTGTCGTTGATTGCGACGAAAACGGCAATGTTGATGTCGCCGACCTCAAGATCAAAGCGGAGGAACACAAGGATGACCTGGCCTGCCTGATGATCACCTACCCGTCCACCCACGGTGTGTTCGAAGAAGCGGTGCGCGACATCTGCGCCATCGTTCATGCCAATGGTGGCCAGGTTTATATGGACGGCGCCAACCTCAATGCCCAAGTTGGCCTGACCTCGCCCGGCTTTATCGGTGCCGACGTCAGCCACATGAACCTGCACAAAACCTTCTCCATCCCGCACGGCGGCGGCGGGCCGGGCATGGGCCCGATCGGCCTCAAGGCACATCTGGCGCCGTTCATGGCTGACCATGCTGTACAGCCGACCGGCGATGCCAATCGCGTCAACGCCGGCCAGGGTGCGGTCTCTGCCGCCCCGTTCGGCTCGGCCTCGATCCTGACCATTTCGTGGATGTACCTCGCCATGCTCGGCGGCAAAGGCGTCAAGATGGCGACGCAAGTTGCCATCTTGAATGCCAACTATGTCGCTAAAAAACTGACCGCCCACTACCCGGTGCTCTACGTCGGCAAGAACGGCCGCGTGGCACACGAGTGCATCCTCGATATCCGCCCGATCAAAACCGCCACCGGCATCGCCGAGATCGACATCGCCAAGCGCCTGATGGACTACGGTTTCCATGCGCCGACGGTTTCCTTCCCGGTCGCCGGCACGATCATGGTCGAGCCGACGGAATCCGAGTCGAAGGCCGAACTGGACCGCTTCATCGCCGCGATGATCAGCATTCGCGAGGAAATCCGCCAGATCGAGTACGGCGTTTGGTCAGCCGACAACAATCCGCTGAAGAATGCCCCGCACACCCAGGCCGATGTAATTGATGGTGACTGGCAGCATTCATATAACCGTCAGCAGGCCGTCTTCCCGCTGCCGTGGGTTGCCGCCAACAAGTTCTGGCCGAGCGTCAATCGCATCGACGATGTGTACGGCGACCGCAACCTGAACTGTGCCTGCCCGCCGATGTCTGCCTACGAAGATTGATAGTCGATCTCTCTGCCATCGCTAAATGGCCCAACGTCCCCGCCTGTTACGACTGGTTGTCGCTTGACCGGCGGGGCGACTGGCGATGGTAGGGAGAACGGGTGCAGACAGCGGCCTGATTCAAAGAATGCCGGCGATACAACAATGTTGCGGTCAACGAGGAAAACTGGCTAAAAATATTGGTCGGTGAAAACCTTGCCAAAATCACCTGGCGCGGCCTGCCCCTGCAGGCAATTGCTCAAAACGAGGTTGCCCGCCGCTTCAGCTTCCAGCCACATCCTCAACCTTGATCTTCAACCCTGATCCTCAACCTTGATCTTCAACCCTGATCTTCAACCCTGATCTTCAACCCTGATCTTCAACCCTGACCTTCAACCCTGACCTTCAACCCTGACCTCGCGCCACCATTTGGCGACTTCCGGCAAAGCTTCATCGCCATCAAATTCCCTGGCCACCTGCTGCAATAATTTGCGCTGTTTAGCTGTCAGCTTGGCCGGAAAGACCGGCCGCAAGGTAATCACGAGATCACCAGCCTTGGCTTTGCCACGCCCTGGATAACCTTTTTTTGCCAGACACAACTCGCGTAACTGCGCCGTTCCCGGTTCGAGTTGAATGGGCGTATTGCCCAGCGGCAAGGGGATTTCAATCTCGCTACCGGCAATCAGCGCAAAGGCATTGACCGGCATATCCAGATAGACATCACGGCCGCGCAAAACCAATACCGGGTGCGTGTGAATAACGATAGTCAGGAACAGGTCTCCGGCCTTGACGTGCTTGCTGCCGGGCTGGCCCTGCCCGCCCAGACGCAAGTCATCGCCGGGCAACATGCCCGGCGGCACCTTGATTTTCAGGCTGACATCGGCAAACTCGCGACCACTACCGCCGCAATCCGGACAAATACGCTCGCTGAAGAAACCGCGCCCGGTGCACTCGGAACAACTGACCAACCCGTGTTTTTTGTCACGGATTCGCCCGCTACCATGGCACGCCTCGCAGAAACGCGTCCGGGTGATGCCATGCTCGCCGCTGCCAGCGCAGGTCGGGCAATCCTTGCCGCGCGAATAATGCACAGTTTTGTGGCAGCCGGACCAGGCATCAGCGAGTGAAATTTCAAGAACCAGACGAATATCGCCAGCCCGTTCCGGCCCGGCGCTTTCCGCTGCCTCGGGAGGATAGTCGTCAGGATCGGGAGGTGAGTAGTCGTCGCCGTCAGAGAATTCCTCCTCCGGCTCCAACAATGCCTCGTAAGCAGCGCGAATCTCGGTGAAACGCGCCGTCGCCTGCGGATCATCATTGCGATCCGGATGCCAGGCCATGGCTAGACGACGGAAAACGCGCTTCAGCTCGGCGCGGGAAACATCCCGATCAACGCCGAGCGTCAGGTAAGGGTCTGCCTTCAACGATTACGACTTGTGCGGCATCTGGCTGATCTTGATCTTCCATTCCTGCGGGCCGGTGTCATGCACACTGGTTCCGGAAGAATCAACCGCCACCGTCACCGGCATGTTCTCGACATCGAATTCGTAGATCGCTTCCATGCCGAGATCGGCGAAGCCGACCACCTTGGCTGACTTGATCGCCTTGGCGACGAGATAAGCAGCGCCGCCCACAGCCATAAGATAAGCCGACTTGTTGTCCTTGATCGCCTCGATGGCAACCGGACCGCGCTCGGACTTGCCGATCATCGAGATCAAGCCGGTCTGTTCGAGCATCATGCGGGTGAACTTGTCCATCCGGGTGCCCGTCGTCGGGCCAGCCGGACCAACCACTTCGTCACGCACCGGATCAACCGGGCCGACGTAATAAATCACGCGATTAGTGAAGTCGACCGGCAGGTTCTCGCCTTTGGCCAGCATGTCGGCGATACGCTTGTGGGCGGCATCGCGGCCAGTCAGCATCTTGCCGTTGAGGAGCAACTTCTGGCCCGGTTTCCAAGAAGCGACTTCGGCCTTGGTTAGCGTATTGAGATTGACTTGGGTCGCTGACTTGAGATCCGGCGTCCAGGTGACGGCTGGCCAGTCAGAAAGCTTCGGCACTTCCAGTTTGGCCGGGCCGGAGCCGTCGAGATGGAAGTGGCAGTGACGGGTGGCAGCGCAGTTCGGCACCAACGCGACCGGCAGGTTGGCAGCGTGGCAGGGGTAATCGAGCACCTTAACGTCGAGCACCGTGGTCAGGCCGCCGAGGCCCTGAGCGCCGACGCCCAGCGCGTTGATCTTTTCCATCAGTTCGAGGCGCAACTCTTCCGGACGGGTCAGCTTGGCACCAGTGGCGGCCTTAGCTTTCAATTCGTGAATATCGACCGGCGCCATGATCGATTCCTTGGCCAGCAACATCGCCTTTTCCGGCGTGCCACCGATACCGATTCCGATGATGCCCGGCGGGCACCAGCCGGCACCCATTTCCGGAATTTTATGCAGCACCCAGTCGACGAGGTCGTCGGACGGGTTGAGCATGGCGAACTTGGCCTTGGCTTCCGAACCGCCGCCTTTGGCCGCGCAGATCACGTCAACGTGGTGGCCGGGGACGATTTCGAAATGGACAACCGCCGGGGTGTTGTCTTTGGTGTTCTTGCGGGCACCGGCCGGGTCGGCCAGCACCGAGGCGCGCAGCGGATTGTCCGGATTGCCGTAGGCGCGACGGACGCCTTCGTCGATCATCTGCTGGATGCTCATCGTCGCATCCGGCCAGGTGACCTGCATGCCGACCTTGATGAAAACCATGCCGATACCGGTGTCCTGACAGATCGGGCGATGACCTTCGGCGGACATCCGCGAGTTGGTCAGGATCTGGGCAATGGCATCCTTGGCGGCGGGAGACTCCTCGCGGTCATAGGCTTCGCCGAGCGCCTTGATGTAATCGAGCGGATGGTAATAGCTAATGTACTGAAAAGCGTCAGCGATGGACTGGATCAGGTCTTCCTGTTTAATGGCTGTCATGCGTGGGCTCCGTTGTTTTTAGTGGCTTTTTGTGATGCTGCAGTGCAAGCGTCTGAGTCATGGTCTTGTCGACAATGGCCATAATCAGCGCGGAAAAAACAAAAACGACATGGATCACAACCTGCCAAAGCAAAGTGTGCTCGGACAGGTTAGGGGCATTAATAAAACTTTTCAGCAGGTGAATTGAAGAGATACCGATAATGGCGGTCGCCAGCTTAATCTTGAGCACGCCGGCATTGACGTGCGACAGCCACTCAGGCTGATCCGGATGGTTTTCCAGGTCAAGCCGGGAGACAAAGGTTTCGTAGCCACCGACGATCACCATAATCAACAAATTGGCGATCATCACGACGTCGATCAAGCCAAGTACCACCAGCATGACTTCGACTTCGCTGAAATTATTGCCGGTAAACGCACCATGAACGAGATGACTCAGTTCGACCATGAACAACCAGCAGTAGATAACCTGAGCAACGATCAGACCCAAGTACAGCGGTGCCTGAACCCAGCGGCTGGCAAAAATTAGAGTTTCTAGCGATTTAACGGGTGAGTTCATCTTGAGTTCGTAAATTTTTTTAGGAATTCAATTTTATCACGCTCAAACCAACTCCTTGGAGTTAGCCCGTTATTGCTGCAGTGCAGCGTGATTTCGTAAGCGGTTTGTAAGATTATTAACGTTTAATGCCGCCTCAATGCTGGCACGGCGCGTGAATCATGCTCCAGCTTGTGCGGCTTTAAATTGCCTTGGGCATTCCCAGGGTTCCATCGGTTGTTTCAACATAAATTGCGAAGTACTGCAGAGGAGAAGAATATGTCGAATGAGTCCGTGCAAATGATTTACCCGTCAGAAGAAATGGTCAAGAATGCTGCGGTTTCCGGGATGGATGCCTACCGTGCGCTGTGCGCAGAAGCAGATGCTGATTATCCAGAATTCTGGGCCAAGCGCGCCCGTGAAATGATCACGTGGAAGCAACCGTTTACCCAGTCGCTTGATGAATCCAACGCTCCGTTTTTCAAATGGTTTGCCGACGGCAAGCTTAACGTTTCCTACAACTGTCTTGACCGTCATGTCGAAGCCGGTAAGGGCGACAAGGTTGCCCTGATTTTCGAAGCCGACAATGGCGAAGCGACCAAAGTCACCTACAAGGAACTGCTCTCCAAGGTTTGCAAGTTCGCCAATGCCCTGCGCGGCATGGGTGTCAAGAAGGGTGACCGCGTCGTTATTTATATGCCGATGACCGTTGAAGGCGTCTGTGCCATGCAGGCCTGTGCCCGCCTCGGCGCCATCCACTCCATCGTTTTCGGCGGTTTCTCTGCCCAGTCCCTGCGCGATCGTATCAACGACGCCGGCGCTGTCGCACTGATCACCTCCGACGGCCAGTTCCGCGGTGGCAAGACCATCCCGCTCAAGCCTATCGCTGACGAAGCCTTCGCCATGGGCGGTTGCGAGTCGATCAAAAACGTGCTCGTTCTCAAGCGCACCGGTTCTGAAGTCAACATGGTTGCCGGTCGTGACACCTGGTTGCACGACGCCGTCGCCAACCAGTCCGATGTTTGCGAACCGGAATGGGTTGAAGCAGAACATCCTTTGTTCCTGCTCTATACGTCGGGCTCTACCGGCAAGCCGAAGGGTGTTCAGCACTCGACTGGCGGCTACCTGCTGCACGCCATCATGACCATGAAGTGGACCTTTGACATCAAGGATTCCGATGTCTTCTGGTGTACGGCTGACATCGGCTGGGTTACTGGCCACACTTACATCACCTACGGCCCACTCGCTTGCGGTGCAACTGAAATCGTCTTTGAAGGCGTCCCGACCTATCCGGATGCCGGCCGTTTCTGGAAGGTAATTCAGGAACACAAGGCGACAGTTTTCTACACCGCACCGACCGCCATTCGCTCGCTGATCAAGGCTTGCGACAGCAAACCTGAGGTCCATCCGAAAGCTTACGATCTGTCCTCCCTGCGCATCCTCGGTTCGGTCGGCGAGCCAATCAATCCGGCTGCCTGGACGTGGTATTACGAGAATGTTGGCGGCAGCCGTTGCCCGATCGTCGATACCTTCTGGCAGACCGAAACCGGTGGTCACATGATTACCCCGCTGCCGGGCGCAACCCCGCTGGTTCCGGGTTCCTGCACCCTGCCGTTCCCGGGTATCCAGTTCGCCGTGGTCGATGAGACCGGTGCTGATCTGCCGTGGGGCCAGGGCGGTATCCTGGTTTGCAAGAAGCCATGGCCGTCAATGATTCGCACGATCTGGAACGACGACGAGCGTTACGTCAAGTCTTACTACCCGGCTGACTTCCAGGGCAAGTACTACCTGGCTGGCGACGGCGCCATCCGCGACAAGGACACCGGCTACTTCACCATCACCGGTCGTATCGATGACGTGCTGAACGTTTCCGGTCACCGTATGGGTACGATGGAAATCGAATCCGCACTAGTTTCCAACCCGATGGTTGCCGAGGCTGCCGTTGTTGGCCGTCCGGATGATCTGACCGGTGAAGCCATTGTCGCCTTCGTTGTGCTCAAGGGCGCTCGCCCGACCGGTGACGACGCCAAGCGCATCATCAAGGAACTGTCCGACTGGGTTGGCAAGGAAATTGGTCCGATCGCCAAGCCGAAGGACATTCGTTTTGGTGACAACCTGCCGAAGACCCGTTCCGGCAAGATCATGCGTCGTCTGTTGCGTGGTCTGGCCAAGGGCGAGGAGCTGACGCAAGACACCTCGACGCTGGAAAACCCGGCTATCCTGGAACAGCTCAAGGGCTAATCCGGAGCATGGCTAAAGGGGCGGTGCGCTTGCCATGCCGCCCCTGCTAAAGAATGGCAAGGAGGAGAGAATGGTTACCTTACCGGTGACCTCCAATGTAAGTCTCAAAGACTGCATGCCAACGGCCGGCACGCTTAGCGTGTTGGCCGTTTCATTTGGTGATGCCGACACATGAAACAAGCTAGCCCGACCCGGCAACGGCTAACTGCGCTGAGCTTGATTGGCGCCCCACTGCTGACTTATCCAATGCTCAACCTGCCAAGCGGCGATCTGGCCGGTATTCCGGCACAGTTTTTTTATCTTTTTGGTATTTGGGCGGGACTGATTGCACTAGCCGCCTGGGTTGCCGAGCATAAGGGCAAATAGGTGCTGTCCGGCTGGTTCATCCTCCTTCTATCGACCGTCTACATGGCGATATTGTTCGCCGTCGCCAGATTTGGCGATGCACGCGCTGATGCTGGCAAATCAATCATTTCCGCCAATGTTTACGCCCTGTCTTTAGC
Organism: Dechloromonas sp.; assembly: GCA_011391255.1. Lineage (GTDB taxonomy): Bacteria > Pseudomonadota > Gammaproteobacteria > Burkholderiales > Rhodocyclaceae > Azonexus. The sequence goes on from JAABQV010000013.1 coordinate 42,622, forward strand.
GGTTTATTGCACCTCCTGGACGTTTTACGGCAGTGTCGGCCGTGCCACCTCAGGCGGACTTTCCTTCCTCACCATCTACATCGGCCCGACACTGATGCTGTTGATGACCGGCGTCATCCTGAAAATGATCCGCATCAGCAAGGTTCACCGCATCACTTCAATTGCCGACTTTATTGCCTCGCGCTATGGCAAGAGTCAGCTGCTGGCAGGACTGGTCACGATCATTGCAGTGATCGGGGTAGTGCCTTACATCGCCCTGCAATTGAAAGCTATCTCGGCCAGTCTCGATGTCCTGCTTCTCGATTCTGATGCCGGTTTTTTGCCCTGGTGGCTGGATTCAACTTTTCTGATTGCCGGACTGCTGGCCGTTTTCACCATTCTGTTCGGCACCCGCCATCTTGACGCCACCGAGCGTCATGAAGGCATGGTGGCGGCCGTTGCTTTCGAATCCGTAGTCAAGTTGCTGGCCTTTCTCGCCGTTGGCCTGTTTGTCACTTACGGCATGTTCGGCGGCCTGAGCGACCTCTTCCAGCGCGCGGCAGCCAGCCCCGAACTCGGGCGCCTGCTGCAACTGGATTCATCGCGTGCCGGAACGTGGACCGCAATGATTCTGCTCTCCGGTCTCGCCATCATTTTTCTGCCGCGCCAGTTCCAGATCATTGTCGTAGAGAACGTCAACGAATCGCACCTTAAGCGTGCCGTTTGGCTCTTCCCGCTCTATCTGTTGCTGATCAATATTTTTGTTCTTCCACTGGCTATTGGTGGGCTGCTCCATTTTCAAGGCCAGCCTTTCAATGCCGACACTTTCGTTCTCACCCTGCCGCTGTCGCGTGGCGCCGAAGGCCTGGCGCTACTGGTCTTTATTGGTGGCCTATCAGCTGCAACCGGCATGGTCATTGTCGAAACCATTGCCCTGTCGACCATGGTTTGTAACGATCTGGTCATGCCCTGGTTGCTGCGTTCATCACGCATTGGCGCCAGCAAAGATCTCTCACGACTGCTGATCGGTATTCGGCGTGCTGCGATCACCCTGATTCTGCTACTCGGTTACATTTATTTCCGTGCTGCTGGCGAAGCCTATGCCCTGGTTGGCATCGGCCTGATTTCCTTCGCGGCAGTCGCCCAGTTCGCCCCGGCCATGTTCGGCGGCATGTACTGGAAACAAGGCACACGCGCCGGTGCTGTGGCTGGCTTGCTCGGCGGCTTTGCTGTCTGGCTTTACACCCTGCTGCTTCCATCCTTTGCGCGGTCAGGCTGGATCGGTAACAGCTTTGTCGAACAAGGCTTGTTCGGCATCGCCGGACTCAAGGCGCAAGCGCTTTTTGGCATGAGCGGACTGGATGAAATTTCACATAGCCTGTGGTGGAGCCTGCTGGTCAATCTTGGGCTGTACATCATAGTTTCGCTTAACTCGCGGCCGGATGCTGTTGAAGCCGGGCAAGCAGAACGCTTTGTCGATGTTTTCCGGCACTCTACCCAGGAAACCGATACGCGTATCTGGCGCGGTCGTGCCTCGATGGATGAGTTGGTCAACTTGCTCGAACGATTCCTTGGCCCCGCTCGCGCGCAACAACAACTCAGTATTTTTGCCAACGAGCGCGGCACGACAAATTGGCGCAACCTACCCGCCGATGCCGACCTCGTCCATTTTGCCGAGGCTCAACTGGCCGGTGCAATTGGCTCGGCCAGCGCGCGGGTGATGGTTTCGTCAGTCGCCCAGGAAGAAGAGATCGGGCTTGAAGAAGTTCTCGATATTCTCGATGAAGCGACTCAGGTAAGGGCTTACAGCCGCGAACTGGAAGCAAAATCCCAGGAGCTAGAAGAAGCAACCACCGAGTTACGGGCAGTTAATGAGCGTTTACGCGAACTCGACAAGATGAAGGACGATTTCATCTCGACCGTCACCCACGAATTGCGCACGCCACTGACCTCGATCCGCGCCCTTTCTGAAATGCTGCACGAAGACCCACGGATGGAACTCAACGATCGCAAGCGTTTTCTCGGCATTATTGTCAGCGAAACCGAGCGACTGACCCGCTTGATCAATCAGATTCTCGATATGGCCAAACTTGAATCGGGACGTGCCGAATGGACGACCAGCGAGGTTGATGTCCGTGATGTGGTGCGTGAAAGCATGGATTCGCTGGGCCAGCTGTTCCGCGAAAAGGGCGTCGCGTTGAGCGGCGAATTACCAGAAACTTGCCCACTGGTAATGGCTGACCGCGACCGCTTGACTCAGGTGATGATCAACCTGCTTTCCAACGCTGTTAAATTTGTTGCAGGTGAAACCGGCAAGGTTCATGTCAGGCTGAGCGCCGATGATGAACGGGTACGGATTGAGGTTAGTGATAACGGACCGGGCTTGACGGCGGATGAATGCACCGTCATTTTTGAAAAATTCCGTCAGGGTGGCAACACGATGACGGACAAACCTCAGGGAACGGGACTCGGCTTGCCGATCAGCCGTCAGATTGTTGAATATTTTGGTGGTAATCTCTGGGTAGAAAGCGAGCCTGGAGCCGGAGCAAACTTCATTTTCACGGTACCCCTGCCGGGGCCGGAAGAACAACAGTAGGGAGACAAAAAGCATGGCCCATAAAATCTTGATCGTTGACGACGAACCCAATATCGTCATTTCGCTCGAATTTCTAATGAAAAAGGAAGGTTTCGAGGTCGCTGTCGCTACAGATGGCGACGAAGCATTGGCCAAAGTAGCCAGCTTCGCGCCGGATCTGATGTTGCTCGACGTGATGATGCCCAAGAAATCCGGTTTTGAAGTGTGCGAGGCTCTGCGCGCCGATGCCAACAACGCCAGCCTGCAAATCGTCATGCTGACAGCCAAAGGTCGCGACACCGAAGTTGCCAAAGGTCTTGCCATCGGCGCTGATGCCTACATGACCAAGCCTTTTTCGACCAAGGAATTGGTCGCCAAGGTGAAGTCGATGCTTGGGGTGTGCTGATCAGATTGGTCGCGGTCAACGGCCAAAACCGGCCAAAAATTTGTCGCAAAAATCGCTCTGGATAAATCCATGAAGGCAAAATACCGTTTCGCCCTTGCTGTTGTTGTTCTTGGCCTCCTGATGACCGGGCCATTTGTCGTTACCTCCCTGCTGGTCTGGCTCGACATGAAAGAGGCCGAGCGCGTCATGCTTACCGAATTGCTGCTCTCGCGCCTGCCAGTTGGAACCATGATGACGATAGTCGGCTTTGGTTTCGGCGTCATGGTGCTGCACAAGCTTTTCAAGCAATATGTCGAGGGTCTCTTGCGGATGGCCGAAACACTGCGCATGATGCTCAGCGCCAACCGCAACTTCCGCGTCACCCTCGAAGGCCCGGTTGAGGTTCAACAACTGGCGCGCGCGGCCAATGATCTGGCGCAACAGCGCGATGTACTGATGGACGATGTCGACGCGCAAATTTCACGCGCCAAAGCCTCTGTCGAAGAAGAAAAAAACCGTCTTGCTGCGCTGATGTCAGAATTGGCGCAAGCCGTCGTCGTCTGCAACCTTGATGGCCGAATCCTGCTCTACAACAATCGCGCCCGCCTTCAGTTCAAGGCCCTCGCGCAAGGCCCGACCTCGGTTTCCGGCGGTGCATTGATAGGTCTTGGCCGTTCGATTTTTTCGATTCTCGAAAAAAATCAGGTGCAACACGCTCAGGAGGTCATCACCCAGCGCCTCGACGCCGGTAAGACTGCACTCTCCAACTTCATCACCACGACGCGCGGCGGGCAGTTATTGCGTGCCCAGATGGTGCCGGTACTTTCGGGAACTGGCGATGAAAAGAAGACCATGTCAGGCTACGTGCTGACGGTTGAAAACATCACGCGCAGTCTTGAACAAGAGGCCAAGCGCGATCAAGCACTGCACTCCTTGACTGAGGGAAGTCGCTCGTCGCTGGGCAGCATCCGCGCAGCGATTACCAATCTGATTGACTACCCGGACATGGAAGCCGAGTTGCGCGAGCGTTTCGTGCATGTGGTTGATGACGAAGCGGCGCGCATGAATCAGCGCCTCGACCAGACCATGGCCGAATTCTCCGATTCGATGAAGACACGCTGGCCGCTTGAGGACATTCTTGCCATCGACCTGATTGCCGCCACTCAGCGTCGCATCGAAGACAAACTTAAGCTGCCGATCAAGACCGAAGAACTCGACGACACCCTGTGGGTCAAGGCTGATAGTTTCTCGCTAATGTTTGCTCTGACCTTCCTTGCCGCCAAGTTGCAGGATCATTACGAAACGCGAGAACTGCGCTTTCGCCTGACTTCCGAAGGCAAGCTCGCCTATCTTGACCTGATCTGGGCCGGCGCAGCGATGTCGTCGGAAACCTTCTACACCTGGGAAATGGAAACCATGCAGGTTGGTGACGAAACTTCACCGCTTAGCCTGCGTGACGTCATCGACCGCCATGGCGCTGAAATCTGGTACCAGCGCGAAAAGGCCGCACACCGCGCATTTTTCCGCTTCGTGCTACCGGTGGCGATGCCGGAAATCGCCCAAGATCAGGATGACAAAGCGCGCGACACTGGACGCCCCGAGTATTACGACTTCGATCTGTTCAATTTCGAAGATAAATCTATCGACCTTGACCGCAAGCTAAGTGATCTCGCCTACACCGTCTTCGATACCGAAACGACCGGGCTGGAGCCGTCGAATGGCGACGAGATCATCCAGATCGGCGCCGTTCGTGTCGTCAATAACCGCCTGCTCCGGCAGGAGGTTTTCAACCAGTTGCTCGACCCGGAACGCCCGCTCAAGCCGGAATCAATCCCGATTCACGGCATCACCGAAGACATGGTGCGCGGCCAGCCGAACATTGATGTCGTGCTGCCCGCCTTCCACGAATTTTGTGAAGACACCGTGCTGATTGCTCACAACGCCGCTTTCGACATGCGTTTCCTGCAACTCAAGGAAGAGCGCACCGGCATCCGCTTCATTCAGCCGGTACTCGATACGCTGCTGCTCTCAGCCGTGGTGCATCCGAATCAGGAGTCGCACAAGCTGGATGTCATTCTTGAACGTCTGGGGATCGAGATCGGCGGCCGTCACAATGCATTGGAAGACTCACTGGCTACCGCCGCCGTTTTCCTCAAAATGATCCCGATGCTCGAAGAAATGGGTATCGTCACCGTCCGCCAGGCGCTGGAAGCCTCCGAAAAAACGTATTTCGCCCGTATAAAATACTAACTTGCCCTTCTCAACCGAACGCGCTTTTCCCTGTAAGCAACTTGCCAGTACCGAAATTGCGCTAAATGCGCTTGCCGATTTGGCGAGTGCGCCAGCGCTGGCCAGCCAGTTAACCGGATTTGCCCACCGTCTGGCGAAAAGCGGACTGGGTGGAGAAGCCGCGACGCGCATCATTTCCGGCCTGAATGACCGGTTAACCGCAAGAATCATCGAACTCTGCGCCCGCAAGCACCGTTTACCAACGGTCTCCTGGTGCTGGCTCGCACTCGGTTCCGAAGGCAGGCACGAACAAACCTTTGTCACCGACCAGGACAACGGCCTGATATTTAGCGCTACCGACCGTCAGGAGGCTGAGGCGCTGCGTGCGCTCTTTTTGCCCTTTGCCAACGAGGTAAATCAACACCTTGCCAACTGCGGCTTCAAGCTTTGCAGCGGCCAGATCATGGCCGGCAACCCGGCCTGGTGCCTCTCGCACGATGAGTGGAAAAGCCAGTTCATGGACTGGGTGCGCCATCCTGAACCAACCGCCCTGCTCAATGCCAGCATTTTCTTTGACCTGCGCCCGCTTTATGGCGATCACACCCTGGCCGAAAATCTGCGTACCCTGCTGCTCTCGATGACCAGTGACACCCCCGCCTTTCTCCATTTAATGGCAGCCAATGCCGTTCAAGCCATGGTGCCCTTGAGTTTTCTCGGTGAAGTCAGCGACGGTGGCAAGAGCGGCGATGGTATCGATCTGAAAAAATACGGCAGCCGGATTTTTGTCGACGCCGCCCGGATTTTTGCCCTGGCGACGAGAACCCGCCCGGTTAATACCAGCGAACGACTTCTGGAAGCTGGCGCCGGTTGCGGATTGACAAGGGAAGAGCTTGCTGCGGTCAACGCCGCTTTTGGCCATATTTTGCGGTTGCGCCTTGAGCATCAACTGGGCGAGATTGCAGCTGGTCATGAGGCAGGACTGGGAATCAAAATGGCTTCGTTGCACGACATCGACAAAGCCATTTTGCGTGAATCACTCAAACAAGCCCGGCGCCTTCAACAGCGTCTCAAATTAAACTACGCACTTTAAACACTTTAAAAACAGACAGAGGTTGTTGTGACTACAGTAGATCAAAGCATTGCGAAAACCGAGGAAGCGCTTCGCTCAGCAGGTCGGCAACGTTTGGCCGTGGCAAGCACCGGGTTTTTGAAAAAACATGCGCCGTTCAACAAGATGAAGAGCGCTGCCCTGCAAGAATTCGCGCAAAAGGCGCAGCTGGCTTTTTACCCGGCCGGTAGCACCATCGTCGGACCGGAATCGGGCAATGTCCGCTTTTTCTACCTGATCGAATCCGGCAAGGTACAAGCCCGCCAGGCCGGCGAAGTCACCGTTACCGAATACTCCATCCTCAGTTTGAGCCCCGGCGAGAGCTTTCCGATTGGTGCCGTCACTGCCGGTCGCCCCTCAACCAATAACTACCTGGCGGTGGAAGACACTTATTGTTACCAGTTGCCGGCTGAAGATTTCATGGTGCTAATGAGCACCAGCCCGGAGTTTTCGCTGTTTTGCACGCAATACATTGCCAGCCTTCTCAACCAGTCACGCCAGCAATTGCAACAACAATTTGCCCAGCTTGCCAGCGAGCAGCAAACGCTCAACTCGCCGCTATCCGGCGTTGGCGCCCGCTCACCGGTCAGCATCGCACCAGAAACATCGGTACGCTCGGCGCTGGAAACCATGTCAAAAGCGCGAATTGGTTCTTTGGTGATTGCCGGCGAAGACAAAAGGCCGGTGGGCATTTTCACCCGCTCCGACCTGCTTGATCGCGTCGTTCTCGCCGATTTGCCGCAGAGTGCGCCGATCAGCCAGGCGATGTCAGCGACGCCCTTCATGCTTGAAGAGCAGGCCACCGCCTACGATGCGATGCTGGCGATGGCGACACACGGCATCCGCCATGTTCTGGTTACCGATGCCGAAGGTCGCCTCACCGGCGTCGTTTCCGAGCGTGACCTGTTTGCGCTGCAGCGCGTTGGCTTGCGCCAGATTCGCCAGACCATTGAAGAAGCCGTCAATGTCGAAGCCTTGCAGCAATCGGTCATTGACGTTCGCCAGCTCTCCTTCAACATGCTGGCACAAGGCATTGGCGCCGAGCAGATGACCCAGTTCATTTCGGCGCTCAACGATGCAATCACCCGCCGCGTTCTCCAGCTCAATCTTGAGAACCACAATTTCGACGGCATCGAGTGGGCCTGGCTGGCCTTTGGCTCCGAAGGACGTGACGAGCAGACCTTCAGTACCGACCAGGATAACGGGATTGTCTTTGTTTGCGACGATGACGATGCGCTTGAAGGCCTGCGCCAGCGTTTTCTGGCTTTTGCCGTCGAAGCCAACCGCGACCTTGACCGCTGCGGCTTTCCGCTCTGCAAAGGCAACATCATGGCGAGCAACCCGCAGTGGTGCCTTTCGCTTAAGGAGTGGAAAAACCAGTTCAGCAACTGGATCCGTAACCCGCATCCGGATGCGCTGCTCAACGCCACCATCTTCTTCGATTTCCGCCCGCTGTTCGGCAAGGCCGATCTTGCTGAAGCGATGCGTAAGCACCTGCTGGCGCATACCGCCGATAACCCGATGTTCCTCCGCTCAATGGCGAAAAACGCCCTTGATGTCGAGCCGCCACTCGGCAAGATCCGTGATTTCCTGACCGATCTCGAACCCGGCCAGCCGGGCAAGATTGACCTTAAGAAATACGGTTCACGCATTTTTGTCGACGTCGCACGGATTTACGCTCTGGCCAGCGGCGTGCACAACACCAACTCGGTACAGCGCCTGCGCATCGCTGCCAAGCGCCTTTCCATTCGCGACGAAGAAATCAACGCAGTGCTGGAAGGTCTCGATTTCATCCAGTTGCTCCGCCTCCAGCATCAATATCTTGAAGGCGAGCCGGGTCGCCAGGGCGACAATCTGATCGACCCTGACAAGCTCAACGAACTGGATCGCCGTATTCTCAAAGAGTCTTTCCGTCAGGCGCGCAAGCTTCAGACCCGCCTCAGACTCGACTATCAGGTGCAATAAGGTGCTCGGGCTAAAAAACATACTAATGCGCGGCAAATCGGCTAAAGCCGGCCTGCCAGCTGACATTCAGCAGGCAATCAGCGACTGGCACGCCAGCCAAGGTCCTGATCTGGCCGACGCTCACTATCGCACGCGCTATGTCGTGCTTGACCTCAACACCTCCGGCTTCAATCCGGCGCAGGATAAGCTGCTCGGCTTATCCGCCATCGCCCTGACTCAGGGTGGCTGCATCGTTCCGGATGATTGCATTTCACTGGATTTTTCCGGACTTGAAAACGACGCTGTTGCGGTCGACCGCCAATTAACGGCATTTTTACAATTTACTGCCAAGGCGCCGCTGGTTTGCTACCACTGGGCATTTCTCAGTGCTTTTCTGGAACGCGCTTACAAGGAACACCTGGGCGTCGACCTGAAGCCACCAGTGATTGATCTGGCCTGGCTACTGCCGGCATTTTTCAACGACATGGGGCAGTCCGCACAACCGCTGGACAACTGGCTAGAGCGCTTTGGCATGGCTTCTGAAGGGCGCCGCGACTCGATGGCCAACGCCCTCGCCCTCGCCCGTCTGATGCAACGCCTGCTGTCGCGGGCGATCGACAAAGACATCACCAGCGCTGCCGAACTCGTTGAAGAAACGGCTGCAACCACTCATTTGCGCCACGGTTACTGAGTCCGTCCGCTTTGTTTTCGTTTGCCCGGATCAAACAGTACTACCTCTACTACACAGGGTCTTTCCTCCTCTTTGTAGGCGCCCTGGCGGTACTGGAAGATCACGGGATGCCGCCGCGCTGGATCGGCTACTCCTTCCTTTTCTTCACCATCTTTATGTACGCCGCCATCGGCGTCATGAGTCGCACCTCAGATATCTCGGAGTACTACGTTGCCGGCCGGCGCATTCCGGCATTCTTCAACGGCATGGCGACCGGTGCCGATTGGATGAGCGCAGCCTCCTTCATCGGCCTCGCCGGCACCCTATATCTTTCGGGCTTTCAGGGGCTTGCCTACGTGATCGGCTGGACTGGCGGCTTCGTGCTGGTCGCGCTGCTCCTTGCCCCCTATTTGCGGCGCTTTGGCGAATACACGATTCCCGACTTTCTCGGCGCCCGCTACGGCGGCAACTCAATCCGCCTGGTCGCCGTCGGTGCCGCAATTCTTGCTTCTTTCGTCTACGTTGTTGCACAAATTTACGGCGTTGGCGTCATTACCAGCCGCTTTGTCAGCCTGCAATTCGAAATTGGCGTTTTTGTCGGCCTCGCCGGCATTCTCGTCTGCTCATTTCTTGGTGGCATGCGCGCCGTGACCTGGACGCAGGTTGCGCAATATCTGGTGCTCATCGTTGCCTACGCCACCCCGGTCGCCATTCTCTCCTGGAACGTCACCGGCAACCCCGTACCGCAGTTGGTTTATGGACAGGTTCTCAATAACGTCCAGCAACTCGAAGAAAAAATATTCGATCAACCCGCCGAGGAGCAAGTCAGAAGTCTCTATCGCCAGCGTGCCGACCTTTACGCTGAAAAAATCATGCAGCTGCCGCAATCGCTAGCGTTTGAGCGTGAGCAGCTATCAGTTGAAATCAACCGCCTCAAAGCCAGTGATTCGCAGATGAAGGATATCGTTGCGCTTGAACGCCAGCGCCGCGAGCTACCGCAAGACCCCGAGCAAGCCCGCGTACGCTGGGAGAAGGCCATGTTCGCTGCCGGCGAACGGGCGAAGCCGCCCACCCATCACAGTGCAGCCTTCGCGGCAAAAGACCCTGAAGAGCAGCTTTCGCAACAGATCAATTTTCTTGCACTAATTTTCTGCCTGACCGTCGGTACCGCTTCGCTGCCTCACCTGCTGATGCGCTACTACACCACACCAACAGTCAGAGAAGCCCGCGAATCCGTCTTCTGGGCGCTACTTTTTATCCTCTTGCTCTACATCACAGCGCCGGCCTACGCGGTATTTGCCAAGTACGAAGTCCTTTCCCACCTGGTTGAAATTCCGATCGCTGACTTGCCGAGTTGGGTAGCGGCATGGAGCAAGGTCGGCATGGTTAATATTGAAGATATCAATCGAGATGGCATCATGCAACTCGCCGAACTCTCGCTAAATCCCGATGTGATTGTGCTGGCCACCCCGGAAATTGCCGGCATGCCTTATGTCGTCTCCGGTCTGGTTGCAGCCGGCGCGCTTGCCGCTGCCCTATCGACCGCAGACGGCCTGTTACTGACGATTACAGGCGCCCTCTCGCATGACGTCTATTTCCGGATTTTCCGCCCCCAGGCATCGACTCAGCTGCGTCTGGTCATCTCCAAATCGCTACTCCTGGTGGTTGCCGTTCTCGCCGCCAGCGTCGCCGCGCAAAAACCTGGCACCATTCTCTCGATGGTCGCGTGGGCATTCTCGATCGCTGGCTCGGCATTTTTTCCCGCACTGGTGCTGGGCATTTTCTGGAACCGCGCCAATCAAAAAGGGGCGCTGGCTGGCATGGTCATAGGCGTCTGCATCGCCATTTACTACATTTTGCGCATTGAAGCCGGCAATATCCCTTGGCTAAGCATCAATAGCATCGCTGCCGATCCCTGGTTTCACGTCCAATCGACCGCAGCCGGCGTTTTCGGCGTTGCCAGCGGCTTTCTGACCATCGTCATCGTCAGTCTGCTAACGGCTCCGCCAGGCAAAACCAGTCAGGATTTCCTCAGCCGTGTCCGGCGCACACCAAAGCGAGATGACAATGCAACCGACTGAGGTCTACTGGAAAAAGACCCAACAGCTCACCCTCGTCTTGCTAGCGCTCTGGATCGTGGTCACGTTCATACTTAGCTGGTTCGCGCCCTGGCTCAATCAGTGGAAATTTCTCAGTTTTCCGCTCGGCTTTTACATGGCGGCACAAGGCTCGCTTTTTCTCTACCTCTTGATGATCTGGATCTACAACCGGCGCATGCACCAGCTTGATGACGAGTTTGGTATCGACGACGAGTAGGCCCGGACATGCTTCCTTTTATCATCAGCGCGCTACGTGCCATCATCGAAATGCTCGGCCTTTGCCTGCTCGGCCAGGGATTGCTCTATCTGATGGCTGGCCAGCACCGGCATAAAAACCCCATCTACCAATTTTTTGCCCTGATCACCCGTCGACCGCAACAACTCGTCGCTCGCCTTCTGCCGCGCAACACCCCGTCGCCATTAAGCGCTGCGCTCCTCCTGATACTGCTTTTCGCGATCTGGATTGCACTCGCCTGGCTACGAAAGTTGCTTTGAGGAACCCGGCCCCTCTGCTACAATGCGCGCCTCTTGGAGCGGTGGATGAGTGGTTTAAGTCGCACGCCTGGAAAGCGTGTGTAGGGTAATCCCCTACCGCGGGTTCGAATCCCGCCTGCTCCGCCAAGAACATAGTAATCAAGCGCCTTTCGGGGCGCTTTTTTATCGAACCCATCAAAGCACCCATCAAAACAAAAGGTGGTTAAATTCACTTGGTTGCCAGTCTCCGCCATGCGTGAAAATCCCGCCTCACTTTGGCGCATGGAAAAATAGAAGTCACCGTTAGGCTTTTCGCGTTGAACACAACAATCCAACCGGATCAGTGAATCTATTGATAAGACGCTTGTCAAAAAGTGAGTAAAAAAGGAAAATCAAGCCATGAAAAGCAAAGACCTCATTCTTCGCTGCTACATCAAAAAGGCTGAATCACAGTTCGTCGCTGTGTGTATTGACCTGTGCCTTGCTGCGCAAGCCGACTCCCAAGAGCAAGCCCGTAAAATGCTGCTTGCTCAGATTGAAAGCTACGTTGAAGAAGCATTGACTGTCGACCGTGAGTTTGCCGACGAGTTGCTAAATCGCAAAGCGCCAATGTATCAGCGTATTGAATACCAGATCATCAAGGCCGGATACAAACTTCATCTTTTCAAATCTGGCATTGCCCAGGCATTCAAAACAATACTTCCGGTTCATGTCGGGCGTAACTGCCACGCATGAGCGGGGTATTTCATCCGCTAACCTGTAAAGAGGTTAAGCGGATACTGAAAGAGCTTGGATTTAATCCACGCCCCATCAAAGGCACTTCGCACGAACAATGGGTTAAATATTCATCAGATGGAAAGTTGCTTGGAAAAGTAACCGTTGATTGCCCCAAGGCACCATTCGGCCCTGATCTGGTTTCATCAATGGCAAAGCAGGCCGGCGTTAGCAAACGCGAGTTTTATGCAGCACTGAAGTAGTCGCCAAGCCAACACAAACCACCTAACGGTGGTTTTTTACGCCCATCAATCCTTAAGCACGTCTCGGTTGATCTCGAAGCCGGTCTGTTGATCTTGTTGGCGGCCGCCGTGTTGATTCGGGACGGCCTGAAGAAGTAAACCGCCCTCGGCACTCTGGATCACTACCTGGACACTGACACCGCCTTCGGTCGGGAAGGGCGCTACCGGGTGGGCGTGTTTTTACACGCCCGTTCCGACCCATCGGGTCAGACGTCAATCACCCGATGTTCCGCAACACTACGGGATAATTCGATGAAACGGGTGTAATCGGGCGTGAGAATGGTTTTCTTCTTTATTGGGTGTAAATGGGTGTAGTATTGGCTCATGCCGAAAACCGACTCCATTCAGATCACCCTGGAGATCCTCAGTCTGATTGCCAGGATCGACGAGTTCAAAGGTGCTTGGCGCGCCTTGGGCACGCTCGCCCCCGATCGCCTGTCGGCCTTGCGCCGCGTGGCCACCATTGAAAGCATCGGCTCCTCCACCCGTATCGAGGGCAGCAAGCTGTCCGACAGGGAGGTGGAACAACTCCTGTCGAATTTGGAGATCAAATCCTTTGCCACCCGCGATGAGCAGGAAGTGGCTGGCTATGCCGAGCTGATGGACTTGGTGTTTTCATCGTGGCAGGACATCCCGTTCACCGAGAATCACATCAAACAGTTGCATCAGATCCTGCTGCGTCACAGCGAGAAGGACACCTGGCATCGCGGCAATTACAAAACCAACTCGAACAGCGTCGCTGCGTTCGACGAAACCGGCGCGCAGATCGGTATTGTGTTTCAGACCGCGTCACCTTTCGATACGCCTCGCCTGATGACGGAACTGGTGACCTGGGTAAACCAGGAGCGAGAGACTGCCCGACTGCATCCACTGCTGATCATCGCCCTGTGCGTCGTCGTATTCTTGGAGATTCATCCCTTCCAGGATGGCAACGGGCGCCTCTCCCGAGTGCTCACCACGCTCCTGCTGCTGCAGGCCGGGTACGCCTATGTGCCGTACAGCTCGTTGGAGAGCGTGATCGAACACAGCAAGGAAGCCTACTATCTGGCACTGCGCCAGACGCAAGGTACGATCCGCACGGAGTCACCGAACTGGCAGCCGTGGCTGGTGTTCTTTCTGCGTTCACTGGCCGAGCAGATGCGGCGTCTGGAGAAGAAGGTCGAGCGCGAGAAGATCGTGCTGGCGGCCATGCCTGAACTGCAGCTACAGATCGTCGAGTTTGCCCGCGAACATGGTCGTGTCACGATTGGTGAAACGATCAAGTTGACCGGCGCCAGCCGCAATACGTTGAAGCAGCATTTCCGTACCTTGGTCGAACGCGGCACGCTGAACCAGCAAGGCAGTGGCCGAGGGGTTTGGTACGACCTGCGCTAAAACGCTCTAAACGGCGACGGCCTTGCCGGTGGATGACATGAGGCATGCGGACTCATACTCTTCGATATCGACAAGGCGGTAGAGCACACGACCGCAGAGTTTCAGATATTTGGGGCCGATCCCTTCGGTTCGCCAGCGTTCAAGTGTTGCCTCGCTGACACCCCAGCGCTTGGCGAGGTTTCGTTGGTTGAAATGAATGATTTCCATGCAGGACTCCGAACGGGTTGGTGGGAGTCCATGAAGGCACTGTTCCGTTCCAAAGCCAAGTTAGCCATTGGCAACGATGTGGGTTTGGGTTCGACTGCGGGATTCGGATTCGAACTGCGCCATGATTGTTGATGCAACAACACATCGCATTTGACAGACTTGCGGCTGATTCGGTGCCTTTCCGCGAATGTTCGTAACGCATCAGATTCGACCAATGCCTTTACTCGATGCGCCTTCGATGGTGACAATTTCCCGTAACAGAGCAGGGTCTGAATCTTTCCGCAGCGTTACGGGAGGAAAGGAATAGCCTGAACTGGTGAGGTTTGGTGCGGGTTGCGGCTCCACCGCCAAGAAAACTGATTAAGCCGCTGATTTTTAGCGCGCCCAGGCTCAAATTAAAAATCCGAAAAAAATGTAATGAATTGCCCAGTTTGGACGACTAATCACCATATCTGATCAAAGGAGAGAAAGATGAATCGTCGAAACTGGATATTTCGTATGGGTGGCTTGCTAACGGTGGCTGCTTTACCATTTGGGGTGAAAGCCGGGACGTCAAAATTCCCATTACAAAAGAGCACAAGCGAATGGCAGAAGCTGGTTTCTCTGGCAGCTTACAAAGTCTTGTTTGAGGCTGGCACCGAGCCGGCCGGCAGTAGCCCCTTGAATGCAGAAAAGCGCCCTGGCATCTTTGTCTGTGCCGCCTGCAATCAGCCTTTGTTTGAGACTGCGCAGAAGTATGAGAGTGGAACCGGCTGGCCAAGTTTTTGGGCGCCGCTCCCCAACGCAGTTGGGACTTCAACAGATTACAAAATGATTTTTCCACGGACGGAATATCACTGCTCACGCTGCGGCGGTCATCAGGGCCACGTTTTTGAAGATGGCCCGAAACCGACCGGCAAGCGCTATTGCAACAACGGTGTTGCGCTGGCATTTGTGCCAAAAGAGATGGCTTTGCCGGAGTTGCGGAAATGAAAAATGCCGTATTGATTGCGTGCACCGCAGCATTCGGCTTTGCATCCCTGCCGGTGCACGCCGAGACCCCGAAAACTGCCAGTGCGATTTTTGCCGGTGGTTGCTTCTGGTGCATTGAAAAGGACTTCGAGAAAATGGTGGGGGTGCTCGAAGTTGAGTCTGGTTACACCGCCGGAGGCACCAGGAATCCGACTTATGAAGCGGTGAGTGCCGGGCGAACGGGCCATACGGAAGCGGTGCGAGTGATTTACGATCCGGCCAAAGTCAGCTATCCGCAACTGGTCGAATATTTTTGGCGGCATATTGATCCAACCGTGAAGGACCGGCAGTTTTGCGATGCCGGAACGCAATACCGAAGCGGGATTTATTGGCAGAACGAAGATGAGCGCAAAACCGCCGAAGCAAGCCGAGATACATTGCTGAAAAGCCGGCGTTTCCCGGTGATTTATACCGAACTGGCTGCGGCCAGCGAGTTCTGGCGGGCTGAGGAATATCATCAGGATTACTACAAGAAAAATCCAGTGCGTTATAACTACTACCGTGCCTCCTGCGGACGCGATGCAAGGGTGGCTGAAGTCTGGGGCGAAAAGAAATAACCGGCCGGGTCTTTGGTTGCTGGAAAATACTGTTGCAAACCCCTACGAATCAGCAAGGGAGGCGGTTGAGCCCAAGCGCTTTTGAACCTTTCCTACTTGCCGGGGCGGGAGACTCCTGCCCACCACAACCGAAGACGCATGCCCAACTCCGAGGTGTAACCAACCGTCGGGGCGCGCAAAACACCATCGCCATCAATTACTACGAAAGCAGGGACAGAATTGAACCCGTGCGCCCGTGTCACCTCGCCGCTCTGGTCGATGACGGTTGCCCAGGGCAACTGGCGCGCATGAAGCACTTTGCTCACATCGTTGGCAGCACCGGATTGCATCGCAACGGTTAAAACAGGCCAATCCTTGGCGATACGGCTCACACTATGCTGCTCGGTACGGCAGATCGGGCACCATTCAGCCCAGAAATGCAGCGCGACTGGCAGATCAGGATGTTGAGCACGCCATTGATGCAAAGTCGTTAAGTCAACTTGACCATCGGCGCGCAACACCTGAACTGCCATGTCCGGTGCCAAACCATCCGGCACATGCCGGGTCTGCCAGGACTGAACGCCAAGCAGCGCGATCAGCGCGAACAGTAGATTCCAGACGTACCCCTTCCAGTGGGCGCGCCAATAGATTAAAAAGCGTTTTGGTTTCGTGGATTTCATGCGGGTAGAGGCCGGTCAGCAGCCCCTCATGATATGCGGTGCTTTTGAGTTACAAGGATTTGGTTTGGCGCGTTGCCTGATAATTCGCGAGTAACTGCCGTCTGAGTCGGTCAGACTCCTGTCTCGACAACACATCGGAGAGCTTGCCAAGATCTGGAGCGTTAGAGCGCGGCTGCGCACGGCGGTCTTTGATTTCTGGAAGGGGCTGAGCTTGTTTCATCGCTGCACCTCGATTTAAGACTTGAGTCTAATCTGACTTTCCGACTACAACAATGGTTCAAAATCCTTAGCAGTACCATAGCGCAAAGAATTGACACCGACTGGTGCTCGCCGGCCATTCCCTTACAATGCAGCCCATGAACCCGGATCAATATTGTCAGGAAAAGTGCGCGCTCAGCGGCTCCTCTTCTTACTACAGCTTTCTTTTTCTTTCTGCCCCGCGCCGGCGCGCGATCATGGCGCTCCATGCCTTTTGCCGTGAAGTCGATGAGGTGGTTGGCGAATGCAAGGACATCTCCATCGCCTCAACCAAGCTGAACTGGTGGCGGCAAGAGGTGGAACGGGTTGCCAGCGGTCAGCCGACACATCCGGTCGGGCTGGCGCTCAAGGCGGTGGGCGGCGAGTTCAATTTACCAAAAGAGCTGCTGCTGGAAATCATCGACGGCATGGAAATGAATTTGCAGCAGACGCGTTTCCTCGATTTCAAGGGACTTTCGCTCTACTGCTACCGCATCTCCAGCGTACCTGCCCTGCTCTCTGCCGAGATTTTTGGTGGCACCGACCGCCAGACACAAAAATACGCGCACGATCTTGGCATGGCTTTGCAACTCACCAAAATCATCCAAAATATGGGCGAGGATGCCCGGCGCGGGCGGATTTACATTCCGATGGATGAGCTCAAGCAGTTCAACGTGCCGGCCGCCGATATTCTGAACGGCAAATACACCGATAACTTCACTGCCCTGATGAAATTTCAGGCCGAACGCGCCGAGCAGTATTACAAACAGGCTTTTGCCCTGCTGCCGGCGGTTGACCGCAAGAATCAGCGCCCCGGCCTGATCATGGCAGCGATATACCGTACCCTGCTTGACGAGATTAGGCGCGGCAGCTTCCAAGTGCTGCATCAACGGATTTCCCTGACACCCGTACGCAAAATCTGGATCGCCTGGAAAACATGGTTTTTCTGATGGAAGTCGCCGTCATTGGCAGCGGCTTCGCCGTCCAAAGGGCTGGCGAAACCCGCTAAACTCAGCGCCTATGTTTCGTCATCTAATTCTTGCGCTTTTCCTGCTGCCAGGGCATCACTTGACCATGGCGACGCCCGTCGACGTTGAGACACAAGGCGATTGGGCAGTCGTCCTCGGCAACCAGCTCAAGCTGCTTGAAAAAGAACCCGGCAATACTCATGCACGAAAAACGGCCTGGCGAGCCACCATGCGGCTTGGTCTATTCGAGCAGGCAGCCAGCCTGGAAGCCAATCTGGACAGCAACGAACAGCGGGCAATGGAGGGCGACCGTATTGCCCTCATGATCCGCCACGGCATCATTGACAGCAACACCCTGCGCAGTGCCGACCGATTTTTACGCCTCGATTCGGCGTTGACCGCAACAGATGCTCTTGCCGCCGATTTTTTTTCGGGGAAAGCACCCGACGCCGAAGATCAGCGCCGTTTGACCGATCGCCTGAGCGCCCTCGCCAAGCGTCGGCGCGCCAGTGATGCTGTTGCTCTCTACGAAACATTTATCGCTCGCGGCCTGGCGGTTCCGCCGTGGGTCAAGCGCGACCTTGCCGGCAGTTATCTCGAGTTACGCAAACCGCAGGATGCCACCCGTCTTTACCGAGAAGTCGTCGCTGCCAACGCGGACGATTTCGATGCCAATCTCGGGCTTTTTTATGCCTTGGTTGAATCCGAAGAACTCGATGCCGCCAGCGCCCAGATTGACGCCTTTGCCGCCCGCCTGCCGGAGCGCCGCAATCGCGACGGCAAATATAACGCTGAGCGCCTGAGCAGCAACATCACCGCCGATCAGGCGCGCCTCTACAGCGACCGGCTGAAGGAGGCCCAGGAACGCCTTATTGCGCGCCGCAACGCCTCCCCCTATAACAGCGAAGCCCGCCAGACCACTGCCTCACTGGCCTTGGCGCGCGGCTGGCCTAATCTCGGCGAACAATGGTTGCAACGTGTTGAAGGTGCCGATCCGAAAAACCCGGCGATCCACGCCGACCTTGCCGAAACGCGACTGAGCCTGCAAAGCTGGCCAGCAGCCAAAGCCAGTCTGGCCCAAGCCAATTCACTCGATGCCGAGCACGGCGCCGTCAAGCGTGCCAATGTCAGTTTCGATCTGTACAACCGTTACGAGTTCTCAGTTGATGCCGGTTTTGGCAAAGGCAATGGCGGCGCCAGCTATTTTGGCAACAACGACTGGCACGTCGATACCTGGCTGTACAGCCGGCCGATTGCCAACAGCTGGCGCATCTTTTTCCACAATTACACAGCCACCGCCGATTTTGACGGTAGCAAAACTGACTGGATCCGCAATGGCATGGGTGTCGAATGGCGCTGGATTAATTGGCGTATCACCGGCGAAATGAATGGCGGCAGCAACGAATCAGCCGGCCTGAGCGGCACCGCACGCTGGAAGCCGGATGACTACTGGACGCTTTCAGGTGCCGTTGAAAGCCGCACCAACGATATCCCGCTGCGCGCCGTGCGCGATGGCGTCCATGCCAGCCAGATCGGTCTGAGCGTCGACTGGCGTGCCCACGAATCACGCAAACTCAGCCTCGGCACAGCGTTTTATGACTTCTCCGATGGCAATCAACGCACTGCGATCAACACCGCCTGGCTGGAGCGCTGGTACAGCAGCCCGCGCTGGATGTTTGAAACGACTCTGGGGGCTGATGCCTCGCACAACACACTAGCAACCGGCGCCAGCTATTTCAATCCAAAAAATGACCATTCTGCGTGGTTGACCGCAGCCGTCGATCACCTCGCCTGGCGCAATTATGAATACAATTTCCGCCATCGCCTGGCGCTGACTGGCGGGCGCTACTGGCAAATGGAAAGCAATCTCGCTCCCGGCAATATGGAAGCCATCGAATACACCCATCGCTGGGAACTCGACCGCGACCTTTCGCTGCGCTACAGCATCGGCCGCAGCCTGCGCCCTTACGACGGCGTCCGCGAGGCCCGCAACTTTGGCAGTCTGAGTCTGTTATGGCGTTTCTGATCCGGCTTTTCCTGCTGTTTTTTACGCTACCGGCGTTTGCGTCGGTTGAGTTCATTGCCCTCAGCTATCACGAGGTGGAGAGTGATACGACACCGCTCGCCTCGCCAACCGCTGTCCGCGCTTCCGACCTTGGTGCCCAGTTTGCCTGGCTCAAGGCCAACGGCTACCAGCCGGTCAGCGTTGATGCGATTGTTGCCGCCCGTAGCGGTGGCCCGGCGCTGCCGCCGAAAGCCGTATTGCTGACCTTTGATGACGGCCTGAAAGACGTTTACACCCGCGCTTTCCCGCTGCTCAAACTCTTCAATTACCCCGCCGTGATCGCCCTCGTTGGCACCTGGCTTAATGTCCCTGCCGGCCAGACCGTCGATTACGACAGCACGCCACGTCCACGCGAGCAGTTCGTCAGTTGGGACGAAGTTCGCGAAATGCAGCGCTCCGGACTAATCGAAGTCGCTACCCACGCCTACAACCTGCATCGCGGCATTCTCGCCAACGCGCAGGGCAATACCGAGCCGGCAGCAATTACCCGGCTTTACCAAAATGGGAAATACGAGAGCGATGGCGAATACCTCCAGCGCATTCGCAACGACCTAGCAGAAAGCCGCGATCTGATCGGCAAAAAGACCGGAAAGCCGCCGCGTATTCTGGTTTGGCCTTACGGGCGCAGCAACGTGGCAAACCAGGAAATTGCCCAGGAACTCGGCATGAGCATCGCCTTCACGCTGGAAGACGGTGCCACCTCGGGCAAGACCCCGCTGATTCGCACCCATCGCTACCTTGTTGAGAACAGCCCATCGCTGCAGGAATTCGCTGAGTTGATGCGGCGCTCCTGGGATCCGGACCCGGCACGCAGCGTCAAGGTCACGCCCGGCAACTGGCAGAGCCAAGAAACCGAACTCTCCAGCACCCTCGACAATCTGCTTAGCCTGCAGCCGAACATGGCTTTCGTCGCGCCAAATCAACATGAGAAGGCATTTTTCCCGACCAGCCGCCGTCCGCTGGCTAGCGACAGCCTTAATCACATTTGCTGGCAAATCGAACGCCGCGCCGGCGTGCCGGTTTTTATCGACCTGCCCGATGACTGGCTCAGCGACGCCGAACTGATCGGCGACCTCGCCCGCCACGTCAATTTTGCCGGCCTGCGTATCGCTGCCGAACCGGGTAGCAATCTAGCCAAACAGGCGCTGAGCAGCGCCGAACGCTGGCGCTGGCCGCTTAAGCTGATTCACGCGCTGCCGACCCCGCCCGCCGGGAGCATCTGGGCGAATTTGCGCCAAGGCGACCTGATTGCCCTGCCCGCAACGCCCGCCAATATGGCGGCGCTGCCCGCCAGCGTCAAAACCAAGGTACTGCTCGAATTCGAATCAAACCTGCCGGCGGCACAAATCGCCAGTCAGATGCGCCAACTTGAAGCTGCCGGCTTCCGCCAATTCGGTCTGGCCAACATGCCGCAGGCCGGCAAGGATGAAATCGCCGACGTCCTTTCGCTGCGTTCGCAGCCGCAACTCAGATGATCACGCTGCCGTCGCTACTCGGTGATTTCTGGGGTGCCATCCTCGCCTATGTCTTTTTCTATCCGGTCCTGATGTCACTGGTCTGGATGGTCGGCGGCATCAATTTTTACCTGCTTATTGAGCGTCGACCGCACCGCATTGTCAATCAACCGCCGGCGCGCGACGATTACCCGCTGATCGCCGTGCTGGTGCCCTGCTTCAACGAGGAAGAAAATGTTGAAGACACCATCGAAGCCCTGATGGAACTTCAATACCCCAATTACGAAGTGATCGCCATCAACGATGGCAGCAAGGATCGCACTGGCGAACTGCTCAACAAACTCGCAGAAAAATTCCCCATTCTGCGCGTCATCCATCAGGTGAAAAACCAGGGTAAAGCGGTCGGGCTGAATACTGCGGCACTAATGACACGCGCTGAAATCCTCCTCGGCATTGATGGTGATGCCCGCCTCGACCCGTATTCACTGCACTGGCTGGTCAATCACTTTGACGATCCGGAGGTTGCAGCCGTCACCGGCAACCCTCGCGTGCGCAACCGTTCGACCCTGCTCGGCCGCATTCAGGTGGGCGAGTTCTCCTCTATCGTTGGCCTGATCAAACGCGCCCAGCGCTCGGTCGGTTTGATCTTTACTGTCTCCGGCGTGATCACCGCCTTCCGCCGCAGCGCCTTGCACGAGGTCGGCTACTGGAGTCCGGAAAAACTGACAGAGGATGTCGACGTCTCCTGGAAACTGCAACTTGCTGGCTGGGGCATCCACTTCGAGCCACGCGCGCTATGCTGGATTCTCATGCCGGAAACCCTCGGCGGCCTGTGGAAACAGCGCCTGCGCTGGTCAATGGGTGGTACGCAAGTACTACTTGATTACTGGCCGCAACTATTTCATTGGAAAGCCGCCCGCCTCTGGCCACTTTTTATTGAATACAGCATGAGTATGCTCTGGGCCGTCCTGTTTGGGCTGCTCGCGGTGTATCGCCTGATTGACCTGATTATTTACAAAGTTGACCTGCAAAGCGCGCCGGTTCTGCTACTCGGCTGGGCCGGTCTGCTTATCGGCACCACCTGCCTGCTCCAGATGATGCTCAGCCTGGTGCTTGACCGCCCGTATGATAAAGGTCTGCTCAAAAATTACTTCTGGATGATCTGGTATCCCATCATTTACTGGGTTATTACCGCAGCCACAGCCATTGTGGCCATCCCCAAAGCCTTCGCCCGAGACATAGGAAAGCGCGCACGATGGACAAGTCCCGACCGCGGCATCAGGCCGAACGACTCCCCCTGATTATCGAACGACCCGATCTGACGCATCCGGCAAGACGGGTGCTGGCGGTTGTATTTACGACGGCCGCCTGGATTTTGTGGATCGTCTTGTGGATACCGTTTTTTTTCGCCATAGGGCGTTATTTTGGCTACGCTCTGCCGAACTTCACCTTTGCCAGCCACCTCACTCTGAACTCACTTTTTTCGCTGTTTGAGGTCATGCCTTACCTCATAGGCACCCTCGTCCTGATCTTCATCCTCGGCTTCATTCGCGAAAAATACCGGACACACATCGGCTACGACTCGGAGCGCTGGCGCCCCGTTGGCATGGCACGTCTCGCTACCGGCAACGCACTCGACCCAAAATTATTGGCGGAATGGCAATTAGCCCGCGTTCTTTATGTGGAACACGGCCCGCGCGGACGCGTCACCAACGCCACCGCGACTTACCCCAGCCGCCCGGACTGAATCCTTAAAATCCGCCCGCAACGCGCTGCAATCGCTTCATCGTGGGTAACCAGAATCAGCGTTGTGCCCTGCTTCGCGTTCAGCTCGAACATCAAGTCGATAATCTGCTGGCCAGTCGCTGCATCGAGATTGCCGGTCGGCTCGTCGGCCAGTACCAGTCTTGGCGATGGCGCAAAGGCGCGAGCCAGAGCGACGCGCTGCTGTTCGCCGCCGGAAAGATGTTTCGGGTAATGCTTCAAACGATGTTCCAGCCCGACGCGCACCAACCAGTCGCGGGCAGTTGCGGTCGACGCCTTAAAACCGGCTAATTCCAGCGGCAGCATGACGTTTTCCAGCGCATTCAGCGAGGGCAGTAGCTGGAAAGACTGAAAGACAAAGCCAAGCAACTTGCCACGCAGCACGGCACGCGCGTCTTCATCGAGCGCCGTCAACGAAACGCCATCAAGCCGGATATCGCCGGACGAGGGGATATCCAGTCCGGCGAGCAGTCCAAGCAGGGTTGATTTACCGGAACCGGAGGCGCCAACAATGGCAACGGTTTCGCCCGCCGTGACCGAAAAGGAAATATCCTGCAAAATTATCAGCGGCTCACCGCCGTTTTCGACGGACTTACCCAACCCAACGACTTCAACTACCGGTTTATTTGCCATGCGCCTTACTCTCTTCCTTTTAGCCCTGCTTTTTTCCAGCGCCCCGGCGTCGGCCGCCAAAACCATTCTGGTCATGGGCGACTCGCTATCGGCCGGCTACGGCATCCAGATGGAACAAGCCTGGCCTTCGCTGCTGGCAAAAAAAATCGCCGGAAAACGCCTTGATTATAGCGTTGCCAACCTTTCCATCTCCGGTGAAACCACGGCCGGCGGGCGCGCCCGTCTCGAACCGGCACTGCTTGAATACCAACCGACCATCATCATCATCGCCCTCGGTGCCAATGACGGCTTGCGCGGGCTGCCTCTCAACCAGATGCGTGACAATCTCAACGCGATGATTACATCAGCACGCGCCAGTGGCGCCAAGGTCTTGCTCGCCGGCATCCGCCTACCGCCCAATTACGGCCCTTATGCCGTCGAATTCCACAGCAGCTTTGGGCAAATCGCCCGCCAGCAAAAAACCGCACTGCTCGACTTCCTGCTCGAACCGATCGCCGCCAAACGCAGCTACTTTCAGGCCGACAATCTGCATCCGACTGCCGAGGCGCAGCCCTTGATCCTCGAACATCTCTGGCCGGCGCTGCTGCCCTTGCTAAAATAAGGCATGAAGCAAGAAAACCCTACCCTCGCCGACCTCGATCAGTTCGATCAGATCATCGACGTCCGCTCCCCTGCCGAGTTTGCCGAAGACCATATTCCCGGTGCCATCAATTGCCCGGTGCTCGATAACGAACAGCGCATTGTGGTCGGCACCTGCTACAAACAGGTGTCAGCCTTCGAGGCGAAAAAAATCGGCGCGGCGATGGTTGCCGAAAATATCGGCAAACACCTGCGAGCCAATTTTCTCGACCGCCCGAAAAGCTGGAAACCACTTATCTACTGCTGGCGCGGCGGCAATCGCAGCGGCGCGATGGCCACCATTTTCCGCGCCATTGGCTGGCCGGCCGGGCAACTCAGCGGTGGTTACAAGACCTACCGCTCGCATGTAGTCAGCACGCTGGAAACCCTGCCGCAGAACTTCAATTTTCATGTCGTCTGCGGCGCCACAGGCAGCGCCAAAACGCGCGTATTGCAAGCGATTGGTGATCTCGGCGAGCAAATTCTCGATCTTGAGTCACTGGCTAGTCACAAAGGCTCGGTGCTCGGCATCATGCCCGGCCAACCGCAGCCCAGCCAGAAGTGGTTTGAGACGCTGCTGCTGCAAGCGCTTAACGGCCTTGATCCGGCACGGCCCGTGTATGTCGAAGCGGAAAGCCGCAAAGTTGGCAACCTGCATGTGCCTGCCGCCCTGATTACCCGCATTCGTGCCGGCGCCTGCTTTGGCGTCGAAGCCACCTTACCGGCACGGGTCAGCTTTCTGCTCAAGGATTACGACTATTTTCTTGCTGATCCCTCCCTCTTCCTCAGCCGAATTGATGCCCTCAAGGGGCTACAGAGCCGCGAAACCCTGGATACCTGGCGCGATCTGGCGCTGGCCGGCGATTGGGCGCCATTGGTTCAGGCGCTCCTGGAAATACATTACGACCCGCTCTATCAAGGCTCACAAAACCGTAACTTTGCCGACTACCGCCCGCAGGAAAACTTTCTCACCGACGACCTATCCGAGGCCGGCATCGTCGCCCTCGCCGAGCGCCTGCTTCACTCGCGCCGCGCGCAGATCGCCTGACGCATCGCTGGTTTGGGCTGATCGACATAGCCCTCGACAAAAGCCAACTCGCGCAAGCCAGCCGCCTGAATCAGTTCCCGCAACTCCTGCGGACGCAGCAAAAAATCCGGGTTGGACGGTTTGCCGTAAGCTTCGTTACCAAGCATGAAGGTTTCGTAGATCAGCACGCCGCCCGGTGCCAGCAACGCCAATAACTCTGCAAAGCGCGGACGCCAAAGGTAGTTGGTAACGACGACACCGGCAAAAGTTTCACCGGCCAATGGCCAAACCGCGCCTTCCAGATCCATTTCCCGCGTTTCGATGCCGGGAAGGCCGCTTAAACCTGCCAAAGCCAAGGTGTTGCGGTCAACCGCCAAAACCGGATGATTTATTTCTGCCATAAATCGGCTATGGCGCCCGCTACCACAGGCCATGTCCAGTACACGGGCACCCGCCTGAAGATGTTTGATGCACTGCCCAAGCCACTCGGAAGGGCGTATCATTTCGGGCGAATCATTGATCAAATCAGCCATTTAGAGTTATCTCACTCGGGTTTTAAATTGGAATCAGGATTTCGTTAGTGATAAAATTGTGCATCGCACAAAAACAGCCTGGAAAAGGATACAGCCATGTTGGAACAGCACTATCTAACGACACTATTCGAACCTAAATCAGTCGCCATTATCGGTGCCTCCGAGCGTGAAAACTCAGTCGGCAGCGTCATTTTCAAGAATATTCTCGACTCCGGATTCAAAGGCCGTCTTTACCCGATCAATCCCAAGCACGCGACGATTTACGAGCAAACAGCTTACAAATCCATCGAAGAAATCGGCGCACGCGTCGAACTGGCGGTGATTGCCACCCGCGCCCAGACGGTTCCTCAACTCATTGAACAATGTGGCCGCAGCGGCGTGAAAAACGTCATCGTTATCACTTCCGGCTTCTCCGAGTCCGGCCATATCGGTGCTGCACTTGAGCGCAAGGTCATGGAGATTGCCCGCTCCTACAATGTGCGTATTCTCGGCCCCAACTGTCTCGGCATCATCCGCCCGGATCAAGGGCTAAACGCCACCTTTGCACGCGTTTCAGCCAACCCCGGCAACCTCGCACTAGTCTCCCAATCTGGCGCCATGTGTTCGGCCGTACTTGACTGGGCAAAATCGAATCAGGTTGGCTTCTCTTCCGTCATTTCGCTAGGGATGACTGCCGACATCGACTTCGGCGAAATCCTCGATTACCTGATTTACGATAACAAAACGCACTACATCCTGATGTACGTCGAAGGCATCCGTAACTCCCGCCGTTTTATGAGCGCCTTGCGTTCTGCCGCGCGGATCAAGCCCATCATCCTGCTCAAAGCCGGTCGCCATGAAGCCGGCTCCGCCGCTGCTTCAGTCCACTCCGGCATGGCAGCCGTCTCGGATAGCGTCTTTGACGCTGCTGTGCGCCGCGCCGGTGTCGTCCGCGTGCAGAACGTCGGCCAGTTGTTCTACGCAGCCAAGGCGCTCGCTTCCAAATTCCGTCCGCTCGGTAACCGCCTCGCCATCATCACCAACGGCGGCGGTCCGGGCGCGATGGCGGCCGACCGTGCCGGCGACCTTAATATTCCTCTGGCTGAGTTGTCTGCTGAAACCATGGCGACGCTCAACAAATCCATGCCAACCACTTGGTCGCACAGCAATCCGATTGATATCGGTGGTGATGCAACTCCCGAGCGCTACCGCGAAGCCATCCTGACAGTAACCCAGGATCCCGGCGTCGACAGCACGCTGGTCATGCTTTCGCCGCAAGCGATGACCGACCCAATGGCGGTATCCAAAGCAATCATTGAAATTGCCGACAAGCTCAACCGCACCATCATCTGCTGCTGGATGGGCGAAGAGCAGGTTCGCGAAGCGCGTACCCTGCTTGAAGACGCCGGCATTCCAGCCTTCCGCATGCCGGAAACGGCGATTGAGTTGTTCCACCATATCTCCAAGTATTACCGTAACCAGAAGTTCCTCCTGCAAACCCCGGAACCGACCCGCCAACATGGCCGCCCGGAAGCCGAAGGCGCCAAGATGCTGATTGAGGCGTTGCTTGCCGAGCGCCGCCGCGTGTTGTCGGAGATGGAATCAAAAGCCATCCTGCGCGCCTTCAAGGTGCCGGTGGCGCAAACCATGGTTGCCCGAACCGCGACCGAAGCCCTGTTGCTGGCCGAGCAGATCGGTTTCCCGATTGCCATGAAGGTCGATTCGCCGGATCTCCCGCACAAATCCGATGCCGGTGGAGTTCGCCTCAATATCATCAACGCTCCGATGGTGCGCAACTCCTATCACGACATTATCGATACCGTGCAAAAGCGCCACCCGCACGCCAAGATCAATGGCGTTTCAATCGAGCCCTTTCTGTTCCGTCCAAATGGCCGCGAGTTGATGATTGGTGTTTTCCGTGATCCGATCTTCGGGCCGGTGATCACCTTCGGCGCCGGCGGTAATGATGTTGAGATTTTCAGCGACCGCTCGGTTGCCCTACCACCGCTCAATCGCTTCCTGGCCAAAGATTTGATCGATTCGACCCGGGCTTCCAAGATTCTCGATCAATTCCACAACATGCCGCCGGCTGACCGCGAAGCAATCAAGGAAGTCCTGCTCTGTATCTCGGAAATGGTCTGCGAGTTACCGTGGATCATCGAAATGGATCTCAACCCGCTGATCGTCGATGAAAATGGCGCCATCGCCGCCGATGCGCGCATCGTTATCGACCACGCCACCAACGCCAGCGGTGACCGTTACGCGCACATGGCGATCTATCCCTACCCGGTCCATCTGATTCAAGAATGGCAGATGAACGATGGAAAGACCGTCACCATCCGCCCGATTCGCCCTGAAGATGCTGAGCTGGAGCAGGAATTCGTCAAATCGATGTCAGATGAATCGCGCTACTACCGCTTCATGGATACCCTGCGCGAATTGACGCAAACCATGCTGGTGCGTTTCACACAGATTGATTACGACCGTGAAATGGCGCTTGTCGCCATCCTGCCTCCGCAGGAAGAAGGCGGTAAGGAAGAGCAGATCGGTGTCTCGCGCTATGTGGTCAATCCGGACGGTGAGTCTGTTGAGTTTGCACTCGCCGTTGGTGACAACTGGCAGAAATGCGGCGTCGGTCGCAAGCTGATGTCGGCGCTGATTGATTGCGCTCGCCAAAAAGGCTACCGCGCCGTGATCGGTGATGTGCTATCGACCAACAGCAAAATGTTCCGCCTGATGACCAGCCTCGGTTTCAGCATCCATCCGCACCCGGATGACACCGCCGTCAAGCGCGTCGTCAAACCGCTGACCGGCGGCTGATTCTAGCCTTGCCGGATGTTAAAAAGGCCGATCAACTGATCGGCCTTTTTCTTGTCGCATTCATGTTTATTGAAGGCTGGCCTTGACGATGTAGTCGCGCAAGGGCGCGTCGTACACCTCAACATGTGCGGCAACCCAATCAGATAGCGGCCTGAGCACCTGGGAAACATGGGTCAATTGACCTTGCATAATCTCGAAATGAAGCCGGGCAACTTCTTCGAGAATGCGCAAGTGCTCGGCATGATGCCTGGCAATTTCTTCAACCGGCACCGCAACCTGCTGCATCAATGTTTCTTCAGACATAAAGTGCTGACGTAACTGCTCACTGATCCGCGTCAAATGGTCGATAACCTTTTCATCATTCAGGCGACGCTCATGCAGGGATTCGATTTGCCGCAAGGATGCAAATAAATCGGCATGTTGCCGATCGATCAGAGGATCGCCAAGAATGGATTGGTGTCTGTTTGTCATTTTTCCGGAATTATTCTAACGCCAAAAGACCGGAATTTCTCCCTGAAAAATAGAACTTTTGTCATTTTTAATTAGTGAAAATCGCGGCTGACCGTTTCCAGTTGCCCCAGCCAGGCAGAGAGATCAAGCAGACGTTTAGCGACCAGATGAACCACCTCACCCTCTTTCTGCAACTGCCCGAAAACCCCTAACAGCCTGGCACCAAGCAATTCACGGCGCTGCTTTTCAACGAGCTCCGGATGTACCACCACGTTAGTCAAACCGCTTTCATCTTCGAGGGTAACGAAGACAATGCCAGTCGCCGTTCCCGGTCGCTGGCGGCCGACGACGATCCCCGCCGCGCGAATGACGGCGCGATGGGCGGCAAGCTTGAGATCGGCCGCACAGACAAAGCGGCGCGCTGCCAATTGCTGACGGAGCAGTAGCAGCGGGTGGGGACGCAAGCTAAGCCCGAGGCTGCGATAATCAGCGACGAGATTTTCACCGTCGCTGGGCATTGGCAAGACCGGCGCCTCTTCGCGCATCGGCAACCCGTCGAAAAGATCACCCTGCACCACCGCCGCCGTTGCCGCCCAGGCTGCCTGCCGGCGATGCCCGGCGAGACTGGCCAGCGCATCACCAGCGGCAAGAAGGTCAAGATCACGACGTTGCAGCGCAGCGCGTGCCGCGAGATCGGCGACATCAAAAAACCCACGCTTTTGGCGGTTGACCGCAACCCGCTCGGCAACCTTTCTCGAGAGACCATTGATTTCGCGTAAGCCGAGGCGCACGGCAGCGGCCTCGTCGATCCGGCTTTCCCAGTCACTGGCCGTCACATCGGGTGGCAAGACCTTGACGCCATGGCGGCGGGCATCCTGAATCAGCAAGGAAGGCGAGTAAAAACCCATCGGCTGGCTATTGAGCAGGCCGCACAAAAAGGCCGCCGGATGGTGGCACTTGAGCCAGGCCGAGGCGTAAACCAGCAAGGCAAAACTGGCGGCGTGCGACTCAGGGAAGCCGTATTCGCCAAAGCCCTGAATCTGCGCAATGATCCGTTCGGCAAAGGCGGCCGGCAGAGCGTTTGCCGCCATCCCGGCGCGCAGCTTGTGCTCGAAAGGCTCGAGTCCGCCCTTGCGCTTCCAGGCGGCCATCGCCCGGCGCAACTGATCGGCCTCGCCGGGCGTGAAATTGGCGGCGACCACCGCCAGTTGCATGACCTGTTCCTGAAAGATCGGCACCCCACAGGTACGTGCTAACACCGCATCGATGGCGGGCGAAATTTTCTCGATGCGCTCCTTTTTCTGCCGTCGCTTGAGATAGGGATGCACAATGTCGCCCTGAATCGGCCCCGGCCTGACCAGTGCCACTTCAACCACCAGATCATAAAACTGGCGCGGACGCAGACGCGGCAGCATTGCCATCTGGGCGCGCGACTCAACCTGAAAAACACCCATGCTGTCGGCGCGGCAGAGCATGTCGTAGGTAGCCGGATCTTCGGCCGGAATTTGGTGCAATTTCAGCGGTTGACCGCAACGGTCACCGACCATGTCCAATGTTCGGCGGATTGCCGAGAGCATGCCGAGCGCCAGAATGTCGACCTTGAGCAGACCCATCGCATCGAGATCATCCTTATCCCACTGGATGATGCTGCGCTCGGCCATCGCCGCGTTTTCAACCGGCACCATGCGCGACAACGGCCCGCGTGAAATGACGAAGCCGCCGACATGCTGGGTTAAATGGCGGGGAAATCCACGCAGCGCTTCGGCCAGCGCCAACCACTTTTCAACGCGCGGCGCCGCCGGATCGAGGCCGAGTTCGGCAAAGCGTGCCGGTAATTGTTCGCGCTTGTCCCACCAGGCCAGCGAAGCGCTCAGCGCGTTGATCTGGGCAATGCCAAAACCGAGCGCCCGCCCGGCATCGCGCAACGCCCCCTTGGTCCGGTAAGTAATCACCGCCGCCGCCAGCGCCGCCCGCTCGCGACCATATTTGGCGTAGATGTACTGAATCACCTCCTCGCGTCGCTCGTGTTCGAAGTCGACGTCAATATCCGGCGGCTCGCCGCGCTCTTTCGAGATAAAACGCTCGAAGAGCAAAGCCGAGCGCGCCGGGTCGACCTCGGTCACGCCAAGGACATAGCAGACCGCCGAATTGGCCGCCGAGCCGCGTCCCTGACAGAGAATGTTCTGGCGGCGGGCAAAACAGACGATGTCGTAGACGGTGAGAAAGTAAGCCTCATAGCCCATTTCGCCGATCAGTTTTAACTCATGTTCAATGCGCTGTCGCACGCTGGCCGGTACCTCATCCGGATAACGCCGTTGCAAACCGCGCTCGGTTTCGATGCGCAGCCAGGAAGCCGGCGTTTCTCCGGGCGGCGCGATTTCCTCCGGATATTCATAGCGCAACTCGTCGAGCGAAAACTCGCATATGGCGGCAATCTTCAGGGTTTCGGCCAGCAGATCCGGCGGATAAAGCCGCGACAGCCGCAGCCGGCTGCGCAAATGTCGCTCGCCATTCGGGAACAACGCATAACCCGCCTCAAAGACCGTGGTTTTCAGGCGTAAGGCGGTCAGCACATCCTGCAACGGGCGCCGGGCGCGCACGTGCATGTGCACATCGCCGCTCGCCACCAGCGGCAAGGCGCAGGCTTGACCCAGCATCTGCAATGCTTGCAGCTTGCGCGTATCGTCGGCAGCGGCGTGCAGTTCAACGGCAATCCAGACACGACCGGGAAAACGTGCGGCCAGCCATTGCCCGTCAGCAATCGCCGCAGCCTCGCCGGCAACCCAGAGCAGCAGACAATCAGGCAGCGCGCCGCTTGGCGAGACAGCCTCGAGATCGTTGCGCTGCAATTCGTAAGTGCCTTTGCCGGAACGCCGCCGGGCGAGCGTGATAAGCGCCGAGAGATTGCCATAGCCGTGCCGGTTACAGGCCAGAAAGATCAACTTCATGCCGTCAAGCAGCACCATCTCGCTACCGATAATCAGCTTCATGGCGGCCTTTTTCGCCGCCAGATGCGCGCGCACAACGCCTGCCAGCGAGCATTCATCCGTCAGCGCCAGCGCTTTGTAGCCTTGTGCGACGGCTTTCTCAAGCAACTCTTCGGGATGGGCCGCGCCACGCAAGAAACTGAAGTTGGAGAGGCAATGCAGCTCGGCGTAATCAGGCAAAGAGGCCATGCAGATACCAGGCTTGTGCGTCGCGAAAAATCCACAGCCACTGGCCCTGCGGATTGCTGGCAACAAAATAATCACGCCGCACATCGCCAGTTGCAGCGTCTTCGCCCTCATCCCACCAGCCGCTTTCGACCCGCTCGGCACTCGACAACAGTCGCAAGGGGCCGTGCCAGCAAGGCTTGCCAGCCGTTTCATGGAGCGCTTGCGGCGCCGGCAATAACCATAGCGGGCGCGGCGCCGAAAATCCCGCAGCCCCCGCGTGACTGCCGGCGCTTACGGTCGACGCCGAAAAGCGGCTCAAATTTGAGGGGCGAGTTGCGCATTCAGGGCGGAAATCCGGCCGCTGCCCAAGCACTTGCACCGCTCCCTCACCGAGCCGGGCCTGCAAGCGTTCCAGACAAGCCAGCGTCCCTTCGCCGGCCACCGCCTGGTCAAACAGATGACCACTGGCACCGGGCTTGCTGAGCAGTTCAGTCGCGCTCAGGGTCAGCACCTCGACCGGCGCACGCAGTTGCAGGCGCCCAAGATGTTCGCGCAACAAGCGGGAAAATCGCGCCTCGTCAGTCGCCGGCTCGGCAAAACTCAGGGGTAAATCAGTGAATGAAGCATCGTCATGCGTCAGCTTCAAAATGCATGTTTGCAGCAGCAATTGACGGCCATGCAGCCAACCACTCAGGCTGGCAAATAATCGCTGGGCGGCAAAGACGAGTGCCTCGGCATGCTCGACACGCGCCGGCAACTCGATCTTCAGACTGAATTTCTCCGGGAAGATGAAAGCTTTTTGTGGATGCGGCAAGTCGCCCCAGGCGCGGGCCAGATCGTCGAGCGGCTGATTGCCAATCCGTCGCCGCAAGCCGGCCGCCGGCAATTGGCGCAAGTCGCCCAAGCGCTTGAGGCCGAACGCCGCCAGCCGTGCTTCAGTTTCATCCGGCCAGCCCGGCGCACGACAAGGCAAAAGTGCCAGCGCCTCGTGTAGCGTCGGCAAGTCCTGATAAATTTCTGCGACCTCCATCCTAGCCAGCCAATACGCCGCCAGCGGCGTCGGCGCGACCGCCCAGCCAGTTGTGTACGACTGCGTGGCACAACCCGCCTGGGCAGCATCAACAATCACTTCGGCGCCGCCGAAAAGGCGCAGGCAGCCAGCAATTTCCAGCAACAAGGTCGCCGGCGGCAAGAGGCTCACCGTCGGTGTAAAACGTCCGGCCCAGCAGGCGAGATTAACCAGTGCATTCGATTCGCGCACCTCGTCGCGCTCAAAGACCGCCAGGCCGGGCTGCAAACCGAGGGCGGTGGACAGGCGTTGCCCTGTTCTGACCCCGGCCTCGGCTGCCGGCCGGTCACAGAACAAGACCCGCCCACGGCTGACCAGCGCGCTAGGCGACTGCCTTAATGGCAGCGCTTCGAGCGGCAGCAAGGGAAAGTGAAGGGCCAACCAAAGCACGCGCCAATCTCCCCGGACGAGAAATGTTCAAATTTAGTGGCCGCGCCGCCGGTCGACCGCGCCGCTTGAGAATACGCACCAGCAAGTCACCGTTATCGGCTGCCAGTTGAACCCTGAGCGGTGCCGGTGAAGGCGCATTCGCTACAGACAGCGGCCGCCACAAACAGGCAAAACCGGAGCGCCCCTCGGCGGCAAGCTGCAAGCGGCGCAGGGCACGGGCATCAATAGCGGCCGCCGGCCACGCCAGCACCCCGGAAAAGCCGCCACTGACCAGTAACTGCTCACAACACCAGGCGGCATCCTTACCGGCGCGAACGATGACCACCCGCTCCAACGCCAGACCCGCCGCTGCCCAGGCCGGCGCGTAAGGCACCCAAGGCGGCGCTACCAGTGCCAGCCAGCCGCCGGCAGCTGACAAGGCAGCCAGAGCCGGCAATAACAAGTGCATTTCACCGACACCGTTACGGTCAACCAGGATTTCGGTGAGATTTCCGCGAGGCCAGCCACCACCTGGCAATTCGGCATCAAGTTCAGGATGCCCGCTGGGAATCGCCGCTTCCGGCAAACCGGCGAGAGTATCACCACGCCAGATGTCACCTCTGGCCAGAACTTCGGCCAAAGCGAGCGCCGCGGCACTCATGACAAGCTGCTGATAGCCCCGCGAATCAAACCGACCGCAATGCCTTCTATGGCAAATTCGACCTCGGCCGGATTAACGATAATCGGCTCGTAATCAGGATTTTCGGCGATCAGCTCAACCAGACCGTTACGGCGTTTCAGGCGTTTGACGGTGACTTCTTCGGCAACCCGGGCAATGACAATCTGGCCGTCACGGGCTTCGCTCGTTTTGTGCACGGCGATCAGGTCACCATCAAAAATACCGGCGTCGATCATCGACAAACCACGTACCTTGAGCAGAAAATCGGCACGTGGATTGAACAGCTGTGCATCAAGCGCATAGCGCCCCTGGACATTCTCGACGGCAAGAATCGGCGAGCCTGCTGCCACCATGCCAACCAGCGGCAAACCAAGCTGCTCGACGAGGCGGATACCGCGCGCCGAACCCGGTTCAAGGACGATGGCACCCTTCTTGGCGAGCGCCTTGAGATGATCCTCCGCCGCATTGGGCGAGGCGAAACCAAAAGCGCTGGAGATTTCCATGCGGGTTGGTGGCGCCCCCAGCACCTCCAACGTACTGCGGATGAAATCAAGGATTTCCTGCTGCCGTGGCGTGAGTTTCATGACTTTCCCCAGCAAAAATTAATAACTGTATTTTTATACAGTTATTTCATTTTAGCAAGTGCTTTGCTGACGAAAAAATCAATCCAGAATTATCGGTAGCGCGCGGACTTGTGGCTGCTGATACTGCATAAAACGACAGACGACAGGTTTGCCGCTCTTGTGCTCAAGGTAGGTTTCTCGTTCATCGCTGATGATCTCCCATTGATCCAGCGGAATATTGGCCGGAAATTGCGAATCACCATGAAACGACTCTTCAATGCGCGTCAGATAAAAACGCTGACAATAAGGCCAAGCTGCGGCATAAAGCGACGCGCCACCGATCACAAAAACCTCTTTTCCGGTGGCCGTTGCGGTCAACAGCGCTTTTTCGACCGAATTTACGACCCGGCAGCCCGGCTTCATCACCAGATCGCGTTGGGAAGTAACGATGAAAGAATCCGCTGGTACGATCTCCATCGACTCATAAGTCAGGCGCCCAATCACCAATGCTGCGCCAGCAACGGTTGCTTCAAAAAAGGCCAGCTCCTCGGGAATATCCCAAGGCAACCAGCCGTCCAGTCCGATCATACCGTTGGCCGAAACAGCCCCGATCGCCGAAATCATTGCTTTGATTTCTCCCATTGCTCACGCGTCATCGAGAGCGAAATTGCCGGCGTACCCTGACCGTTATAAACGTGCGGCTTGTGCATTGAGATATAGCCGGAACTGACTACCCGCATCGAGAACATTGCATCCATTACCTCCAGCATGCTGCTCTCCAGACACTCGCAGTGAGGATTATTTTCCAGCTTGCGAATCGCCAGAAAAATCACCTCATAATCGACTACCTGCTTGATATCGTGTGGATTGTCGATGGCATCCATCGGCGCGTAAGCTTCGGCGTGCACAATGACTGCCTGCGGCCCGTGCTTCTCCAGGGGATTGCAACCGGTACGCAGGTCAATCGTCGCTTCCACCGAGGCACACCAGTGATTAAGCGGAGTTTGTCCCATAGTTTCCTCACAAAAATGCAATTAGCCAAAACGGATGACCGGCTTCGGCAGGAAAAGCAATTGTAAAGGGAATGGGCCTAAAGGAAGTCAACTCTTGGCGCTAAAGCCAAGCCACCTGACTCAGGCAGTTACATTGATTGTGGTGCCGGTTTCCTGACCACTGGTATTGATGACCGCCGCAGGCTGTGCCGTAGTGGCCGAAAAATCCGTACTTAATACCGAAGATATTTGCTGACGCAAGTTATCAAAACCACTCTGTAGTTCGCTGATTGACCGCATAGATTGCAGGCCACGCTGCGCCTGAGCCGACTGTGAGCCAGCTTGGCTCGCCTCAACTGAAATCGAGCGCGCATTCTCCTGCGCCCGATTGGCGACCGACTGCGCAGCCTGCGCCTGTGCCTGCAGACTGCTCGCCCTTTGCGCGGCCTGATCGGCATTGCGCTGTGCCTGCATCTGCTGAAGCTGCTGCAACCCCGCACTTGAGGTTGATTGGCTGCTGGAAAGCGAAGCAACCGCCATTTTAAAACTCCCCGTTAGTCAGCGTTTAGCCAAAAAATCAGGCAGTGACGCTAATCACAGAACCGGTCGTCTGACCCTGAGCGTTCTTGACCGGCTTCGGCGCTTCATCCGTCTTTTCAACACGCTCCTCTGGGCGCGGCTCGCGACGCTCTGCTACTTTTTGCGTCTGGTCGGCCTGTTGCGGTTGTGTCGCCTGCTTGACGGAATTGCTGTAAGCGCTGGCGCCTGAAGATACTGAACCCACTTCCATGATCATCTCCTTAAGTAATACTTCACTTTGAACTCTACACCATCGTGGGAATTTTTCCAGTATCAAAAAAAGGCCCGGTTCCGATAACCGGGCCTTTAATTAAAACCTGGCAGAAAAACCCGCTTAGAAATTCAGCGTGCGCTTCTCGCAAGCCAGTGCCGCTTCATGCACGGTCTCCGAGAGCGTCGGGTGAGCGTGGCAGATGCGCGCCAGATCTTCAGAAGCAGCACCAAATTCCATCGCCACGACGGCTTCGGCAATGATTTCAGAGGCATTGGCGCCAATGATATGCACGCCGAGGATACGATCAGTTTCCTTGCATGCCAGCATCTTGACGAAACCAGAGGTGTCGCCCATGCCCAGCGCGCGCCCATTGGCCAGGAACGGCACTTTGCCGGCCTTGTAGGCAACGCCTTCGGCTTTAAGCTGCTGCTCGGTCTTGCCAACCCAGGCGATTTCCGGCGAGGTGTAGATAACCCAAGGAATGGTGTCGAAATTGCAATGACCGGCCTGGCCAGCCATCAATTCGGCAACCATGACGCCTTCTTCATGCGCCTTGTGCGCCAGCATCGGGCCGCGAACCACGTCACCAATTGC
>JAABQV010000014.1 GCA_011391255.1 Dechloromonas sp.
GGCGCTCAATAAGCTGTCGATTGACCGCTTCAACCCGGTTGGCCCGCTGCATCCGCAGAACCACCAGTTGATCGACATCAGCAACGACAAAATGCAATTGCTTTACGACATGCCGATTCCGCTTGGTGAGCCGCACTACGTGGTTGCCATTGAAGCAGCCAAGCTGAAGCCGGGCGTTCGCTACAAAGTTGGCACCAACAGCCGCACTGACAAGCCGAGCCCTGGTGCTGTCCGCGCCGGTGAGGAAAAGACGGTCAAGAAAGGTAACAAAGTTGAAGTCTTCGGTACGCTGATTCGTTCGCACATCACCCCGGAAACCATCGAGGTAGAAGTTGGTGATGAAGTCACCATCCATCTGACCAACCTCGAACGTGCCCAGGATGAAACCCATGGTTTCGCGGTGTCGACCTACAACGTCCATGCCTCTATCGAACCGGGCAAGACAGTCACCGTCAAGTTCAAGGCTGACAAGGAAGGCGTCTATCCTTACTACTGCACCGAGTTCTGCTCCGCACTGCACCTTGAAATGCAGGGTTACCTGCTGGTCAAGCCGAAGGGCTGGAAGCCGGGCAAGGCAAGCGCTGAAGCCAAAGCTAGCTACACTGAAACTGACTACAAGGCAACGGTGAAGAAGGTTGTTGATACCCAGGTGATCATTGATTCTGTCGTTGGTTACATCGTCAGCACGAACTACAAAGACTTCCCGGATGTCGTCGCCATGGTCGAAGATGCAACCGACCAGCTCGGCAAGATCAAGGAAGCCAAGGGTAAGGCTGACGCCGCTGCTGCCAAGAAGGACTGGGATCAGGCCAATCTGTGGTCTGAACAGATCTGGCAATACCAGGTCAAGGCTGCTGACATCGGTCTGCGCGCCAAAACTTATCTTGAGCAGAACGGTGCCAAGAAAATCAAGTAAGCACCTGGCCTTGACGTGAGTCCAGGCTGAACACGGGGGGCGGCGAATCGCCACCCCC
Source organism: Dechloromonas sp. (assembly GCA_011391255.1). GTDB lineage: Bacteria > Pseudomonadota > Gammaproteobacteria > Burkholderiales > Rhodocyclaceae > Azonexus. The sequence goes on from JAABQV010000014.1 coordinate 975, forward strand.
CGTTTCCAAATTTGGGAGATAAGCAATGAAATTTATACTTTCACTGATCGCAGCAGGACTGGTTGCCAGCCCCGTGATGGCGGCACCGGATGGTGCCAAGCTGTATGCCGAAAAAACCTGCAATGCCTGCCACGGCGCCAAAGCCGACAAGCCGCTGATGCCGAACTACCCGAAACTGGCCGGGCAGAATGCCGCCTACGCCGAGCAACAAATGAAGGACATCAAGAGCGGTGCGCGCAACAACGGTCAGACTGCCGCCATGAAAGGTGTCATGCACCTCGTTGATGACGCCGAGATCAAAGCCATTTCCGAATATCTTGCCAAACTGAAATAGCCAGAAAAGCCGTCTGAGTGCGGCTTCTGATAATTATCAAGGAATACGGTTTTTCGTCTGCGGACAATGGCCGGGTATTCCAGACAACCCGCCAAATAACCCGCAAAAAAAGGACACCAATCATGAAAAAATCTCTCTTGCTGATTGCACTGCTTTCCGCCAGCGTTGCCTTTGCCGGTCCGCCTGCGCCGAAGAAGGAAGGTATCGAAGGCAAAGACTACAAATGGAATGCCCAGGAGGGCGAAAAAATTGAAGCCCTCAAGCTCAAGGGTGACAAAAAGCGCGGCGAAGAGGGCTACGAGATTTGTGGTGCTTGCCACCTGCCTTCCGGCGCCGGCCGCCCCGACGGCACTTTCCCGCAGCTCGCCGGCCAGCACACCACCGTGCTGATCAAGCAGATGGCCGATATTCGTGGTGGATTGCGTGACAACCCGACGATGTATCCGTTTGCCGTCACGCTGACCGATTCGCAGGAACTGGCTGACGTTTCAGCCTACATCGAAGGTCTGTGCATCCCGATCGAGCACGGCAAGTACGAAGGTGCCGATGCTGCCATCCAGATTACTAAGGGCAAGGATCTCTACGAAAAGCAGTGTCTTGAATGCCATGGCAAGAACGGTGAGGGCGATAAGGCCAAGTTCTATCCGGTGATCGCCGGCCAGCATTACAAATACCTGCTGCGCCAGATGACCGAGATTCGCGACGGCCATCGTCGTAACTCCAACCCGGACATGGTGAAGATCATCAAGCCTTACACCGCTGACCAGCTGGTGGCGATTTCGGCATATCAGGCTAGCTTGACGATGCCGGGCAATATGTGCAAGACGAAGGCCGGCAAGAAGAAGTAAGACGCAGCATGGTTTGACCCGCTGCCCGCCTGATGTGGGCAGCGCTTCTGCCGGAGAACTTCCGGCGGCAAAAGTCGAGAGAACGGCATGATGGATAAACAAAACAAAATTGTTGGTGGTCTGACCCTGATTTCACTGATCTGCCTGGTTGCCGCGTATTTCGCGCCGATTTGGTGGGTTTCCCTGACTGCCCCGAATTATCCCGAGGATGCCTTTCCGGACGGCATCCGTATCCACTTCCATTTCGATGGCGTCTATAACGGCTGCAAGGCGGCCGGCAAGGGCACGCGGATGGCCGCCGAAATTATCCAGAAAGACCTCGCGCACGACGATGAGCGTTTCAACGCCGTCACCGACGGCGCCAAGGATCTCAACAAGGGCGCCGAAGGTCTCGATTGCGTCCATGAAATGAACACCATCAACCACTATGTCGGGATGTTCCCGATCGCTACCGGTGCGCCAGTTGAAAAGCCGCTGGCTAAATTCTTCTTCGGCTTCTTCGCGGTGATGATGGCGGCCTTTGTGCTGCCAAGGAAAAAAGCCCGAATTCTGGCGTTGACCGCAGGATTCATCGCCGTCGCTGCCTGGATGATCACCGATCAGTTCATTCTGGGTCACCTGGAAAGCCATGTGCAGGACTACATGAAGGAGTCCGGCACCTTTTTCAAGGATATGGAGCGGGTTAATGCCTGGGGCAGCAATGTGCGAAATATCTCCAAAGTCGTCATCTTTGGCATGATCGCCGTGATGGGGATTGTTATCGCCGGTACCTGGATGATCCGCCCTTTCCAGTTGTTGCTGGCTTTGGTTCCCGCGTTGCTGCCGGCCTTCTTTGTTATCACCTACGCCGGCTGGTTGTGGTTTTTCGGTCACAACATGCACCCGTGGGGCGCTTTCACCGTCAAGCCGTTCATGCCCACAGTTTTTGGCGAAGGCAAGGTCGCTCAGTTCTCGACCTTCTCCTACCCGTACTGGGGCTACGGCCTGCTCGTCATCATCTTCGTCTGCATGATGCTGGCGCTGCTGATCCGTCGCAAGCAGTTGCGTGAAGGTCAGGCCGAATAGGGTGATGCGAGCTTTCAGCACTCTCGGCCGGGCCAGCCTCGCGATTACTTTGCTATTGGTCATCCCGGCCGGCAAGAGCGAACCGCAACTGGGCGCCAGCGCTGACCTGAGCACTGCGCCACGCGTCGGTATAGACCGCCCGAAACCGACCTACATGCTCGCCGAGCGCAACAAGCGGGTACATGGACTAAAGCCGTTTCAGGACATCGTCGACAAAGCGGCGCCCGGTTCGACGATCAAACCGCCACCGGGTAGCTATGCCGGGCCGGTCGTCATCAACAAGCCACTGATCATCGAGGGTGGCGGTCAGGTCACCATTGACGCCGGCGACAAGGGCACGGTGATGATCCTCAATGCCGGAAATTCGGTGATCCGTGGCCTGCATCTGACGGGTTCCGGGGACTCGCACGATACCGACGATTCGTGCCTCGATGTGCGCGGTCACCACAATGTGGTCGAGGGCAACAGCGCCGATAACTGCCTGTTCGGCATCGACCTCAAGCAATCTAACAATACGGTTGTCCGCAACAACAAGATCCGCTCCAAAGAAGTCGAACTCGGTGTGCGCGGCGATGGGCTGCGCCTTTGGTACAGCAACGACAATCTGATCGAAAACAACGAAGTGATTGATTCGCGTGACATGGTTGCCTGGTATTCGCACCGCAATGTCTTCCGCGGCAATCTCGGTCGGCGCAGCCGCTACTCACTGCATTTCATGTTTGCCAACGATAATGTCGTCGACAACAACCGCTTTTACGACAACGCAGTCGGTATCTATTTCATGTACACCGAGGGCGGTGCCGCGCGGAATAACGTCATTTCCCACGCCACCGGCGCGACCGGGATGGGCATTGGCTTCAAGGAAGCCTCCGGGACAATCATCGAAAACAACGAGATTATTTACTGCGGCATCGGCGTCGGCTCCGATCTCTCGCCTTTCCAGCCGGACAGCAGCATAGAAATCCGCAACAACCGCTTTGCCTACAACGGCATTGGTATTCAGTTCAATAGCGAGACGGGCGGCAACAATATTGTCGACAATATCTTCGAGGGCAATTTGACCCAGGTTACTTATGGCGGGCGTAGCGATAACAGCGCGAAGAATTTCTGGCAGGGCAATTACTGGGACGACTATCAGGGCTTTGATCGCAATGGCGATGGTGTCGGTGATCAGAAGCATGAGCTTTATGCCTACGCCGACCAGATCTGGATCGAATTACCAATGGCTCGCTTCTTCCGCAGTTCACCGGTCATGGAACTGCTCGATTTTCTCGAACGCCTGGCACCGTTTTCAACCCCGGATCTGATCCTGCGCGATGAGAAACCACGTTTCCTCAAACCCCAACGGGTCGCCCTGTCATGAACGAAGCTGCCGAAAAGCCGAAAAAGCTAGCCACCTCACTGGAGAAAGCCGCCAAGGCGCGGCGAAAATTTATCCAGTCGGTTGGCCTGACCGGCACCTTTATCGGACTTTCACTGCTTGGCTATATTCCAGTGTTGCGCGCTTCGACGACACGTTTGCGCCCGCCCGGTGCGCTAAATGAGTCAGATTTCCTGTCGTCGTGCATCAAGTGCGGCCAGTGCGTTCAGGTCTGCCCGGTGCAAGCGATCAAACTTGGTGATATCGATGACGGCTTCGGCCTCGGCGTGCCCTACATCGATGCGCGTGAGCAAGCCTGCGACTTTTCCTGCGACGCTGTGCAGTGTATCCTGGCCTGCCCAACCGGGTCACTGACATACAAGAAACCACCGTTCCTGAACATTCGTGATGGCGCGCTATTGGCAGCGGCACCTATCCTTAAAGCCAAGGAAAAGGATACCGAACCAACGCTTAATCTCAAGGAACGTATCGGCGTAGCCCGACTAGCTTTGCCATCTGCTTGCCTAGCGGTGCAGGGCAAGGGTTTCAAGGGGGCGGCGCGCGGTGCCGGCTTTGCCGGACAACTGCGTTACATGGATGTCGACCGCTGGAAGCCGATCCCGATTGCCGATCATCCCTACGATTTGCCGCTTTGCGACCTTTGCGTGCGCGAATGCCCGGTCAAGGGTGCCATTGAACTGCGCCCGCTCAAGTCGGCCGACGGCAGCGCGCGGATGACGCCGGTCGTTCTCGAACCCTGCGTTGGCTGCGGCGTTTGCGAAATGGTCTGCCCGGTCGAGCCGGCGGCGATCGTTGTCGATGCGCAGGTGATGTGGACAGGAGAGCGCTCATGAGCCGCTTCAGCGAACTTTTCATGGGCATGCTTGGTGCCGCGCCAAAAAGGCCGGCGCAGGTTTCCGAGAAAGTGCAAAAGATCATGTTCCTCAAGTATGAGGACAAGGATCGCTACATCAAGGAAAAGCTGCACGCCCGCGACCATCACCTAGTCAGCCATAAATGGCGCAACCGGCGCTGGGCGGTGTTGCTTGCGGTCAACCTGCTTTTTGTCTTCAGTTTCTGGCTCGATATCCAGATACTCGAAGGGGCGCTGACCGCCTCGCGCTTCGTCGGCTTTCATCTGATCGACCTCAATTCGGCCTTGCAGGTGATGTTGGCGCACAAGCACATCATCGTGAACCTGTTCATTGGCACCTTTACGGTTTTCCTGATTTGGGTGCTGCTTGGTGGCCGCACTTTCTGTTCCTGGGTTTGCCCTTATCACCTGCTCGCCGAGTGGGCCGAGGCGCTACACCTGAAACTGGTCGAAAAGAAAATCGTCACCGACCACGAGTTTCATCGCGGCACGCGCACCGTTTTCTGGCTGCTCTTCGCGCTGCTCGCCATCGTCACCGGTTACACCGTCTTCGAGACCCTCTCGCCAACCGGCATCCTGTCGCGTGCGCTGATCTACGGGCCGAGCCTGGCGCTGGGCTGGGTCTTTCTGTTGCTGGTCTTTGAAATTGTTTACTCGCGCCGCGCCTGGTGTCGCTATGTTTGCCCGATTGGCCTGACTTACGGTGCGGTCGGTGCGATCTCGCCGCTACGCGTCAGCTACCTCGTCGAGCACTGTTTCCACGAGGGTGATTGCCGCAAGGTTTGTCTGGTGCCACATGTCCTGGAAGTGACCGTCAAGGGGCGCGCCAGTGATGAGGTCATGGGGCTCGGTCCGGATTGCACGCGCTGTGGCCTTTGTGTCGATGTCTGCCCAACCGGCGCGCTACGTTTTGAAATTCAGGGGCTTTCCAAGCTGCTTTGATGATCGACCACCATGAATAAATCTCCCACTTCAAACGAACCGATGATCCAGTTTACTAACGTCGCCAAGAACTTTCGCCGTGCTCGCGTGCTAGACGGCATCAGCCTCAACATCGGCATTGGTGAGCGCGTCGCCCTGATCGGCTCGAACGGTGCCGGCAAAACAACGCTGATCCGTTGCCTGCTTGGCGAATACACCTTCGAAGGGACGGTTGCCATCGCCGGCCTCGACCCGCGCGAGAACCGGACCAAGGTGCTCGGCAACATCGGCTTCGTGCCGCAACTGCCGCCACCGCTCAAAATGCCGGTCGGCCAGCTGATCGAGTTTTCAGCGGCGCTGTGCGGCACCGATCCGCAGCGCATTCATGCCATCGCCCGACGCCTCGGGCTTGATATTGAAGGCATCCTCACTCGGCAGTTCGTCCGCCTTTCCGGCGGCATGAAGCAAAAACTGCTGATCGCCATCGCGCTCGGTCGTGATGCCAAGGTTTTGGTAATGGACGAACCGGCCGCCAATCTCGATCCGGAAGCGCGCAAGATATTTTTCGACCTGCTCGCCGAACGCCTCGATGATGCGACGATGATCATCTCCAGCCACCGCCTTGATGAGGTTTCAGCGCTGGTCAATCGGGTCATCGAAATGGACATGGGCAAGGTCGTGCTCGATGACCAGGTCAAGGATGCGGTGGCGCTGACGGCGGTGCTGGCTTGTCGTATCGTGCTGAGTCGCTTCGAGCCAGCTTTCGCCAAGGCGCTCGACGGCTGGAAATTCTCCAGCAGCACCGATAACCTGGTGTGGTCAGGCGAGATCGCCGGGCCGGATCGTCTGCGTTTTCTCGGCATCATTTCGCGCTACACGGCGCTGGTCAGCGATCTGTCGCTGGCTGAGGCAAGGGGCTGATCATGTGCTCGCATGAGCGCCGTGAATTCGTCAGCCGCCTCGGACTCGGCGGCTTGCTGCTGACGCCGCTGGCTGTCGCCCTTTCGGGCTGTAAAAAAGGCAACTGGCCGGAGGAAATGGTCGAGATCAAATGGGATCGCAATACCTGCGTGCGTTGCAACATGGTCATCTCGGACCGCCGCTTTGCTGCCGAAATGCGCGGTGGACCGACCAAAACGGTATTCATGTTCGACGATATCGGCTGTCTGGTCTTCTGGCTGCGCGACAAGGCCGACAAGTATCCGTGGATGAGCGACGCGGCAACCCGCCTGTGGGTGGCTGACAGCGAGAGCAAGAGCCGCGACGAGATGCAGTGGCTGGATCCACGTCAGGCGAACTACGTCAGCAAGACCTCGCCGATGGGCTACAACTTTGGTGCGGTTGGCAGCCCACAGGCTGGTGGCGTCGATTTCAACGAAATGCGTCAGCGCACGCTGGCCAAGGGCAAATAAATGAAACAATTGTGGCTGACTGCAAAACTCGACATCGTCGAATCCCTGCGTGCACGCTGGTTCCAGATTTACACGCTGATCTTTGGTGGCATCGTCGCCTTGCTCTTTCTCTTCGGCCTGACTGAGTCGCGCGTGCTTGGCTTTATTGGGCTTTCGCGACTGTTGGTCACCTACATCCAATTGACCATGGCGATCCTGCCGATCTTTGTCTTGATCACCACTGTGCGTTCGGTGGCCGGCGACCGTGAGGCCGGCGTCTTTGAATACCTGCTCTCGCTGCCCGTGTCCTTGTTTGCCTGGTTCTGGGGGAAGATCATCGGTCGCTATATCGTTGTTTTTGCGCCGGTTTTTCTCGCCATGTTGGCTGCCGTTGGCTGGGCGCTGATTCAAGGCATCGAAGTGCCATGGGCTATTTTTGTTTACTACAGTGCCTTGCTCGCTGTCATGTCGGCCTGCTTTCTCGGCATTGGTATGTTGATCTCATCGGTTGCGCGTACAACTGACATGGCTCAGGGAGCCGCCTTCATGGTCTGGTTGGTGCTTTTACTTTTCCTTGATCTAATCCTGCTCGGTGTCATGATTCAGGGCAAGGTGGCTCCAGAAGTCGCAGTGCTGGTCGCCTTGGTCAATCCGCTACAGGTTTTTCGCACTGCTGCCCTGGCGTTGTTCGATCCGCAATTGATTGTTCTGGGGCCTTCAGCATACGTCATTCTGGATACATTTGGCATAAGTGGCTATGGCGTCTTCGCACTGGTTTACCCAGCTCTTCTCGGTCTGGGGTGTGCCAGCCTTGGCTACTATCTGTTCCGACGTGGCGACCTACCGTAATTGCCGCTCAGCTCAAGAATGATTATAGGTATTTCGGCCATGCCCCCAGTTGAACCAAGCCTCCAGCATTTCCAGAATCCATTTTCTCGTTATTTCGCGGCTACCCGACCGGCTTTCCTCTCGGTCACGTTAGCGGGAGCCTTCATCGGCTTAGCCACCGCCAGTGCCGATGGATTTTCCATCGATCCCCTAAAGGCCCTGCTAACTGTCTTGTTCGCTTTGGTTGCTCACGCCGGAGCGAATGTCGTCAATGATTACTACGATGCCCTGAACGGATCAGACGCGGTCAATGAGAATCGCCTCTTTCCTTTTACCGGAGGGAGTCGCTTTATCCAGAATGGTGTGCTCAGCCTCCGCGAAACGCGAAATTTTGGTTATGCACTACTACTTGCTGTGATTCCGGCAGGCTTGTGGCTAACTTTCCACTCCGCTAACGGGCTGATCCTCGTCGGACTGCTCGGATTGCTGGTTGCTTGGGCTTATTCAGCACCACCGCTGAAGCTGATGTCACGTGGCTTTGGTGAGGGGGCAATTACAGTTGGCTGGCTACTGGTCGTTCTGGGAACGGATTTTGTTCAGCGAGGGGCTTTTTCCGCTCTGCCGCTGATTGCGGGGCTTCCTTTTGCGCTACTCGTCGCGGCAATTCTCTACATTAACCAGTTTCCTGACGTCGAGGCCGATGCCCTGGCTGGTAAGCGAACACTGGTCGTCCAGCTTGGCCCGAATATGGCAAGTTGGGGCTATGTCGTCCTGACTACGGGGGCTTATCTTTCGTTGGCGCTTCCCGTCTTATTGGGCAAGTTGCCATTGTGGTCTGCTATCGGACTGCTTCCGGCTATCCTGTCCTACAGTGCCTGCCGGCAACTTCAGGCGAATGCGAGCAATCCAAACCGACTGGTGCCGGCGATCAAGCTGACCGTCACTGCAGCCAATCTGAACGGACTCCTACTTTCAGCAGGGCTGGCACTAAACACTATTCTTTGAACTAAAGCCGGCCAACTTATGAATTTTCAGCAGTGTCATTGTGAGGTTTTTAGGGGCGGGAGCAGAACAATAAGCCAGTTAGCAGGTTAGGGGAGGTGATCCGGCGTGGCGGGCTTCTCAAAGGCGAGCGACCACCACTGCGAAATTCTCGAAACCGGTAACGATTCCTACGGCTTCAAACAGCGGAAAAAGTCCGTCAAATCAGCCTGACAAACGGGAAAGATCTGGATGCTGACAACTGGAAACTATTGGACGCTGATTGACATCTCACTCGCTGTGTAGCTTTCTTCAGAGCAGCTTCGTCGCGCATTGTTCCCGGAATACAACAAATCAAAAATGTTTTTGTTGCAGTGCACCATTTTGTTCGCAAGTTGCGCTATACTGATTTCCGTACACACCAATTAACCACTCTGAGGAAACAAACCATGTCTATCAATCCAGAACAATTTGCCGCTGCAAACAAAGCAACCGTTGATTCACTGCTGGCCGTTGCCAACACCGCGCTTGCTTCCGCTGAGCGTATCGCTGCTCTCAATCTGAACACCGCCCGCGCTGCCATCGAAGATGCTGCTTCTGGCGTTCAGACCGTGATCGGCGCCAAGGACCCGCAAGCTGCTTTGGCTGCTCAGTCTTCATTGGCCAAGCCGGCTGTCGAGAAAGCTGTAGCTTACTCACGTTCGGTCTACGAAATCACCTCTGAAGCTCAGAAAGACCTGGCCAAGATGGTTGAAGCCCAGTTCGGCGATTTCCAGAAGAATGTTGCTGGTATGGTTGAAATGGCTACCAAGTCTGCTCCGGCCGGTTCTGAAGGTGCTGTTGCTGCAATGCAGAGCGCCATCGCTGCTGCCAACTCCGCTTTTGGCAATATGAATGCCGTTGCCAAGCAGTTTGCTGAAACCGCTCAAGCCAACATGGTTTCGATGACCAAGAAATCCAAGTAATTTTTCGGCCCGGCCGAAAGTCATAGCCCCGCTGCGTTCGCGGGGTTTTTTTTCGACCGGAAAAATATTTTTCGATTATTTGCGTAAATATGTTGCGTCGCACCATAAGTGGCGGCATAATAGGGCTTGTCTCCTCCATCTCCTCCAAGAAATGGATTTAGCCCGCCTCGAGCGGGCTTTTTTTCTTGGTGGGGTCAATGCGCTGCTTTGCGGGTGTGTTTGAAACCGCCAAGCGATAGAAAGGAATTCTGATGCACACCACCAAGGTTCTCGAATACCTCAAGAAACATGGACAACTGCTCGATTTTGATATTGCAGCAGCGACCAATATTTCGCTTGAGAACGTCCGGGCCTCGCTGACCGAGCTTTCGGAGCGTGGGGATATTTCCAAGTGCAGTGTCACCAGCTATGTCAAAGGCAAAGCGGTCGAGGGTTTCCAATGCAGGCTTTCCGGATTTATTCCGCGCCCCGCGCCGGGTAGAAAGCCTGGCGTCAAATAATTACATCGCCCGCCAAGGAGCAACCGATGACTGAGAAGAGTGATCTTGACGCCGAAACCGAGCGCATGATCGATGCCGCCATCGGCGGGATGACGCCACACGAGCTATTGATCAAGACTTCACTGGCCGAAGCCGCAGATGTCGAAGGTCGCAAAGCAGCAATTCAGAAAAATCGCGAGCGCGCCTTGAAGCTTCTCGCTGAAATCGATAAAACGCTGGGCTAGGCGCCACTACTTTTTCAGGGGCTGCTGAGTGCCTTGGCTGGTGCTTCGGCTTTCTCTGAAAAAGCTTTCCCTGAAATATCGCTTTCAAGTAATCCCCGATTCACGTCCAGCCCGGTCATCTGCCAGTCATGTACTGGCAAGCCCGGAATCGGCTTACGCAGTCGTTCGAAAAAGCGGGTTGGCCATGTAACGCCGGCGACTGTTTTGTGATCAAAAAAATCGACTTCGGCGATTGCTCCTTTGGTTGAATCAAGACCTTCCATCGTGAACCGTACGCGGCGCAGCAAATGATTTTCGTCATCAATGAATAGTTGGTAGCGATCTTCGGCTGAAAGACCATGGCCAGGGCGACGGACGGCGACGATAGTCCGGCAGGGGCGTCCTTCAACGCCCTCATCTGCCGCCATTTGCAAACTCAAATTGTTTTCGAGAAAATAAAACGGGCCAGTCAAAAATAGGCGGTAGGCATCGGCGACTAGTGCCGCAGCAGCCACTGCTTCTTTGTCGCGGCTGGCTACGCCGTTATAAAAGACCTCGACAGCATCGCGAGTCCGGATAACCTGCTTGCTGCCTTGCGGGCCATCATGGCGCTGGGCGACTAAGGGCAGGGCTTTGAGGATGATGCGCTCCTGCGAGTCACGACGAAAACCCGGGTCGATCAAGCCGGGTTGAATCCGGGTCACCAGGCCATACCATTCGCCGCTATAGCTGACGTTGATGTCTCCGATCTGGCGAAAGGCTTCAATGCCATGGGCGGTGGCTGATTTGACCAGTAACTCCCTGGCGTCCAATGCTTCGAACTGACCCTCCGCTAGCGGAATGCCCCGCGACATGCAGCCGCCAAGCAGGGCAAGCAGGGCTATGGTGGCGATGTGACGAATTTGAAAGGACATGGCGACATCCTGAAAATGGAGGTGTTTTAACGGTTGACCGCAGGATAAGCAAGAGCGGAGTTTGGCACAATGGAGATATTCAGCATGCTGTCAGCCGCTACATGAAACCCGAAGACCTGCAACTACTCGTCAGCCGCGAAATGCCCTTTGGCAAACACAAGGGTAAATTGATTGCCGACTTGCCGGGCAATTACCTCAACTGGTTTGCCCGGGAGGGATTTCCGTCCGGTGAGATTGGTCGCTTGTTGGCGCTGATGCAGGAAATCGACCACAACGGATTGAGCTCATTGCTTGATCCCCTGCGTCAGGGGCGAAGAAAATCATAGCCCCGGATTGGAAAGCCCCGGATGATCGTGCGGTCGTCTGCCGAGTAGCCGGAAGAGCTTGAGTTCAGCCTCTTTGATCGGCAGATCATTGATGCTCGAAAAACGCTGCGAAGTTAGTGATTTTCAAAATATTGAAGTGTTGCGGTCAACTCGGTTTTTAGTCAAAAAAACGCAGGCAATGCCCGCGTTTTTCCAAGTTTGTCTGTTACTTGACTTTGAACTGCTCGCGCAGGCAAGTCTTGTGTTCCGGACCAACCTTGTCTTTACAGGCGGCACGGGCTTTTTGGTGAAGTTCGCAGCGCGCCGGGTCGGCTGATTTGCTGCAATCCGGCGCCGGGGTTTTCTCACTCATGCACTGACGGAAGGCCGGGCCGCTTTGACCTTCACAGGCTTTGGAAGCTTGCTTGCGGGCTTCGCATTGCTGCGGGTTGGCGGATTTGCTGCAATCCATTTTTTGGTGTTGATCAATCATGCATTTCTGGCGCTCCGGGCCGGCTTTGCCTTTGCAGGCTTCCTTGGCTTGCATGCGGGCGTCGTTCTGAGCACTACAGGCTGCCGGATTCGGCGTTTGGGCGCAGTCGCGCGGCTTGTTGGCGCCACGATGCTGTCGCCCCTTGCCGGCGTTGTCTTGCGTGCTTGCAACTGCTGGCTCGGCGCTGAGCGGGGCGGGTTGGGCGCTGGCCGGCAAACTGATCAGTGAGGCGATCAAGACGCTGGCGGAGAGGATCAGGCGGGTTTTCATGGTGAGCTCCTTGGCTGTTGGTTTGATTTCATTCTAGAACCCCGGCTGCTCTGCAAGGAGCGAAGTTGTAAGCGAATGCAAGCAGAATACCGGCCTGTTACAAGGGCTTACGTTTGACATGCTATATTTCTCTGTATGGACACGCAAAGCACAACAGAACACCGTCTAACCCTCGCCGAAGTGCTGGATATGATGCTGGCCGACGGACTGGTCACAGCAGAGGACGCTACTGCACTGCGCACCGAACGCAAGTTGCATGGCGACCGTATCCACCCGTTGGTGGTGATTGCCGAGCAGAAATGGCGCAATCCCAAGTTGCCGGCGCGTCTGCTCAACCTTGAGGTGCTCACCGAATGGCTGGCCGGCAAGGTTGGGCTCGCTTACATGCATATCGACCCGCTCAAAATTGATTTCAGCGGTGTCGCCGACGTGATGTCGAGCGCCTATGCCGGACGCTTCACAATTTTGCCGGTTGAAATCAATGCGCGTGAGGTGGTTGTTGCGACCGCTGAACCTTACGTCCGGGAATGGGAAAAGGAGTTGATTCCCGTTCTGCGCAAGGAAATTCGCCGGGTGATGGCGACTCCAACCGACATCGCACGCTATCTGGTCGAGTTTTTCAATCTCGCTAAATCAATCAAGAAAGCGGCTCAGAAGGGCAACGTTAACGCCTCGATTTCCAGTTTCGAGCAACTGGTCGATTTGGGGAAAAGCAATCGCACGCTTGATGCCAACGATCAGCACGTGGTGCATATTGTCGACTGGCTTTGGCAGTATGCATTTGATCAGCGGGCATCGGATATTCACGTCGAGCCGCGTCGCGATATTGGCATCATCCGTTTCCGTATCGACGGTGTGCTGCATCAGGTTTATCAGATTCCGATGTCGGTGATGACGGCAATGACCAGTCGCATCAAGCTGCTTGGGCGCATGGATGTGATCGAAAAACGGCGGCCGCAGGATGGACGGATCAAGACCCGAACGCCAGCCGGGCAGGAGGTCGAGCTACGACTGGCAACCCTGCCGACGGCCTTTGGCGAAAAGTTGGTGATGCGGATTTTCGATCCGGAAGTGCTCCAGCGCGATCTGCGCTCGCTCGGTTTCTCCGAGGATGACCAGACCCGCTGGCACTTGATGACCAGTGCGCCGCACGGGATTGTGCTGGTGACCGGTCCGACCGGTTCGGGCAAGACTTCGACGCTATACACAACGCTCAAGGAGCTGGCGACGCCGGAAGTCAATGTCTGCACGATTGAAGACCCGATCGAAATGGTCGAGTCATCGTTCAACCAGATGCAGGTGCAGCACAATATTGATATCGGTTTTGCCGACGGTGTGCGCGCCTTGATGCGGCAGGATCCGGACATCATCATGGTCGGCGAAATCCGTGATCTGGAAACCGCTGAGATGGCTGTCCAGGCAGCGTTGACCGGCCACCTGGTACTGTCCACGCTGCACACCAACGATGCACCATCAGCGATTACCCGCATGCTCGATCTGGGCGTGCCAGCCTACCTGATTAACTCGACGGTGTTGGGCATCATGGCGCAGCGCCTGGTGCGCACCCTGTGCCCGCACTGCAAAAAAGCGGCACCGATAACCGAGGATCAGCGGCAGAGCTGGCGCGCGTTGGTGGCACCCTGGAAATCAAGTGAGCCGACGCAGATTTATCATCCGGTTGGCTGTCTTGAATGCCGGATGACCGGTTACTCAGGACGGGTAGGCATCTACGAAATATTGATGAATTCTGCCGAAATTCGTAAACATATCCGGCCGCAGATGGAAATCGCCCGCGTCCGTGAGCAGGCCATCCGCGAAGGTATGCGCCCGCTACGCATCTCCGGTGCCTTGAAGGTTGCCCAGGGTTTAACTTCGCTCGACGAAATTATCAAGGTTGCGCCGCCTTCCGACGAGGCTTAGTAGCTGGAGAAACCTTTTCCGTAAAACGGTGGCAGACGCCCGACCAGGCTTTCCAGCAGGATCAGTTCGGCGTCGCTGTGGTTCATCACCGTCGCCGGCACCATCATCTGGCTGCCGTCGGCGTCGAGATAGACCGGGTGATCGTGGTACTTGGTTTCTATGGTTTCGGTTTGCCCGGGCATTTTGGGTGAAGTGATGTCTGCAGTGCCATAACACAGGCAAAAATAAACCCGCTTTTCTTCGGCTTCGATATAGCAGCCGGTGCCGCGAATGCCGATGGTTGCAGTGCTTGTCTCGATGCGCTTTTGACCTTTGCCGAAGACGCTCATCAACTTTCCGTTCAGCACACGCAAACCCGCCTTTAGCGCATCACCGGCAATACTGACGGTGGAGCGGTCACGCTGCAGATAGGCATCGTTGCCAATCACGTAAATGACTTCACTTTGGGTGCCGGTGGTGATCGTGTCTCCCGCCTTGATTAGCATGCCTTCGCGGGCGACTTGGTCATTGACGCGTACATCACCTTTGATGCGATAGATGCCGGGCGCCGCCAGTTTTTGGCCAGCGGCCCAGGCGGTGCGCAACATTCCCAGTCTTTCGGCGATAGCGAGGGCGGCAATACCCTTGATAAGCTGACGTCTTTGCATGGGATTCCTTTCAAAAATTCAGAACGGGCTGCCGGCGCGGCGAATCTTTTCAACATAGGCGACAGCATCCATCGGGCTGCCGGTTTTCTGTGCGGCAAAAATGGTCTCCCCAAGACTTTCGAGCAGTATATGCTCAGCGGCGTGTGTATCCATTCTCGCCCGCAGGGTCTCGAAGGCGGCGCGAATACCGGCCGGCTGATCGACGCTGACCTGCTCGTGAATCGCGAGATGCAGCGAAAGATGGAGGAATGGATTCATCTGCCCGCCTTCCGGTGTCCATTCCTTTTCCAGCGCGCCGGCGCTGTCGCCGAGCAGGGCGTGGTATTCGGGATGGCGGGCGGCGATGTCGGCGGCAGCGATTTCGGCACCGGCCAGTGGCAGGCGCTCGAGATGCTTGCGCCAGGACTCACAGAAAAACTGGCGAACCTGCTCGCGGGATGGGTTAAACATTGGCGCTCTCAAAAAGTAAGGTCGTCACGGCGTTCTGGAATAAACGATTGCCGGCGCCGGATGGTGCGATCTGGCCGCCGCCGTAGGCGCCGATCAGTGGCGTGCCCGGCAATTGCTGACGGAAGGCAGCGAGGTCGTGATCTTCATTACCGTAAAACAGCGGGCCACGCCCGATACAGGAAAACATCATCGCAAAATCCGGCTTATTTCCGCTGTTGACCGCAACATTCAATGTCTCATTCATTTCCTGCTCGGCAGCCAGCGGCCGGCGAATTCCCCAGTACAGGGTTTCGCCGGGAGCAAATGGCTCGGCCATGGTCAGCGAACCATCATCGTTGGCGGCGAGTATCGCAACGCCGTGGCCATTCGGGTAGCGCATCGCGACAAAGCGATGCAAGGAAAGATCGTCGCGGCGTTCGCCCGGCAGGCTGCGACGCAAACTGTCGAGTGCCTTCTGTCCGCTGATGGTCAGCAGATCATAGGAGCGGCAGGTGTCGACGCACAGTGCTTCGCTGGTCATGCGCAGGCCGGTCGAGATGGCAAGGCGGCTTTTGACTCCGTTTAAATTCAGTTCGGCATTGCCACTGGCCTGCAGGCGGCCATGCGTCCAAACGGCGGCTTCGTTGTAAAGCAGCCCGGCGCGCGGCGGCACGGTTTGCCAGTCGAAGGGCAGGGTGCTGTGGCCACTGAACGAAAGCAGATGTTCGCTCGTCAACTGGTAGCCGGATGCTGTTGATTCGATGACCAGAGCAGCCGCTCCGGACTGATCCAGTAACCAGCCTTCCTCGGTGATGAGTCCGTAGGCGGTGCAACCGCTGAGTTCCATGCTGCCGGCGGCGCGCGCTGCTGCAAGCAAGGCGGCTTGCGGGGCGCGCTGAAAATCGCGGGTAAGGAAAAGAATGACGCTGCCGGCTCGTTCAAGATCAGCCTTGGCCAATGCGGCTTTGACGGCAGCCGCTGCCAGTTCCGGCTGGGGGTTTTTGCCGGCAACCAGTCCGCTGGCAACTTTCATGTTGCCTTGCCTTTGAAGCGGCAAAGATCGATAACGACGCAGCGCTCACATTCAGGCTTGCGCGCCTTGCAAATGTAACGGCCGTGCAGGATCAGCCAGTGGTGGGCGTCTTTTTTGAATTCGGCGGGGGTAATGCGGAGTAATTTGTTTTCGACATCGACGACGGTTTTGCCTGGCGCCAGGCCGGTGCGGTTGCCGAGGCGGAAAATGTGCGTATCGACGGCGATGGTTGGCTGGCCAAAAGCAGTATTCAAGACGACATTAGCGGTCTTGCGTCCGACGCCGGGCAAGGCTTCCAACGCAGCTCTATCCTCCGGCACGCGGCCACCATGTAGCTCGATCAGCATACGGCAGGTCGCAATGACATTCTTGGCCTTGGTGCGATAGAGGCCGATGGTTTTGACGTACTCGGTGAGCCCCTCAATGCCGAGTGCCAGCATTTTGTCGGGCGTCGGGGCGAGCGGAAAGAGTTTGCTGGTGGCCTTATTGACGCCAACATCCGTCGCCTGCGCCGAGAGGATGACGGCGATCAGCAGTTGAAAAGGGCTGGCGTAATTGAGTTCGGTGGTCGGTGCCGGATTGCTGGCAGCGAGGCGACGATAAAACTCGGCAGCCTGGTCTTTTTTCATGGCGTGATCAGGCGGCTAAGGTCAGGTCGTCAGACCTGCTGGCAGCCAGCGGTGGCGACCGGTGCCGGCGGTGGCTTCTGAGCACGGGCAGCCGCTTTGGCTGACATCCAGTTTTTCCAGGCGATCATGCAGCCAAGCAGAATGAAGGCGCCCGGCGGCAACAAGGCGAGCAAAAAGCCGGGGTAGTTCTCCGGCAGTACCTGTATCGGCTGCAGGCCCGGGAAAACCATGTCGATGCCGCCGAGGATGGTGCCGCTGCCGATGAATTCGCGCATGGCACCGAGAATAGCCAGTGTCCACAACATGCCGATGCCCATGAAAACACCATCCAGCGTCGCTTGCAGTGGGGAATTCTTGGCGGCAAAGGCTTCAACGCGGGCGAGGACGATGCAGTTGGTAACGATCAGCGGGATGAAGATGCCGAGTACCAGATAAAGCTCGTGCAAATTGGCATTAAAAAGAAGGTCGACCACAGTTACCAGTGCAGCGACGATCAGAATGAAGACCGGAATGCGGATTTCGTGCGGAATCAGATTGCGCAAACTGGCCACGGCAAAGCCGGATATTGCCATGACGATGATTGTCGCCAGTGACAGCATGATGCCGTTGACCGCATTGGTCGTTACCGCCAGCAGCGGGCAGAGGCCGAGAATTTGGACGATCGAGGTATTCTGCTTCCAGATGCCGTTGCCGGCGATGGTTTTGAATTCGTCACGGGTGATCATGGTTGGGCTCCCGCTGTGGAGAAAAGTGATTCACGGTTGGCGGCGGCCCATTCAACCGCCTTGAAGACGGCCTTGGCTACCGCACGAGGCGTGACAGTGGCGCCGGCGTTGTAGTCGATTCGTCCGCCATCCTTCTTGACTTTCCAGTCCTTGGCAGTGACTTCGGCGAATGACATGCCGACAAATTGCATGATCCACGGCTTGCTCTTGTTCTTGTCTTTTTTCGGATCGACATAATCACCCAGACCCGGCGTTTCCTTGTGCTGGGTGACGCGCACCCCGGCGACCTGGCCATTGGCACGCACCGCCAAAATCAGCCTGATCTTGCCGGCGTAGCCATCGGGGGCAACCGCTTCAAAAACCAGCGCTGCCGGTTGGCCGTTTTTGCGCGCGCGATAAACAGTGCTCGGCTCATCCAGATTCAGTGCCTTGGTGGCGGGCAGTGGCATGGTGTCGGTGAGCAGGGCATTGTCGTATTCGCTGCCGGGGAGGATCTCGTTAATCAGCTTCATCTTTTCTTCGACCGCCGACGCCTCGATTGCCGGCTTGGTCCACAGGTAGGCTGCGGACAGCAGGCCGGTAAAGATAATGACAAAAATAAACAGGATCAGCGCTGTGCGGATCGCCATGCCGCTGGCTGAAAACGCCTTAGCGGAACTCATTTCTTGTCCTTCATACCGAAAATCGCCGGTTGGGTCAGGAGATCAATGACTGGCGCCGAGAGGTTCATTAGTAATACTGCAAAGGCGATACCATCGGGATAACCGCCAAAAACACGAATGATGTAAGCGAGTAACCCGGCACCGGCACCAAAAATCAGTTTGCCGCGTGGCGTAGTGCAGCCGGAAACCGGATCAGTGACGATGAAGAAGGCGCCGATCATTGCGCCGCCGGAGAGCAGATGGAAGAGTGGATTGGCAAACTGGCCCGGGTTGTAGAGCCAAAGGGCGCCAGAAGCCAGGGTCATGGCAGCGATGAATGCAGCTGGGGCGTGCCAGGTGATCAAGTTGCGGTACCACATCCACAGTCCACCCAGCAGGTAGCCAAAGGCCACCCATTCCCAGCCACGGCCGGCAAAATAGCCAAAGATATCCTGATTGGCCAGCAGGTCGGCGACGTTGACATTGCCTTCGCCCAGCTTGAGCGCCGTCTTTAGCGCATCAAGCGGCGTTGCGCCGGAGAGTGCATCAATGCTGGGGGCGAGGCCGAGGATGATGTTGAGTTGTTCAATCAGGCTGAGTTTGAGCCCGACGCTGGGCCACTGCGACATCAGTGCCGGAAAGGCGACAATGCAGATGGCGAAGGCGATCATTGCCGGATTGAAGGGATTTTGCCCAAGGCCACCATAAAGGTGCTTGGCGACGACAATGGCGAAAACAGTGCCGGTAACCACCAGCCACCAGGGCGCCAGCGGCGGGAAAGCCAGCGCGATCAACAAGGCAGTGACGATGGCCGAGCCGTCAGAAAGAAACATCGCTAGCGGCTTGCCTTGCACCCGCAGCATCATCGCTTCGGCAAGCAGGGCAGCCAAAACGGCGATGACGATCTGGATCAAAATCGCCGGGCCGATCAGCCAGGTGTAGGCAAAAATCGCTGGAACCAGTGCCAGGCAGACCTGCATCATGACCAGGCTGACGCTGTTTGCCTTGAGCAGATGGGGAGAGGTTGTGTAACTCACGTTTTATTCCCGTCGACCGTTTGAGTGCTTGGCTGGATCACTTCGCGGCGCGCTTCGATATCGGCGATGTCTCGGGCCTGTTGCGCGTTCAGGTTGTCGGTGTTTTTGACTTGTGCCGCTTCACGCTGAGCCTTTGCGCGCTCCATGGCGGCCTGAATCGCGAATTTTTTTGCCTCTTTTTCGGCGTCGACCGCGCCCCGAAGGAAGTCCCCTTGGGGGGCAAGCGCAGGGGGCGCCACCTCAGGCGTGCTGGCTGTGGACGAGTCGATATTTTCGGCTGATTCCGTATTTTCTGCTGCGGCTGCGGCTGCTGCTGCTGCTGCAGCTTCAGCGGCTTTTTTGGCGGCTTGTGCGGCGGCAGCTTTGGCTAATTTTTCAGCCTTTTCAGCCTTCTCGCGCTCGTCACGCAACTGCTTGAATTCGAAACGTTCCTTGGCTGAGTCGGCGGCGTTCTTTTCGCGCTCACGCGCCCAGATTTCGCTCTTGGCAAAACGAAAATACTGGACGAGCGGAATGTGTGACGGGCAAACGTAAGAGCAGCAACCGCATTCAATGCAATCGAAAATGTTGTACTCCTGCGTCTTGCCGAAATTTTTGGCGCGTGCGAACCAGTACATCTCGAACGGCTGCAACTCATGCGGGCAGGCGCGGGCGCAGGAGCCGCAGCGGATGCACGGCATTTCCGGCGGAGCTGGCGGAAAGAGCTCGGACGAGTGGGCGATCAGGCAGTTGGTCGCCTTGACCACCGGCACCTGCGGATTGGGCACCAGAAAACCCATCATCGGGCCGCCCATCAGGATGCCGTCGGTGTCGGCCTTGGGGTGACCGAGGGCGAGCAGCTCATCCATAGGTGTGCCGATCAATACTTCGTAATTGCGCGCTTCCTTGACGTTGCCGGTCACTGTGACGACCCGCGAAATCAGTGGCTCGCCATGGGCGATGGCGCGCCAGGCGGCGTAAGCGGTGCCGACGTTAAAGACCTGAACGCCCATGTCAGCCGTTGAGCGCATCGAGCCGGGCACTTCCTTGCCAGTCAGCACGCGGATCAACTGCTTGGCGCCGCCGGCCGGGTAGAGTGCCGGAACAGCAACAACAGAAAACGGCTCATTCAAGGCGTTGACCGCAGCCTGCATCGCGGCGATTGCTTCCGGCTTGTTGTCCTCGACACCGATCAGCACCCGTTTGGGCTTGAGCATGTCGCGGAAAATTGCGGTACCGCGAATGATTTCTTCCGCCCGCTCGCGCATCAGCAGATCGTCGCAGGTAATAAAGGGTTCGCACTCGGCGGCGTTGATGATCAAGTCTTCCATTGCCACGGAAGGCGCTGGCGTGAGCTTGCCGTGCGTCGGGAAACCGGCTCCGCCAAGACCGACGACGCCATGCTGCTGCAGATAGGCGCAGATGTCGGCCGGACTCATTGCCGGATAATCAGCCGGGCCGTGCGCAAGCCACTCATCCTTGCCGTCCGGTTCGATGACGACGCAGAGCGAGTCGAGACCTGACGGGTGTGGCCGGATGTGCATCGCCACTTCGCTTACCGTGCCCGAAGTTGGCGCATGGACAGCGGCCGAGATCCAGCCGTCAGCCTCACCGATCAATTGGCCTTTGAGCACCTTGTCGCCTGCAGTAACCACCGGCTTGGGCGTGCCGCCGATACTTTGATGCAGCGGAACAACCAGCCGCGAAGGCAGGGGCGCGATGCTGATCGGAAGCGCGTTGGATTGTGTCTTATTGGTCGGCGGTTTGACCCCGCCGTGGAATTTGAAGAGATTCATCAGCATCAGGCAGCTTCTCTCATTGGTGCGGCCTTGATCTCGGTGACCGGATAACGCCATTTCCAGTTATCGATGGTTTCAGGAATCACTTCGATACGGATACATTCGACCGGGCAGGGCGGCAGGCACAGTTCGCAGCCGGTGCACATCGGCGCGATGATGGTGTGCATCTGCTTGGCGGCGCCAACGATGGCATCGACCGGGCAGGCCTGAATGCAAAGCGTGCAGCCGATGCAGGTGTTTTCGTCGATGATGGCGACTGATTTGGGTTTTTCTACGGCATCAAGCGGTTTGACTTCGCGACCCAGCAAATCAGCCAGCCGCTGCACCCCTTCGGTGCCACCCGGCGGGCATTTGTTGATTTCTTCACCACTTTTTGCGATCGCTTCGGCATAAGGTTTGCAACCCGGGTAGCCGCATTGACCACACTGCGTTTGCGGCAGAATGGCCTCGATTTTTTCAACTAGCGGATCACCCTCGACCTTGAACTTGATCGCGGCAAAACCCAGGGCCGCACCCAATACAACGGCGCCCAAGGCCATGATCGCTATAGCGAGTGCGATTTCCATTACTGGTACTTGTCCAGACCGGCAAAGCCCATGAAGGCCAGTGCCATCAAACCGGCAGTGACCATGGCAATGGCGACGCCGCGAAAATGGATCGGCACATCGGCGCCTTCAATCCGTTCGCGGATGCCGGCGAAGAGAACCAGTACCAGCGAGAAGCCGATGGCGCTGCCGGCGCCGAAAAGCAGCGAGTCAATGAAGTTGTAGCCGTTGGCAATATTCAGCAGCGGCACGCCGAGCACCGCACAATTGGTGGTAATCAGCGGCAGGTAGATGCCGAGGGTTTGTTGCAGTGCCGGCGAGGTTTTGGCAATGACCATCTCGGTCAATTGGACAATCGCCGCAATCGTTACAATAAAGGACAGCGTGCGCAGATATTCCAGCCCGAAAGGAATCAGCAGGAAGTGATCAATGATGTAGCTGGCGCCAGTCGCCACGGTCAGTACGAAGGTCGTCGCGGCGCCCATGCCGTAGGCGGTTTCCAGCTTTTTGGAAACGCCCATGAAGGGGCAAAGCCCGAGAATTTTCACCAGTACGACGTTGTTGACCAGAACAGCGCCGACGAGGATGAATAGATAGTGGCTCATGAGTTATTTCTAGTTGAGGCTGGCATTATCAGACTTTGCCGAAATACAAACAACCGTTCAGCTACTATGGGTTTAGGCTTTTTTGCCAATCACATGCGCCAGCGTTTCAGCGACTTCGCTGACCAAGTCCGGGCCGCGGTAAATGAAACCGCTATAAAGCTGTACTAGATTGGCGCCGGCGCGGATTTTTTCAGCGGCATCCTCGCCGCCCATGATGCCGCCGACACCAATGATCGGCAGTTCGCCAGCCAGTGCGGTGGACAGCTTCTTGAGTACATCGGTTGAGCGACGGAAAACCGGCGCACCGGAAAGGCCGCCAGCTTCGCCAGCGTTCGGCATGCCTTCAACCTCAGTGCGCGACAGTGTGGTGTTGGTTGCGATGACGCCGTCCATGCGGTGGCGGCGCAGGGCATCGGCAATCGCGGTGATTTGTTCATCGTCAAGGTCGGGAGCAATCTTCAGCGCCATTGGCACGTAGCGGCCGTGTTTTTCGGCGAGCTTTTCCTGGCTGGCTTTCAGTTGCGACAGCAAATCATCCAGCGCATCGTCTTTTTGCAATTCACGCAGGTTTTTGGTGTTCGGCGAAGAAATATTGACCGCAACGTAGCTGGCGTCGTTGTATACCTTCTCAAGGCAGATCAGGTAATCGTTTGCCGCCTTTTCAATCGGCGTCGTCGCGTTCTTGCCGATGTTGATGCCGAGGATGCCGCCTTTTTTCGGGAATTCTGCTGCGCGCACATTCTCCAGCAGACGATCAACGCCGGCGTTGTTGAAGCCCATCCGGTTGATGATGCCCTGCGCTTCCGGAATGCGGAACATGCGCGGCTTCGGGTTGCCATCCTGTGGCTTGGGCGTGATCGTGCCAATCTCGATAGAGCCGAAACCGAGTCGCGCGAGGCCATCGATATGATCCCCGTTCTTGTCCAGCCCGGCGGCGAGGCCAACCGGGTTGGGGAAGCGCAAGCCCATGACATCAACCGGGCAGGCTTTTACCGGCTTGGCCAGAATCCCGGCGAGACCAGAAGCGTTGAGAAAATCGACGCCCTGCATGCCGATACCGTGAGCAGTTTCAGCGTCGAGCGTGAAAAGGAATTTACGAAGGAGTGGATATATCATGGTGGCGCGGATTTTATCGCAATGCAGCAAACTGTTACGGTCAACGGCGGTTTTTGGCTGATTTTTTAAGGCTTCAAGCAACTGTTTGTTTTGTCGCGAGGGATGCTGCCTGATTGAGTGGGTATCTAGATAGTCACTTCAGCCATGATATGATTCATCATGGCTGAAGTGAAGATTATCGATGAGTCTCACAAGATTTCCGACAAGCGCGGGAATGGAAAGCTGCGCAGGGATGTGTGGATTGATGAGACGAGCAAGAAAATTACGCGATACAACCTCGCCTATATTAATCATCACATTCATGCCGGCGACAATGGGCGCGTCGTGGGTTACGACAACGCCCATGATGGCCACCATTGCCACTATTTTGGTACCGTGGAACCGATCAAATTTGTCAGTTTCGAGGACATTGAAGAGCGCTTAGAACAAGACTGGGTTGCCCTGAAGGACAAAAAATGACCAAGCTCACCATCAAGACCGGAACTGAAGAAGATTTCTTCAAGCGTGGCCGCAAGTTGGCCAAGGCGGCGGATCGCGGCGAGCAGTTGCCCGATGAACGCATCATCAGCTTCGAAGACCCCGCTGACGTAATGAAACTGATCACGGCAGCACGCTTGGCGCTGTTCCGGGCAGTGAAAGAAATGCCGGGATCGATTACTCAAATTTCGGAACGCCTGCATCGGGACCGCAGTGCAGTGAAGCGCGATGTTGATGAATTGGAGCGCGCCGGGTTGGTAACGATTGCCGATAAAGTGCTGCCTGGACACGGGCGCATGAAGGAAGTCAGGGCGACTGCCAATCGAATCAGCCTGCAGGCCGAAGTGGCTTAACCGGCACTGGCTTGGTTTCTTGGAACCTAAAACCGTAGTCTGTCCGCTGTTTATAAACATCCTCATCATTTCTGCTCGTCGCGCTACTTCAAGAGAGGAAGATGATTATGCTCAGTGCAAAAATGAAAGCACGCTTGGCCAAAGACCGCCCCGTGACTTCGATCACAATCAGAATGCCGGTGGATGCGGTCGAGTCGATGAAGGCCATCGCCCCCCAAAAGGGATTAAGCGGCTATCAGTCGCTGCTCAAATCCTATGTCAGTGAGGGATTGAGGAAAGACGAAGCGCAGTACGCTTTCAGTGCCGAGGCACGTTTGATTGAAGCCCTGAAGCGCCGTGGTGTTCCCGATGATGTGCTGCAAGATGCAGCGAGAGAGTTGCACCCGGCTTGATCTGCTGCAGTGAGATTTGAAACGAACGAATTAGAAAACAGTGGTCTGACTCCGGTTGCTCGCGACCGTCTCAGTAGTGCCCACTCCGGTCATCGCGGCTTCCCGATAGCGGCCGCCCAGCCAAATCAGGTATTTGCGCATTGGAGTTCTACGAAGCGGCCGTTGCCGACGTCACATCCCCGGCCACAACCTTCCATAGTGAACCTAAACAATCGAATAGTCTGAATGACAGCAAACCAATCCGATGCCAGAGGTTCAGCTACTCTGAATGGTCGAACTAATCGTGTGCTCAGATTTGAACAATATACAAATGAACGAATGCATAACCTTAGAAGGCCGCAACAACTACTTGAGCATTAACATAATAATTTTCGGTCTCCTCCGGTCGATTATTCAGCCCGTAGCCCAAGGAGAGTTTTGCTGACAGCCAGGTGCTGACACCGACGTTCAGACCCCATCCCGCACCCGTGATTTCATCTGAATGCAACTGCGAACCGACGGGGCGATATGGTTTCGTGACGCCATGGTCAATGAAGAAAAATCCAGAGGTCTTCACGTTGTCGATACCTAGTGGTAACGGATGATGCAACTCCACTCCCAATACATGACCACTGTCGCCGCTATACAAACCGGTTTTGTAGCCCCGAACAGTCCCTTCGCCACCGATCAAGAATTGCTCAGAGGATGGCAACAAGACATCTGGTGTTCCCTGAAAGCTGACGAGTCCGCGCAATTGCCATCCTCCCCCAAAATCCTGAACGCGGCGGATATTCCCTCGCGTGATGGAATATCGTTTTCCAGCTGCATTGGAAAAATCGGCATCGCCCGAGATATAGGTCAGTGATCCAGTCCAAAAGCCACCACTATCAACTGATTGCCACTCCAATCCGGCATGGCCATCATTCGTATCAGTTCGTTGTAGAAAGATATCGCTGATCCAACTGGATACCCGTCGATTGCGAAACCCTGCCATGGCTTCCAGATAGATGCGGTTATCAAAATAGAGTGGATGGCGCAGATCAAAACTATAAGCCTGGGCTTCACCGGTAATACCCAGATCCCTGAACGGCCCATGCTTGACCTGTGTCTCATCGAAGTTATAGGCGCTGACCAAACGGGTTCCCCAGGTATTGACCGGCAGTGAATAGCTCAAACCGTAGCCGTTATGCCCGTCAGCCCTTGAAAAGCTCAGGCCCAGATTGTCCCGAAAGCCCAGAAGGCTTCGGTTCAAATAAAAAATACCAGTTCGAAACTCACCTGTGGATGGACTGCCATTGTTGTCCATAAAGAGTCTGAGGTCATGCAGCGGTGGCTCGGCAACCTTGATTTGGATATCCGATTGGCCAAATTTTTCGCCCGGTTTAAGTTCGGCTGCGAGCTGCGCATCATTCGTACGATTGAATCGGATCAAGTCTCGCTCAAGAGCTACCAGATCAGGCAGCTCGCCTGAATGCTGCTTGATCCATCCCTCTATGTATTGTGTTCTGGTTGATAAATTTCCTTCGACAGAAACCTTGCCAATTCTGCCTTCAACCAGGCGAATCCTGACCACGCCATCGACGATATCCTGAGGGGGCAATACGGCGCTTGCAGTAATGACGCCCAATTCCCGATAGCGCTGGTTGACCTTTTCCAACAAACCCTCAAGCTCAGCCAGGGTGACCTCTCGCCCTTCAAACTCTTTGGCGTAGGCAAGCAATTCTTCAGTTTTAAGTATCTCAGACGGTGAAAACTCAATGCGCTTCAAGAGAAACCTGACATCAGACTTCTGCGGTTTCTTCACTACCGGTTCAGCCCTCTCCAAAGGAGACTGTAGTTTCGGCCGTTCTCCATCTTCGCGAATCTGCTGCTCCCGATCAATCGTCTGTCGCTGAATCGCACCTGCGTCAATGGAAGGAGGGAGTCTGACCTGTGCAACGGCATCTCCCGCCACGCATAACAGCAAACATGCGTGACCAAGCACCACCCTTGTCTTCCAAATTGATTTTTTTCCTACCAAATTAATCTGCATCATTCTTCCACGACTTGTTGGTTGTCATTTTCAATATCGACCATTTGAACTGCCGCTTTTACGCCTTCCAGCGAACCGATTAATCGAATCCCATTCTCTCCGCCCATTGCCAATGGCGCCATGCTTGCTACGCGCGGAGTGCCTACCTTACCCTCAATACCGCTGCGTGACTCTTCAAGGGCACTACTGTCACGAAGACTGCCCATCTGCACCCCATGATCCGGATCTCGATTGATGACGTAAGGACCGGCAATGGTTGTCCATCCATCAAGTTTAAAACCGCTGAAGGATTTTCCTGGGACATAGAGCTGGACATCGACCGAGCGAACGGCATAACTGTTGTTATCCATCACAAGATCAGTAACCGGGTTCTGGAATCGGGCCACATTGCCAATATATCCACTATCAATCTGCAGATAGCCGGACAACATCCGGATGCTGCTATCCATTGTCGAGAGGCGGGCAAATTGAACCCCGACCGGGCTACTGAGATCGAGATCAATCAGAGAGGCAATGCCACCACCAGGGCCGGTGATCGAAAGAAGCAACGGGCTACCGGTGCCCTTGTGCACGATGTTTGCAGTTAACGAAGAACTACTAAACGAAAGTGCCGTGTCGGCTGACAAAGTCCCCAAGCTCAAATTGCCGCCTGCAGCAAGTGTCATACTTCGACTAGTGATCTGATTAACCTTGAGATCACCCGCTACCGCATTCAGGTCGGCAAGTTCGCCAGCACTAATGGAATCAGCTTCGATGTTGCGGCCGGCAACAACAATGGCATTGCCAGTTTTCGCCGTCAGATCACCTACCTTCAAATCGTTCATGGATTTGATGACCACGTCCCTGCCCGCGCTTACGTTGGAACCGCTTACTGAACCATCTGCCGTCAAGGAAACATCAAGGCCCGCCTGAACAGTCGTGAAATTCAAGGGACTGTTGGAATCCACCAGAATACTTCCAGCGCTGCTTCCTGCCTCAAGTTCTGCAACATTGATTTCGAGAGGGTCCTTCACCGAAACGTCAATATCGCTCGTAGAGACCTTGGCAACGCCGATTCCGCCCTTGGCGTTCATGGTAAGGCGTGCACCGGCGGTTGATGCGATCAGATCGTCGCCGCCCGTATCACCACCATCGAGAATCCGGCCATCGGTCGTAATCCGGATCGCATCTGCGGTCGCATTGTGGGTCGCTTCGATTTGCCCAATGATAATATCTCTCTGGGCGTTTACCGTTATCGTCCCAGCATCGGCATGCACCTTGGAACCATCGGCCATAGAAAAACTATCTGCCGAAAGCTCAATGTTTCCTGAATCAGACTTCAGCAAGGAACCAGGTGCCATGGATGCGTTTCCAGCAACGATTACGCCAAGGTCGCTCGTCGCATGAACCTTCCCGACGATTCTGGCGTCTGCGGCTGATCTCAGAAGCGCAACTGTTCCGGCTGTTATATCCCCAACAATAAAGTTCTGATCAATCGGGCCAGCCAGATAAATGCCCTGGCTCGCAACTGCATTGACCATACCGTTGATATCGACACCTACATCAAGACTCTGGTTTTCGCCGGACAAACCAATATTGCCCACAGCGCCAGCGATCAGGCTGACATTGTCTGCCCGTACATCAACGCTCGAATCTGTCTTCGATTCAAGGATCGATCCGTCTGCCTTCAAGGTGGCGTTGCCCTTGGCAAATACGCTTTCAACGCGCAGATCTCCACTGACTTCTTCAACATTCAGGTTGCCACCCGCACGTGCAGTAAATTTGCCGCCTGTAGTGTTGATCAGTATCGCTGCACCATCCTTACCCAGATCACCGCGACCGGCTTCCAGAACGATGTCGTTGGCTGTCACGTTGGTCACACCGGCCTTTGCGCTCAACCCCTGCGATGTTTTGATGCGCACCTCCTGGGGACTGGCTATCTCGCCGATCAAGACTTGCTCTTCCGATCCAATATGGATAACTCCTTGGGCACCGGCTGCGCTCGCATTCAATTCACCTCGTGCAGTAACGTTGAAGTCATCACGCTGGACGATGGTGATACCCGTATCTGTCACCGTCAGGTCGTTGCTTTCAGCGGTAAGCAGGGCAAGTTTCTGTGTGTCGCTCAGGCTACTGAATGCCGTTCCCTTACCGATGGTAACCACGCCCAATTTGCTTCCGATATCCCCTCCCGCCACAAGATTGACGTTAGTGCCAACAACATTCGGGTCTTCAATCCGGATATTGGTGTCGGAAGTCTCCTTCAATATCCCGGCGCCAATAGCATTCGTCAGTTGCTCATCACTCCACTTGTAGCCGGCACTGGTGGCAGCAATTTCCTCTACCGTCAGGCGTGCTTCGAAGTTTGCCGTGTAAGCGCCACCACCGAAACGCGCGTAGCTTGCGTGATACTGTGCAGTCTGGCTACGCTCGTGTTCCGCCAGCTGGTCGCTGTTCCAGCCATTAGCTTCCCTTAGTGCGGCTGCCTGGTTTTCAGCGAGTTTGTAGGCAAAGTTCGGGTTATAGGCGTCAGCCGTATAAGTAATGCCATCATCGTTGAGACGTAGGTGGCGCATACGGAAATAGGTTTCATAAGAGGCCTTGAGCCCGTTTTCCTGAGCCGCAAGGTTCCGGTCACGCGCCGCGTCTGCGCCGCCGCCGGTCAACTCCATGGCACCCCACAGCGCCAGTAATTCAGCGCGCGACTTCTCGTCGACACTTTCCACCGTGTTGCCATCAAGCAGGCTGCCCGGCGCGCTCAGACGGACATCGCCGGCAGCCGACTTGACTTGATTGACGCGCAGGTCACCGGTTTGTTCGGCGATGTTGATCTCGCCCGCAGCACTAGCCGACAAGGTTGAGGTACTGCCCTGAGTCTCAACCCTGATCGGCGCGCCTGCATCGCCGACATTGCCGGACAAGGCCACCAGACTGATGCTGTTGCCGGTAACTACCGTATTCGTCGGTGCGACCAGATTGCGGTCGGCAATCAAGGAAATGTCGCCTTGACTGGCGTTGACCGCAGCCACGCGCAAATCTCCGGCAATTTCCTTCAGCGCCACGCCATTGCGGCCCGTTGCTGTCACAGTGCCGTTGATCAGAGCGGGCGTGATCACGGTATCGGTGAGGTCGATGTTGATCGGCTTGGAGGCACTGCCGATGGCGCCGTTGGCAGAAGTCATTCGCAAATCGCTGGCAGCGATGCTTGCATCGCTGCTGAGGCTCTGGATGCCCGAGTTGCCGTTCAGCGTGGTAGTACCGTTGACCGCCCGTGCCAGACCGCCAAGCAGCAATTGGCCATTGACCGAATTGACGTTAAGGCTGGCAGTGTCGTAACCGATGAAGCCAATGCCAATGGATTTGGAGGCGTTGAGGCTGTGCTGGAAATACTCCTGAGTGATAGTGCGGAAATAGGCATGTGTAGTCACTTCCTCGTAAGCGCAAGCATCTGCAATGCAGACAACTCCATACCTAGAGGTGGAATCGCCCCTGTACTTGTAGGCACCTGTCGAATAGGTCGAATAATCCATCGCGTAATTAGCTGTTCCACCGCCAATGGACAACCAGTCACCAGTCAAACGCTGCCTATAGGCCGCCGACGTAGTAGAGGAATCAGGGTTGTCATAATCAGCAACCAACCAATCAGCACCAAAGAGAATCCTCGATGTATAGACTCTGTCCTCGTCCAAGGTGGTTGTCCGGCCATTGATCCAGTTAAAGCGACGATTTTGTGTTGGCTGGAAGGTGGTATTGCGACCCGTTGCCGAAGAAACCAGATAGGTCGGTTTGCCCTCGGCATCGACGGTCTGACTACTCCGCTCTTCGATGAGGTTGCCCAGGCGGGTAATCTGGGTCACTAGCGGTTTGTTATGGGCGTCTCGTTTGGAGGTATCTGTGATCTTGATCGTCCCTTCGACGCCGCCACTGGTATCAAGGCGTCCAACCGCAAGGTCGTAGCTGCTACTGTTGGTGATGTTGATGCGACCATAACCATCCATCACGTTCAGCTGGCCATTACCGGTGGAGAAAATATTGCCGAATAGTTCCATGTGGCCGCCACCCATGCGCACATTGTCTAGTTGGAGGCGATCATTCTCGGCGTCATAGCTGACCTTGATCGAGGAGGAACCCGCCAGTGGTGCATTCAACGCCAGAAACCGAACGCTGTGGTCACCATTCGACCATTTCGTGCGTAGTTCGCTAATGGCTTGAGTATTGGTCTTTGTATTGAAAGTCGGGTTGAGTGCACTCAGTAAATTTGCATCGATGGCCAGAGCACGGTCAGGCAGGCCGGCCTGGATCAGGCCGTTGATATTGAGTTTCTCTCCGCTGATGTACACGTTCTGTCCAGCAATGGAAGAGCTGCAGCCCTTGCCGTCACTACCGCAGTCACGCACCGCCAGTGTGTCGGTTGAATAGTCGATCTTGGCGGCCTCCCGTATGTCCGGTAGCGTGCCGAGCTGGCTGATGGGATTGCCTCCCTGGTGGGTAAATCCAGGTGTGTAGGTCTGGATGATGTCACCGCTGGTGGCGATATTGACGGTTTCGGCATCGATGTGTGCCGAAACACGAATGGTTCCCTCGCTGTTGGCAACAGCCTCGCCACGCAGGTTGGTAACATCGCCCAACATCCAAAGTTGGGCTGGCTCCCCAGTCGGCGAATTGTTACCGTTAGTATTTAGCACACTGATGACTGGTTTCGGCGAGGTGTCGGCGCTCAGCACGGTCATGTTGCTGGCTGTCTTGCCACCCTGGTTGCGCGCGTTGATGTCAGCAGTTGACGATATGCCCAACCCGTTGAAGGTCACCTGCCCGCCCTTATCGTCGGGAATGAGCAAGCTACTGGTGGTCAGGAAACGAAGCGACTTGTTTTCGATGTCGATCCGCACATCGCCGGGAGCGTTGAGTGTTCCATTCGTGCCGGTCAGGTATTTACCTGTTACGTTCACGTTGCCGCTCTGGGCAAGCACCGGGTTGACATGCATGAAGCCGACCCGGACTGAACTATCAAGCGCGGAGAGCTGAGCCTCAAGAATATCGGCATCGTTATCCAGAGCCAAAGCCGCATCAGCGGCATTGGTTCCGCTGTAGTCTGTTGCGGCGGCGCGGGTCGCGTTCGCCTTGACGCGCAGGGCATCAATTTCAGATTGCAGCAGGTCGGCGAGTTTTACGTTGTCCTCTAGCGTGTAGCTCACACCCTCGGACTGTTTCTCGACCGTCGTGCCGTTAGCTCCAAGAGTCAGGTATTGCAGGTGATGAATCCCCGCCTCGACCGTGCCATTGACATTGACGCCGGAAGAAAGATTAGACCAGCTGCCGGCATTGTCATAGCTCGAACCGCCGGTAATTTTCAGCGACGAGGTATCAGCGCCGAAGAACTCGCCGATCGCGGATAGCACTTCGCGATACGAGTCTGTACCTTCGCCGTAGCCGGTCGCCTTGTGCTGCCCCTCTGTCGCGGTCAGGTTGACATCCTGGTGCGCGCGCACCTTGGCTCCGGTCGCAATATCGATGGTGTTGTGCTGGACGATGCGGGCATCAGCATCGGGGTCGGTGACGATGGGTAGCGCTGTATGGTTCCACAGGCGCGTGTCAGCGTTGGCTTGCAGCTTATTTCCGCTGCCAGCGAGTAGATTGACGTCGCCGCCATCCGACTGCACCCTTGCACCGGCGCCGACTTTGATGGCATTGTCGGCACCAAGGCTGGCCGTTGATCGTCCCGCCGCCGCCCCGGCCACGCCGTAGGTCTTGGCACGCACATAGGCGTTGGCAGTTAGTTTGGCTTGGGTCGCCAGCGTAACCTCGCCATCAGAAACTATCTCCGCCCCGGCGCCGATATCCACGGTCGCCTGGTTGGTGGTGCTGACGATCTTCGACTCGGAAAGCGCAACGGCCACGGCGCCGCCGGTATCGAGGCGGGCAGTGTCATTGAGTTCAACATCGTTGCTGGCGGCAATCGACACGCTGCCCTGGCTGGCGCCGGCGCGATCTGCCGTGAAGCGGGCGTTTTCGCCAACCAGCGCGCTAGTGTAGTTGCTGACGGTCGTATTGCTGAAGGCAGCTGCGCCGTTGAGCAAACCACCAGCCGCGGCCTGGGCATTGTTGCCGGCCAAAGCCGCTTTGCGCACAATGTTTTTGGCCTCGATGTCGATCTCGGCGGCATCAAGCGTGACGCCGCTGCCGGTACTGGCCGTCACGGTGCTTTCGGCCGTATTGCGGGCAAGCGCGCCGGACGCCCCGAAGGCCGCGGCCTGGAAGCTGTCGGCACTGCTATTGAAGCGCATGGTGTGCGTCGCGTTCAACACGACGTTTTCAGCAATTACCGTACTGTCCTGGCCGATATGGGCAAGCATGTTGCTCTTGCTGATCGTCGTGGCGCTTGATGCGGCACCGGCTACGAGACCGCCAGAGCCAGAAATTGCATTGGCGTTATTTTCATCAGCACCCAGTGCCTTGACCGCGAGTGAGGTGCCTGTGACCTCCACGTCCTTTCCGATGTCGGCTTGAGTATTGGAATCACTGGTGGCGACAGCAATATTCGCCCCCACCGCCAACCAGCCGCCGACAGCTACGCCAGATGCGTTGGCTTGCTGCTTGCTATTGGTCGTAGCCTGTACCTCAGCACTGCCTGTGACGGTGGTTCCATCGCCAATAGTGCTATGCGTGCTGCCCGAATAAGTTGCCACACTGCTCGTGCCATTAATCCCCACGAGCCCCCCCGAAGCGCCGTAGCTGAGCGCTTTTGCGGTCAAACCGCTGGCCGTCGGAAGCGCAGTCATGGCATGGACATTCAACTGATTCGCCTTGATCTTGCCATCACTACCGATACCGGCAGTCACATCGTTATCCACCGTGGCCACTGCTGAGGAAACCCCAACGGCACCATAACCGACACTGACACCGACGGCTTCGGCCGAAGCGCTTGCCGCCGACGCCGCACTGACCGCGAGCGTACTCTGCACCTCGACATCGGCTCTGTCTTCCAGACTGGCGCTGACCGTGGACTTCATGATCGACTGCGCGGCCGCGCCGGCACCGGAATAAATACCTGCCGAGCCAGCTACTGCGCGGGACACGGCAGTGGAATCATCCGTCGCCTCTATCAGTACATTACTGACCGTCTTGCCTGCGGTCTTGCCGATCTGAACATCCGTGTCGGCATAAGCTGTTGTGCTGCCATCAAAGCGGGAATAAGCCTCGGAAGCACCAATTGCCAAGCCGCCTGCCGAGGCACCAAGAGCCTCGGCCCTGGCTTTGTGGTTGGTGTGGGCGGTCACGGACAAATCCGCTGCCCGCTTGATTTCCGCGCCGTCATCCAGATAAGCAGAAGTCTTGCTGTGATCATTCATTACCGCCACTGCCGCGCTGGCGCCAACAATACCGCCGGCTCCCGCTGCTGAGCGAACCAGGGCACCGGTACTATCGACGTTAGCAGCATTGGCGGTGACATCGACGTTACCGACCGCATCGACTGTCGTGCCCGACCCAATGAAAGCTTCCGTCGTACTGTTTGCTACCGCCACGCTCACAGCGCCACCGATGCCAACTGCGCCGCCGGCGGCGCCGACGGCATTGGCATCAACCTTCAGCTTGTCGCTCGCTGCGACCTTCACGGCGCGGCCAGAGGTTACCTGACTACCGCTGCCAATAAATGCCCGGGTCTTGTCGAGCGATGCAGTCGACGTTTCGTTCAGCTTGGAGGAAACGCCCAACCCACCGGAACGTGCAACCTCAGTTTTGGCGCCTTGTACATGGTTGGAACTGCCCAGATTGGCGCCGACCTTGTCCTGCTTCATCTGGCTATCGGCAAAGGAGTCGGCATTTCCGATTCGTCCCTGGGTGTCACCATCCAAGGCAGCCCCAATGCTGATCACCGACAGCGCGCCGCCGATCCCCACCGAATTGCCACCGGCTGCCGCCACGGCCGCTGACTGCACATCCTTGGTCGAGTTGGCAGCGACTGTCAGGTCACGATCTGCATCGACCACGCTGGAGGCGGCGATGTAAGCCGTCGTGGTGTTGCGCACTACATTAATCTCTGCGGTTGCCCCCACGCCAGCCATTCCGGAGAGCGCCACGGTGCCGCCACCACCAGCCAGTTTCACCGAATCATCTGCCTGGACAAGGACATCCTGAGTCGCCCCGGAGCGCCTCTGATTCACCTGGCTGGCATCCCCGATATAGGCTTCCGTTGTCGAACTCACCACCTTGACGCCGACTGCGCCGGCGACACCGGCGAATCCACCTGCCGCGCCGCTCACCGTGGCACTCGTCATTTCCTCTTCCGACAAGGATGTTACGGTCAACGCCTTTCCGGCATCGATTTTTGTTCTGTTAGTTGCATCGCTGCTGCCCGCAATGAATGCTTGCGTGACATTGGCAATTACCCCAACCGACGCCGCGCCGCTGACACCGGCGGCACCGCCGCCGGCGCCGCTCACCGTATAGATGTCGAGTGCAGTATCCTGCGTCGCATTGACGTTGATATTACCTATCGCGTTGACATCAGCCCCCGCGCCAATCTTGGCGTATGTCTCGTTGGTTACCACGTTGACGCCTGCAGCACCGCCGACACCGGCTGCACCGGCAACGGAAACGTT
Organism: Dechloromonas sp.; assembly: GCA_011391255.1. Lineage (GTDB taxonomy): Bacteria > Pseudomonadota > Gammaproteobacteria > Burkholderiales > Rhodocyclaceae > Azonexus. The sequence goes on from JAABQV010000014.1 coordinate 36,144, forward strand.
GGCTGTTACGTTATAAATGGATTCCGTAGCAGCGGCCTTGACCTCGACATTCGCTGCGGTGATGGTCGCATCGCCAATCGAGGCATGTGTTTTCTTATCGATAATGCCCGTATTGATCGACCCGCTCACGGCCGCTGCGCCAGCGCCGCTGATGGTTCCGCTGGTCTGAACCATGAAGGTATTGTCGGCGGCCTTGACGCGGACATCCCCTAACGTACCGTTGGTAATGCTCGTCCCGCCCTCAATATAAGCCTCAGTTTGCGAGGCGACCACATTGGTAGACGCAGCCCCCGTTACGGCAGCCGCACCCGCGCCGGCGATCCCAATCGTTGCCGAGATGATTTTTTCATTGCCTACTGCCGTAACAGAGAGGCCCTTCGCTGTCGTCTTGCCCTTGGCACCAATACCACCCGAGGCGCCAGCCACGGTCTTGTTGCCGACACCTTGCTTAGAGGGATCGACGGTGTTCTCGGTATTCCCTGCCTTGACATTGAACGACACGCCGCCATTGACGTTGCCGTCAGCCACGCCGTCACCGTTCAGGTCGACATTCCCGGCTCCGTTGCCGGGCACCGTTGCCGCTGCACCCGGCGAGGATGAGAGCGTGCCGTCGTAGATTTCATTGGCATCAGCATTGCCGCGCGCATTCACGGTCGAACCTTCGGCCACGTAGGCACGTGTCTGGCTGGAAATCACATTCGCGCCGACATTCACGCCAACACCAGCGGCGCCTGCGCCATTGCCAACCGCCGAAGCGGCGACAATCAGCGAATCATCCGTGGCGGCCAATCGGACGTTTCCATTCGAATCAACGATTGCGGCGCTCTTGCTGGCATCCATCCGGGATGAGCCGATATAGGCTTCCGTTGTGTTGGCAATCACATTGGTCGACGCCACTGCACTGACTGCAGCCGCACCCGCGCCGCGAATAGCCAGGCTGCCGCCAATCAGGTTCTGCGATGAAGCGGCTGAAACATCGACATCGTTATCGGCAACCACATCCGCCCCTTCACCGATGAAAGCTGATGTGTTCTTGGCCAGCGTATTGACGTTGACGATGCCACCCACAGACGCGGCACCGGCGCCACCGCCGGTGCCGGCGACGGTGACTAGATTGCTGTTGCTGCCTGCGGTCACGGCGATGGATTGAGCGGTATTCGCCGCAGCCATGGCGCTGTCTTTGTTGATATTGGCGTCGCCGATATAGGCTGAGGTATTTGACGTCACAACATTCACGCCGATGACTGCTGCCACATCGGCAGCACCAGCGCCACTGCCTGTGATGTCCACATTGAAGACATTGTCCGCCGTCTGCGCTGCCACATTCAGCTTCTTGCCCGCATCAACCGATGCGCCATCCGCAATGAAAGCTTCGGCCGCGTCGTGCAGTAGCACCACGCCAACAGCACCCGCAACCCCGGCGGCTCCCCCGCCTGCGCCAGCGCCGGATGCGACAATCGCCAATGTTGAATCCTTTGCCGTGACATCAACATTTTCGCCCGCCTTGACCTTGGCGTTCTTGCCGATGAAAGCCTGCGTGTTGTGCAAAGGAATCTTGGCCGTATCGGCCATGTACTTGCCAACAGCTAATTTACCGGTCTTGTTATCCAGTTCATCCGAAGCCCCGGCAGCCAGAGCCGAATTCCCGAGTTGGCTATTTCCAGTGCCGGAATCCTTCACGGCGCTCTTGTTTAACTGGCCATCGGCATATGTACTGGTATTGCTGTCGCCGAGTCCGCTCTTGGCATCATCGTCAAACAGTGAGCCAACGGCAATGACCGAAACGGCTCCGGCGACGCCAGCGGCTCCACCACCAGCGCCGGCAATGGTCGCCGAGTTGACGTATTTGTCTGACGAAGCGTCGACCGTGATGTCTTTCTTGGCATCGACGGTGGCGCCATTGTCGATATAGGCCGAAGTCGTGTTTTGGGCCACAAGGACATTGATGGTCGCACCTACGCCGGCCGCACCACCACCTGCACCAGCCCCGCCAACACTATTGGCGATGATCGTGTCCGTCGCCTTGACGACGACGCTTTGATCGCTACTGTCCGAAACGGCCGAATCTTGATTGATTTTGGCATACTTGCCAATGCCAGCCTCGGTTGTCGAAGCCACCACATTGACCGAAATAGTACCGGCCACACCAGCCGAACCGCCGCCAGCACCGGCTACGGTGATCATGTTCACGTTCTCGGTCGAATCAGCCTTGACCGATGTTGTCCCGTACGCATCGGTTTCGGCGTAGTCGCCAATCTTTGCCAGAGTTGTTGTCGCATTGACGCCTGCAGCCAGTGAAACGCCGACGCCAGCGGCACCGCCGCCAGCACCTGAGCCCGTAATGAGCCAGGAGGTTGCAAAATCATTGGCTTTGACGGACAGATCGCCCCCTGTGACCTTTATCCTGGTCGCTGGATCGGCCGCCAGAGCGTCCTCGATATAGGCCTGTGTCGTGTTGGCGACACCAACACCGGCGACAGACCCGCCAACGCCGGCACTACCACCACCGGCAAAGCCCGCAGTCGTCGTAAATGTCATGGCTGACGAGGCCGCGCTGACATCGACCGCCTTTTTGGCGTTCACCTCAGCAGACTTGCCAATCCATGCCTTGGTCGTCTTGGCAACGACTCCCACATTAGCACCAGCACCTACGCCCGCCGTGCCGCCGCCACCCGCTCCGGCCGCCGTATCGACGAGCAATGTTTCATCAATGGCCTTGACGCGAACCTGTTGATCAGCGCCTGCAGCCGTGTTGCTTGTATTGATCTTGGCCGAACGTCCAATGTAAGCCTCTGCGGTGTTGGCAATTACGTTGGCTGAAACCGTGGCAGCGACGCCGGCAGTGCCGCCACCGGCACCACTGGCGGCGGTGGTGATCAGGTTTTCGCGGTTATAGGCAGTGACCGAAATCCCTTTAGCTGTCGTTGTCTTCTTGGCAGTCAAATCGCCTGATTTCGTGGGCGTTTCCGGCTGCCGGGCTATCACGGTTTCCCCGTCGTATACCGTTGCAGCGTCACCCAGTCCGCGTGCTGTTACGTCGGCGTGATCGCCGATGAAGGCTTTCGTGCTGCCAATGAGTGTGGCGACTGCCAGCGAGCCACCGACACCGGCAGTACCCCCGCCGGCACCCGCGCCCGCAGTCAGTACGGCCGTGATGTCATCCTGTGCATTGATCAGCACATTACTATCGGTATCCACTTTGGCCGACTGGCCCACATAGGCCTGAACATCGTTCTTGACGAATCCGATACCAACAGCGCCGCCAACGCCGGCTGTCCCACCACCGCCGAAGCCAGCGCTGACGGAGACGATATTTTCAGTCGACGTGGCGTCGACCGTGACATCCTTCTTGGCACGAATGTCAGCTTGCTTCCCGTCCACCACCGTGTCGTCGGCAACAAACGCTTTCACCGTCTTGATCATCACTTCGGTATCGATGCCCGCACCGACGCCTGCCTTGCCACCACCCGCGGCGCCACCTGCGACGCCAACGACGACGGTGTCGTCATGTGCTGAAATGGCAACCGCCTGGTCAGCGCTCAAATAGGCTGCGTCAGTATTTATTTTCGTTGCTTGTCCGACTGATGCAACCGTCTCGGTCAGCACCAGATTGACGGACAACGCACCGGCAACACCCGCTTTACCACCACCGGCTCCGGCAATGACTGCCGTCACCGTGGTCTCGTCGGCATCAGCCGAAATAGTGGTCTTGCCGGTCGACGCAAGTTCGGCCTTCTCGCCGACAGTCGCCTTGGTTTGGTTGGCGATGACATTGGCGGCAATGCTCGCGCCAACCCCCGCGTCCTTGCCGCCACCGACGCCGCCGGCCGCAACGACCATGATGCTGTCGCTCTCAGCGATGACATCAAGAGCATCCCTGACTTTCAGGATGCTGCCATCGCCGATGCTGGCTTCTGTCTTGCTCAGGGACAGAGCCACACCCAACACACCACCGACGCCTGTGCTCTCTGTACCCAGGCCGCCGCTGATGCCGATGTCGACAATGGTTTGCTGAGAGTCAGCAAGAATCTTCGCGCCACCACCATTGGCCAGAATCGTTGCATTTTTGCCGACAGAGGCGAGGGTTTTGTCTAGGTTAATCAGGTCGCTGGTGGATATCCCGACGCCTGCCTTTTTGGCACCGGCAACGCCGCCTGCAAAGGATGCGGCAACAATGTCCGAGACGGCATCAACCTCGAACCCGAGGGTGCCGGCTGCATTTTTGCCACCTAGGGTGGCAGATACGGCATCACCCACGTAGGCTTGTGTTGTATTGCCAAAGACATTGACGGCAAAAGCACCCGCAACGGCCGCATTGCCCTTGGCTGCAGCACCAGCAACTGCCTCGGTGTAGTAATTGATCCCGAGGTAAAGCGCCGGATCAAGGTTGTCGATGTAGGACTTGGTGTTGATATTCTTGAGCTCAGCGAGGACTGAGGAAACGGACAGGCCATTCTCAAGGAAACTATCAACGCCCTGCTTATCAGCCTTGATCTTCAACGAGTCGGCGTGGATGGATGTCGGAGCGAAGCTGCCATTCTTGTCGGCATCCCGCCCTACCGCAGCGATATTCTGGTTATGGGCAAGCAGAACAGCGAACGAGGCGCCGACGCCGGCCTTGCTGTCTGCCCCCTTGGACAACGCACCCGCCCGGGCTGCAGCGGCGATGTGGCTGGCGTCATTTGACGCAACTTCGACATCACCAACGGTATTGGACGAAGTGCCCAACGTGGCGCCTTCATCGATACTTGCCCGTGTTTCGTTGTCGTTGGCAACCACGGCCAGCGAACCGGCCACGGCTACGTCACCACCACTGGCACCCGAATTTGCCTCGGCACTCATTGTCCGCAGGAATCCGCTGTTGATGTTCTGCCGCGAGGAGGCGGTCACGCTGACATCGCCCGCCCGGTCAATCTTCGTTCCGGCACCAATGCTTGCATTGGTCTTGTTCATCGTCGCAGTCAAGCCTACTGCTGCCGCGATACCGACGTTGTCGGACACCGCCTCGCCGGTCGCGAAGGTGGTGTAGTTGGTATCCGTTTCAGCCGCAACCGACAGTTTCTTTCCCGTTCCCGCCTTGATCGTTCTGCCGGCCCCAATGGAGGCCACCGCCTCGTTGTAGGCAACGCCAACCGCGATCGCTGCCGCCACGCTGACCTTTTTACCCTTCTGGTCTTTGTTGGTTGTTGTTGTGTCATCCGGCTTGCTGGTCGAATCTGGTGTCTTGGTATTCACGTCCGGTGTCTTGGCATCAGGCGTATCCGTCTTCACCCCCGTCGCGGCAGTATTTTTGCCTTTGGCGAAATCGAGTTGTGTCTTCTTCTGCTCGTCGACCGTAGTGCCTGCATCCGGCTTTTCTTCGCCTGTTGCCGGATCTTTTTTGACTGGCGCAGCCCCCTTGGCACCCGCCTTGGCGGCGGTTGTCAGCGATGTATCGGATTTCGCACCAATATCGACCGTCCCGGCCGCTTCCAGGTCGCGATCAAGCGAGGCTGAGACATGATCCACCACCACCGCCGCTGCCAGCGACGCGCCCACTGCCACATCCCCTTCCGCCTGCCCGGTCGCCTTGGTGGTAACACTGTTTTTCTGGTTGGCATCGAGATTCAGGTTGCCGGTCAAATCAAGCGTGCTAGTAGACTGACCCAGTCGTGCAGTCGTCGTGTTTACGGCGATGGCCACGGCGGCCACTGGCGTGATCGAGACTTTCGAACCAGCCGCCCCACCGGTCACCTCGGTATTTTGTGTATAGACGCTCAAGGCATCCATATCAACAGCCCCAGCACCCGTCAGCTTTGATTTGTCCTCGGCTTCGGCACGGGTTGTATTGACTGCAACATTAACCCCGATGGACGCACCCACTCCCACGGTGCCAGGATCCCCGCTACTGCCGTTTTTGACGTTGGCCTGGGCGATAACCTTGCTCGTCGCCTGATTGGTCGCTTCCAGCGTGACCTTGCCACCACCAGCATCAAGCTTTGCTCCCGTTCCGTATCCGGTAGTGCCAGCAACATCCTTGTCGCCTTCGATAACGGCTTCACTGCTGGTAATGAGCGTATTGACCGCCAGCGATCCGGCGACACCCACATCGCCAGCACCCGCGCCACTCTTTGATGTGGCACTGAAGTTGTTAGCCTCCGGATTAGTGCTCCCCGGAATAAATGATTTGAACTTGTCGAACAGTGCGGCAAACCCGGTTTTTTCGGGTTTCTGTAACTGGGCGCTGACCGTCAGGCCATGGGCATTGATCTCTGCGTTATCACGAATGACTGCCTTGTTGGTCACCACTGCCGTGTTCAATGCAACAGCCGCGCCGACGCCGACATTGGCTTGAGCATTGCTCACCTGGCTGCCGTCTGCACTAGCTGATCCGTCGACATTGGTCGTGCTACTGACCGTGCTTGCCCCACCACTGGTGATCTTTCGTCCACTGCCGATGGTAGCGCCGGTCGTCGTCACCGCGACATTGATGCCGGCGGCTGCCGCAACGCTGACACCACCTTCGCTGGTTTCGGCCTTGGGTTTTTCTGTGGCTGTGTCAGCCGTTTCGATTTTGGCAGCGGTATCTGTGGTTGACGGCGTCGAGGCGGCAGGTTTGGCGGCAGTATCGCTTGCCGTGCTTGCAGCATTCGCTTTGCCGGTCAACCCAACTTTTGCGGCTAAATCCTTAATCAGGTCGAGTGCTGACGACGGCTTTTTCGTCGTATCGCTACCCGTTGTATCGCTGCCCACTGTTTTGGCTGAGTCCCCCTGATCCTTTACCTTTTCATCGACTGTCTTCTCTTTACCGCTGGCATCCGCCGGTGGCTTGCCGTCGCTCTTGGCCTTCTCGCCTCCCTTGACGCTGGCGGTCGCCGACGTGGTTGTCTTGGCTACCGACTCTGCGGAAACACTGAACGTGCCATCCGCTGTGACATCGCGCTCAATGTCCGCCGTAACGGTATCGGTCGCGGTGGTCAGAGCAATCGAGGCACCCACCGCCACTTTGTCGCCGATGGTCTGGCCAGTTGCCGTACTCGATGTCGTGCTTTTCTGCTCGGCGATGCTGGTGTAGTTGCCTGTCAAATCAAGCAGATTACCGGTGCCGAGATGGGCGTTGGTCGTATTCACCGCAACCGTGACGGCCGCAACCGGGGTTACCGCAACCTTGTCGCCTGCGGCACCACCGGTGGCGGCCGTGGTTACTGTATTGTCGGCTTTGGCAGTCAGGCCAAGATTATTTCCGCCGGTAATGCCGGCGCCATCGGCAATTTTCGCGGTCGTCGTATTTACGGCGACGTTCGTGCCGACCGTCACGCCAACGCCCACTTGTGCGGGCTGGGTTGTGCTGGCCGGGGTGACTTTTGCGCCGGACGTGACAGTGCTTGCCGCGGCATTCTTCGCCTCGACGAGTACGTCGCCCGACCCTGCACCAACCGTGGCATCCTCAATCGTAGCGCTGGTGGTGTTGACCAGCACATTGATACCAAGCGCTCCCGCTACGCCAACATTGCTGGTGCCTGCCCCGCTGGTCGCGCTGGTGGCAAAGGTGTTCTTGGCGGTGTCGGTCAGCATCGTCGCGCTGACTGTCAAACCGTTGCTGTCGATGTCGCTGTTATCGGTGATGCTGGCCTGATTAACCAGTACGCCGATGTTCAGGCCGACGGCAGCGCCAATGCCAACCTCACTATTCGTGCTGCTACCGTCTGCTGTAACGCTGGAGGACGTTGTCGCCTTGCTGGAGACTGAGGTTGCGCCCGTTGTCTTCTGTTTTCCGGTCGATGCGATATAAGCTTGGGTTACACTATTGACGTTGGCGATCGCCACCGCTGCGGCAACTTCGACGCTGCCTTTCGTTGTCTTGGCCTGATTCTTGAACTTGGCGAGGATTTTCTCGGTCAGGCTCGGCGAGGCGGCCTTCTCAGCTTCGGTTTGCTTGTTGGCACCTTTGGCTGCTGCCTTGGCACTGGTCGTCAGCGTATTCTGTGATTCGGCGGCCACGGACAGGGAGGCAGCATCGGTCGTGGCCGTACCGTCGATGTAGGCCTTGGTCACGGTGGTGACCTCAGACAACGCCACCGTGCCGCCTACCGCGACAACACCTTCGGCGGAAGAATCGGCTTTGGTGGTTGCCGTTACTTTGTTGGTGGCCTTCACTTCGGCCGCTCCGTTAGCGGCCGTCAGCGTAGTGCTGCCGCCGACGTGAGTGCTGGTGGTGCTGACGATGACGTTGACTGCTGCACCGGCATCGCCCGGCAGCTTTTTCAGATCGGGCAGACCGGGGGCAACTTTGGATTCGACGGTCGATGCCGCGTTGAGCTTCAGATCGCCTCCTGCGCTCAGTGCGGAAGCGCCACTGACATCGACGGTCGCCGTGGATACTGCTACGGTGCTACCTAACGGCAAGACACCTGAAGTCGATGCCTTGGTCAACGAGGTGGCATTGAGGCTCAGGTTGCCGGAGGCATTCAGTGTGCTCGATTTAACGTCGACACTGGTGCCCACGACGGCGACGGTGACCGGCAACAAGTACGTCAGCGCGGAGTCGTCGTAGGTCGAACTGGCTGCCAGCGTGACATCCTTGCCCTTGATGGTGGCGCCATCGAGACTGATCTTCGCTTGTCCGGACCAGGAGTCGCTGCTGAGCAGGCTGAATTCACTCTTGGCAGTCAGGCTGACATCACCGGCCGCATACCCGTTGGTCGAATTCGCAAGCAACATCGAGCCTGTGCCGAGCTTGATATCGGCAGCTTCAAGCGTCAAATTTCCTGAATCTCCGGTGGAGATCCCGTTGATATGGCCATCGCGGGTCTGGCTTGCCACTTGCCGGGTAGACACCACGACGTCATCGGCAATTGTCAATTGCTCGTCAGCCTGCAACGTCAGGCTGCCGGCATTCCAGGTGATGCCATTGCCGCCAGTATTGGATGTGCTGCGCAACAGATCGGTACTGATGGTCAGGTTGGCCGGATCAATAAGGATGCTGCCCGCCCGGCCTTGTGTGGCCGATGCTTCGAGATGGCCACCGGCCAGTTCGACCGTGCCCGCTGCACTGAATTCGACAAAACCGCCATCACCACTACTGCCGGCGCTGGCATCAATCAAGGCACCCCGGCCGAGTGTGGAATTACCGTCTGCCCATACATTAACCGCCCCACCGGCCGAATTGATACCGTTACCGGCCGCGATAATCCGGCCACCATTCTGGTTGTAGTTGCCGCCAGCCTGGATGCTGACGTCGCCACCCTTTACGCCACTTCCGCCTGGCGCGGCAAGCGTGCCACTCAGTTCAACATCGCCGTCAGAAACAATGCTGATCTTGCCCTGTTCGATGATCAGGTTTGTGGCAGACCTCAATCCGTTAGCGTTAACCACGTCGGTAAAGTCGGGAAGTCGTCCTTCAAATCGAGCACCGCTGAAGAGTGTCCCGGCCACATTGATGGCACCGGCACGTAGCGATATTTCTCCCGCAGCATTGACCGTTCCCTGGATGTTGATCTGCCCAAAGCCACTGTTTGGTGCCCTGCCTGCAAGCAAAGCGGCAACTGATCCTTCATTGACTTGCCCATTTGACGAGAAGAAGCCATCGACAAACGCTCTTGTTGGGGTAGATACATGCAGACTGCCGACATTGACGACGCCACCCGCTCCAACAACCATGCCGTACGGATTGGCGAAATAAACGTTCCCGCCGATCTGTCCATCCTTGATCGCGTTCAGCCTGCCAAAAATTGACGACTGGGCATCGCTGACAAGATTGATGAGGTTCGATGCACCCTGCGGCACATGCAGATTGGCCGTCTGCCCGGTGGCAACGTTGAAGACCGAAAACGAATTGAAGGCATTGTTACCGGACTGTGTAGCAGTTGTAACGTTACTCACTGCGCCTGCAGTAGATACGGTGGTCTGCGTCCTGCCATCCGGCAGAATCTGAGCCCACGCGCATGTCGAACCGATTAACGAACAAAGCACCCCAATGGAAATCGGCCTGAAAGGTGGCGCAGATGGCCAGGCAGCGATTTGTGAAATCCGCGAACGCCAATGAGCGAATACAACATGACCACCGGAAAGCCCCTTGCCGCGACCTTTTGCACATTCGGCAACCGCAACTACCGCTCCTAGTGCGTCATTCCAGACGAGTCGAAAAATTCGATTCAGGGATGCATGCTTTTTCATAATGCCCTCGCGTACGGCAACAGGTATTGATTCAGGTTGGCTTTACTGATGCCATCGAATAGACAGAATCAGTAAGTCATACATATTCACTTACCTGGATACCACGCAACCGTTAGAGAACCGTTAGAGAACCCTCTGAAACAATGCCGAATCTCAGGAGGCGCGGTGTGCGCGGCTGCAAGTCCCGACAGCACCAACCATGCTGGCAGAAATAAACGCGGCAACAAAGTCGAAACGGATACAAGCGAAACTCCTTACAGGACAGGCGCGAAGGGAACCGCTGGATCCACAAGTGGCAATAAAGCAGGTGACATTGGCGCCTATAATTGTGCACTGCTGTTAGCGATCGTTAACGGAGTCTTAAGAACTTCTTCGCGGATACATTCATAACAAGGACGACACCAAAATGGGAGTGTATTTCAAGACACCATGCGTGTCGGTGCTGCTCGTTGGTCGGCGCGACTTCCGGGAACGTTTGCGTCCGTATGATCCGACGTTTTACGTGGTCCGCGGAAAATTCCCGTGATGACGCCTCCCCCACGACTCACGCTTTGCCTGCTAGGCGGTTTTTCGCTCGAACGAGACGCTCAGCCCTGCAAGCTGGCTTATGAGAAAGGGCGAGCGCTCCTCGCCTATCTCGCCATGGATCCCCTTCGAGAGCACTCGCGAGCGACCCTGGCGGCCATGTTGTGGCCGGATCTGGTCCGCGAGGCGGCGATGTCGAATCTCCGCCTGGTACTGCATAACCTGCGTCAAACGCTCAACACAGCAAACTTGGCGGCGCCCCTGCTACAGATCGATCGCGAATCCGTCCGAATCGATCCGGCAGCCGGTCTGGAGGTCGATGTGGCGGAGTTTTCGGCTGCCTTCCCCGCATGCCCGGCCACGCCCTGCGCGCAGAACTTCGACCCCTGCCTTGCCCGTATGGAGGTGCTTGACAGCTATTATCGGGGTGAGTTCATGGCGGGACTTTCGCTACCTGACTGTCCGGATTTCGAAGAATGGCTTCAGGTCCAGCGCGAGTCGCTGCACCATCACGCACTTGTCCGACTGACTTGCCTGTCGAATTGCCATGACAGGGCGGGCGCCTACGACAAGGCCCTACGGTTTGCGCTGCGGCATCAGGAACTCGAGCCGTGGTGCGAGAATGGCCTGCGACGGGTGATGCGACTGTTTGCGCTGAATGGGCAACGCGCCAACGCACTTGCTCAATACGAGGCCTGCTGCCGGGCGCTGAGAACAGAACTGGGGGTATTGCCTTCTGAAGAAACCCAGGCGCTTGAAGCGCTTATCCGTCGCGGCGAACTGACACCAGAACGCCGCCGCGTGGCGGACGCACACCCTACGGAGGCGCTACTGATGCCGGTCGTGGGGCGGCGACAAGTTACGGTGATTTACTGCGAATTGACACCCGACGGAGTTGAAGATCCCGATCAGGCGCTGGCTCTGCTGCGCGCACCGCAGGCTCGCTGCAGCGAGATCATCCAAGATTATTCAGGATATCTCGTACAAACCCACGGCGGCGGCCTTCTGGCCTATTTCGGCTACCCGCAGGCCAATGAAATAGCTGCCCGACTGGCAGTGCAGGCTTCGCTGGCAATCATGCACTCGGGGTTCGACGGTGTCGATCTGCGCGTCGGCGTGCACACTGGGGTGGTGATCAGTGGCGACCTAGGGGTGCCGGATACCGTTGGCACCACCACGGGACTGGCCATTCGTCTGCGCCAACTGGTCGAACCTGGCGAGGTGGCGATAAGCGATGCGACGCAGCACGTCGTAAAGGGTTTTTTTGAGAGTACGAGCCTGGGGTTGCGCCAATTGCGAGGCATTGCGCGACCGCTGGAGGTGTTCCGGGTCGACCGCAAAACCGGAGCGAAAGACCGCCTGGAAGCGGCTGCCAGGCTGACGCCGCTGATCGGGCGCAAGAGCGAGATCAAGACTCTGCTCAGCGCGTGGCGGGATGCTCGCCAGGGAGCGCGGCGCATTGTGCATTTGAGCGGTGAAGCCGGGATAGGTAAATCACGCCTGGTGCTAAGCCTGAAGAAGGCATTGCGCGAACACGCCTGTGTTGTGTGCGAGCTACGCTGTTTTCCGGAACACAGCCAGTCGCCGTTTTATCCTGTGGCCGCGCTGTTTGGTTCGACGCTGGATTTTTCGCCCGACGACGCCCCCGAAGCAAGATTCGCCCGGCTCGCCGCCTATGTTAAAGCGCACTATTCAAAAATAGACAGGGAGACCGTACCGCTGATCGCCAGGATGCTTTCGTTGCCGGTGCGGGCACCTTACCGGGAATTGGCTGCCTCTCCGCAACTCCAGCGCGAAAAAACACAAGCGATCCTGCTTGAATTCTTGCATACCCTGGCTGCGCAGCAATCGATCCTGCTGGTAGTCGAAGACCTTCACTGGGCAGATCCATCCACACTTGAACTGCTGAAACTGTTCATTGCTCAGGAACGCGCTACGCCGATACTCACCGTGCTCACCTCCAGACCCGATTTCCAGCCCGCCTGGCAGGAAAGACTTGTCAACATGCTGCCCCTGAAAGCACTGCCCGATGAAGAAATGGCGATGCTGATTGCTGCCGTGGCACCGGAGATCAACACGGCCACCGTCAGCCGCATTGTCGAGCGCGCCGATGGCATCCCGCTGTTTGCCGAGGAATTGGCGGGAGTAGTCGCCGTTAACGATAACGATCAGGTAATACCTTCGACCTTGCAGGATCTGCTTGCCGTGCGCCTCGATGCCTTGGCTGCTGCGAAATTCATCGCGCAGTCGGCGGCCAGCATCGGGCGGGAGTTCAGCCTCGATCTGCTGCGCCGGATCGTTCATTGCGATGAGTTAGCGCTGGCGCAACACCTGCGCCGTCTGCAAAACAGCGGAATAGTGCAGGGCGAAGTTGCGGGAGGCTTGCATTTCAGGCATGCGCTGGTTCGCGATGCAGCGTATCAATCGCAAACGCGAGCCGAGCGGGAGTCGACACACCGCCGCATCGCCGCAGCGCTGGAAACCGGAGGAGTGAGGGTCCGGCCTGAACTCCTGGCGCAGCACTGGGCTGCGGGAGGAAATATCCACGAGGCTGTCATCAGCTGGATTGAGGCGGGAAAGCTTGCCAGCCAGCACTCTGCGAGCCACGAAGCAGTGATGCATTTCAAGTCGGGCCTGGCCCTGATAGCGGTGCTGCCGGACAGTCCGGAACGGGTACGCCTGGAACTCGATCTGCAGATCGGTCTTGGAACCGCGGCGTGCGCTGCGGAAGGCTATGCATCGGTAGCAGGGGCTGAGGCCTATGCGCGCGCAATGAGCTTGTGCAGCCAGCATGAAAGCGGTCCCGAAATGTTTCGGGCAGTCTGGGGACTGTGGGCAAGCGCCAGTTCACGCACCGGCTTTGCCCACGCGCTCGAACTCGCACAGCAGCTCCCGCTCATGGCAAGCAAGAGCGGTGACCCGCTGCAAAGCCAGCAAGGTCACTTCGCTGTCGCCAACACCCTGTATTGGCAAGGTGAATTCGCTGCGGCGCGTGAAAGTCTGGAGTGTGCCAGGACACTTTACCAACCGAACCAACACGAACTCCACGTTGCCGAGTTCGGCGAGGACGCGGGCGTCACCGGCGGATCTTATCTCTCATGGGTTTTGTGGTTCCTGGGCTTTCCAGACCAGGCCCGCAAAATCTCCGAACAAACCCTGGCGCTCGCACGTCAGCTCGGGCATCCGTACAGCCTGGCCTACGCGTTGACCTTTGCCTCAATCCTGCGCTGCCGCCTGCGACGACCCGAGGAAGCGCTTGCCTTGTCACAGGAAACACTGGACCTGGCAAACGCGCATGGATTCCCCCTTTGGCAAGCCGGTGCAACGCTGTCGCTCGGCTGGGCACTGGCCATGCAGACCCAACCCGAAGGCGTCGAGTCTATTCACCAATGCGTCGAGGCGACGCGCGCGACAATGGGCGGGGTGACACTGGTGATTCTGGGACCGCTGGTCGAGTCCAGCGTTATCCTAGGTCTTTTCGATAGCGCGCTTAGAGTGGTCGACGAAGCGTTTGCGGCGGGCAACACGATCGGGGATCGCCACATCGAAGGTGAGCTGCATCGACTCAAGGGCGAGTCAATACTCGGACTCGCAGATGCCGACGAAGCCAAAGCCAAAGCTGAAGCCTGCTTTCACCTGGCACTCGCCGTCAGCCGCAAGCAGCAGGCAAAATCACTGGAGTTGCGCGCGGCCATGAGCATGGCCCGACTTTGGCGAAGACAGGGGAAGCCGGACGACGCTCGGCGCTTACTCCAAGGGGTCTACGACTGGTTCACCGAGGGTTTCGATACACCCGACCTGCGGAATGCGAGCGAGATCCTCAATTCCCTAAGCTAAAAATTCCAACACGGCTTATTGTGGCCGGATTGCGGTAGTGCGGTCATCGATTTGCTCGCCGAATACCGGCCACTCAACACGATCAACGGGCAAACTAGAAGCAGAAATTGAAATGTAACCCCGACCGGCAGGTTGTGGCCGGACTGAGACGCTGCCGTGACAGCGAAGCATGATGCGGCGCCGCACAGTCGTAAATCACTCGTGGATTACAGGTAGCCTTGGTTTCAAGCGCCGAGTAAAAAACGCAGGCCCAGTAGTGCCGCCATGCCGGCAATAAAGGGTAGCCACGGGTTGCGTGAAAGCAGCGCTGCCATCGCCGCAACAATGGCCGCTGCCAGCTTGAGGTTGAAGACGGGCAGTGTGCCATCAACTACCAGGATGTCGGGTACGACAATCGCCGCCAGCGCTGCCGCCGGTGCATAGCGCAGGGCGCGTTGGACGGCGGCGGGAAGCACAACGCGGTTGCCGAGAACGATGAAACTGGCGCGCGGCAGGGTGGTGGCAAGTCCGATCAGGATGAAGATCAGCCACAGCGAGGCGTCGTAATTCATTGGTGAGCCCGCCTTTCTTCCCAGTGTTCAGCGGCAAAGCCGGCGGCGATGCCGGCGCAGATCGCGACCACGATGCCGAGGCGCAAGGGCATGTTGCGCAACAGCGTGGCGCCAGCGCCGCCAACCAGCGCGGCGATCAGCATCGGGCGCAGTTTGGCCATCGGCACCAATAAAACAATCAGGGCGATGGTCGCCATGAATTCGAGCGACCAGCTTTTCGGGATCAGGCCGGCGGCGAATATGCCGGTCAGCGCGAAAACCTGCCACAGTAGCCAGGCCCACAAGGCCGGCGCGAGGTAGTAGCCGAGGCGCCAGGCGGGGTCTTCAACGCGCAGCAGTTTGGCTAGGCAGGTGGCGAAGACGCCATCAGTCAGCAGGTGGCCGGCAAACCAGCGGCCGGTTGTGCCGATGCCGCGAAAGCCCTGGGCAATCGCCGCGCTGAAAATGACAAAGCGCAGATTCAGCGCCAGTGCGGTGGCGATGATCAGCCACCACGGCAGGCCGGCGGAAATCATCGGCAAGGTGCCGAGTTGGGCGGTGCCGGCGAAAACGATGATGTTCATGCCCATCGCCTGCAATGGCGTAAAACCGTGACTGACCATCGCCATGCCCATGACCAGCGCCCACGGCACAAGGCCGACGGAAAGCGGCAAAAAGGCCATGAAGCCCTCGCGGGCGCCGGCCAGAAATGCGGGTGAAAAGGTTTGCGAGACAAATTTCATGGGAGCGAAAGATAGCGCAACTTGTGGAAACAATCTGTAACAGCGCGAAAAGCCGAAGGCCGGCTAAACTATGCCTCTATGTTGCCGACCAAATTCCGATTTTCCCCTTTGTTGTTATTGCTGGCCTTGCCTGTCGCGGCGGCTGGCTTGAGCGATCCTTTCGATACGACGTCGATGGCGCCGCTCAAACCGTCGCCGCAACTGGCTGCGCGCGTCGGCGATGCGCCCTGCGCCAATACCTTGCCAGCGACCGCCCTGAGTGCCATTGACGTAGTTGATCTGGCCCTTTGCAATAACCCGCAAACGCGCGAAGTCTGGGCCTCGGCGCGACTTCAGGCAGCGCTGGTCGGGGTCGCGCAATCTGCCTGGTTGCCGGATCTTGATGCGCGGGTGGCGAGCGGGCGAAATTTTCTTGAGTCGCGCAATTTCAGTCAAAGCAGCGCGGCATTAACGCTTTCCTGGCTGGTTTTTGATTTTGGCCAGCGTTCGGCAAATATTGAAAATGCGCGCCAACTCTTGAGCGCGGCAGCAGCAACGCAAAACGCGACGGTGCAAAGCCTCTTTTTGGCCGCCGTGCAGTCGTATTACACGGCGCAGGCGGCGCGGGCGGCGGTGTTGGCGACCAGCGAGGCGGAGCGTGCCGCAAAAGAAGGATTTGCCGCCGCCGATAGCCGTTATCAGGTCGGCGCTGGAACGCCGGCGGATCGTCTGCTGGCGCAGACCGCCTATTCGCAGGCGACCTTGAACCGGATCAGGGCCGAAGGCGAGGCGCGCAACTCGCTGGGTATGCTGGCCAATGCCATGGGTTTTGCCGCGCAGGAAAAAATCGTCCTCGACGAAATTCCGCGCAGCATGCCGGCAGTGGCATTTCAGCAGGATGTTGATGCCCTGATCAACGAAGCGCGTCAGCGCCGCCCCGATTTGCAGTCAGCCGAGGCGCAAGTCAAGGCGGCCGAGGCCGGCGTTGAGGTGGCGCGTGCCCAGGGGCGGCCGAGCGTCAGTTTATCCACCGGGCCGGGCTGGCAAGATGTTGATGGTCTGAAGACCAATACCGGCAATATCGGGCTTACCTTGAGCGTGCCGATTTTCTCGGGTTTCGAGGCCACTTACCGGGTGCGCTCGGCAGAAGCCCAGGTCGATCTGCGTGCGGCACAGCGTGACCGCCTGCGCAATCAGGTCGCCCTCGATGTCTGGAAGGCTTACCAGAATTTGAATACGGCGACAGAAAGCCTCAAAGCGACGGCCGATCTGGTCGCCAGCGCCGAGCAGTCCGAGCGTGTCGCGCTGGGTCGCTACAAGGCCGGCGTCGGCACCGTGCTTGATTTGCTGACGGCACAAACCGCCTTGGCCAATGCCCGCCTGCAACGGATTCAGGCCGGGCTTGACTGGCATGTTTATCGCGCAACGCTGGCCCAGACGGTCGGTGCGCTGGATTACTCGCTGCTGCAACCGGCAGCGGAAGGAAGACCATGAAAAAAATCGGCAAGATAGTCGTCGGCGTAGCAGTGATTGGCGGCATGATCGGCGGCGGGGTCTGGTATGCCAATCAGCGCGCTGCGCAAAACCCGGAGCAGCGCTACAAGTTGGTAACGCTGGAAAAGGGCGAGGTGACGCAAACGGTGTCGGCCAATGGCACGCTCAATCCGGTGGTTTTGGTTAGCGTCGGCACGCAGGTGTCGGGAACGGTGAAAAAGCTCTACGTCGATTTCAACGACAAGGTTGAGGCCGGTCAGCCGCTGCTTGAGCTTGATGCCGCCTTGCTCACCGCGTTGGTCAAGCAGAGCGAAGCAAATGTTTCCAATGCGTCAGCCAGTCTGGAGTTGGCGCAGGCCAATGAGGCGCGGATGAAATCATTGTTCACCCAGGAGTATGTTTCGAAGCAGGAATACGAAACCTCGCGTCAGGCGCTCAAGTCGGCGAGCGCTCAGGTGGCATTGGCGCGTGCTTCTCTGGAAAAGGACAAGGTCAATCTTGGCAATACGACGATCCGCTCACCGGTTTCCGGTGTTGTCGTTGATCGCGTGGTGGATTTGGGCCAGACCGTCGCGGCCAGCTTTCAAACGCCGGTGCTGATCAAGATCGCCCAGGATTTGTCGGAAATGCGCATCGACACCAGTTTTGCCGAGGCCGATATCGGCAACTTGCGCGAGGGCCAGAAGGCGCGTTTCACGGTTGATGCTTTCCCCGACCGCAGCTTTAGTGGCGAGGTGCAGCAGATACGCCTGAATCCGACCAATCAGCAGAATGTTGTCACTTATAACGTGCGGGTCAGCGTTTCCAACAAGGATCAGGTGCTGCTGCCGGGGATGACGGCTTACGTCAGCATCGGCGTTGCCAAGCGGCAGGATGCGCTGTTGTTGCCGAATGCGGCGCTGCGCTTCAAGCCTGCGGATGCGGCTGAAAAATCCGAAAAAATCGGGTCAAAACCGGCGTCGACCGCAACACCCTCACCTGGCATGGGCGCCGGCGGCGATGGCGGTGGCATGCCGGCTAAATCGGGCAAGCCGGGTAAAAAGCGCGACGGCCAGAGTGGCACGGTTTATGTGCTTGATGGTGATGAAATCAAGCCGGTCAGCGTCCAGATCGGGATTACCGACAATCGCAATACCGAGGTTGTTGGCGGTGATTTGAAAGCCGGTGATCGCGTCGTCATGGGCGAAAACCTGGCGCCCGGCAAGAAAGCCTCCAGTGTGGGGATGAGACTGTTCTGATGAGTGAGCCGGTGATCCGGGTGGTCGGGCTGGGCAAGTCCTACGCGACCGCCGCTGGTCTTTTCCCCGCCCTGCGCGGCGTTGATCTGACGATACAGCCGGGCGAGTACATAGCCATCATGGGCCCGTCCGGCTCCGGCAAGTCGACCTTCATGAATCTGCTCGGCTGTCTCGATACGCCAACGATGGGCGACTATTTTCTCGCCGGCGAAAATGTTGCCCACATGGACAAGGATGCGCTGGCGCAATTGCGCAACCGCACGCTGGGCTTTGTCTTTCAGGGCTTCAATTTACTGCCGCGCATGACTTTGCAGGACAATGTCGCTTTGCCGCTGGTTTATGCCGGCAAGGACAAGGAAAGCCGACGCGCCGCGGCGCGTCTGATGCTGGAAAAAGTTGGCCTGATGCAATACGCCGAATCGCTGCCCAGCAGGATTTCCGGCGGCCAGCAGCAGCGCGTGGCAATTGCCCGCGCGCTGGTCAATCAACCGCGCCTGATCCTCGCCGATGAGCCGACCGGCAATCTCGACAGCCACACCAGTGAAGAAATCATGCGCCTCTTCGGGGAACTCAACGCTGAAGGCATCACCATCGTTCTGGTCACCCATGAGCCCGACATCGCCGCGCACGCCAAGCGTCAGGTACGGTTTCTTGATGGTGAACTGGTCGATGATCATTTGACCGGACAGCAAACATGCTGAAGGCGATGCTCGGTGAAGCCTGGCTGGCGATGGGCGCCAATCGCCTGCGCAGTATTTTGACCATGCTTGGCATGGTGATCGGTGTTGGTGCTGTGGTCATCATGCTGGCCATCGGCCAGGGCGCCCAATACGCTGTCCAGCAAAGTATCAGCACGATGGGCTCAAATCTCTTCATCCTGCTTTCCGGCTCATTTACCACTGCCGGTGTGCGCAGCGGCTCGTCGGGGGCGCCGACCCTGAATGTCGGCGATGCCGAGGCAATCAGCGAACTCGAAGGGATCGCCAATGTGGCGCCGACGCATCAGGGCTCGCGGCAATTAGTCTACGGCGCACAAAACTGGAGCGCCACCGTGGTTGGTACGACGCCGCCCTATCTTGAGGCGCGGGCGTGGACGATAGTCAATGGCGCGGCTTTTGGCGATTCCGACGTGCGCTCGGCAACGCGGGTGGCGCTGATCGGCAAGACCGTCGCCGAAAACCTCTTTGGCGATGATGATCCGGTCGGCAAGACCATGCGCATTCAGCAAAATCCGTTTACCGTCGTCGGCGTGCTCGGCAGCAAAGGCCAGAGTTTTGACGGGCGCGATCAGGACGACACTGTGATCATTCCGCTGTCCACCGCCCAGCGCAAGGTGTTCGGGACACCATTCCTCGGCTCGGTGCGGATGATCATGGTCCAGGCCGCTTCGGCCGAACAGATGGCGCAGGCCGAGAAAAATGTCGAGGCGCTGCTGCGCCAGCGGCACCGCTTGCGCGAAGGCATGCCCAACGATTTCTTCAGCCGCAATCTCTCTGCAGTAGCCGAGTCGGAAGCGGAAACGACGCGCACGATGTCGATCCTGCTCGGCGCCATCGCCTCGATTTCCCTGATTGTCGGCGGCATTGGCATTATGAATATCATGCTGGTTTCAGTCACCGAGCGGACCCGCGAAATCGGTATCCGCATGGCAATCGGCGCGCGCCAAAAAGATATCCTGACGCAGTTTCTGCTGGAGGCAATCATGATTTCCTTCGCCGGTTGCCTGATCGGTTTGCTGCTCGGGCTGGGCGTCGCGCTCGGCATCAACTTCTTCACTGGCATGGTCGTGGTTATCTCCGGTAGTGCCGCGCTGATCGCCTTTGTCGTTGCCGCGACCGTTGGCATATTTTTTGGCTGGTATCCGGCGCGCAAGGCGGCGCAGCTCGATCCGATTGAAGCGCTGCGCTACCAGTAAAACATCGCTGTTCAAGGCGGCTGTGGCACAATCGCCCCACACTTTTTGCACAAAATCCCATGAAATTCACTCTTTATCTCATCGCCTTTGTCGTCGCAGCATTGGTCATTCCCTTTTTCTTGCCCGGTATCGGTCATCAGGAAGGGCTTGATCCGAATGCCAATCTACCTTGGCAAATCACCACGGACGGGCAGGGCGGCAGCACCGTCTTTGGTTTGCAGCCCGGCGTCAGTACGCTGGTGGAGGTGCGTCAGCGCTTCGGTACTGATATCGAGGTAGCGATAATCGCCGAGCCAAATGAGATCGGTACGCTGGAGGCCTACTACTCATCAGTGCCACTCGGTTTTGTAAGCGCCAAAATGGTGTTGACCGTTGATGCAACGCCTGAGGTGGTGACCGCGATGCGCGAACGCGCCCTGAAAGCCAAGCATATGGATAGCACAACGCGCAAAATCACCCTTAGTCCGGAAGACATGGCGGCGACGGACAAGATCTCGGTCAAGGCGATTTCGATTATCCCGACCGCCAATATCGACGAAGCGACCTTGATTCAGCGTTTTGGTCAGCCCGGGGAGCGCCTGGTGGCTGCCGAGAAGCGCATTCATCTGCTTTATCCGAAGCTGGGCCTCGATATTGTGGTCGATGACGAGCGCAAGGAACTCTTCCAATACGTTGCGCCGCGCGCCTTTGCCAGTCTGCGCGAGCCCCTGCGTGCTTTGCCGGCGGCTGCTAGTCAGTAAAGCCGGAGATCATCCCGGCTTCTCTGCTAAAATATTGGGTTTTTCAACTGACTAGCTTTCGCGGAGTAATTAAATGGCTATCGAACTTGCACTCTCCATCATCAAACCTGACGCTGTTGCCAAGAATGTCATCGGCAAAATTTATTCCCGTTTTGAAACCAACGGTCTGAAGATCGTTGCTTCCAAGATGGTCTGGTTGTCCGAGCAGGAAGCCGGCCAGTTCTACGCGGTGCACAAGGCGCGTCCTTTTTTCAAGGATCTGGTTTCCTTCATGACTTCCGGTCCGGTGATGATTCAGGTGCTCGAAGGCGAAAACGCCATCGCCAAGAATCGTGAGCTGATGGGTGCCACCAACCCGAAAGAAGCTGCTGCCGGCACCATCCGCGCCGATTTCGCCGAATCGATTGACGCCAACGCTGTTCATGGCTCTGACGCACCGGAAACCGCCGCTGTTGAAGTTGCGTTCTTCTTCCCGGGTTTGAACGTCTACACTGGCCGTTGATCGAAGCTGCATGACCGTCAATTTGCTGGATTTCGATGGCGAAAGCCTGACTGCCTGGTTTGCCGAGCAGGGCGAAAAGCCCTTCCGCGCCAAGCAGGTCTTGCGCTGGATCCATCGTTCAGGCGTAGCGGACTTCGATGCCATGACCGACATCGCCAAGAGCCTTCGCGAGAAGCTCAAGGCGAAGGCGGTCGTGGCGCCGCCGGCAATTGTCTCCGACAAGCTGTCGGATGACGGTACGCGCAAGTTTTTGATTGATGTTGGTAACAATAACGCGGTTGAAACGGTGTTCATACCCGAAGATGATCGCGGTACGCTGTGCATTTCCACGCAAGCCGGCTGTGCGCTCGATTGCGCCTTCTGTTCAACCGGCAAGCAGGGTTTCAACCGCAACCTGACGGTAGCGGAAATCATCGGCCAGCTCTGGCAGGCCAACCACGCACTGGGTGCGGTCCACGGTGACGAACGGGTTATTTCCAACGTTGTACTTATGGGCATGGGCGAGCCGCTCGCCAATTTCGATAATACCGTTGCCGCGCTCAAATTGATGCTCGACGACAACGCCTACGGCCTCTCGCGCCGCCGAGTCACCGTGTCGACCTCCGGCTTGGTGCCGGTCATGGATCGATTGGGCGATGAGTGCCCGGTGGCGCTGGCGGTTTCTTTGCACGCCCCAAATGATAAACTGCGCGATCAACTGGTGCCGATCAACCAGAAATATCCGCTCAAGGAACTGGTGGCAGCTTGCCGGCGTTATCTGGATAAGGCGCCGCGTGATTTCATTACCTTCGAGTACATCATGCTCGACGGCATCAATGATTCGGACAAACACGCCCACGAATTGCTGGCGCTGGTTAAAACGGTACATTGCAAGTTCAACCTGATTCCTTTCAACCCCTTTCCTGGTTCGCCATTCAAGCGTTCGCCGGCAGAGCGGGTGCGGCGTTTTGCCGACATTCTGATGGCTGCCGGTGTCGTGACGACGACGCGCAAGACGCGTGGCGATGATATCGATGCTGCCTGCGGTCAATTGGCTGGTCAGGTGCAGGACAAGACCCGGCGTACCGCCGGGCGAATCATTTCCTTCCAGGAGGCAAGACATTGAAAGCCATGGCATTGAGGCAATTAGCGCTCGGTTTTTGCATCGCCCTGTTTGGAATGGTGACGGTCAATGCTCAGGGTTTGAGCGAGTTTCAGGGGATGACGCCGAAAGGTGAGAAAAATACCGATCCTCGTAATCGCGCCAAAATACACACTGAGCTGGGGGCGTTGTATTTTCAGGATGGCAATATGGCAGTTGCCATTGATGAACTGCGCATCGCGCTCGAAGCCGACTCCAACTATTATCCTGCCTACAGCGTGCGCGGACTGGTGCATGCTTATCTCAAGGAATACGCCAGGGCCGACGAAGATTTTAAGCGGGCGATGAGCTTGGCGCCCAATGATGCCGATGTGAATAACAACTACGGTTGGTACCTTTGTGACACGGGTCGCGAGGTGCAGTCGATCAGTTACTTCATGACGGCACTCAAAAACCCGCTTTATCAGACGCCTGATCGCGCCTACACCAATGCTGGTACTTGCGCCCTGCGCGCTGGTGATCTTGAGGGTGCCGAGCGTTATTTGTTGCAGGCCTTGCGATTGTCGCGCGATGGTGCCCCGCAGGCGCGCGTTCAGTTGGCCAAGTTGTATTACCAGCGCGGCCAACTCGAAGAGTCGCGCCGCTACGTCAATGAAGCGATGAAAATGATGGAACCGCCTTCGGTAGATGCGCTTTGGTTAGGGCTGCGTATCGAGAAAAAATTGGGTAACAAATCTGCAGAAGGCAGTTTCGCGGCATTGTTGCGCTTGCGCTACCCCGCATCACCGGAATACGCCGCTTTTCTCAAGGGAGATTTTCAATGAGTGAAACCTTGACGCCTTCTTCCGTTGAGGCGATTGAAGTCGAACAGGAATTGGTGCCCGTGATTAGTGTCGGCGAGCAGTTGTCCGTCGCCCGTAAAGCACGCTCCCTTGAGGTGATCGATGTTGCGCAAACACTCAAGCTCGGCACCCGTCAGGTAGAAGCGCTGGAAAACGGTAATTGGGATGTGTTGCCGGGCCAGACCTTCATCCGTGGTTTTGTACGTAACTATGCGCGACTGGTTCAAATTGATTACGAACCCTTGATGGGGCAGCTTGACCAGATTCTAAAAAAGCCGGACGACGGCCTGAATTTGCCGGAAACCAAAGCTTCCAGCATGCCGCGCGGGGTCAGTTTTGATTCGCCGCGCCGTGATCGTCTGGTGGTTGTCATTGGTTTGCTGCTGGTGGTTGCCGCAGCGCTCGCCTATTTCTTGCTGGCCAAAGATCTTTCTTCGCTACGTGAGACGGCTCAGGCGACGATAGACTCCCTGGCGCAGAAAAATGGCTCGGAGCCCGTATCTGACTCATCTGCAAAAGTCCCGGCTGAACCCGTCTTCCCGCCCGGTACTACGGCTCAGCAGGTAATGAATCCGCAGGCTTCCGGGCCACTGGAGCCGGCCGTGCAGGAGGCCAGCCCGGTTTCAGCGACAGAGCCTAAAGATAACTCATCATCCGTGGCGGCTGGCGGGCAACTGCGCTTCCTGGTAGACAAGGAATCCTGGATCGAGGTTCGTGATCGTGAAAACAATGTCGTTTTTTCGGAGCGTCTGGCGCCGGCTACTGAGCGCTTGGTTAATGGCAATAGTCCATTTTCATTAGTTATTGGTTACGCGCCGGGCGTTAAGGTGTTCCTGCGTGGTCAGCCGGTTGAACTGGCACCGCATACGCGCGGCGATGTCGCCCGCCTGGTGCTGGAGTAGAGCGTGAGCGCCTCTCAGAAGCGAGCGACACGCTCCTGCCTGATCGGCCAGGTCAGGGTCGGCGGCGCAGCGCCAGTTGTTATCCAGTCGATGACCAATACCGATACGGCTGATTATCTGGCGACGGCGTTGCAGTCTGCCGAACTGGCACGAGCCGGTTCTGAACTGGTGCGGATCACTGTCAATACGCCGGAAGCCGCTGCGGCCGTACCGAAAATTCGCGAGCATCTTGACCGGATAAACTGCAACGTGCCGTTGATTGGTGATTTTCACTATAACGGTCATCGTTTACTTACTGAGCACCCGGCATGTGCCGAGGCGCTGGCTAAATACCGGATCAATCCGGGCAATGTCGGTTTTGGCAAAAAGAAGGATGAGCAGTTCGCCCAGATGGTCGAGCTGGCTTGCAAATACGACAAACCAGTACGCATTGGCGTCAACTGGGGCAGTCTTGATCAGGAGTTGCTGGCGCGGATTATGGACGAAAACTCGCGTCGACCGCAGCCACTGGATGCAACTGAAATGATGCGTCACGCGATGGTGACTTCAGCCCTGGAATCGGCGGCCAAGGCCGAAGAAATCGGTCTGGCTGGCGAAAAAATAATTTTGTCCTGCAAGGTTTCCAGCGTGCAGGATCTGATCGCCATCTACCGTGAGTTGGCCAAGCGCGCCGATTACGCGCTGCACCTCGGCCTGACCGAGGCTGGCATGGGTTCCAAGGGTATCGTCGCGTCGACTGCAGCGCTCTCTGTTTTGCTGCAGGAAGGCATTGGCGACACCATCCGTATCTCTCTGACGCCGGAACCCGGTGGTTCGCGCGCGCAGGAAGTCATTGTTGCTCAGGAAATTTTGCAAACCATGGGCTTGCGTGCGTTCACACCGATGGTTGCGGCTTGTCCCGGTTGCGGGCGCACGACCAGCACCTTCTTCCAGCAACTGGCCGGCGAAGTTCAGGATTTCGTGCGCGCCAAGATGCCTGAATGGAAGCTGCGCTACGATGGCGCCGAGAACATGACGCTGGCCGTGATGGGCTGCATCGTCAATGGTCCCGGCGAGTCCAAGCACGCCAACATCGGCATTTCGCTACCGGGGACCGGCGAGGCACCCTCGGCACCGGTTTACGAGGATGGTGAAAAAACGGTCACCCTCAAGGGCGATAACATCGCCAGCGAATTCAAACAAATTATTGAGCGCTATGTTGAGCGCACTTACGTCAAGAAGGGAAGTGGTAATTAGTTAAGATCGGGAATTAGGAATCGGTGATTGGTAATTAGGAATTGGTAAAACCTACAGGGGTTTCACTAATTACTATTCACCAATCACCAATAACGAATCACCAATAACTATTCACCAATCACGCACCATCATGAATCCATCATTGCAAGCCGTGCGCGGGATGAACGACATCCTGCCCGACGAAGCCGCATTCTGGGAGCTGTTCGAGGACACCATCCGCTCGTGGCTCAAAAGCTACGGCTATCGCCCGATTCGCATGCCGATTGTCGAGCCGACGCCGCTTTTCAAGCGTGCCATCGGCGAAGTGACCGATATCGTCGAGAAAGAGATGTATTCCTTCATCGATGGTCTCAACGGTGAAGCACTGACGCTGCGTCCGGAAGGTACCGCGGGTTGTGTGCGCGCCGTCATCGAACACAATCTGGCTGCCCGTCAGACGCAGCGCCTCTACTACATCGGCCAGATGTTCCGCCACGAGCGCCCGCAAAAGGGGCGTTACCGCCAGTTCCACCAAGTCGGTGTTGAATCCTTCGGTATGGTCGGCCCGGATATCGATGCTGAAATGATCCTGATGGGCGCCCGGCTATGGAATGACCTCGGGCTGGATGGGATTGATCTGCAGCTGAATAGTCTAGGGCAGCCGGAAGAGCGCGCCCAGCATCGCGCCGCCCTGATTACCTACTTTGAAGAGAATGCCGAACTGCTCGACGAAGAGGCCAAGCGTCGCCTGCATACCAACCCGCTGCGCATACTCGACACCAAGAATCCGGCCATGCAGGACCTGTGCGCTGCTGCGCCGAAGCTGATTGATTACCTTGGTGCCGAATCGCTGGCCCACTTCGAAGGCGTGCAGCGCGTCCTGCGCGATGCCGGCATTCCCTTCAAAATCAACCCGCGTCTGGTCCGTGGCCTCGATTACTACAACCTGACCGTCTTCGAGTGGGTGACCGACAAACTGGGTGCTCAGGGCACGGTCTGTGCCGGCGGCCGTTACGATGGCCTGGTCGAGCAACTCGGCGGTAAGCCGACGCCCGCCTGCGGTTTTGCCATGGGTATCGAACGCCTGATCGCTTTGATCAAGGACGCCGGCGGCGAGCCGGCGGCGCCAGCGCCGGATGTTTATCTGGTGCATCAGGGCGAGGCCGCGTCAAGATCGGCTTTCCTTGTGGCTGAGGGCTTGCGCGATCAGGGTGTCGACGTGCTATTGCATTGCGGCGGCGGTGGTTTCAAGTCGCAAATGAAAAAAGCGGATAGCAGTGGTGCCGGTTTTGCCGTGATCATCGGTGATGACGAAGCGGCAACTGGTGAAGCGCAGTTGAAGGTCTTGCGCGGAGAAGGCATTGAACAGCGTAAACTAAAGGTCGATGATCTGGCTGAGGCTATCATCGGTCAAATTATTGATTCGGACGAAGAGGAATAAGCAGCATGGCGCATTACGACCTCGAAGAACAGGAACAAATCGACTCCATTAAAACCTGGTGGAAGATGTACGGCAATCTCGTCACCGGTATTGTTACCATGGCGTGTGTGGCGGTCATCGGCTGGCAGGGCTGGAACTGGTATCAGCGCGGGCAGTCGGCACAGGCAGCGGCGATTTACAGCGTGCTGGAACAGGCTGTGGCAGCGCGCGATGCGCAAAAAATCAAAGGCGCAGCGGGTGAGCTGGCTGAGAAATTTGGTAGCACAACTTATGCTGCACTGGGCGCGCTGCAGGCCGGCAAGCAGTCATTCGATGCAGGCGACCTGAAAACCGCCAAAGCCCAGCTGACATGGGCTGCTGAAAACGGCAGGGACGAGATCAAGGATGTTGCCCGACTGCGTTTGGTAGCCGTTATGCTAGACGAGAAGGCTTACGATGAAGCACTCAAGCAACTTGATGCCAACCACGCACCGGCATTTGCCGCACGTTTTCAGGAATTGAAAGGCGATGTTCTGCTCGCCCAGGGCAAAAAGGCCGAGGCGCTGGTCGCCTACAAGGCCGCTCAGGCTAAGGGCGAAAGCAAGGCTGGTGTCGGCCTCGAGCTATTGCAGCAGAAAATTGACAGCCTGGGTGAGGCCGCCTGATGTCACTACGTCCGATTGCCCTGATGGCTTCAATGTCACTGCTGACAGCTTGCGCGACGATTTCTGACGGAATTGACGCGATCAATCCGTTTGCCAGTGGTGGTCCAAAAATGGCGCCATTAAAGCCGTTGACCGCAACTGCTGAAGCGCGGGCGATTTGGTCGTTCAGTGCGGGTAAGGCACGTGACTACACGTTCACGCCGGCGGTGGTTGGTAATGTTGTTTATGTCGCCGAAGCAGATGGCCGACTCTACAAGCTTGAAGACGGCAAAACGATCTGGCAGATCAAGGTTGGTCAGCCAATTTCGGCGGGTGTCGGCGCTAGTGGTGGTCTTGTCGTGGTTGGCACCGCTAAAGGCGAAGTACTGGCATTTTCTGCAGACGATGGCCAACCCAAGTGGCAGGCGACTGTGTCAAGCGAAGTGCTCGCTGCCCCGGCCATCAGCAGCGATGGTGTTGCCGTACGTAGCGGTGACAACCGGGTCTACCTCCTCGATTTGAATGATGGCGGGCGCAAGTGGGTTTATCAGCGCGCAACGCCAACCCTCTCGTTACGCAACACAGCGCCGCCGGTTTTTGGCGACCGTTACATTTTTGTCGGCTTCCCGGGTGGCAAGCTGGTCGCGCTGGCGTTGCAAAATGGCGCACCGGTCTGGGAGGGCACGGTAGCCTTGCCGAAGGGGGCGACGGAGCTTGATCGTGTTGCCGATATCGTTACCGTGCCGGTTTTTGATGGAACGCAGGTCTGTGCGGTGGCCTTCCAGGGCCGTGTTGCCTGTTTTGATCTTGGACAAGGCGGCGCCACGATCTGGGCGCGCGATATGTCCTCGGCTTCCGGCTTGGCACTTGATGGGCGCTATCTGTTCGTGACCGATGAAAAAGGGGCCGTCCACGCCCTGGATCGGCTTTCCGGCAGCAGTTTATGGAAGCAGGATAAATTGTTGAATCGTCGCGTCTCCGGGCCGGCGGTTCGTCGCGGTCTGGTCGCCGTCGCTGATGCTGAGGGCATCGTTCATTTTCTGGCGCGCGAAGATGGTAGTTTCGTCGCCCGTTACAAAACCGATGGCACACCGGTCAAGGCTTCAGTGCAAAGGCTGGGCGAGACTTTCCTTGTTCAGACATCCGGCGGCCGTGTTAGCGCCATAGAGGCTCAATGAAACCCACACTTGTACTGGTCGGCCGGCCAAACGTAGGCAAATCTACGTTGTTTAATCGCCTGACCAAATCGCGCGACGCGATTGTTGCTGACATGCCTGGCCTCACCCGTGACCGTCACTACGGACACGGCAAAATTGGTAATAAGCCATATCTCGTTGTTGATACCGGTGGTTTCGAGCCGCTGGTAAAAGACGGAATCATGCATGAAATGGCACGCCAGACCGAGCAGGCGATTGCCGAGTCAGACGCAGTGATTTTTGTGGTTGATGCGCGGGCCGGTTTGACCCCGCACGACAAGGAAATTGCCAATATGCTGCGGCGTTTGGCGCGACCGGTGTTTGTTGCGGTGAACAAGGCAGAGGGCATTAATTCCGGGATTGCCGAGGCGGATTTCCATGAACTTGGCCTCGGCGAGCCGAATGCCATTTCATCAGCCCATGGCGAAGGTGTGCGCGGACTGGTTGAACTGGCACTTGAATCCTTTCCTGACCCAGATGAGACGGAAGAAAAATCGTCAGCGATCAAGGTCGCCATTGTCGGTCGTCCGAATGTCGGCAAGTCGACGATGATCAACACCCTGCTCGGTGAAGAGCGCGTTATAGCCTTCGATCAGCCGGGTACAACCCGCGACTCAATTGAAATTGATTTCGAGCGCAGCGGCAAGAAATACGTTCTCGTTGATACCGCTGGCATGCGCAAGCGCGGCAAGGTTTTTGAGTCGATCGAGAAGTTTTCGGTGATCAAAACCCTGAAAGCCATCGAAGACTCGAATGTCGTTATTCTGATGGTCGACGCGCAGGCTGATGTCTCCGATCAGGATGCCCACATTGCTGACTTTATCGTCCAGTCTGGGCGGGCGCTGGTCGTCGCGGTCAATAAGTGGGATGGACTGGATACCTACACCCGAGAGCAAACCCGCCTGACACTGCAGCGTAAACTCAAGTTTCTTGATTTCGCCAGGTTCCATTTTGTTTCAGCCAAGCAGAATATCGGTCTTGAATCAATTTTCCGCTCGGTCGATGCCGCCTACGCCGCTGCTATCACTAAGATGTCGACGCCGCGTTTGGCGCGAGTGCTCGCCGACGCTGTCGCCAAACAGGCGCCGGCCAAGCATGGTTTGTTCCGCCCGAAACCGCGTTATGCGCACCAGGGTGGCTCCAATCCGCCGATTATTGTGGTCCATGGCAATGCGGTTGATAAAATTGCCGATAGTTATCGCCGTTATCTGGAACATACTTTCCGCGAAGCGTTCAAATTGCAGGGAACGCCTTTGCGAATCCAATTTGTCAGCGCCAAAAATCCGTTTGCTGACAAAGACAAGAAGTAAAAATATATTTTTCTCCACGCCGAAGCAATTTTCGGTACATTAGCCATCTCATAACAACATACATGGAGCTCTACACCATGAGCAACAAAGGGCAACTCCTACAAGACCCATTCCTCAACGCACTTCGCCGCGAGCACGTTCCTGTTTCGATTTACCTGGTCAACGGAATCAAATTGCAGGGCCAGGTTGAATCGTTTGACCAGTACGTTGTGCTGCTCAAAAATACAGTGACGCAGATGGTGTACAAGCACGCTATTTCTACGGTTGTGCCGGCGCGTCCGGTCAACATCCAGCAAGAGCAGGAAGCGGAATAATTTCCCGCTGGCAAGGCCCGCAGTTCAGGCGGGCCGTTTTCTTCATCCCAGGAATACCCCATGAATGAACGACCAGCCGCCGGTGAACGTGCGGTGATCGTTCAAATGGACTTTGGCCAGCCGGATTTTGAAGATCAGCTGGAAGAAGTTCGTTTGCTTGCCGAATCGGCTGGTGGCGAGGTGGTTGCCGAGGTTGGTGGACGGCGCCATAGCCCGGATCCGAAAACCTTCGCCGGTAAGGGCAAGGTGCAGGACATCGCCGCCATGCTGGCAGCTGGCGAGGCGGATCTGGTGATTTTTAATCACGAACTTTCGCCGGCACAGGAACGTAATCTCGAACGCGAGCTCAAATGTCGCGTGATTGATCGAACCAGCCTGATTCTCGATATCTTTGCCCTGCGCGCTTCCAGTGCCGAGGGAAAGTTGCAGGTCGAACTTGCCCAGCTTGAGCATCTGTCTACGCGACTGGTTCGTGGCTGGACTCACCTTGAGCGCCAGCAAGGCGGTATCGGCATGCGCGGGCCGGGCGAAACCCAGTTGGAAACTGACCGCCGTTTGCTTGGCAAGCGCGTCAAGTTGCTCAAGGAAAGGCTGGAGAAGCTTTCGCGCCAGCGCGGCGTACAGCGTAGGGCGCGCATGCGCGGCGATGTGCTGAATGTTTCGCTGGTCGGTTACACCAATGCCGGTAAATCAACGCTTTTTAATGCCTTGACACACGCTGGCGTCTTTGCCGCTGATCAATTGTTCGCAACATTGGATACGACATCACGCAAACTGTGGATTGAAGGTGCGGGCAATATTGTAATCTCCGACACGGTCGGCTTTATACGCGATTTGCCGCACTCTTTGGTCGATGCTTTTCACGCCACCCTTGAGGCAGCCATTGATGCTGATATTCTCTTGCATATTGTCGATAGTGCCAGCCATGCACGCGACGAGCAGGTGTTCCAGGTAAATAATGTGCTGGAAGAGATTGGCGCGCGGGATATGCAGCAGGTGATTATCTGGAACAAGATAGATCTCACCGAGGCGCCGCCGGGAATCGAGCGGGACGAATATGGTAACATCACACGCGTTCGCGTCAGTGCGCGCTCCGGCGAAGGTCTTGGTCTGCTCAGGGATGCCCTCGCTGAGTACGCGCTAGCCAAGGCTGAGGCAAGACGAAAGGTACTGGCTGCGGTCCACCACTAAAAATGCAAAAATTTATAATCAACCCCCGACCATCATGATCCCGACTCTAGGAATATTCATGTCTCTCAACGACCCGCAATGGGGAAACCGTGGCAACAAGGACGGTAATGATTCCAACGGTGAAGGCCCGCGCCGCCCTAATCAGGGGCCGCCAGACCTCGAAGAGCTTTGGAAGGATTTCAATCGCAAGTTGAACGGTTTGTTCAACAAAAAAGGTGGCGGCGGCAACAATGGTGGTGGCGATGGCCCGCGCATGCCGCAAATTGATTTCAATCCTAAATTTCTCGGTGGCGGAATTGGCCTCGTGGCCGCGCTAGTGGTCGTGGTTTGGTTGGCCTCCGGCTTTTACATCGTCGATGCTTCGCAGCGTGGCCTGGTTTTGCAGTTTGGCAGCTTCAAGGAAACGACCGAGCCGGGTTTACGCTGGCGTTTTCCAACACCGATACAAACGCACGAGCTGGTTAATTTAACCGGCGTTCGTACGGTTGAAATTGGTTATCGCGGCAGCGAGCGCAACAAGGTGTTGAAAGAAGCGCTGATGCTGACTGATGACGAAAACATTGTGAATATCCAGTTTGCGGTGCAATACGTCCTCAAGGATCCGGTTGAATATCTGTTCAACAATCGCAGCACCGATGACGCGGTGATGGGCGCTGCTGAAACCGCAGTGCGTGAGATTGTCGGCAAAAGCAAGATGGACTTCGTGCTTTACGAAGGTCGCGAGCAAATCGCTACCCAGGCTTCCAAGCTGATGCAGGATATTCTCGACCGCTACAAGAGTGGCATCATGATTTCAAATGTAACCATGCAGAACGCCCAGCCACCAGAGCAGGTTCAGGCCGCCTTTGATGATGCGGTCAAAGCCGGGCAGGATCGTGAGCGCCAGAAGAATGAAGGTCAGGCTTACGCTAATGATGTTATTCCAAAGGCCAAAGGTACGGCAGCGCGTCTGATTGAAGAGGCCAATGGTCACAAGCAGCGTGTGATTGCTACGGCCGAGGGCGACGCCTCGCGCTTCAAGCAGATTCAGACCGAGTATGCCAAGGCGCCTGAAGTTACCCGCCAGCGCTTGTACCTCGACACCATGCAGCAGGTGTACTCGAACACCACCAAGGTCATGGTCGATTCAAAAGGGCAGGGCAACTTGCTATACCTGCCGCTTGATAAATTGATGCAGGCTGCTGGTGCCGTAACGGCTACTACGAGTGCAGTTGATTCGCCGATTCAGCCGGCGGCTCGTGCCAACGCACAGGCGTCATCAGCGACACCACCGCAAATGGATACTTCCTTGAATAATTCTAATGCAACACGTCGCGAGCCTGCGCTACGTTCGCGTGATCGGGAGAGCCGTTAATGAGCCCGCGTATCAATCTGATTGGCGCCATTGTCGCCACTATTCTCGTCGTTCTGGCGATGTCGATCTTTACCGTCGATCAACGTCAGTTCGCGCTGGTTTTCCAGTTGGGTGAAGTCAAGCGAGTGATTACCGATCCTGGCCTCAACTTCAAGATTCCGATGATCCAGAACGTGCGTTATTTCGAGAAGCGCATCATCACACTGGACAACAACGACCCCGAGCGTTTTATCACCTCGGAGAAGAAAAACGTCCTGGTTGATTCGTTCATCAAGTGGCGCATCGTTGACCCGAAGCTCTACTACATCTCGGTGGGC
The DNA here is from genome assembly GCA_011391255.1 of Dechloromonas sp. Lineage (GTDB taxonomy): Bacteria > Pseudomonadota > Gammaproteobacteria > Burkholderiales > Rhodocyclaceae > Azonexus. The sequence goes on from JAABQV010000014.1 coordinate 69,588, forward strand.
GGTGATGAGGCACGTGCCAAGATTCGCCTGAATCAGACGGTCAACGCCGGTTTGCGCGAGGAATTCGGCAAGCGATTGGTGAATGACGTGATTTCCGGTGAGCGCGACAAGATCATGAACCAAATGCGCGAAAAGGCTGACCTTGATGCACGAACTATTGGCGTACAGATCGTCGATGTACGCATCAAGCGGGTTGAGTTGCCGAACGAAGTCAGTGATTCGGTGTACCGCCGTATGGAAGCCGAGCGTAAGCGAGTGGCCAACGAATTGCGCTCCGAAGGCTCTGCAGAAGCTGAGAAAATCCGTGCAGATGCTGACCGCCAGCGTGAAGTTATCATCGCCGAAGCATATCGTGATGCGCAAAAGACCAAGGGTGAGGGTGATGCCAAGGCAACCAGCATTTATTCTCAGGCATTTGCACCAAGCCCAGAGTTTTATGCTTTTTATCGAAGTCTTGAAGCCTACCGTGGGAGCTTTGGCAGCAAGTCTGACATCATTGTCCTTGAGCCGAGTTCCGAGTTTTTCAAGTACATGAAAAACGCCGGTCACGACAAAGGTAAATGACCTCAACCATCCTGATGGCCTTCGCACTGATGCTGGTGCTCGAAGGCCTGATGCCTTTTATCGCCCCGGCGGCATGGCGTGAAAACTTCCGTCGCCTGGTTCAATTATCTGACGGGCAGATTCGTTTCATCGGGCTCACCTCGATGCTAATCGGCCTCGTCCTGCTCATGGTTTTTGCATGAATTGGCTGTTACCTGAATACATTGCCGATGCTCTGCCGGCTGAAGCTACGCGCATCGAAGGTTTGCGCCGTACGGTGCTCGACCATTTCCGCACGCGCGGATTCGAACTAGTCATGCCGCCGATGCTCGAATATCTCGAATCCTTGCTGACCGGCGCCGGGCAGGATCTCCATTTACGCACCTTCAAACTGGTCGATCAGCTCAGTGGTCGCACGATGGGTGTGCGTGCCGACATCACGCCGCAGGCAGCACGGATTGATGCGCATCTGCTCAATCATCAGGGCGTCACCCGCCTTTGCTATTGCGGCAGCGTTCTTCACACCCTGCCGGCGACCATTTCTGCGGGGCGCGAGCCACTGCAAATTGGTGCTGAACTTTACGGTTTCGAAGCTATTGATGCTGATCTCGCGATTATTCGATTGATGGCAGGCGCCTTGGGAAAAATCAAGCTGCCGCTGAGTCGTATCGACCTTGGCCACGTCGGAATTTTTGAAGCGCTCATTGACGCCGCCGGCTTGCCGCAAGACGCCGAAGAAAATCTGCTCAATCTCCTGCGGGCCAAGGATGTGCCGGGTATCGTTGAGGCCTGTGTCGACGTCCCGTCACCCTACCGCGAAGCGCTGCAAAGTTTGCCGGCGCTTTACGGGGGGGCTGAAGTTCTGGATCGCGCAGCGGTTGAATTGCCGGCGCTACCGGCTATTACTGCGGCGCTTGATAGCTTGCGTCATCTGATTGCTGGCGCACCGGAGCTGCCGTTCTCGGTCGATTTGTCCGATTTGCGCGGTTACCACTATCACAACGGTGTCGTCTTCGCTGCCTATTGCCCGGATTATCCCGCCGCGATTGCCCTTGGCGGTCGCTACGATGGCGCTGGCAAGGCATTTGGACGAGCTCGCCCGGCGACCGGCTTCTCGATGGATTTGCGTGAAGTCGCACGTCTGGTGCCACCGCCAAAATCCTTGGGCGCTGTTCTGGCGCCTGGCGTCGGAGAGGATAAATTGTTGGCGGCGCACATTGCCGCATTGCGCGAGCAAGGGGAGACTGTCGTTGAATTGCTGCCCGGCGAAACTGCCTGTGAAGGGCCGTTCTGCGATCGTAAGCTGGCCAAGGTTGGCGAACACTGGATTATTGAAGCAATACAAGAGGACTAAAAAATGGCAAAGAATGTCATCGTGGTTGGCACGCAATGGGGCGACGAGGGGAAGGGCAAGATCGTCGACTGGCTGACCGATCACGCGCAGGGCGTGGTGCGTTTTCAGGGCGGCCATAATGCCGGCCATACGCTGGTCGTTGGCGAACGGGTCTACAAACTCAATCTGGTGCCCTCCGGCATTGTTCGTGATGGCGTTCAGTGCTATATCGGCAATGGTGTGGTGCTTGATATTCATCACCTGCTTTCCGAAATCGCCGAACTTGAAAAGGGTGGCATCGACGTTCGCTCGCGTCTGAAAATCAGCCCGGGCTGCCCGTTGATCCTGCCTTACCATTCAGCTATCGACAAGGCGCGTGAGTCGGTCAAGGCGGAAGACAAGAAAATCGGCACGACTGGCAAGGGCATTGGCCCTACCTATGAAGACAAGGTATCGCGTCGTGGTCTGCGGGTTTATGACCTGTTCAATCCCGAGCGCTTTGCCGAGAAGCTGAAGGAAGTCCTTGAGTATCACAACTTTGTGCTGACTCAGTACTTCAAGGCACCGGCGGTTGATTACCAAATGGTCTACGACCAGGCGATGGCTGATGCCGAGCAGATCAAACCTTTGGTTGCTGATGTTTCAGCGGCGCTCTACGAAGCCAATCAAGCTGGCCAGAACATGCTTTTTGAGGGTGCACAGGGCACCTTGCTTGATATTGACCACGGCACCTACCCGTTTGTCACTTCATCCAACTGTGTTGCCGGCCAGGCGGCCGCAGGTGCTGGCGTCGGGCCGGGCATGCTGCATTATGTACTGGGGATCACCAAGGCCTATTGCACGCGCGTCGGCGGCGGCCCGTTCCCGAGTGAGCTGGATATCGAAACGCCGGGTGTGCCGGGTTACCAGATGTCGCAGGTCGGCAAGGAATTCGGCACAGTGACCGGACGCAAGCGTCGTTGCGGCTGGTTTGATGCGGCCGCGCTGCGTCGTTCCGCGCGGATCAATGGCTTGACTGGCTTGTGCATCACCAAGCTTGATGTACTGGATGGCTTGTCGGAACTTAATATCTGCAATGGTTACAAGCTTGATGGCAAGATCATCGACCTGTTGCCAATCGGTGCTGATGAAGTGGCACGTTGTGAGCCGATCTACGAAACTATGCCGGGCTGGAGCGGTACAACGTTTGGCGTCAAGCGCTGGGAAGAGTTACCGGCGAATGCCCAGGCTTATCTGAATCGCCTTGAAGTGCTCTGCCAAGTGCCAATCGCCATTGTTTCGACTGGCCCGGAGCGTGAAGAGACGATCCTCAAGCAACATCCCTTCCAGTAATCAGCCAAACGCTAGATTGTTACGGTCAACGGGCTTTCGGGCCCGTTTTTCTTTCCAGCATGGGTGGGGGATGGCCGGGCGAACGATAGTCGGCGGTCACTTGTTGCAGATACTGCGGCGTAAAAACATAAGCTGGATTGCCGACATAAAAACGGATCGGGACGGAAATGTTCCCGAATCCATCACTCTTGCGCAGCAATTGATGCACGGCAAAATGCAGGTGTGGGCCTGAGGAATAGCCAGTCGAGCCGGAATATCCAATCACTGCTCCTGCTTCGACGCGTTGTCCGACGCCGACGACAACACCTCTCGGGGCAAGGTGGGCATAAGTGGCGATGCTGTCGTCCGCATGCAGGATACGCACGTGGTTGGCCATGCTGAGCATGGTCTTATCCTGGCCACCGAATTGATTGGACCCCTCCGTCGCAATCACCACCCCTTTTCGCGCGGCAACGATTGGCGTGTTTTCCGGCATGGTGAAATCGATCGCCTGCTCGCTATCCAGGGTGTTGTGGGTTGATATTTTGCCGCCGGGAGCTTGTCCGATGACGAAACTGCGATCATCCTCAAATGGCAGGCGATAGAGTGCGCCGGGGTCATGATTCGTGCGATAGTTGCCGGGGTGAAAGCGGTTTTGTGTCGAGAAACGAAAACTGCGACCCGGGTTAGCGGCCCGGACTGTGGCAAGCGTTGTATCGCTGTTAGGGCGAATCACCGCGAATACCGGAAAACTCTGATCGCTACTGATATTTTCAACTGAACTCAGGGAAACTTGCACCGAAACCGGTGCGTGTCCCCGGTTGTGAGCGATGATCTGGTAACTCTGCCCGAGTTTTTCTGAAGTGACGGTAAATGGGTAAGGCGTTCCTGCCTGTGCATGGTGGCTGGCAAAAATCGCTAGTAAAAGCATTACCGGGTAATGACCAACGAAGAACCCAAGGCTGATTTTCATTTGCCAGATACCAACCCGAAACCAGAGCCGTTCAGTTTAGGGCGCCTGATTTAGAAAGGCTACTGCTAACGGGGCGGTGCTACTGCTTGCCAACCTTCCGGGCAAACACGCACGTACGGGTAATAGCTGCCGGACGAGTCGCAAAAATACCAGTTTCCGGAATCGGGCGGTGGCGCAACCGGTTGGGGCGGGGCGCTATACACGTAAGTAGGGCGGGGCTGGTAACTTTGGTATGCTGCGGCACCAATCGCCAAACCGGTAATCGCCAGAACTGCAGCGGGTACGCCCCAGTTTCGGTTGTGGCTATTATGGTGTTGCGGTGCGTTGTAATAACCGCGATGCCCACCATGGTCGTAATGACCACGGTGGTGGCCACGATCTGCCTGGGCATTGCCAATCAGGCTGAGGGAAAGGAGCAGGGTGAGACTTAGTGCGTTGCGGGTTTTCATGGCTTTGGCGGGGTTCGTTGTTATCACAAGCCAAATAACGCAGGGAGTGCCCAGGCGATGACGTGAGGTCTTGTAGCAATTGTCAGCAATTGTTTCGGGGCGCTTGTGAGACAATGCGTGAACGCTGGTTTTGTGCTGCAGCGTGAGAAAATTGCCGGCTTGAAATGAGAAAAGGCCTTGATTAACAAGGCCTTCTATCAAGATTGCTTGGTGCCCAGGAAGGGACTGTGTCCTGGGCATCAAGGTAATTATAAGCCATTGATTTTGCGGAGTTAAGTTTGCCAGTAAGAGTACCGTGTGTCGCAGTTTGTGGCTCACTCGATGGCCAGTATATCAGCCACTAAGCCTGCTGTGTCTGAGAACCGCGTTCGCCGTGGGCCTCCTTGACTCTGCTCCTTACATCGCTGCGCGACGTAAGAACCAGCCCCCCGGCAAGCGGGGGGACGCAAGACCCGGCCCCCCTCTTCGCTCTCTCCGCCTGGGTCGTAGCTCACTCACCTTGACGATGTGGCCGCTTCGCGCGAAGTGAATTGGAAACAGGGCACGGAGGCCCTGTTGAACCCAGTAAAGCATCAAATCCCTTGCGTCATGCCCTTCGCCGCATTCCCAGTTTCTGGCGGCAACGCGGATAGTTCAAACAGCCCCAAAAGTCAGTGCGTCCTGCTTTGCCTGCCACTCGATGCATTTTGATTCCACAAC
>JAABQV010000015.1 GCA_011391255.1 Dechloromonas sp.
CCGGTGTTGTGCGCCAGCAAGTTCAATCATCGCGGAGTGCTGACGTTTCTTGCACGCTCACAGCACTATGTCTGTCGTCCGGCGCGGCCGGAGCCGAATGCCTTTGTGGGGGCCGGCTTCCTGTTTGCGCCGGCACTTGCATTCAATGAGGTTCCTTATGATCCGCATCTGTATTTTCATGGTGAAGAAATTTCCCTTTCTGCGCGGTTGTGGACCCACGGATGGGATGCCTATAGCCCGGACGATGTGCTGATTTATCACTACTATGGTCAGCCCAAGGAGCGTCCACGGCACTGGTCGGACAATAGCGACTGGGGGGGGCGCAACGAGCGCGCCTTGTCGCGGATTCGTCATTTGCTGGGTATTGAGTCGTCGACCGATGCGCAGGTGCTGATCGATATTGACCGCTACGGGTTGGGACAGGTTCGTACCTTGGCCGAGTACCAGCGCTATGCGGATGTCGATTTTTGTGGCCAGAAAATAGGACCGGCGGGCTGGAGCGGGCGATTCCCGTCGCATCCTGATTCCGGTCGGCTAGCGATGCGGAGAATGTTCGAGCATATTTACGAAACCAATGTATGGGGTGCCTGGGATACCCGCAGTGGCACAGGTTCGACGCGGCGGGCAACCCATGAATTGGTACCGGCACTGGCGCAGGCCCTCGACGAACTTGGCATTCGCACCTTGCTCGATGCTGGGTGCGGTGACATGAACTGGATTGCTGATGCCACGGCGCAGCTTGATAGCTACATGGCACTGGATGTCGTCGAAGCCTTGATCATGCAAAACATGCGCATGTTTGGTCAGCGCCGTGGCCATTTGTTCACTGTTGCGGATCTGACCCGTGATCAGTTGCCGATGGCGGATGCAGTTTTATGTCGGCATGTACTGCCTCATTTGACCAATGCCGATATCGGCCGGGCATTGCGAAATATTGCCGCATCGGGCACCCGCTGGCTAATCGCTACTACCTATGTGACTGTTGAAAATACCGAGACGAAACTGGGCCACTGGCGGCGGCTTGATCTGGAGCGCTCGCCCTTCTGTCTCCCCGCACCCATTAAGTATCTTGCCGACGGTGATGGCTGCCGACTTGGTGTTTGGCTTATTGGAGACGATCTATGAGCGCAGGGGGTGAAAGTAGCGAAGTTCTCGCCATGGCAAATCTGTTGCATCTGTCGCGCAGAGCCAGAGCCGCAACAGAGGCTCTTGAACTCAGTTATGTGGCGATGAACGAGACTCTCGTGTTAGTTAACTACCGTCAGGCCGTGCTGGTCGTCGGCGAGCAGGTCACGGCGCTTTCCGGCGTTGTTTCCCCAGAGGCCAATGCACCTTATGTGCACTGGCTAGGGCGACTGTTACGCGAGATCAGGGCTCCCCGGCCAGAACCATCTCTCGATGAAATTAGCTGCAACAAAAACTCAACAAATACCGCCGCGCCTCTGTTGGTCAACGCTGATTCCATGCCCGAAACTGTGCGCGACGAATGGGATGAATGGTTGCCGTTGCATGCATTGTGGCTACCGTTGCCGGCAATCGGCGATGGGTTTTCAGGCGGGGGCTGGCTTCTTGCCCGCGACGAGCCTTGGCTGGATGGCGAGGTTGCTGTGTTACATGAATGGTCCGAGGTCTGGGGGCAGGCTTGGGCGCTGCGCCACAAGCCCGACGCGGCTCAGCAACTCCAAGCCATAAAGCAGAAAGCTCGCGCCATGTTGCCTCGTCGCGATGACTGGTATGCCCTGCGCGATCTTCTGCGCCACCCCGGCAACTGGCGTGCAAGCATTCGCTCAGCCTGGTGCAAGCCACGCCTGCGCTGGAGCTTCTTGATTATTGGGGCGCTGCTGTTCCCGGTGCGCCTTACTGTGCTGGCCCCAGGCGAGTTGGTGGCGGCCAATCCCGCCGTCATTCGTGCCCCACTGGATGGCGTGATTGACAAGGTGATGGTGCAGCCCAATCAGGCGGTAAAGGCAGGCGACCTGCTGTTTGAGTTCGACCGCACCACGCTCGCCAGCCGGTTGATCGTGGCGGAGCAGGCTCTTGCTACGGCCGAGGCAGAATACCGCCAGTTCGCCCAGCAAGCCTTGTTCGATACCCGTAGCAAGGGGCAGTTGGGCATTACCCAGGGACGTGTGGAAGAAAAAAAGGCGGAGGCTGTCTATCTGCGCGAATTGAACCAGCGTGCCGGAGTTGCCGCTCCGCGCGGCGGCGTGGTGCTGTTTGACGACCCGACAGAACTGATCGGAAAGCCGATTGCCACTGGTGAGCGGGTGATGATGGTGACCGATGAGCACGATGTCGAAGTCGAAGCTTGGCTCTCGCTCTTTGATGCGATCGATCTTGCCCCGGATGCCAGCGTTACTCTGTATCTGAACGTCAAACCGTTGTCGCCGGTTTCAGCTCGCTTGCGCTACCTGGCACACGAACCCCAGCAACGACCCGATGGCAATTTCGCCTATCGTCTGCGTGCAGCCATCCCGGCGGGGGAACCCTTGCACCGTGTCGGGCTCAAGGGAACGGCCAAGATCGCAGGTGGCTGGGTTCCTGCGGGTTACTGGGTGTTGCGCAAGCCACTCGCCGCGCTGCGCAATTTCGTGGGGTTGTAATGGCGGACGACGAACCGACGGTGACGGTTATGCGTAGCGGTATCCCTTTGGACAGCACTGACGGGACGACGTCGCCACCCCCGCCGTCCAAACCAATTCCCCTATTACGTGAAGAACTAACACTACATTCTGGACCGATCAGTGGCGAAGGCGGGCCTACCTGGTCGTTACAAGACCCTGTGCGCAACCAGTTCTTTCGTATTGACTGGACCACGTTTGAAATTTTGGCCCGCTGGCATCTTGAGGATGTCAATGCGGTTGTTGATGCAATAAATAGCGAAACGACACTTGATGTCGAGGTCGAAGACATCGACAGCGTAATCAAGTTTCTTACCGACAATGAGTTGCTGCGCGCTGATAGCGCCGCCGGTTCGCGACGCTTTACCGAAATAGCCAAGCGACGCAAAGCTGGGTGGGGCAAGTGGTTGTTGCATCACTACCTATTCTTCCGTGTGCCACTTTTTCGCCCGGACCGCCTCCTTGTATTTCTACAGCCTTGGGTAGCACCACTCTACACGGTGGGTGTTCTCAAGTTAACGCTGGCGGCATTGCTGCTTGGGCTAATTGAGGTTGCTCGGCAATGGGAGCAGTTTTCCGCGACATTGATTGATACATTTTCCTGGCATGGTCTGGCTGGGTATGGCGTGGCATTGGTCGTTGTCAAAATACTGCACGAGTTCGGCCACGCCTTGACCGCAAAACGCTGCGGTTGTCGCGTGCCGGTAATGGGCGTGGCGTTTCTTGTGATGTGGCCAATGGCCTATACCGATGTCAACGATATTTGGAAATTGCCGGATCGCCGTCGTCGCTTGATGGTCAGCGGTGCCGGTATCGCAACTGAACTTGGGCTGGCTGCTTGGGCCACGCTAGCCTGGGCCTTATTACCTGACGGCACAATGCGCGGCGTTGCATTTTTGTTGTGCACGAGCACTTGGATTTCGACGATTGCCATCAATGCAAGTCCTTTCATGCGGTTTGATGGCTATTTTTTGCTATGTGACTGGCTGGATATGCCTAACCTGCACCAACGCTCGTTTGCGCTGGCGCGCTGGCACATGCGCGAAGCCTTGTTTGGACTGGGCGATCCACCCCCTGAATATTTGCCACCCACGCGTCAAAAATGGCTGATTGTCTTTGCATATGTGACTTGGTTGTATCGTCTGATCATCTTTCTTGGTATAGCGGTGATGGTCTACGATTTTTTCGTCAAGCTGCTGGGTGTATTCCTGTTCGTCGTCGAGATTGCCTGGTTTGTGGTCTTGCCGGCATGGTCAGAAATCAAGGTTTGGCGCGAGCGTAAGGATGCGATTCGTAAGGCACCCAAAACACGCCGCACACTGCTAATTCTCGGCAGCCTGCTGGTGCTCACGGTGATCCCTTGGCAATTTCAGGTGGAAGCGCAGGGCGTCCTTCGTCCGTTGCAACGTTTTCCTTTGATTTCCCCCGCGTCCTCGCGTGTCGTTGCGCTACCGCTGGCGCACGGCGATTTCGTCGCCGCTGGGCAACCTCTGCTGCATCTTGAATCACCGGAGTTGATCGCACGCAGGAGTGCATTGCGCCAGCGTGTTGAGATGTTACGCTGGCAGGTGGCGGCGGCCAGCTTCGATCCCGAGTTGATGCAGCGCCAACAGGTTCTAACACAGGAGTTCGCCGGAGCCAGCGCTGAGCTAGCGGGTATTGAGCAGGAAGTATCACGCTTGAATCCTGAAGCGCCCTTTGCTGGTACGCTGCGCGATCTGCCACCTGATCTAGTCGCAGGGCAGTGGGTGGGCCGTAACATGCAAATTGCCACCTTGATCGGGCCAGGTGCTTGGCGCGTCGAGACTTTTCTGTCAGAACGTGATCTGGAGCGTGTGGAGGCGGGCGACTGGGGACGTTTTATCGCCGAGACGCCTGGTGGTGAATGCTTCTGGTTAGAAGTGGAGCGCGTCGACCGTGATGCCTCACGTATATTGACTGAACCCATGCTTTCGTCTGTGCATGGCGGTGAAATTCTTTCCCGTGAAAAGAATGCGCTACTTGTCCCCGATCAATCCTTGTATCGAGTCAGCCTTCGGGTTCTTGGAACGACTAGCTCAGTACAAACACAGCGTGGCAAGGTGGTGATTTTTGCTGCCCCGAAAACCTTGGCAGGCGGCTTTATTCGTTCTGTAACGGGGTTGATGATTCGCGAATTTGGCTTCTAAAATAGATCAATGGCCGTATGGGAGGGCTGGCAGTACATCTTGGCGGTTCGCTGGCCACCGCAAATTGCAGTCGTCGATTAGAATTTTTCGATCTGCCATAACTTCGCAAAGGCCTGTGCCGACATGTGCTTGCGCCATGTGACGACCGAAATCATCAATTCTTTTTTCAATGCGATAATGTGTTCAGCCATCTTTGTAACTCCTGTTTGCATTTTTGGTTAGGGTTGTGTCGGTGTTCCCGCACCTTCACAACCCGCTTCGCCTGATTATCAGGCAAAGTGGTAAAAACTATGCAGCTCTTAGCATCGGACGTACTTCCTCGGCGATCCGTTTGGCGTTCTCGCTTGATGCCTGTTTCAAATCAAAGGAGCTTTGCAGGTTGAGCCAGAACTGCGCCGTGGTGTCGAAGTAGCGCGCCAGGCGTAAGGCAGTGTCCGGTGTTACGGCGCGCCGTTCGCGCACTATGTCGTTGATCCTGGGCGCGGGCACGTGCAGCGCCATCGCCAAAGCATTGGCGCTCATCCCCAAGGGGGCGAGATATTCTTCCCGGAGAATTTCGCCCGGGTGAATCGGTCGCATTTTGTTGATTGCCATGTTGTACCTCTCGTTCAGTGATAATCGACGATTTCAACGTTTATTGGTCCGTTGTCGGTCCAAGCGAAGCACAGACGCCACTGGTCGTTGATTCGAATGCTGTGTTGGCCTGCACGGTTCCCGCTAAGTCCTTCTAGGCGATTGCCCGGTGGAGACCGCAGATCCTTCAATTCAACAGCATCGTCCAATATTTGCAGTTTGCGCTGCGCGACGTTCTCGATGTTCCGAAACCTCTTGGGGCTGCCCCCTTCGTAAATTGCCTTGGTATCGGCACACAGAAATGAACGTATCGTCATGGTGTAATTTATATCCTTACGCGTTAAACGTAAAGCGTTAAATTTTTTTCTGATCAACTGGTTTTTCTAAGCGCGATTACTTCCGCAGTTGGGAGTTGTCCGCCGGCCGCGAACATAGCCGATGCCGCCGTCTTCATGGCGTCACGCACTGGGTCGATATCCAGCCGCGAGTATATTTGCGTCGAGGCCATGTTCTTGTGGCCAAGCGATTTGCCAATGACTACCAGGCTGGCGCCGGTGGCCGCCTGCCAGCTTCCCAGCGTGCGGCGCAGATCGTGCCTTCTCAAGTCTGAAAGCCTTGCGCCGGTAGTGTCGATATCCAATTCAGCGGCGACGGCGCGAGATCTGGCAAGTGATTCGGTCAGAGTCTCAATTTTCCGACTCTTGTCCTTCGGCCCCCTGGCTTTGATGATGGGCCACTCGAATGCTATGCCTGCTGCTTGGATGCGAAGGGTAAGTTGATTCACTTCGTCGCGATCCAGGATGCGTTTCCATCCTGCCTTGGCGTCGGCAGGGTGACCGGATGCGCCACGGCCAGGGAATACAAATTCGACGGGCTTCTCGGGTTTCCTACCTTTCAGTACCTCAACTGCTTCAGGCAGAAGCGGTATGGTCCGAGGCTATTTTCTTGTGTAGCCTTGGTTTTGGCTTTCTTGTGCTTGCCAAAACAATCGGAATCAACGCAAAACTTTAGATTGCATTGATTCCGGTTTTTCCTGGCTGCCCTCAGTGGCTTACCGCGACTTTTGCCCCCTTGGACTGGCCAATGGACGCGAGCATGTCGTTGAACCAAAGGGTGTCAATGTCGAAGGGCTTGCCGCCCTTGATGCGGGGAAATTCGATGGCGCGAAGGATGCCGCCGCGATCCTCGTCGTGGCCGATGACGCCCGATTCGCGGCGGAACGCGCATTCGACAGCCAGGTCAGCGCAGGACTTGATGAGGCGGATATCCTCGACATTGGCGGGAGAGGCGCGGGCAAAATAGCCGGATTTCTGGACCAGGGTTTTTTCCGCGCCTATCATCTGGGCGAATTGCTCACCGAACCATTTGCCCGGGTTAATCGCGTCAAGCTTGATGTGACCGAAAGCATCACGCGGAACTTCCTCACCCTTTGCCTGAAGTTGCGCAACGATTGCCTCGACGCCAGCGCCCTCGGAAACGAAGATATTGACCGAATCGACTTTATCCATCACCTCGCGCAGGCGGCTGGCTTCGGCAGCGAGGTCGATTTCCATCTCCGGAACGAAGATCGCATGAATGTCAAAAGCGGCACGGTCGAGGCCGATGGCGGGGAGCCATTCGGCACGGTCGAGCAGCTTGCGATACTCCCGGGCGGTAGCTGCAGTAAGCCACCCGCAGCTGCGGCCCATAACTTCATGGACGATCAACATGCGCGGGTTGGCGTTATTCTCGGCGGCAACGTTCTGGAAGTTTTGCGCGCCCTGTTCGGCTGCGGTCCAGGCACCAAGCGATTGCTTAATCGGATAAACGTCGTTGTCCACAGTCTTCGGCAGGCCGATCACGGTAAGGCCGTAGTTGTTTCTGGCCAGGAATGCTGCAAGATCTGCGGCCGCGATATTTGTGTCATCACCGCCGATGGTGTGGAGGACGTCAACACCATCCTTGATCAGTTGGTCAGCCGCAACTTTCTGAGGATCCTGGCCTTCCTTGACCAGGCCACGCTTGACGCAATCCTTGACGTTGGTCAGTTTGACCCGGCTGTTGCCAATTGGCGAGCCGCCGAAGCGATGCAATAGTCCGGCCTTTTCGCGGATTTCCGGGGTGACCTTGTAGGAGTCACCTAACAGCAGTCCCTTGTAACCGCTGCGATAGCAGATGATCTCAATGCTTGGATCGATCTCGTTATAGCGCTCGATAAGACTGCCAATGGCCGAGCTAAGGCAGGGGGCCAGACCACCTGCCGTGAGAAGCGCAACTTTTTTCGGCTTATTCATATATTTTGATCTCGCGAAATTGAAGAAAGGGGAAAAGCTACAGGTGAGTCGAGTTCGCTGGCCATGCGGCCACCGCAACTGTTACCGTTATAGACAAAAAAATAATCTTAGCAATTTTCGCTTGGGCGCGACCTGATTTCTTGGAATAACTGCGCCGATGTAGAGTTAAGAGCATTCTCAAGCAAAAGAAAATCGGGAGTGTACTTTGTTGGAGGCGTTCCTCGATTAATTTTGCAGATAACCGGCCCCGACGCGAAAAGCTGGATACTCAGGGCAATGGTCGGAGGCAAGCGTCAAGACGTCGGCCTTGGTGGCTACCGGCCTCACCCAACAGGCCAACCGCGGACGGTCGGAAGCTTTCCAGAGCAGTCATTTGAACAGCACCCCCCTCTGGAACTTGCCGGATGGCCTTCGCCAGTAACTTGGCCAAAATTCAGGATGAGGCAATTGTTCAAAACCCGCTCTCTCGAATCACGATGGCTAGCCGGTTTGTAAACCCATCGCCCAACAAGCTGCGACGTTTTCCATCAATAACAACCTGTCCATGACTTTCTTGGGCGAGCGTTGATGGTTCGCTGAGTTCAACACGCCCGCGAAGGCACGGTTCTGCCGGAATAAGCGCTTGGCTGTGTGCCGTAATCGGGATAGGCCCGCCATTGCGTGTTGCCAACATCGGGTAATCCAGATGGGACACCGGTGAAATCGAGCTTGGCCTGGTGCTCGGTTCTACACAAAGCCTATAACGCAGCATATATTCGCAGATGGTTCCGCCCGATCAGTCCGGGGAGTATTTTGGCTTTCACGCGCTGGCAGGTCGCGCTTCGTCGGCGCTGGATCCCTTGCTCTTTGGTGTGGTCAGTGCTATTTCGGGAAGCCAGCGGCTCGCAATGGCTTCTTTGGGGGGGGGTCTGATTGCCGGTGGATTTACCCTGGCTCGAGTACGTCTGAAAGCTGATTGAACAGGCTCAAAGCAACTCAAAAGCTCATGGCTAGCCCGATAGCAAAACCCCTGACATTTTCGCCAAAGGCGTAGCGGGCGACGAGGCGTGTGCGAGTCACCAGAACATTGTAGGCACTTGAATCAAGTTCAAATCCCCCGCCGAGCGAAGTCATGTAATTGAATCCCAACATGCCGCGCTGACTGCCAAGATAAGTTGTATGGGCAGCTTCAAGGACATAGCGCAAAGGCCGATCAAGCATGCTCAATCCGGTAGGGGCCCGGTAACGCCCGTAAAGGCTACTGGCTTCGGCGCTGGCCGTGCCTTTGACGCTATCCGCAGTGCCACTGAAGGTCTTGAGCTGGATATTGGTATATCGCCACTCAATATCAATTTCTCGCTCAGGGCTTATGTCTTCGTAATCCAGCATCAATGAACCGCCCAAGCCATAGGCATTCATCTTGCCATCGTCGAGAAAATCGAGGTTTTTGCCGGTACGCCATGACAGGTAGCGGGAGCCGGCCGATAGGTCACTGGCCACCTGACCTAGCGAGAAATTGAAAATTGGTCTCAGCACCAGATGCTTGGCAATCGGAAAGTCCCATCCGATGCCACCTGACCCGGAAACCGTATTCCACTTGGTCGGAATGTCCCGTCTTTCCACGCCATTGCTGGCAACGAATTGCGGGTCATAGCGCATGTAGGAAATGCCGCCCTCCAGATAAATCGGGAAGCTCTGACTGACTGTCGCGCCGCCAGCGAACTGGGTCATCATCAGATCCGTTTTTTCTCCGCTACCGCTGCTGATTGACAAAAAACTACTGGTCAGATCAGGGACCACCGTAAATGCCATCAGCCCCAGGGCATCATTGGCATGGCGCTTGACGTTACCGCCGATGATGTCGAATGGCTGCGCGAGTGCGAAGCTTGACAATAAAATCAAGAGAAGTGGTAAGGCGCGTTTTGAAATGTGCTGGATCATTGGCATTTCGAAATCACATCGAAGGGGTGGAGAACACCGGATTTCCGGTTAGTAGGACGGTAGTGTTTCGGCCTAATAAATGTGGATGGATCCCAAATCCCCTGAAACGAAAAATCCGCAATCCCTTGCAGGATGCGGCTTTCAGCGATTAAACTGGCGGAGACGGAGGGATTCGAACCCTCGATGCAGGTTTTGCCCGCATGCTCCCTTAGCAGGGGAGTGCCTTCGACCTCTCGGCCACGTCTCCGTCTTTCGACAAACTTCTATTCTCTATCTTGAGATCCAAAAGGACCTCAAAATGAGAGAGGCCGAATTGTAGCTGAAAAGTGGCTGGTGACCAAACGCCTGTCCAAAAATCAAAGTCAGTGTACTGCTCTGAAATGCCGGCTAATCAACATCTGTCTCGATCCATCTGCTGTGAATCAGTTTTTTACTGACAAACACCCCCCGGCGCGGTTATGATTGATGCTTGGGCAATAGGCGTTTCTCTGCGATTTTTAAGTTTGTTGCATCAATAGTTTGCTAACAAATCAGTGCTTAGATTTTGCGAAGTCGGTTCATTGTCTTTTTTGCTTTCAAGACGACTTTTGCGATTGCTTACTCATTTCTTTGACGAACCGCTAAGCCAACGTTTGAAACAAAGCCCCGCTGCTTCAAGTTGGGGTCTTTTGTTTTGCTGTTTATCCTTTGTTTCTGAGTTTTTTCTACCATGCCTGCTGAAACCGCCTACTGTTACCACTGTGGAAAACATCACCCCATTGAGGAAATGCGGCAAGTTGTCACCAAAGGTGGCAAGCGTTGGCGTTGCATCAAGAGTATTGAAGCAACCAAGAAGCCAACATCTGAACGCGATGCCTTCGGGAATACGGTCACATCGATCAATCGTTCCCTGAATCAAAATCGCATGAAGGCTCAAATTAAAGAGTAGTGATGCCAGTCGCTGATCTCCCGCTTGATCAATTGGCAGCGATTGCTCCACAAGACACTCAGCGCCTCGCCGCGCGCACGGCACAGGATGCTTTTGCAGCGGTTTTTCGCCTTGCGCTGGATGGCGAGAAAACCCCGCTGGATGACAGCCTCAGCCAGATTGAGATGGGCGCTTACAACTGGTGCCGGGCTGGCGACGATGCGAATGCGAGCGCATTACGTTTCGCACTATTGATTAGCGGCATCGATCAATGGGGTCTGGCTTACAGCCAGGCCTTTGGATTGAACTCAATTTCTGCTGTTAGCACCCTGCTTGGGAATATTCGCAGCCGGTTAACGGCCAACGAAGACGTTCTTTTCCAGCAATTTTTCAGCCAGATAGCTGAGCTTGAAACCGCTGCTGTTGATTTCAAGATTGAATTGCGTCGCAGCATCCACCTTGCCCTCTGGCACGCGATGGCGGCTTGCGATACCCCCGATGAATCGCGGCAGATCATGCAATCTCTGGGTGGCTTGATGGCCGCCCTGGATGAAAAAATGCCGCAGATCGGCTGGCGCTTGCTTGCCGATTCTCTGGCCAGCATCCAGATCAGTTTTCTCTCTGATACCGCCGGAATTTCAACACAGGCACAACAGTCGACGCAGGAACTTTTCGAGGCGCTACGGCACGCTTTGCGGCCCGAGCAATTTCAAAAAATCCTGGCCTACTCAGGTCAAGCGGTGCTTGCCTGGCAACAGTCACGCCGCCCGGCCAACTAAAACCCTCTCGGCGAATGTCGGGAGCATTTTCAAACATGCTTGAATGGTGCAAGCCGGGTGGATTTCTGGTGCCGCTGTCATAATTTGAAGAGGCTGCGGTCGACAGCAATTAGAACCTGAAAAATAGAAATCTAACGGAGACAACTTTGAAGTTTCAGACGGTGCGCTGAAGAATGTGCCGCTCAGTAGTTGGTCTAGTAAAAGGAGGAGACATAAATGGAAAAAATCTGGCTAAAAAGCTATCCCGACGGCGTTCCGGCCGAGATCGACATCGACCACATTCCATCGCTGGTCACTCTCTTTGAGCAGGCCTGCCAGACTTATGGAGAGAAGGTGGCCTACATCAGCATGGGCAAGGAGATTACTTACCGCCATCTCGATGACGACAGCAAGGCTTTTGCCGGCTGGCTGCAGTCGCGGGGCTGCGAGAAAGGTGATCGCGTCGCGCTGATGATGCCCAATCTGCTGCAATACCCGGTGGCGCTGTTCGGCACCTTGCGCGCCGGTTGCGTGGTGGTCAATTGCAACCCGCTTTACACGCCGCGCGAGCTCGAATACCAGCTCAAGGATTCGGGTGCCAAGGCGATTGTTATCGTCGAAAACTTCGCGCACAAGCTGGAGCAGATTATCGCGAATACGTCGGTCAAGGATGTGATCGTCACGCCAATGGGCGAAATGCTCGGCCTGAAGGGCTTGTTGGTCAATCTGCTCGTGCGTCACGTCAAAAAACTGGTGCCGGCGTGGAAGTTGCCCGGTTCGCTAAATTTCACCAGTGCACTGAATAGCGGTCGCAGCCACGGTGCAACGCCAGTGGCACTGGCGCAGGACGACATTGCCTTTCTGCAATACACCGGCGGGACAACTGGCATCTCCAAGGGCGCGATGTTGACCCATGGCAATATCGGTTCCAATGTCATGCAGGCTTATTCGTGGATCAAGCCGGCGGTGCGCGAAGGGCAGGAACTCATCCTTACCGCCTTGCCGCTTTATCACATCTTCGCACTGACGGCGAACTGCCTGACCTTCCTGATGATCGGTGCGCGCAACCTGCTGATCGCCAATCCGCGCGACATTCGCGGCTTGATCAAGGAGTGGTCGAAGCACCCGATTACTGTGGTGACCGGGGTCAACACGTTGTTCAACGCGCTGCTCAATCACTCAAATTTCGCCAAGCTCGATTTTTCAACCATGAACATCACCTTGGGTGGCGGCATGGCGGTGCAGGCGGTCGTGGCTGAGCGCTGGTTCAAAGTCACCGGCAATCCGCTACTGCAAGCCTACGGGCTGACCGAAACCTCTCCGGCAGCAACGATGAATCCACTTAATCTAAAAGTTTTCAACGGCTCGGTCGGGCTGCCGATTTCTTCGACGGATATCGTTATTCGCGACGATCATGGCAAGAATGTTTCACAAGGGCAAATCGGCGAAATCTGCATTCGCGGCCCGCAAGTGATGGTTGGTTACTGGCAGAACCAGGAGGAGACCGATCACGTGATGTTTCCGGACGGTTTCATGCACTCCGGCGACCTTGGTTACATCGACAAAAATGGCTATGTTTTCCTGGTTGACCGCAAGAAAGACACGATTCTCGTCTCCGGCTTCAATGTTTACCCGAATGAGGTCGAGGACGCCATTGCCATGCACGAGGGCGTTGCCGAGGTGGCGGCGATTGGCGTGGCTGACGAGCATTCCGGCGAGGCAGTCAAAATCTTCGTCGTGCGCAAGAACCAGCACGTCACCGGGCAAATGCTGATTGACCATTGCCGCACCCTGCTCACCGGCTACAAAATTCCCCGGTACGTTGAATTCCGCGATGTCCTGCCGCGATCCAACGTCGGTAAAATTCTTCGTCGCGCGCTTAAAGAGGGCGCATAAAAGCGATCCCCAGATCACGATTGACTCGGCAGAGTGAACCTCATCGCACCGCAAACAGGATGAAATGGGGATTGAGAGGACTTCACCCGGCATTCTGATCGTTGACGCGATTACCGGATGGGCTACATAGAAGAAGCCGGTATGTCCCTGACGGTTATTGTTTGAGATCTGACAGGCCCTTTTTTGGGGCTTGATCCCTGATTTGGTGCGTTTGTGTTGGCTTGTTGGATCGTCTTTGGTGCGGGGAGCCTCTTGCGGGCAGGATCGAGGCATGGCACAGGGATTGCGTTAACTCGCAAAACAATTTGGGTCATCTCGTGCTCTCCTTGCTAATACGCTTTATCGGCCGCTTGAGCGTTGGCAGAAAACTGGTACTGATTTACGTCCTTGATCTCTCGGCGGTAATTTTTGTGTCAGGTATCCTGATTAACGAAAAATTTATTGCCATTGATTTTGCAAGGAAAGAGATTCTCGGTAATCAGTACATTGCCGTTGTCAGTGACGTTTTGCTTTCCTTGCCCAGTCTTGCCGGCAAGCAAGATTCGAAAATTGAGGAAATTCGCCACGCCGAGCAAGCTTTTGGCGAGGGGATGGCCAGTGCCGAGGCTGCCGAAGCGTTCATCAAAGCCCTGAGTCAGCAGGGCGTCACGCATCTGCAGCCGGCAATAGAGTCAGGAAAGGCGCTAATTACGCGGATAGGTAACCAGTCAAATCTGATTCTCGATCCGGATCTCGACAGTTACTACACGATGTCATTAATTGTCCTGCGCTTTCCTGAATTATTTGATGTGATAGATCTCATTCGTCACAAGCTGGCTGAGGCAAAGGGATTATCGGGACGCCAATTAAGCCGCGTACAGACCGATTACCTGATCCTTGAAGGGCGTCTTGATGCAGTCGCCAAAGGTATGGAGAGCGATTACGAGGAGGCAATCGCCGCAGGGCAGTTGCCTCTGAAGGTAGCGCTCGGCAAGTCTCAGATTTCCCTGCTTGAGGCAATAAAGCTGTTCCGCGAGCAAACCCGGCAAGTAATTATCGAAGAGTCCAGCGAGCATGGTTTGCCCGGGGTGGAAGTGGCTGCTGAAAGCCTGATAGCGCAGTTGAATATTGCCTGGCACGGAGCCGGCTTGGCGCTCGGCGACTTGCTGCATACAAGGGTGGAAGGGTTTTTCAATCGCATGTGGCTGCATTTGGGAACGGCAACAGGCTTGCTGATGTTGATCCTTAGTGTCGTCTATTTTGTTGCTCGCCAAATAGCCCTGCCGGTGCGTCGTCTGGCCGATGTGGCTGACCAGGTCAGTGTTACGGGAAATTACGAATTACGTGCCAACTGGCGCTCAGGTGACGAAATTGGCCGTCTGGTTGATGGTTTTAACGGCATGTTGGCACAGCTCAATCGAAGTCGTCTGATTGAACAGGAGATGGCCGCTAGTGCTCGGGCAGCAGTCGCGCAGCGTGAACTCCTTGAGGCATTTCCAGTGCCGCTGGTTGTGACATCAATTCCCGAGCACAATATCTTGCATAGCAATCAACCGGCGGAGCGGTGGTTAGCCGGTCGTCAGAGCGATCCCTGGTTGAATGGTCTAATCCCTTCGGCGCGTGCCCGCTTCTTTCAGCAGTTGGCTGATCAGGGGGAAGTCAATCAATTTGAAGTGCAATGGCTTGCCGATAACAAGATTAACTGGGCGCTACTCTCAGCGCGGCGATTGCGCTATCAGGAGCACGACGCACTGCTCACCACCTTTACGCCAATCAATAAACTCAAAGCGATGGAGCAGCGGCTTGAGCTATGGGCCAAGGTTTTTGAGGCTTCTTCTGAAAGCATCATGATTACAGATGATGAGCAGAGGATTGTTACGGTCAACCGCGCTTTTTGTCGAAATACTGGCTACGATTTAGTCGAGATTATTGGTGAGACGCCGGGTATTTTGCGCTCCAGTCACCACCCTGCGGGGTTCATTGAGGACATTTGGCACAAGGCAGCGACGCGCGGGAGTTGGCAGGGCGAACTATGGCTGCAGAGGAAGACGGGTGAGAGCTTTCCGCTATGGGGCGTGGTCAATTCGGTACGCAATGAAGGGGGGGAAATAAGCCATTTCATCGCGGTAGCCCTCGATATCAGCGAGCACAAAGCTAACGAGGAGCGTATCAGCCATCTGGCCCATCACGATGTTTTGACTGATTTGCCCAATCGCTCCTTGTGTCGCGAGCGCCTGCGCTTGGCCCTGCAAGTGGCTGCACGCAATCAGTATCGGGTGGGGGTGCTATTTCTTGATCTTGATCGCTTCAAAAACATAAACGACTCCCTGGGACACCATATTGGAGACGGCTTGCTGCGTTCAGTTGCGCAATGCCTGTTGGCTGTGGTTCGGGCAGGGGATACCGTTAGTCGTCTAGGCGGGGATGAATTCGTTATCGTCTTTAACGAGATCAAGGATGCCGAGGAAATCATGCAGATTGTTGATCAACGCTTGATCCCTTTGATGAGTCGGCCACATGATGTCGAGGGTGCGGAATTACACGTTTCGTGCAGTATTGGCATTGCTATCTTTCCGGAAGATGGCACCGAGATTGATACTTTGATGCGAAATGCTGATGCGGCGATGTATCAGGCAAAATCGGCAGGTCGTAACAATGCTCAACTTTTTACTCAGGAAATGGAATTCCAGGCACGCGAACGGCTAGGGATCGAAAATGATCTTCGCTATGCCGTTGAGCGTAATGAGCTCCAACTTTATTACCAACCCAAAGTCTCGGCCAAAGGTCGGGTATTGTTGGGCGCCGAAGCATTAGTCCGTTGGCTGCACCCGGAGCAGGGGCTGGTTTCGCCGGCGCGCTTTATTCCGATAGCCGAAGAAAGTGGACTGATCCTGCCGATTGGTCAATGGATTATTGAGGAGGCCTGCCGCCAGCATGCTGAATGGCGTGATCAGGGTTTGGGTGAAATTCCGCTATCGATTAATCTCTCCGCCGCGCAATTGCGCGACACAGCGCTGATTGGCACCCTGCAGTCTGCCTTCGAGACTTGGGCTATCAACCCGATGAAAATCGAACTGGAACTGACTGAGTCTCTCCTGATGGAGCAAATCAGTAGCACCATCAATATTCTTCACTCGCTCAAGCAACTGGGCGTTTCGTTGTCAATTGATGATTTTGGTACCGGATACTCGAGCCTGAATTATCTCCATCGCTTCCCGATAGATAAACTCAAGATAGATCAGTGTTTTGTGCGTGATATGCGGGTTGATCCAGATGATCTGGCTATCACCCGGGCCATTATCGGTCTTGGTCACACCTTGGGCTTGCAGGTGGTCGCAGAAGGAGTGGAGCACGAAGAGGAAGCAGGGATGCTTGCTGCTGCGGGCTGTGATGAATTGCAAGGCTATTTGTTCAGCCGCCCGCTGCCGGCTTCTGATTTTATTTCTTGGAAAATCGCTTGAATGCTCAAGGCAAATCCAGAAAATCAGCCTTGCTGAAAATTTACTATTTCATCAACTCAACCCGCTCGCCTTTGGCGCGCCGGGCAGCGGCCTTGGCTTCAATGAATCGTTGAAACTCGGGCTGCTTCAGGTATTCGCCGCTTGCCACATAATCCAGCGACGAACTGAGATGGAAGGGCCGCAGATAGCCTTCGACGCGGAAAATTTCTTTCCCGTTGCTGTCGAAATAGAGCAGGCTGGGGGTATAGATGATATTGAGTTTGCGCGTCCAGTCGCGCATGGTTTGCGTGTTGCCGCCTGGCGTTTTCAGGGACTCGTTTGAGGCGATATCAACGCGGGCGATTTGAAATTTTTTGAGTAGCTCAGCAACTTCAGGGCGCGGGAAAGCGTCCCGGTGCATCTCATCGCAGGCGGCGCAGACTTTCTGTTCAAAGAGCACCAGCAGCGGCCTTTTGTCGCCAGTAGTTCTGGGTGTCAGATTGAGCGGCGAGGTCATCAGCCAGGGTTCGGGGTGAAGCTGGCCGGTGGCCGGTTCGCTGGCGTGGGCTTGCAGGTAGTCGATATATTTCTGCTTTTTCTCCAGCCGCTGGCTGACAAAATCGAGCGCGACGGTGAACTGGTGTGGCGGCGTATAGCCATTGAGACGCAAGGCAGTGTTGCCTTTTTCGTCGAGCATAACCAGCGAGGGTGTGAATTGGACACCGAGCGCTTTGGCGAAGGCCTTTTCAGGCATCGTCTGGCCGTTGATATCCTTGACCTCGCGATCCCCCCAAATGTTGATCGCGATCACGTCAAAATGCTTGCGCGCCTTGTCGGCAAGGGTTTTCTGGCCAAAGTTTTCATTCAGCAGTTTGGTGCAGTAGGGGCAGCCTTCTTGATAGAAGTAGAGCATCACGCGGCGCTTGGCATTGCTTGCCTCGGCGATGTCGTCGCGGATGTCGAGGAAGGATTCCTTGAACCAGGCCGGTTGCTGGTGAGGCTGCGGTGCGCTTGCAGTAACAGGAGGCGAGCCAGTGGCGGGTTTATCGGCGGCATGGACGCTGCCGATGAGCAGCGCTTGAGTGAACATCAAAAATAAGTGCAGGGCACGCATGGGTCAGGTCTCCTTTGTTAATAGAGCGTAGCAGTTTCCGGGGTAAATCAATAGTGCCTTTTAATCGCCGATTTTCGCCAAACGGTCATCAATTTCTGCCAGAATTCCGGCTTTAGACAACTCCAAAAATCAGGATTCAAAATGAGCTATAAAGTCTTTGTCGATGGCCAGGAAGGGACGACCGGCCTAAGGATCAACGAATACCTCGCCAAGCGCAGCGATGTGATCATGCTCAAGATTGACTCGGACAAGCGCAAGGATGTCGCTGAGCGCAAGCGTCTGATTAATGAATCCGATGTTACCTTTCTTTGCTTGCCCGATGACGCTGCCAAAGAGGCGGTGGCGCTGGTTGATAATCCGGAAACCTGCATCATCGACGCGTCGACCGCACACCGCATCAACCCGGCGTGGACCTTCGGCCTGCCGGAGTTGTGCCCGGATCAGCGCGACTACATTATCGGCTCCAAGCGCATCGCCAATCCCGGTTGCCATGCTTCAGCCTTTATCCTGGCGCTACGGCCGCTGGTCGCCTCGGGGCTGCTGCCGGCGGCGACGCAGATGGCAGCGAATTCGATCACCGGCTACTCCGGTGGCGGCAAAAAGATGATTGAACATTACGAAAGCCCGGAGCGCATCAATGCGCCGCGCCCCTATGCCCTCAGCCTGTTGCACAAACATCTGCCGGAAATGAAGGCATATACCGGGTTGACCGTGGAACCCATCTTCCAGCCCATCGTCGGGCCGTTTTTGAAGGGGCTGGCGGTCAGTATTTATCTGCCACCGCAGCAATTGAGCCGGGTGACGACGCCGGCGGAAGTGCAGCAGATTCTGGCTGATTATTACACTGGAGAGCAATTTATTCGCGTCATGCCGCTCGATCTGGAGGCCAATACTGACGGTGGTTTCTATGATGTCGAGGCGTGTAATGACACCAATCGCGTCGATATCAGCGTTTTCGGCACGCCCGAGCGGATGCTGCTGATCGCCCGTTTGGATAACCTCGGCAAGGGCGCTTCCGGTGCTGCAGTGCAGGCGATGAACGTGCATCTCGGCGTTGAAGAAAGCCTCGGTCTGGGCTGATCACTTGGCGACAGAAACCCCGCAGCCCAATTGCATGCATTGCCGGCATCACGTGATTACCCACGAGTTGCCGTTTCGCTATGCCTGCCAGGCGATGGGGTTCAAAAGTGCACAACTGCCGTGTCGTGAGGTGTTGGCCAACTCTGGCATGCCCTGCCAGATGTTTGCGCCGCGTAACAAGTAAGTCTGCCTATTTTTTGAGCAGCAGTTCGGCCGCAGCTTTCAGGTCGGATTCGCTGACCAGGCCCAGTTTTTTCCCGACAATCTCGCCGTTGCGGTTGATAAACAGCGTGTAGGGCAGGCCGCCGCGTGTGTTGCCGAGGGCTTTCATCAGCGGGATGCCCTGTTCCTTGGCGGCAAAAATCGGGTAATTGATGTTGTAAGCCTTGGCGAATTCCTTGACCGGAGCCGCCTTGTCTTCAATGCCGATGCCGAGGATTTCAATCTGGCCTTTGTGCGCAGTGCGGAATTTTACAAACTCGGGAATTTCGGCACGACAGGGCGGACACCAGCGCGCCCAGAAATTAACGATCAAAGGCTTGCCCTTAAAGCTTGACAGGGCGATTTGCTTGTCGTCGGCATCGCTCAGGGTGGCGGCGAACAAGGCTGCCGAAGAAGGCACCTCGTCGGCAGCGGTCAACGTCGAAAACAGGGCAAAAAGTAGAATGCTCAAGCGTCTTTTCATGGGGTGTGCCTTGGCAAATTGGTGAGGCGCGAATGGTAGCATTGCGCAACCCGGCAATGGCTCGGTCATGGCCTGCGACAAAATGCCGCAGTTCATATTGTTCCCGAAGACGGAAAATACGCTTTCGCGTTTGCGCAACCTACAGGCTGGACGAGTGAATAAAAAAATATTGATCGACGCCATCGGTTTTTTGCTGATCGCCCTGGTGGTGGTGGCCGGCTACAAGCTGTCGCCGATCCTGCTGCCCAAGAGCGATGTTACGGTGTTGCCCGATACCCGTTGCGATCTGCACAAGGAAATCTGCGGAGCCACCCTGCCAGATGGCGGGCGCCTTGAATTGTCGTTCGGGACGCGACCGATTCCTTTGGTGAAGCCGTTTCGCGTTGAAGTTAAGGTCACCGGGAATGCCGCCAAATCAGTCGCCATCGACTTTGACGGTGTGGATATGAAAATGGGCCTGAATCGTCCGCTATTGAGGAATGAAGGCGCCGGCTTGTTTGCCGGCGAGGTGACGCTGCCGGTTTGTATCACCGGCGCCATGGAATGGCAGGCGACGGTGTTGCTCGAGACTGCCGGGCAAAGTATCGCCATCCCTTATCGTTTTACCTCGGGAGTCCATCAATGAGCGAACGAATTTTGCTCTCAGTCGTGATTTTTCTGACGACCCTGCTGGTTGGGCTGGCCTTCTTTTGGGACCCGGAATTGCCGGAGCGGATGATGCCCAAACCCGCCATCGCGGCCAGCGTTGACTTTACGCTGACCTCGGCTGATGGCCCGGTGTCGCTCAAGGACTATCGCGGCAAGCTGGTGCTGGTCTATTTCGGTTACGCCTACTGCCCGGATATCTGCCCGACCTCGCTGGCATCAACAGCGGCCGGTATCAATCTGCTAACGGCTGAGGAGGCAGCGCAGGTAGCGGTGATCTTCATCTCGGTTGATCCGGAGCGCGACACGCCGGCGCACCTCAAGGAGTATGCCAGGTTTTTCCATCCGGTAATCATCGGGGTCACCGGCACGCCGGAAAATCTGGCAGAAATTGCCAAGCGCTACGGCGCTTTCTATGCCCGCCAGAAGGTTGAAACGGCTGGCGGTGGCTATGTGGTTGACCACACCGCCGATACTTATGTGGTTGGCCGAACGGGTCAGTTATTAACGCGAATTCCGCACGGGGCTACAGCTGATCTGGTGGCGAAAGAAATTCGCCAGGGTTTGAAGTGATTTTAAAAAGGAGAATGGAATGAACAAATTGTCGTTGTTGATTGCTGGCTTGCTGATGTCTGCCGGCGTAATGGCTGGCGCTGCGGATGCCGTCAGTGTCGATTCGCCTTATGTCCGTCTGGCACCACCGAATGCGCCAGCAACCGGCGCTTTCATGGTGATCAAGAACGCCGGCGACAAGGATGTCAAGGTGGTCAAGGCGGATAATCCGGCATCGAAAGTGACTGAGCTGCATACCCACCTGAATGAAGGTGGCGTGATGAAAATGCGTCCGGTGCCGGCGATTGAAGTCAAGGCCAAGGGCGAGGCAGTGCTCAAGCCGGGTGGCTTGCATGTCATGTTGATTGACCTCAAGGCGCCGATGAAGGAGGGTGACTCAGTGCCGATTACCTTGACTTTTGATGACGGCAGCAGCAAAACGGTCAATGCCAAAGTGATGAAGCCGATGGCTGAGGGGATGCCTGGAATGCAGCACAAACACTAAAAATAGCGCTGTTTTCGCGGTTGACCGCAACAAGCTGCGGTCAACCCCCATTTCAGGCTGATTTTAGGGATTACAGGTTGAAAAGGCATCCAACATGTTCATGGTTCTATTTGTTCTTATTGCGTTGCTGCTGCTGTATTCCTTTTTTGCTTGATAAATGCGCCGAGGCGCTGGTCGGTGTTCATGATGTGACTGACCAGCCAGCCATTCAAAAAGCTTAGCAAATCTTCGCGGGAGATCGCTTTGCCATCGCGCAGCCCGTCGCGCACAGCAATTACCTGTGCCGAGAATTCCCGATGCTGCTTTTGATGGAGTTGGGCGTCAGCGGCCGACTTATGCTCGTAACCCATTTGCTGCATCAGATCCTCTTCTGTTTCAAAGTGATAGATGGCGTAACTAAGCAGATCTTTGGTGATCTGTTCGAGCAGTTTGATGTCGTGATCGCTCATCAGCCGGACATTGGCCTCGTTGATCGAATCCACCAGCACGCGATGTTGATTGTCGATTTCCGGTACGCCGGTCATCAATTTTTCAGTCCATTCAATCGGGTCATAAAGTGCTGCCATCATTAGTTCCTCTGGGTTTTTTGAGAAAATTCCTGTAACCATGGCACGAGTTTCTCGGCTGGCATTGGCCGGGCAATGCCGTAACCCTGCATGCAATAACAGCCAAGCCTGAGCAGGGCATTGACATGTTCCGCTGACTCCACTCCTTCGGCAACCACCTTGAGCTTGAAGGCATGTCCAAGGCCGAGCAGGCCGTTGATGATCGAAAGGTCTTCATGGTCGGTCAGCATGTCGCGAACGAAAGACTGGTCAATTTTAAGTTCATCGACGGTTAGCTGGCGCAGGTAACTTAGCGATGAATAGCCGGTACCAAAGTCATCCAGCGAGAAAGCCACGCCTTGCTCGCGGCAGGCCTGGATGGTTTTTTCGATACTATCCAGCTCGCGCAAGGCGGCGGTTTCGGTGATCTCGATCATGAATTTACCGGCTGCCATTTCCGGCCAGACGTCCTCGATCGCCTTGGCAACAATGCCCGGGAAATTGGGTCGCTGCAGTTGGCGCGGGAAGGCATTGACGCTGATGCATAGCGAGATTCCCTCGCTTTCCCATTGCCTTCCTTGGCGCAAGGCTTCGCGGAAAACCCATTCGCCCAAGGCCAGCGCCAGATCGTCGTCTTCGAGCAGGGGCAAAAATTCGTTCGGCGTCAGATTGCCGAGGATCGGGTGATTCCAGCGAATCAGCGCTTCGACACCGATCACCTGTTGGTTGGAGTAGTCAACCTTGGGTTGATAGTGCAACTGGAACTGCCCGGCGGTTAGTCCGCGCGCCACCCGGCGCAGAGTGTCGTGACGAGCCTGCAAGCGCTGTTCCATGCGTGCATCAAAAAGTTGGAAGCAATTCTTGCCGGCTTGCTTGGCGGCGTACATGGCGTGGTCGGCATGGCGCATCAGTGAGTCGGCATCAGCATTATCGGCCGGGTAAAGGGTGACGCCGATGCTGACGCTGATTTCCGATTGGGTGTCGCCGAGCAGAAAATAAGGCCGCCTTACGCTATGCAAAACACGCTCGAGCGCCTGGATACATTCTTCGTCAGAGTTCAGGCCGGAAATCAGCATGACAAACTCGTCGCCGCCCAGTCGCGCGACCGTATCGCTACCGCGTAGCATCGCCTGCAGGCGTGCGCCAACTTCCTTGAGCAAAAGGTCGCCTGCCTCGTGCCCGAGCGTGTCGTTAATCTGCTTGAAGCCATCGAGATCCATGAAACAAATGGCCAGGCTCGCACTGCTGCGCTGGTGCTGGGCGATTGCCTGATCAAGGCGGTCGGCCAGCAGTAGTCGGTTCGGCAGGCCGGTCAGGGCGTCGAAATGGGCAATTTTCCGCATTTGGTCTTCGGCTATTTTGCGCTGAGTAATGTCGGAAAAGACTGCCAGATAATTGATGTGGTGACCGGTGTGGTCGCGGATGGCGGTGATCGACAGTAATTCGTAATACAGCTCGCCATTTTTGCGCCGGTTACAGATTTCCTGGCTCCAGAAGCCCTGGTTGCAAAGGGATAACCACATTTCTTCGTAAAAGTCGGCAGTGTGTTGTCCGGATTTGAGCAAAGAAGGGTTTTTACCGATCAGTTCATCGTATTCGTAGCCGGTAATTTCGCAGGCGACCGGGTTGACCTCAACGATAGTCCCGGCGTTGTCGGTGATCAGTAGGCCAACGTGGGCGTGCTTGAACACCTCGCCGGCAAGGCGAAGGCTGTCAGCGGCTTTGCGGTCGGTAATGTTGCGTGCCGAGACGACTAAAAATTCTTCATCTGACAGGTGCGCCAGATTGATAGCGACCTCAGCTTCAATCAGCTTGCCGTCCTTGTGGCGCAGCAGGGTTTCGAACATCGTGTTGCGATCGCCTTGCCGAATGGCCTCAATTTGTTCGGCAACTTGTTCGCGGGTTTTCGTGCCCTCAAAATCGCTGACGTGTAACTTGAGCATTTCGTCGACGGTGTAACCGAGCATGCCGGCAAAGGCGCTGTTGGTGTCGATGACCCTGCCATTCATGTCGACGACGTGGATACCATCAAGTGCAGTTTCAAGAATCGTCCGGTTGCGCCGCGACTCACTGGCCAGCTTTTCGTAGGGCTGGCGGATGATGCTGGAAACCAGCGCCCAGTAAGCGAGCAGGTAAGCGATAATTTTGTAGGCGATGCCGAGCAGTGCGTAGGTCGGGCTGGCAGTTGCCCTGATGGTCAAGAAAGCGCTGGCCAGCGCCAGCACCCAGGCTGTTGCTGCCAGCCATAGATCAGACGAATATTGCTTGACGAGATAGCGGCGGGCGATGAGGAGCGCTGTCAGAAGGTTCAATATCAGCAACAGTCGGTCGCTGAAAATTAACAACGCCGTAGGGCCGATACCCGGAACGAAAGTGGCTGGAATAATCGCCGGGTAGGCGAGAATGATTGCGCTGACTGCTAGAAAATAGCCCAGCGTGCCGAAAATCAGCGAGCTGCGATTTTCCTTCCCTGGTAGAGGTGGCCTGCCATGGCCGAGCGCGTACACCAGCAACGATGTTGTTAAAGTGAAGCGGGCAGCCAGCCAGAAATTGATTGCTTTTTCCATGCTGTTTGGCGTGAAAAAATCCGGCATATCGGGGCACGAGAGCAGGTGTCCGAGATCAAAAGCGACCGTTGCCATCAAGCCGCAGCCAAGTAACAGAGTGCCCGAACTGCGGTGGTGACGGCTCTCCCAGATCAGGACGAAAATCGCGCTGCCGATAATCACCGAAATGATTTCCAGCAAGGCGTGGGTGGCGGGGAACACAGCTTTGGCGGTGAGTGGGTCGGGTGGCGGAAGGAGCGCCAGCGCGCCAACCAGCAAGCTCAAAAAAGCAGCTACGTATCCGGCTCTACTGTTTATTAGCTTGAGAAACTGCGTGATTTGCATCGAATGCAACTGAACATTGGTTATATCACCAAGGTTATAGCAAAACCCGAAGCGTTGAAACTGCCATGTCGGCTTGGCTTCAGGTTTTAACGGGGCGCTTCGAGAGTTTTCTTTGCAAGGTGCGGCGGTGCATTTTCAGGGCACGAGCCGTCGCCGAAATGTTGCCCTGGTTTTCGTTGAGTACCCGTTGAATATGCTCCCACTCAAGGCGGTCGACCGAGAGTGGGTTATCGGAGGCAGGCAGCCCGAAATCCGGGCCATCGTCATCCTCGAAGGCGCTCAAAATGGCTTCAATCTCTACCGGTTTGGCGAGGTATTGCACGGCACCCAGTTTCACCGCATCTACGGCGGTGGTGATGCTGGCGTAGCCGGTGAGCACGACGATCCGGCAATCCGGATTGATCGTCAGTAATGCCGGGATCAGGGCAAGTCCTGAGTTGCCATTGAGATTTAGGTCGAGAACGACGCGTTCCGGCTTAAGCTCGCTGGCAATAGAAAGTGCGCTGCTGACATCGCTCGCGCCTTGCGCAGAATGCCCCCGGCGACTCAGGGTTCTGACCAGAATCGCGTTAAAGCTAGGGTCATCGTCGATGACCAGGGTGAGCGCTGTCATGGGCTTGCCTGTGGAAGGTCGATACGGGCGAGGGCGCCGCCGTTGCCCAGGTTACTGAGGGTAAGCCGGCCACCGAGCTGAACAATTGCCGAGCGGGTAAGGACAAGGCCGATACCGCTGCCTTGCGCATGTGGCGGAAAGCTGACGTCGCCGCCGCGCTCCAGTACATTGGCGGTGAAGCCGGGGCCGCGATCATGGACTTCGATGACGATCCCTGACGGGTTCCAGTCGAGGCTGATGTTGATCGCCTCATTACTGGCATTGGCGGCATTGTTGAGTAGATTGAGCAGGGCTTGTTCGAGGCGTGGGTCGCTGATGACCTGCGGTGCCGGTAACTGCCCGCGCACGTTCAAATAGCTTGCGGCGAGCGGGCGGCTGGCATGCCATTGCTGACGCAGGGTATCGACCCAGCGGTCAAGCGCTTGCAGCGGCGGGTTTTCCAGCCGGTCGGCACCGGCACGATGCGAGAGTTGGGTGATGATGCCTTTGCAGACTTGAATTTGCTGACGCATCAGCGCCAGGTCATCTTGTACGGCGGCTGATAGCCCCGGTTCATTCGCCAGTTCGCCGGCCAGCAAGGCCATGGTGCCCAGCGGCGTTCCCAGTTCATGTGCGGCACCGGCGGCGAGGGTGCCGATGGCGAGGATGCGTTCGTCGCGCAAGGCCTGTTCGCGGGTGGCAGCGAGTTCGGCGTCACGCTCACGGATCAGGCCAGTCATGCGGACGACCAGCCAGGCGATCATCAGCGCCGAAACGACAAAGGTCAGCCACATGCCGATCAGGTGCAGTTGCGTGGCGCGGCTGGCATCGTTGATTGGCAGCGGGATGAAGTAAAGCATGAGCAGCGAGTAGGCGCCCATCGCTGTGACACCAATCGCGGCAACACAGCGCACCGGCAAAGTCAGGGCGGCGATGGCGACCGGTAGCAGAAGCAGGGAGATCAGCGGATTGGTGGCACCCCCGCTAAAAAAACAGAGGGCGCTAAGCGCGCTGACGTCGATCAGCAAATGGCTGAACAGCTCATAAGGTGGGGCGCTCTCTGCGTGGCGTGCGCGCCAGTCGGTGATGCCATTGATCAGGCCGGTGACGGCCAGTATTGACAGCATCGGCACCTGGGTCAGCGGGATGTTGAGCAAGCCGGGGCTGATTAGAACGAGTAGAGCCAGCCCGGCAAGGGCGAGCCAGCGAATTGGAATAAGCCGGCGCAGGTTGGCTAGATGCTCGATGGTCGGGTTGTCGCAGGTGAGAAAAGACATGTTGCCGATTATCCGCGATTTGGCCTGCTTTTCAGTGGCGTACCGCCTGCGGCAATTTGTCGCGGTCAACGCCGAAAACAGGCCAAAAATTAAGTACTGAAGGCGGCAGTCAGCGCGGCAATCATGTGACTGTGGTCGAGCACCCCAGCGCTTTCGCGCAGGCTGTGCATCGCCCACATTGGCGAGCCGACATCGACACTGGCGATGCCCAAACGCGCCGCGACAATCGGGCCGATCGTGCTGCCGCAACCGAGGTCGGTGCGGTGCGCGTATTGCTGGCAGGGAACGCCGGCTTTTTCGCAGATCGCCATAAAGCGCGCGGCGGTTTCGGCGCCGGTGCTGTAACGGTGATTGGCGTTACTTTTGATCACCGGCCCGCCGTTGACCATGACGCGGTGGCCGGGCTCGTAAGCCGACGGAAAATTCGGGTGCCAGGCGTGTGCCATGTCGGCGCTGATAAAAAAACTGTGCGCCAGCATCCGGCGCTGATCTTCGCTATCCAGCCCGGCGTTTGCCGCGAGGCGCTGGATGATGTCGGCGAGAAAACTGCCACCGGCGCCGGCTGCACTCTCGCTACCGACTTCTTCGTGATCGAAAAAGGCACAGACGCAAGTGGCGGCGGGCGCTTTGGTGACGAGCAGGGCGCTCAACGCGGCATGGCAGGAGGCGAGGTTGTCGAGCTGGCTATTGGCGATGAACTCCTGATCAGCGCCCCAGAAAGTACCCTTTTGCGTGTCGCAGGCGCACAACTCCCAGGTCAGCAGTGCATCGGGGGAAACATCAAGCTTGCTCGCCAGCAAGGCGCGAAAACGCTGGTCGGCTTTGCTGTCTTTGTCCGAAACGCCGAGTAGCAGCGGCAGTTCGGTCTGCTTGTTGAACTTCAAGCCGGCTTCGTTGACTTCGCGATTCATATGGATAGCTAGGTTGGGCAGGCGTAGCAGCGCTTGATCAAAATGTGCGAGGCGGGGCGTAAAGCCATCCTCGCCGCGCACATTGACCCGCCCGGCGAGGCCGAGGTCGCGGTCAGCAAAGGTGGCGAGAATCGGGCCGCCATAAACCTCAACACCTAGACGCAGGATGCCTTGCGCATCCTCAGCCGGTTTCGGCTTGACGCGCAGGCCGGGCGAGTCGGTGTGGGCGCCGATAATGCGCAAACCGGCTTCGGCGGCATTTTGGCTACCAAGGACAAAAGCGATGATCGAGGCACCACCGCGAACCACGTAATAGCCACCAGCCGCCACTAGTTTCCAGCGCTCACCTTCGTTTAGCCGGCTATAGCCGGCTGCTTGCAGCTGCGCCTCGCAATGCGCGACGGCATGCCATGGGCTGGGGCTGGCGTCGATAAAGTCGAGCAGTGCCTGGGCGGTGGCGTGGGTATCTGTGTTCATCAGTTTGGTCGGGCGCGAGTCAGGATGCCTGATTATAGCGATGGCCTTGCTTTTGCACGGCATCTTCAGTCGGATACCTGCAGGTCGGAGCCATAGCACTGCGAACGGCGGCTTCCTCTTTCGGTGAATGAGTATTTCGTGCCCATTCCGGCCATCCGACTTACCCCGGAGCGGTCGGTCAGCCTAACCCTAACTTTTCGAATTTGGCAACTCCGAAGCGGACGTTGCCGACCTCACCCGCCCGGCCAGGAAGAGATGTTCCGCTTTAAAAAGCTGTCTGCTCGATTTGACTGCTAATGGGATCAACAAACTGCCCCAGGATTGCATCAATGCAAAACGATGTAATTGGTCATATTCAATGCACCCATTGCCCGACCAAAGGCACCACCATGACCCCCATCCCGATCAAGGCTGATTGCAGCGCAAAGTTGCTGCGCTGGCGGTGCAGCAGGGGCAGTAGATCGGCCACGGCGATGTAGATGAAACTGGCGGCAGCGATGGTCAGGACATAGGGCAGGAAGTGCTCGGCACCATCCAGCGCAAAGTAGCCAAGCAGGCCGCCGAGAACGGAGGTCAGGCTGGAAGCGGCATTGGCCAGGAAGGCCTTGCGCCGGCTCCAGCCGGCGTTGAGCAGAAGGATGAAATCGCCCAGCTCCTGCGGGATTTCGTGGGCGACTACGGCCAGTGTCGTAGTTACACCCAGCATCGGGTCGGCCAGGAAGGCGGCAGCGATAAGCAGACCATCGACGAAATTGTGAAAGGCATCGCCGATCAGGATTAACGGGGCGGCTACTTCAGCCTGATGTTCGCCTGCGGACGCATCGCAACCTGCGTGCGAATGGCGCCAGAGGGCGAGGCGTTCGAGGGCGAAAAAGCCCAGCAGACCAGCCAACAACACCGCAAACAAGTTGGCTGCCGGGGTGTCGTGGTCATGGCCGGCATGCTCTGCCAACTCGATGTGCTGCGGCAGTGAGGCAAAAGCCTCGGGCAGTATTTCAAGCAAGGCTGATGACAACATGACGCCCGCGGCAAATGCGACCAGGGTTGCGGTGGCTTGCCGGGAGAGGCGAAAAGCCAGCCCGGCTGCCGCCGCCATGCTGAGCAAGCCGCCGAGCAAGGTGGCCAGAACGATCATCGTCAAAGTATTCATTTCACGCCTTTCGGCAAGCCGTATGCATCAAGTCGATCAGCGGTCATCCGGTAGCCATAGATGCCCAGGCTGCTGTCGCCGCGCTGCAGGCTGAGCGTGCCACTGACCCAGAAGGCATCCATCATCTTCATGCTTGCTGCCGGCTTTTTCAGAATGACATGCACGATCTGGTTGGCCGGTGGCGGCGGAGTATGGATACAGGCGCCAAAGTATGGCACGAGCAGCAGTTCGAGCACGGCGTCGCCCTTGCGCTCAAGCGGCACGACGAAGCCTGCCAGCTTGACCCGTTTGCCGTCGAGCGAAGCTTCGACCGGCGCCTCGGCCCAGGCTGCTTTCATCTTTTCCAGCGCTTCGATGGCTTTGGGATCGCTGTCCTTGAGTCGGCTCATGTTCAGCCCCTTGAAGGCGGCCATCGGATCCCAGCCTTTCGGGATCAGGTCTTCCCACTCAATTTCGCGGAAATTGAGCGCCGGGGTTGCCGTGCGCGGTGTCAGGCGCTCGCCGACGCGATAGTCCGCCGCTACTGCGGGGCCGAGCAAGGCGAGGAGCAGGAGCGGGATCAAAAGGCGCATCGTGGGTGAACTTTCATAAACGTGGAATCAGGCCGTCGGCCAGCGACAGCCGGTAGGCGCGCCAGGCCGGCCACAGGCTGACCAGTAGCGCGGCGGCTAAAATGCCGGAGAGAAGACGGAGTTCGCCGGGCGAAACGGCCAGCGGCAGGGTCGATAGGCCGAACTGGGCGGCCAGCCAGGGGCCGCCGAGCCAGGCGGCGACACTCACTGCCACCACACTGAGCAGCATGCCCAGCAGCGTGACGAGCAGGCTTTCGAGCATCAGCAGAAAGAGGATGTGGCGCGGGCCGGCACCGACCGAGCGCAGTACGGCGAGTTCGCGCCGACGCTCGTTGAGGCTGGCGAGCATCACTGCTGCCAGCCCGCTTAGCCCGACGGCGAAGACCAGCCAGGAAATGCCGAGCAAGGCCTTTTCGACGATACCGACCGTTTGCCACAACTGGTCGAGGGCGATGCCGGGCAGTACGGCGAGCAGCGGCTCGCCGCGGTAGCCGGCGATCTTACGCTGCAGCCGGAAGACGGCGCTGCGTTGATGCAGGCCGAGCAGGAAGGCAGTGATGGTCTTCGGTTGCAGGTCGAATTTACTGACCACGTCGGCCGGGATGGCCAGGCCGGGAATCGGCGAGCCGCCCTGCCAGTCGAGGTGGATGGCCTCGATGGCGGCGAGACCGACATGCAGCCGACGGTCCACCGGCGTGCCGGTCGGCGCCAGGATGCCGACCACGGTGAAAGGTTTGTCGGCATGCTCCAGACCGGGCAAGGGGCCGCTGCCGTGGCTGAGGGTGAGGCGGTCACCGAGCTGGTAGCCAAGTTTCGCCGCGACCTCGGCGCCGAGCACGACTTCAAACAGGCCATTGAAGGTCTGCCCACTGGTGAAACGCAGCGGCTGGCGGTCGCCGTAGCGATAGTGCTCAAAGTAGGCCGGCGTCGTGCCAAGCACCGGGAAGCCGCGGTGCGAGTCGCCGAGCGCCAGCGGCACGCTCCACGCCACGGCAGGGTCGGCGGCGATGGCCTGATAGCTCAGCCATTCGACGTTGTTGCTCGCCTCGCCGACATTGAATACGGTATAGAGCACCAGTTGCAGCGGGCTGCCGCGGGCGCCGACGATGAGGTCGGTGCCGGAGACCGATTGGGCGAAACCGTCGCGCGCCGCCTGGCGGATGCGCTCGACCGAGAGCAGCAGCGTCACGGACAATGTGATGGCGAGCAAGGTCAGGCCCAGCGTCAGCCGGCGGTTCCAGGCGCTTTTCAGGGCAATGCGGAGCAGCGGCGTCATGCGGCGAGCGCCAGACTATGGTCGAAATGCGTTGCCAGCCGCAAATCGTGGCTGACAAAAACGACCGTGCTGCCGGCCCGTCTGGCTTCGCTCAGCAGCAATTCGACGAAGGCGGCCTGACGTTCGGCATCGAGGGCCGAGGTCGGCTCATCGGCGATCAGGATTTCCGGCTGGCCGATCAGCGCCCGCGCGGCGGCCACCCGCTGCTGCTGGCCGACCGAGAGTTCGGCTGCCGGTCGGCTGAGCAAGGCCGGGTCGAGGTCGAGCGCGCCGAGCAGGCGCCGGGCTTCTGCCTGCGGTTCGCCAACCCGGCTGGCCCGCCGTGCGGAAAAGCGGCAAGGCAGCAGCACGTTGTCGAGCACCGAGAGATAAGGAATCAGATTGAACTGCTGGAAGATGAAACCGAGGTGATCGGCGCGGAAGGCATCGCGCCGGCCGGCCGACAGCTCAGAAAATGGCTGGCCAAGTAGCTCGATGTGTCCGGCTTGCGGGGCCAGCACGCCACCGATCAGGTTGAGTAGCGTACTTTTCCCGCAGCCACTCGGGCCATGCAAAAACAGGCTGTTTTTCCGGTTGACCGCAAGCTCGGGCAGCCGGAGGGCAAAGCTGTCGTCACCTGGCCAACGGAACTCGAGATTGCGAACAAGGAGTGCCTGTGTGCTCATCTCACCAGGCAAAACGTGGTTGTGCCGGCGTCAGGCGGCCGGATTTTTGTCCTGTCGGGCCGACGAATTCAACGGTGATCCGCTTCAGTCGCGGAAACTCGCCAAACAGTCGGGTGCTGATGCCGCGCAAGGCTGAGGGCTTGGCGCACTGCCAGCGGTAGTCGGCATCAAGGTCGAGATGGCCGTCGCCAGGCTTGGTATCGAAAACGGGCGATTCAATCTGTGGTGCCAGGGCAGTGCATTTTGCTTCGCGGGTCATCTGGAACAGGTGGTCGGCTTGCTCCAGAATGCGCTTCATCGTCTTGACCGCCTGCTTCTCGGCCGCACTACGGGCGCCACGTTCGAAACCGAGCAGGCCATCAAGCGGTGTCTCAAGATGAATGGCGAGGGTATTGCCATCGATTGATATCTCCAGCCTGGCCTCGCCATGAACGTGGGCGGGAGCCGCGAGAACAGGCAAACTCAGGGTCAGACCGAGTAGCAGGACTACTGAGCGCATGACAGATTCCTCAAGGGTTTATTGGACAGGATCATGAATCGGGAGGAGATCGAGATCAGGCTGCATCGCCGCCTCGCTGACGGCGTGCTTGCCAGCGAGCCTTCGTTTCGGTGGCTAGAAAGAGCGTGGCAGTTGCCAGCACCATGGTTGCGCCGGCCGGCCAGTCCAGTTCGTAAGCGAGCCACAGCCCGGCCGTTCCCGACGCCGCAGCCCAAAGCACGGCACGCCGCATCATGCTGCCGACCGATGGTGCGTGCCATGCCATGGCCGCCGGCAGGGTCAGCAAAGCAATGACCAGGATCAGACCGGCAACCTGAATCAGCAGAACGACGGTTAGTGCAACCAGGACAAGTAACAGCAGGCGCAGCGCATCAACCGGGATGCCGCGCAGTTGGGCAAACTCCTCGTCGAAGGCAGCGGCAGCCAGGGCCGGGAAAAGGGCGGTGACGACAAGCAGGACGAGGGCATCGAGGCCGAGCATCCAGAGCAGTTGCTCATGGCCAACCATCAGGATGTTGCCAAAAAGGTAGGTCATCAGGTCGGGGTTCTGGCCGGGCGCCTTGGCGATCATGATCAGCCCTGCGGCCATGCCGACCGACCAGAGCGCCGATATGAGCACCTCTTCGTTCTGGCGACGATGCAAGGTCAGGCGCCACAAGAGGAAGGCCATCGTGACCGCGGCCAGCACGGCGCCCAGCATCGGCGAAAAGCCGAGCAGGTAGGCGGCCCCCATGCCGGCCAGAACGCCATGGGCAATGCCGCCGGCGAGAAAGGCGATGCGCTTGAGCACGACAAAGCTGCCGATGACGCCACAGGATAGTGAGGCCAGCAGGGTTGCCAGCAGGGCATGTTGCAGAAATGCCTGGGTTAGCAGGCTGCTCCAGAAACTCATGTTGATCTCCAGTCAGGCCGGTGATCGATGACGCGTACCGGATAGCCATAAAGCGCCGCTAGCGTTTCGGCCGAAACGTCGACGGTCTGATGGCTGCACAGGCTGCGATTGAGGCACCAGACGGTGCGGGCGTAGCGGGTGGTCAGGCCGAGGTCGTGCGAGACCACCAGGATGGTCATGCGCCGGTTGAGTTCGGCGAGTAGATCAAACAGGGCTTCCTGACCGGAGGGGTCGATATTGGCTGTCGGCTCATCGAGAATCAGTAGTTGCGGATTGACGGCAAGGGCTCGGGCAATCAGTGCCCGCTGGACTTCGCCGCCGGACAGGCTGTCGATGCGCCGTTTGCTTAAATGGGCGATGCCACAAGCTTCCAGCGACTGCGTGATAGCTGCTTCCTGGCCTGCCGTGCGCCGGCGCCACAGCGGCCAGCCACCGGCGAGCGTGCCATGCGCTACCAGTTCGCCAACACAGACCGGAAAGCGCGTATCGAAACGCCCGCTTTGCGGCACGTAGCCGGCGCGCAAACGTCCGATTTGCGGTGGCTGGCCGAACAGGCGGACTTCGCCGGCATCGGCTTCGAGCAGACCGAGCAGAACCTTGAGCAGTGTGGTCTTGCCGGCTCCGTTGGGGCCAACCATGGCAACGAAGTCACCAGCAGGCAGTCGGGCATTGACGCCATCGAGCACCTTGTACCCATTACGGTACAAGGTAATTCCGGTGCACTCCATGACCGGCATCACGCTCATTGCAGATTGCGGGCAAAGATGTCAGCGACACGCCGCAGATTGTCGATGTAGTCTGGTGCCAACGGATCGACGGCAAGCACCTCTCCGCCAATCGCCCGGGCGATGGTCTCGGCCTCCTTCTGCGAGAATTGCGGCTGAACGAAAACAACCCGCACGCC
Source organism: Dechloromonas sp. (assembly GCA_011391255.1). GTDB lineage: Bacteria > Pseudomonadota > Gammaproteobacteria > Burkholderiales > Rhodocyclaceae > Azonexus. The sequence goes on from JAABQV010000015.1 coordinate 33,768, forward strand.
GCTCTGGCGAGCGCCTTCAATGATCATTTGCAGGGTGCGCGGGCCGGGCTCTTTCCAGCCGGCCTCAACCGGCATCTGGCGGAGTCCGTAGGCATCGGCAAAGTAACCCCAGGACGGGTGGTAGACCATGAAATTGCGCACCTTCTTATCGGCCAGACGGTTACGGATGTCGCCATCCAGTGCTTTGAGGTCGGCAATGAAGCGCGCGTGGTTGGCTTCGAATTCAGCCTTGGCTTCTGGTCGCAAGGCGATCAGCTCATCGCGGATGCGGTCGGCCATGCGCATTACCAGTGGCGGCGCGAGCCAGACGTGCGGATCGGGCGCGCCACCGACAGGTGGCGTAGCACCGGGTGGCAGATCAACCGGACGCAGGATCAAACCGTCACGCAGATCGACCACCTTGGCACCGGGTGCCAGCTGCGCCAGGCGTGGCAGCCAGGCATTCTCGAAAGGTACGCCGATGCGGAAGACGAGCCGGCTGGCGGCTACCGTTTCCATCTGCTTCGGGCTCGGCTCATGGCTTGCCGGACTCTTGCCTGGGGGCACCAGGACAAGTGTTTGCACATGCCGGCCACCGATCCGGTCGACAAAGACTTGCTGAGGCAAGAGGCTGACCGTCACCGGCAGCGCTTGCTCAGCGCGGGCAAAGGTACTGAACCCCAGGAGCAAGGACAGCAATAAAGTGCGGGTCAAAATCATCATGAATTCCTTGTGAAAATAAGTAGGTCGCGCGAATGGACTTTTATTCCCACCCGGCATCCATCGCCAGCAGAACACGCGGTGCCTGCTCGGCAGCGACGGCTGGCGAGCGATGAACGATGCCCCTCCCTTCATTGCCCTGCCACAGGCTGCCCTTGAGCAGCGCCACGGCGAAGGGTGGAATGGCCTCGATCCGATGTCCGGCGAGCAGCAAGCCGGACGTTTCATCCGGCTGACCACCCGAGGCCGCGCCTAAAAAACGACGATCAACGGAAGCATCCTCCACCCATTCCGTCCCCGGGCCGCGATAGGTGCATAACAGCCGGATGCCGACGCGATCGACATGCAGGCGCGGGCACATCGCCTTGCCGACGACTTCGAGGCGAAAGCCGATGCTTGTTGCATCCAGCAATTCGCGGAGCATTTCGGCCAGCAGGGCGATATCGGCGGTCAATGCAGCGCGTCTGGCGCCGCCCGGCAGGCGCCCGAGATCGGGTTGCTGCCCCGGTGTGAGCGTCTGGCGCAAGCCGCTGCCCAGATCACTGGCGTGGACGCCCAACCAGTCGGCGATCAAAGGTTCGGCGGGGCGTCGCCACTGGGCAAGCTGGATTTCCGGATCGAAGATGCGGGTCAGGCCGAGCGGGTCGTCGGCGATGGCGCAATTGCTGGTTGCCTGGCGGGGTAAGGGCGCGTTCATCTGAAAATTCCTGGCTGATGGTCAAGCGGACAAGCTGGATGGGATAGCTTCCTTGCCGGGCTGGCCGACATCACGGGCGTTACAGAGCATGGCAAAAGCCTGCTCGATCATCGACTGCGGCAGATCGCAGACGATGAAGACAAGGCGGCTGCGTCGGTCGTTGTACGGGGCTTCGACTGGCCAGTCGTCGAGCCGTGAATACGGGTACATGACGTGTTGCACGCACTGGACGACGCGCGGCTTGTGGTCGCCGACGACATTGAGCAGGCCCTTGATACGCAGGATGCGGTCGCCCATGGTGTCGAGCAGCGTGGCCACGGCATCGGCGAAGAAGACCCATTGCAGCGGTTGGTCGAAAGTCAGGGCAAAGCTGTAGACGTGGGCGTCGTGGCGGTCGACATCGTGGTCATGATGGTGATGGCCATGCGCCTTGCGCCGCTCCTCGCGCACCTTTTCCTCGGCCAGCCAGCCGGCGACGTCCGGCGTTTTGCTGCCTGGGTCATAGAGGCCGCAGTCAGTCAGCGAGGCGACCGCCACTTCACCGCGCCGGACGTAAATCTGCGCGGCGGAAGGATTGAGGTGGGTCAAGGTTTGACTGACCTCGGCCAGTTGCTCCGGCGTCGCCAGATCGCACTTGCTGAGCAGCAGGCGGTCAGCCATGACGATCTGCTTGACCGGCTCGGCATGCGCCGCCAGTTGCTGCAAGGCATGGGTCGCATCGACCACGGTCACCACACCATCGATGCGGAAGCGTTCGGCGACGAAGAAGTCTTCCATCAGCGTGTAGATCACCGGCGCCGGATCGGCCAGCCCGGTCGTTTCGATGATGACGCGGCTGATCGGCTTCAGCTCGCGGCGCATGCAGCGCATGAACAGTTCGGTCAGGCTCCGTGTCAGATCGCCGCGCACCGTGCAGCAGATGCAACCGGAGTCGAGCAGGATCAGGTCTTCATCAATTTTGGTCACTAAATGGTGGTCGACCGCAACACTGCCGAATTCATTGATCAACACGGCCGCCGTGGCCATTTCCGGCTGGCTTAGAAGGTGATTGAGCAGGGTCGTCTTGCCGGCACCAAGAAAGCCGGTGAGCAGGGTGACGGGGATGCGGCGCTCAATAGGCTGGATACTCATCGCTTACGCCTCGTCTTCCTGGTCCATGCTCCAGGCTGGAAAGGGATCTTCATAACGCCCCCAGGCTTCCGGCCCCGCCGCCAGTTCGGCATCGTTGAGCAGGCAGGCATCGAAGGACTGGCGCAACGCGGCTTCATCCATCTCGATGCCGATCATCACCAGTTCCTGCTGGGCATCACCATAGGGCTCGACCCAGCGCTCCAGGATGATCCGGCGGTTTTCTTTATCTTGCGGCCATTCCGCCTCGGGCACGGCAACCCACCACAGACCGCCCAGCTCGTGCCGGGTCACCGGGCCGGCCTGCGACCAGCTACCGACCAGCCCAGGGCGTGAAGCCAGCCAGAAATAGCCTTTCGAACGGATGACTCCGGGCCATTCCTGATTAATCCACTCATAAAAGCGCGCCGGATGGAAAGGCCGCCGGGCGTGGTAAACGAAACTCGAAATGCCGTATTCCTCGGCTTCCGGAATGTGTTCGCCGCGCAACTCCTGCAACCAGCCGGGCGCCTCCGCCGCCTGCTCGAAATCGAAGCGGTTCGTGTTGAGGATGCGTTCGAGCGGCACCTGGCCGAAACGCGCATGGACGATGTCGGCCCGCGGATTCAACGCGCGCAGGATGGCTTCGAGGCGGGCGACCTCTTCCGGCGCCAGAAGGTCGGTCTTGTTGAGGACAATGACGTCACAGAATTCGACCTGCTCGACCAGCAGATTGACCACCGTGCGCTGGTCGTCTTCGCCCAGGCTTTCGCCGCGGTCGCCAATGTAGTCCTGCGAGCTGTAATCGCGCAGGAAGTTGAAGCCGTCCACCACCGTGACCATGGTATCGAGCCGCGAAATATCCGACAGGCTGGTGCCGTCGTCGTCGCGGAAGGTAAAGGTCTCGGCGACCGGCATCGGCTCGGAGATACCGGTCGATTCGATGAGCAGGTAATCGAAGCGCTTTTCCTTGGCCAGCCGGGCGATTTCGATCAGCAGGTCTTCACGCAGCGTGCAGCAGATGCAGCCGTTGCTCATCTCGATCATTTTTTCCTCGGCGCGCGACAACTCGGCGCCGCCTTCAGCGACCAGCCGGGCATCGATGTTGACCTCGGACATGTCATTGACGATGACAGCCACACGCAAACCCTGGCGATTGTTCAGGACATGGTTGAGCAGCGTGGTCTTGCCGGCACCGAGAAAGCCGGACAGGACGGTGACCGGGAGGCGCGAGTCCATATTCATGATTTGCCTTGCTTGAGACGAGTTAACATTGGAGCTTCTGGATAGACAAAATGCAATGTTATAACATTGCATTTGTACCACCAAGGCCGAACTGATGAACCCATTACTTTCTGATGACGAGAATTTGCATGTCTGCGCAGACAACACAGAAGCACTAGATCGCGCCGAAGTGACCTGCCGGGCACGGGGAGCCAGTCTGACCGCGATCCGCCGCGAGGTTCTGGATCTGCTTTACCGCAGCCCGACCGGCGTCAAGGCCTATGATCTTTTGGCCCGGATCAAGGAAGTCAGGCCCGGCGCTTCGCCACCGACCGTTTATCGTGCGCTGGATTTTCTGATTGAGCAGGGACTCGCACACAAGATCGGCCGGATGAATCTCTTCGTCGCCTGCCGGCATGCTTCGCACCAGATCCCCAGTCTGTTTCTGGTCTGTCCGAAATGCAGCGGGGTGACCGAATTGCAGGAGCAATCGGTAATGAGTGCGCTGTCAACCAGCCTAGCCGCGGCAGGGCACCGTCTGGAGAGTCCGGAGGTGGAAATCAGTGCGTTGTGCCCGATGTGTGTTGGTGCACGATAGAAGTACCATCTTCATCCAAGAATTGACTAAGCTCAGCAGATAATATCCGTCGGAATAATGAACTTGGCAAATGACTGCTTCATTATCTGAAAATTGTCAGTAATCATGAAAAAGTTATAGAGCCTCAGTGGGCATGTAAGCGACCGTCCTCTCTTCGGATTCGTCGCCTGAAAGCGGACAGTCGTCACTCCGTTCAGGGTGCCCAAAACGGCCCGTCAGCTTTCTCAAAAGCAGCCACCCAGCCAAGCCGGGTTTTACAAGATAAAGTTCTACGTTGCTGCCTTTGTCTTACATAACTTGCCAATAAAAAACTTTGAGCAAGCATTAAATTCCCAGCGCTATACGACGGCTATCCCATTCTGAGACGCGCTTCTCGAACGAAAATATCCGCTGCCTGGCTGGTTACTGTTGTTGCATACCTTCTCTAGACAGCGCGCAGCCTGACCATGTAAGTGAGCACAGCGACCGCTGATAGTTCCGTGTCGGCTAGAAAGCCGCGATTCAGTGCAAAAAATCCACGCGTCGTTTCTGAGGTTATCGGTCGGCTAACAAATTTTCCCCAAATGATCAGGGCACCAACAACACGTTGCAGCCAACCTGATACAGAACGTTCTGTGTAACGCTGCCCAAAAACACTTCATCCAGCACCGTACCGCCATGCTTGCCAATGACAATCAGGTCTGCTTCCAAACGCTCCGCCTGTGCAATGAGCACTGGAGCCGGTGCTCCCCGTATAAGTAACTTTCCAACAGTTGTTTTTGCTTCAAGAGCGTTGATTTGACCCTGGATTTTCCGTTCAGCACGCGAAACTTCATGGTCGCGATAGCGCTTAATGTCGTCATCAGAGGCGCCTGCAAGTCGCATGCGACCTTCAAATGCAATGAAATAGGCATGCACAAATTGTTGCTGCGCATGCGGAAACCAACAAAGTGAGAGCTGTGCTGCGCGCTCTGCATTAACCGAAAAATCAGTCGCCACAAGTATCTTGGAAAATCCTGCGCTGGCGGGACGGCGCACCAGAAGGATCGGCAAATTGGATCGCTTTAATACCTTGAGAGCGGTTCCGCCGATGACTGCATCACCAATCCAATCCTCGCCGTGCTCGCCTACAACTATTAGCTGAGCGTCCTGTTCATGGCCGAAGGTGTTGATTTCCCTGGCAGCACGGCCGGTGCGGGTGTCGCCGCGAACCCTGATGCCATGCCGCTTCGCAATTTCCGCTACCTGCTGCGACAGAAGCTTACGTGCCACCAGTGCGGGCTCGGTATCCATCCAATGCTCTGCCGAGTAAATGGCCTTGATCGTTGACCATAAACCATCGTTGAATACATGCAGCAATACCAGTTCCGCGCCAAACTGTTTTGCCAGCAGAGCAGCTTGTTCAACAGCAATGTTTGATGCTGGAGACAGGTCCGTTGCGGCGACAATGGTGCGAACGTTTGGCGTGTTCGGATTACTCATGTTGCGCTCCCAGTATTTGATTTCATACTATTCATGGATCACTCGCCAAATTTGGCTAAGCAGAATGGATGCGGCAGGCTTTTTTCGAAGGCATGGTTGATATTGTTGGAAGGATAAGATGAGCACGGTTCAAGAGATTCAACGGGTTCTGCAGCAATTATTTATATCTCAGCGGTATGCCGTGCTAGCGACCGACGACCATGGGCAGCCATTCACCAGCCTGATGGCCTTCTCCACTACGGAAGACCTGCGGCAAATCGTACTTTTGACCGAGCGAACCAGACGCAAGTTCAACAACCTGAAAGCAAACCGTCGGGTGGCCCTGTTGATTGACGACCGGGAGAACAAGGGTTCAGACACGCAGGAAGCGGTGGCAGTTACTGCGATCGGCGACGCGGAAGAAGCCGATTTTGCAATGGCTGCAGACTTGCTCCCACATTTCCTTACTCGCCACCCCGGTCTGAGCTCCTTTGCTGCATCTTCTTCATGCGCTGTTGTAACGGTAAAGATCAAATCCTACCTGCTGGTTTCCAGCTTCGAGCAGGTGCTTGAATGGCGCGTCGAGCAATAGTGCAGGCACTTTAGCCGCTACGATGAATTTCCATGAATGTCGGAATCAACGATGAATTGCAACTAGTGGTATTTGCCTGTGTCAACCATGCCTGTATGCACTACGGGCAAAACCCTGTGATTGGTGCTTTTTTGATTTAACCGGAGAACTTTTCTTGGCAATCACCTTGTTGTGGATCTTGTGCGCAATCCTGATTCTGCTCGGCCTGGCGGGCACCGTACTGCCCGTACTTCCCGGCACCGTGCTGGTTTGGGGCGGCATTCTGCTGGGGGCCTGGATCGACGACTTCACTCGCGTCGGCGTGACCACACTGGTCGTGATCAGTGTCTTGGCCGTGTTGGCCTGGGGATTGGATTATGTGGCCGGACTGATGGGAGCGAAAAGGGCCGGCGCCAGCAAACTGGCTTTGCTAGGCGCGGCGGCGGGCACGGTGATCGGCTTGTTCATGGGCCTGGTCGGCGTCCTCTTCATGCCCCTGGTCGGCGCCGCTGCGGGCGAGTACCTGGCACAGAAAGACCAGACACGTGCCGTCAAGGTCGGCGTCTCAACCTGGGTCGGGATCATGGTTGGGCTCATCGCCAAAGTGGTATTGGCATTCATCATGGTGGGTATTTTTCTGGCGGCCCTGCTTATCTGAAAAAGCGGAATTGACCAACGATTACTCGGCGCTTTGGCCAAAAACCCCGCCGGAAACCCTTGTGCTCAGCCACGCATCGGTTGCACGGTTGTAACTGCAGTGCAGACGAATGCTTGATCATGGCGCGCGAAGTCCCATTGCTCAATCTGACAGTACGCTCGCAACTCGCCTCCGGTCTGCGCATCGGCACCAGATGCGATGGTAGCCTTACCCCAGCGCAGGATATGTACCGAGTTGGGCACCCCGGGTGGCGTGCGCGACGACAAAGCGGTTCCTGCCTGGACAACCCATAACCGCCCCGCAAAACCATGCTGCGCCAACGTGTAGGGCTTATGAATGTGCCCGCCCAACACGACATCTGCCCCGGCGTCAGTCCAGACCCGGAGGGCAGCACGGTGGCCACGCAGCAGATCGGGCTGGTCGCAAGCCTCAATCACGGCTATTGGCTGGTGCACCACCACTATCCGTAACTGTTCCGGGCTAGCCGCGCTCAGCCGCCTGGCAATATGATCGATCTGTGCTGCGGACACTTCCCCGTTCTTGTGCCGCCATGTGCGCGTTGTGTTGACACCAATGACCAAAAAATCGGGCGACGAGTGCACCGGCTCAAGATCAGCGCCGAACGCCATGGCGTAGCGCGCGTAGGGTCGGTTCAGGCGCGCCCAAAGGTCAAACAATGGAATATCGTGGTTGCCGGGGATGGCCAGAACCGGTGCACCAAGTCGGTCGACAAAGGTTTTTGCCGCACGAAACTGGGCTGGCCTTGCCCGCTGCGTGATGTCACCGGAGAGCACCACAATCTCTGGCCCCTGCTGGGCTGCCAGGGCTATCAGGGCCTCGACCATCACCGGTTGTTCGGTGCCGAAGTGGGTGTCGGAAATATGCAGCAGGACACTCATGTCGCAATCACCTGCGGAACAGCAGCGCTTCCAGTACCAGCTGCCTGGAGCAAGAACAGAGGCTTGTCGAGCACACGAATGTCAATCGGCGAGCGCATGCGTGTTACTTCGCCGTCGAACGCCACCATAACTGTCTTACGGCCCGGGGTGCGCCTCGGTTTGATCACCATGCGATGGAATTCAAAACTTTCCACCCCTGCGGCCTCCCCCAGCCGGCCCATCGCGCCATGCAGCATCAGGCCGATCATCGACAGCGTACTGATGGGCCGCAGCATCAGTGCGGCCATACTACCGTCGCCGGGTGTGCCGGCTAGCGTATCCTCGGGCTCCGCGCCAAGCTGTTCCAGTTGCAGCCGGTTATTGCCGACGAAGAGTGTCAGGGTCCGCACATCACGCACCGTATCGCCAATCTCAATGCGCAGGCGCAGTCGGCGCTGCGCGCGCAACAGGGTTACAAAGGCCGCCACAAAGGCTACCCCGCGGCTGCGGCCAAAGCGGGCTTTGTAGGCCTCACGGTCCTGCAAGAGCTCAGGATAGACACCGAGGCTGGCATTGACCAGAAACACCTGGTCATTGATGGCGGCCACCTGTACCGGCATTGGGTGCGCCTCCAGCAGCAGTCGTGCTGCCGCTGCCGGTTCCGTGGGGATGCCGTGCGTTCTGGCAAAGTAGTTGAACGTACCGTATGGAATGACGCCCATGACGCAACCAGCGGCATGCGCGGCCTGAGCCACCGTATTGAGGCTGCCATCGCCGCCGACGGCGATGACCGCTGAATTGCTTGCTAGCGCTGCCGCAGCAGCCTCGGTAGCAACCTGCCGCAGATTATGAGGGCCACAAGTCAGAAAAATGCCCTTTCGCCCACCTGCCGCGAGGGTTGATTCGATCACGGCTCGCTTGGTATCGACGTCATGCGCCCCCGCCGAAGCATTGATGACAAACAGCAAGGCCGCAACAGGGTTGAGATCCGGAACCGGTAGCTCGGACTTTCTGGATTCGGTCTTGCCATGCCCGGAAACTTTCTGCCCGGCATTCTCCATTCAAAACTCACTCAGGAGAATGCGGTTACGACCGCCGTGCTTGACCTCGTACATCACGGTATCGGCCTGCTTAAGCAGTCTGTCGAAATCTTCAGGCGTGACGCGATAGCTGGCCACGCCAATGCTAAAGGTGACCGGCCATCCATTCAGTTTCATCGCATTGAGCAGGCGGCCCTGCAATTGTTCAACATAGACTTCGGCCGCAGCGGCCTTCATGCCCGGCAGTAGCATGGCGAACTCATCACCGCCCAAGCGGCCCGCTATGTCGCTGATCCGGACATGGTCGCGCAATGCTGCTGCGACTGCCTTGAGTAGCTGATCACCAACAGCATGGCCTTGGGTATCGTTAACTTCCTTGAAATGGTCAAGATCAATGAAAACTGCTGTAAATGCTTCCTCCTGGCGTTGTGCCTGGGCAAAGGCCTGGCGACCTCGCTCGTAAAATTCTCGCCGGTTGGGTAATTGGGTCAGCGCATCTTCGCGGGCCAGCCGGGATTCACGCAACAGGGCTAGGCGTATTCCGCCCACCAGCCAAGCACCGCAAATAAATATTGTCAGGCGCACGGTGGTATTGAATACCAATGGCAGGAGTTCAGACTGCTCTCTTGCCAGGATGCGGTCAGCCAGGTACCACTCGACGGCGGCTAGTATGGCCAGTGCATAACCGTAACGTGCTCCAAGAAACCAGCTGACCGCCAGCACTGGCACGATGAAAAAAGCATGAAATTCGTAAGCCAGTCCGGTGGCGGTATGGAGGTAGCTGATCGCCGTGACCAGCAATGCACCCGCAATCAGAATGACCGCCTGAAGAAACCAACTTGGTTGCCACAGAAACGCCTCCTTGAGTTTCATGGCGCGCCTTTGCCGACATATTCGCGTTCGGCAATCAGTTTGGCCCATGCCAGTGGCGTCGCTTCACTATCGGCAAAGGTGCCCGCTGCCAGCGTTGCTGCCGCAGTGAATAGCGGCGGCAATAGCAGCAGCAAGGTCGTCTCCCGCCATCCGCGGCGGGCAATATGTTCTTCCGGCCACGTGGCCGGCACAGGACGAAGCCATGCCCGCCAGAGTATGGGCAAGAAGTAGGCGGCGTTTAGCAGGCTGGATGTCCACAAGACCCAGATCGCCCATTCCATGTGGGCGGCCGTAGCGCCATCAATGAGCCAGGCCTTGCTCACCGCACCGGCCGTCAGCGGCGCCCCCATCATCCCCAGCGCGCCGATGGAAAACGCCAGCGTGGTGAGCGGCATGCGCCGCCCGGCGCCATCCATTTCGCTGACCTTGTGGATGCCCAGGGTTTCAGCGTAATTGCCGGCACAGAAAAACAGGGTGATTTTCATGATGCCCTGATGCACGATGTGAACGAGACCGCCGATAGTGCCAATGGGGCCGAAAAGGGCGACACCGAGCACGATGTACGACACCTGACTCACTGTGGAATACGCCAGCCGTTTTTTCAGATCATTCTGAAAGAGCGCACGGAAGCTGCCCCAGAGGATGGTCACCGCCGCAAACAGGGCAAGCGGGTAAAGCAGGTTGAGCGACTGCGCAAATTCGGCGCCATACACCTCGTATACGATGCGCACGATGCCGAAAGCACCCGCTTTAACCACGGCAACTGCATGCAGAAGCGCCGATACCGGAGCCGGGGCGACCATCGCCTGCGGCAACCAACCGTGCAGCGGCACGATGGCAGCCTTGACCCCGACGCCGGCGATCAGCAAAAGAAAAATAATTTTCAACTGGCCAGCGTATTCCGGGCCAAGCGCGGCAGCGATGCCTGCATGGGCAAACTCGGTATGGCCGAGCAGATGGTGCAGCCAGACTATGCCGGCGAGCAATGCCGTACCTCCGATCAGCGTGTAAGCAAGATAGACCGTACCGCCCTTCATCGCTTTGTCCGTGCCGCGATGCACGACCAGCGGGAAGGTCGATAGGGTCAACAGTTCGTAAAAGATGAAAAAAGTGAACAAATTCGCTGCCAGGGCAATACCCATCGTCGCCGTCACACAGAGGCTGAAGAAACCGAAAAAGCGGCTGCGATGCGGCGCATTTTCCAGGTAGCCGATGGCGTAAACAGTCGTGAATAACCAAAGAACAGCCGACAGCGTGATGAACATCATGCCCAGCGCATCGACCTTGAGCGCCAGTTCCAGCCCCGGCAGCACCGCATAGCGCACTCCGTACGCCTCGCCGGCAGCAACGCCGGCCAGCAGCATGGCCACCAGGCCAAGCTTGGCAATGGCAGCGAACAGATTGAGGAAAGTGCGGACGCCTACCCAGGCTTCCGGCAACCCGAAAATAATCAGGCCGGGCAGCAACGAGGATGCCAGCAACGCCAGCGGTAATAGTTCGTGGCTGGTCATGCCATTGCTCCCAGCAGGCGCATCAATTCGACGCCGCGTAAACCTAGCAGCACGCTGGCTGCTGCAAGCGCGAAGGCACTCCACTCCAGCATGCGGGGTACGGGCGTGAGCGTAGCGCTCGCCGGCGTCAGCAGGAAAGCCTGACGCAGAACACGCAAGACATAGACCGCCGCCAACAGGCCGCCGGCCAGCACTACCATCGCTATGATCCAATGGCCCTGTGCCAGCGCCACTTCGATGATCAGCCACTTGGCGAGAAAGCCGGAGGACGGCGGCAGCCCCATCAAGGTCATGCCGGCAAGGCCGAAGGCGAACATGGTCACCGGTAGGCGCTCGACCGAACCGGCCAGACCGGCCACCGTATCCTGCCCGGTGGCCTTGATCAGTACGCCGGCAGCGGCGAACATGCCGGCCTTGGCCAGACCATGGGCAAATATCTGCATCACACCGGCCTCAAGTGCGCCATGCGCCGCCAGCATAGGAAAGATCAGGAACAGGTAACCCAGCTGCGCCACCGTCGAGTAAGCGATCAGGCGTTTCAGTTTGACGGCGCGAATTGCCTGCCAGGAACCCCAGAAGATCGCCGCAGCGCCAAGCATTGCCAGCAGCCAGGCGAAGGCAGGCAAAACAGTTTGCAGCGGCCCCAGCCAGAGCCGCAGGATCAGGTAGAAAGAGGCTTTCACCACCAGCGCCGAGAGCAGCGCCGAAACAGGTGCCGGCGCACCGCCATGCGCTGGCGGCAACCAGAAATGGAAGGGGAAAAGCGCCGTTTTAAGCATCAGGCCGCTCACCATCAAGCCGCCTGCTATCCACACCAGACGCGGCGCATCGTTTGTCACCAGTGGTAACAGGGTGGAGATCGACACCGTCCCATAGGCGCCGTAGATCAGCGCGACACCAAGCAGATAGGCGCCCGATCCCACGAGCGTAGCGAAGAGATAGCGCAAGGCGGCGGCAACCTGTTGCGCGCCGCCGCCCGCCGCAACCAGCCCCACGGCTGCGAGTCCGACCAGTTCGAGGGTAACGTAGAGGTTGAACAAGTCGGCTGAAACGAACAAGGCGTTCAGACCGGCGATCAGGAAACCCATCAGCGGCCAGAACCAGGTGCCGGCCGGGTCATTTAACTTGAAGTAACTACGCGCATAGATAGCCAGTGGCAGCGCCACGGCCTGCGTCAACAACAGCATGGCAGCAGAGAGGCCATCGACAGCGAGATCAATACCCAGCGGCGCGCCCCAGCCGCCGACGACATGGTTCGTCACCCCGCCAGCACCGACTTTCTGCGCGAGTTCGATAGCCAGCCAGCATTGCGTTGCCAGACCGGCGATGGCCGGCCAAGCGCCGCGCCCCGGCCCCAAAACGAAAGCCAGCGTCGCCCAGGCGAGTGGCAGCAGAATCAGCCAAACCAGGGGATCGAACAGGGGCTCAAGCATCGACATCATCTGGTAATTCAAGTTGCCCGGTCAGCGCGTGCAACTTGCGCACCAAGGCAAGAGCGAGGGCCGTGGCGGCCACGGCAACGACGATGCCGGTGAGCACCATTGCTTGCGGCACCGGATCGACAACGTCCTGGCGCTGCGCCAGCCCCACCAGCACAAGAAAAGCGCCGCTGCCCATCAGGTTGAAGGCGAGGATGCGCCGCAGCAAGTGGCCGATCAATACCACGCCCGCCACGCCTGCCGCGAAAAGGATCGCACCGGTTAAGGCAAAAATGAAACCGGTACTCATGCCTCCGCCTCACGCGAGAGGAGAAGGAACAAGCCGGCGAGGATCAGCGCCAGCGAAACCGTCAGACCACTCTCGATGAGCAGGATCAGCACACCTGCTGCTGCCGGCGGATACTGGAGTAGCGAACCCTGCGTCAGCAGCCCGGCGGCCACCGCCAGAAACAGTGCAAAGCCGGCCGCGAGACCAAAACGCAGCCCAAGCCGGGGCTTGCTCCAACCTGGCAGCAGGCCGACCAGATGCAACAGCACAGCGGCCGCAGCCAGCACCGCACCGGCCTGAAAGGCGCCGCCCGGGCGAAAGGCTCCGGCCCAGAGCAAATAGACGGCGACGACGACCATCAAGGGAACCGCCAGCCGTCCCAAAGCCTGGAGCACCGGGTGCGCGGCACGGGTCGGCGATGCAGGCGCCTCGCCAACCACCGCCAGGATAGCCAGCAAGGCCAGCAGCAGCACCGCGATTTCGAGCAAGGTGTCGTAGCCGCGATAGTTGAGCAACACGGCAGTAACCGGATGGGTCACACCACTCTCCGCCAGGTGCGCCGCCACCGGCGCCCGCAGGTCAATGGCGGTCGGCCCCAGTTCCAGCATCGCTCTGCCCAGGAAGAAAACAAAGGCCGAGGCAAGCGAGAGAACGAGCACGACGAGCGAATAGCGTTTCATGCAGTGCCCCGCCGTCGCAGCAAGACACCATAGGCGTCAAGCAGCAAGGCGCCAGTGAGGCCCGCGCCGATCGCAGCCTCAGCCAATCCTATGTCGGGCGCGGCCAGCCGCGCCCAGGCCAGGCTCATCAGCAGCCCAAAAATAATGAACAGCACGATGGCGCGGTCGAGTCGGGGAGTCGCCAACGTGCGCCAGGCACTCCAGAGCAGCGACAGGGCGAGCAAGAGGTCGAAGACGAATGTCATTTCTCTCACTTGCGCCAGGGCGCGATGCCGAGTCGGTGCGCGCGGTGCGCGATGGCGAAGCCGATACTGGCGCTCGCTGCCATGACGAGAGGCCAGATCAGCAACAACTTCAGCGCCGCCGCGAGGCTTTCGGCCTGGAGCGCGAGTCCGAACAAGGCGCAACCGAGCCCCAGGTTGTCGGCCTTGGCCAACGCATGGAGCCGACTATAAACATCCGGAAAGCGCAAGAGTCCGACAGTTCCGGCGAAAAAGAAGAAAGCACCTGCAAGCAGCAGCGCCATGCTCAGCCATTCAATCATGCTCACCCTCCACATCCTGCCAGGCGCGTCTGGCGAAGGCGATGCCGCCGATGGCGGCGAGGAGCGCAAGGACCAGGGCGACATCAACCAGCGCAGGCAGATGCATCGTCTGCGCCAACAGGACAAGGATGCCGGTGCCGGTGGTACCGATCAGCAGCGCCATCAGCATGCGGTCGGCCGGCGTCGGCCCGCGCGCTGCGACGACCAGCGCCAGCACCAGATTGGCGAGCAGGAACAGCGCGACGGCCTGCATCAGCGTGGTCATGACGTGACCTCGAACAAGTCGGTGATCAAAACTTCCAGTGCCCGCGTTTCAGCAACAATTGGCTGGCAAGCATCCAGCACATGCAGGCGCAAGTTGGCGCCGTCCAGATCGACACCTAGTGAGCCCGGCATCAAACCAAGCGCATTGACCAGCAGGATGCGTGCGCTACCCGGCGGCAGCGATACCTGCAATTCGATGATCGCCGGTTGCAAGGCTTCACGCCCGCGCAGGGCCATCCCGGCCACTTGCATGCCACCGCGCAGCGAATTCCAGAGGAAAAAGCGGAGAAAGGCGAGCAAGCCAGCAAGACGTATGGATTGCCTTGCCGGAGGCAGCAGCTTCAGGCTCGCCCAGGTTGCTGCCGCGACAGCGATGCCACCGAGCAACCAGCCATCGTGACGGCCTTCCGCAAGGATCCACCACAGGGCGACGAACAGCAGCCCGCGCAAGAAAAGCGACCGAATGATCATGCCATTCCGTCAGCGCTCGCGAGCCCGCCAATGGCGCATGGTAATCACGGCCAGCGTGATGGCAGTCAGCGGCAACACGACCGTTGCCATCACCGTTCCGTAGGTCGCAAGAGCGTCGTGCTGCTGGGCAGCAAGGAGCAGGAAGGTGGTGTAGGCGATGTAATAAAACAGGAACAACCCGCCTTCCCAGCGCTCAATCGAGTGACCGGTGAAAAAGATCGGCAAACACGCGAAAGCCACTGCGATCATGACGAGCAGGTCAAAACTGAGCATGGCCTGGGCGACGGGTAAAGCCGATGGCGCTACCAGGCCCGAGACGCCGAGCACACCGAGAATATTAAAGGTATTGCTGCCGATAACATTGCCGACGGCTATGTCGCGCTCACCGCGCAGCGTGGCAATGACCGATGTCGCCACCTCGGGCAGTGAGGTGCCAGCAGCGACGATGGTCAGGCCAATCACCATTTCGCTCAAGCCGAGGGCTCTGGCAAAGCTGACCGCTGCCTCTACTAGCCAGTGCGCACCAAGCACGAGCAAACCGAGTCCGGCGAGGATCAGCAGAATTTGTACGCTCCAATGGCGATCCCACGTCGGGCTCGCTGGCAGGGCAAATTCCGCCGCGTATTCGTCTTTTGTACGTTGGGTTTCCTTACGGCTCTGCCGGATCAGGAATACGGTGTAGATGACCATCAAGCCAAACAGCAGTGCCCCATCCAGACGGCTGATGCCGCCATCCAGCGCCAGCGCAAAGAGCAGAAAGGAGGCGCCGAGCATGACAGGTACTTCCTGGCGGATCAGTTGGGGGGCAACCACCAGCGGCGCAATAAGTGCCGACACGCCAAGAATGAACAGCACATTGAAAATATTGCTGCCGACGACGTTACCCATCGCGATATCAACCTGACCACCCCATGCCGAACGCACAGAAACGGCGAGTTCCGGCGCGCTGGTGCCGAAGGCAACAATCGTCAAGCCAAGTACCAGCGGTGAAATACCAAAAGACAAGGCAAGCTTAGAGGCGCCACGAATAAGGACTTGAGCCCCGCAGACCAGCGTAACAAGGCCGAGGACGAAGATTAGTATGGTCAGTTCAGTCTCTCCTTTAATTCAATTGTATTCGGCCTATGGCAACCAAAA
Source organism: Dechloromonas sp. (assembly GCA_011391255.1). GTDB lineage: Bacteria > Pseudomonadota > Gammaproteobacteria > Burkholderiales > Rhodocyclaceae > Azonexus. The sequence goes on from JAABQV010000015.1 coordinate 49,867, forward strand.
CGTTAATAAATTCGCCGGAAGGCTTGAATACAATTTCCTTGGTGGATGGTGTGAGCCCCACAGAGTTATATCAGCATGGTGATATAACGTGGCGGCCAGCGGTGTCAAGATTGCAGGATCGCAAAAGGATGTTGAGGGCACGACGTTACTTATGAATTGATACTCAAGGGCTTGTAAACGTGAGGAATGATGGGTTGTAATGGTACCGAACGGCATTTACCGGATGGGATTATTGCAGTTCGAGCAGCGAAATGCATTAGGACTGCTATGTCTTTTCTGGCCATGCCGAGGCAGTGACAACATCAATTTGATCACCGAAAAACGGACGTTAGACATGATCAAAGGATGCCGTGTCAATTCAAATTTGATGTTCACCATGAACTGCTGCTGGGTAAGTCGGCGATTTCATCCGAAAAGCAGCCGTACGCCCCAGCGGGAGTGACGGAAATTGAGTTTTTAGAGATGTTCTTCAATTACGGCTGTTGCTGCCGCCGGTTTGAGAATCTGAAAACTGAGAGTAGTACGCCCCTTTAGGCGTAGAAGCGCCTTGTCGTTGCTGACTAATACATTGGCCCCGCAACGGGCAGCGAGTTCGAGAAATTTCTGATCGTCGCGATCCTTGCAGCGCGGCAGCGGTGGCGCTTCACCGGCGGGAACCAGCTGTACCAGATTGTGGTAGCGGTTGTAGCGGTCAACCATCATTTCCGGAGTCATTTTCAACTGCGGGTAGGTGAGCACCCTTTGCAGTTCATCGAGCGTTCGCTCATCGGCAAAGCATTCGATTTGCCCGGCCTCCAGAGCCACCATAATCGGCACGGCATCGGTATTGGCCCAATGGTAGAGATCGAGAACGACGTTGGTATCGAGAACTAAGCGCAGCATCGGCCGATTATAATCGCGCCTCTTCAATGCTTCACCCGAAAGCCTTATGTCCCGCATTCTGCTCGCCCCGATGGAAGGTCTCGCCGACGAGTTGTTGCGCGGTGTGCTGACGCGCATCGGCGGTTACGACTGGGGGATTTGCGAGTTTGTCCGGGTTTCCGGGAATATTTTGCCGGTAAAAACCTTCGAGCGCATTTGCCCGGAGTTGCTGCATAACGGTTTGACCGAGGCGGGGACGCCGATGCGCGTGCAGTTGCTCGGTTCCGATCCTTATCTGATGGGCGAGAATGCGCGGCGTCTGATGACTTTGAAGCCGGCCGGGATTGATCTGAATTTTGGTTGCCCGGCGCCGACGGTCAATCGCCACCGCGGCGGGGCGGCCTTGCTCGGCGAGCCGGAGTTGCTCCACCAGATCGCTAGTGCGGTGCGGGCGGTGGTTACGGTCAACACGCCTTTTACGGCAAAAATGCGCCTCGGCATTAACGACACCAGCCGCGCGGTGGATTGCGCGCAGGCTTTGCAGGCGGCAGGGATTGACGAGCTGATCGTGCATGGCCGCACCAAGCTTGATGGCTACCGCCCGCCGGCTCGCTGGCAATACATCGACAAGGTGCGCGCCTCAATCAATATTCCGTTGATCGCCAATGGCGAGGTGTGGACGGTGGAAGATCTTGCTCGTTGCCAGGAGGAAACCGGTTGCCCGGACATCATGCTCGGGCGAGGGGCGATTGCTGACCCGCTGCTCGCCCGTCGCGTGCGCGGTGAGGCGGTCGGTGGCTGGGATGAAGTCAGCCGGGGCGTTGCCGACTACTGGCTGGGGGTGCGGCGCAAGGTGGTGCCGGTGCATGCCGGCGGCCGTATCAAGCAGTGGCTGGCCTTGCTGCGCCGCAATTACCCTGAGGCTGAGGTGCTGTATCAGTGCGTACGTCCGCTCAAGGATGCCGATTCGATTGATGTGGCGTTACTTGAGGCGGGCATCTTGAGCGAATTGCCGCCGGTCTTCGCATGACGGGAAATTCACGTTTGATCAGCAGCGCTCAGGACGGGCCGCATGGCGATCTGGAGGTTTTGCTGCGTCGGCACATCGCGCATCCTTTTTTGAAGCCGATGGCCGATTACAACCGTGAGGCCTTTGCTGTAGCGATGTTGGCTTATGAAAAATGGCAGCCCGGCGCACCGCTGATCCTCGATGCCGGTTGCGGTGTTGGCTGGAGTACGCAGCGTATCGCTGAAAACTATCCGGATCACTTCGTTTTTGGCGTTGATCAGTCGGTTGACCGCATCAATCGCGGCAAACCGCTGCCTTTGCCGGACAATGCCATGCTGGTTCGTGCCGATTTGGTCGATTTCTGGCGTTTGCTGGCTGAAAACGGCATCAAACTTGCTCATCACTACAACCTTTACCCCAATCCGTGGCCGAAAATCGGCCATCTCGCGCGGCGCTGGCATGGCCACGCGGTTTTCCCGACCTGGCTGGCCTTGGGTGGAGAACTCGAATGTCGCAGTAACTGGTCGATTTATATCGAGGAAATGGCCTTGGCGCTAACGCTATTGAGCGGTCAAACGGTTGCCGCCGAAGCGTACTCAACGGATGAGCCGATGACGCCCTTCGAGAAGAAATATCTTGCTTCCGGGCACCCGCTTTGGCGTTGCCGGGTCAATCTGCGATGACTATTTGCCAAACCTGCGGTGCATGCTGCGCCAGCTTTCGTGTTGATTTTCATCCGGCAGAACTGGCTGGCGGTGCTTTTCCGTGGGGGGCGGGGGTGCCGCCGGCAATGACGCTACCACTGACGGCCAATATGGTGCGCATGGCGGGGACGGATGGCAAGGTGTCGCGCTGCGTGGCCTTAATTGGAGAAATCGGCCAGCAAGTCGCTTGCAGCATTTATGATGAACGTCCTTCGCCGTGCCGGGAATTCGATATTGAGCACGAAGCCTGCAACCGCGCCCGCCAACGCTGCGGCCTGGAGCGACTGCCAATCAGCAACGAAAGTCAGCAATGAGCGACAAAACGCAGCGTATCAAGGTGCTCAGTGCCGGCATTTTCAGCCTTCTGCTGGTGCTCGGCGTGGCCAGATTTGCCTATACGCCGCTCTTGCCATTGATGCAGCAGCAGGCTGGTTTGGGCGTCGCCGAAGCCGGCTGGCTGGCGGCGATCAATTACGCCGGCTATCTGAGCGGCGCGCTGATCGCCTCGCTGATCAGCGATCTGGTGCTCAAGGACAAGCTCTACCGCATCGGTCTGGTCGTCGCGATCATCAGTACCGCGGTCATGGGGATGACGACGGATGTTACGGTTTGGGCGCTGTCGCGTTATTTCGCTGGCCTCAGCAGCGCTGCCGGCATGCTGCTCGGCACCGGGCTGATTCTTAACTGGCTGATCCGCCACAATCACCGCAGTGAGCTGGGCATTCATTTCTCCGGCATTGGTTTGGGAATCGCCGGTTGTTCGCTGGCCGTCGTGATCTTCACACCGGCTTTGGACTGGCGCGAACAATGGTTCGCCTTTGCCGCCATTGGTTGCCTGTTGCTGATTCCCGCGCTGGTCTGGTTGCCACCGCCGGATCGCACCGGCTTGACGGCATCCGGCCAAAAAATGGTCGATAACCCGCCGAGCCCGTTGTTTATGCGTATTTTTATGGCCGCCTATTTCTGCGCTGGGGTCGGCTACGTGGTCAGCGCCACGTTTATCGTCGCCATTGTTAATAAATTGCCTGGGCTGGAGGGGCAGGGCAACTGGGTGTTTCTGGCGATTGGCATCGGTGCCGCGCCGGCCTGCATCAACTGGGATTTGATCGCGCGTCGAACTGGCGATTTGAACGCGCTGATTCTCGCAGCCATCCTGCAAATAATCGGGATTTTGTTGCCGGTGATGGTCGGTGGTTTGTTCGCCGCAGTTTTTGGTGCGCTGCTCTTTGGCGGCACCTTTATCGGCATGGTCAGCCTGGTTCTGACCATGGCCGGTCGCTATTATCCGACCCGTCCGGCAAAGATGATGGGCAAAATGACGCTTTCCTATGGCGCGGCGCAGATATTGGGGCCGGCAGTCACCGGTTCGCTGGCGACCTACCTTGGCAGCTATAACGCCGGTCTGTATCTGGCTGCCGCCGTCATGGTGATTGGTACGGCTCTTTTGCTGCTGCTCAAGGTCGTTGAAAAACGTGAGTCGTTGGCCGCGGCCAATAGCAATTCTTCATAGAAAAGATATAATATAGAAGACATGTGGGGCGGTGCTCGTACGCGTGTGTTTTGCCGAACCAATCAGCCGTCGCCACAGTCCAAAAATAACTGTTTCCCTACGCAAGTTTTTACGAAAGGAAGTCGCCGTGCTTGAAGCCTATCGCGCCCACGTAGCAGAGCGTGCAGCCCTTGGAATTCCCCCGCTGCCCCTGTCCAAGCAACAGACCACCGAACTGGTCGCCCTGCTGAAGAATCCGCCGAAGGGCGAAGAAGCCACCCTGGTCGAGCTGATCACCTACCGTGTTCCGGCCGGTGTCGATGATGCCGCCAAGGTCAAGGCCGAGTTTCTGGCCAAGGTCGCTAAGGGCGAAGAAGCATGCGCCCTGATCTCCAAGGAAAAAGCCACTGAACTGCTCGGCACCATGCTCGGCGGTTACAACGTCAAGCCGCTGATTGATCTGCTTGGCGATGCCACCTGCGGCACCGTTGCTGCCGAGGGCCTGAAGAAAACCCTGCTGGTGTTCGACTTCTTCCACGATGTCGCTGAACTGGCCAAGTCTGCCAATGCTACCGCCGCGGCCAATGCCAAGGCTGTCATGCAATCCTGGGCCGATGCCGAGTGGTTCACCTCGCGTCCGGAAGTCCCGGCTGCGCAGAAGCTGACCGTTTTCAAGGTTACCGGCGAAACCAATACCGACGACCTGTCGCCAGCGCCGGATGCCTGGTCGCGTCCTGACATCCCGCTGCACGCCCTGGCCATGCTGAAGAACCCGCGTCCGGGTATCGAAGCTGACGAAGCCGGTTCGCGCGGTCCGCTCAAGCAACTCGAAGCGCTTGCTGCCAAGGGCAACCTGATCGCCTACGTCGGTGATGTGGTTGGTACCGGTTCTTCCCGCAAGTCCGCTACCAACTCCGTGCTGTGGTTCACCGGTGAAGACATTCCGTTTGTTCCGAACAAGCGTTTTGGTGGCTTCTGCCTGGGTTCCAAGATTGCCCCGATCTTCTTCAACACCATGGAAGATGCCGGCGCCCTGCCGATCGAAATCGATTGCAGCGCAATGGACATGGGTGACGAGATCGAACTGAAGGTTGATCAGGCCAGCGGCAAGGTTACTGCCACCAAGAACGGTGCCGTGATCGCCGAATCGCAACTGAAGACCCTGGTAATCATGGATGAAGTCCGCGCTGGCGGCCGTATCCCCCTGATTATCGGCCGTGGCCTGACGACCAAGGCGCGCGAATTCCTCAAGCTGCCGCAATCTACCCTGTTCCGTCTGCCGCAAAACCCTGCTGACGACGGCAAGTCATACACGCTGGCTCAGAAGATGGTTGGCAAGGCCTGTGGCGTGACCGGCATCCTGCCGGGCACCTACTGCGAGCCGAAGATGACCACCGTCGGTTCGCAAGACACCACCGGCCCGATGACCCGTGACGAACTCAAGGATCTGGCCTGCCTCGGCTTCTCCGCCGACCTCGTGATGCAGTCCTTCTGCCACACCGCGGCTTATCCGAAGCTGGTTGACGTCAAGACGCATCGCGAACTGCCGTCCTTCATCAGTACGCGTGGCGGCGTGCCGCTGCGTCCGGGCGACGGCATTATCCACTCCTGGCTGAACCGCCTGCTGCTTCCCGACACCGTCGGCACCGGCGGTGACTCGCACACCCGTTTCCCGATCGGCATCTCCTTCCCGGCCGGTTCAGGTCTGGTCGCTTTTGCTGCTGCCACCGGCGTCATGCCGCTGGACATGCCGGAATCCGTGCTGGTACGCTTCTCGGGCAAAATGCAGCCCGGCATCACGCTGCGCGATCTGGTTAACGCCATTCCGCTCTACGCCATCAAGGCTGGCCTGCTGACGGTCGAGAAGAAGGGCAAGAAGAACGTCTTCTCTGGCCGCATCCTCGAAATCGAAGGCCTGCCGGATCTCAAGATCGAGCAAGCCTTCGAGCTGTCCGACGCCGCCGCTGAGCGTTCCGCCGCTGCCTGTGCCGTGGCTTTGAACAAAGAGCCGATCGTCGAGTACATGCGCTCCAACATCACTTTGATGAAGTGGATGATTGCCGAAGGTTATCAGGACGTTCGCACCCTCAAGCGCCGTATCAACGCGATGGAAGACTGGATCGCCAACGGTACGCTGCTCAAAGCGGATGCCGATGCCAAGTACGCGGCAGTCATCGAAATCGATCTGGCGGACGTCACCGAGCCAGTTCTCGCCTGCCCGAACGATCCGGACGATGTGAAGATTCTTTCTGAAGTCGCCGGTGCCAAGATCGACGAAGTGTTCATCGGTTCGTGCATGACCAACATCGGCCATTTCCGCGCTGCTGCCAAGGTTCTCGAAGGCAAGTCCGACATCCCGACGCGTTTGTGGGTGGCCCCGCCGACCAAGATGGATGCGCTGATCCTGACCGAAGAAGGCTATTACGCGACGCTTGGCAAGTCGGGTGCGCGCATGGAAATGCCGGGTTGTTCGCTGTGTATGGGCAACCAGGCGCAGATCCGTCAAGGTTCCACCGCCATCTCCACCTCGACCCGTAACTTCCCCAACCGCCTCGGTATCGATACCCAGGTGTACTTGGGTTCCGCCGAACTGGCCGCCATGTGCGCGCTAGCCGGCCGCATCGTGACGGTTGCCGAGTACATGGAGCAGATCAAGCTGGTCAATGCCAAGTCTGCAGAAGTTTATCGTTATATGAACTTCGACCAGATTCCGGCGTTTGTCGAACAGGCGGCTACTGTAGAGATGTAAAACAAAAAATCGGCCGGTTTTTCCGGTTGACCGCAACAGTATGATAAGCCCCCGCCGGGAAACCGCTGGGGGCTTTTTCATGGATCAGTGGACAGCAAAAACTGACCGGGATTGTCATTCCACTGTCGAAACCTCTCCAGCGAAACGTGTTCATAGTGTCTGTGCTAGCATGTGACCATGGATTGTGACCATAGGAGAAAAAATGCAAGCCATCATCGGTGCAGGAGATTTCAAGGCAAAGTGCCTGAAACTATTGGATGAGGTTGCCAGGACGCGGGAGCCGTTAGTGGTTACCAAGCACGGCAAGGCCGTCGCCAAGCTTGTTCCCATTCCCCAGGAAGCAGGGTTGTTCGGCGCCTTGGCCGGTAGCGTGCGCCAGGAAGGGGATATTGTTTCCCCGCTGGAGAATGATTGGGAGGCCTGCCGTTGAGTTCCTTGCTGCTCGATACTCACGTTTTTGTCTGGCTGCTGGCCGGCAATGAGCGCCTTGGCGCGCAGGCACGCCAAGCCATTGAGCAGGCCGCCGGGGCCGACCAACTTTACCTGTCGGCTATTTCTCCTTGGGAGATCGCTATGCTGGTCAGTAAAGGCCGCCTGATCCTGGAGCGTGATGTCGGCGAATGGATGGAGGCCGCGCTGGCCCTGCCAGGCATCCGCTTGGTGTCGTTGTTGCCCAAAATATCGGTCGCCAGCACTCGCCTGCCGGGAAGCCTGCACTCCGATCCGGCGGATCGCATCATCGCCGCCACCGCGCGCCATCTCGCGGCAACCCTGCTCACCGCCGACGGCCTGCTGCTCAACTATGGCGTGGCCGGGCACCTGAAAGTCTTGAGTGCGGAGCAGTAGTTTGTGCAGCCCTGCTGACCGTCGAGAAGAAGGGCAAGATCAATGTCTTCTCCTGCCGCATCGTGATGGTTGCTGAGTACATGGCGCAGAACGTGTTGGCTAGCCAGCCGTCTGCTCGTTCAAGCAAGCAACCGCCTGGATTAACTTCTGATTCAAGCTCTCGTTCTTGAGGGTATTTTGCTCAAGATCAAAGTTGTCAAAAAAGCTGGGAATCGACATGGAGGCCTTAACTTGCCCGCCGAAAAATGGCATTGAGTTGGTCGCCATAGCCAGTACAGATGCTGCGCCGCGGGCGCCAGGTGAAGTGGCAAGCAAAACCATCGGCTTGTCGTGAAACACCTTCGCACCAGCCCGCGAACACCAGTCAAACAGATTTTTATAGGCGGCACTATAAGAACCATTGTGCTCGGCAAATGAAATGATCAGTGCATCACTCGCAGCAATCTTTGCCAGAAATGCCTTGGCTACTGCCGGATGTCCAAGTTCCTCTTCTTTATCGACACTGAACAGGGGGATTTCATAATCGTTCAGGTCCAATATCTCAACATCGGCTTCAGCCAGCAAACTGGCCGCATAGGTAACCAAGCGTTTGTTGATTGATTTTTTGCTGTTACTGGCGGCAAATGCTAACAATTTCATGTCTTTACCTTAAAAATTGGCGGCTATGATCAGAATCGAGCCGATGTGGTGGATGGTTCAGCTTTATTTGTTCTACTTGTAGGACCTTATGATTTCCGTTCGCACCTTTTGTTCAATAATGATTGGCTCATCCGTATGGCGCTCGATTTAATAGACGCCTCTCCCACGTCACAATAGCCGGCAGGCGCGAGGGTTTTGCGATGCAACACCGTCATTCGACTTCGTCATTTATTCTGGTTTGATAATTGCTTTAACTATTGCGGGCAACGCTGCCCAAGGCCGCTGACAATCGCTTGTTATTGTTCAATAGCCTTCATTCCAGGGGTCAACGGCGACACCGGACAAAACGTCTTCATACCAACATTGTCAGGACCGCGACATCATGAAAACACTGATCCGGGTTACCGAAATCTGGGTGCCCAACAAACAACGCACGCACCTCGAATTCTTCGATGGACTCTATGGCGAACTTGCCGAATTCAAGGGAGCCAGCGAAACGATGACTTTTTCCTACGGCGAAGGAATGCCTGGCAAAGCATGGGCGACCAGGGGACCGGTCATTCTGCACAGTTTCGACAACTCCTACTTTCTGCGCACCGAAGCTGCCAGCAAAGCCGGACTGACAGCGGGCATCGCTCTGCCCATCTTCGCCGGCGATTACTTGCAGGCAGTCATTGTCTTTTTCATCGGCGACGACATCGACAACGTCGGCGGGATTGAGATCTGGAGCAATACGCCAGCCGAATCGTTTGATATGGGGATGGAGGACGGCTATTACGGCACGGCCGAGACCTTCGAATGGACTGCCCGCCACACCAAGTTCCGACCCGGCTTCGGCCTGCCCGGCACCGTCTGGCAGAGCGGCATGCCTTGCATCATGCAAGATCTGCTCAATTCGAAACGAACCTTGCGGCAAGACAGCAACGTCCGGATCGGCATCAGCAAGGGTGTTGGCATTCCCTGCTCCTTCGACAGCAAACAGGCGGTTGTGATGACCTTTCTGTCGGCTTTGGGTACGCCCATCGCCCGGCGATTTGAAATCTGGGTACCTACCGAGGACGGCAGCGGCCTGCGTTTCGGCACGGGCGATTGCGACCAGATGCCGCATCTTTCCGAGTGCCATGGCGAAGCGAGCATTGCCCCATGGGAGGGCGCGATTGGCGAATCCTGGAAAAAAGGCATCCCGACGGTGCGCGACAATCTGGTATTCGAGCCGGGACCGGCAGCGCGCGCCGCCACGTCAGCTGGACTGACATCGATGGTCGTCATTCCGGTGATTCAGGATGGGCGTTTCAAGGCAGCCGTGACCTGGTATTTCTGAATATAAGAATAAGGGCAATCTCGGCTGCCCTCATCAAGTCGATACAGCAAAATCAAGCGCGTGCGACTTTACTTTGGTCGCGAACCAGTTTTAGGTCACCCTTGGCAAGAGAACGATCACAGTATTCTCCGAAAATTCATCACTGGAGCCAATCCTAGCCCAACTCAGGCAGCGCTCGATAGACATTTACCGCAACCAAAGCACCTGTCCGATTTTTCGGTGGGCTTTTTCTATTGTGGCTTGTTACCCATCACTTCACCCATGCGGACTGGGGCAGTTGGTTTCCAGGCCGGGTTGAATGCCAATGATTTTTTCGGGAAGAGCATGACGACCGTTGATCCGAGTAAGAAGCGGCCCATTTCATCGCCTTTTTTGAGAAAAATATTCCGCTCTTCGTAGCGCCATTCACGGACGACGCCTGGTCGTGGCGGGTTGACCAGGCCATGCCAGATGGTGGCCATGCTGCCAACAATCGTCGCGCCGACCAAGGTTAAAACAAATGGTCCGAGGGCCGATTCAAAAACACAGACGACACGTTCATTTCGCGCAAAAAGGCCGGGAACACCGCGCGCGGTGGTCGGATTGACCGAGAACAACGCCCCTGGCACATAGATCATCCGCGTCAGCTTGCCATCGCAGGGTATGTGAATGCGATGATAGTCGCGCGGGCTGAGGTAGATGGTGGCAAATGTGCCCTCGTTGAATTGACTGGCTAGCGTGGCATCGCCGCCAACCAGCGCCGTCGTCGAATAGCTGTGGCCTTTGGCCTGGAAAATCTGGTCTTTGTCGATTGATCCAAACTGGCTTATTGCACCATCAACCGGGCAAACAAAGTCTGCCTCTGCCAGAGGGCGGAGATCGGCTTGCAATGGGCGGGTGAAAAATTCATTAAAGCTTTTATAGCTGGCGATATCCGGATTGGCCGCCTCGGCCATGTTGACCTTGTAGCGTCCAACAAACCAGCGAATCACGCTTGTTGTAAGACTGCCGGCCTGAGCGCGGGCAAGTTTGCCGGCGAGTACGGTCAACGCCTGTTTCGGCAACAAATATTGGAGCAGGACGGCAAGGCGATCGGACACGATAAATTCAGTCTAAAAAATGAGAAGCAAATTATACGGGCTCGTCAGGTGCTTCCTGATCACCGCCAAAGCGCGCCGGCTCTGACGACCAGCGTGCCTTGCGCCATTTTTCACGCTCGCCGTTGCCGCAGAAAGTCCACGCGACGAAACGGCTTTGCTTTTGCCCCTGTGCCATTGCGATGGTGCGCGATTCAACGACTTTGGCCTTCTTAAGTGCCGCTTCAATGTGCACCAGATTTTCAGCGCTGGAAACCAGACTGGTGAACCACATGACGCGCTTGGGAATGTTGATGCTCTGTTCGATCATGCTCTTGACGAAAGCGCGTTCGCCGCCGTTACACCAGAGTTCGGTGCCGCCGCCGCCAAAGTTCAGGCGCGGTTGGGCGCCACCTTTTTGCCCGCCGGCTTTGCCGAGATTGTTCCATTTGCGCTGGCTGACTGCCATTACGTCATCGGGTGTGTTGTGAAAAGGCGGATTGCAGATGCTCAATTCAAAATTCTCGCCCGAGCGCAGCAGGCCGGTAAAGATGTTGTCCCACACCGTTTGATGGCGCAATTCAACGGATGCGGTCAACGCTGGATTCTTGCCCAAAATGATCTGAGCGTTTTTCAGTGCTGCTTCGTCGATGTCAACACCCAAAAAGTGCCAGCCATATTCAGCATGACCGATCAGCGGGTATACGCAATTAGCGCCAACACCAATATCAAGGACGCGCACACCGCTGCCGGTTGGGATAACTTTCTTGTTACACGACGCCAGCAGATCGGCGGTGTGATGGATGTAGTCGGCGCGTCCGGGAATTGGCGGGCACAAATATCCGGTAGGAATCTCCCAGCCACAAACGCCGTAATTCAACGCCAGGATGGCGCGGTTGAGTGCTTTGACGGCAGTCGGATTGGCGAAATCAATACTCGGCGTGCCGGCCTTGGTATTAATAATGTGCTTAGTCAAAGCCGGTGCAACCTTTACCAGGGCAGGGAAGTCATAGCCCTGAAGGTTTTTGTTGCGCAGGTGAAGTCCGGGTTTTGGGGTGGAGGAAGTCATTTTTTACGATTCGAGTTCAAGGAGTGGAGTATCCCACGAATCACGAATGCTCAAGACTGGTGCTTTTACGTTGATTTATCCCCATCTAGGTTCGCCACCGTCCCGACAATGGCGTAAAATCCTTTATCCATTTTGGCGCAGTTGATCGCTGCGCTTTCCTTAAGGACAGAAATGAAGCGTGTGGATGATTTCCGCTTGCAACTTGGCAAGCACGAACTAGTGCCAATTATGATTGGTGGCATGGGTGTTGATATTTCCACGGTTGATCTGGCGGTCGAAGCTGCACGCTTGGGTGGCGTCGGCCACATCTCAGATGCCATGATTGCAACAGTGACTGATCGTCGCTACAAAACCAAATACGTCAAAGAAAAGCTCGCGCTCTACAAATCCAGCGTGGCAACCGAGGACAAGTCAGCCGTCAAGTTTGACCTCGGCAAGATTGAAGAGGCGACCCGTCTGCATGTGAACGCAGCGATGGAGCGCAAGCAGGGTTCCGGCATGATTTTCGTCAACTGCATGGAAAAGCTGACGATGAATGCCCCCAAAGAAACCTTGCGCGTGCGCATGCGTGCTGCGTTGGATGCCGGCATTGATGGTATTACGCTGGCCGCTGGCCTGCATTTGGGTTCTTTCGGATTGATCGAAGATCACCCGCGCTTTCGTGATGCACAATTGGGCATCATCGTTTCATCGGTTCGTGCCCTGCAGATTTTTCTGAAAAAAGTCGCGCGCACCAATCGCCTTCCCGATTATGTCGTCGTCGAAGGCCCGCTAGCTGGAGGTCACCTCGGTTTCGGCATGGATTGGGCGCAGTACGATCTGGCAACTATTGTTGCCGAGATTGCGCAGTATCTGAAGAACGAAAATCTCTCGATTCCGGTGATTCCCGCCGGCGGTATTTTTACCGGCAGCGATGCGGTAGGTTTTCTTGAAAACGGCGCCGCTGCCGTTCAGGTTGCAACACGCTTTACCGTTGCCCGCGAGTGCGGTTTGCCGGCTGATGTTCAGCAACACTATTTCACCGCCGATGAAGACGACATCGTCGTCAATGAAATTTCGCCGACCGGTTACCCGATGCGGATGATCAAGAGCAGCCCGGCGATTGGCGACGGCATTCGTCCGAATTGCGAAGCCTACGGTTATCTGCTCGACGCCAATGGCAAGTGTGCCTACGTTACGGCCTACAACCGTGAAGTGGCCGCACATCCGGAAGCGCGCAAGGTTAAGGTGATGGACAAGACTTGCCTGTGCACCCACATGCGTAATTTTGATTTGTGGACTTGCGGGCAACTGACCCATCGCTTGCGCGACACGACACACCGTCTGGCCGATGGCAGTTATCAGGTGCTCTCAGCCGAGCATGTCTTCAAGGATTACCAGTTCAGCACCGACAACAAGATTGCCTTGCCGGCGTCGCAGGAAGGCTGATTCAGGTAATTTAGACGAACTCAGCCCAAGCCAACTGCGCCAGTGTCGCGGCAAAACTGCCGGACACTGGCGCTTTTATTTGCAGCCGGGTTTGCTGCACCGGGTGGGAAATAGTCAGGCTTGTGCAGGCGAGCAGCATTCGCGCGCAGCCAAAATTCCCGGCAAAAAATCGGTTGTGGATGCCCTTGCCGTGCGTCGCATCGCCGATGATCGGGTGGGCAATGTGTTTGAGATGGCGGCGGATCTGATGCCGCCGTCCACTTAGCGGTTCCACCTCAAGCAAGGCATAGCGGCTGCTCGGGTAGCGATCGACTGCAATCGGTAGCTCAACCGTCGCCAGGCGTTTGTAGCGGGTCAGAGCCGGTTGGGCTTCTGTGCTGCTGCGCTCGCCTTTCCACTCGTATTTGTCGCGCTGTCGGGTCAGTGGGTGGTCGATTTCACCAGACCCTGGCGGGTGGCCGCGAACCACCGCCAGATAGTTTTTATCGACGTTGCCCTCTTCAAACTGCTTGCCGAGTGCGCTGGCGATTTCGGGGTTGAGCGCAAAAAGCAGTACACCCGAAGTGCCGCGATCAATCCGGTGTGCTGCCCAGACGTGCTGGCCGATCTGGTCGCGCAACATCTGCACGGCAAAACGGGTTTCGTGGCGATCCAATTCCGAGCGATGGACCAGCAAGCCGGAAGGTTTGTCGATCGCGATCAGGTAGTCATCGCGATAGAGAATATTCAGTTCCTCAGGCAAAGAAACGGCTCTTCGCCTCTTCGGGAATTTCCATGCCGGTGACGTGGGCGCGCTCAAGCAACTCCCAGTAGTAACGGTAGGACGCGCGGTCGTGCAGCTTGCCGGCATGTTGGGTCGGGCCCCAATCCTTGTTTTGAGCGGCGATAAGAATTTCAGCAGCGGCCTGGACTTCCGAGAAATCCGGGCGCATTGCATCGATGATGGGGAGAATCTGGTTTGGATGAATACTCCACATGCGCAAGAAACCAAATTCAGTCCGCGCACGACGCGCGTCATTCCTGATGAACCCGAGGTCTTTCAATTCGGTAGTCACGTTATGAGTTGGAACGACGCCGCTGGCTAGCGCTGTCGCGCTGATTTCGCATTTGGCGCGAGCGACCAGTGGATGCTCGAACTGACCAGGGCTGCGCATGGCGCTGCCGGGAATCGCCCCGTGGTGTCCCGAGACAAAATCCATCAGGCCGAAATCGAGGCTCTCGACACGGGGCAGGGCGGCAATCTCCCAAACCTCGCGGAGCGCACCGTGTGTTTCGATCAGCACGTGAACCGGAATCCTGCGGTCAACGCCGAAATGTTGCTCAATTTCCTGCAAGGCTTCGATCTGCACTTCGACATCGCTGGCGCTGCACGGCTTCGGCAAGGTAATGAAGGGCAGGCGGTTGCCGGCACCACCGACGAGGATTTCAAGGTCCTTGCGCCAGTGCGCGTGGGTGACATCATGAATGCGCACGCCGACGCGATTAAAGCGGTTGTCGCCGGACATGATCAGCGCGGCGACCATCTCGGCATGTTCGCGTTCGGCGCCGGCGTGGGCGCCATCCTCGCAATCGCAGGTGATGTCGAAAATCGGTCCCAGCTCGTTTTGTAGCTGCAGCGCTTTGCGCATCAATTTTTCAGAGCCGGCGTAGTGGTCGACCGCAGGTAAAAGTGGAAACGGCTTTTCGCCGGCAAAGAGAACCGCTTTCGGATGGCGCATGATGATCCTGAGCATGAAATAAAAAAGGCCACCGTATTTTAACGGCGGCCTTTGCGTGAAACAGGATTAATGCTGGATTACAGCATGTCCTTGATCGCTTCGGCTTCGTCGGTCAGTTCCTTGAGCGTGAAGTTCATCTTCTCACGGCTGTACTCGTCGATTTCCAGACCCTGGATGATCTTGAAAGAACCACCCTTGCACTCGCACGGGAAGCCATAAACGATACCAGCCGGAATGCCGTAGGAGCCGTCAGACGGAACACCCATGGTGACCCAGTCATCAGCGCCGAGGAACCAGTCATGGATGTGGTCGATGGCTGCGTTGGCAGCAGAAGCAGCAGAAGACAGGCCGCGCGCTTCAATAATGGCAGCGCCGCGCTTGCCAACGGTCGGCAGGAACACGTCGTTGTTCCAGGCGTGATCGTTGATCAGGGTCTTGATGCTGTCGCCGTTGGAGGTGCAGAAACGGTAATCGGCATACATCGTCGGTGAGTGATTACCCCAAACGACCAGCTTGTTCAGGGAGGTTACAGCGCGGCCGGATTTCTGAGCCAGTTGCGACTTGGCGCGGTTGTAATCAAGGCGCAGCATGCCGTGGTAGTTGTTCGGGTTGGTGCGGCCAACTTTTTTGGCGGCAGATGCAGCGATCAGGGCATTGGTGTTGCAGGGGTTGCCAACAACCAGAACGCGGACGTCTTCCTTGGCGTTCTCGGCAATCGCCTTGCCCTGAACCGTGAAGATGGCGCCATTGGCGGTCAGCAGATCGGCACGCTCCATACCCTTGGTACGTGGACGGGCGCCAACCAGCAGGCAGACGTCAGCGTCTTTGAACGCGACATTCGGGTCATCGGTGGCGACCATTCCTGCGAGTAGCGGGAAGGCGCAGTCGTCGAGTTCCATCATGACGCCTTTGACGGCTTGTTGAGCCTGCGGCAGATCCAGCAACTGAAGGATGACCGGCTGGTCTTTGCCGAGCATTTCGCCGGAGGCAATGCGGAACAGCAGGCTATAGCCGATCTGGCCGGCGGCGCCGGTAACTGCAACGCGCATGGGTGCTTTTGACATGTATCGCTCCTGTATGAAACAGCGTGATTGAATTTTTTGGAGACCGCTCGTTCGCCTGTCTGAAATCTTCTTGCGTAGTTGACGAGAGCGATTCGAATCTTAAAAGTTAGCGGTGATGGTGTCAATTGATCTTGTGTCTTATATAAGATAACTTTTCGTAGACGTCTTTCGCGAAATGTGCTGAAATTTACCCCCATGAATCGAGACACCAATCGTTCGTCTGCCCGTGTGACATCGCCGACCTTCAGTCCGCTCTATCGCCAGATCAAGGATTTCATGATCCGCAGTCTGGAGGCTGGCGAATGGGGGCCGGGTGATGCCATCCCCAGCGAGGGCGAACTGGCGGTTCGCTTCAACGTCAGCCAGGGGACGGTGCGCAAAGCCATTGATGAGCTGGCTACCGAGAATATGTTGGTGCGTCGTCAGGGAAAGGGCACTTTTGTTGCTACCCACGACGATCCTCGATTTGTTTACCGCTTTCTACGCCTCACCTCTGATGATGGCGATGACACAACTGCGGTCAGTGACCCGCTCTCCTGCTCCATCGTTTTGGCCGGTGAACAGGTCGCTGGGGTTTTGGGCTTGAAGCCGGGAGATCAGGTGATTTATGTTGAGCGTCTTCTCCATTTTCGTAACAAGCCGATAGTGATCGACCAGATTTATCTAGTCGCCGAACTTTTCCAAGGGCTTACGCTCGAATCGTTGCGTAACAATCAGCGCTCGATTTACAGCTTGTTTGAAACCGATTTTGGGGTTCGCATGATTAGCGCCCAGGAACATTTGCGTGCGATTTCTGCCGACGGCTACAGTTCGGGTATGTTAGGTGTTCCC
>JAABQV010000016.1 GCA_011391255.1 Dechloromonas sp.
CTGGATCGCCGGTTGCAAGCCAAATTTGTCCAGTTGTACAGACCTCGCCCAAAGATCGGCACGCACATGCGCCCTGGCCAGGCTTGGCAAGTCTTTTTGTGACGGAGCCCCCTTTACCTCCTGAAGCGCCTTGGCAATTTCCAGCGGCAGCGTGTGCTGCCCCTCGATCAGGTTGCTGTAATAACAATTCATCCCGGCCACCAGAGTGGCCAGACTTTGGGCGGCAGGAGCACACAAGGCGGCATCGAGGCACGCAGACGCCTCAGCCAGTTCATAGGCAAGCCCGATCAACTCGGCATAGCGAGGCCTAGCCTCATGCACCACCAAGGGCTCCATCTGAACAGGGTCGTCGTAAAGATCCATATTGCCGATATTATTACCGATATTTACTTATAAAATTCAACAACATTAAAAACAATATACCAAATAAATTGCCGATATAAAAGCCGATATTCAGACACCTGCAACCCAGCCTCAGACGCTGTACTGCTTGCCGACCCAGTTCTGGTAAACGCCGCTCGTCACATTGGCTACCCAGGCCTGGTTATCCAGATACCATTGCACCGTCTTGTGGATGCCGGTCTCGAAGGTTTCGGCCGGTTTCCAGCCGAGCTCGCGTTCGATTTTGCTGGCGTCAATGGCATAGCGGCGGTCATGCCCGGGGCGATCGGTGACGTAGGTGATCTGTTCCTTGTAGGGCTTGCCGTCGGCCCGCGGCTGCAACTCATCGAGAATGCTGCAGAGGGTATGCACCACATCGAGATTGGGCTTTTCGTTCCAGCCGCCGACGTTATAGGTTTCGCCGAGCCGACCGGCTTCGAGAACCCGCCGGATCGCACTGCAGTGATCCTTGACATAGAGCCAGTCACGGACTTGCTGCCCGTCACCGTAAATCGGCAAGGGCTTGCCAGCAAGGGCATTGTGAATCACGAGCGGGATGAGTTTTTCAGGAAAGTGATAGGGGCCGTAATTGTTCGAGCAGTTGGTGGTCAGCACCGGCAGGCCGTAGGTGTGGTGATAGGCACGCACCAGATGATCACTGGCCGCCTTGCTGGCTGAATAGGGGCTGTTGGGCTCGTAGCGATTGGTTTCGCTGAAGGCCGGATCGCTCGCTGACAGTGAACCATAGACTTCATCGGTGGAGACATGCAGGAATCGGAAGCTTTGCTTGCTTACTCCCTCTCCCCTGCCCCTCTCCCCCTCGGGGCGAGGGGTTTCGTTCGGGAGCTTTTGCCAGTGTGCGCGGACGGCTTCGAGCAAGCGGAAGGTGCCAACGATGTTGGTCTGGATGAAGTCTTCCGGGCCATGAATGCTGCGGTCAACATGGGATTCAGCGGCAAAATTAACGATCGCACGCGGCTGGTGTTCGGCGAGCAGGGCCGAAACCAGCGCAAAATCACCGATATCGCCCTTGATAAAAATGTGCCTGGAATCGCCGTCGACCGTGGCAAGGTTTTCGAGATTGCCTGCGTATGTCAGGGCATCAAGATTGAGCAGCGGCTCGTCGGCATTCGCCAGCCAATCGAGAACAAAGTTACTGCCAATAAAGCCCGCCCCACCCGTGACTAGAATCATCCTGTTTCCCTGTGTTTGAATTTATAAGCTGACGAAAAAAAGCATTCACCGCGAGCTATGCCGATAGCTGATCAGGCTACCGGATCCGAAATTCTGCCACTTTCGCCAACAATGTTAAAGTGATATTCTGCACTGCAACATAATTGCATACTTCCCGATCACTGCTTATCGCTGTGGTTGTACCGCCTGTTTAAACCGGATTTTTCTCTTGCGCCTTTTTCTCCCGATATTGATTTTCGCGCTTTGTGGCTTTGCCGGTCTGGCCAATGCCGCGACGGCCGATGACGTGCAGAGCGAGAAGCTTTACAGCGAGGGGCGCCGCTACGAGACCGGATCAGGTGTTGGCAAAAATCCGCAGCTCGCCGTTGATCGCTATTGCGAAGCTGCGCAGATGGGACACCGTGAGGCGCAATTCAGACTGGGTTGGCTTTACGCCAACGGCAGCGGGATCAAACGCGATGACGCCAGTGCGGTGGTCTTTTTCACGATGGCTGCCAACCAGGGGCACCCGCAGGCAGAGCGCTTATTGAAACTGGTGCGCAGCGAGGCGACCAGGACACCCGAATGCCTCTACGACTTGAATGGTCGTGACATCCTTGCCAAAGCGCCCGCTGAGCGCAAACGCTTGATGGAAATGGTGGTCAAGCTGGCTCCCGAGTACGGCATTTATCCACGACTGGCCTTTGCGATTATTCAGACGGAGTCGGCATTTAATCCGGCCGCAGTTTCACCGAAGAATGCGCAGGGGTTGATGCAGCTGATTCCCGAAACGGCGGAGCGCTTTAACGTGCGCAAGCCGTTTGATCCTGAACAAAATATACGCGGCGGTTTAGCGTATTTGCGCTGGTTGCTGGCTTACTTCGAGGGTAACGTGGATTTGGCGGCGGCCGCTTATAACGCAGGGGAAGGCGCGGTTGATCGATATGCCGGCGTTCCTCCCTACCCGGAAACCCGCCAGTACGTAGCTTTGATCAGGAAAACCTATGACAAGCCACGGCACCCGTTCAACGCTTCATTTGCCCCACCGTCTGCCCGTCTTGAAAAGATGAAGCGCGCAGGCATTTAATTTGCGGCGGCGTTAGTGGGGCTTTGGCGTAATTATCGGATCGACCAGGGGCAAGGTCTTGACCCATTGGTTTTGAGCCACCCGCAAGCGCTGGGCAATCACATGCATCATTAGTAGCAGCAACTTGTTTCCCAAGCGGGGTAAGGTTATCAAAACATCCTTGAAGGCTTGTTGCGTCAGTAGCGCGAAATCAACAGGTTCGAGTGAAACACAGGTTGCCGTGCGCGGCTCGGCGTCGATCATCGCCATTTCACCTAAAGACTCGCCTGGCCCGACCACTGCAACCCGGTGCACCTTGCCTTCATTGTCTGTCTTCAAAACCGCCGCACTTCCGGTCAACAAGAAAAGCATGTAGTCACCAAGCTCCCCCTCATGCATGAGGATTGAGTCGCGGGGAGCGGCATAGCAAACCATGAAATTGCATAACAATGCAGTCTCACTGGGGTCAAGTCCATCCAGTAAAGGCGCCATGGCGAATACGTCATGAATATCCTCGACGAAATTACGCGCCCCACCCAGAAACTCAAACCGGTCAATCGCTATCCCTTGTATCGCTTCCATATTCTCCATTTTCGCGAAGACTGGTAGGTAACTTAGTGTTCCAAACTGGAAGCACAGAATTTGCCCACTAAAATTTAGATATTGATGATATAGATTGCCAGCCACTAGGCAATAGTACTTTCGTACCAATTTGGCTGAAAAACAGCATTAATCGTTAGCCCGGCAGCGCATAACCCTTCAGTTTGCGATACATATCGACCGCATAAGAGTCGGTCATCCCGGCGACAAAATCGGCCACCTGTAGCAAACGGATATACGGATCGGGATTCGGCTCGCCGCCGTGCCCCATGAATTGCGCCGGCAGCAATTGGAGCAGCATGCGTTCGCGGGTGGTCAGGCGGCCATGCCCTGCCCCGGCCTCGACGGCATTACAGAATAGTTCAAGCAGCGCACCGAGCACTTCAAAACCGGCGGTTTCGATTTCCAGCGCCGGGCGGGCGGTGTAGATGGTTTCCTTGGCGAGCTTGAGCACCGCTTGGAGCGGGATGGAAACCGGTGACCGGGCGAGCAGCTCATCGTCGAATTGACCACTGAGAATCGCTGCCTCGTTTTCCAGAAATACCGTTGCCGAGCTTTCGAGAAGATGGCCAATCGCCTTGGCGCGCAGATATTCCAAGCGTTCTTTTGGATCATGCAGGCGCTCGAGTCGCCCACCGCTAACCTTATCTCCGGCCAGATCGGCGAGCAGGCATTCGGCGTCGCCATAGGGAACGAAGCCCAGCTTGGCGGCGTCTTCGAGATCGACGATCAGGTAGCAGGTGTCATCGGCCACTTCAACCAGAAAGGCCAGCGGGTGGCGACGCCAGGCGGTTCCAGGAATTCGCTCGATTAATCCGGTTGACCGCGCCACTTGCTGAAATGCCGCTGCATCCTGTTGGAAAAAGCCGAATTTCTTGCCACTTTTGCCATCAAGCTCCTGATCGAGAAACGAGGGGCGCGGGTATTTGGTGAAGGTCGCCAGCACCGCACTGGTCAGTTGCAGCCCGGGATTGGCGGGATTTTGCAGGCGGGTGACGATGCGAAAACCCTGCGCATTGCCTTCGTAACGCTCAAAATCGGCTCGCTGCGCCGGTGTCAGCGGATGGCGATTTAGCACTTCAGACTGACGAAACCATTCGCGGATGGCATCTTCACCGGCATGGCCAAAGGGCGGATTGCCGATGTCGTGGGCGAGGCAGGCGGCGGCGACAATCGCCCCAAAATCACCGGATTCGACATTTTTCAAGCCGTGCCGGGCAATGATTTCGCGACCGACGATAGCACCGAGCGAGCGACCAACACAGCTCACTTCAAGACTGTGCGTCAGGCGGGTGCGGACATAGTCACTTTTGGAGAGCGGAAAAACCTGCGTCTTGTCCTTCATCCGCCGGAAGGCAGAGGTGAACACTATGCGGTCGTAATCCTGCTGAAAGGCGGTTCTTTCGGGCGTCCCCGGCGCTTTTCCGGCGCCGAGGCGTTCAGCGGAGAGGAGTTTCTCCCATGTTTTTCTTTGGCTCATAAGCCCGAGTGTACCTGAGCTTGGCTCAGCTTCAAGCGCGGCATACGAGCCCACTCGCCCTGCTCGGCACTGCCTCATACCCTGTCTTCAAACAAGCGTAGGTATCCAGTGAACTTGAACAGTTTGTTACGTTTTTGCCCTGTGGTTTCCACGACACATCCCTCTTTTTCAAGATTTTGCATGGCGGAGGCCGCCGTAGCATAAGTGCATCCAAGCATTTTCTCGGCAGACCGAATATCCAAGATCGGGTGCTCAAACAGAACATCTACCAAGGCGACTTCGTGCTTACCGTAGTTTCTGGCCTTGCGAAGCATATCCTCGCGGAACTCAACGATTTGCTGAGCAGTGGAGGCGGCTTCTTTACTGACGATGGCGATACCCGCCAGAAAGAATTTAACCCAACCTTCCCAATTGCCATTAACCCGCACATCCATAAGCCGCTCGTAGTATTCGATTCGATTGGCTTTCAGGAATAAGCTGATGTACAACAAAGGTTGCTTGAGAACACTGCGTTCATGCAGCAGCAATGACACTAGCAAACGGCCCAACCGCCCATTTCCATCAAGGAACGGATGGATTGTCTCGAACTGAGCATGCACAAGAGCGCACTGGATAGTTAGCGGCAGAGACGCTCTGTCATGAAGGAATCGCTCCAGATTATCCAGTGCTACATGCATATCGGGCACGGCTGGCGGGACGAAGCTTGCTGTAGCTAGCGTGCATCCTTGTGGCCCAATCCAGTTTTGAGTTTTGCGGAACTCGCCGGGTGCTTTTTGCTCACCTCGAACACCCGCCAGCAAATACCCGTGAACCTCTCGCAGCAACCGAAGTGACAATGGCAAAGTAGTCAGTCGTTCAATGCCGTAATTCATCGCATGAACGTAATTGACGACCTCTCCAATATCCTTGGTTTTGATGCCGCCCCCGGAAACCTCATGTTCTAGCACGTCGTCCAAGGTGCACTGGATGCCTTCAATTTGAGAACTGAGAACCGCTTCCTTCCGGACGTACATCGCAACGAACAGGTCCGGGTTTGGCAGCAAAGCCGCTATTCCAGACAATTGTCCCAAGGCTAGGTCAGCTCCTGACAATCGTTGAATCATCTCCGCGTCGTAGGCCAACGGGGGTTGTTGTGGCGGGAGCGGCGCGGGCAGGTAAGTCAAATAGCCCGTACCTTGAGTGACCGTTTTCCCTGCCCGTGAATCACAAGGAACCATAATAAAACCCCTCCCTTGATTACCTTATTTTAAAAAATAACATTATTTTATAATAACAGACTGACGGATGGCTTGTTGTTTCAGTTAGCCATAACAGCGCCAGAGATAAAAAAGCGTTGCCAAAGCTCGTAGGAACAGGAATTCGACGCAGGGGACAGGCTGCGGTTGAGCACGTTAATGGAGAGACGGCGGGCACCTGGCCGTCCACCGAAGAATCCGAAGCCCCCATTTTTCGTGATGCTAAAATGCCACGAACATCCGGAGACCAAATGGAACGCGAAGCGATGGAGTTTGCAGTTGTCATCGTAGGCGGCGGCCCCGCTGGCTTGGCCTCGGCGATCCGGCTAAAGCAACTGGCGAACGAACACGGTAAGGATTTTTCGGTTTGCGTGATCGAGAAGGGTGCCGAGATCGGTGCCCACATTCTCTCCGGCGCAGTGATCGATCCGCGTGCCCTGAACGAATTATTGCCCGACTGGAAAACCGGCGGTGCACCGCTCAACACACCGGTTTCCGAAGACCGCTTTTTCATCCTTTCTGAAGAAAACGCAACCAGGGTTCCCAATAGCCTGCTCCCGCGCTGCTTCCATAACGAGGGCAATTACGTCATTTCACTCGGCAACCTCTGCCGCTGGCTTGGCGAACAGGCCGAGGCACTGGGTGTCGAGATTTACCCGGGCTTTGCCGGCGCTGAAGTGCTGTTAAATGACGACGGCTCAGTCAGGGGTGTGGCGACCGGCGATATGGGGCGCCTGCACGATGGCAGTGAGGGGCCGAATTTTCAGCCGGGAATGGAACTGCTCGGTCAATACACGTTTTTTGCCGAGGGCTGTCGCGGCCATCTCGGCAAACAACTCGAAGAAAAATTCAACCTGCGCGATGGCGTCGATCCGCAAACCTACGGCATCGGCATCAAGGAGCTTTGGGAGATCAAACCGGAACACCATCAGCCCGGATTGGTGATTCACAGTGGCGGCTGGCCAATGTCCCCTGAGACCTACGGCGGCGGCTTTCTCTACCATCTGGAGAACCATCAGGTGGCGGTCGGCTTTGTCGTTGGCCTCGGTTACAGCAACCCCTACCTTTCGCCTTACGAAGAGTTTCAACGCTTTAAAACCCATCCCGAAATCCGCAAATTTTTTGAAGGCGGCAAACGTATTGCCTATGGTGCGCGCGCCCTCACCGCCGGCGGCCTTCAATCGCTGCCCAAACTGAGCTTCCCCGGCGGTGTTCTGGTTGGCGACGATGCCGGTTTTCTCAATGCCGCCCGGATCAAGGGTTCGCACAGCGCCATCAAATCCGGTGCCCTGGCTGCCGAGGCCTGTTTTGAAGCACTTCTTGGCGATCGCAAGCATGACGAGTTGCTCGCCTATCCAGCGGCGTTCAAACAAAGCTGGCTTTACGAAGAATTGCACCAGGCGCGCAACTTCAAGCCGTGGATGAACAAAGGGCTGAAACTGGGCTCGCTGATGTTCGGCATCGATCAAATCCTTTTTCGCGGCAAAGCCCCGTGGACGCTGCACAACACCCAAGCTGACCACACCAAGCTCAGGCCGGCGGCCGAATGTCAGCCGATTGTTTATCCCACACCGGACGGCGTGCTGACCTTTGACCGGCTGTCGTCCGTATTTCTCTCAAGCACCAACCACGAAGAAGACCAGCCCTGTCACCTGCAACTCAAGGATGCAGCGCTGCCGATCAGCGTCAGCCTGGCCACCTACGATGCACCGGAGCAGCGCTTTTGCCCGGCCGGGGTGTATGAAATCCTGCGCGATGAGGGCGGAAATAACCCGCGCCTGCAGATCAATGCGCAAAACTGCGTGCATTGCAAAACCTGTGACATCAAGGATCCGACCCAGAATATCAACTGGGTAGTGCCACAAGGTGGTGAAGGGCCAACCTATCC
Source organism: Dechloromonas sp. (assembly GCA_011391255.1). Classification (GTDB taxonomy): domain Bacteria; phylum Pseudomonadota; class Gammaproteobacteria; order Burkholderiales; family Rhodocyclaceae; genus Azonexus. Next base: position 7,824 of record JAABQV010000016.1, read on the forward strand.
GAACATGTGATGCTTTATAATTAGCCGGCTAAACCCCTAGGGAGAACATCGAATGGGCTTTCTCGCCGACAAGAAGATTCTGATCACCGGACTGTTGTCCAAGCATTCCATTGCCTACGGTATCGCCAAGGCCTGCCACCGTGAAGGCGCGCAGCTCGCCTTCTCTTACCAGAACGAGCGCTTTATCGACCGCATCAACAAGTTTGCTGCCGAATTCGACAGCACTCTGGTCTTTCCGCTCGACGTCGCTGATGATGATCAAATCACCAAGCTGTTTGCCGATCTCGGCCAACACTGGGACGGCCTCGACGGGCTGGTTCACTCGATCGCCTTCGCGCCAACCTCTTCCATTGAAGGTGATTTTCTCGAAGGCATCACGCGCGAATCCTTCCGCATTGCCCACGAAATTTCGTCCTACAGTTACCCGGCACTGGTCAAGGCGGCACGCCCGATGATGCAGGGGCGCAAAAGCTCGACCCTGGCGCTCTCTTATCTCGGCGCCGAGCGCACCATGCCGAACTACAACACCATGGGTCTGGCCAAGGCCAGTCTTGAGGCGGCGACACGTTACCTGGCTTTCTGTCTTGGCCCTGAAGGCATTCGTGCCAACGCCATTTCGGCCGGCCCGATCAAGACCCTGGCGGCTTCCGGCATCGGCAACTTCGGCAAACTGCTTTCCTACAATTCGCACCACGCGCCGCTACGCCGCAATGTGACGATTGATGAAGTTGGCAATGCCGCTGCCTTCATGCTCTCTGATCTGGCCAGCGGCATTACCGGTGAAATCATGTACGTCGATGGCGGCATGAATACGGTGGCGCTGGGCAATTCGGATCCGCTACCGGGCTGATTCGTTGCCGCTGTTGCGGTCAACCGTTAAAAAGACCTGAAAATCCCGACTGAACTGCAGTCGGGATTTTTTTGTCAGGTCAGTATTGATATTCGCATCACAGCATCGTAAAAAGCTGCTCGGCAGACAAACGGGATTTGGGTAGTTTGGCGTTGAAGTCCGCCTCGCTGCGATAGCCCAGCGCAACCAGGACGACGCTGGTCAGGCCGCGTTCGCGCAAACCCAGGGTCTGATCGAGCAAGGCCTGGTCAAACCCTTCCATTGGGCACGCATCAATATCAATTGCGGCAGCTGCCTGTAAAAGTGTACCCAGCGCCAGATAGACCTGCTTTTCCATCCAGGTGCCGGCGTCTTTCAGCTCGTTCCGGTGAAGATTGGCGTAGAAACTGCGCGACGTGTTTTGTCCGGCCTTGGCCTCGGCGGAAACAAAACGGCCATCCTGATCCTCTTTGGCGAGCACCGCCGCAAGATGCGCGTCGTCAATGTCGGTTCGCGCGCAAAGCACGACGATATGCGATGCCGCCCGCACTTTCGGTTCGTTGTAGGCATAACCACCTTGCGTTGCCATCGCAACTTGTGCGCGCCCCGCTTCACTGCCGGCAATGACAAAATGCCAGGGCTGTGAATTGACCGATGACGGGGCATATTGCAGCACAGTGCGCAATGCCTCGATTTTTGACGGATCAATGCGTTTAGTGGGGTCGAAGGCCTTGCAGGTATGACGTGTCATTGCAATGCGGGCGATATCGATTGTTTCCATGGGCATTCCTTGATAACTTGTTTGATGAGACGCTGATTATTTTGTCGTTCCCGCGCAGGCGGGAACCCGGAATTAATCAGCGCATCTTCACGTATTTTCTGGGGGCAAAAAAGCGGGCATCAAGCCCGCTTGTTCATGTCAGCTACGACAAGTTTATTTTTCTTTGGTTTCCAGCGCTGCCTTGTTGATTTCAACTTTGTAACGCGTACGCAGCGCCGCCAGATAGGTTTGCACTTCTTCCTGCATCGCCAGCTTCTCCAATTGGCCGATCATTGCCTGACGCCGCTGAGCATCGAGCTTTTCACCGGCATCAACCTTGGTAAGCTTGAACAGGGAATAGCCCGCACCCGGCATTTCGATACCAGCGTAGCTTGGCAGCTTGCCAGAATCCAACTTGAAGACCAGACCGAGGGCAGCTGGTGAAATCAGGCGGGCGTCCAAACGGGAAACTGTTTTGGCAGCCCCCCAGCCCAGCTTGTCATCGCCTTTTTTGAGTGACTCCAGGCGAGCCTCGCCATCCTTGCGTGCCAGCGATTGTGCTTCCTGACGTTTGAGCAGGCTTTCAATGTTTGCCCTGACCGACTCAAAGGGCTGGCGCGCACTGGGTTTGTGCTCAATAACACGGGCGGCAACCAGCGTATTGGTGGCGACTTCGACAGCCTCGGTATTGCGCTTGCTCTTGATCGCGTCTTCACTAAACAGTGCGTTGAGCAATTTTTCGTTGGCCAGCGGGCCATTGCTTTCCAGCGCTTTGCGCCCCAGCCAATCAGATTGCTTGATCGTCAGCTTGAATTTCTCGGCAGCCGGCTTGAGACTATCCGACTGCTCATAAACCGTGTTGCTAAAAGCCTCGGCAGCTTCGGCAAATTTGCGCGAAGCACCCGCCTTTTTAAGTTCGTCCTGAATTTCTGCCTTAACCTCGGCAAACGGCTTTTCTTTGGCAGCATGAACGCCGGTGAGCTTGATGATATGGAAACCAAAATCAGATTCAACCAGCCCGGATATTTCGCCCTCCTTGAGGCTATAGACGGACTCCTCGAAGGGTTTGACCATCATGCCGCGCCCAAAAAAGCCAAGATCACCGCCCTTGCCGGCCGAGCCCGGGTCTTGTGAATTTTTCCTCGCCAGATCGGCAAATGAAGCCGGTGCCTTCTGGATTTCCTTGAGCAATGCTTCCGCCCTAGCTTTGGCTTTGGGTCTTTCGGCCTTGTCTGCTGCAGTAATCAGAATATGGCTGGCGCGGCGTTCTTCGGGCTGCTGATAACGATCCTTGTGCCCCTCGTACCATTCCTTGACTTCAGTATCGGTAACCGCCAGCGCGGCCCCTATCGTTTCCATCGAGAGAACAACATATTCGGCACGCGCCAGCTCAGGGGTATCAAACTGCCGGGCGTTGTCGTCGTAGAACTTCTGCGCGGCACCCTCGGCCAGTTTGACCTTGTCGAGATAAGTGTCCACCGCCAGGCGATACTCCATCACTTCGCGCCGCTCCATCTGCAAGCCAAGCAGATGATCGCTGACGGTACGCGGCACAATACCGGACTGACCAAGGCCGCCCGCCAGTTGTTGCAGGGTGAGATCCTGGCGTAGCTGAGCTTCAAAGCCGGCCGGGGTCATACCCTGGCTACGCAATGACGACTCATAACGCTCGCTTGAAAATTTACCGTCGATCTTGAAAGCGTCAATACCGCCGATCGCCGCACGAATCGCATCGTCGCTGGCAAACAACTTCTTGTTCGTCGCTTCGAGCATCAAAAGACGTTGATCAACCAAATCATTCAGGATGGCTTTGCGCGCCTCGGGACTGTCGAGCAGCTTGGGATCGAGTTTGCCCCCCATTTGGCTACGCAGCCGATCCTGCTGCTCGCGCAGTGCCTGGTCGAATTGCTGCTGGGAAATCTTGACCTCACCGATACTGGCAACATCACCACCATCGCTGGAGTTCCGGACGTAGGCGTCAACGCCGAAGAAGGCGAAAGGCAGGGTAATCAGTGCCAGAAAAACCTGGACGATTCGTTTATTGTTACGGACTGCATCAAACATGAGCGCTAGAACCCTAGAGGTGCATTCAGGACGACGAACCGAGATTCGCCAAAAGGCAGCATGATACCGTAGTTTTCCTGGCGCTCATTTGATCACCAGCCGGCTAAAGCAGATTGGCGAACGTTCCGCTGCTTAATCGAGAATCTCTGGATGTTTTGCGAGGAAATCGGCACGCTTGGTGCGATTGACGACATCACCCGAAATATAGCTGTAGCCTTTGGCTTGCAACTTGCCCAGATCGGTCATTGCTGCCGGCACGACTGTTACAAGGTCATAAAAATCTTCCTGCTTGTAGCCACGAAACTTGGCCGCATTGCGGCAGACGTGAATGCTGACGCCCTGATCAGTCAGCGCTTTCAGGCGATCATAGACATCTGGATAAGCGGCTTTGTTCAACCGTGAGAGCATATGCAATTCATTGCCGTGAGCGACGATCACCAGATGTGAGTTCTTGAGGTCGCCAAATTCCTTGAGGCCTTGCAAATGATTGGCCAGATAGCCGAGACCTTGAATCATCTCTTCCGGCTTTTCGTAATTGAACTGATAGGCCACTTTTTGCGCACCAAGCGACGAGCCGTCAAATTTTGAAACATCGTCGGGGCCGGCAATGGCCAGGCTGCTGCACAACAGAAATCCAAACATCAAATGACGCATTTTTATCTCCTCCGGTAGGTTGTCGAATTCGGCCAAATACTGGTTCTTATTTTGGCCGAAGCAAATATACAGGTTTTCAGGCGCTTGTAAGCAAGGCCGGAAATCCGGCCTTTTTTTAATCCAACGCTTAACCGACCCAGCGCCGCGCGTTGCGGAACATGCGCAGCCACGGCGAATCTTCGCCCCAGTTTTCCGGATGCCACGACATCTGCACCGTACGGAAGACACGTTCCGGGTGCGGCATCATGATCGTGAAGCGGCCATCTTCGGTCGTCACCGCCGTCAAACCGCCCGGTGAACCGTTCGGGTTGTAGGGATAAGCCTCGGTCGGCTCGCCCTTGTTGTCGACGTAGCGCACGGCCGATAGCACCTTGGCCTGGTCGTCAGCGGTATCAAAGACTGCCCTGCCCTCGCCGTGCGAGACAACGATGGGCACTTGCGAACCTTCCATGCCGGCGAAAAAGATTGACGGAGAATCGAGGATTTCGGTCATCACGAAACGTGCTTCGAACTGCTCGACCTGGTTGCGACGGAAAGCCGGCCAGTGTTCGGCGCCGGGAATGATGGACTTGAGCGCGCTCATCATCTGGCAACCATTGCAGACGCCGAGGGCGAAGGTGTCCTTGCGCTTGAAGAAGGCGGCGAATTCGTCGCGGCAGCCATCATGCATAAGGATGGTCCGCGCCCAGCCGAGGCCGGCACCGAGCACGTCACCGTAGGAGAAGCCGCCACAGGCAACCAGCCCCTTGAAGTCCTTGAGGCTGACGCGGCCAGACAAAATATCGCTCATATGGACGTCGACCGCAGCAAAGCCGGCCTTGTCGAAAGCGGCAGCCATTTCGTAATGGCTGTTGACGCCCTGCTCGCGCAGGATGGCGACACGCGGCCGGCCGCTGAGTTGCGTGTAAACCTGGGTGAAATCGTCCTGCGGGTCAAAAGTCAGTTTCGGTGTCAGGCCGGGGTCGGTGAGGTCGAGAATGCGGTCGAATTCCTGCTGGGCGCAGCTCGGGTTGTCACGCAGGGTTTGCATCTGGTAGCTGGTCTCGGACCAGGCGCGTTGCAGGTCGACACGCTTTTCACGCAAGACACGCTTGGCGTTTCGCGTGACGCGGATTTCGTCCCATTCGTTCAGGTGGCCAACGAAGTGGTAAGGCACGCCGCAGGCACGCAGAATGGGCGTGACCTTTTCACGGTCGGCGCGACGGATCTGGATCAGGGCGCCGAGTTCTTCGTTGAACAAGGCACGGACGATATTCTCGAAATCACGACCGGCCAGCAAATCTGGCCGCTTTTCCGAGCCATCGCAATCCCCGGCGCCAGCGTCGTAGCAAATACCATCGAGATCGAGCGACACGCCACGGCGACTGGCAAAAGCCATTTCGCAGGCAGCGGTGAACATGCCGCCGTCTGATCGATCGTGATACGCCAGCAGCATACCTTCGCGGTTGAGTTTCTGAACTGCATCGAACAAGCCCTTGAGCTTGGCCGGCTCATCGATATCCGGTGCATCGCTGCCGGTGGCGTTGTATACCTGCGCCAGACAGGAGCCGCCGAGGCGGTTCTTGCCGAGATCGAGCAGCAGCAGTTCAGTTTCACCCTGATCAACGGCCAGTTGCGGGGTTTTTGTCTTGCGTACGTCGTCGACCGCGGCAAACGAGGTAATGACGAGGGAAAGCGGTGAGACGACCTGTTTCTTGATGCCCTGATCTTCCCAGGCGGTGCGCATCGACAGCGAATCCTTGCCGACCGGGATCGACACGCCAATTGACTTGCACAGCTCGGAAACGGCAGCGACGGTGTCGAACAGACGGGCGTCTTCACCCGGCACACCGCACGGTGCCATCCAGTTGGCCGAGAGCTTGACCTTACCGAGATCACCGATGTCTGCGGCGGCCAGATTGGTCAGTGCCTCGCCGATGGCCATTCGGCCGGAAGCTGGCGCGTCGAACACGGCAAGCGGGGTGCGCTCGCCCATGGCGAAGGCTTCGCCGAGGTAGCCTTGATAACCCATTGTCGTCACCGCGACGTCGGCCACCGGCACCTGCCACGGGCCGACCATCTGGTCGCGTGCGGTCATGCCACCGACCGAACGGTCGCCGATGGAGATCAGGAAGGTCTTGTCGGCGATGGTCGGCAGACGCATCAGGCGATAGGCGGCGTCCTTGAGTTCGATGGCCGTGGCGTCGAAGGAGACGTAGGTTTCCGGCTGGTGCGTCACGTCGCGCGTCATGCGCGGCGGCTTGCCGAGCAGCGCTTCCATCTCCATGTCGACCGGGTTAACGCCGAAATGGGCGTCAGTCACCGTCAAATGGCCGTCGCCGGTGGCTTCGCCGACGACAGCAAACGGGCAGCGCTCGCGTTCGCACATCGCCTGGAATTCGGCAATGCGGTTCGGCGGAATAGCCAGGACGTAGCGTTCCTGCGATTCGTTGGACCAGATTTCGGCCGGCGACATGCCCGGCTCTTCGGTCGGCACCTTGCGCAGATCGAAAATCGCGCCAACGCCGCCCGAGTGGGCCAGTTCCGGCAGGGCGTTGGAAACGCCACCGGCACCGACGTCATGCACCGACAGGATCGGATTGTTCTTGCCCATCTGCCAGCAACGGTCGATGACTTCCTGCGCCCGTCGCTGGATTTCCGGGTTGCCGCGCTGGACCGAGGCGAAATCGAGGTCTTCGGCATTGGAACCGGCCGTCATCGACGAAGCGGCGCCGCCGCCCAGACCGATCAGCATGCCGGGGCCGCCCAGTTGCACGAACTTCGTGCCGACCGGAAAAGTTTCATCCTTGAACGATTGCTCGGCCTGAATGCTGCCCAAACCGCCGGCGATCATGATCGGCTTGTGGTAGCCACGCACCGTGCCGGCGACGTCCTGCTCGTAGGTACGGAAGTAGCCAGTCAGGTTCGGGCGGCCGAATTCGTTGTTGAATGCTGCCGCGCCAATCGGGCCTTCGAGCATGATGTCGAGGGCGGAGGCGATGCGCGACGGGCGGCCGTAGGCATGTTCCCACGGTTGCGGCGCATCGGGCAGGTTGAGGTTGGAAACCGAGAAACCGCAGAGGCCGGCCTTCGGCTTGGAACCCTTGCCGGTGGCGCCTTCGTCACGGATTTCGCCGCCGGAGCCGGTGGAGGCGCCGGGGAAGGGCGAAATGGCAGTCGGGTGATTGTGCGTCTCGACCTTGGTCAGGATGTGGGTCAGCTCTTCCTTGTACGAATAGCCGCGGTCGGCGTCCGGGTAGAAACGCTGGATGGTGGCGCCTTCGATGATCGATGAATTGTCTGCGTAGGCCATCACCGTGCCCTGCGGGTGCGCGGCGTGAGTTTCGCGGATCATGCCGAACAGTGTCTTGTCCTTGGCTTCGCCGTCGATCACCCAGGAGGCGTTGAAGATCTTGTGGCGACAGTGTTCGGAATTGGCCTGGGCGAACATCATCAGTTCGACGTCAGTCGGGTTACGACCGGCGCTGGTGAAAATATTCAGCAGGTAATCGATTTCGTCGTCAGACAGGGCCAGACCGAGTGAGCCATTGGCCTCGACCAAGGCATTTTTTCCGCCTTTTAACACGTCGACCGTAGCAAGTGGCTTCGGCGCGAAGTGGCGGAACAATTCGCCGGCAGCATCGAAACCGGGCAGCACGGAATCGGTCATCCGGTCGTGCAGCAAGCCGGCAACCGTTTTCTTCTCATCCGCCGTCAGGGCGCGCTTGTTCTTAACGACCACATGGAAAGCAATGACGCGCTCAATGCGCTCGATGGCATCGAGATCGCAGTTCAGTGCAATATCAGTTGCCTTTGAAGACCACGGGGAAATCGTTCCAATACGCGGCGAAACGAGAAATAGCACGCCCATTTCCTGACTCGCAACCTTTTCTTCAAGCAACAAAGCAAGTTTGGCACGCTCTTCTGCGGTCAACGCCCGCTTCAATGCCGAAATGTGCCAGAAATGAGCCGCCACGGTTTCAATATCGGCAACTGCTGTCGTCAGACGATTAACCAAGCGCTGCAGGCGGAAGGCAGAAAAGGCGGCGTCGCCCTTGAGGCAAAGAATGTCGGCCATTGGGAAGTGATTTCTTGTTGTGCGAAGAGGGCGAGATTATAACTTAGGGCTGCCTGGCTACCGGAATTCAGGCTGTTACGAGGGTGCAATCGAAAGTTTGGGTCAAACCGCCCCGTCCGTTCGCCCTGAGCCTGTCGAAGGGCTTGTCAGTGCGGAAATCGGTGGGGCGTCTTCTCTGGCGCCGCCTGGAATGCTGCAAAGAAATCCTGCACCGACCCGGCCGATGGTGTCGTGCGACGGAATGCCATGTTCAAGGCGCAGATATTGCCCGAACCAGTTACACAGTGGCACTCATGCGATTGCCCTGGCCTCAGGCCGAAAAGAACACGGCTTGAGACCAGCAGATCTACAATCAGGCGATATTTCAACATCAAGGTAATCCAATGGTTCATCCGAAATCTTGCGAAGTCATGCTGGCCGTCAAATTAACAGAAGAGTTGCTGAATGGTCTGGAGGATTTGCGCCTTTCATGGAAAGCCGACTCAACAACTGTTCCCAAAGGCTTGTCCTGCTCCGAGAGCAAGGAAGGTCAGTTCATTCTGGTGGCGGCCGAAGCGGCGTTTATCACCCTGCCAGGCGCTTGCGTGATTAAGGGCATCGGCGCCATTGAACTGCTTGGGGATGCGCCGGCATTTGTTGAGGGTGCCAAGTCAAAAACCTTGATACTCAAGGCCATGCCGGACGGCTGGCGGTTCTCCGTGAAGTTCGTGCCGCCGATCATTCGCGAGCGAAATGCCAGATAGGTCGAATTAGACAGGTTGTTAGGGTCAACCGCCAATTCGGGCTGATTTTTTAGTGTGGCTCTTGCACTACTACAAGCCCTGCAGATACTCGCGCAGCTTGGGAAGATCAAGAAAATAATGGCAGATTTCAGTCTCACCATGCAGCAAAACCGGCACCAGCTCATCATAGCGCTCGACGAGTAGCGGGTAGGCGTCGACATCGAGCACGGTAACCGGCACCTTAAATTCCCGGGCAAAAGGCACCAATGCGGCCTCCATCTCATGACAGAGGTGACAATAACCACGACTAATGAGCGTCAGTTCAATCGCCATTCAAACCCTTAACCGTCACAAACGTTTGCATCTCGCCACGCCGGATCAGCAAGGTAACGCTGCTCCCTTTGGCAAACTGAGCAAGAATCTTGTTGAATTGATCAGCGGTATTGACCTCGGTCGTTGCGCCTCTGCTGATCACGGCAATGACAATGTCGCCGGCGCGCAAATCGGCACGCGCTGCCGTGCTGCGCACATCCTCAATTAGCAGGCCGGAAGTCAGTTTAAGGTCTCGACGTTGCTCAGCACTCAACTCACTGACCACCAAGCCAAGGCGGTTGCTGGCCTGCTCGGCCGGCTTTTTGCCCGATCCCTGCTGCGCGGCAGCAATCCGTTCTTCAGTTACCTCGCCAACAGTGATCGTAATCTCCTTCGTCACGCCACGGCGCCAGATTTGCACCACGGAACGGGTTCCGGGCTTGGTCATACCGACCATGCGTGGCAGATCTGCTGAACTATTGATGACCTTGCCATCAAACTTAAGGATAACGTCACCCGGTTCCAGCCCTGCTTTTTCAGCCGGCCCGCCTTTTTCCAGCGCATTGACGACGGCGCCCATCGGCTTGGCCAGCCCGAGTGAATCAGCCAGCTCCTTATTCACTTCCTGAATCACCACGCCGAGACGACCACGACTGACTTTGCCGGCCGCACGCAACTGATTCTGCACCTCCATCGCCACATCAATCGGGATAGCAAAAGAGACGCCCATGTAACCACCGCTGCGGCTGTATATTTGCGAGTTGATACCAACCACCTCACCGCGCATATTGAACAAGGGTCCGCCGGAATTTCCCGGATTAATGGCGACGTCGGTCTGAATGAACGGCACATAATTCTCTTGCGGCAGCGAGCGCCCCTTGGCCGAAACAATGCCGGCTGTTACCGAATTATCGAAACCAAACGGCGAGCCGATGGCGACCACCCATTCGCCCACCTTGAGGTTGGCCATATTGGCCAGCCTGACCACCGGCAAACTGCTCGCCTCAATCTTGATCAGCGCAACATCAGTGCGCTTGTCAGCACCAATCACCTTGGCCTTGAATTCGCGCTTGTCGATGAGGCGCACCGTGACTTGATCAGCACCGGCAATTACGTGCGCATTGGTCATGATGTAGCCGTCGTTGCTGATAATGAAGCCAGAACCGAGCGACTTGTTCTCAAACTCGCGTGGCTTGCCACCACCGGGCATTTTCGGGATGAACCGCTTGAAAAATTCGAATTCCGGATCGTTTTCGTCAAACGGGAAGGGCATCATCTGATTGCCGCCCTTGATAACTTGCGTGGTGCTGATATTGACTACCGCTTGCCCCTGCTTTTCAGCAAGTTCAGTGAAGTCCGGCAAGCCCTGAACCTGAGCGCTGGCTAGCGGAATACACACAAAAAAGGACCATAAGACCAATAGGCGTTTCATGCTTAGAAACCTCCAGGACGACTAAGAACGATTGACTATGTATGGCCGCGAGGCCAGATTTCCACCGCTGGATTGAGCGCGTCGGCGAACATAAATCAACGCACCTGCGATTCCAATGATTGCTCCGGCAATTGCGCCGGGATCACCATTGATCTGAGTACCGATAGCGGCGCCGACAATGGTTGCGGTCAACGGTAACCCGTAGGCCAAATTTGCCGTTTGGCGAATCGTGCCGGCAGCGATTGCAACGGTGACTTTTTCACCGACCTGAGCACCAAGCGGGTTGGCAACGCGATAATTTTTCGGGCCGGAACAAAACATCTGGGTCAGATTCTGCCCGCCACAGCCCCCTTCTTCATGGCAGCGCCCGCAACCGCCCTGCTCGATCACGACTAATGCCTCATCACCATCGAGTGCACTGACCGTGCCACGTATTGTTGTTTCTTCAGCCATCGGATTACCAGCGCCGGTCGGGGGAGCTATCAAGCAAAGGGCGCAAACGAGAGGCAACCGCATCACGGGCGCGGAAAATACGTGAGCGCACGGTACCGATCGGGCAATCCATATGGGTGGCGATTTCTTCGTACGACATGCCTTCGATTTCGCGCAGCACAATGGCCGTACGCAGTTCTTCCGGCAAGGCATCCATCGCCGCATTAACCGTTTCACCGATCTGCTTGCTCAGCAACAGACTCTCTGGCGTGTTGATATCGCGCAATTGGCTGGCATCTTCAAAACTTTCGGCCTCTTCGGCATCAAAGGTGGTCGATGTCGGCGCCCGACGGCCTTGAGAAACCAAGTAGTTTTTAGCCGTATTGATGCCAATGCGGTAGAGCCAAGTATAGAAAGCACTATCCCCACGAAAATTGGGCAGTGCGCGATAGGCTTTGATAAAAGCCTCTTGGGAGACATCCTCAACCTCGCCGGGATCACGAATGAAACGCGACAGCAAACGGCCCAGCTTACGCTGGTATTTGCTGACTAACTGGTCGAAGGCGCGCTGGTCACCACCTTGCGCCCGCTCGACCAAGGCCTGATCGATTTCCCGCTCACTCATCACTATTTCTTCCCTGACGTTCAATATTGTATTTTGCGAAGTGAGTATAGCGCAGCGAAATTCTCCCAATACATAGGTTTTATCCATATTTGTGACGTTCTGTAACCATCCCGCCGAGTTTGCGCGTGCTATATTCAGCAAAAAACAAACCCAAATGAGAACAGCTGTGCAGAATTTTGATGTACTAATCATCGGTAGTGGTTTAGCTGGCCAATCTGCCGCGTTGCGTCTGGCGCCGCACTGTCGTGTTGCTCTGGTCAGCAAACGGACACTGGAAGATTCGGCTTCTGGCTGGGCGCAAGGCGGAATTGCTGCGGTGCTCGACAGTCGCGACTCAATTGAAGCGCACATTAATGACACGCTGGTTGCCGGTGCCTGGTTGAATGACGAAGCGGCAACGCGGTATGTCGTTGAAAACGGTAAACATTCGATTGACTGGCTGATTGAGCAAGGTGTTCCGTTCACCAAAGACGAGTCCGGCTACCACCTGACCCGCGAAGGTGGCCACAGTGCCCGTCGCGTCATCCATGTGGCGGATGCCACTGGCTCCGCCGTTCAGGACACGCTGACGCGCCGGGTTCGCCAGAACCCGAACATCACCATTCTCGAAAGCCATATCGCAATCGATCTGATCACCGGCGAAAAGCTCGGTACCGGTGAGAATCGCTGTTTTGGTGCCTATGTTTTGAATAGCCGTAGCGGTGAAGTAATTACCATCGGCGCGCCAAATACCCTGATTGCCACGGGCGGCGCTGGCAAGGTTTATCTCTACACCACCAATCCGGACACCTCGACCGGTGACGGCATCGCCATGGCTTATCGCGCCGGTTGCCGGGTCTCGAATATGGAGTTCATCCAGTTTCACCCGACCTGCCTCTATCACCCGCAAGCCAAATCTTTCTTGATTTCCGAGGCGGTCCGCGGTGAAGGCGGCTTATTGCGCCTGCCTGACGGCACCCGCTTCATGCTCGAACACGACGAGCGCGCCGAACTGGCACCACGTGACATTGTTGCCCGGGCGATTGACTTTGAAATGAAAAAGCGCGGCCTCGACTGCGTTTTCCTCGACATTTCGCATAAGGGTGAAGCCTTCGTCCGCACCCACTTCCCCAACATCTACGCCCGCTGCCTTGAGCTCGGCATCGACATTGCCAATGAACCGATTCCGGTCGTGCCTGCCGCGCACTACACCTGCGGCGGCATCGTCAGCGACCTCAAGGGACGCACCGATGTCGCCAATCTCTACGTCGCCGGCGAAGCTTCCTGCACCGGCTTGCACGGCGCCAACCGGCTCGCCTCGAACTCCTTGCTGGAATGCCTGGTTTTTGCCGAGGCTGCGGTCAACGACATTTTGAGCAGTAAAAATGCGGCCTTTCCGGAACTGCCGAAATGGGATGAAAGCCGGGTTACCGATGCTGATGAAGAAGTCGTCATTTCGCATAACTGGGATGAACTGCGGCGCTTCATGTGGGACTACGTCGGCATCGTGCGGACGACCAAACGGCTGAAGCGGGCAAAACATCGTATCGGCCTGCTGATGCGCGAGATTGACGAATTTTATGCAAACTTCCGGGTCAGCCATGACTTGATTGAGCTACGAAATCTTGTCGTGACAGCTGATCTGATTGTTCGTTGCGCCATGCAGCGCAAGGAAAGCCGCGGGCTTCACTACTCCCGCGAGTATCCCGAAATGCTCAAAAAGGCAAAAAACTCAGTCCTCAGACGTCGCCGCCAGGTCGGCTGATATCCGCCAGCGCAGGAATACACGCAGGCGTCGAAAATCCGTGGCATTTATGCTGTCGACCGCAACAATCAGCGGCATTACGGTTTGATCGCTCATTTTCAGGCGCAGTACTGTCAACCAGGGATGGACGCTGGCACCGGGTAGAATTTCCACCGGCAAAAAATCCTCAGCGGATACCTGCTTGGCGCTTAGCTCGCCATTTCGCTCAAGACGAAGCGCCCGCAGCTTTGGTTTCAGCTGTTGCCAGGCAAGAATTGCCAGAAAAATACCCAATGCCAGTAGCGTCAGGCGAATGGCGATTTGACCAGGAAACGCCCAGGCCGCAACACTGACCAAAACTAGCACAAGGCCAATAGCGCCATCCAGAAAATGCGAACGGTGCAGTCCGATAGTGATCGGAAACTGCACCGTTCAATTCCTTGCGGAAGCGGTTTAGACGCGCTTGAAAACGAGCGAGCCGTTGGTTCCGCCAAAGCCGAAGTTGTTTTTCAAAGCCACATCAATCTTCATCGGCCGTGCTGCATTGGCACAGTAATCGAGATCACACTCAGGATCCTGATTGAAGATATTGATCGTCGGCGGTGAAATCTGGTTGTGAATCGCCAAGACCGTGAACAAGGACTCGATACCACCGGCACCACCCAGCAAATGGCCGGTCATCGACTTGGTCGAATTCACCACCAGTTTGTAGGCATCAGCACCGAAAGCAGCCTTGACGGCATCCGTCTCGTTCTTGTCACCAATCGGTGTAGAAGTGCCATGGGCGTTCAAATACTGAACATCAGACGGGGCAACGCCGGCATTCTTAAGGGCATTAACCATCGAACGACGCGGGCCGTCCATGTTCGGTGCGGTGATGTGATAAGCGTCTGCACTCATGCCGTAACCAATCAATTCAGCGTAAATCTTGGCACCACGCGCTTTGGCGTGTTCGTACTCTTCCAGCACCATGACACCGGCGCCCTCGCCCAGCACAAAACCATCTCTATCCTTGTCCCAAGGACGACTGGCGGTCAGCGGATCGTCATTACGGGTCGATAAGGCACGCGCTGCGCAGAAGCCACCCATACCAAGAGGAGAAACCGTAGATTCGGCACCACCTGCAACCATTACGTCCGCATCACCGTATTCGATGATCCGTGCGGCGTCGCCAATCGAGTGCGTGCCGGTCGTGCAGGCCGAAACCAAGGCGATATTCGGCCCTTTGAAACCAAATTCAATCGACAGGTTGCCGGAGATCATGTTGATAATCGAGCCCGGCACGAAGAAGGGGGAAACCTTGCGTACACCGCCCGCCGTGTATTCTTCCTTGGTGCGCTCGATCAGCGGCAAGCCACCGATACCGGAACCGATCGCGACACCAACCCGCTCCGGATCAGCAGCACCTTCCTTGTCGAGACCGGCATCGCGTACCGCCTGAATGCCGGCCGCCAAGCCGAAATGGATAAAGTCATCCATCCGCCGCGCATCCTTGGCAGAAATATAGCTGGTGATATCAAAATTCTTGACCTCGCCGGCGAACTGAACCGGAAACGTGGTCGTATCAAACTTGGTGATGGGGGCGATGCCGGAGCGGCCAGCCAGAATATTCTGCCAGGCTTCTTCGACGGTGTTTCCGACCGGACTAACGATGCCCAGACCGGTGACTACAACTCTGCGACGTGCCAAGGTGCGCTCCTGATGCAAATGTAGCAAGGCCGGCCATGCGGGCCGGCCTTGCCTGAGTCAACGAGAATTAAATTATTTCTTGTTGGCGAGGACGAAATCGACAGCCTGCTGAACCGTGGTGATCTTCTCAGCCTGGTCGTCAGGGATTTCGCACTCGAACTCTTCTTCCAGTGCCATGACCAGTTCAACGGTGTCCAGGGAATCCGCACCCAGATCGTCCACAAAAGAGGACTCGTTCTTGATGTCCGCTTCGTTCACGCCCAGTTGTTCGGCGACGATCTTCTTGACGCGCTCTACGATGTTATCCATTAGAAAAACTCCTTCCCCTCAGGGGTACGAAATAAAAAAACATGATAAGTTTACCAAAAGCCGAGGCTTGAGGAAATCAATCCATGAACATACCGCCATTCACATGCACTGTTGTGCCGGTGATATAGGCAGCGGTCGGGGATACGAGGAAGCCAACAGCACCAGCAATATCCTCTGGTGTACCAGCGCGACCAAGCGGAATTGACGCCAGCATGGCCTGTTTTTGCTCTTCAGTCAGTGCGTGTGTCATGTCGGTTGCAATAAAACCGGGAGAAACGCAGTTGACCGTAATATTTCTGCTACCCAGCTCACGCGCCAGCGAACGGGTCATGCCCGCGACGCCAGCCTTGGCTGCGCAGTAATTAGCCTGCCCGGCATTGCCGGAATAACCGACCACCGAAGTTATATTGACGATGCGCCCAAAGCGCGCCTTCATCATGCCGCGCATGACGCCGCGCGAAAGACGGAAAACCGCCTTCAGATTGGTATCAATCACCGCATCCCACTCGTCGTCGCCCATGCGCATCGCCAAGTTGTCGCGGGTAATGCCGGCATTGTTGGCGAGAATGGTAATGGCACCGAATTCTTTGGCAATCGCCGCCAGCACGGCATCGGTTTGCGCCGTATCAGTGACATCCAGCGCAATCCCTTTGCCTTTGACGCCAGCTTCAGCGAGATAAGCCGATATTTTGCCGGCACCGTCTTCGCTGGTTGCCGTACCGATCACGGTCGCGCCCTGCTTGCCGAGTTCCAGCGCTATGGCGCGGCCAATACCACGGGTGGCACCGGTAACCAGCGCGATTTTGTCAGTCAGCATCATTTACTCCAGACCCAGATTGGCTTCGATGGCTGCTGCATCGGCCAGCGCGACGCCGGCAATGCCATCCGCACAGCGCTTGGTTAAACCGGCCAGAACCTTGCCCGGCCCGCACTCTGCCACGGTCGACACGCCCATCGCCGCCATTTTTTGGATGGTCTCGACCCAGCGCACCGGATTGTAGGCCTGACGGATCAAGGCATCCTTGATCCGCGCCGGATCGTTCTCAATCGCCACATCAACATTATTAATGACTGGAATCGACGGTACATTCAGCGTCAGCTCGGCCAAACGGGCAGCCAGCTTGTCAGCCGCCGGGCGAATCAATGAAGAATGAAATGGCGCTGAAACCGGCAAGGCCTTCGCCATCTTGGCGCCACGCGCTTTGCAGGCGTCCATCGCGCGTTCAACGGCGCCCTTGTGACCGGCAATGACGGTTTGCCCATTGGCATTAAAATTAACCGGTTCAACCACCTCACCCTGCGCCGCTTCGGCGCAGGCAGCGACGATGCCGGGGGTATCCAGCCCAAGAATAGCGGCCATTGCGCCCGTACCAACCGGCACTGCTTCCTGCATTGCTGCCGCGCGCAGGCGAACCAGCGGCACTGCATCTTTCAGAGAGAGCACACCGGCGGCAACCAATGCGGCATATTCACCGAGACTGTGGCCGGCGACGACTGCGGGATTTTTACCGCCCTTTTCCTGCCACAGACGCCAGGCGGCAATACCTGCAGTCAGCATCACCGGCTGGGTATTGACAGTTTGCGTCAGCACTTCAGCCGGGCCTTCAGCAACCATCAACCACAAGTCATCGCCCAAGGCAGCGGAAGCTTCATCAAAAGTCGCACGAACCACGGCCGCATCGCCGTAGGCCGCCATCATGCCAACGCTCTGTGAGCCTTGACCGGGAAAAACAAACGCAAAAGACATGCTTTTAGTCTCCTGAATCAGAATTCGAAGAGGGCTGCGCCCCAGGTAAAACCGCCGCCGACACCTTCCAGCAGCACTTTTTGACCGCGCTTGATGCGCCCGTCGCGTACCGCCTCGTCAAGCGCCAGGGGTACCGATGCAGCGGATGTATTGCCATGGCGATCAACCGTCACAATCACTTTGTTGCGGTCAACACCGAGTTTCTTGCCAGTTGCTTCAATAATTCGAATATTGGCCTGATGCGGCACCAGCCAATCAATATCCTGTGTCTGCATACCGGCATCCGCGCAGACTTCCTGAGCGACATCGGCGAGCACCCGCACGGCAAACTTGAACACCGCCTGCCCGTCCATGCGCAGGAACGGATCACCCGTCACCTGCCCGCCACAAACCTGACCCGGCACGTTGAGAATGCCATTCTGGCTGCCATCGGCGTGCATTGCTGTTGCCAGAATACCCGGCGTCTCCGAGGCTTCAAGCACGACGGCACCGGCACCATCACCAAATAAAACGCAGGTACCGCGATCATTCCAGTCGAGAATGCGCGAGAAAACCTCGGCACCAATCACCAGCGCCTTTTTATGGCTGCCGGAAGCAATAAATTTTTCAGCAATACCCAGCGCGTAGGTAAAACCGGCACAAACCGCCTGTACATCGAAAGTGGCCGCGCCCTTGTTACCCAATTTGCCCTGTATCAGGCAGGCCGTGCTGGGGAAAATAAAATCGGGCGTCGAGGTCGCGACAATGATCAGATCGAGATCAGTGGCTGCAACCCCGGCCATTTCCAGCGCCCGCTGCGCGGCGATCAAACCGAGTTCGCTGGAGGTGGTGCCTGGCTCTGCCAAGTAGCGACTGCGAATACCGGTGCGTGTGACGATCCATTCGTCGTTGGTATCGATACCACGGGCAGCGAGGTCATCATTGCTGACGGGATTGCCTGGCAAATAACTGCCGGTACCGATCAAACGTGCGAACATTCAGACACTCTCCACGCTAGTCACCTGTTGTTGCGCCGAAACCATTTCAGCAATGCGCCCAGCGATGCGCTCAACCACCCGATTTTCAGCGGCATCATAAGCCCGGCTGATGGCTTTACCAAAGGCCAGTTTATCGGCCGAACCATGACTCTTGACCGAAATACCCCTCAAGCCAAGCAATACAGCGCCATTGTAACGACGGTGATCAAAGCGCTGCTTGAACCTGTTTAATACCGACATCGCGGCCAATGCCGCCAGCTTGGTCAGCCAGTTACGCTTGAATTCGCTGCGCAGCGACGAAGCCAGCATTTGTGCCAGACCCTCGGTGGTTTTAAGCGAGACATTGCCAACAAAGCCGTCGCAGACAATGACATCCGCCTCGCCCTTGAAAATCCCGTCGCCTTCGACATTGCCAACGAAATTGAGCCCGGAGTTTCGCAGCAGTTCACCTGCCGCCTTGACCACCTCGTTACCCTTGATTTCTTCTTCGCCGATATTGAGCAACCCCACCGTCGGACGCTCCTTGTGCTCCATCGCCGAAATCAGCATCGCACCCATGATGCCGAATTGCAACAGATGCTCTGCCGTGCAATCGACATTGGCACCCAGATCAAGCATATGGGTGTGCCCGTTGATCGTTGGTACCGGCGCACAAATCGCCGGACGCTCAATGCCCGGCAGCATTTTCAGCACGAAACGGGAAATTGCCATCAGCGCGCCGGTATTACCGGCGGAGACGCAAGCATCCGCCTCGCCATTTTTGACGAGATTGATGGCGACGCGCATGGACGAATCTTTCTTGTTGCGCAGGGCAAGCGCCGGCGACTCATCCATGCCGACAACTTCGGAGGCATGAACAAGGCGCAGACGGGAATTTTTGGACTGATTTCCCAGCAGCGGACGCAAAACGTCTTCCTGACCAACAAGGATCAGGTGTGCTGCCGAATGCTCCGCAAGAAAATGAAGCGCCGCCGGCACCGTAACTGACGGTCCGTGGTCTCCCCCCATGCAATCAATGGCGATGCGGGCTGTCATGGCAAAAGAAAAGGCAGGCGATCCGAAGCGAATCGCCTGCCTTTAATTTATCGATTACTCGCCTTTTGCCTTGAGGACTTTCTTACCACGGTAAAAACCGTTGGGAGAAATGTGGTGACGCAGATGCGTTTCACCTGTCGTCGGCTCGACAGCCAGCGGGGCTGCGGTCAGAAAGTCGTGAGCGCGGTGCATGCCACGCTTGGAAGGGGATTTTTTGTTCTGTTGAACGGCCATGTTGATACTCCAAAAAAATCAGTTCGGCTTACCTTTAAGCCCAGCTAGCGTAGCAAACGGATTAATCCGCTCACCGGCATCAGCTGCGCCAGGAAAACCACATTTTTCATGCCTGGGCGCGACCGGAATGGCCAGGAGAACTTCGTCCTCCACCAACTCAGCCACAAACAGTTCGCCAGCCACCGGCAGAAAATCTCGTGTGTCGTCTTCCAACTCATCTTGCGACATATCGGCACCCTCAGGAACAAGTTCCAGCAGATTGTCGATATCCAGATCAAAAAGAATTGCCCCCAAACAACGCTGACAAGCTAGGGACATCTGCCCCGAAACCCGCAAGCGCAGCGTGTACTCTCCACGCTTGCCTTTGGCGCCGTGGAGACTGAAAGCCAATTCCCCGGAAATATCCGTCAGCAAATCATGCAGGCGATCAAGCTCCGAAACTGCAAGCGTTCCTTCAAGAACACGGCTTTCCCGAGCAAAAACGAACGCGTCAGTAATTCTTTTCAATCTTGAGCTGTTACGACCTAAACCCAAGATGATATTATTTTTGGCTTTCCAAGTCAAAACAAAGTGCTGCCTAAGGAACTCCGCGCAACGCCTTGTTGTAATGAAACTTTCATGCCCCCAAAAATCATCCTTGCCTCAACCTCGCCCTACCGCCGCGAACTACTCAGTCGCCTTGGCTTGCCATTCGACGTAGCCAACCCCGAAACCGATGAAAGCCAGCTACCAGGAGAAGCTCCGGAGGCAATGGCCTTACGCCTCTCTGAAAAAAAGGCGCGAGCGGTAGCCAAGGACTTTCCCGGAGCGCTGATTATCGGTAGCGATCAGGTTGCTACGGTCAACGGCAAAATTTATGGCAAACCTGGCAGCCATCAACGCGCGGTTGCTCAATTAAAGGAATTGTCAGGCAAGACCGTCAATTTCTTTACCGGCCTTTGTCTGCTTGATAGCAATTCTGGAGAAGCGGACGTGCGCGGGGTGCCAACTCTCGTCAGATTCCGCGAGCTAAGTGACAGCGAAATTGAAAACTATCTTCGTCGCGAACCTGCCTACAACTGTGCTGGCTCGGCGAAATCTGAAGGCCTGGGAATTGCCCTGCTGGCCAGCATGCAGGGTGATGACCCGAATGCGCTGGTCGGCCTGCCGCTGATCGCGCTTTGCGATATGCTGCGCAAGCGCGGCGTCGAGGTTCTGTGAAAACCGGTACGCTCTACCTGATTCCCGTACCGCTCGGCGCAACGCCACCGGCAGAATCGCTGCCCGCCAATGTCCTGGCAACGATATATCCGCTGAAGCATTTTGTTGTTGAGCAGGCCAAAACCGCGCGCGCCTTTCTAAAAGCTGCCGGTACCGCAACCGTGTTGCAGGAACTGCAGCTCGAAGAACTCAACGAGCACACCAAGGTGGCAGAACTTGATCGCTTACTTGCCCCTTTGCGTGCCGGGCATGACGTGGGATTGCTTTCGGAGGCTGGCTGCCCGGCAGTCGCCGACCCCGGCGCCAATCTGGTCGCCCTGGCGCAACAAGAGCAAATCAAGGTCGTACCGCTGATCGGCCCGTCTTCCCTGCTGCTGGCACTGATGGCGTCCGGCCTTAACGGCCAGCGTTTTGCCTTTCAGGGCTATCTGCCGGCCAAGGAGATGGAACGAAGCAAAGCCTTGCGGGAACTCGAGGCAGAGTCACGCAAGCGGCAACAAACACAGATTTTTATCGAGACGCCTTATCGCAACAAGGCGCTTTTCGACGCCATCCTGCAAAATTGCCAGCCGGCCACGCGGCTGACGGTCGCAACCGACCTGACCCTGCCGGGTGAAAGCGTCCAAACCTTTAGCGTGCAGGCCTGGAAAAAGAAAACGCCGCCCGAATTGGAGCGGCGTCCGACAGTTTTCCTGATGCTCGCTTAAGAATTAACGAAGCTTGACATCCATCTGGGTTTCAAAAAAACCGCTCCAGAAACCGTTGACCGCACCAGCGCCCAGGCGCTTGGCAAAACGCTCGGCAATATTGTCTTTCACCGAATAATCAAGCACTTTCTCGGCCTTGATCACGTCGCGGGCAACGGTGTCAATGCTGCCGAATTCATCAGCGAGGCCTAGCTGAATGCTTTGGGCGCCAGTCCACATCAGTCCCGAAAACATCTCGGGGGTTTCCTTGAGCCGCTGGCCGCGCCCGGTCTTCACGACGTCGATAAATTGCTGATGAATATCGTTCAGCATCGATTGGGCATGCGTTTTTTGAGTTTCGGCTTGGGGCGAAAACGGGTCGAGGAAGCCCTTGTTGGCGCCAGCTGTCAGCAAGCGCCGCTCAACCCCAGCCTTCTCCATGGTTCCCGTGAAACCGAATCCGTCCATCAGCACGCCAATCGAACCAACGATACTGGCTTTATTAACGTAAATCTTATCAGCGGCTACGGCCACGTAGTAACCGCCGGAGGCGCAGACATCCTCAATCACCGCATAAAGCGGTTTTTCTGGATATTTAGCGCGCAGACGGCGGATTTCGTCATTGATCATCCCCGCTTGAACCGGGCTGCCACCAGGGCTGTTGATACGCAAAACAACGCCGGCGCTGTTTTTTTCCTCAAAGGCGCTTTGCAGCGCAGCCATCAACTTTTCAGCATTGGCATCGCCTTTGGCCTGAATAACCCCATCGAGGCTGACCATCGCGGTATGCCGTTCTTGATGCTGCGAATCGGCACCCCAATCGACAACAGCCAGAAGCACAATCAGCAGGTAAACAAAACCGATGGATTTGAAGAAAATCCCCCAGCGGCGACTAGCTCTTTGCTCATTGAGCGCAGAAAAGGCAAGTTTTTCCAGTGTGCGACGTTCCCAATCTGGGGTATTTTCCGGGGGCTGAGGGCTATCCATGACGCTTCTATTGATCCAGTAATATATCGCCGTCGATTTCAATCACTTTGATGGCTTTCAGGCCAACACCCTGGCAACGACCTCCGAGGCAGCGTCCCGATTCCGGCGCGTAGAGCGCCCCGTGTATCGAGCAAATCAAGTATAGCTTGGAATCATCAAAAAAATGGCCGGGCTGCCAGTCAAGTTCCGCCGGAACATGGCCACACTGATTGAGGTAAGCATAGACCTTGCCCTGATAACGAATCACAAAGGCGGGAAGCTCGGCGGCAAAGCGCTCAAATTTGAAACGAAATCCCTGCGCTGACTCTTCCACCTCATTGCTGCGGCAAATCAGGCGTTGCGCTTGAGCCACGAACCCAACTCCTGAACAGTGTGCAGGCAAGCGAGGGGCTTATGCTCAAGCAAATGATCGTGCGGATGGGCACCGTAAGTCACGGCGAGCCCGTCCACGCCGGCATTGGTCGCCATCAGCAGATCGTGCGAGGTATCACCAATCATCAGGGTACGCTCTGGAAGCACGCCGAATTCTTCCATCAATTCATCGAGCATTTGCGGATGCGGTTTGGAATGACATTCGTCAGCACAACGTGAGGCCTGAAAAAGCGGCCCCAGTCCGGAATGCTCAAACGCCCGATTTAGCCCGAGGCGGCTCTTGCCGGTAGCCACAGCGAGCGTATAGCCGACTGCTTTAAGATCATCAAGCAAGGCTGGAATGCCGTCAAACAGCACCAATTCGTGATCGCCGGAAAGATAGTGGAAGCGATAACGTTCAACCATCTCCGGCGTGCGCTCGGGCGGCAAATCAGGGGCGGCATGGCGCATCGCATCCTCAAGTCCAAGGCCAATGACATGGCGCGCCAGGGCATCGCTCGGTACCGCCAGCCCGAGATCACGACAGCAAGCCTGGATGGCTCTGGCAATAGCCCCCGCTGAGTCGAGCAGAGTGCCATCCCAGTCAAAAACAATCAAATCGTATTTCATGCGTTTCAGAGCGAATATCCAAGAATTTGTTCAACATTGTCTGCTTTAAATTCGGCTGCATTTCGGGCGTTGACCGTAACAATGTATTTACCAAAGCTATCCGGCAGCGGCGCGATGCATTCCAGCGGCGAAGCCGTCAGTGGATGCTTGAGAGCCATCCGCCAGGCATGCAAGGCCATCCGTTTGAGGCCGTTGCGCTGAAGATTTTTGTTGAGCGGAAAATCCCCATACTTCTCGTCGCCGAGAATCGGGAAGCCCAAATGCGCCAGATGAACACGAATCTGGTGCGTGCGCCCGGTCTTCAGTTGCGCCTCCAGCAGACTCATCTCCGGCCAGCGCGCCAGCAGTCGGAAAATGGTGTGCGACGCCTTTCCTTCGGGATTCACTGAAACCCGGCGCTCGCCACTTTCCGTCAGATATTTGTGCAATGGCAACTTGACGTGTTGCGTGGCGTTCATCCAGCGCCCTTTGACCAGAACCAGATAGCGCTTGTCAGCGCCGTCGCCATGTTCGCGAAACATGTCGTGCAGTGCGGTCAGCGCCGAACGCTTTTTGCCGATCAGCAAAACGCCGGAAGTTTCCCGATCCAGGCGATGCGCCAACTCAAGGAACTTGGCTTGCGGACGCTGCCGGCGCAATGCCTCAATCACGCCAAAACTGACCCCACTACCGCCGTGCACCGCAACACCTTCCGGCTTGTCGATCACCAACATCGCCTCGTCTTCGTAAATGACTGGAAGATCAACACGCTGCTTGGCGGCTTCATCGACTTCATTTTGCGGCCGCTCGGCGATGCGGATAGGCGGAATACGTATTTTGTCGTCAATCCGAAGCCGGTAAGTGGCGTCAACCCGCCCGCTATTTACCCGCACTTCACCGCTACGCAGAATCCGGTAAAGGTGGCTCTTGGGCACCCCTTTGCAGTGGCGGATCAGAAAGTTGTCGAGGCGTTGCCCCTGCTCTTCTTCAGCGATCAGCACGTAAGTGACCGAATTGTTACCAGTGCTAATCATTTTCAAATATACTAATCACGTTTTGCGTCTCGGTTTGCAAGAGATTCGGAACCGTCAGACCGCTTGCCCTCGCGCTAAAAGCGCGACCGCCAAACGGCAGGTTTTGATATCTCACTTGGGCGACTTGCTCAAGCCAGATCAACGCAAAACGACTGGTTAAGTTCACTCACCAAAAGTAGTGATGTTAATGGATTAGCCCGCCGTAAGCACGCACGGATTGCCCGTTGCAGGAATTTTCAGGTTGCGCATTTCAATAAAAAGCTCGCAACCGTTGTTGATCAGCACTTTCACCATCGCCTTCGCCATTTACCCATGACGCAACCCGATAACTGAAACTGTCGCTGCCCTGTACGGGCCTTTCGTCGCACCCGCTTTGGTGCATCGGAGCCCCAATACAATGAAACGCATGTTATTTAATGCGACACAGGCTGAAGAATTACGTGTCGCGATTGTTGATGGTCAGAAACTCATTGATCTCGACATTGAATCAGCCAACAAAGAGCAACGTAAAAGCAATATTTACAAGGGTGTCATTACCCGTATCGAGCCCAGTCTTGAAGCTTGCTTCATTGATTATGGTGCCGAGCGCCACGGCTTTTTGCCGTTCAAGGAAATCTCACGATCCTATTTCAAGCCTGGCGTTGACGTTGGCCGCGCCAAGATCAGCGAAGCGCTTAGAGAAGGTCAGGAACTGATTGTTCAGGTCGACAAGGACGAACGCGGCAACAAGGGCGCTGCTCTTACCACCTACGTATCACTGGCCGGCCGCTACCTCGTTCTGATGCCGAACAATCCGCGTGGCGGCGGCGTTTCCCGCCGTGTCGACGGCGATGAGCGTACTGAACTGCGCGAGACCATGGATCAACTCGAAGTGCCCAACGGCATGAGCCTGATCGCCCGCACAGCAGCTATCGGCCGCCAGGCTGAAGAACTGCAGTGGGATTTGAATTACCTAATGCAACTGTGGAGCGCCATTGAAGGTGCAGCCCAGCAACAAACCGGCGCGTTCCTGATTTATCTCGAAGGCAGCCTTGTCATTCGCGCCATTCGCGATTACTTCCATTCGGAAATCGGTGAAATCCTCATCGACACCGATGAAGTTTACGAACAGGCGCGCGCCTTCATGGGCACCGTGATGCCGGCCAATGTCAATCGCGTCAAGCGCTACCGCGACGATGTGCCGCTGTTCTCGCGCTTCCAGATCGAACACCAGATCGAGACCGCTTTTGTCCGTCAGGTCAACCTGCCCTCCGGTGGCGCGATTGTCATTGACCACACTGAAGCGCTGGTGGCCGTCGATGTCAATTCCGGCCGCTCAACGAAAGGTGCCGATATTGAAGAAACTGCCCTCAAGACCAACCTTGAAGCTGCCGACGAACTCGCCCGTCAGCTTCGCCTGCGTGACTTGGGTGGCCTGATCGTTATCGACTTTATCGACATGGAAGCCCAGCGTAACCAGCGTGAAGTTGAAAACCGTCTGCGTGATGGCTTGCGTTTTGACCGCGCCCGCGTCCAGATGGGCAAGATCAGCCGCTTTGGCCTGATGGAACTCTCCCGCCAGCGACTGCGCCCTGCCCTTGCCGAAACCAGCTACATCTCCTGCCCGCGCTGTACCGGCACCGGCCACATCCGCTCCTGCGAATCGGCTGCCCTGCATATCCTGCGCATCCTCGAAGAAGAGGCGATGAAGGAAAATACCGGCGCCGTGCATGTTCAGGTGCCAGTTGATGTCGCCACCTTCCTGCTCAACGAAAAGCGCCCGGATATTCAGGCCATCGAATTGCGTCACAAAGTGACAATTCTGCTGATTCCGAACATCCATATGGAAACCCCGGCGCACACCATTACCCGCCTCAAGCACGACGATCTCAATAGTGAGGATGTGCGCGAGCCTTCCTACAAGATGGTCGATGTGCCGCTTGAAGAAGCCGGTAAAGCCGGAAATGGCAAGGACGATACCGCCAAGCCAAGGCAGGAAGCAGTCATCAAGGGAATCTCTCCGGAACAACCGGCACCCAATCTGCCGGAGAAAACACCGGAAGTTGCTGTCGTTGCTCCCGCCTCAGAAGCCGGTGTCATCGCCAAAATTCTCTCGTGGTTTCGCAGTTCAGCGAAGCCTGTCGAAGCACCTGCTGTCGCAGAACCCGAGCGAAAGCCGCGCGAAGGTCGCAGTGATGGACGTCGTGACCGCAACGATAGCCGCCGTGGCGGCCGCAACAACAAGCGCAACGATGAAGAGCGCGGCGAGCGTCCGGAGCGAAATAATCGGAATGAACGAACAGCCGAGAAGGCACCACGTGAAGAGGCGAATGCAAGCACCGGCGAGCGCCAGGAACGCCGTCCGCGTGGCGAACGCAAAGAGCGTGGCGAGCGTAAAGAGCGTCAGCAACCCGAAAGCAATGAATCCAAACTGACACTGGATGCCGCTGCTGAAAGTATCGGCAACGTTCCAGCCAATGGTGAAGTTGCTGAAGCCGCAAGCGAGGAACAAGGCGCCCGCCGCCGTGGTCGTCGCGGTGGCCGTGGTCGCGGTGAACGTCGTCCGGATGCCGAAAATGCCGCACAGAATCCGGCCGCGACACCTGCAGAACCAGTCGCACCGGTTGCGCTAGCGGCTGTGGTTGCGACTATTGAGCCGGCGGCGCCTGTTTCCGAACCTGAAATCGTCGCCGTACCCGTGCTTGAAACACCGGTTATTCTCACGATTCCAGCGGAAGCAGTTGCGGTGCCTGAGCCCATTGCTGAAGCCACCCCAGTTACGCAACCCGCCCCAATCATCGCAGAAGTGGCAGTGGAAGCAGCGCCAGTGGAGGCAGCGCCGGTCGATATCGAAGCGCCAGCAACGGTTTTACCGGCAGCACCGCTTGATCTTGAGAAAACGCTCTCCGAGAGCGGTCTGGTCATGGTTCAAACGACCAGTACTGCGGTGGCTTTTGCTGAAGCAGCCCCGCCGCTGAAGCTTGGCCGCCCACGCAAAGAGAAACCTGCCGTTGAAGCGGATCAAGTTGAGCCACTACAGATGGTGGAAACTCAAAAATAAACTGATAAGCAAACGACTACCAAAGCCCCACCCAATGCGGTGGGGCTTTTTTATGGGAGCACTATGAGTTCCGCGTTCCGTGCCCGGTTGGCTGCTGCGTTGCAGCCAAGATGCCGCGAAGAATATTGACCTCGTCGCGCTCTAGCCGAATACGGCCAAAAAGGCGCCGCAACTTGGGCATCAGTCTTCCCGGTTGCGCCGGATTATAGAAACCGGCGGCCGTCATCACGGCTTCCAGATGCGCATAGAATCCCTCAACCTCGTTGTGCGTAGCCGATGGTGAGACAAAAGGCGTAACAACGGTATCGCTTACCGGGGGCGACTCCAAAAATGCCGCCATGCGCAATTCGTAACTCAAAACCTGCACCGCCGAACCGAGATTGAGCGAGCTGAAATCCGGGTTGGTCGGGATGCTCACTGCGGCATGACACTGCTGAAGTTCATCATTACTGAGGCCGACCGTCTCATTGCCAAAGACCAACGCCACCTCGCCCTCGGCTGCTGCGGCCAGCAATCTGGCCACCATCGGGCGCGGCTCGCCAATCTCCGGACCAAGATCACGCTGCCTCGCAGAGAGACCGATCACAAAAATAGTATCCGCCAGGGCATCTTGCAAGGTGGCATGAATTTCTGCCTGTTGTAGCAAGTCGACCGCACCGGTTGCCCGGGCATCAGCCTCGGCATCGGGAAACTGCTTGGGATTTACCAGAGACAAGCGCGACAAGCCCATTGTTTTCATCGCCCGCGCTGCGGCACCAATATTGCCCGGATGACTGGGCCGACAAAGAACAATGCGGATTCGTGAAAGCAGGATTTCCGGCTTCATAGTAAAATTCGTCCCTTCCAATTATTCGCGGGCTGTACCAGCCACCCGCCAGCTCTTTAAGCCATGAATCCAGCTCTCAATATTGCCATCAAGGCAGCGCGTCGCGCCGCTCAGGTTATCAACCGCGCTTCCAATGATCTTGATCTGATAAAGGTATCGACCAAGCAGCCAAACGATTTCGTGACCGAAGTCGACAAAGCTGCTGAAGCTGCGATCATCGCAACCCTGCGCGAAGCCTATCCGGATTACGGAATTTTAGCAGAGGAGTCCGGCCAGTCCGCCGGAAATGGCGCTCAGGAGAGCGAGTACCAGTGGATCATTGACCCGCTGGACGGCACCACCAACTTTATTCACGGCATGCCGCAGTACGCCGTCTCGATTGCGCTGGCAAAATCCGGCATCGTTGAGCAGGCCGTTGTATTTGACCCCAACCGAAATGAACTATTCACCGCCAGCAAAGGTGGTGGGGCATTTTTGAATGAGCGACGGATTCGTGTCTCCAAACGCCTGAAACTTCAGGACTCCTTGCTCGGCACCGGCTTCCCGTATCGGATGTTTGAGCACATCGACACCTACCTTGCCATCTTCAAGGATCTGGCGCAAAAAACTGCAGGCATGCGTCGCCCGGGTGCTGCGTCGCTTGATCTGGCTTATGTTGCCTGTGGCCGTTACGATGGTTTTTGGGAGTTTGGCCTGGCACCATGGGATATGGCGGCGGGCACCCTGCTGATTTCTGAAGCCGGCGGCTTGGTCAGCGACATGCGCGGTGATTCGACCTACCTTGAGTCTGGCAACATCATTGCCGGCACACCCAAAGTGTTTGCCCCCTTGCTCAAGCTGATTGAAGTTCACCTGCCCGCTTCAATCAAGGGGTAAACCTGCACTAAGATCTGATGCGAAAGCACCAGATCTCCAAATTTATTTCTCTGACTTTTCCGGCAGAGTTGCGGGGAAGCCGGTGAACATGTTGCGTGTCTGACTTTGCAGTTGATCCTGCATGTTCTGGAACATTTTTTTGGACTGATCCATGTAAGTCGTCATCATGCTTTGCATGGCCGGCTGCTGGAAGTTCAAAAATTGCGCCCAGAAGTCTGCTTGCATCGCGGTGTTGTCGGTACCCGACATAGTGCGCGACTGCTCCTGTAGCTTGCCCTGAAAATCAACAAAGGTCTTCATGTTGTTTTCAAGGTACTTGCCAAGCATTCCCTGCATGGCGCTGCCGTAGAAACGCACAAAGGCCGATAAAAGCTCGCTGGAAAAAAGCGGCATGCCGCCAGTTTCTTCTTCAAGAATGATCTGCAGCAAAATACTGCGCGTCAAATCTTCGCTTGTTTTGGCATCAAGCACCTTGAAGACCTCGTACTTGAGCACCAGATCCTTGACGTCGGTCAGGGTGATGTAAGCACTCGTCTTCGTGTCATAGAGACGACGGTTAGGGTATTTCTTGATTAACCGTGCTGGTGTTTCTGGCATGCCGTAATCCTCAAGCGGGTTTGTGTGCAGTGCAACATTATAGCTCAAAAAAACGGACACCCGTGGGTGCCCGTTCATGGTGCATTAGCGCGTACTGTTACTGGTAATACAAACCGCCGTTAATATTGATCGTCGCGCCGGTGGTGAAACCTGACAGGTCGTTCGACAAATAGGCACAGGCATAGCCGATTTCTTCCGGCTTGGCCAGGCGCTTCATAGGCACGCCGTCAATGATGGATTGCAGAACTTCCGGCTTGATCGCCATGACCATCTTGGTGGCAACATAGCCCGGGCAGATGGCATTGACAGTGACGCCCTTGGCGGCCAGCTCAGCAGCCAGCGCCTTGGTGAAACCGATGACGCCAGCCTTGGCAGCGGAGTAGTTGGTCTGACCAGCCTGGCCCTTGACGCCGTTAACTGAGGAGATATTGACGATACGACCCCAACCACGGGCAGCCATTTTGGCGGACACTTGTTTGGTCATGTTGAACAAGGAAGTCAGGTTGGTGGCGATAACCGCATCCCAGCCATCTTTTTCCATCTTGGCAAACATTTTGTCGCGGGTAATACCGGCGTTGTTGATCAGAATATCGACCGGGCCAGCAGCAGCCTCGGCTTCGTTAACCATCTTTTCGCAGTCTTCCAGCGAAGAAACATCGCCGGCTACACAGACGAAATCCTTGAAGCCAGCTTCAGCCATTTCGGCCAACCAGGCATCCTTGTTGTCGAATTGCGGGTGGTAAGAGGCAACCACCTTGTGGCCAGCCTTGGCCAGTTCCTGACAGATTGCGGTTCCAAGACCACCCATAGCGCCGGTAACGAGAGCAATACGTTGCGTCATAGTATTTCCTTCCTGTTGTTGAATTAAAGTTGGGTTGAAGATACGACAGTCAGTACATGTGCCAACCGTCGTTGATAAAAATCAGGCTTACGTTGAAATAAGCCTAAAGATTAAACAGCACGCTCCTTGACATAGCGGCCAGGTGCCGGTTCGATGGGCTGATATTGGGAATTACCTGGTTTACGTGGCGCACGCAAGGCACCGGCAAGTGGTTTGATCCAGGCCGACCAATCATTCCACCAGCTCCCCTTTTGCTCCTCTGCTGCGGTCAACCAGCTTTCTGCATCCATTTTTACGTCGTCATGCAGCCAGAAGCTGCGCTTGTTTTTGCTGGCCGGGTTGATGACGCCGGCAATATGGCCGGAAGCACCGAGGACAAAACGAACATCGCCGCTCAACAAACGCGTGCTTTGATAAGCTGATTGCCAGGGAACAATGTGATCTTCGCGCGTCGCCAGCAGATAAACCGGCATGTCAAGACGGCCAAGATCAACATGCTGACCACACATTTCAAGCTTGCCGGGAATGCGCAGGCTATTGTCGTGGTAGAGGTTACGCATGTACCAGCAGGCAAACGGCCCAGGGAGGCTGGTCGAGTCGGAGTTCCAGTAGAGAAGGTCGAAGGCTTTCGGCTTCTCGCCCTTGAGGTAATTATTGGTCACGTAATTCCAGACCAAATCGTTGGCGCGCAGCATCGAGAAGGTGCTTGACAGATCGCGGGCGGGTAGCAACCCACCTTTGCCGATCGTCGATTCGCGTGCCATCAGGCCATTTTCATCAATGAACAGGCCGATTTCTCCGGTGTCCTCGAAATCAAGCAAGGTAGTCAGCAAGGTCAGGGAAACGACAGGATCTTCTCCACGTGCTTTCAAAACGGCCAGCGCCGAGGTGAGTACCGTCCCGCCAACACAGAACCCCAAGGCATTAACCTTCTTGACCTTGCAGATTTCCTGAACCTTGTGCAGGGCAGTGATTGGCCCGTCTTCAAGATAATCGTTCCAGGTCAGATGCCCATGCTCTTCTTTTGGATTGCGCCAGGAAACCAGAAAAACAGTATTGCCCTGCTCAATCATGAAGCGGATCAGTGAATTGTCCGGCTGCAAATCCATTATGTAGAACTTGTTGATACAAGGTGGCACAACCAGTAGCGGCACCGAACCCACTTTCGGGGTCAGGGGCTGATATTGGATCAGCTGCATCATCTCATTCTCAAAAACAACAGCACCTTCGGTGGTCGCGATATTCTGACCGACTTCGAAAACCGACTCATCGGTCATCGAAATGCGCCCCTTCTCAAAATCCTGGATCAGGTTATTGAGGCCATCGGTAATGCTCTGCCCCTCAGTTTCGAGTGCGCGCTTGATAAATTCCGGATTGGTTGCCGCGAAATTGGTCGGCGCCATCGCATCGGAGACCTGACGGGCGAGAAAACGCATGCGGTTCCTGCCCTTTTCATCTTCGGCTGGCACTATTTCAACCAGTTGCTTGATGAACCGGGTGTTAAGCAGGTAAGCCTGATGCATATAGTCATAAACCGGGCTTTCGCGCCACTCAGGCGCCGAGAAACGACGATCACCGGGTTCCGGAGCTATCTTGAAGGATGCCTCCTGGCCTTGCTGCCGGGTCAAAACCGACTGCCAAAGACGCATCTGCTGATCCGTGAAATCCTGCTGAATCTTGCTCAGAACTTGCGGGTCAATTGTCGGCGGCGTTTTGGCATGGGCATTTCCAGCCTTGCCCAGGAAGTCCATCCATTGCTGAAGCATGTTTTGTCCGGATTGCATAAAGGGGGCACCGCTACCAAAAAATGCGTCGCTATTATTGGATCCCTGCTGCGTCATAGACTTCTCGCTTGTAAGTTTCGGCTGGAACTAGGAGATTCTCCATACCCGTCCGAACACTGTCAATGGATTTGCATGCATAATTATCGCATGTACATCGTAGCTATCGGCTGGCTCTGGGTTGCCCTGATGATGGCAATCACTGCTCCCAACATACTGAGCGGCGCTTCCACCCTGCTTTTTATTGGGATATTGCCTTGCGGCCTGATTCTCTATTTGAGCGGAGCAAAAATGCGCCGGCAGCGTAAAGCGTTCCGCGAATCACTCGCCAGCCAGCGCGCGGGCAATGACAATCGTGGCGATTCCAAGGCCGATCAATAACACCTGTTGAATGGTAGCGCGCATTTCAGTACGTTTGTGCAAGCCGGGAATCAGGTCGGCAACCGCCACGTAGATCATGCTGGCCGCTGCCAGCGCCAGAAAAAATGGAATCACTTCGGTCAGGTCTGACAGTGCGAAATACGCCAGCAGCGCCCCGACCAAGGTCGCCAGACTGGATAGCAGGTTAAAGACCAGCGCGCGCCTTTTGCTGTAGCCTGAATGCAGCAAAATCAAGAAATCGCCGACTTCCTGCGGGATTTCATGGGCAATAATGGCCAATGCAGTGACGATACCCAGTTCGGTGCTCTGCAAGAAGGCAGCGGCGATCAGGATGCCATCGACAAAATTGTGAAAAGTATCGCCGATCAGTATCAGCAAGCCCGAACGACCGTGATCATGGGTTGGCGCCTGAGCATCGTGCGCCTCGCAGTGGTCATGGTGACAGTGACGCCAGAGCACCAGTTTTTCGAGAATGAAAAAAGCCAGAATGCCGAACAGGATGGTCGCCGCCATCTGATGCGGATCGCCATGCTCCAGCGCGTGCGGAATAATCTCAAGGAAAGCCGCCCCAAGCAGCGCCCCGATGGCGTAGGAAATCAGCAGGTTGATCCGCTGGACGCCCATATTCAGGCTGAGCGCGGCGGCGGCCGAAACACTCAAGATGCCACCGGCCAGTGAAACGGCAATAATCCAGGAAAGGGTGGTCAAGGTGTTCTCAAAACAGCGAAAGGCAGTAATTATACGCCTGAGACTCAGTCAGCCAGCCAGATAAGACTGGCCATGCGACCGGTGACCCCATCGCGGCGATAGGAAAAATAGCGGTCCTGCTCGCTGACCGTACAGGCATCGCCACCGCTGATATCGAATACCCCCAGACGATTGAGACGCTGACGCGCCAACTGGTAAATGTCCGCCAGCCATTTACCCTGGTCATGTTCGACAAAAGCGCTTGCCGCTTCCGCTGACTTGCTCACAAATGCCTGCCGGACTTCGTCGCCGACCTCGAAACAGCCTGGCCCGATTGCCGGCCCCAGCCAGGCGATCAGCGTTGCCGGCGGAACCCCCATCCGGACTACCGTCTGCTCAATAACGCCAGCGAGCAAGCCGCGCCATCCGGCGTGCGCCGCTGCCACAGCACTACCCGTCTGATCACAGAGAAGCACCGGCAAGCAATCGGCCGTCATCACCGCGCAAACATAGCCCGCAGCTCGCGCAAACGAGGCGTCTGCCGTTACAAAATTCGGGCTGTTTTCAGCGTCGACCGCAACAATGCCATGCACCTGCTTTAACCAGAGCGGCTCGCGCGGTAATTGGCAGCGCAAAGAATCACGATTGGCTGCCACACACGCTGCTGCATCACCGACATGATCACCCAGGTTAAAACTGCCCCAGGGTGCCTGACTGAAACCATTGCCGCGCAGGGTTTGCAATGCCCGCACGTTCGGCGGTGCCGGCCAGGCGGGAAGCAGCGTGTTAGCCATAACGCAAGGTGTCAAGCAACTCGCGCATGTCTTCAGGCATCGGAACTTCCCACTGCATTTTCAACCCGGTCAGCGGATGCACTAGACCGAGGCGAGTGGCATGCAAAGCCTGCCGCGCAAACTCGGGCAACTTGGGATTCGGCTTGGCATAAATCTGGTCGCCGACCAGCGGATGGCCAATCGACGTCATATGGACACGAATTTGATGGGTGCGCCCGGTTTCAAGCGAGCACTCGAGAAAGGTGCAATAGGTAAATTTTTCGAGAATCCGGTACCAGGTCAGTGCCGGCTTGCCGCCACGGTTCTCAGGAACCACCGCCATCTTGATTCGCTGTACCGGGTGGCGGCCAATCGGCGAATCGACCCCGCCGTCCTTTTTCATGGTACCGGCAACCAGCGCCAAATACTGCCGCCTGACGGTGCGCGCCTGCAACTGGCGAACCAGATCGGTCTGTGCCTCCAGCGTTTTGGCAACGACCAGCAGGCCGCTGGTGTCCTTGTCCAGGCGATGGACGATACCGGCACGGGGAATTTCATTATTCGCCGGCAGATGATGCAGCAAGGCATTCAACAGCGTACCGCTCCAGTTGCCACTACCCGGATGCACCACCAGTCCGCTTGGCTTGTTAATGACAAGCAAGGTTTCGTCTTCAAAAACAATATTGAGCGGGATGTTCTCCGGCTGCTCGGCCAGCACGCAGACATCTTCGGGCTCGGCAATGAGCAGTTTTTCGCCGCCCATCAGTTTGTGTTTCGGTTCGCACTCGATTTTGCTGTCAACGGTAACCAAGCCATCCTTGACCCAGCCTTGCAGGCGGTTTCGGGAGTGCTGCGGCAGCAATTCGGCGAGAATCTGATCAAGGCGCCGTCCACCACAACTATCAGGAACGGTCAGGCGCAGCGGCTCAGTTCGGCTATAATCTTCGGAGTTTTCAATAGGATCGTTCATGATGCGAAGTTTACCCGCATTGCAGTCTTTTCAAGCCGGCTTTCGTCTTCTACTCGCGCTTTTCCTGGCCGCAACGCTTGCCGGCTGCGGTTTATTGCCTGAAGCGCAGGACGAAACAGTGGGCTGGTCGGCCAATAAGCTCTACGGCGAAGCCAAGGCTGCGCAAGCAGATGGAACGTGGGACAAGGCTGCCAAATATCTGGAAAAGCTCGAAGCTCGCTTCCCTTACGGCCGCTTTGCGCAGCAGGCGCAGCTTGAACTGGGCTATGTTTACTGGAAGGCCGGTGAAGCCGGTTCGGCGATCGCTGCCTGTGACCGTTTCATCAAACTCCACCCCAATCACCCTGCGGTTGATTACGCCTACTACCTAAAAGGCCTGGTCAGCTTCAACGAGGATCTCGGTTTCGTCGGCTACGTCAGCAACCCCGACCAATCAGAGCGTGACCCCAAGGCGGCGCGCGAGTCCTTTGACGCATTTCGCGACCTGGTCACTCGTTTTCCAAACAGCAAATACACGCCTGATGCTATCGTGCGCATGAATTATCTGGTCAACACCATGGCCAAACAGGACGTCAACGTGGCACGCTATTACATTGGCCGTGGCGCTTACATCGCTGCCGCCAACCGTGCGCAGAACGCGATCAGGAATTACCCGAACGCCCCTGCCACAGAAGAAGCGATGTTTATCATGATCACCGCCTATGACCGCTTGGGAATGACAGATTTGCGCGACGACACTGATCGCATCATGCGCAAAAACTATCCTGAAAGCCGCTACTACAAAGATGGTCTGGCGCGCAAAACCACTTGGTGGAAACTCTGGTAAGCAAAACTTTCTAGCCGGTTTTGATCGCAAGAATGGCTTGATTACGCAGGGTACGCAGCAGAGAAAGTTCTTTTTCCGGAATATCAATCCCGCCAGGATCGTCATGGTCGGCATAGATCAGCGCAATCGGATTGCCCTTGAGATTCAGCGGAAACAACACGAATGAATGTGCCGGCACTGCCTTGCGATACCAATCCGGAATCCGGGCGGCAATTTTAGGATCGTCGATATCACTAATCAGGATATCGACGCCTTTCGAGGTTGACGCGTGAAAGACATCGGGTGAAAAACTAAGCGAAAAACGGAATGCTTTTGCCAGTTCGTTGGCATCCGGCCCGAACCCGAACTTACCTTGCATGGCGCCGGCCTTGGCATCGCGGACACACAGCACCACCCGCTTAAATCCCATCGCCCGATACATGGTTTCAAGAATAATACGAAGAATGTCGTTGAGCTTGAAACCATCAACCAGCGTATTGCTGATGTCCTGAATGCCAGCGGTCAGCACCGCCTGAGCATCCACCGCATCACCGCCCCCATCGAGACTGGCGGCGGATGGAAAAGCGCCATTCCCTTCAAGCCCGGCCTCACCAGAATCTTCGGCCTCTCCGTCTACCCCTGCCCCGTCACCACCACGGGCAAACTGGCGCATTTGTTTGCCGAAGGTCGTTTGCCCGAGATTCAGATGAATCACCCGGGCGAAATCAGAAATTTCTTCGACGGCACGCTGAACCGTTTCAAGAATCTCTTTCTGGTCAAGCTCAACTGCATCCGAAAAGCGTGCCATAAGTTTCCGCATTTCTTGATCCCGGACATCGGGAGTTACTTGTGAGATCACATTGCACAACTCATTTGACATGCTAGCCAAGATGCGCAGGCGCTCCTCCGGGGTATTGCCTTTTCTGACATGTCCCGCTGGCATTTTGTGCATCGTATTGACGATCAGCGGTGGGAAGCCCCATTGTTTGGCAATCGCGATCCCTAGCTCCTCAAAGGAAATTGCCAGAACCTGAAGTGCTGCCTGATCTTCGGTGCAGTTTTTCTGGGCGATAATGCGGCGGATCTCGTCGCTTTCTTCCGGAAAATAATATTGCGAGAGAAGACGGCCAAGGCTATGAAATAGCGAGCAAATAAATGTCTGCTCAAGATCATGCATTTGTGCGGCAGCGCAAATATCCTTGGCCAGAATGCCAGCCAGATTGGCACGCAGGAAGTCTTCCTTGAGCTGATTGGCGTTGCCCTTGTTCTGCATATGCTCGAACAGCAAAACCGTGATGGCGATATTGCGTACAGCCTCAAATCCAAGCACAACCACCGCCCGTGATACCGTACTGATACTGCCGCCGCCAGCCGGGCGGAAATAGGCCGAATTGACGAGACGCAGCAATTTATTGGTTAGCGAAAAATCCTTGAGAATTGAGTTCGATAGCTTGTTGATACTCTCAGTTTCACTATTGGCGATCTTGTTGATGGCACTAACCGACTCGGATAGCGCCGGAAAATCAGTCTTGTGCCGCATACGCCGCAGAAGAAAATCCAGCGTCGATTGGCGCCCGTCGCCGTCCCGCTTCTGCTCCTCTTCCGGATCAAGATAATTGTCGATCGCCTCGGCGAACTTGGTAACACTCTGAAAGCGCAAGGTTGAATCACGCTCCAGCGCCTTGTATAAAACAGCGCTCAAACGCTCGTCGACCGCAAGAGTCGCCGGCAACTTGATGTCCTCATTGGCAATTCGATGCATCACCTGAAAAACATTGTCGCCCTGAATCGCCGGATGCCCCGTCAGCATTTCAAAAAGGATCAGGCCGGCGGCAAAAATATCGGAGCGCTCGGAGACTTCCCGACTTAGCACATATTCCGGCGCCATGTAGGCGGGGGTTCCTGTGTATTCCTGCACACCACCATCGGCATTCCCGATGCGGGTAGAAATGCCGAAATCCATAACCCGCGGCAGGCCGTTTTCATCCAGGAGAATGTTCGAGGGTTTCAGATCACGGTGGATAATGCCCTGAGCGTGAGCGCTGGCAACGGCATCAAGAATCGGGCGTAACAGCGTGGCAGCCTTAACTGGCAAGACGGCGCCACTTTCCTTGAGAAAGGCTGATAGCGTCTTACCCGGCACGTACTCAAAAACGAGGTAGAGATCGCCGCCCTCCTCGCCCGCCTCAAAGATCGGCACAATATTGGGATGGTGCAGCTTGCTGACCGAGCGAGCCTCATCGAGCAAGACTTTGTTCTTGGCAGCATCGGCTTGACTGAAATGCACCGTCTTGATCGCCACCTCACGTTGCAACTGCGGATCGAAACCAAGATACACCACACTCTGCGCACCTCGCCCCAACTCTTTACGCACTTCAAAGCGACCAATTTTTTTGGTCATTATTCTTCTATCCAAATCAGGCGCGGAACAGCATCTACAACCCCATGCACAATCGCATTCTGGCCAAATTTCGCGCCTGTAGCAGTCGCTTCTGCCAATCCAATATTGGTAATCAGACAGCTTTCCTCAACCGGCCAGTCGCCCGCATCAGCAATGTTCTCACCGGTATAGGGCTCATAGCCTGCCATGATCAAGCCAATCTCCATCGCTGACTGACGTTCCATATTTACCTCGTCAGAGAGAATCTGAGCACCGGGGTTGTAGGCTGTCAGAATCGCAAATTGACTAACTCCCTCGCTCTCAAGCCAGGCTTTAAGCACTTCCGAAGCCTGACCAAGACGTAATTCACAGCACGCAGCAGGCAAAAATACCCGATAGGTGCTCGCGCAGTAGGCCTGCTCCAGTTCAGTCGTCTTCGCCATCGAAATCCGTTATGCCGATCAATTGTTCAGACTCGCCAACCGGCAGCGCCTCAACTTCTTTCAGCTTGCGCGTCAACTGGCGGGTGCGAGTTTCTGCCTTGCTGATGCTGTTACTCGCCTCATCCAGTTTTTTCTTGGTATGCGCCAGCGCTTCGCCGAACTTGCCAAACTCGGTCTTGACCGCCCCCAGCACCGCCCAGACCTCAGCCGAGCGCTGCTCGATGGCCAGTGTCCGGAAACCCATTTGCAGGCTGTTCAGCATCGCCGCTAGCGTCGTCGGGCCGGCCAGACTGATCCGCCAATCGCGCTGCAATGTTTCTGCAAGCCCCGGACGACGCAATGCTTCGGCATAAAGGCCCTCAATCGGCAAATAAAGCATCGCAAAATCAGTCGTGTGGGGCGGCGCTATGTACTTTTCGTGGATACTTTTCGCTTCACTCTTCAAACGCACTTCGATCGCTCGGGCGGCCTCTTCAACCAGGGCAGGATC
Organism: Dechloromonas sp.; assembly: GCA_011391255.1. Lineage (GTDB taxonomy): Bacteria > Pseudomonadota > Gammaproteobacteria > Burkholderiales > Rhodocyclaceae > Azonexus. The sequence goes on from JAABQV010000016.1 coordinate 47,182, forward strand.
ACAACGATCCTGGGCATCAAGCAGGCGCTGGTAATCCTCGATCGGGAATTTGGCATCGATCGGCAACCAGACAACGGCACCATCCCCCCGCCCCGGCAAGCGAATGGCGAAGTCGACACGTTCGTTGCTATCCGGCTTGGTCGCCACATTGGCAGCAAATTGATCTGCCGTGAGCACCTGCTCAAGCAAGGCAGCGAGTTGCACTTCGCCCCAGGTGCCGCGCGTTTTGACATTGGTCAGGACACGTTTCAGGTCACCGACGCCGGCAGCCAGAGTTTGCATCTCGCCGAGTCCGCGATGCACCTGCTCCAGCCGGTCGCTAACCAGTTTGAACGACTCTCCAAGGCGCTGCTCAAGCGTGGCGTGCAGTTTTTCATCGACAGTCCGGCGCATTTCTTCCAGCTTCGCCGCATTGTCCGCCTGCATTGCGGTCAACCGCCCTTCGACGGCAATTTTTAGCCGCTCGAAACGTTCATCCAGGCCGAGTGAAAAACGGTTCAGTTCGCGGGCAAAGGCTTCAAGGCGCTCGGCCTGCAGGCTGCCAAACTGGCTCACCTGAGTGCTCAAAGCCTGCCCAAGCAGACTGGATGACTGCGCGCGCTCCTCACGATCGCGAAACGACTCCTCGGCATCCTCACGACGGCCACGCGCCAGTTCCTCGCGCAACTCTCTTTCGAGCCGGGACAAGCCCTTTTCCTGCGCCTCCTGCAAATCGCGCCAACGCAATGCATCTTCCTGGCCACGATTGCCACGCAGCAGGATGGCAATCTGCAACAGGATAACGACGATGACCCCACACAGCATCGCCAAGCTCATGGTTTCGCTCACAGCCGTCTAGCGCAACGAGAAGTCAGCACGACTGGCCTTACCCTTGTCATCCTTCTCGATCTTCGGTGGCAACAGAAAAACCCGTTCCATCGGCACTTTACCCTGCTCAATCAGCCAGACCTGAACCGCTTCGCCACGGCTGATCGCAAGCGTACGCACATCATCTGCAGTGGCCTGCGAGTTGGCCAACATCAGCTTTTCCATCTCCTCAAGCGGAATATCTTTTTGCATGCCAACCAGGTTACGCGGCTTCGGGAACCTGGCCTCCTTGTAAGCACGCTTGAGGTAGACCGGATAGTCATCTGTGCCTAAATCAATTTCATCATCCTGGTTCTTTGTGTCCTTCTGTTTCTCGCGCTTGGCGGCACGATTCATCGCCACCCGCTTGATTCCCTCCGCGTCCAACTCAGGGTCAGCACGACCGGTGATTTCCAGCTTTAGCGAATCACGCTCCTTGAGCGCCTTGGCCAAAGACGCCAGTTTTTTCGTGGCTGTCTCGTCCAATCTGGACTGGCCGGCAGCGAATTCAACATTGGATAATTCTTCGCCGCCGCCAACCATCGAGCCAAGCAGTGCGAACGGCGAAGTTACCGCCTTGACGAAGAGATTGACAATCACCTTGACAACCAGACCGCCAATCGAAAATTGCGGATCTTCCAGCGAACCGGAAATCGGCAGATTAAGATCAATTTCGCCACGGTTATTCTTTAACAATGAAATCGCCAGATTGACCGGCAGGCTCGTTGCATCCGGGCTTTCGACTTTGTCGCCAAAGGTAAATTGGTCAATGAACAGGCGATTCTCGGCAGCCAACTGATTATTTTCAAGTTTGTAGGCGACATTCAGGGAAAGCTTTCCCTTCTCGATGTTGTAGCCGGCATATTTGCCTGAATAAGGCGAAAATCCGACCAGATCGACACCGGTAACCTCCGCCTTGAGATCGAGATAAGGCTTGCTCGCCAATGGATTGAGTTTGGCAGCTATTTTCACCGGTGCCGAGCCCGCGTAGGTACCGCGTAAATCAAGATCTGCCAGGGTGTCAGCCGTCGAAGAGAGTCCGGTAATACGCCCACCCAGCTTACCGACCTTAACAGAGTAGTTCGGCTTGACAAAGAAATCCGAAAAACTGACGGTGCCGTTTTGCAAAGTGATCTTGGCGATCTTGATCGGCGGTGGCGGCGCTTTTTCGCTATCCGCTTTGGCTGCTACCGCGACCGTCGAAGCAGCCGGATTTTGGGCACTCTCCGATGCTGGCGGCGCTGCTGCGATAGCTTCCTGATTCGGCTTTTTGACGATACCAGCCAAGTTCAGTTTGCCCTGCGGGTCGATAATCAGGCGCGAGAAAAAGTCAGTGAGGGCGATTTCGGCGACATTTATCGACATCGGCTGCAGGCGAAAATCAATGCCGCCGAAGTAAAGCGAACGCCATTTCAAAAAATCCGTACTATTTTGCTTGTCGACCGTAACAAGGTCACCCAGCGTAAAGGTGCCTTTGTAGGCCGCATCAAAACCCTGCTTACCGATCTCGAAGGTCACATCGCCCTTGCTGGAAACCAGACCGCGCTGCAAGCTAATATTGAGCAAGTCGCCAAAATAGGGCTCAAGCGGTGCTACCGAAATAGCCTGGGTTTCCAACTTGAGTTTGGTCAGCAGCGGAAAGACCTGAACGCTACCATCGACCTTGAGGCTGCCTTTTTGGTTGATCCGGGTCTTGAGGGCAATTGTTCCTGATTTATTCGGCTCACTGGAAAGGTTCTCACCAGTCAGGTTGAAACCGTCTATCAACTGAACTGCGGCCGGTGTCGTTGTCTGATCCTCAATCCGCAAACTCAAATCATTCACTGCCAGCTTGCCGACGCTACCGACCCAGGGGCGCTCGTCGGAGAGTTCCTGCCCGGCCTTGCGTACCGATTTCAAAAGCGGCGAACTGACCCACTCGATCTTGCCTGCCTTGTTACGTAGCAGGCGCGCGCGGGTGCCGAAATTGACAACTTCGCCGACATCAACCCGATGGCCGTGCAGATCAACCTTCACATTTTTGGCGAGCATGTGCTCAACGCGCATGCGCTCGCCCAAGTCAATCTGGTAAGAGGCCTCGATAATCTCAATCGGCTCAACAAGTTTGCCTTCGATCTTGCCAACCTGGACATTGAGGTTACGCACCTCGCCCTCGGTCACGCTCAGCGTCGATTCGTCCTTCCAGCGCAACAAACCATTGGTCAGCCGAAATTCACCCAACGTCCACTCAGGAGCCTTTCCGGCTGGCGTAACTTCGGTCTTCGGCTGATTTTTGGCCGGCGATCCCGCCATTTTTTCGGCCAGCGCCAGCAGGTTTAACTCCCCCTGGCGGTTGACTGCCAAACTCGCATCGAGGCCATCAAGCGCAACGCCTTTGATCGCAAAGCGCATGTTGACCAAATCACTGTTTTCGATCTCGATATCCATCCGCTTCCAGCCTACCAGGGGCTTTTCAGCAGCATCCGTCACCTTCAAATCAGAAAGATGAACGGCGCCCACGATGCTCAAGGAAAACAACTGCTCGGAGATCTCCTGAAAAATAAGCTTCAATTCCGTGTCGACCGCACCCTTTGCCAAACGTAGCGGAATTGAAGCCGGCAAATAAGGCTGCAAGGTGGCCAGATCAAATTTATCGATATCGAGCCTGATTTCGCTCTCGCGGCTCTCGGTAAATGGCTTGCTACTACCTTCAAGAAGAATCGGGGATTCACCGAACTTGGCCGAAAAGTGCGGCGTTACTGAAACATCGGCCTTGTAGGCCATGCTCGAAACAAACGGCAGTTTCAAGTTTACGTCACTGACTGTATGCACCTTGCCCACCGGCTGATCATCAAAGATCAGTTTGGCATTGATCAACTGAATGTTATTGATCGAGAAACGCGGCGTTGGCGAAGGGTCCGATGGCTTCAGCCATTCGTCGAGCAGGTCGGAGATATCGTACTGACCGTCGGCCAGACGAGCCACGGCAATGCGCAAGCCGGCCAGGCGAATCTCGTCAACCACCGGTGCCGCCTGAGCAATCGACAGCGAAGACAAATTAACGAAAAGATCATCAAAGCCCAAGGTCTCCTTACCGCCTGACTCCTTGACCGAAACACCGCTAATTTTAGCGGTCAGGGCAAAAGGATTGATGTCGATCGCTTCAATAGCCACATCACGATGCAGTTGGGCCGACAACTGCTTGAGCAGAACAGATTTGAGCAAGGGTGGCGCGGCAAAAAAGCCAAGGACGGCGATCACCACCGTAAGCCCAGCCAACCACTTCAAAAGACGCAAAGTTCTTGGTTTTTTGATGAACGCCAACGCTGTGTTTGCGGGTGTTTCGGGGTGAGTATCTATTTCAGCCATGATAACCTAGTGCTATTACAGGATTTAGCTGGAATTTAACATAGGGACTCGTTTTACAACACGGCAAATGATCATGAAATGGATACTTGACGACATTCGCAGCGCCTTCGCAGAACTAAAACGCGGCAGCACCTGGCTGGTGATTGGCCTGATTTCGCTGTTCGCTTTTTTCGCTTACGCAATTTTTCAATTTGCAATACGAACTGACTCGGTCTTGCGCAATCTCAAATACACCATGGCAGCCTGTCGCGAGATGACCAACGGGCCGATCATTTTCCTTTTTTGCGGGATGATTTTCTTTCTCTTCTCTGCCGCCGTTTCGCTTGGCGAAGTACAGCGCTACTTTCATTTCCGCGAGCGCAACAGCAAGCATGAGATGGCACAATCCATGAAGCACGGTATTGGCTGGAGCCTGTTTGCAATCTCGCTCGCAATTGGCGGACTGATCTACTTCAACATTTACTGCCGCTGAGTCTACTGCTCAATGAAAATCCTCATTGTTGAAGATGTTCGCACAACGCTTCAGTTGATCTCAGCTCAAATCAAGGAGTTTGGCTGGCAACCAATCGCCGTCGACGATGGAGAAAAAGCCATCACCGCCTTCCACAATGAGCAACCTGATCTGGTGTTGCTTGATGTTGTATTGCCGGACATCGATGGCTTTGAAGTCGCCCGCCAGATACGGGCAATTGAGAAACCGGGCGCCTGGACTCCCATCATTTTTCTCTCAAGCCGAAACTCCGATCAGGACATTGAGCGTGGCATCAGCGCCGGTGGCGACGATTATCTTTCAAAGCCAACCAGTCAAGCCGTCCTCAGTGCCAAAATTCGCGCCATGCAGCGCATCGTGCAGATGCGCACCTCATTGGTGGTCCTTGCCCGCGAACTCGATGCAGCCAATCACGAACTCAAACGCTTGTCGGCCAGTGACGGGCTGACCGGCATAGCCAACCGCCGCTTCTTCGACGACTACCTGTCACGCGAATGGCGGCGCGCCCGGCGCGAAGAGAGCGTTATCTCGCTGCTGATGTGCGATGTTGATCACTTCAAATCCTTTAATGACACGTATGGCCACCAGGCAGGTGACGATTGCTTGCGGCGGATTGCGATTTCCCTCTCAGACACCATGGAGCGCGCCCCGGATATCGTTGCGCGCTACGGCGGTGAAGAGTTCGCAATTATTCTGCCGCAAACACCACGTGCCGGTGCTCAACTGGTTGCCGAGCGAGTCCGCCTCGCGATCGAAGCATTGAACCTGCCGCATGCCGGCTCCCCACAGGCGATCGCAACCATTAGTATCGGCCTTGCAACGATGTGGCCAAACAACCAAAATATGATGCAATGCATGATTCAAAATGCCGACCGGGCGCTTTACCGGGCTAAATCACTTGGCCGCAATGCGGTCTGCTATTACGACGCTGAGCTTGATGGCTAAATTATGACCAAACGCTGCACCGTAATTATCGTAGACGACAACGACATGATGCGCAGCATACTGCGCGGCATGATGCGCGGGGACGATTACGAGGTAATTGGCGAAGCTCGCAACGGCGTTGTTGCAGTCGAAATCGCCGGGCGCCTGAAACCTGATGTGATCTGTCTCGATGTGATGATGCCCGAGAAAAACGGGATCGACGCCCTCTGTGAAATCAAGGCAGCAAACCCGGAAATCGATGTCGTCATGATCACCAGCAGCGCCGATCCAGATACCGTTCAGCAAGCAATCCTGAACGGAGCCAGCGGATTTATCCTGAAACCGTTCAACGCAGCCCGCGTGCTTGATACGCTAGCCGGCATCTACGCCAAAAAGCACCCGAAGCACTGACTAGAAAGCGTTGCGCCACTGCCTGATGGCAGCAAAAACGGCGACTGGAGAAATATCCGGCGCGCCATGCTCAATTGCTGCAGCGATGACGTCGGGTTCACGGCAGCGCAGGAATGGATTGGTGGCTTTTTCTTCCGCGAGGGTCGAAGGCACGCTGGCGAGTTCTGAGTCACGCAAGCGCTCGACACGCTTGATCCGCTCGTGCAAGCGCTGGTTGCCAGGCTCGACGGCGAGCGAAAAACGCAAATTTGCTTCGGTGTATTCATGCGCACAATAGACCAAGGTATCGTCAGGCAGGGCAGCCAACTGCATCAGTGAAGCGCTCATCTGTGCTGGCGTTCCTTCGAAAAGACGCCCGCAACCGGCACCGAACAGGGTATCACCGCAAAAAAGAGCCCCCTGTGCAAAATAGGCGAGGTGACCCAGTGTATGACCTGGTACTGCCAAAACACTGACCGGCTGATCCAGAACCATGATCGTTTCACCACCACTCAGAGGCTGTGTGCACCCTGTGATAGACTCGATGTACGGCGCGAAAACCTCGGCTTGCCAGCGTTGCACCAAGGCTGCTACACCGCCCTGATGATCGGCATGATGATGGGTAACCAGAATCGATTCGAGCTGCAGGCCAAGCGCCTCCAGACATTCGATTACCGGCGCCGGATCGCCGGGATCAACCACGGCAGCTCGACCGTCGCGAACCAGTAGCCAGATGTAATTATCCTTGAACGCAGGTATGGGCAAAATTTCGAACATTCCCGAACTATCAAGCCAAGCTGGCCGCATGTCAATTCCAGGACTGGATACATGGCTGGCTTCCGCGCAAGGGCGATATATTCTGGGCTGGGAGCGCGCCCGGATTGACGAGGCAGTGGCTGACGTATTCGGCTTCAATGCCTTGCAGCTTGGCTTACCGCAAGTCGACTTTCTACAAGCCAACCGCATCCCCTTGCGTCAGCGCGCCAATGAGTCGGGAACCGTGGATTTACTCTGCGACTTCACCGCCCTGCCCTTCTCCGCTGCCAGCACTGACCTCGTAGTGCTGCCGCACGTCCTTGAATTCCACCATGACCCACACCAGATCCTGCGTGAAGTCGAACGGATCCTGATTCCGGAAGGACAGGTCATCATTCTTGGCTTTAATCCAATTTCGCTGTGGGGTCTCAAAAATCGCTTTAAACGCCAGGGAGAGTTCCCCTGGAACGGCAGCTATATCTCGCAGTTGCGCCTCAAAGACTGGTTAAAATTGCTTAGTTTCGAGCTTGACCGCAACCAGCTTGGTTGCTTTGCCCCACCTTATGATCAGGAAAAATGGCTGCGTTATTGGGACTTTATGGAAACTGCCGGCGGGCGCTGGTGGGGCTTGCCCGGTGCGGTGTATATGGTGCGCGCAATCAAGCGTGTGCATGGAATGCGCCTGATTGCGCCAAAGTGGAAAACGGCCAAACTGGGCGCCAAGGCACTACGCCCGATGGCACAAAAGGAAGGCAATGAGCACTGAAGAAAATGTTGTTGAGATCTTTACCGATGGCGCCTGCAAGGGCAACCCCGGCCCCGGCGGCTGGGGAGCAATTCTGCGCTTGGGCGCGCACGAAAAAGAACTCTGGGGCGGCGAAAAGGAAACCACCAACAACCGCATGGAACTGACCGCCGCGATCCGCGCCATCGAAGCCCTGAAACGCCCGCTGAGCGGGAAAATCTACACCGACTCCCAGTACGTGCTGAAGGGAATCAACGAGTGGATTCATGGCTGGAAGCGCAACGGCTGGAAAACCTCGGATAAAAAGCCGGTCAAAAATGCCGACCTTTGGCAGCTACTTGATGAACAGGTCAAACTACACAAACTGAGCTGGGTCTGGGTCAAGGGCCACAGTGGCCATCCTGAAAACGAGCGTGCCGACGCGCTGGCCAATCGCGGCATTGAAGAATTGAAAGGCTGAAGATGCGACAGATATTTTTGGATACGGAAACTACCGGTCTCGACCCGCGTCAAGGTCACCGGATTATTGAAGTGGCCTGCATCGAGATGGTTAATCGCCGCCCAACCGGCCATCACCTGCACAAATACGTTAATCCTGAGCGCGAAATCGACGCCGGCGCGGCAGCAGTTCACGGCATCACGCTCGACTTTCTTGCCGACAAGCCCAAATTCGCCGATATCGCTGACGAGTTTCTCGAATTCATCAATGGCGCCGAGTTAATCATTCACAACGCGCCCTTCGACATCGGCTTTCTAAACGCCGAATTGCGCCGCCTCGACCGCGTGCCGGTTGAAACCCTGTGTCGCGTTACCGACACCTTGCGGATGGCCAAAGATCTCCACCCCGGCAAGCGCAACAGCCTCGACGCCCTGTGCGAGCGCTACGACATCGATAACGCGCAACGCACGCTGCACGGCGCGCTACTCGACACGGAACTACTGGCGGAAGTCTTTCTGGCGATGACGCGCGGGCAGAATGCGCTGATGATCGAGCCGGAATTTGTGCCGCGCACCAACGATCTCGATGGCAAGCCACGGCAGGCGCGCAAACCCATCGTCGTGTGCCACGCCAGCGAAGAGGAAGTGCAGTTGCATGATCAGGTACTGGCCGGGATCAACAAGGAAACCAAGGGCGGTTGCGTCTGGCTGGCAGCCGAGAGTTCAACTTGAAAACTGATTTTTTCAGTCGTTTTCCGGGTTGACCGCGCCCTGCAGGAATCCACAGCGACGCGCCAGCTTTGCTGGCCGTCTTGCTGTGCAGCGGATCATCAGTCCCCTTGGGGGACAACCGTTTCGGCCAACAGCTTGGCTCGCGCTGCACGGCGCTCCGGCGTTTCCATACTGATCCGTCCGAGCGCGCCGGTACGGTAATCGATCAACAAAATCACTGCTGCCTTTTCCAGATCAAGTTCTCCGCCCCGCCCCTTGAGCAGGCAACCCCGTTTTTTGGCGATGGCTTCAATCACATTCACCGCATCGAGACTCTCGGTCTCAAAACCATAGCGTGCCTTGAGCAGTCCGGGATAAGCCTCAAGCAAAAAGCCGGCAAGAAAAGTCGCCACTTCTTCATCAATATAAGCATTGACGCCGACCGCGTGGCTGGCCGCCAGCATCAGACCGTCGATGGGATGAGCAATTTTTGGCCAGAGCATGCCCGGCGTATCGTAAATCGTCAGCTTTGAGCTGATATCAATACGTTGCTGCGTCTTGGTCACTGCCGGCTGATCGCCGACCGCCGCCACGCGTTTCTTGACCAGCGCATTCATCAGGGTCGATTTACCCACGTTGGGGATGCCCATGATCATCAGGCGCAGCGGCTTGATCGCATCATTGCGATGCGGTGCCAGCTTTTGCGCAAGACCGGGAATCTTCGCCACGTCACTGGCCTTCTTGCAGGAAATCGCGACGGCCTTGACGCCCGGCTGCTTGGCAAAATAATCGAGCCAGGCCTTGGTCGCCTCGGGATCAGCCATATCGGCCTTGTTCAGCAATTTCAGGCACGGCCGCTGACGGAAGGCGCGCAGCTCATGAATCATCGGATTGCTCGACGCCATCGGCAGGCGGGCATCAAGCACTTCGACCACGACATCGGCCATGGCCAGCGTCTCGCCCGCTTTTTTGCGGGCCTGCGTCATGTGACCGGGGAACCATTGAATAGACATTTCTGAAGCAAATCCTCAAGTTAGGCGCGTATTATCGCAGGTCGAATCTGCGGAACACACTTTTATGCACATATGGGTCGATGCCGACGCCTGCCCCGTCGTAATCAAGGAAATTCTCTACCGCGTCGCCGAACGTACCAAATTGCCGCTGACGCTGGTCGCCAACCAGTGGCTAAAAACGCCGCCATACCCGACCATCCGCGCCATACAGGTACCCAAAGGCTTTGACGTTGCCGACAACTACATAGTCGATCAGGCAGTCGCCGGTGATCTGGTGATCACCGCTGACATTCCGCTGGCCGCCGGCGCCATCGAGAAAGGCGCCCTCGCCCTCAATCCGCGCGGCGAGTTGTACACCAAGGAAAACATCAAGCAAACGCTGGACATGCGCAACTTTATGGAAACCCTGCGCAACAGCGGTGTTGAAACGGGTGGCCCGCCGGCATTCAATCAGGCTGACCGGCAGAATTTCGCCAACCAGCTTGACCGCCTGCTGGCCAAACGTTAAATAACACCCAAATAGTCGTCATTCCCGCCTACGCGGGAATGCCATATTTTGAAGCAATCAGCACTACCTTAAATGACTTCACGCGCTTCAAGGAAGTTAAGGTTCGGGTACTTTTCCTTGACCATGTTCAGGTAAACGTTGTTCGGTGCGAGATAGACCGGATCATCCGCGCCATCCAGCGCCACGTTGGCACTGTAACGGTCGGACAACTGACGCAGTTCGGCAGCATCACCCTGAATCCAGCGCGCCGTCGCACAGTTGTAACTCTCGAAGATCACTTTGACGCCGTATTCGTTTTCCAGCCGGCTGGCGACGACATCAAATTGCAGGATACCGACCGCACCGAGGATCAGGTCATTGCCCGAAAGTGGGCGGAAAAGTTGTGTCGCTCCTTCTTCAGCTAATTGCTGAAGACCTTTCTGCAATTGTTTGATTTTAAGTGGATTTGCAATTCGTGCCAGACGGAAATGTTCGGGTGCGAAAGATGGAATACCGATAAAGCGCAGGTCTTCGCCCTCGGTAAAAGTCTCGCCCAGACGGATGGTGCCGTGGTTGGGAATACCGATGATATCGCCGGGATAAGCCTCGTCCGTCGTACTGCGGTCACGCGCCATGAAGGTGATGGCGTTGTTCACCGCGACCATCTTGCCGCCCTGCTTGAGCTTCATGCCGCGCTCGAAGCGACCGGAACAGACGCGCACGAAAGCAATACGGTCGCGATGCTTGGGATCCATATTGGCTTGAATCTTGAAAACAAAGCCGGAGAACTTCGGCTCATTCGGTGCCACTTCGCGGGTGGTCGATGAACGCGCAATCGGCGACGGTGAGAGATCAACAACGGCATCGAGCAGACTCTGCACGCCGAAGTTATTGACCGCCGAGCCGAAAAACACCGGTGACTGCTTGCCCGACAAATAAGCCTGGGCATCAAAGGCATGCGAGGCACCACGCACAAGTTCGATATCGTTGCGCAATTCATCGGCTTGCGAGCCGATCAACTCGTCGAGGCGCGGGTTGTCGAGGCCCTGAATAATTTCCGAAGTACCCTTTTCTGCCTGCGGATCAAAGAAGGCAATGGCGTCGTCGTAGAGGTGATAAACACCACGGAAACGCTTGCCCATGCCGATTGGCCAGGTTATCGGTGCGCACTGGATGCCAAGCACGGATTCGATTTCGTCGAGCAGATCGATCGGCTCCTTGCCTTCGCGGTCGAGCTTGTTGATGAAGGTCAGGATCGGCGTATCGCGCATGCGGCAAACATTGAGCAGCTTGATCGTCTGCGCTTCAACACCATTCACCGAGTCAATCACCATCACTGCCGAGTCAACCGCGGTCAGCGTGCGGTAGGTATCTTCCGAGAAATCCTCGTGGCCCGGCGTGTCGAGCAGATTGATCATGCACTCGCGGTAGGGGAACTGCATGACGGAAGATGTCACCGAAATGCCGCGCTGCTTCTCCATTTCCATCCAGTCGGAAGTCGCATGGCGACTGGCCTTGCGCGCCCTGACTTCGCCGGCCACCTGAATCGCGCCACCGAACCACAGCAGCTTTTCAGTCAGCGTGGTTTTACCCGCGTCAGGGTGAGAAATGATCGCGAACGTGCGACGGCGGAAGATTTCAGTTTCGAGGGGAGTCACGGCAGGCGGTATAAGAGCGAAAAGTCCGCAATTATACCGTTGCCGCAGTGCAACAAGCCGGCTCAGCTACGATCACAGTAAAATCAAAAGACAGGTGGAATTGTTACGGTCAACCACGTAATTGAGGCAAATTTTTACCCCCAGACCATGACACCTGATAAATTGCGCAGCAAGAACAATAAGGGAGAGCAGTTCTGATGGTTTTCAGCGAAGACTCACGGGTCAAGATTCCGTGCATTTTGCATCTGGTGCGCCTTGGTTATCGCTATCTCTCCCTCAAATGTGCAGCTTGGGATGAGCAAACCAACATCTTGCCGAGAAGATGAAAGGCTTTAGCGACCGTCTGGATCGGCTGTTCAAGGAATCGGCTGGGCTGGAGCAGGAAATCAAGAAGCAGTTGGCGGGGCTGCGCTATGAGTAAATTCGGCACAGAAAACAGCACTACCGAATTCAAGCGCCAATTGAACGACGCCCTGAAAAAAAGAGGGACTCTATATCCCCGAAAAAATATGGGCAGAGTCACTGGCAGAGTCAAGGGTAGAGTGGTTATCGCAATAAAACCGGCTTCCGAGGCTGGGCGACAAGCGATTGCGGGAGTTACGCCATGAATAAAGTGAGCACGCCGAGCAGCGCCTACCAAGGCCTGCTACAAGAAATCGGCCAGGCACTCCACAGCGCCCGGCAACAAGCCGCCCAAACGGTTAACACCCTGCTGGTGCAAACCTACTGGCACATTGGCCAGCACATTGTCGAATTTGAACAAGGCGGCAAAGAAAAGGCTGACTACGGTAGCGGCTTGCTAGATCGCTTGTCCAAAGACTTGAACGTGCTGTATGGCAAGGGGTTTAGTCGCTCGAATGTGTTTTACATGCGCAAGCTTTATTTGAGTTTTCAAAATAGTGAGACGCTGTCTCACA
>JAABQV010000017.1 GCA_011391255.1 Dechloromonas sp.
TGTCGTGCCTCAAGCCAGCGTTGCGCGGCCTTGGCCTGACACTTCGGACAGTGTCGGTTGCGGCAGGAGTTGTAGCTTATTTCCTGTGTATGACAGTGATCGCAGCGCAGCACATGGCCGCCCAGCGCCGCGGTGCGGCACTGTTCAATGGCCGACATGACCTTGAGTTGCGAGAGATTCAGATGCCCCGTCTGCGCCCGTCGCCATGCCGGACCGTAGGCGCGGAAGATGTCTGCCACCTCCAGGCCTGGCCGTTCCATGGCGCACCTATTCGGTGTTCAGCATCTCCAGCGGACTGACGATCTCGCGCAGAATTTCGGTAGCGACCTGGGCGTAAAGTGCCGTCGTTTCCAGTTTCTTGTGGCCGAGCAAGACCTGAATCAGCCGGATATCGACTTTCTGCTCCAGCAAGTGGGTGGCAAAGGCGTGACGCAGGGAGTGCATCGAGATGTGTTTCTCGATGCCAGCCTCATCCGCGGCGGTATGGATGGCGCGGTTGAGTTGCCGCGCGCTCAAGGGCCGGATCGGGTTCAAACCGGGGAACAACCAGCCGCCATCAAACATCTTGCCTTGAGCGCGAGCGACACGCCACCAAACCCGCAAGCGTTCGAGTAGCACCGGCGAGAGCATGGCGTAACGATCCTTCTGTCCCTTGCCTTGATCAACCCGCAAGGTCATGCGTTGACTGTCGATGTCACCGACTTTCAGGGTCACCACTTCATTGACCCGCAATCCGGTGCCATAGGCGAGTGCCAGTGCGGTTTGATGCTTGAGGTTGCCCGCTGCCGCAATTAAGCGACCGACTTCCTCACGACTCAAGATCACCGGCAGTTTGCGGGGCATGTGAACCGGCTGCAACTTGGCGACCAGGTCGCCACGATCCAGGGTGACGTTGAAGAAAAACTTCAGTCCGCTGATCGCCGAATTCAACGAGGCGGGCGAGATGGCATGGTCAACCAGATGTAACTGGTAATTCCGCAAATCCTCGACGCGGGCGGTATCCGGCGAACGTTTCAGATATTTCGTGAAGTTGCGCACGGCACGTACATAGTCAAGTTGCGTCTTGTCGCCAAACTTGCGCATCCGCATGTCGTCGATCATGCGCTGACGCAGCGGGCTGATGGCGGGAGTCGTAGTGGTCATGATGCTGTTCCTCTCGAGAATCGAGGCGGATTGCCTCAGTCCTCAAGATAGGAAACAGATCTACGATCTCAAAAAATACACCTCAGTTCATGCGCAGCCTGTTACCGCGCGAGCGGTTTAGTCCTTGGCCGAACAGCTGTCGGATGGCAGCTCGAGGTGAGCGGCAGCTTTAGTATTTGTAACCTGCCGTTGCCTATGAAAAAAATATCAGGCAGTTGAGAGCATGCAAGAGTCAGTCGCCTATCGGAACTCACGGCCGGCTAGCAGTCATAGGCGCCCAGATTCCAAAATTGCTTTAATTAAAGATGGTGCTCTAACCAAGAGCACCAACCAAGCCGAGCGTGCTCAAGCGAAATCACTTCGCACCTGCCGCACTCCGCTTGCCTCCTATCTCGCTGTCCTCGCTTCGCTGCGGGATCGAGGCAGGCTGCTTTATATTGAAAACCGACTTAAGTAATCAGGTGAAATCGATTTGAAATTTGGTACCGAATCCATCGAGCAATTCGCTGATTTTGGACTGAAAAGAATCTTTCGACCAAGTAGCGAACTCGCGCCAGTGATATTTGGCCTGCTTCCAAAGGATTTCGATCATATTCAATTCCGGACTGTACGGCGGCAGGTAGCAAAGGAAGGTATTGAACTCCTTCATCCAGCGCAGGGTCATGCTGTCATCAAGGTTGTGATGAATACGGGCATTGTCGAGAATGATGAAGGTCGGTGCCGGCTTGGCGATCTGAGGAATCAAACGCTCCATGAAATCGACAAAGGTTTCGCGGTTGACCGTGGATGTTGCCTGAGCGTGATGCAGACGCTTCCCGGCAAAGTCCAATGCCCCCATAACCGCAACGCGCTGGTGATGCGCCGGCGTCACTGCATGCGGACAACCGAGCGGCGACCAGGCGCGTTGTACGGGCGGCGAAGCCGAGAATCCCGCCTCGTCGTAATAGAACAACTGGCAACCACCTTCCCGCGCCCAAGTCTTCAGACCGGCAAGTTCGGACGCACAGGCGGCAAATCGTTCCGGGTTGCGGTTTTTTTTAGACTCATGCGGGTGCGTTTGAAACTGAATCCGCTTTTCCTGAGAATGACGCCCAGTCGATCGAGTGATAGCGGAAAGGGCGCACCGTGAATCTCTTCCGCTCGCCGTACCAAGCCCCGCAGCGTCAACGCTTCCATCCGAGCCAGTTCGCACACGGTCGCCAGCCACGCTTCGTTCAGTTTCTTTGGCCGACCACCGGCATGCCCGCTGATCAGTCCGACGAGGCCGTCTTGCTCCCAAGCGTGACGCCAGTTGTAGATGGTTTGATGGCTGACGCCGCACTGCTGGCCAACTGCATTCGCGTGCTCCCCTTTGCCCAGCATCAACAATCCCGAGGCGCGCAGACGTGCATCCCGCCAAGGGTGATTGATCGACAGTTGAAACAGGGTTTCGCATTCGCAGGGCGTCAGGCTCAGGGCAATTTTCATCAGAAGCTTTCAGGAGTCAGGTCTTGATTCCTAAAAGCAAGTTTCAATCCAGTTTTAACGAGTTACTTATAAGAATTAAGAAGTAAATCAATATCCAAAAACCAAGTACGCAGTTCGATCATACCAATTTGCCACTGCCACAAGACTTCGAAAAACCCGCTGCCCTCTCTGATGTCCACGGGTGAAAATTGACACCTATACATCAGTAATCTAAGAACACTACCCTACATGTCGCTACCCACTACCACATACGTACTCGCCCCGTAATAACCGCAGCAGCCGAGCAGGAAGAGCCGCCCCCAATCGCCGGCGGCAAGCTGACTGCCGGCACGCTGCTCGCGCAAGCCAACCCACAAAAAGAAAGGTAGCGAGAAGCCCATGCGCAAGGCAAGCAGGGTAATTGCGTCAACGCCATAGGGATAGGCCAGCTTGACGAAAATGGCTTTCATGGAAAAGCCGAGCGCCGCCAGCAGAGCTAAAAAGGCTCCAGTCGCCGCACTTTCTTCCCAGGCAGTTGATTTCATGAGCGCCATTCTCGCCGAATTCAACCTGCCATACGGTATTTTCAGCTTGCTGCGGTCAACGGCAAAAATGCACCAAAAAATCTTTGACAATCGAACGAACAGCCAGTGCCCTCTTCAAGCATCTGGCCGTCAAGGGCGGGGCGACTTAGAGCGGGCGCTTGACCGTCAAAGCACCGCGAATCTGGCCCTTGCTATAACCCGTCGCCTGATCGTGCGGATAGCTCTCAGTGAGCTTAACTTTCAGCGCCGCATCAAGACCGTCGGCCGGGCCATGGCATTTCAGACAGACATCAGCCACTGGCAAACCCTTCATGTAGCGGAAGACTTGTTTGCCGTCGATGGTCACAATCTCGCCTTTCTCGATGGTTTCCGGCTTCTCGCCATTTGCCGCACGAATGTTGAAATCAGCAAGTTGGCGAGCCTCCCAGATATCCGGGGTAGCGCGCTCGGCATTGCGTGTTTTTAGACTGACGCGGCGGATATCCCAGCCGGTTTCCTTGCGCTTCTCCTTGATCAACGCCGGCGCTTCTTCCTTGCAAACCGGAATCGCCCCGGCCACACCTTTTGCGGCAACCGCCTCCTGCATGGCAGTTACCACTTTCGGGATCACCGGCATGACGGCTTTTTTGGTTTCAGCAGTTAATGCTGAAATATCCTGCGCCTGAACTACAAAGGCGGCGAGGGTTAGGGACAGGGCAAGCAATTTTTTCATGGTGTCTCCAAATTAGTATTGTTGAACACTTATATTACATGCTGGATCAACGCCGTCCACCAAGAATGGAGCCGAGCACGCCGCGCAGAATCTGTTTGCCAACTTCGCGACCGACCGTGCCGGCCATGCCACGGGCAGCGCTTTTGGCGGCACTTTCCAGTACGCCTTCACGGCGTCCGCCGCGTGGCCCGGTGCTGCCGGTGAGCATTTCACTGAGGCTGTCAAAAATCCCGCCGCCGGATTCCTGGGGGGCGGGGGCGCTTTGGCGGGGTTGCGGGGTTGGGCGTTGCTGTGCCTGCGGCTGACCCGCATGATTACCCCAATCATTGGCATTCAAGCCGCCACTAGCCGTCGGCGGGGCCGGAATTGCGCCAGGCGCCGGCTGTTTGGCGGCGGGTTTGCCGCGCAAAAATTCATAGGCCGATTCGCGGTCGACCGTAACACCGTAGGTCGCGAGCAGCGGCGAGGCCTGGATGGTGGCCTTGCGTTCGTCAGCAGTCAGTGGCCCAAGACGTGAGGCTGGCGGAAAGATAATGCTGCGCTCAACCATCGTCGGGCGGCCCTTCTCGTCGAGGAAGGAAACCAGCGCCTCACCGACACCGAGTTCGGTGATGGCGGCAGCGGCATCGAACTTGGGATTGGCGCGCATGGTTTGCGCAGCCGATTGCACGGCCTTCTGGTCACGCGGTGTGAAGGCGCGCAACGCATGCTGAACGCGATTGCCTAATTGACCAAGGATTTTCTCCGGGACATCGAGCGGGTTCTGGGTAACGAAAAAGACGCCGACCCCCTTCGAGCGGATCAGGCGAACGACCTGCTCAACCTTGTCGGTCAGCGCCTGCGGTGCATCGGAGAAGAGCAGGTGCGCTTCGTCGAAGAAGAAAACCAGCTTCGGCTTGTCGAGATCGCCGGCTTCCGGCAGTTGCTCGAACAATTCGGCAAGCAGCCAGAGCAGGAAGGTCGAGTAAAGAGCCGGCGCCTGCACCAGTTTGTCGGCATGCAGGATGTTGATAACGCCGCGGCCGTTTTCGTCGAGCTTCATCAGGTCATTGATGTCAAGCATCGGCTCACCGAAGAACTGGTCGCCGCCTTGCTCGTCGAGCGTCAGCAGGCCGCGCTGGATGGCGCCAATCGAGGCGGCAGATACATTGCCGTATTCGGTCGTGAAATCCTTGGCATTTTCGCCGACATGCTGAACCATCGCCCGCAGATCCTTGAGATCGAGCAGCAGCAGGCCTTGATCGTCGGCAATCTTGAACACCAGTTGCAAGACGCCGGTTTGCGTATCGTTGAGGTTGAGCAGGCGGGCGAGCAGTAACGGACCCATATCGGAGACCGTGGCGCGCACCGGGATACCGCCCTGACCAAAGACATCCCAGAAGGCCACTGTATTGGCATACGGCTGAAAGCCTTCCAGTCCGAGATCCTTGATCCGCGCCAAGAGTTTTTCGGAAGGATTGCCGACCGCGCCGGCACCCGACAAATCGCCCTTCACATCGGCCATGAAGACCGGCACCCCGGCCGCCGAAAGGCGCTCGGCCATCGACTGCAGGGTCACCGTCTTGCCGGTGCCGGTGGCGCCGGTAATCAAGCCGTGGCGATTGGCCATTTGCGGCAGCAGCGCCGGGTAACCATCGTCAGACTTGGCCAGATACAGGGGTTCGCTCATGATTTTCCGCTCTATTAAGTGTTAAATCGGCCGCTCGGCAATTCACGCCCGGCCATGCTGTCGAGTAAAATTGCTAGTTTAGACATTAACTTTCAATCTGCGAAAGGTTATCCGCGATGGCCGGACATAGTAAATGGGCAAATATCCAGCACCGTAAAGGTCGCCAGGACGAGAAGCGCGGCGCAGCCTTCTCGAAGATTGCCAAGGAAATCACCGTCGCGGCGAAGATGGGCGGTGGCGATATCAATTTCAACCCTCGCCTGCGTGTTGCGGTCGACAAGGCCAAGGGCGTCAACATGCCCAAGGACAAAATCGACACAGCGATCAAGAAGGGTACCGGCGAACTCGAAGGCGTCGATTATGTCGAGATTCGCTACGAAGGCTACGGCCTCGGCGGCGCGGCGATCATGGTTGATTGCCTGACCGACAACAAGGTGCGCACGGTGGCTGAAGTTCGCCACGCCTTTTCAAAATACGGCGGCAATATGGGCTCTGACGGCTGCGTCGCATTCCAGTTCAAGCACTGCGGCCAGCTGATTTTCGCCCCCGGCACCGACGAAGGTGCGCTGATGGATGCCGCCATCGAAGCCGGTGCTGACGATGTGGCGACCAATGATGACGGCTCAATCGAGGTGCTGACGCCACCCAACGATTTCATTGCGGTCAAGGATGCACTGGAAGCTGCCGGTTTCAAGTCTGAATTCGGCGAAGTGACGATGAAGCCGGAAGGTGAAAACGTCTTTGCCGGCGAAGACGGCGTCAAGATGCAGAAGCTGCTCGATGCCCTGGAAAACCTCGACGACGTGCAGGAAATCTACACGACAGCCGTAATTGATGAGTAACGAAGACCGGGGAAAACCGGGGACAGACCACGGTTTTAGATTCATAAACCGTGGTCTGTCCCCGGTTTTCCCTTTTCTCTTCGTTTTCCTCTGGAGCACCGGCTTTATCGGCGCCAAATACGGCCTGCCGTATGCCGAGCCGCTGTCGTTTCTGCTCACCCGTTACGGCTTTGTGATCACATTGATGCTGGGCATCGCCCTGGCGACGCGCGCGCCGTGGCCGACAGTGCCGATGCAATGGTTGCATATCGGCGTTTCAGGCGTGCTGGTCCATGCGGTTTATTTGGGTGGCGTCTTTGTCGCAATCAAGCACGGGCTGCCAGCCGGCGTCACCGCGCTGGTCGTTGGCATCCAGCCGCTGCTGACCGCCTTCGGCTCGGGCTGGCTGCTGGGTGAAAAGGTTGATCGCCGGCAGTGGGTCGGTCTGGGTCTGGGCTTTGTCGGTGTCGCCATGGTCGTTTCCGGCAAATTCGGCGAGACGGCTGCGCTCGGGCCGATGCTAATTCCGGCGCTCGTCGCGCTGCTCGGGATCACCGCCGGCACGCTTTACCAGAAGCGATTCTGCGCCAAATTTGATTTGCGCACCGGCTCGGTGATCCAGTTTGTGCCGACGGCCATTGTCACTGCAATCGCCGTCGCGCTGTTTGAGGATTACCGGATCGAATGGACTGGCCAGTTCATATTTGCCCTTGGCTGGCTGGTGCTGGTTTTGTCGCTCGGCGCAATCAGCCTGCTTAATCTGCTGATCCGCAGTGGCAGCGCGGTCAATGTCGCGAGCCTGTTTTACCTGACGCCGCCAACCACCGCCCTGATCGCGTTCGTAATTTTTGGCGAAAATCTGACGTTGACCGCAACCATCGGCATGTTGGTCGCCGTCAGCGGCGTTTATCTGGTAGCGCGCCCGAGATGAGCGTCCCGCGCCTGCTCGGCATCGACCCCGGCCTGCGCGTGACGGGTTTTGGGGTGATCGAAATCCACGGCAAGGATCTGGTTTATGTCGCCAGCGGCTGCATCAAGTCGAATGACAAACTGATGCTGCCGGAGCGCATCAAAACGCTGTTTGCCGGGATCAGCGAAGTAATCGCCACTTATCAGCCGACACAGGCAGCGGTCGAAAAGGTGTTTGTGAACGTCAATCCGCAATCGACCCTCCTGCTCGGTCAGGCGCGCGGCGCGGCGCTCAGTGCGCTAGTCCATGCCGATTTGCCGGTTGCCGAATACACCGCCCTGCAAATCAAGCAGGCGGTGGTCGGGCAGGGCAAGGCGGCCAAGGAGCAGGTGCAGGCGATGGTCATTCGATTGCTCAAGCTGCCCGGCGCACCCACCGCCGACGCCGCCGATGCACTCGCTTGTGCGATTTGCCATGCACACGGCGGCCAAGGGCTGGGGGCACTTTCGACAACCGGGTATCGCATTCGCGGCGGACGACTGATAGGATGACAAGCTGTTTGAACATACAGTATCCGGATTACCCATGATTGGAAGACTGACCGGCCTGCTCGCCGAGAAAAACCCGCCGCAAATCGTACTCGACGTAAACGGCGTCGGCTACGAGCTCGACGTGCCGATGAGCACCTATTACAACCTGCCGGCGAGCGGCGAGAAAGCCATGCTACTGACGCATTTTGCGGTGCGTGAGGATGGCCATTATCTCTACGGGTTTTTGACCGAGGCCGAGCGTTTTGCCTTCCGCCAGTTGCTGAAAGTTTCCGGCATCGGCGCCCGCACGGCGCTTTCCGTGCTTTCCGGCCTCTCGGTCGGCGATCTGGCAGCGGCAATTGCCCAGCAGGAACTCGGCCGTCTGATCAAAATCCCCGGTATCGGCAAGAAGACTGCTGAACGTCTGTTGCTTGAACTGAAGGGCAAACTGGCCGAAGCGACGGGGATTTCAATGAGTGTTACGGTCAACGACGAAAAACAGGACATTTCTCACGCCCTGCTCGCCCTCGGCTACAACGAAAAAGAAGCGGCCTCGGCAATGCGCCAGTTGCCGGCCGATATCAGCACCTCGGACGGCATCCGTCAGGCGCTCAAATTGTTATCCAAGGCCTGATGTTTACCGAAGAGAACCCCAAACGGCTGGCGCAAATCGCGCTGGTGGTGCTGCTGATTGTCGGCTGCATCGCGGTGCTGTGGCCGATGATAGGCGCGGTTCTTTTTGCCTTCGTGATCTGGATCTGCACCTGGCCGCTCTATGCTGAAAAGCTGCTGCCGCGCCTTGGCGGTCGCAACTGGCTGGGCGCCTCGCTGATGACCACCTTGCTAGTGCTCCTCATGCTGCTGCCAATGATTTTTCTCGCCGGCAGCGTCGCCAGTGGTACCGAGGAACTGGTCGATTTCCTGCGCCCCCACGTCGCCACCGGCCTGCCCAAAACCGCCCCCGCCTGGTTGAGCGGCTTGCCGCTGGTCGGCACGGATATTGGCGCTTTCTGGCGGCGGGTGGCAACCAATCATGCCGAGTTGAATTCCTTGCTCGCGCAACTGATTGCGCCCGCCCGGCAACTCCTGCTTTCACTCGGCGGCTTTGCAGCCAACGGGCTGCTGCAACTGGCGTTGGTTCTCTTCGTCGTCTTCTTCATGTTCCGCGACGGCGAATCACTGGCACATGGTCTGCTAGTAGGCGCTCACAAACTAGGCGGCGAACTGGGCGAAGAGATGCTCGACAAGGCACGCGGCACCGTCATCGGCGTCATGCTTGGGCTGGTCGGCACAGCCGCCGCGCAAGGCACGGTAGCGATGATCGGTTTTCTGATCGCCGGCGTGCCGCAAGCGGCGCTGCTGGGTTTTGCCACCTTCTTTTTGTCGATGATCCCGATTGGCCCACCGCTGATCTGGGGTGGTGCGGCAGCCTGGCTTTACGGGCAGGAGCAAACCGGCTGGGCGATTTTCATGGTGGTCTGGGGGGTGGTTGTCATCAGCAGTATCGACAATTTCCTGAAACCCATCCTGATGGCGCGCGGCTCGGGGATTTCAATTTTGCTGATTGCGCTCGGCGTGCTCGGCGGCATTCTCGTCTTTGGCTTCATCGGCATCTTCCTTGGCCCGGTTCTTCTCGCCCTTGGCCACATGCTCTTCAGCCGCTGGACGCGTGAGGAGGAGGGCACATGATAGAAACCGACAAGCTTGTCGCGGTCGACCGGGTTATTGCCCCGAATTCCAAATCGGCGCAGGAAGAGGCTTTGGAGCGTGCACTGCGCCCCAAGCGCCTGGCCGACTACACCGGCCAGGTCAAAATTCGCGAACAGCTGGAAATTTTCATTCAGGCCGCCAAAAACCGCAGCGAATCGCTCGACCACGTCCTGCTTTTCGGCCCGCCCGGCCTCGGTAAAACCACGCTGGCGCACATCGTCGCGCACGAAATGGGCGTCAACATGCGCTCGACTTCCGGCCCGGTGCTCGAACGTGCCGGCGATCTGGCGGCGATCCTGACCAATCTTGAGCCACACGATGTGCTGTTTATCGATGAAATCCACCGCCTGAGCCCGGTGGTTGAAGAAATCCTTTACCCGGCGCTCGAAGATTTCCAGATCGACATCATGATCGGCGAAGGCCCGGCAGCACGCTCGGTCAAACTCGACCTGCCCCCATTTACACTGGTTGGCGCCACAACCCGCGCCGGCATGCTGACCAACCCGCTGCGTGATCGTTTCGGCATCGTCGCCCGCCTTGAGTTTTATTCGGCTGAAGAATTGCAAAGCATCGTCCTGCGCTCTGCGACCCTGCTCAACGCGCCGATCGACCCGGAAGGCGCGCTCGAAATCGCCAAACGCTCGCGCGGCACGCCGCGTATCGCCAACCGCCTGCTGCGCCGCGTCCGCGACTACGCCGAGGTCAAGGCCGACGGCAACATCACGCGTCAGGTCGCCGACAAAGCGCTGATCATGCTCGACGTTGATTCGGCCGGGCTCGACATCATGGATCGCAAACTGCTTTCCGCCATCATCGACAAGTTCGGTGGCGGTCCGGTCGGCGTTGACAACATTGCCGCCGCCATCGGCGAGGCGCGCGACACCATCGAGGATGTGCTGGAACCTTATTTGATCCAGCAGGGCTATCTGCAGCGCACCCTACGCGGACGTATCGCCACACCTGCCATCTATCGGCATATGGGCATCGCCGAACCTAACAGCGCGGTCGTCCGCGACCTGCTCGCCGACCAATAACTGTCCTCCGGATCGGGCTATGATGCGTTAAATACGCTCACCCTCGGAGGATTCCATGAAGAAATTACTGGCATTAGGCGCGTTGACCGTAACTTTCAGCGCGGCGCAGGCTTTTTGCGGTTTTTACGTCGGCAAGGCCGATGCCAACCTGTTCAACGAAGCCTCGCAAGTCATCGTCGTCCGCGACGGCGACAAAACCGTAGTCAGCATGTTGAACGACTACAAAGGTGAGCTCAAGGAATTCGCCGTCGTTGTACCGGTGCCCAGCGTGCTGCAAAAAGGCCAGATCAACGTCGGTGACAAGAAGATTTTTGACCGCCTTGATGCCTATTCTGCCCCGCGCCTCGCCGAGTACTACGACCCCAATCCCTGCGACCGGCCGAAGATGGAAATGATGCGCAAGGACATCGCCATGTCGGCAGCGCCGGCATCGGCACCACCATCGGCAAGGGTGCTCGGCGTCACCGTCGAAGCCAGCTACACCATCGGCGAATACGACATCGTGATCCTCTCGGCCACGCAGTCGGATGGCCTCGAAACCTGGCTCAAGCAAAGCGGCTACCGCATCCCGGCCAACTCCGCCAAGGCGCTGACGCCTTATGTGCGCCAGAACATGAAATTCTTCGTCGCCAAGGTCAATCTCGCCGAACAGGCCAAGACCGGCTTCAGCATGCTGCGGCCGCTGCAATTTGCCTATGAATCGGAAAAGTTCATGCTGCCGATCCGCCTCGGCATGGCCAACGCCAACGGCCCGCAGGATTTGATCGCCTACATGCTGACCAAGAATGGCCGCGTCGAAACCAGCAATTACCGCACCGTCAAAATGCCGGCCAATATGGATTTGCCGGTTTTTCTCAAGCAAGGCGACGAGTTCCGCAATTTCTACAAAGGCATGTTCGGCGAACAGGCGAAAAAAGAAGGTTTTCGTGCGGTATTTACCGAGTACTTCTGGGATATGGGTTGGTGTGACCCCTGCGCGGCTGACCCGCTTTCACCGGATGAATTGCGCAAGGCCGGCGTGTTCTGGGTGAACAACCCGAATGCCGATGCCAGTTCACCGCCCCCACCCGGCCAGGGCCGCATCATGCCGCGTCCGCCCATGCCCGGCGGCGGCGCTCAGCCGGCGATGCTGACCCGCCTGCACGTCCGCTACACGCCGGAAACCTTTCCGGAAGACTTGATGTTCCAGGAAACCAAGGATAGACAGAACTACCAGACCCGCTACGTCCTGCGCCACCCGGCCAAAGTCGAAGCCAACGCCTGCCCGGAAGCGAAACCGTATCTTGAAAGTGTCGCCAAACGCCAGGAGCAGGAAGCCCAACAACTGGCAACGCTGACCGGCGGCGACATCAACGCCATCCGCAGCAAGTTGAAACTACCGCCGGCGCCAGCGCAGAAGCCATGGTGGGATGGGATGTGGAAGTGAGGGCTTGAAAAAGGCCCTCTCCCCCAACCCCTCTCCCATAAATGGGCGAGGGGAGCCAAATGCAAGCACTGACACTCCCCTCGCCCGCCTGCGGGAGAGGGGCGGGGGAGAGGGAGACTCTTTACTAGATCGCGCCAAAACCCTGCGTGCCGAGCAAACTGACGCTGAGCAGCGCCTCTGGTATCACTTGCGCGCCAATCGACTGGGCGGCCTGAAATTCAAACGCCAGAAACCGCTCGGGCCATACATCGTTGATTTTGTGTGCGTGGAACATGCCTTGATTGTTGAGGCAGACGGCGGGCAGCATGGGGAGAATCAAGAATACGATCAGCGCAGGGATAACTGGCTACGTGAACAAGGGTTTCGGGTTTTACGATTTTGGAATAATGAGATTTTGGGGGAGACCGAGGCGGTTTTGGAGAGCATCCTGACTGCCGCCCTCTCCCCCAACCCCTCTCCCATAAATGGGCGAGGGGAGCAAGGCGAGACTACTGACGCTCCCCTCGCCCGCTTGCGGGAGAGGGGCCGGGGGAGAGGGCTGAAACCGTGAAAACCCTAGACGCCCGCCTGTTCCAAGTCGGCTTTCAGGCGATCCTGCTGACACTTGGCGTCCTCCTGCGCGACTTCAGCCTCCTCCCCGCCCAAATGGCCTTGGCCATCGCCTCCACTACCCTCACCCAAGCCTTCTGGCTCAAAGTCTTCAAACTGAAAGACGTCGGCTATCTCAGCCCGCTGATCACCGGCTTCGGCCTTTCCCTGCTGCTGCGCGCCGACAGTTTCTGGCTGCACCCGCTGATCGCCTGCCTCGCCATCAGCGGCAAGTTCCTGATCCGCATTCGGGGCAAACATGTCTTCAATCCGGCCAATTTCGGCATCGGCCTTGCGCTTCTGATTTTGCCCGGCGCCTGGGTGTCGCCGGGACAATGGGGCAACGATCTCGGCATCGCCGTCTGGCTCATTGCCCTTGGCGCGCTGGTCGTGCAGAAAGCCAGACGTGATGACGCTGCCTGGCTATTTTTGGGCACATTTCTCGGGTTGACCGCAACAAGGCTCTTTTATCTAGGTTACAGCCTTGACCGTGGATTGGAGATCCTCACCCATCAGGCGCTCAACGGTGCGCTGCTGCTTTTCGCCTTCTTCATGATTTCCGACCCAATGACCTTGCCTGACCGAACAGCTGCACGCCGGCTGCATGTGGTTCTCGTTGCCATCGCCGCCTTCACGTGGCAATTCCTCTTTTACCGGCCGAATGGGGCTTTGTGGGCGTTGCTTTGTCTCGCGCCACTGGTCCCGCTATGGGATTTTCTGTGGCCGGGAAAATCCCATAATTGGCATGGAAACAAACCGTTACAGAATATTGTTGCGACGCAAGGTAAAATGCCGCGATGAAATTCGAACCCAAGCCGAACGCCTTTTCGATACCCGTCCGCGTCTATTACGAAGACACCGATGCCGGTGGCGTTGTCTATTACGCCAACTACCTCAAATTCTTTGAGCGTTGCCGCACCGAATGGATGCGCTTTGCCGGTCACGATCAGTCGGCGCTGGCCACTGAGTCCGGCATCGGCTTCGTCGCCCGCAAGGCCAGTTGTGAATACCTCAAACCGGCGCGTCTCGATGATAAATTGACCGTCGGCCTCGAAGTCGAAAAACTCACCCGCGTCCGCGTCGTTTTCCGCCAGCACGTCCGCCGTGGCGACGATGAACTGGTCACTGGCACGGTCGAAATTGCCTGCGTCAACATGGCAACAATGACCCCGACCGCCATCCCCGATTACCTGCACCGCAAACTGGAAGCGCTTAAATGAACGTCACCCAGGATCTTTCCATCCTCCACCTGATCATCAATGCCAGCGCGGTCGTCCAGATCGTCATGGCCATTCTCGCCGGCGTCTCGGTAATGTCCTGGTACTACATTTTCATGAAGTGGTTCGCGGTACGCCAGGCGCGTACCAAGACCGAGGTTTTCGAGCGCGATTTCTGGTCCGGCGGCGATCTCAACAGTCTTTACAACAGTGCGGTCAATGACCGCCATCACGCCGGCTCGATGGAGCGCATTTTTGAAGCCGGTTTCCGCGAATTCGCCAAACTCAAGACCCAGAAAAACCTCGACCCCAAAGATGTCGTCGATGGTTCGCGCCGCGCCATGCGCGCCACCTACCAGCGCGAAGTCGATGGTCTCGAAGCGCACCTCGCCTTCCTCGCCTCGGTTGGTTCGGTTAGCCCCTACATCGGCCTCTTCGGCACCGTCTGGGGCATCATGCACTCCTTCCGTGGCCTCGCCAACGTTGGCCAGGCCACGCTTTCCGCCGTCGCGCCGGGCATTGCCGAAGCGCTGGTCGCCACCGCCATCGGCCTCTTCGCAGCCATCCCGGCGGTCCTTGCTTACAACCGTTTCGCCCATGACATCGACCGCCTCTCGATCCGCTACGAGAGTTTCATGGAAGAGTTTTCCAACATTCTCCAGCGGCAGATGCGTTAAGCCATGCGCCAGCGTCGCCTGAAAAACGAGATCAACGTCGTTCCCTACATCGACGTCATGCTGGTGCTGCTCGTCATCTTCATGGTGACGACACCGATGATGACGACTGGCTCGGTTGAACTGCCGGCCTCCGGCACGGCACCGCAAAAGCCGGACAAATACCTCAAGGTGCAGATTGAGGAAGGTGGCGGACTTTCTGTCTTCGACGCCAATGGCAAAGTGAAGAAGATCAAAGGGATCAAGGATCTCAAGGGCGAGCTGAATGCCCTCAAGGGCGACGACGACAAGATGGCCGTACTGATTGCCGGCGACAAGGAAACCCAGTACAAGAACGTCATTGAGGTGCTCGACGAAGTGAAACGCTCAGGCTTCCAGCGGGTTGCTCTGGAAACCGCCAGCAAATAGGCCATGATCCTCGAGCGCCCCGAAGAACCCGGCAAGAAATACGCACTGGCCTTTACCATCCTGGTGCACGTCGGGCTAATTGCCGCGCTCTTTCTCGGCGTCCAATGGAAGCGCAGTGCGCCGGAAGTGATGGATGTCGAGCTGTGGTCGAGCAAGCCGACGCCGGCGACTTATGTGCCGCCTCCACCGCCGCAACCGGAGCCGGAGCCGGAAGTGAAACCTGAGCCGAAGCCGGTTCCCAAGATCGAACCCAAGCCGGAACCGCTGCCGCCAAAAAAGCCGGATATCGTCGTCAAGGAAGAAAAGAAACCGCCCAAGCCCGAACCGAAAAAGCCTGAGCCAAAACCGGAACCCCCCAAACCGGAGCCAAAAAAGCCCGAGCCCAAAGTGCCAGATTTCAGCAAGGAACTCGCCCGCGAAACGGCGACCAAGCAGCCGCGCCCAAGCACGCAACAAATGGCCAACGCCGCCGCAGCCGAGTCCGAACAGCGCGCTTCGTCAAACCGTCGCGGTCTTGAGTCCTATTCGACCAAAATACGCATCAAAATTCGCGGCAACATTGTCCTGCCGCCCAATATTCAGGGGAACCCGGAGGCGGTTTTCACCGTCGATCAGCTCCCAACCGGCGAAGTCCTGGCGGTCAAGCTCAAGCGAAGCAGTGGAAATCCCGGACTGGATCAGGCGATTGAACGCGCCATCCTGAAATCCTCGCCGTTGCCCAAGCCAGATGACCCCGCGCTGTTCCAGCGTTCGCTGGAAATCAAATACAAGCCCTTAGAAGAGTAAAATCGCGCGAACTTATTGAAAATGAACACTATGCACCTCATTACCCGCCGTATTTTCCTGGTCTTTTCGCTGTTGACCGCAACAGTCGCGCAGGCACAGCTTTCGATCGAAATCACGGGCGCCGGCGCCAACCGAATTCCGGTCGCCATCGCCGATTTAAGCGGTGATCCGACCGCCTCGCGCGTCGTTACCGCGACCATCCGCTCCGATCTCGAACGCAGCGGCCTGTTCAAGCTGGTCGACACAACCGGTGCCGCGCTTGATGAAAACTCGCCGATCAATCACGGCGAATGGAAAGGCAAGGGTGCTGATGCACTCGCCGCCGGCAGTATGGCTCGCAGCCCGGACGGGCGCATGGAAGCGCGCTTCCGCCTCTACGACACACAAAAAGGCGTGATGCTGGGTGGTAAGGCCTTCGTCACTGGCAACGACCAGTTACGTGCCGCCGGCCATCGCATCGCCGATGAAATTTATGAGAAGCTGACCGGTGAGAAGGGCGTTTTCTCAACCCGCATCGCCTACGTGGTCAAATCGCGTGGTCAGTTCCTGTTACAAATTGCCGATGCCGATGGGCAGGGCGCTGCGACTGCGCTGACCTCGGCTGAGCCGATCATCTCGCCGGTCTGGTCGCCGGATGGCGGGCGTTTAGCCTACGTCTCGTTCGAGAAGAAGAAGCCTGTCATCTACGTCCATTCCATCGCCACCGGCCAACGTACTATTGTCGCCAATTTCAAGGGTTCCAATTCAGCGCCAGGCTGGTCGACCGATGGACGTCGCCTGGCTATCGTTCTCTCCAAGGATGGCAATTCGCAAATTTACAGCGTCAACGCCGACGGCAGTGGCCTGCAGCGCATCACCCAGTCGGCCGGCATCGACACCGAGCCGCGTTACTCGGTTGATGGCAACATTTATTTCACCTCGGATCGTGGCGGCAGCCCGCAAATTTACCGCGTCAGCGCCAACGGTGGCGATGCCCAGCGCGTCACTTTTGAAGGTAGCTACAACGTCTCGCCACGTCCCTCGCCGGACGGCAAGAGCCTAGCTTTCATCAGTCGCCGCGAAGGCCGCTTCCAGTTGGCCGCAATGGATCTCGCCAGTCGCCAGACCCAGATACTGACTGATTCAAACAAGGACGAATCCCCCAGTTTCGCCCCCAATAGCCGCATGATCCTGATCGCCACAGAAATGGGCGGACGCGGCGTACTATCGGCTGTCTCCAGCGATGGCCGGATCAAACAACGCCTCTCGGTCGCCGCAGGTGATGTACGCGAACCGGCCTGGGGTCCTTTCAGTAAATAAAACCTCACCAGAGAACCCATCATGAAAAAACTACTAATCCCCGCCCTTGTCCTCGCCTCGATCGTTGGCTGCAGCTCGACCCCGATCCCTGATGAAAATGGCGGTGCGCCGGTTGAGTCACGTACCGGCGGCAGCGGCGTCGCCCCGGTCATCGCCGGCGGCCTTGACTCACGCGGCCTGCCGATGGAGCTGACCGATCCGAAGAGCAAGCTGGCACAGCGCAGCATCTATTTCGACCTTGACAGCTACGAAGTCAAAGGGGATTACAAGGATCTCGTCGCTGCGCATGCCAAGTATCTGGTCGGTAAGCCCG
Source organism: Dechloromonas sp. (assembly GCA_011391255.1). Classification (GTDB taxonomy): domain Bacteria; phylum Pseudomonadota; class Gammaproteobacteria; order Burkholderiales; family Rhodocyclaceae; genus Azonexus. Next base: position 17,232 of record JAABQV010000017.1, read on the forward strand.
GCTTCAAAATGCTGATCCAGGGCAATACCGACGAGCGCGGTAGTCGTGAATACAATCTGGCCCTCGGCCAGAAGCGCGCCGAAGCGATCAAGCGTTCATTGACCCTGCTTGGCGCCAAAGAAGACCAGCTTGAATCCGTCAGCCTTGGTGAAGAAAAGCCGAAGAACCCCGGCCATGATGACAGCGCCTGGGCCGAGAACCGTCGTGGCGACATGCTTTACAAAGCCGCTGACGGCCGTGGCGAGTTCTAAGTCATGAACCGGCCGTTGCGCATCGCTTTCCTGATCGCTACCCTGGGTGCTTCACAGGCTCAGGCCGGTGTATTCGACGACGACGAAGCTCGCCGTCAGATTGCCGATCAAAAAATCAAGAACGAGGCGCGCTTCGACCAGCAGGCCAAGGCACAACTCGAACTGGCCAACCAGATCCAGCGCCAGGCGGAGGAAAATGCCCGCCTGCGCGGCCAGATCGAGACCTTGAATTACGAGCTGGAAACCGCCAAGAAGCGGCAGCAGGATTTCTATCTTGATCTCGACACCCGCCTACGAAAATTTGAGGGTACTGGCAGCCCGGCCGCCGCCGACCCGGCAAGTGGCGCACCCGCCAAGTCAGCTGGCGATCCGGCCAAGGAAAGCCAGGAGTATGAAGCGGCGTTGAATCAGTTCAAGGCCGGCAAGTACAAGGATGCGGCAGCCCTTTTTGGTGCTTTTGTGCAGAAGGCACCGGATAGCTCACTGGCGCCCAACGCCCAGTACTGGCTCGGTAACGCCTGGTATGCGCAACGAGATTGCAAACGCGCCATTGAGGCACAAAGCGTCGTCACTACCCGTTACGCTGACAGCGCCAAAGCACCGGACGCCTGGCTGGCGATTGCCACCTGCCAACAGGAAATGGGTAACCCGACCGGCACCAAGCGCTCGCTGGAAACGGTGTTGAGCAAATATCCGACTTCGCCGGCCGCTGAAACCGCCCAGCAACGCCTGAAGAAAAAGTAATTGGCGCTGCGCATCACCGAGATTTTCTACTCCCTGCAAGGGGAGGCGTCGCGGGTTGGCCTGCCGACGGTTTTCGTGCGCCTCACCGGCTGCCCGTTGCGCTGCGTCTGGTGCGATACGGAATACAGCTTTACCGGCGGCTCGCCGGCAACGATAGCCTCGGTGTTGGCCGAAGTCGCCAAATACCCGGCACGACAGGTCTGCGTCACCGGCGGCGAACCGCTGTCACAGAAGGAATGTCTGCCGTTGCTGACAGCCTTGTGCGACGCAGGCTACGAGGTTTCGCTGGAAACCTCGGGCGCACTCGACATTGCTGCGGTCGACCCGCGCGTTGCCCGGATTATGGATCTCAAGGCACCGGGCTCCGGCGAAAATGACAAGAATCTCTGGCGCAACCTTGGCGTTCTGAGCCGCAACGACGAGATCAAGATTGTCATCGCCTCGCGTGGCGATTACGAGTGGGCGCGTGAAATCCTGCGCGAACGAAAGCTTGATCAACTTTGTGCCATCCTTTTCTCGCCTGCTCAGGGTCTGATCCAGGCGACTGATCTGGCCGGCTGGATACTCGAAGACGGCCTGCCGGTGCGCTTCCAGTTGCAACTGCACAAGCTGCTTTGGGGCAGTGAACGCGGCAAGTAAAACCGCCCGCTTTGAAGGTAAGATGCGAAGAAACTTGGGGAATGAGCATGACTGAGAACCGCCGCAAATTTTCACGAATCCAGTTCCAGACCGAAGCACGTCTAAGCCTGCCGCAAGGTGAATGTGGCGTTGAAGTGCTTGATCTCTCGCTCAAAGGCGCCTTGGTTCGTAGCGAACGCTCGCTAACAAGCGCGGCTGGTAGCTTTGGTAGGCTGGTCATCCGTCTCGATGAAATGGGTACGGTCATTCACATGGAAGTGACTGTCACCCATCACAATGGTAATGATTTCGGCCTCTCCTGCCGCGAAATTGACCTCGACAGCATCACCCACTTGCGTCGATTGGTTGAACTGAACCTTGGCGATGCGACTTTGCTTGAGCGCGAACTGAGCAAGCTGGCTACCGATTAAATTCCCAGGTAGCGATGCCAGATGCCATGATCGGCATCCAGCTCTGTTGAAGTGCCTTGCCAGACCACTTGGCCGCGCTCGATGATCGTGTGCTGATCAGCCAGCGCAATCAGCTTTTCAACGTATTTATCAATCACCAGTATGCTTTGTCCGGCCGCCCGCAGTTGCGCCAGGCAAGCCCAGATTTCCTCACGCACCATTGGCGCCAGCCCCTCGGTGGCTTCGTCGAGAATCAGTAAGCGCGGGTTAGTGACCAAGGCGCGGCCGATTGCCAGCATTTGCTGTTCGCCCCCGGATAGCTGATTGCCGAGATTTCTGGCTCTTTCCTTGAGGCGCGGAAACAGCGCGTAAACGCGAGCCGGCGTCCATGGCCCGGCCACTGCACGCCGATTTGCAAAAAAGGCCACCAAATGCTCGTCGACCGTAAGGTTCGGAAAACATTGCCGGCCTTCCGGCACCAGCGCAATACCAGCCCGACCAATGCGATCGGGACGCCAGCCGTTAATCCGTTCGCCAGCAAAATGGATGCTGCCGGCCTTAACCGGCTCTAGTCCGCAAACCGCCCGCAACGTTGTCGTCTTGCCCATGCCATTGCGTCCGAGCAGCGTCGCTGCGGCACCTTCCTGCATACTCAGATCAAGGCCGAACAAAACCTGACTCGGCCCGTAGGCGACCTCCAACCCGGCAATTTCAAGAAGTAAGCTCATGATCCGTCACCCAGGTAGGCGCGGCGAACTTCAGGATCGGCACGCACTTCATCCGGCGTTCCGGTGAAGATCAACTGGCCATTAACCAACACCGAAACGCGGTCAGCCAGACGGAAAACCGCCGCCATGTCGTGCTCGACGAGCAGGATAGTGACGTGGCGCGCCAAATGCTCAATCAACTCGACCATGCGCGCCGATTCTTCCGGCCCGGCGCCGGCCATCGGTTCGTCGAGCAGCAGCATTTTCGGTTGCGTGGCCAGCGCCATCGCCAGTTCAAGCGCCCGTTGGTCGCCATGGGCAAGATTGCCGGCAAACGTAGATACCTGTTTTTCCAGCCCAACTTGTTGAATGAATTGCTGCGCTTCTTCAAACAAACGCTGTTCTGCCGCCACCGGCTTCCAAAAGCGGAAACTGGAGCCGGCATCCGAGCGCCCCTGAACTGCCAGCGCGACATTGTCGAGTACCGAGAGCCCGCGAAAAACATTCGTAATCTGATAGGAGCGCGCCATGCCCGCTGCTACACGCTGATGCATGGAGAGCGCTGTCACATCCTGGCCAGCGAAATGAATGCTGCCGCTATCCGGTTTCAAAAAGCCGGAGACGTGATGGATGAAGGTGGTTTTGCCCGCACCGTTTGGTCCGATCAAGGCGTGAACCTCGCCGGCATCGACACTAAAATTTACCTCATTTAAGGCGTCGACCGCAGCAAAGCGCCGCGAGAGCCCGCGCACCGACAGTAATGCTTCAGCCATGCTGTTTCCCGAACAAGGCGGCGACACCTTTCGGCGCAAAAAGGACAATGCCCAGCAACAACAGGCCGAGGCCGATATGCCAGTGCAGCGTAAAGCCGGCGAGCACTTCTTCGAGCATCAGCAAAACCAGCGCGCCGACCAGACCGCCATACAGATAGCCAACGCCGCCGATGATCACCATCACCAACAGCGTCCCGGATTGCGTCCATTGCAACAGATGGGGACTGGCGAGGCCGGTCAGGTTGGCGAGCAGTGCACCGGCCAGACCGGCCAGCGCACCACCGAGCACAAAGCAGCTCAGGCGATAGCGAAACACCGGATAACCGAGCGCCTCCATGCGCGTCTCGTTTTCGCGAATGGCCTGAATAACGCGGCCAAAACGGGCGCCTGCCAGGCGACCAAGAAACAAAATACTCAAAGCAAGGCAGGCGAGGGCGGCATAGAAAAAAGCGGTATCGCTGCTTAAACTCATGCCACCAAACGTCATCCTGCCAACCAGCGGCAAGCCGTCATCACCACCCCAGGCGCGCGCGGAAACGAAGAGGTAGTAGGCCATCTGGCCAAAAGCCAGCGTGATCATGATGAAATAAACACCGCGCGTGCGCAGACTGATCGCACCGACCAGCAGCGCAAACAGTCCGGCGACAGTCATCGCCAGTGGCAAAACGAACAAGGCATCGCTAATCCCGCTGCTCATGCAAATTGCCGCCACATAGGCGCCAGTGCCGAAAAATGCGGCATGCCCGAGCGAGAACATGCCGCCGAAACCGAGCACCAAATTGAGACTGGAAGCAGCCAGCGCAAAAATCAGCATGCGCGTTACCAAGCCAATGTAAAACTCCTGACCAAAGGCAGTGAGGAGATTTGGCAAAAAAACCATGGCCAACAACAGGGCGACGACTACCGGCTTTTGATAGGGGGCAGGGCGGTAAAAAGCCATCAGGCGCGCGCCGGAAAAAGGCCTTGCGGCTTGAAAAACAGGATGCCGGCCATCAGCAGATAGATCAGGATCGAAGCCAGCGCCGGGCCAAGGTTGGCGGCCGCATCCGCCGGCAGAATAGCGCGCAGCAGGGTCGGCAAAAGTGCCCGCCCTAGCGTGTCGACCGTACCAACGATCAAACTGCCGACCAGCGCCCCGCGTATTGAACCAATACCGCCGATGATGATGACGACAAAGGCAAGGATCAGCACGCTCTCTCCCATCCCGACCTGGACCGCGAGCAGCGGCCCGAGCAGGCCACCGGCCAGCGCACAGAGGGCAGCGCCAAAAACAAAAACAACAGTGAACAAGGCCTGAACATTGATCCCCAAAGCCTCGGTCATTTCGCGGTTGGATGCTCCGGCACGCACCCACATGCCAACCCGGCTTTTAGCGACGAGCAGATAAAGAAGGCCGGCAACAGCGATCCCGAAAGCGATGATCACCAGCCGGTAAGCCGGATAGAAAAAGCCGCCAATCTCGACTGGCCCGGACAAGGCCTCCGGCGGATTAAGCATGACCGGCTGCGCCCCCCAGATCATCCGCACCGCCTCGTTGGCGATCAAAATCAGGGCAAATGTGGCGAGCACCTGCGAGAGATGGTCACGCTTGTAAAGTTGGCGAAACAACGTCAGTTCAAGTACCAGTCCCAGCAACGCCGCAGCACCAACGCCAAGCGCCAGGCCGATCCAGAACGAACCGCTGGCCTGCGCCGCAGCCGCCACCAGATAGGCACCAACCATATAAAGCGAGCCATGCGCCAGATTGATGCAATCCATGATGCCAAATACCAGCGTCAGGCCGGCGGCGAGCAGGAACAGCATGAGGCCGAACTGCAGGCCGTTGAGGGCCTGCTCAAGAAACAGCTGAGTCACTTCATCTTGCACTGACTCACATAGGCGTCAGCATGATTGGTGAAAATGGTGCCCATCGTCTTGTTGGTGACGCGGCCTTGTGCGTCCTTGCCGATGGCGCGCAGGTAGTAGTTTTGCACCGGATAGTGATTGCTGTTGAATTTGAAATCGCCGCGTACCGACTTGAAGCGCTTGGCCTCCAGCGCCTTTTGCAGGGCCGCCTTGTCTTCGACCCTGCCCTTCACGTCGCGCACAGCAGCGTCCATCATCAGCGCAGCATCGTAGCCTTGCGAGGCGTACAGCGAAGGCAGGCGCTTGTATTCCTTTTCGAAATCGGCGACGAAACGCTTGTTCTCGGCGTTTTCCATGTCGTGCGCCCAGTGCGAGGAGTTGAACATGCCCATCATCGGTGCGCCAACCGCCTTGATCACATCCTCGTCAGCCGAGAAGCCGGGGGCGCAGATCTGTGTATCGCGCGAGAGGCCAGCCGACACGAATTGCTTGACGAAATTGATACCCATGCCGCCGGGCAGGAAGAAGAACAGCGCATCCGGCTTGATACTGCGGATCTGCGCCAGTTCAGCGGCGTAATCGAGCTGGCCGAGCTTGGTGTACACCTCTTCGGCGACCTTGCCCTTGTAATAGCGCTTGAAGCCGGAGACGGCATCCTTGCCGCCCGGATAGTTCGGCGTGACGATCACGACATTCTTGAAACCCTTGTCCTGCACGTACTTGCCGACCGCTTCGTGGAGATTGTCGTTCTGCCAGGCAACGTTGAAGAAGAAGGGGCTGCACTGCTCACCCGCATATTGCGAAGGGCCGGCATTGGCTGAAATGTAGAAAGTCTTGTTCTCGAAGACGGTCGGGCCGACGGCCAGCATCAGGTTGGAGAAAACAATGCCGGTCATCAGATCGACCTTGTCCTTCTTGAGAAACTTGTCGACGACCTGCTTGGCCACGTCGGGGCTTTGCTGGTCGTCAGCAATCAGCACCTCGGCCGGCAGATCACCGAGCTTGCCATTGAGGCGCTTCATCGCCAGATTGAACCCGTCGCGAATATCGACACCGAGGCCGGCGCCGGGGCCGGAAAGGGTGGAGACAAAGCCAACCTTGATTTTGTCAGCAGCATGAACAGAGCCAGCTAACATCAAGGCAGCGGCAAGAGCAGTCAAACGAAGCGACATCAAAATCTCCGGCAATGGTTCAAAGCGGGAAATTGTAGCGCAGGAACAAGCAGATACCGGCTGAAACGAAGGCAAATTTCGGTTATATTCGCGCCCCATGATGAAGAAAGCTGTCGTACTCCTCTCCGGCGGACTCGATTCCGCCACCTGCCTCGCCATTGCCCGTAGCCAGGGCTTTGAGTGCTATTGCCTGTCCTTCAATTACGGCCAGCGGCATTGCGCCGAACTGGTCGCCGCTGACCGCGTGGTCAAGGCGCTGGGTGCGGCCAAGCATCGTGTATTGAATTTCGGGCTGGCGCAGTTTGGCGGTTCGGCACTCACCGATACTAGTATCGCCGTGCCTGTTGATGGCGTTCAACCGGGCATCCCGGTGACTTATGTGCCGGCGCGCAACACCATCATGCTTTCGCTGGCGCTGGCTTGGGCCGAGGTGCTTGGTAGCCGTGACATTTTTGTCGGGGTCAATGCCGTCGATTACTCCGGCTATCCGGACTGTCGACCGGAATACATCGCGGCTTTCGAACAAATGGCCAATCTGGCGACCAAGGCGGGTGTTGAAGGTGCAAAACTGCACATTCATGCGCCACTGATAGCCCTCTCCAAAGCCGAGATCATCCGCCAGGGCGTCGCACTCGGTGTTGACTACGGACTCACCGTTTCCTGTTATCAAGCCGATGAACAAGGCCGCGCCTGTGGCGTTTGCGACTCCTGCCGCCTGCGCGCAGAAGGCTTTGCCGCCGCCGGCCTCAGTGACCCGACGATCTATATCGCCTGAGTCAGCTCTCGTCGCTGGCCTTGAGGCGCGCCAGCACCAAGGGAAAAGCGGCCGAACCGAACAAGGCAACGGCTGAAACGATAAAAGCCAAGCCGGCCATCGGGTCGGCAAGCACCGGATGCAGTATGGCCCCGAAACCGAGCAGGCTGATCAAACCGATGAATAGGCTAAGCAGCCCGAGAAAACTAAGGACGACAAAGGAAACGGGATAGCGGCGCACACTCATAGACGGCGACTTTGGTCGCCAGTGGAAAAACCGAGAAGGCTATCATCAAGGCCGCGCCCGATGGCGATCACCTTGAACAATTCGCCCATCTCATGCGGCATCACCAGCTTGTTTACCGCCCCCGTTGCCCGAATGTAATCCAGCGTTCCACTTGGATTCTCGCCAAGCAGGTCGAGGATGCCGCAATTGAGCAAAAACTGACCCTGACTGGTGTAGCCAAGCAGTTCCAGGCCGCTGGCGTCGGCCGCGGCAATTATTGCCGTGAAATCGACGTGGACCGTAACATCCTGCAATCCCGGCAAATAAAACGGGTCGCCATGCGAATGGTGGCGGTAATGACACATCAGCGTGCCGCGATCGCGTTGCGGATGGTAATACTCGCGACGCGGAAAGCCGTAATCGAGCAGTAGCAACGCGCCGCGCTCCAGACGATGCCCCCATTCTGCCGCCCAGGCGCGGTTGGCGAGACTGATTTCGCTTTCAAAACCCGGCTGCAAATCACATTGGCGACCGATTTCCTCGGCAGCTGCCAGCAGAGCACCGCCGGCCGGCCGCTCGTTCCACGTGAAACGGCCATTTTCATCCAGCGCGACGCCGCGCTCGACGATCCCTTCGTCGCGCCAGGCGACGAGATGCGCTGGCATCGCATCAAGCAGTTCATTGGCCAGCACGACACCGCTGAAATTGTCGGGCAGGCGATCTATCCATTGCACGCGGCTTAGCAAATGCGGCACTGCCGCCGACAAGGTGGCGTGCTGGCGCTCGCGCAAGTCGGCGGAGAGATCAAGAATCGAATAAGTTTCGGGGAGTTGCTGCAATGCCTCCAGCGCCAGCAAAAGATCCGCAGCCAGTCGCCCCGAACCGGCGCCTATTTCAATCACGACCGGCGCCGATGCCGCCATGATTTGCGCTACCTGGCGCGCCAGCGAACGGCCAAAAAGCGCCGTCATTTCAGGCGCCGTAACAAAGTCACCGGCCGAACCGAATTTTCGCGCACCTGCCGCGTAGTAGCCGAGGCCAGGCGCATAAAGCGCCAGTTCCATGAAGCGCGCAAAGGATATCCAGTTGCCATGCGCGCCGATTTCACGGGCGATTTCGGCAATCAGCCTGGCACTATGCTCACAGGCGTCGGAAGAGGGTAAAGGGAGGCTCATAGACCCGAATTTTAAGCGCCATGCGAAGCCCGACGAAGTTAGTTTCGTGCTATTTTTGGCAACTAATTTCCGGGGAAGAAAAAATCCATGCGCGTCACCCAAAAAATCGTCAAAAGACCCGCCGACCTTCACGCTCAGTGCATCGCTCTGGCGGATACAAAACCTGATCTATTGCTGGTGTTTGCTGCGGTCAACCACTTTTCGGCAGCAGATTTTGCCAAAGAGCTGCGTAGCGGATTTCCTGATGCGGCCCTGCTTGGTTGCTCGACTGCCGGAGAACTAACGTCCGAAGGCGTTGATGACGGCACCTGTACGCTGACGGCACTAAATTTTAATCAAACCAAATTGATTCAGGCACACACCACTTTGGCGGGAATGGATGATTCCTACGCCGCCGGCGAGCGTTTGGCGCGCCAGTTGCTCGCCCCCGACCTCAGAACGGTACTGGTTTTTGGCCCCGGCCTTCAGATCAACGGCAGCGCACTGGTCGATGGCATCGCCAGCATCCTCGGCAAAAATGTTCCGATTACTGGCGGCCTGGCCGGCGATGGCGGCGCTTTCAAGCAAACCTTCACCCTCGGCCCTGACGGTGTGAGTGACCACGCCATTGTCGCTATTGGACTTTGTGGCTCAGCATTGCGTTTTGGGCACGGATCTTTTGGCGGCTGGGAGGCCTTCGGCCCGGCACGGAAAGTGACTCGCTGCGCCAACAATGTTCTTTTCGAACTGGATGGAGAGCCCGCGCTGGAAGTGTACAAGCGCTACCTTGGCGAGCACGCCAAAGATCTGCCGGCCTCCGGCCTGCTTTTCCCGTTTGCGATGCTCGGCGAAGATCACAACGCCATCGGCCTGATACGCACCATACTAGGTGTTGATGAGGCGGCGGGCAGCCTGACGCTAGCCGGTGAAATTGACCCTGATGGCTATCTTAAGTTAATGCATGCCAGCACTGACAAACTTGTAAATGGTGCCGAGTCGGCGGCAAAAGCGGCGGCTGAAATGTTCGATAATCCTGGCGAAAGCCTGGCGATTCTGGTCAGCTGCGTTGGCCGAAAGCTGGTCATGGGCAACCGGGTCGACGAAGAAGTAGAAGCGGTTGGCGAAGTTTTCGGCAGCAAGGCAGTGCTCACCGGCTTTTATTCTTACGGGGAAATCAGTCCTTTCACACCGGGATCGTCGTGCAAGCTGCACAATCAGACCATGACTATCACCAGCCTAAGCGAGGCATGAGCTAGCACAAAATGAACAAGGCTCTGCTACGTCAGCTCAAGCGAACAATTGGCATTGGCGACGAGACTGCCCTTGCCGGGCACCTTGACGCCTTGCGCAATTCAGCAGCCGGCAATGATGTTGCAGTACGCAGGTTGATTGACGGATTTAGCGAGTTGTTGCAGCGGGTCGATGCTTCTTACGAGCAATATGATCGCGATCTCGACCTGCGGACACGCTCACTGGAGCTTTCTTCACTCGAACTTTCGCAAGCCAACGAAAAGCTGCGCGGTGAACTGAGCAGTCGTGACGCTGCGCTAACCTCTCTGCGCAACGTCATTCGTGGCCTGATGCCCGACTCGGAAGACAGCAGCGAAACCGCCGAAGACAATATCGAAAGCCTCTCTCTGCGGGTGGCTGAACTGGTTGCTGAAAGCGAGAGAGGACATCGGGCGCTAGCCAACCAGAAATTCGCACTTGACCAGCATGCCATCGTCAGCATCACTGATACGCACGGCACCATCATCTATGCCAACGACCGTTTCTGCGAGATCAGCGGCTTCGCCCGTGAAGAATTAATCGGCCAGAACCACCGCATTGTCAAATCCGGCGCACATCCGCCGGAAGTTTTCACCGACATGTGGGGCACGATTACGCTCGGGCAAGTCTGGCATGGTGAGATCTGTAACCGTGGCAAATCCGGCACGCTTTACTGGGTCAGTGCCACCATCGTTCCGCTCCTCGACGCCACTGGCATGCCTGAGCAATACATCGCGATTCGCACCGACATCAGCGACCGCAAACGCATGGAAGCTCAGTTGTCCGAGCAACTTGCGTTGTTCGAGGGCTTGATCGAGACGATTCCGCTACCGGTGTACATCAAGGATACCCAAGGTCGATATCTGCGCCTCAACCGCGCCTTTGAGCTCTTCATGGATATCAAGCGTGAGGACTTCATCGGCAAAACCTTGTTTGATTTGCTTGAGCCGGATGATGCCGGTTTTCATACCGAACGCGACAGCGAACTGATCGTCAGCGGCGGCACGCAAACCTACGAATCGCTCGTACGCGGTCATGATCACCGCAGCCACGACGCAATTTACCGCAAGGCGGCGCTCACCCGGCACGACGGCAGCGTTTATGGGCTGCTTGGCATCATTATCGACATTACCGAGCGCAAGCAAATCGAAGCCGCGATGCTGGTCGCCAAGGAAGCTGCTGAAGCAGCCAGCCAGGCAAAGAGCGATTTCCTGGCCAACATGAGCCACGAGATCCGGACACCGATGAACGGCATCATCGGGATGACCGAACTGGCGCTCGATACCGCATTGACCGAGGAACAGCGCGAGTACCTCGGCATCGTCAAGTCATCAGCCGAGTCGTTACTGACGATTATCAATGACATTCTCGATTTCTCGAAAATTGAAGCAGGCAAACTCCTGGTCGAGGAAATTTCTTACGATTTGCACCGGGTTGTTTCCGAAACACTTAAAACCATGGCCTTGCGGGCATACGAGAAAAATATCGAGTTGATACTCGAGGTCATGCCCGATGTTCCAATACACGTCCTTGGCGACCCTAGCCGCTTGCGTCAGGTACTGATTAATTTGATCGGCAATGCCATCAAATTCACCACCATCGGTGAAATCGCATTGCGCGCTGAATTGGGCACCGGCAGCGATGGGCGCCAGACCGTGCGATTTGCTGTTCGCGATACCGGCGTCGGCATCGCCCCCGAGAAGCAGCAAGCCATTTTCGACGCATTTACTCAGGAAGATACCTCGACAACCCGGCGCTATGGCGGAACCGGCCTTGGTCTATCGATCTCGCGTCGTCTCGTTGAGTTGATGAATGGCCGGTTGTGGCTTGAAAGCGAACCGGGTATAGGCAGCACTTTTTACTTCGAACTTGAACTCAAACTTGACGGCCAACCACCCGAGGCCAGTACCAGCCATATCGATCTGCGTGGCAAGCAGATCATGGTCGTTGACGACAACGACACCAATCGCCGTATCCTCAGTGGCATGCTGGCGCATTGGGAGATCAGCGCGACTCTCGCCAGCTCGGGCAAAGCGGCCTTGGAGATCCTGCGTGACAGGCCTGCCGCCTTCGACTGCATCTTGCTTGATGCCCATATGCCGGAAATGGACGGCTACGAATTGGCAGTCAATATCCGCAGCGGACTAAAAATCACTGCGCCGATGATCATGCTGTCCTCCGGCGCCATGCGCGGCGACGGGCAGCGCTGCCAGGAAGCCGGCATTTCCGGCTTTTTCTCCAAGCCGATTTCATCAGAGGAGCTACTCGCCGCGCTTTGTCGCGTCTTCGACATCGTTGGCCGCGATAAATCGGTGCCGACCAACCAGTTGGTTACCCGCCACGCGCTTCGCGAATTGCAGCGCACCCTCGATGTCCTTCTGGTTGAGGATCATCTGGTAAACCAAAAACTGGCGATCAGCCTGCTTGAAAAATGGGGGCACCGCGTGACGCTGGCAAACCATGGTCAGGAAGCGCTTGATATTCTCGCCAGTCGCGATGTCGACCTGATCCTGATGGATATGCAGATGCCGGTCATGGGCGGGGTTGCCGCCACGCTTGAAATTCGCGCACGAGAGGAACGTGACGGGCGCAGACGGACGCCGATTATCGCGATGACTGCCGCCGCCATGCAATCCGACAAGGAAGCCTGCATTGCAGCCGGTATGGATGATTACCTCGCCAAGCCGGTTCGCTCCAAGGATTTGCTCGAAAAACTGCTCGCCTATGGCGGCTTTCCGGATGACGGCGAGCCAAGCGCTTTTGATTACGGCGAAGCGTTGCGTCAGGCTGATCAGGAAACTATCGAGATCATTGCCGAAATTTTCCTCCTGACCTGGGAGCGCGACTTCAATGTGCTGCGTAGCGCTGTTAGTAGCTTCGACTCAAGCACAGCAGAGCGGGCCGCCCACAGCCTCAAGGGGACGCTTGCCACCTTCGGCGCCGAACCCGCCGCGCGTGTGGTTGGCGATCTTGAGATCAGGGCGCGCAATGGCGAACTCGAAGGCACATCCGCCGAACTCGAGTCACTGCATCGTGAACTGATATTGCTTGAGCCGCACATCCGCCTCATCGCTGCCAGAGTGTCGGGGTAAACTGGCGTTTTTCCACGGCTGACCTTGGCAATCCTGAACCTCGCAATGACTCTTTCAAACACCGTCCAAAAACTCAGAAAATCCCTCGAAAGCCGCACCGGTAAGGCAATCGGCGACTACAACATGATTGAGGACGGTGACACCGTCCTGGTTTGTGTGTCAGGCGGGAAGGACTCATACACACTTTTAAATATTTTGATGGCGCTACAGCAACGGGCGCCGGTCAAATTTCGCCTGATCGCGATGAATCTTGACCAGAAGCAGCCTGGCTTTCCACCTGATATTCTGCCCCGCTATTTTGAGTCGCTTGGTATCGAACACAAGATAATTGAAGCTGACACCTACTCGATTGTCAAAGACAAGATTCCCGAAGGAAAAACTACCTGCTCTCTCTGCTCACGCCTGCGCCGGGGCATTATCTACAAGACCGCCAAAGAACTAGGAGCCAACAAGATTGCGCTCGGCCATCACCGCGATGACATGGTGCATACGCTGTTTCTCAACATCCTGTTCGGCGGCAAGCTCAAAGCAATGCCACCCAAGTTGGTGACCGACGACAAGGCACATATTGTTATTCGGCCACTCGCTTACTGTGCTGAAAGCGACATCGCCAAGTTCGCCCGCGCCATGGAGTTTCCGATCATTCCCTGTAATTTATGTGGCTCGCAGGAAAATCTTCAGCGCCAAAAAATCCGCGAGATGATGCAGGATTGGGATAAGCGCTTCCCCGGTCGCAGCGAAGCCGCATTGACGGCTCTGCAAAATATCGTGCCCTCACATCTGGCTGACAACCGTCTTTTTGATTTCCAAAATCTAACACTGGACACGCCCGTTGAAGAAGGTGATATTGCCTTTGATCCGCCGGATTTTCCAATGGCAGCGACCTCACCACTAAGCCTTTTGGCATAACGACAGACCGCATTTAGAAGCCTATAATCGCCGGACTAGAATTTGTATTGAGACCTTGCGCGAATGACCAAGCTGCTTCATAAGTCCATCATGTTTGCTGATGTTTCCGGTAGCGCTCGATTATTCGAGCGACTGGCGGAAAAGGAGGCGGCACATGCTGTCGAGCAGTGTGTCAAGCGGATGGAATTGTCGATCACCAGCCACCACGGTCGAACCTTGCAAGTATCCGGTGATGAGTTGCAAGCACTCTTTGACAATCCCGAAGATGCCTATCTTGCAGCAATTGACATGCAATTGCGGGTGTCTGAACTGCCTCCCGTTTCCGGACTCCGCCTGACCACACGCATTGGCGTGCATTGTGGCGACATCGTTGAGCAATTTGATACGATACTTGGTGAAGCTGTTAATACCACGGCTCGTATCACCGGCATGGCACGCGTTGATCAAATTCTGGCGAGTTCCCGCTTTGTCAACATGCTACCGTTGCAGTGCCAGACGTTTGCAGTACCGATCCCGACCACCAGTGGTATTCGAGAGGCTCAAGAGCTGATTGATCTGGTTCAGATTGACTGGCAACGACATGAAAGTTTCCAGCGAAATCTACTAGAACCGGACCGCCTTGGTCCGGCTTCTATCCAGAAAACCAGTGACCGTCTTTGCCTGCGCTATCGTGGCAAGGCTTTCCTGCTTGATGACAAAACCCCAACCCTCTCCCTTGGCCGTGATCCTTCGAGCAAACTGCTGATTGAAGATCGTAAAGCCTCGCGCGCGCATGCTCGCGTTGAAAAGCGTAATGGAATTTATTTTTACGTTGATTTGAGTACTAATGGGAGCTTCCTCAGCTTTCCCGGACAAATGGAAGTCATGGTGCGCAAAGATGAAATCCAGTTGCGGGGTCCTGGACGGGTCTGTTTTGGCAGTTCACGTAACGATGCTCTGGCAGACTTTGCAGATTTCGAATATCTCTGAAGATTGTCGCGGTCAACCATGGAAAAGGCGCGAAATTCGCGCCTTTTCCATCAGCCAACTTTACTACCTGACTTTACTTGGCAGCCCCGGCTTCACTCACGCATTTTTTGACAAAACTGTTTTTGGCAGCACCCGCCAATTTTTTCTCTTTAGCCGTTGCTTCGCAGCTAGCTTGGGCTGGCGGCATTGAGTCAGCCGCACATTTCTTCATAAAGCTATTTTTTGCGGCACCAGCCAATTTCTTTTCGGCCGCTTGCGCGGCGCAATCGTCAGCAGCGTGGGCACTGGTTAGCGCAAAAGAGGCAATCAGAACAGCAAGCAGTTTTTTCATGGGATCTCCGTAAAAGTGGCGGGCCAAGCGGCTAGGAGACTATCAAGGATTCAGGCATCATCGTCAAGCATCATGCGCTGCTGCCTGTCCATAAAATCCTGCATGCTGTCGATACCGCGCAATTGCAAAATGGTGTTGCGTACCGCAGCTTCCAACAAAACCGCGAGGTTACGGCCGGCCGCCACGGGAATCACAATCTTGCGTATCGGTACGCCGAGAACTTCCTGACGCTGGGCGTCAAGCGGCAATCGTGGCGCTTCGGCGCCAAGTAAGGTTTTTTGCAGGTGGACGATGATCTTTAGCTTCATCTTCCGCCGTGAGGCGGTTTCGCCAAATATGGTTCGAATATTCAGCAAACCCAGGCCGCGCACCTCTAAAAAATCACGCAACATGCCAGGGCAACGCCCCTCGATGGTCGTCGGTGCGATGCGCGCCATTTCGACCACATCATCGGCAACCAGTCCATGTCCGCGCGAAATCAATTCGAGGGCAAGCTCGGATTTGCCAACGCCTGAGTCACCGGTAATCAAGACGCCCATACCCAGCACGTCCATGAACACCCCATGCAAATTGACGGTATCGGCGAGGCGCGCCGAGAGGTAGATACGCAGTTGGTCAATCACGGCCGAGCAGTGTTTCGGCGATTGAATCACCGGTGTTCCATTGGCAGCACAAGCTTCCAGCAGATACGGCGACGGCGAAACGCTATCGGCAACGATCAGTGCGGGTGGCTTGGCCGCCAGCAAATCATTCAACTGCTGAGCAAAGCGTTTCTGACCGATCCGGTCAGTCCAGTCACGCTCGGCCTGACCCATGACCTGCAAACGTTCAGGGTGAATAATATTGATGTGCCCAACAACATCCGCACCGTAGTTGTTGCTGACTTTCAGCTCGATCCGCGTGTCGCTGGTTTGGCCGGTCAGCCAGCTCAGGAGCAGTTTTTCGCGATTGTCCTCGAAGAGCTGGGCCAGGCTAATATGGCGCACGGCGGTGAATCAGGCCTGAAAGAGAGCCACGACAGATAGCGCGTCGGGTGCCGCCAGAAGGGCTTCGCGAAACGGGCGTTCAGAGAAGCGCTGGGCGAGCTCTGAAAGTATCTGCAAGTGCTCTTCTGTCGCTTGTTCCGGCACCAATAAGACAAAAAGCAGATTGACCGGACGGCCATCGGGGGAATCGAAAGGGACCGGGTTGGTCAAGCGTAAAAAGGCACCTGCTGCCTGCTTGAGCCCTTTAATGCGGCCGTGCGGGATGGCAATGCCCTGGCCGAGGCCGGTAGAGCCGAGTTTTTCCCGGGCAAAGAGGCTGTCGAAAACGACAGAGCGGGCGAGACCGAGATGACTCTCGAATAACATGCCAGCTTGTTCAAAAACCCGTTTTTTACTGCCGGCTTCAAGATCTAGCAACACATGGGATGCCGGCAAAAGCTTAGTCAGGGGATTCATAGGATTTCTGCAAAAACAAAGGCCGCAGCGATAGGCTGCGGCCTTCGGGTGTTAACCGACCATCTGATGTGCGGCCTTTTCGCCACGGTGATGATCTTGTACCTTTTGCTTGTACTTCTGGACCTGGCGATCCAGCTTGTCAAACAATACATCGATGGCGGCGTAAAGATCTTCAGCGGATTCCTCCGCGTGCATGTCCTTACCCGGCACGTGCAAAGTGACTTCGGCTTTTTGCTTGAGCTTCTCAACAGAAAGGACGACGTTGACCCCGGTCACTTGGTCAAAGTGACGAATAACCGGATCCAGTTTGTTCTCAACGTACTGACGCAAGGCTGGGGTAACTTCAATGTGATGTCCACTGATCTGCAGATTCATTATTTCTCCTCTCCTACAGGGTCTTACGTAAATTGACCGGCGGGATGTTGAGCAACTCACGGTATTTAGCCACCGTGCGTCTGGCAACAACAATTCCCTGCTGGCCTAGTATTTCGGATATTTGACTATCCGACAAGGGCTTTTTGCCATCTTCGTTACCAATCAATTGCTTGATCAGCGCGCGAATGGCCGTGGCAGAACATGCGCCACCGGTATCGGTGGCGACGTGACTGCCAAAAAAGTATTTCAATTCAAAGATCCCGCGTGGCGTTGCCATATATTTCTGGCTGGTTACACGTGAAACAGTCGACTCGTGTAAGCCAAGAATATCGGCAATCTCGCGCAACACCAATGGCCGCATCGCCACCTCACCATGCTCGAAAAACTGCCGCTGACGGTCGACAATCGCCTGCGTGACCCGATGAATGGTGTCAAAGCGCTGCTGAACATTCTTGATCAGCCAGCGCGCTTCCTGCAACTGGCCGGTCAGATTGCCGTTGCCGCGGCGCTGGCGCGAAAGAATTTCAGCATAAAGCCGGTTGATGCGCAGTCGCGGGTAGGCATCCGGATTGATGTAAGCCGTCCATTTGCCTTTGAGCTTCCTGACGATCACATCAGGAATGATGTAGCGCGCCTCGGTCTGCGCAAACCGCGCGCCAGGTCGTGGATTGAGTCGGGTTATCGCGAGGTGGGCGGCCTTGAGTGCCTCGTCATCGGCACCGGTATGGCGTCGTAATTTGACAAAATCACGGGCGGCAAGCAATTCAAGATACTTCTCAACAATCAGCAAGGCCAGATCGCGTTCGTCATCAGCCGGTTGTGCTTTGAGCTGCAAGGCTAAGCACTCATGCGGACTGCGCGCGCCGATGCCGATTGGATCAAAATTCTGGATCATGCGCAGGGCGATATCGAGTTCTTCCACCTCGATTTCGTACTCGGGCGGCAGGGTTTCCCATAATTCGACGAGCGGCGTTGATAAATAGCCGTCATCGTCCAAGGCGTCGATCAGGAAACGCACCAGAGCGCGGTCGCGCTCCGAGAGCTGGGTCATGCCAAGTTGCCAGCCAAGATGATCACGCAGGCTGACGTTGGCGGAGTGAATATCCTGCGGGTCGCTATCATCGTCTTCATCGCGCCCTGCACCGGTGAAGGTGCCGGCATCGGATGACCAGCGATCATCATCAATTTCCCCCGGCGAACTGGGGAGTTCTTGCTCACGCTCGCTCGACACCTCTTTCGCCTCAGCCGGCTCGCTGCGCGATTCCTGATTAACCGGAGAATCAAACTGCTGCGCCCCGGAAAACCCTTCGCCTGGCTCATCGTCGCGTTCGAGCATTGGATTTTCAAGCAGGTAGCGCTCGAGCTCCTGCTGCATTTCTACCGTGGACAGCTGCAAAAGCTTGATCGACTGCTGCAATTGGGGCGTCAGCGCCAAATGCTGGGAGAGTCGAAGCTGAAGAGTAGGTTTCATTAAGGGGGAAAAGCCGCCTGATGGTCAGAGCTTGAAGTGTTCGCCAAGATAGACCTTGCGAACACTTGGATTATCGACGATTTCCGAGGGCTTGCCTGCGGCCAGAACAGTCCCGGCGTTGATAATGTAAGCGTGATCACAAATGCCCAGCGTCTCTCGCACATTGTGATCAGTAATCAGGACGCCGATACCACGCTCCTTGAGGAAGCGGATGATCTTTTGAATTTCCAGCACGGCAATCGGGTCGACCCCGGCAAAGGGTTCGTCAAGCAGGATAAAGCGCGGATTGGTCGCCAGCGCGCGGGCGATTTCAACACGACGGCGCTCGCCGCCGGAGAGTGCTGCCGCATTGACGTGCCGAACGTGCTCGACATGCAGTTCGGCCAGCAAACCCTCAAGGCGGTCATTCAGCTCTGCCTCCGGCAAACCGAGCAGCTCAAGTACCGCGCGAATATTTTCTTCGACGTTCAACTTGCGGAATACCGAGGCTTCCTGCGGCAAATAGGACAAACCTAAACGCGCCCTGCTGTGCATTGGCAAGTGACTGAGTTTGGCATCGCCGATATAAACATCTCCGCCATCTGCGGCGACCAAACCGACAATCATGTAAAAACACGTAGTCTTTCCAGCGCCATTCGGGCCGAGCAAACCAACCACTTCGCCCGACTTAACCTCAAACGAAACGTTCTCGACAACCGTTCTCGCCTTGTAGCGTTTTTTCAGGTTGTGGGCGGAAAGTACGGCTACAGCACCTGTCATTCATCTGCTCCAGCAGTCGCGCGCCGCATGGTTAGCCTGATTGCCTCGCTGGAAAACCCGCGATACTGCAAAAAGCGCATCTGCTTGCCACGTTCAGCCTGAGTTTGCGGCAGGCTGCCAAATTTTCTGATCCAGACAGCGTGGCAGCGCTCAGCCTCATCGCCACCCTCAGGCAAGGCGGCGACAATATCCGCATCGCCGACACCATGTTGCCGTAAATCCTGCCTCAATCGTGCATCACCAAAGCGTCGCGCCCTTGCGATAACGCGCTGCGTGGCAAAGCGTTGATCCGATAGCAAGCGCTCGCTCTGCAAGCGATCAAGCACAGCATCCAGCTGATCTTCCGTTTCGGCCTCAGCGGCGAGTTTAGCCCTCAACTCGGCCCGGCTATGATCGCGCCGGGTGAGTAACTTCAGGGCCTGAACTCGCAGATCAGGCATCAGCGGCAGCCGCTTTGGTCGGCTTGATGACCGAGGTGCTCGCCGCTTCGCGAATACGGGCTTCGATTTCCTGAGAAATCTCCGGATGTGACTTGAGGAATTCGCGGGAGTTGTCCTTGCCCTGACCAATCTTCTCGCCCTTATAGGAATACCAGGCACCAGATTTATCGACCAGCTTGTGCGCCACGCCGAGTTCGACAATCTCGCCCTGACGGGAAATGCCTTCACCGTAGAGAATGTCGAAAATTGCCTCGCGGAACGGCGGGGCAACCTTGTTCTTGACCACTTTGACGCGGGTTTCGCTGCCGATGACTTCGTCGCCTTTCTTGATCGCACCGATACGGCGGATATCAAGACGCACCGAAGCGTAAAACTTGAGCGCGTTACCACCGGTAGTGGTTTCCGGCGAACCGAACATGACGCCGATTTTCATCCGGATCTGGTTGATGAAAACCACCAGCGTGTTTGTCTTCTTGATATTGGCAGTCAGTTTGCGCAGCGCCTGGCTCATCAGGCGAGCATGCAGGCCGACCATCTGGTCGCCCATTTCGCCTTCGATTTCAGCACGCGGCGTGAGGGCGGCAACCGAGTCGATAACGATGATATCAACCGAGGCAGAGCGCACCAGCATGTCGGAGATTTCAAGCGCCTGCTCGCCGGTATCCGGCTGGGAAATCAGCAGTTCATTGACGTTGACACCCAGTTTTTGCGCATATTGCGGGTCGAGTGCATGCTCGGCATCGATGAAGGCGGCAACGCCGCCGAGTTTTTGCATTTCGGCAATCACCTGCAAGCACAGCGTGGTTTTGCCGGAAGATTCCGGGCCGTAGATTTCAACAACGCGGCCACGCGGCAAACCACCAACGCCCAAAGCGATATCCAGCCCGAGCGAACCGGTGGAAACCACCTGTATCGCCTCGTCAATTTCAGCATCGCCCATCTTCATGATGGAGCCTTTGCCAAACTGCTTTTCAATCTGTTGCAGCGCTGCGCTGAGCGCTTTCGCCTTATTGTCGTCCATGGATCACCTCGGAAATTTGATGGAATTATGGCACAGGGGCCAACGATGGAACAGAAATTGCTGCCGATTCTTATCGCCCATGGCGCAGGCGACTTACGGAATACTGTTCATAATTACAGTATATCTATTTCGTCTCTGTGCGCAAGAAATTCTCAAGGCATTTTGGCGTTAGGCGGCTCAAAAAATTGACGATTTTCCCGGGTTGACCGCAACAACTCACCCGAAAGCCTTAAAATTTGCGGCGGATTAAACCCATATGAATACCACCGAAATTTTCCTGATCGCGATGACGATCATTTTCACCGTCCCCTACCTGATCTGGCGGGTCGGCAAGATGGACTATTACGCGCCACTCGTCGTCGTTCAGATCATCACTGGCGTTTTGCTTGGCCCCGGCATTCTTGGCCGCCTCTATCCCGATTACTACGCATTCGTTTTTAATCCCGCCGTTGTTCAGTCGCTCAATGGCATCGCCTGGTGGGCGGTGATGCTTTTCGTCTGCATTGCTGGGATCGAACTCGATTTACGCAAAGCCTGGACGCATCGCCGGGAAAGCTCGATTACCGCCGGGCTAGCGCTCGGCACGCCCTTGCTCTTCGGCTGCCTCGCCGCCGTTGGGCTGCTCACCCAGGACGGCTGGATGGGGCCAAAGGCGCTGACCTGGCAATTCATCCTTGGCGTTGGCATGGCCTGCGCCGTTACCGCATTACCGATCCTTATCCTGCTCATGGAAAAGCTGGAAATCCTGCGTCAGCCGATCGGCCAGCGCATCCTGCGTTACGCCAGCCTCGACGATATCGCGATCTGGGGCGTGCTGGCGTTGATCCTGATGGACTGGGAACGCGTCGGCAAACAAATCGCCTTCCTGATCGCCTTCGCCGTCTTCGGCTACGCCTTCCGTCGGCTGATGCTCTGGTTGGCCGAACGCGACCGCTGGTATGTCGCGCTGATTTGGCTCGCCGCCTGCAGCTTCGGCGCCGACTGGGCCGGTCTGCATTTCATGGTCGGCGCCTTCCTCGCCGGAGCCATCATGGAGGCCGACTGGTTCGATCAGGAACAGATGGACCTGCTGCGCCACCACGTTTTGCTGGTGATGATGCCGGTTTTTTTCCTAAGTACCGGCCTGCGCACCAACTGGAATGTCGGCGGCGAGGCTGTATTCATCGCTGCTGGCGGGCTGCTGCTTGCTTCGGTGGCTGGCAAGCTGATCGGCGTCCGGATCGCCGGCAAAATACTGAAATGGGTACCGGGCGAAGCCGGCATCATCGGCTGGCTGCTACAAACCAAAGCCCTGATCATGATCATTTTTGCCAACATTCTGCTCGACAAACAGATCATCACCAGCGAAGCCTTTACCGCGCTGTTGCTGATGGCGATTGCCAGCACGATGCTGACGGTGCCCATCGTTGCCCCCAAACTGGCGCGGATGAAAGAACTCATTTTCCGTAACAATTAACGCAGGAATGACGAATTTTTGGCGGTGCCCATTAGTCCAACAACTTCACTTCGGCCGCTATGATGCTCGGCTATCCAGCGTTCTACAGTCATTAACAACTGGTTTGCGTTGATCGGTTTGGTAAGGAAATCATCCATGCCTGCTGCAATGCATGACTCACGATCCTTTTCAAAAGCATTGGCCGTCAGTGCGACAATCGGAATACGACCTCCGAACTCAATTGCCTCACAGGCTCGGATTTTTTGAGTAGCCTCAAGGCCGCCCATAACAGGCATTTGCATGTCCATTAGAATGAGGTCAAATCTTCCTGATTCCCTTTGAAATAGTTCAACAGCTTGTTGGCCATCTTCGGCATATTCAACCTCAAACCCTCCTTTTATTAATAGCCGCTCAACAACAACACGATTAGTGCGATTGTCTTCAACGAGCAAAATGCGGCCACTAATTCCAAGTCGCTCACGTCTGGGCTGCTCGGTTCCAGACCTTTCTGTGGAGCGACGCTCTTGCGCAAATTTACAAAAATTGACGTTGATTTCGAACCAGAACCTCGAACCCTTTCCTACGTCGCTAGCTACGCCAACCGTACCGCCCATTTGCTCCGCAAAAGCCCGCACAATAGATAGGCCAAGGCCAGTTCCCCCAAAACGTCGCGTATCCGACGAATCGATCTGGGAAAATGGAAGAAACAGCATTTCAAGTTTTTCAGTAGGGATACCAATCCCGGTATCGATAACTGAAAAACGCAGGCGTGAGGATCCTTCTAGCGTTGATGGCAATTCGCACACCTCTACAAGAATCGTTCCTTGATCAGTGAATTTGACAGCATTCCCGAGCAAGTTGCCTAACATCTGGCGGATACGATTCGCATCTCCCACATAATGGGCACCTTCTTCTCCCTGCCATTTAGCAGTTAGCTCGAGTCCTTTGCTAACCACGTTCCCGTTAAGGAGTGATATCGACTCGTGTATTAATTGCGCTGGAGAAAAAACGCTGGTGACGAGATCCAGTCGGCCGGCCTCAACTTTTGAAAGATCAAGGATGTCGTTGACAATCGTTAACAGGGTATTGCCCGAGTTAAGAATGGTACGCACGAATTCTTGTTGATCTTCCTTCGTTAAATCGGGCATCAATAGAAGTTGTGCCATACCAAGAACGCCGTTGAGCGGCGTACGGATCTCGTGGCTCATTGTTGCAAGGAAGCGGCTTTTTGCAAGATTAGCCGCTTCGGCTGCGTGCATGGCTTCCTTAAGGTTTGCCTGTGATTCCGTAATCGACTGCATTGCCTGATCGAAGGCGCGGCCAAAATCAGCCAGCTCATCTTCACCTGTAATAACGGCTCGAGCCTGCGTATTTCCCACGCCAAAAGCTTCCGCTGCCTCCTTTAGTATTGCAATGCGTGAGGCCGTACGAGAAATGAACCGCCGAAATAACCAGTGCGCCAATCCCAGCGACAATATCAACGAAATAACCAAGGATCCCAGCAGGTTACCTAAGGACTGATCCCACGGCGAAGTGGCTAGTTGTACTGTCACCATCCCCAGTACATTTTTATTGTAAGCAATTTCCGTTTCCACTAACGAAGAAGCCCAGCCATCTGTGCGTATTTGCCCAACCTCAGAGAGCGTAATGCCGTCCGCTAGCGCGACTTTGACAAATCCGATGACACCAACCGAAACAGCTTCACTTATTACGTCATTTACTTCGGCATAGTTGGCCTCTAGCATTGGTGTCTCAAGTGCTGTTGAGATTAGCTTTGCTACTGTGTTCACCTCAGCCTGTTGGTTTTTTCTGGCATCAAGAATAAAAGTGGTACCTACCCCGGCCACTAGCAGCAGATTGGATGCAACGACAGCAGTGATGGCAAGTGCTGTTAGCTGGGCGCCGAACGAGCCTCGGATAGAGGCAAGGCTCATTCCGTGGCGCCCAACTGTCGGTAGAACTCGACCACCAAGGCGTCGACTTGCGCCATTTCATTGCCGACAGGGAGCAGACCTCGATGTCCAAGTGACTCGATGAAGGTTTTTCCTGATGGATCCTGTGTGGCGAAATTGATCAGATTTTGGCCTAGGCTTTTTGCCTTGGCTGCAAGCTTAGGTGATGCTGCATACACCACGGCTGAAAGCGCCTGTGGTAATTCCAGCATTACTTTTACTCGCGAAGCCAGTGCCGGCTCAATCTGCTTAAGTGTGGTGTGAGAAACAATGGCGGCGGCCGCCTCGCCTGCAAGTACTCGCTGTATCGCATTGGCGTGACTGCCTGCCACCCGCACTGCCACATCTTTATTGGGTTGCAAGCCATTGTCGCGAAGGAATCTCAGACCGACGATCGTTAACGCAGCGATACGGTCAGAAACAACAATGGTCTTATGACGTAAATCGGCTAACTTCTTGATTGGACTTTCGGCAGCCACTACCAATACCGGTTGCAACGGAACCGCGGTGCGCGCTAAGGGTATATACCCAAGTTCTCTCTGGGCCAAGCGTGCGATCGGCAGGGAGTCGGCCACAAGGTCATACTCCTGTGCGCGCAGTCGATCGAGATGTGTCGCGTAATCCGGGGCAGACAAGAGCCTTACAGGCTGCGCCAACTCGTGCTCGAAAAACTCTCGAACAGGCTCATAAAGCGTTGCTAGTCGTCGAGCTGTCAGGTAGGGAACTATGCCAAATTTAAGTGCTGGGCCCGATATTTCTGCATGCCCGAAGCGACTAGTTGTCAGTGCGGCCAATAGCATAAGGAAATCACGACGATCAAAACTCATATAGAAATCCCACGCTATCAAATTGCTTCTTTTCGGCTAGGAACCGAAAGACTTCATGGTATCCAATCGTTCACCTAGTTGCCACTAAAAACGATTGACAAGCTTGATTCCGTATCGTTACAGGCTATTTATGCAGAGTTTCCTAGGGCACAAACCGGCCAAACATCCCGCCTTAAACCATCCCGCCATTGATCGAAATCACCTGGCCTGAAATGTAAGCAGCTTGCTCTGAAGCAAGGAAGGCGACGAGATCGGCGACTTCTTCCGGCTTGCCGGCGCGCTTCATCGGCACCAGCGTCTTGATCGCTTCGGCGTCGAAAGCGCCGGCGATCATTTCCGTCGCGATAATTCCGGGCGCAACCACGTTGACCGTAACATTGCGGCTCGCCAGCTCCAGCGCCAGCGATTTGCTCGCCGCGTGCAAGGCGCCTTTGGCCGCCGAGTAATTGACTTGACCGCGGTTACCGGTGATCCCGGCAACCGAGGAAATATTGATGATGCGCCCCCAGCGGGTGCGGAGCATCGGCATCGTCAAAGGCTGGGTGACGTTGAAAAAGCCGTTGAGCGAGACATCCAGCACGCTATCCCATTGCGCACCGGACATGCCGGGGAAAACGGCGTCGTCGTGGATGCCGGCATTGTTCACCAGCACTTGGATCGACCCCGCTTCGCCCAAGGCCTCAAGCGCAACAGCCGTTGCCGCCCGATCAGTAATGTCGAAAGCGACCGCCTCGGCGCTACCGCCATTGGCGATGATGCCCGCAACCACCGCTTCCGCCTTTTCGCGGCCGCGATTGGCGTGGACAACGACATGCAGGCCGTCGGCAGCCAGGCGCGCGCAAATCGCCGCACCGATGCCGCCACTGCCGCCGGTAACCAGTGCGCGTTTCATACCGTGGATTCCTTAAGGCGTGAAGCGTCAAGCACGACGGCGGCGCGGCCTTCAAGCAGGCAGCGGCCGGCATGACTGACGGAAAAATGATAGAGGATGTTGTTGGCGTCGCCGGACAGGCGTTCTGCCTGAACCAGCAGATCACCAGCCAGATCGTCGAGGCGAGGCACATGCAACTGAACGCTGCGCACACTGGTCAGGTAACCCTGACGCGGCGAGCCGTCGCTCCCGGCCAGCAGTGCGCCATGCACCGCCATCGCCTGCGCCGCGTATTCGATACCATTGGCAGCACCCAAGCGGCTTTCAGCGCGCAAGGGGTTGTTGGCACCGCGATGGCTGATCGCACGGCAGGCAACGGCGCTCTCTGACCACTCGAGCACAGCATCAAGCAGGCACATTGCGCCTTGATGCGGAATGCGCGCAGCAATCCAAGCGTGATCTAGCATGGCTGAAGATCGACCGCGAGCTGCATCGGCGGCAGGTAATCGAGGCAAACGACGCCAAATTCTCCACGCGCCAGCATTTCCAGCAAGGGCAGGCTGCGCAGGGCGGGAATTGCAGTACGCAGCTTTTCTAGGTCGGGATCAGGCATTTTTATGGCGACATCCGGACTGCCGGCAACGGTGATTCGCGCCAGCGAGCGCGGCGTCTTTTGCGGACTCAGCAATAGCCCAACACCGGCACAATCGGGCGTATCGCGCTTGCTATGCAGGGGTTCCGGATACTCACTGTCGTAGGCAATCAGCAGCGTCGGCTGCTGATCGACAACCACCTGCGCCAGCGCATCAAGCAGCCCGGCACCAAAACTTGCGTCATATGCACAAAGCACCTGGCAAGGCGCCATCGCACGGGTGGCGATACCCCAATAACCGGCGGCTGCGTTATGCACCGAGTTGTGAAAGCGCGTCGGTGAAATCTGGCGGTCATCGCCGGCCAGTTGCTCGCACAAAGCGTGGCAATTGTGGCCATCGGCTCCGGAAGCCGAAAACACCGTCGCCAGCGTTGCGACATCGACGCCAGCCTGCTGCGCGGCTTCAAGGCCAATCGCCAGCGTCAGCTTGACGACACGACTGGCGCGCCGGCGTTCGGCCGGCGGCAGGATGCTTGGCGCCGGCAAAACGGATGGAGCGGCAGCATAGGCGGCTTCGCCGCGCAAAACCGCCTGCGTGGCTGCCCAGTCATCGAGGCCGGGTGCCAGAAATCCGATGCCTTCAATCCAGGCGGAGAGTGGGTTTGAGGTCATTGAGCGCGCCCCAGAACGAGGCTGCAATTACTGCCGCCAAAGCCGAAAGAATTGCTCAATGCGTGCCGTAATTTTCCGCTACGGCTGACCAGTTGGTAATTGAGCGGTATCGACGGATCAAGCGTTTGCGTACCCGGGCTGCCGGGCAGCAGATCATGCGTCAAGGCCAAGGCGCAAATAACGGTCTCGACAGCACCAGCGGCACCCAAGGTATGGCCGGTCGCGCCCTTGGTCGAACTGCAGGGCACGCGGTCACCAAACAGCCCGGCCACCGCCTTGCCCTCGGCGGCATCATTGGCCGGCGTCGCGGTTCCGTGCAGGTTGATGTAGTCGATCTGTCCGGCTTGCAAGCCGGCGGCACGCAAGGCCGCCTCCATCGCCAGCCGCGCGCCGAGCCCTTCCGGATGCGGCGACGACATATGGTAAGCGTCACTGGATTCACCGCTACCCAGAAGCAGGACAGCACCGTCCGGCACTTTCGGCGGCAGGCGTTCAAGCAGGGCAAATGCCGCGCCTTCGCCGACCGAAATGCCATTGCGCGCCGCATCGTAAGGGCGGCAGGGTTCAGATGAAGTCAGCTGCAACGAGGCAAAACCGTAAAGCGTGGTCAGGCACAAGGTATCAACACCGCCGACGACAGCCGCATCTATGGTTCCGCAAGCCAATTGCCGGGCGGCCGCCGCAAACACCTTGGCGCTTGATGAACAGGCGGTGGACACCGCCATTGCCGGGCCTTCGAGGCCAAAATACTCGCGGGTAAAATCCGCCAGCGAGAAGGAATTGTGCGTCGTGCGGTAGATGAAATCGTCGGGTAGGGCGCCACTTTGCGGGTCACAGCGGCGGTAAGCCAGTTCGGTTTGCAAAATACCGGCGGTACTGGTGCCGAGAAATACGCCGACCCGCGATTTGCCATAACGTGCGACGGCTTGCCGCACGCTATCCGCAAAACCATCGGTTTCAAGGCCGAGTTGCACCAGGCGATTATTCCGGCAATCAAAGCGAGCAAGATTTTTTGGCAGTTTTTCGGCGTCGACCGCGACAACCTCACCGATCCAGGTCGCCAGCGTCACCGTCTCGAAAGCGCAAGGCTTGAGCCCGCTACGTCCTTCGCGCAGGCCGTCCAGCGTCGCCGCAAGGCCGCGGCCGAGGCAGGTTGTGGCGGTGTAGCTGGAGAGAAGCAAGGGGGTCACGGCTGGCCTCGGTTTGGTGAAGGCCTTATTTTAGCGGGCTAGCGGATGGTCTGGTGAACGAACGGGCGGCTCTGATGGGGGTGGAGTTCGCAAGGGCTCATAAGTGCCCAATGGAGTCACTTGGGAAATCGAGAAGCGGGCGTTCTATTTGTAGGAAGAAAGCCGAAGGCTTGCGCATCTCGGCCTCGCAATCAGAGCCAAACGCGAGGGAATACTTTGATCCAACAAGTCTGAGAGCGCTGAGCTCTCTGCAAGGTGTTCAGCGCTTCTGCAGCACGAAGAATCCGTAGCCGTAACTTGCTGAATGGCGGCGGTGCATTGCGGCCTCTTCCTCGCAAGCGGAATACACGGCTTCGGCCTCGCTGATGCCGGTGTTTTTCCGCTTCAGCGCCTGCATGTGCGCTTGCATGGGTGTGTAGTAGTCATCCCACCACGCCTTGGCCGGCAAATTGAAGCTGTCGACGACCGCATAGCCACGCGCTTCAGCGAGCTCGCAAACCTTTTCTATAGGTCGAATGTCCGGATACACGCGTTCGAGATATGTGCGGATCTCGGCAGGCGGATCAGCTTCAAACCAGCACATTTCGGTGAAAGCAAGGTAGCCCCCGGGCTTGAGAAATTTGTGAAAATCCTGCAGCCCGCGCGCCAGACCGATGATGAAGATCGCGCCCTCTGCCCACAGCAGGTCGAAATGCTCTGTGGCGAAAGGCATGTCGATCATCGACATTTCTTGTGTCTCCACGCTGAGGCCGGCTTCCGTTGCTGCCTGATCCAGATGGCGCAATAACGGCGGATGGTTGTCGATGGCGAGAATTTTTGATTTCAGCTCGCGTGCCAGCGTTAGAGTCTGCAGGCCGTTGCCGCAGCCGATGTCCAGCACTACGGGGCGGGCGGGCAAGTGTTTGAGCAGGCTTAGGGCCTGCAGGGTAGCTTCTTCACAACCCGGCCCTTGGCGTGGCAGGTTTTCAAAAAGCTCGAAAAAGTAGCGCATCGACATTGTGTTGTCCTTAATATTTCGGGTCAGCATCCTGACCTGAGTGGTTTCCTTTTCGCTAAGCCCAAGGCTCACGAGAAAAGCGTGGTGTGCCGCAGGTGCGCGGCGTTCAAATTCGGTGTGCCAGTGTTTGAGTGCCGCAGCGTCAAGGCCGCAGGCGTGCTGCAATTCCAGCCACAGCGCCGGGTCCAGCCCCGTCGCTTCTGGCCCTGAAGCGGCTGTTCGTAGCATGCCGGCGATCAGGCGCTGCTGCGCCTTCAGCGCTAAGATAGCCTGCCCAAGTTCGTGCAGACGGCGCTCCAGAATTGGGCCGTGTGGCGTATCGGCATTCAGAAGGCGGGCAATTTCATCCAGACTGATTCCAGCCTCGCGGAAAGCGCAGATGCGCGCCAGTCGGTCGCAGTCCGCCTGAGAGTACAGTCGGTAATCAGCCTCGCTGCGCCCGGATGGGCACAACAGACCGATGCGGTCGTAATACAGCAAGCTTGAGCGGGAAAGGCCGAAACGTCGCCCCAGTGCGGTGATGCGAAAGTTATCCATGTGCGCAGCATAAACCGTGAAGTTATAGTCGGGTCAAGTGCGATTTTTGTACTTGCGCGAGCATCCGTCCAGTCGGCTTAATCGCCACCGGAGGAAGGCGCTTGGCGTGAACGAGGGTCTTGAAGCGCTGCGAAGCTTTGCGAAATGACAGGGTTGGGGCTTAAATTGAAGTATTTCGTCCCGGACTCATTACATCTGGCGCAATTCGCTTCGCTCATTGCTCCTTTGGTAACCGACGAATGCCCGCTTCCGGTACGGCAAGCCGAACGTCCGTTCCTGGCCGATTCTGGCTAAACAGCCCGCCGGAAAGTCTGCGCAAGTCGGCACTTATCTCCAGCAATCAGCTTGTTAAACAACTAGTAAACACCCGGAATGAAGCCACGCGTAGCCTTCATGTAGGCCGCGTAAGGCTCGCCAAAAAATGCCAGACATTCGCGCTCATCGGCTTTCGCGGTGAGCAGCAAAAAGAGGCTGGTCAAAGCGACAACCAGGGTTCCCACTCCGCTTGGCGCCTGAAAATACGCGCCCCAAGCGAGTACCAGTAGTGAGGCGTACATCGGGTG
The DNA here is from genome assembly GCA_011391255.1 of Dechloromonas sp. GTDB lineage: Bacteria > Pseudomonadota > Gammaproteobacteria > Burkholderiales > Rhodocyclaceae > Azonexus. The sequence goes on from JAABQV010000017.1 coordinate 47,600, forward strand.
ACGAATGTGTTTGAAAATACCGCTGGTCACCAGCGTTGTCGTCTTTTCGAATTCGTAAAGCCCGCCTTCGGCTCGTTCAGCGCAGGCGGTGCCGTGATTGCGCAGTGCTTTTTGACCAATGATGACAAGATAGATGCTGAGCGACATCAATATCCATGAAGCGATCTGGTGCGCTGAAAAGGGTTGCTCGCCCCAGGGCAGACGGTTGAGCACGACCAAGGCAAGAATGCCTTCCCATGCGAAAAAGCGGTAAAAGCCGTGGCTACCGGGGTGGCGCAGGGGCTTGCGCGAGAGCCAGATTAATACCGCGCTGCCGGTGAGGAAGAAGAACAGGTCGATCTGAAATGTGGTCACGCTGGCACCCGGCAAATTAGCATGATGTTGGCGAAGGGTTTGCCTTCGCTCATCGGCATGGTTTCAACCTGAAAACCAAGGTTTTTAAGGAGGTCTATCCACTCGGCAAGATGGCGGCCGTAAAGCGTTGGCAGGCGGTGACCACGAACAAAAGTGACCGCGTGATCGACCCAGTTGCAGATATGGTAGGGCAGACCGGCACCCGCATCGCCAACGCGGGTGAGGAATAGTCCGCCGGGTGGCAGAGCGGCATAGATGCGCTTGAGCACGTCTTTCTGGCGCAGGTGATCAATGTAGTGCAGGGCGTCAAGAATGGTGACGACGTCTGCCTGTCCGAAATCAACCTTGCACATGTCGCCCTGGGTGATTTTGACCAACGGGTGATCAGTACCGAAGGCTTTAGCGGCCCGCTCGACATCCTTTTGCATCAGCTCGAAGCCGCGCAGGCTTAGCGGTTTCGGAGCAGGCGCCCAGTCACTCGGCCAGTTGCCTTTTTCGTAAAGATTACGGGCGGCGAGCAGCCAGCCAAAGAGACTGCCCTGACCACAACCGAGATCGAGAAAGCGTGCTTCGGCGGGGAAAACCCCGCGCTTGATGAGTTCACGAAAAATGCAGTCAGACGACAATTTGCCGCGCGCGTAGTGGTAAGCGAAGTGGCTGCCGGAACGGAAAGGGCGGCTGGCTTCGTCAAGCAGGGTTTGCAGGAAGCGTGAGGTCATCTCAGGGCGGCAGGTAGCGTGACGGGGTTGAGGCGAAGTTGCGCAATGGTTTTTAGTAACTCGGGTAGAACCGCGAGGATAACCGGCTCGCCAGTCGGCGTCCGCGCCGCGTGTCCATCATGCAGAAGCAGGATGTCGCCGGGGGCCAGATCGTCGATCAGACGTTGAAACACAAGCTGCGGATTCCCTTCATAAGTATCGAAAGGTCGCCGCGTCCACGAAGCGAGTTTGAGGCTCAAGCGAGCCAATATGGGATCAAGGAGCGGATTGCGCAAACCGGCGGTGGGGCGGAAGAACTGTGGCGGTCGACTGCATATTTCGGCCAATTTTTTTTGGGCGGCAGAAATATCTGCCCGCATGCGCCAGAAGCCAAAGGCAGCAAAAAACCAGGAGTGCGAATCGCCATGGTTTTCGACGCTATGACCACGCGCAACAATCTCGCGACAGAGCGCCGGATACTGTTCAGCGTAACGGCCGATGCAGAAAAAACTCGCCTTGGCACCGGCGGCATCGAGTAAATCCAGCACCCGCGGTGTCACCTCGGGGTCCGGGCCATCGTCGATGCTCAACACCACTTCCCGTCGCTGAATCGCCGCCGCCGGCAAGCGGCTGAGGTTTGCGCCGATCAGCTTGGTACGCGGCAAGAGGCCGGCAAGCGTGAGGATTAGCTGATTGATCAGCACAGCGCCGATCGCCCACATCCAGTAGGCCGATGCGAAAAGCAAGACGATCACCGCCAGCGCATGAATGGCGATGGAGAGTTTGATGAAGGGGGTCGGTTTCCAGGTTGGCGGCATGTCAGGTAGAGAAAACGTCGCTATCGAGGAAATGTTCCCACAAAAGTTGCCACACCGGCCATTCATGTCCACCGGGAATGGCGCAACGGGATGCTGCCGGAAAGCATTCGGCAATCTGTTTCATGCCGGCAGCGAAACGGTCTTCGCTGCCATAGCCGACAAATACCGGTAAATCAGCCGGTGGATTTTGCAGCCAATGCCAGGCGCGATATTCGGGATCAGTAAGCTCATCGGCGGTCGGCTGCCAGATCGCCATGCCACCAGCCCGGGCGATGGCGTTGGTGGTCAGGCGGCTGCCCGGATAGGGGGCGATCAAGCAGAGGCCATCGACCGCGCCCGGCGTGTCGGCGTTGTGGCATAGCGTCAGCAAGCCGCCCAGCGAGATGCCGGCGAGCCAGATCTTTTGGTAACCCTGCGCCCGCGCCGGCGCGATGATTTCGTTCTGCAAGGCGGGTAGCGCAGTACCCTCAGAAATGCGGCCTAAATCGAGGTCGACCGCAACCAGGTCAAGCGGTAGCTGGCGCCGGGCGACGGCGCTGAAAAACCCGGACTTTTCGAAATCATCAGCGCTCATATAGGCGCCGGGCAAGAGAATCATCAGGGTTTGAGCGCCGACGCTCAGCCTGAGGGTGCGCAAGGGCTGACTCATCGGCAGGTTCCACGTGAAACGAAGATGGCCGAGAGCAGCAAGGCGAGGATCGCCCCCGGCCCGACCGTGACGCCAACCGCGTGCAGCACCGGCACCTTGGAAAGCGCCAGCGTGCCGAAGCCGATGGCGGTGGTCAGGTTGGCGATCAGCATTGAGGCCAGCGTCTCGGGATCGAAGTGGCCTTGCTCGCTGGCATGGTCGAAGAACAGCCCGTAGTTGGAGCCAACCGCAACGATCAGCAACATACCGATCAGGTGCAAGAGATGCAGGCGCTCACCGAGCAGATGCAGCGCAGCGACGACCAGCAGCACTGACAGAATCAAGGGCAAGAGCACTGCCGCCAAGCGGCGCGGCGAACGCAGACTGGCTGCCAGCAAGGCCACAATCGCCAACAGGCCGGCCAGCGAGAGCAACATGGCTTCGTGCAGGTAATCGTTGTAGAGCTTGTCGAATTCGACTTTCATGTCGATGAACAGGGCACCGGAACCGGCCAGTGCGGTACGCACTTCGGCAGCATCTATATCTTGCTCGCCGGGGCGCAGGGGCAGCAAAACACTCCAGCCGTTGCTTTGCTGAAGCAACAAGGCATCGACAGCGAGCGCCAGGCTGGTACCGTTCAACTCCACCCGCGTCAAACTGGCTGACTGCCGGGCGTTGTCCATGTCTTGCAGAAAAGGCGTCAGTTTATTGGCGGCTAGCGGCGAATCAGCCAGCGCCGTTTGTAGGCGCGAGCGCAAGTCTTCACTGCCCGGCAAGCTGTTACGCCGCGCCTCCTGGCTGGCGGCGCTGGGCAAAAAACGCGCAGGGCTATCGTAGCCGGCGATGCGGCCAGCGCTGACCAAAAGATCCAGTTGCGCACCGGCTTTTTCGGCAGCCTGCAATGCCGCCTCGCGATCCGCTGCGTTGATCACCGCCAGATAACGCGAGTCCGGCGCCGCGATGTCGGCACGCAAGGCCATATCGGTCAGTTGATCGGCCTTGCTGATCGGGCTTAGGGCTGAGAGTTCGGGGTTCCACAGGCCGTCGCGTTCAACAAAAAGCAGGAGGGCGGCGGCCAGTGCGAGGACGATTACCGGCCAACGGAACAACGCCAGCGCCCGAACGATGGCTGCCAGCGATTGACCAAACGGCACCAGGTCGGACATTGCCGGGGCCGTTGCGCTCAACTGCGGGAGGATAAAACGGGTCACCAGCGCCGCCGTCAGCACGCCGCTCAGCGCGTAGAGGCCAAGCTGCGAAAGGCCGGGAAAGCCGGAGAAGAGCAGGGCGCCAAAGCCGCAGATCGAAGTCAGCACACCGAGCCGGACAGTTGGCCAGAAGCGCGTTCGCCAGCCATCAAGCCCGCCGTGCCTGGACTGCACGAAATAGTAGATCGAGTAATCGACCGCCTCGCCGATCAGCGCCGCGCCAAAGCCAATGGTAATCCCGAACACCGTTCCATAGACGAGGCTGACGGCAACAATACCGGCCAGCGCACCGGAAACCACCGGCAGCAAACCGAGCGCCAGCAATTTGAAGGAGCGATAGACAAAAAGTAGCACGGCAATGATCGCCAGACTGCTGATCAGCGATAGACGGCCAACCTCATCCCTGATCGTCGCCCGCGAATTAACGGCAAAGAGGCCGGGGCCGGATAGCTGCAATTTGGCATCAGCCAGCCCGGTCGCTTGCGCGCTCCCGGCAAAATGGCTGCGGATGGCGTTGATTGCCTGTTCCTGACCATCGGTATCGGAACCCAGCGCTTTGGTTTGTATCAGCAGCATGGCGCGCTCCCCATCGCGCGAAGCCCAAACCCCTGCACTGCTATTCGGCTGGATGCCGGCGTTGAGGCCGCTGAGCAGGGCAAACAATTCGCCGGTGGGGTCGCTGGGCAGCAAGGGCTTGAGCATCATCCCGGTGGGCGAGGCGAGTAGATCAATGCTGTCGGAAATCGCCACTTTCAAGCCGTCGACCGTAAAGCGTTCAGGATTGATCGCCGGACTGAGCGCATAGCGGTGCTTGAACAGGAAATCACGATCCACCGTCTGACTGCCGGTTTCGCCGTTCTGTACCGAGACAAAATCAGGCAGTTTTTCGAGTTGACCGCGCAAGTCGCGGGAAAGCTGCGCGCGCTGGCTGGCCTCGCCCCCCTCGATCGCCACCATCAAGAGGCGCGATACAACGCCTTCCTTCAGTTGATCGACCAGTACCTGCTGCTCGGCGGTCGGATGCGCCGGCAGGAAAAAAGACATATCGGCGGTGAACCGGCTATTCCAGACAATGGCGGCAGCGGCCAGCATGGCCAGCAACCAGAGCAGGAAAGTACGGCCGGCGGTTAGCTTCATTTGACGTCGAGCGGCTCGATAGTCAGCAGCGAACGGTCGCCATCGGCCTGCAGATACTCGATACTGCGAACTTGCCCCTTGCTGCCGCTAACGACAATGCGCAGCACCAGCGCCGCAATTTTCTGGTCGCTGGGCAGCAATGTGAGCACCCACTTATTGGAATTACCGGACAAATAAAGCCCGTAATTTTTCTCTAGCGCCGCGCGGTTGCCACTCAGGGTGCCACGTATGCTGTCGATGAAGGCCAGCGCTTCGGGCTGGTTATTCAGGTTGATGGTCAGTTTTTGCTTCTCACGCTCGATACTCAGCAGGTCTTTATCGAGCGTCAGTAACTCCGGCTTGGGCAACAAGGTGCGTTTTTCCAGGCGATCCGGCGCGCTGTAGGTCATCTCGCCACTGGAAATCACCGGCTTGTCGAGCATGGCGATAGTCTTTTTCTCGACAAATTTCGCCTTGCCGCCTTTGTGTTTGGCCAGATCGTTCATCAACTGCGCGACATCAAAGTCAGCGAAAGCCGGCATGGCGAGACAGAGAAGCAGAGCGGCAACAAGGCGTTTGATCATTTTTTCTGCCAGAAATCGAAGAAATTGAACCAGTTGTAAGGGGAAAGGCGGCAAAAATGGCTCAAACGCCCGGCGTAATGCTGCTGGGCGCTGAAAATTGCCGTCTCGCGCTCTTCGCGCGGGATTGCCGAGAAATCGGCGAGCGGCTCAAAATGAATCTGATAGCGATTGCCGCCGAGATAAAGCCCGGCCATGAAGAAAACCGGACGCCGCAGCATCGCCGCCATCCGGAAAGGCCCAACCGGAAAAGCCGCCATTTCGCCCAAAAATTCGCAGTCGACCGTCGCATCTTCGCCCAGCGCACGGTCGGCTAGCATACCGACGAGATAGCCCTGATCGAGCCTTTCGCGTGCTTCGAGCATTGAGCCCATACGCCCGAGCGCGATGATGTCCTCGGTCGCCGCCGGGTTGATTGCTTCCAGCGTGCTATTGATTTTGCGTGCGTTTTCTTCGTACATCAGCATGGCGACTTTGAGGCCGGCTTTTCCGCGCCCGGCCGCGCGCAGCACTTCAAAACTGCCGAGATGGGCACCGATCAGCAGCGCACCGGGCTGTTTTTCGAGCGAGGCGTGCAAGGCTTCAGCGCCGATGACTTCGATATCAAACAGATCAAAGCGGTCGTTGAGCAAATAAATGCGGTCGTGGATGGTGCTGGCGAAGTAGAAAACATGACGAAAGCCATCCGACCATTCGGCCCAGCGATTGAGTGCGAGTTGCAGGTATTTTCGGCTGGCGCGCCTTGCCTTGGGGGCGAAGAGAACGTAATAGGTCGCGATCCCGTAAAGCACCAGACGGCCGATGCCACGCCCCAGCGTCAGGGAAATCCAGACCATCAATTTGAGAATGGCGAGATTGCTGCGCTCCTGTTGCAGCATCCAGTTGGGTGGCGGCGGATGGCTCATGGCGGCGATGCTTTCAGGCTGCCGGAGGCAACATCACGCTCGGCGCTGCGCACGACGAAAGCAATAGCGCCGCTTGGTTTGATGTTCAGCACAAAAGTGAGCACTTCTTCCGGCGCGACCGGACTGAGAAATTTGGCATTCCCGACCTGCCAGTTAGCAACCGGAAAGCCGAGCATTTTCTCGGCAAACAAAATTGCCTGGTCGAGCAAAACCACACCAGGGACAATCGGTCGACCGGG
>JAABQV010000018.1 GCA_011391255.1 Dechloromonas sp.
GGTCACGAATGGTCAAGTCAAAGGCAAAACCGGTTCGCTGACCGCATTGCCGGTTATCGAAACGCAAGCAGGTGACGTTTCCGCTTTCGTTCCGACCAACGTGATTTCCATCACCGACGGTCAGATCTTCCTGGAAACTGACCTGTTCAACGCCGGTATCCGTCCTGCAATCAACGCCGGTATCTCCGTGTCCCGCGTCGGTGGTGCGGCACAGACCAAACTGATCAAGAAGCTTGGCGGCGGTGTCCGTCTGGCCCTCGCTCAGTACCGCGAGCTCGCTGCCTTTGCCCAGTTTGCTTCCGATCTCGACGAAGCTACACGCAAACAGCTTGAGCGTGGTCGTCTGGTCACCGAGCTGATGAAGCAGCAGCAGTACTCTCCGATGAGCATCTCTGAAATGGCAGTCACGCTCTATGCGGCTGATAAGGGCTACTTCGATGATGTCGAAGTCAAGCGTGCACTGGAGTGCGAAAAGGCCATGATCGGTTACCTGAAGGCTAACTGTGCTGACCTCATGAATACGATGGAGACGACTGCCGATCTGAGCGCTGATTCAGAAAAGCAACTCGCCGCTGGTATCGTCGCATTCAAGAACAGCTGGGCCTGATTAGCTAGGAGAATTACATGGCTAGCGGCAAGGAAATTCGCAGCAAGATCAAGAGCGTTGAAAATACGCGCAAGATCACCAAGGCCATGGAGATGGTGGCCGCATCCAAAATGCGCAAAGCGCAAGAGCGGATGCGGGCTGCCCGTCCTTATGGCGAGAAGATCCGGCGAGTCGCAGGAAATCTGTCTCATGCTCTTTCCGAGTATAAGCACCCCTTCCTGGAAAAACGGGATCCGGTGAAGGCAATCGGGGTTGTCCTGATCACCGCAGACAAAGGTTTGTGTGGGGGTTTGAACTCCAACATCCTGCGTCTGGTGGTGAGCAAGATGAAGGAACTCGACGCTCAAGGAAAGAAGTATCAGGTCACCTGTATTGGTAACCGTGGTTTTGGCTTCATGCAGCGTGCGGGCGGCAAAATTGTTTCCCACGCGATCAATGTCGGCGATACGCCGCACCTTGAGAAGCTCATCGGGCCGGTCAAGGTGCAACTGGATGCCTATATGAAGGGCGAAATCGATGCCCTCTACATTGGCTATACCCGCTTCATCAATACGATGAAACAGGAGCCGGTTTTCGAACAACTCCTACCGCTTTCTGGTGACGCCGTTGGCTCGTCCAAGACCAAGTGGGATTATGTGTACGAACCTGATGCCAAAGCAGTTATTGACGATTTGCTCATTCGTTATCTTGAAGCACTGGTTTATCAGGCGGTAGCTGAAAATATGGCATCCGAGCAGTCGGCACGGATGGTTGCCATGAAGTCGGCTTCTGACAATGCCAAGACAGTCATCGGTGACTTGAAGCTGGTTTACAACAAAGCCCGTCAAGCGGCGATTACGAAAGAACTTTCGGAAATCGTCAGCGGCGCCGCAGCGGTGTAAAGCGTAGATTTTATTTTTTGGGGATTTGAATATGAGTCAAGGTTCAATCGTTCAGTGTATCGGCGCCGTAGTGGACATCCACTTCCCACGCGACCAGATGCCTAAGGTCTACGACGCGCTCAAGCTGGATGCTTCTGAAGCAAACGGCATGGCAGAAGACGGCCTAACCTTCGAAGTTCAACAACAGTTGGGCGATGGTGTTGTGCGAACCATTGCCATGGGTTCTTCCGACGGTCTGCGTCGTGGCATGAAAGTGAACGGTACCGGCAAAGGAATCTCGATTCCAGTTGGTATGGGCACTCTCGGCCGTATCATGGACGTTCTCGGTCGCCCGATCGACGAAGCCGGCCCGATCGACTCCAACGAGCTGCGTGAAATTCACGCCTCCGCGCCGAAGTTCGACGAACTGTCTTCCTCCGTTGATCTGCTCGAAACCGGTATCAAGGTTATCGATCTGATTTGCCCGTTTGCCAAGGGCGGCAAAGTCGGCTTGTTCGGCGGCGCGGGTGTCGGCAAGACGGTCAACATGATGGAACTAATCAACAACATCGCCAAACAGCACGCAGGTTTGTCTGTGTTTGCCGGCGTCGGTGAGCGTACCCGTGAAGGTAACGACTTCTATCACGAAATGAAGGACTCCAACGTTCTCGACAAGGTCGCGATGGTGTTCGGTCAGATGAACGAGCCTCCAGGTAACCGTCTGCGCGTCGCGCTGACCGGACTGACCATGGCTGAGCGTTTCCGTGATGATGGTCGCGACATTCTCTTCTTCGTCGATAATATCTATCGCTACACCCTAGCCGGTACGGAAGTTTCCGCCCTGCTTGGCCGTATGCCATCTGCTGTGGGCTATCAGCCGACACTGGCTGAAGAAATGGGCCGTTTGCAAGAGCGTATTACCTCAACCAAGGTTGGCTCGATCACCTCAATCCAGGCTGTTTATGTTCCTGCCGATGACTTGACCGATCCGTCGCCTGCTACCACCTTCTTGCACCTTGACTCGACGGTTGTGCTGTCGCGTGATATCGCCTCCCTGGGTATTTACCCGGCTGTCGACCCGCTCGATTCCACATCACGCCAGCTTGATCCGCAGGTTGTGGGTGAAGAGCACTACTCGGTTGCCCGTGCTGTGCAGATGAATCTGCAACGCTACAAAGAATTGCGCGACATTATCGCGATTCTGGGTATGGACGAACTGTCTCCGGAAGACAAACTAGCCGTATCACGTGCCCGTAAGATTCAGCGCTTCCTGTCGCAGCCGTTCCACGTTGCTGAAGTCTTTACCGGTTCGCCGGGCAAGTTCGTGTCCCTCAAGGAAACGATCAAGGGCTTCAAGGGCATTTGTGCTGGCGAATACGATCACGTTCCGGAACAAGCGTTCTACATGGTCGGCGGTATCGAAGAAGTTATCGAAAAGGCCAAGACGCTGTAATTAGCGTCTCCAGCATAGGAGCCAGTCATGGCAATTTCTGTACATTGTGATGTCGTCAGCGCGGAAGAGTCCATCTTCTCGGGCGTGGTTGAGTTTGCGGTGTTCCCCGGCGAGTCCGGTGAGCTCGGTATTCTGCCCCGCCACACGCCGTTGCTTACCCGTATCAAGCCGGGCACCGTTCGATTGAAGGTGCTTGGTCAGACCGAGTATGAGTTGGTGTACGTGTCTGGTGGCATGCTGGAAGTTCAGCCGGACATGATCACGGTTCTGGCTGATACAGCTATCCGTGCTCACGACTTGGATGAAGCTAAAGCGCTTGACGCCAAAAGGCGTGCCGAAGAAGCCCTGTCCAATCGAAACTCCGAAATGGATTACGCAACAGCCGAAGCCGAACTGGCACAAGCGGTTGCCCAATTGCATGCGATTGCTCGATTCAAGAAGAGTGTGCACTGAGATATTGCTTCAATAAAAAAGGCAGCCTAGGCTGCCTTTTTTTGAACTTACGTTTTTAGAGCTTGGCTAATCGTTTTTCAAGACGAGCCAAGTCGTCCCTCAAGTTGGCGACTGATCTACTGAAATCGATAATTTCGTGCTGGGCCAGTATCAGGCTGGATTCGTCCACCAAGTACTCCCTCATGTTATCAAGTACATTCGAAGTACTCGCCTTTTGCCAAGCAAGCCCGTGACGAATAGCTTGCATGCCACGCCAAGCGGGAATGTCACCGACAATTGAGGCGAGATCTGCTTCGATATCCCAATGCAGATTTTTGAAGACAAATGAAAGTGCTTCAGCAAAATCGGCAGAACCGGTGATCCTGGCCGACGAAAGAACAGCTGCGAACTGTCCGGAGATACTCTTCTGAAGAATGTCCTGAGGAAGCGCAATTGACACCGATGGCAACGAGTCGCCATGGCTGGGCAATGCGCTGAGGGAGCCGTCCGCTGCGACGAGAAATAAAAATTCGGCAGGTGGTGCAGATATTTGGGCGATCTGGCCGGAAAACGCAGCTAATCGAAGCTTTGCCCAGGGCTCACGGGCAAGAATATGGTTGACCGCCTTGACAATGAGGCTCGCAGGAATTCCTGAGATCAGCATCAGTCACAAAGCCTAAAACTTGTGGCCGCGATGAAGGGCGACAACACCCAAGGCCATATTGAAATATTCAACCTGCTCGAGACCTGCGTCCTGCATCAATCCCTTGAGCTCATTCTGATCCGGATGCACTCTGATGGACTCCGAGAGATAACGGTAACTGTCAGCATCCTGGGTGATCATCCGCCCTATCCGCGGAATAACCTGGAAGGAATAGAAGTCATAGGCTGGCGCCAGTGGCTTCCAGACCTTGGAGAATTCGAGAACAAGCAAACGTCCACCTGGCCGGAGTACCCGACGCATTTCAGCAAGTGCGAGATCCTTGTGGGTCATGTTACGCAACCCGAAGGCAACGGTTACGATATCAAACCAGTCATCGGGAAAAGGGAGCTTTTCGGCGTCGCATTGTGCAACTGGGAGCATGTGCCCCTTGTCGAGCAACCGATCACGACCACGCGCCAACATCGCGTTGTTGATGTCAGTCAGCCAAACCTGCCCACTCTTGCCGGCACGCTTGGCAAAAGCCAGAGAAAGATCACCGGTGCCACCGGCAACATCTAGAACCCGCGATCCTTCGCGCACACCACTGCGCTGGATCGTGAATGCTTTCCACAAGCGATGCATGCCACCAGACATCAGATCATTCATCAGATCATAGCGCTGAGCTACCGAGTCAAAAACATCGGCAACCCGCCTGGCCTTTTCCAGCTCAGAAACTGATTCGTAGCCGAAATGAGTCGTATCGTTTTTCATGAATTAATGATGTTTACCGCAACTGCCGCCACTGGCAGACTTTGAGGTCGTATCAATGTCGCGTGAGCCACCTTCGGCGTCAAGCTGCTTGAGATACTCAGCCCACAGATCATTTTGATGCTGGCCGAAGTTGTGGAGTAAGTCCCACGAATAAAGGCCACTATCGTGGCCGTCAGAAAAAATTAAGCAGACCGCGTAAGTACCTACCGGCTCGATGCGTGAAATTTCAACATCACGCTTTCCGGTTTGCAGTGTCTCCTGGCCAGGCCCATGACCCCGAGCTTCGGCGGAAGGCGTAAAAACCCGCAGAAACTCTGCACTCAGTTCGTAGCGTTCGCCGGAAGCGTAAGCCAGTTCAAGCTTGTTCGATACCTTGTGCAACTTGATTTCAGTCGGGACGGGCGTGTCCTTGTCGATGCCAGCCATATGAACGCTCCAGATCACAAAGTACTAGTTTAACGCACTCGAATAGCGTCGCGCCAAGATGGTTCAAAGTATGTCGAAACTTACTCGGTCAAAATCTACCCCGCGTAGCAGGATACGTTTAAGACGAACGCTAAAAGTCTGTGCTTCAGATTGAAGATCCATAATCTGACTTGCCTGATAGATGTTTTTGGGCAGAACGAGTGACGCTTCTTCGTCAATTGCCGAAACCGGGGGAAGCAAAAAAGCACGCATAAAACGAAAGCGGCCAGGTTCGAGCGGATCATGCTGGCGCGCTGCAATGCCCTTCGGTGAGCCGGGCAAGACAGAAATGCCGAGGAGCAGACTACTATCGCTTTCTTCCATGAGCCAGCTCGCTTGCGCCAAAAGGAAGGTGTCGCCATCGTGGGGACAAATACTCAGCAATTGGCTATGGGCAATTTTCTGACCGGCAACTGTCCTGGCAAGACGAAAGCCGTTAGCCGAATGATTGATCACTGCCCATTCGTCGACCGGGTAGTCCTGACTAGCGCGAAGCGCGAGCGCGGCATTCGGGTTGGCGTTATCACGGAAGGTAAATAACTTGTCAAAGTCACCGCGCGAATACGCAGAGGCCGCATCGGACTGAACAAAATCGGCACCGCTTACGTAAAAATGAATGGCTTCAAAGCTAACAGCGATGCGCGCTTTACCAACTGCGGCAAAGCGTCTAAAGCGCCGGGGTGAGGCCGCCTGGGTCCATGGGCGTGCAAGATGCTCAAGCAAACCGAGAACATAACTGCTGGTTTCCTCACCCAGCCCCAACTGCGATGGCGTCAGGCGCTGCCGCAATTGGCTCTGCATGTGACTTATCTGAAGACCCAGACGAGAGGTGTCGAGTCCTCGTGCATCCACACCAATATTCTCGTTGGTGTTAGTCGCATGTAGCGGGGAGTCCTTCTGGAGTTCAATGATGTAAGGAGGTGCTTCAAGATCATCGCTGACTTCGTGTACCGAGACTAAAGGTGCCCACATGCCTGCCCAGCGCCGGATCAGATTGAGATTACGGACGGAGTTGCTATAGGGGCTGGCAACATCAATCAAGAGCAGGGTGACGTAAGCGGCAGCGCAGTGCGTTGACTGGAGATTGTTTTCCAGCCCGTCTTCGATGGGCATGCAGGAAACTCCCCATTCCTCAGCCTTGGCGAAATAACCATGGAGATCAGCCCAGACGCCTGCGGGCAGCTCACGGCGCGCTCGATAGTGTTCGAGTATGACCATACCGGCATAGTAGATGCAGCGATGAAGAACGGTAGCCACCAGACCAAAAAACTGCGGATCCTTCGCCATCGGCTCAGCCATTTGAGCGCAACGCTCGTAGGCGTTACGCATCAGCTCCCAGGCAGAAAGAACCAGCTCAAAGTTGGAACGTTCTTCCTTGCCAAGGGGAAGCGGCTTGTTATGATAGCGGCGAGCCATTTCTTCTTCGACGAAACACAGCGGAACACGGGCTTGCTCGAGCAAAGAGAGTAGTGTGTCTGCCGGTGGCGGGTCGGCGAGCAGCGCCTCAAGGAATTGCAATAACTGCTGCTCGGAAGCGGCCGGGTTTGCCAGCGGCAAGCGAGCCAGATAAGCAGAGCCACTGGGAATGTCCGGGAAGGAAAGCCGGTTCGTATCGACTGTCATTTCAGCCATGAGCCTCTCCAGAGGAAAGTTGCTGCGAAATTGCATAAATCAGGTCATCGTCAGAGACCTCAGGACGATGTCCCGGCCTTGTTTGATGAACCTTGCCCCAGATCGGCTCCGGGAAATGCGGGTCATCAAGCCAGCGCGGTATAACATGCCAGTGCAAATGCGGGGTCATGTTGCCAAAGCTGGCAAGATTGATTTTGTCGGGGGAAAACAACTGTCTTAAAACCGCTTCTACCGCGAAAACGACGGCCATTAATTCGTGGCGATCGACCTGGTCAAGATCAGTCATCTCCCGAGCATGGGCATTCCAGATAACTCGGCAAAACCCGGGGTAGTGGGCGTCGGCGACACGAACCACACGCAAACGTGATGATTGCCATAGGAGCTTACCGCCGGTGTCCCGGCAAAGTTCGCAAGTTTGTGTTCCGTTCAGCAAGGTACTCGCCCCAAAGAAACGCAGCTTAGTTCATCTAGCACTAATGTCCGTCATTAAGGCAGCCAAGGGAAGGAAGTATTTCACGAACTAAGTAAGTTTAGAGTAATACCCGCTCAATTCCACCATGGTTGGCACGGTCAACGTATTCTGCGACCCAGTTTTCCCCTAGCAAGTGCTTCGCCATCTCGACGACGATATAGTCAGAAGTCGTCCCTGCATCATCTTCAAAGCGGTTCAGGCCTTGAAGGCACGCCGGGCAGGAGGTAAGAATCTTGACTTCGCCAGCGAATCCATCAGCTCGTAATTTGGTTGCCCCTGCTTCGATATCTTCCTGCTTGCGGAATTTGACCTGAGTTGCAATATCCGGGCGCGAGTAAGCAAAGGAGCCTGCATCGCCACAGCAACGGTCGGTGAGAGGAACTTCCTGGCCCATTAGTGCCTTGGTTACTGCAAGCGGCGCGTAGATCTTCATCGGTGAATGGCAGGGGTCGTGGTACATGTAACGCGTACCCTCGACGCCTTCAAGTTTGATACCCTTTTCCATCAAATACTCGTGGATGTCGAGCAGGCGGCAACCGGGGAAAATTTTCTCGAACTGGTATTTCTGCAACTGATCCATACAGGTGCCGCAGGAAACGATCACGGTCTTGATGTCGAGATAATTCAGGGTGTTGGCGACACGATGGAAGAGCACGCGGTTGTCAGTGGTGATCTTCTGGCCCTTGTCCTCGTCGCCGGATGAGGTTTGCGGGTAGCCGCAACACAGATAGCCCGGCGGCAGCACCGTCGTCGTGCCGATTTCGTAGAGCATCGCCTGCGTTGCCAGACCAACCTGCGAGAACAGTCGCTCCGAACCGCAGCCGGGGAAATAAAAGACGGCGTCCGATTCCTCCGTTGTCTTGCGCGGATTGCGAATGACCGGGATGACCTTGTCGTCCTCAATATCAAGCAAGGCGCGCGAAGTGCGCTTGGGCAGATTACCCGGCATCGGCCGGTTGAGGAAGTGAATGATCTGCGTTTTGACGCTCGGTGCGCCGAGCGAGGCGGGCGGGTGAGCGCGCGTTTCCTGAATCAGTCCAAGTGCCTTGGCGGCCTTGTGGGCAAGACGTTGAGCCTTGAAGCCGAAGTCCATCATGCCGAAACGCATCAGCTTGATGGTCGCCGGGTCTTTGAGATTCAGGTAAGTCATTGCCGCAAAGGTGCCGGGGCTGAAACGCTTCTTCTCCTGCTTGCGCAGGAAATTGCGCATGGCAACCGAAACATCGCCGAAATCGATGTCGACCGGACAAGGTTTGACGCAGCGATGGCAGACCGTGCAATGGTCGGCGACATCGTTGAATTCGTCGAAATGCTTGAGCGAAATGCCGCGTCGGGTCTGCTCTTCGTAAAGGAAGGCTTCAACCAGCAGCGAAGTGGCGAGAATCTTGTTGCGTGGCGAGTAAAGCAGGTTGGCGCGCGGTACATGGGTCGAGCAGACCGGTTTGCATTTGCCACAGCGCAGGCAGTCCTTGATCATGTCGGAAATCTTGCCGATCTCCGACTGTTCCATGATCAGCGATTCGGTGCCCAGCAGGGAAAAAGAAGGCGTGTAGGCGTTATCCATCTCGCCGCCGGGCATCAGCTTGCCCTTGTTGAAATGGCCTTGCGGATCGACTTTTTGCTTGTAGGCGCGGAAGGGTGCCAGCTCAGCGTCGGTGAGGAATTCGAGCTTGGTGATGCCGATGCCGTGCTCGCCGGAAATGACGCCATCAAGTGAACGAGCCAATTGCATGATGCGTTCAACCGCGCGGTTAGCGGTTTGCAACATCTCGTAATTGTCGGAATTGACCGGCAGATTGGTATGCACGTTACCGTCGCCAGCGTGCATGTGCAGCGCAACAAAAACACGGCTGCGCAGGGTTTCCTTGTGAATCTCGACTATCCGTTCGACGATCGGGCGATAGACGCCGCCGTCAAAAATTTTCGCCAGTCGGGCATGCAGTTCGTGCTTCCACGAAACGCGCACTGAATGATCTTGCAAGCGGTGGAAGAGGGTCGGATTCTCGGCGCGGTTACTCAGTTCGCCAGCCTGCACGCCATACGAGGCAAAGCGCGCTTCGGCGTCAGCGAGTGGCAGGTCGAGATTCTCAAGCAACCACTCCCAACGCAGCCTGACGGCGGTGATGTAATCCAGCGCTGCTTGCCGGCGGTCACCGATCAGCACGTCAGTATCGAGCGTCGTGTCGCCGCGATGCAGTGGCAGATCGCCCTGAATGAACTGCGTCAGTGCATCGCAGAGCGCCAGCTTGTTCTGTGTCGATAGTTCGATGTTGATGCGCTCGATGCCATCACAGTAATCGCCCATGCGCGGCAGCGGAATCACGACGTCTTCGTTGAGCTTGAAGGCATTGGTGTGGCGCGAAATGGCGGCAGTGCGCGAACGGTCGAGCCAGAATTTCTTGCGCGTTTCGGCGTTGACCGCAATAAAGCCTTCAGCCGCACGCAGATTGCACATGCGGACGACTTCTGAAGCAGCCGCCATCACGGCGTTTTCGTCGTGGCCAACGAGATCGCCAATCAGGACCATTTTTGGTCGCCCGTGGCGCTTGGCCTTGGTCGAATAACCGACGGCCTGAACGTAGCGCTCGTCCATATGCTCCAGGCCGGCAAGCAAAACGCCAGCCGTGTGGCCGCCACCGCCCGGCTTGAAATAATCAGTAATTTCGACAATCGCCGGCACCGCCTCACGCACCTGCCCGAAAAATTCAAGGCAGACGGTGCGGATTACCGGCGGCATCTTGTGCAACACCCAGCGGGCGGCAACGATGATGCCGTCGGTACCCTCTTTTTGCACACCGGGAATGCCGCCGAGGAACTTGTCGGTAACGTCCTTGCCGAGCCCTATCTTGCGGCAGGCAGCGCCCGGCATGGTGAGGATTTCTTCGCCGAGCTGCTTCTTGCCGCTCGGATCAAAACGCTTGAGACGGAATTCAACATTTTCCTGCTCGTGGATCTTGCCGTAGTTGTGATTGACGCGTTCGACTTCCAGCCAGTTGCCGTCTGGATCAACCATTTTCCACCAGGCCAGATTGTCGAGCGAGGTGCCCCACAGCACGGCCTTCTTGCCACCGGCATTCATCGCGATATTGCCGCCGATGCAGGAAGCCGAAGCCGATGTCGGGTCGACCGCAAAAACGCGGCCGGCCAGTGCGGCGGCTTCGGAAACGCGGTCGGTAATGACGCCGGCACCAGTGCGTATCGTCGCGTAAGGCGTGTCGTGCCCAGCCAGCACCAGATCTTCAACCGGGCCGATATCGATCAGTTTTTCGGTATTGATTATTGCCGCAAAACGGGTCAGTGGCACGGCGCCGCCGGTGTAGCCGGTGCCGCCGCCACGCGGGATGATGGTCAGGCCGGCTTCGATACAGCCGCGTACGAGATGGCCAATTTCTTCCTCGGTATCCGGGTAGAGTACGACGAAGGGGTATTCGACGCGCCAGTCGGTCGCGTCTGTGACGTGCGAAACACGAGCCAAGCCGTCAAAGGCAATGTTGTCCTTGCGCGTATGCTTGCCGAGAATGCGCGTGACCTTGCGGCGCAAATCCCAAGTCGTGCCGAAATGCTCGGCGAAGCGATTAACCGCTTCACGCGCCGCATCAACCAACTGCTTGACTTTGGCCGAACGGCCGTTGTCTTCGCCTTCGGTAGCGAGACGACGTTTTTCCACCTCGGACAAACGGTGTAGTAGCGCATTGACCAACGCATCGCGACGCTCGCGGTTGTCGAGCAGGTCGTCTTCAAGATACGGGTTGCGTTGGACGACCCAGATGTCACCGAGAACCTCGTAGAGCATACGCGCCGAACGGCCGGTGACGCGCTCGGAACGGAGCTCGTCGAGCACCGCCCAGTTGCCGGCACCGAGCAAACGGATGACGATCTCGCGGTCAGAAAACGAAGTGTAGTTGTAAGGGATTTCGCGCAGGCGGGCGGTCATGGCAGCGGACGGTGTTCCGTAAAAAATCAATTTTAACGTATTGCGGTGCAACATGCGGGCTAGGTGGACTGCAAACTGGCTCGCGGGTTCAGTTTGCCAACGCGCTTTGTGCCACCAGCCAGTAGCGCGCCAGTTTGCCAAGCGCCATGAAGATGCAGCACGGTAGCCAGTGCAGGCGCAGCCAGCCGGCGGCGAGACACAGCGCGTCGCCGATCAGTGGCGCCCAGGCGAGCAGCAGAAGCGGGCTGCCCCAGCGCAGCAGTTTGTCCTTGTGTGGCATATTTTCGAGCTTTTGCCAGCGCGGCAGATAACGCCCGCACCACCAGGTCACCATGCCGCCGGCCGTATTGCCGAAGGTGGCGAGCATCAGTGCCGTTCCGTATTCGGCCGGATGGAGCCTGAGAAAGCCCCACAAAAGCGCCTCGGAACCACCGGGCAACAGCGTTGCCGAGAGAAAACTGGCTGCCAGCAAGCCCCAAAGGCCGCTTTCAGCCGTGACGTTTAGCCACTCCACCCGTAGAATCTCCCTTTTGCCTTAATGAGTTGCGCCAAATGCACCCGGATTATCTCGAAAAAGTTCTCAACGCACAGGTTTATGATGTGGCGATCGAAACGCCGCTCGAACTCGCCGGCAACCTTTCTGCGCGCGTTGGCAACAAGATTATCCTCAAGCGCGAAGATTTGCAGCCGGTGTTTTCCTTCAAGATTCGCGGCGCCTACAACAAAATCGCCAGCCTTTCGGCCGAAAAGCTCAAGCGCGGCGTGATCTGCGCTTCGGCCGGCAATCACGCGCAGGGCGTCGCGATGTCGGCAGCCAAGGTTGGTTGCCGGGCAGTGATCGTTATGCCGACGTCAACACCGGGTATCAAGGTTGAGGCGGTCAAGCGGCGTGGTGGCGAAGTGGTTTTGTTCGGCGATTCTTTCGATGAAGCCTTTGAACACGCTCTCGAACTGGAAAAAACCGAAAAACTCACTTTCGTTCACCCCTTTGATGATCCGGAAGTGATCGCCGGCCAGGGCACCATCGCGATGGAAATCCTCCGCCAGCACTCGCGTCACAACGGGCCGATTCATGCCATTTTCTGCTGTGTGGGTGGTGGCGGTCTGATCGCCGGGGTTGCCGCCTACATCAAGCGTCTGCGCCCGGAAATCAAGATCATCGGCGTTGAAGCCAAGGATGCCGATGCGATGACGCAATCGCTGGCCAAGGGACATCGCGTCCGCTTGCAGCAGGTCGGCTTGTTTGCCGACGGCGCAGCGGTCAAATTTGTTGGCGAAGAAACCTTCCGCCTCTGCAAAGAGTACGTGGACGAAATGATCCTCGTCGACACCGACGCCATCTGTGCGGCGATCAAGGATGTTTTCGAGGATACGCGTTCGATTCTCGAGCCGGCCGGCGCGCTAGGCGTCGCCGGCGCCAAGGAATACGCCCGCAAATACAAGCTGAAAGACAAGAACCTGATCGCCATCAGCTCCGGCGCCAACATGAATTTCGACCGCCTGCGCTTTGTCGCCGAGCGCGCCGAGGTTGGCGAACGCCGCGAAGCCGTTCTCGCCGTCACGCTGCCGGAAAAGCCCGGCGCCTACAAAAAATTCCTCGGGCTGATCGGCAAACGCAACGTCACCGAGTTCAATTACCGCTACAACACCGCCAAGGAAGCCCACGTTTTTGTCGGCATTCAGGTGGTTGACCGCAACGAATCGGAAAAGCTCGTCGAGCAACTAAGCAAGCACGGCTACCCGACGCTAGACCTGACCGATGACGAAATGACGAAGAATCACCTTCGTCACATGGTCGGCGGCCATGCCCCGGCGGTTTGTGAAAAGGGCATGCACGAGTTGCTCTACCGTTTCGAGTTTCCCGAAAAGCCGGGCGCGTTGATGAACTTCCTGACGCAAATGAGCGCCGGCTGGAACATCAGCCTCTTCCATTACCGCAACCACGGCGCCGACTACGGCCGCGTGCTGGTCGGCATGCAGGTGCCGCCGGGCGAGATGGGGCAGTTCAAGGAGTTCTTGAAGAACCTTGGCTACGCGCATTGGGACGAGAGCAAGAACCCGGGGTATCAGTTGTTTTTGGGTTGATCAGCATATTCCAATGGATTTGTAGTAGACTTTTTTCGTCTACTACAAATCCAGGTTGGCGATGTTCTCTCAAAGCCCGGTCAGTCAAACCCTCTATACCCAATTGCAGGAAGAGGCAGCGGTCTTCAACGCAATTATCTTCGAGCAAGGCATCGCCGGCAGCCCCTATCTGAACCATGCCAACGGCTACGCCTACTGGTACTGGCAAGTAAGCGGTCCGGACGGCAAACTGAAACGCCTTTCGCTCGGCCGCGACACCCCGGAAACCCAAGCGCTGGTTGACCGCCTCAAAACGCGCAAGGCCGAAGCCAGCGAAGCCATCAGCGCGCTGCGCGCAACCACCCGCGCCTTTATTGCCAGCGGTGGCATGAGTATGGAGTCGGCGCACTTCCGTGTCATGGAGCACCTGGCTCAGGCCGGTCTGTTCCGCAAAGGGTTGGTACTTGTCGGCTCGCACGCTTTTACCGCGTTGGGCAACCTGCTTGGCTTGCGCTGGGGCAGCCAGTTGAAAACCAGCGACATGGATTTTGCGCGCGCCATCGGCATCAGCTTGGCTCTGCCGGGTAATGCCGAGGCGATTGATGTCCTGGCGACCGCCCAGGAATTCGATCCGACGTTTTTTGCCGTGCCGCAACTCGATCACCGCCAGCCATCGACCGCGATAATCAGCCGCAAGACCCGCATCAAACTCGACTTCCTGACCACGCACGCCGCCGCGGAAACTAACACGCCGCACTATTTCGCCGATCTTGGCATTGCCGCGACGCCATTGCGTTACATGGATTACCTGCTCGGTGGCTTTAACCGGCGTGGCCTGGTGATTGGAACTTACGCCTTCCCGATCAACCTGCCCGACCCCGCCCGCTTCGCCATCCACAAACTGATCATTGCCCAGCTAAGGCGTGGCGAGGGTGATGCCAAAAGGCAAAAAGACATCCGCCAGGCCGACGAACTGCTCGCCGGGATGATCGAAATCGGGCTCGCGAATGAAATTGAAGAAGCCATCAAGGCACTCCCGGCGGCTGGCATCAAGCTCATTCAGCGCTCGGCTGCGCAGGTACAACTCAGCCGTGACTGGCTGCATACCCAATTGAATCGACCCGCCCCATGACCCCCGAAAACTTTATCGCCCTCTGGAAAGACAACAAGCTCACCGAACGCGCTGGGGCGCAGGCGCATTTCGATGACCTCTGCGACCTGCTCGGTGTCGACAAACCGCGTGATCCGGACAACTACTGCTTTGAGCGCGGCGCCAAAAAGGCCAGCTCAGGCAATGGCTGGGCAGATGTCTGGAAGCGCGGCCACTTTGGTTGGGAAAACAAAAAGCCCGGTCGTGACCTCAACGCCGCCCTCAAGCAACTCACCGACTACGCCCTGCAACTCGACAACCCTCCGCTGCTCGTTGTTTGCGACCGCGAACGCATCGTCATCCACACCGCCTTCACCGGTTACCCGGACGAGCCTCGCGAAATCCGCATCGAACAACTCGTCGAGCCGGAAGCCCGGCAGCTCCTCAAATGGGTCTTCACCAACCCCGAAAAGCTCCGCCCGGAGAAGTCCACCGCCGCGATCACCGCCGCAGCCGCCGGCCAGTTCGCCCAGCTCGCCGCCGCCATGCGCAGCCGTGGTGAAGAAGGGCAGAAAGTCGCCCACTTCCTCGTTCAATGCCTCTTCTGCATGTTCGCCGAAGACGAACAACTGCTCCCCGCCGGCATCTTCACCGACCTGCTCAAAAACGCCGGCAGCGACGCTGACAAAGCCGCCCGCCGCATCGAAAAACTATTCACCGCCATGCAGAAAAACGGTGGCGAATATGGCGACCACGACATCGCCTGGTTCAACGGCGGCCTCTTTAAAAATATCGACATTCCGCCGTTGACCGTAACCGACCTGCAAGCACTGCATCGCGCGGCATCCGAGATGGACTGGCGCGCCATCGACCCGACCATTTTCGGTACGCTGTTCGAGCGCGGCCTCGACCCCGCCGCCCGCGCCCCGCTCGGCGCCCACTACACCGACACCGGCACCATCGCCAAACTGATCGAACCGCTGGTCAGCGAACCGCTCGCTGCCGAATGGGCCAAAACCAAAGCCGAGATTGCCGCCAAGCCCAAAAAAGCCAAGGCTGCCTACCAAACCTTCCTGCTCCGCCTCAACCACTTCCGCGTGCTTGACCCCGCCTGCGGCAGCGGCAACTTTCTCTATCTGGCGCTGATTGCCCTGCGCAACATCGAAAAACGCGCCCACGTCGACGCGCAGGAACTCGGCCTCGGCGCCGAACTCTCGATGCAAACCGGCCCGCACAACATCCTCGGGCTGGAGATCAACGAATTCGCCGCCGAACTCGCGAGAGTCACCGTCTGGATCGGCGACATCCAATGGTGCCGCCGCAACGGCTACCCGCACGCCATCAACCCGATACTGAAGCCGCTCGACGGCATCGAACACCGCGATGCGCTACTTAACCCGGACAGCAGCGAAGCTGACTGGCCGGTGGCGGATGTGATTGTGGGCAACCCGCCATTTTTGGGGCAGAGATTCATGTTGCGAGAGCTTGGGCGTGGCTATGTTGATGCGCTTCGTACGACCTATAAAGATCGCGTTCTTGGCGATGCAGATTTGGTTGTTTACTGGTTTGAAAAAGCCCGTGCCCAGATCGAAGCCGGCAAACTACAAGCTGCTGGCCTCGTTTCCACCAACTCCATTCGTGGCGGCGCTAACCGCAAGGTGCTCGAAAAAATTGTTGAAACTACTCGCATTTTTGAAGCGTGGAGCGACGAAGAGTGGGTCAACGACGGCGCCGCAGTGCGTGTTTCGCTTTTAGGTTTTGGGCCGATTTTCCCGGTTGACCGTAACGATCGACTGAATGGTCGCGATGCCTCTCAGATTTATGCTGACCTCTCTGCGAGCGAAGGTGGAAATCTAATTCTGGCGCTTCCGCTCAAAGAGAATAGCGGCGTCGCTTTTTCGGGCTTTCAAATGAATGGGCCTTTCGACATTACTTGGGAACTTGGGTCTGAATGGTTGAGGCAACCAAACCCCAATGGCAAATCCAATTCTCAAGTATTACGCCCGTATGCCAATGCTAAAGATTTAACAGCAAGACCGCGAAATCAATGGGTCATTGATTTCACAGGCTTAGCAGAAAATGAAGCGGCTTCTTTTGAGCTTCCTTTTCAGCATGTTTTTGATGTTGTTCGCCCGGAAAGAGAGCAGAAACGAGAGGAGTATCTGCGAAAAAAATACTGGCTACATAAACGCAGCTCGCCAGACCTAAGGGCTTCTGTGGTTGGATTGGGGCGCTTTATCGCTACGCCGATGGTTTCAAAACATCGCTTATTTGTATGGGTTCCGGAAATACAGATTCCTGAAAATGCAGCTATCGTTTTTGCCCGTGCCGACGATACCACCTTCGGCATCCTGCATTCCCGCTTCCACGAACTCTGGTCGCTGCATCAATGTACATGGATGGGTGCCGGCAATGATCCGCGCTACACCCCAACCACCTGTTTTTCAACGTTCCCCTTCCCCGCCGGCCTGACGCCGCGTGACACCCTTCCCTCACCCCCAGCCCCTCTCCCGCAAGCGGGAGAGGGGTGCGCGACAGCGCGGGAGAGGGCAGCCGTCGCCGAAACAATCGCCGCCGCCGCCCGCCATCTCAACCAACTGCGCGAGAACTGGCTCAATCCGGTCGAGTGGGTCGATTGGGTAATTACCCCGGAAGAGGAAAAAGCCGGCTTCCCGAAACGCCCGGTCGCCAAACCCGGCCACGAAGGCGACCTCAAAAAGCGTACCCTGACCAACCTCTACAACGCCCGCCCGGCCTGGCTGGATCTCGCCCACAAAGCCCTCGACCAAGCCGTCTCCACTGCCTATGGATGGACGGACTACACGCCCGAAATGTCCGACGACGAAATCCTCCGCCGCTTGCTGGTGCTGAATCTGGAACGGGCGGCACGTTGAGGCGCCAAACCTCTTAAAATCCTTGCATGGAATACACACTCAGCACCCACGCAATAACAACCATTCGAGAGCGAAACATTCGCGTCGAATGGATAGCGGCGACCTTGTCAGCCCCCGCTGCAACCGAATCTGATCCGGATGATCCAACGCTCATTCACGCGCTACGCGTCATTCCGGAATTTGGTGAACGGGTGTTGCGCGTGATTTACAATCAAACCAAACAACCACCGCATGTCGTGACAGCATTTTTCGACCGAGGAATGAAAGGAAAGCTATGAAAATCGAATACGACCCCGCGGCCGATGCGCTTTACGTTCGTCTGAATGATCAGCCCATCATCGAATCCGAGCAGATCAAGCCCGGTATTATTCTTGACTACGACGAGGCCGGCAACGTGGTTGGCATTGAAGTCCTGAGCGCCAGCAAACACGAGCATGCGCCCTTGAAACAGGCGGCTTGACCTCCATTTGAAGGCGGACGGCTGGTGATTCTTGTGCTGGCGGTGGCGCCGCGTGGAGGTGTGTATCAATGACGACGATTCAATTTATTGAGCGGGATGGCAAGCGCGAGTTTGCGGTGATTCCCATTGAGTTGTACGAGCGTTTGTCTGCCGCCCTGGAGGATGCTGATGATGCGGCGCTATTCGACGCGGTGCGTGTTTCTGATGATGGCTTCCGCATTCCTGCGGCCGTCGCCCATGCCTTGTTGGATGGCGATAACCCGGTCAAAGTCTGGCGCGAACATCGTGGTCTGACGCAAGAGGTGTTGGCGGAGAAGGCGGCGATCAGCAAGGCGTATCTGTGCCAGATTGAAACGGGCAAACGTGTCGGTGCGCTGAAAACGCTGAAAGCGATTGCCGAAGCGCTGGCAGTGAAGGTGGATGAGCTTTATGTTTGAAAATCGCCCCCTTTTCGCCGTTGACCGCAACAATGTCTTTTTCACCCTGATCCAGCCTCACCAAATACCCCTATGCCCTTAACTGACCTGATTCGCTATTTCAACGCCGCTGACAGCAGCGAGGAGAGCACCCTGTTTGCCGAGGGCGAGCGGGTTTTTGCCTGGCATCGTGGTTTGCAGTTGCGTTCCTTGTTTCAGCCGATTGTCGATTTGCAGCAGCAGCGCATCGTCGGCCACATGGCGATGCTGACCGCGCAGCAGGAGGATGAAACGCCAGTCGCCAGCGATGTTGCTTACGCCTCGTGCGAGTCGGGCAGCTCCTTCATTTATTTCGACCGCTTGTGCCGCACCTTGCATGCGCTGAATTTTCTGGCGCAACGGGCGACGGTGGGCGGCTATCTGCAACTGGCGATTGATCCGCGCCAGTTGTTGGCGGTGCAGAGCCAGCACGGGCTGGTCTATGAGGCGATTTTGAAGCGCTGCGGGCTGGCGCCGGCCGATATCGTGCTTGAGTTTTCGGCCAGCCATCTTGGCAGCGACGGGCGTCTGGCATCGGCGGTGGGCAATTACCGTCAGCGCGGTTACCGGCTGGCTTTGCGCGACCCGGTTTTGAGCCGTGACATCGCCGCCGTGCTTGCCTTGCATCCGGAGATCGTGCGCTTTGAAGGCCGACCGGAGGCCGCCGTGCTTGAGGGCTTCTGCCAAGCTGGAATCGCAACTGAAATATCCGGCGTTGATAGCGACGCGGATGCTGCGGCGGCCACTGCAGCCGGATTCGATCTTGGGCTGGGCATCTTTTTTGGCGCGGCGCAAGCGGATTGCCGTCCGACCCACGGCGCATGATGAGTATCTTCGATCAGTCAGTCGAGCGGCGCGGCTCCGACTCGATCAAATGGGGCAAGTACGCCGGCCGCGATATTTTGCCGCTGTGGGTCGCCGATATGGATTTTGCGGCGCCGCCGCCGGTCATCGCGGCCTTGCGCGAGCGCATTGAACACGGCGTGTTTGGTTACGGCGCACCCTGGCCATCGCTAACGGAGTCAGTGCTCGCTCACCTTGAACGCGAATACGGCTGGAAGATTGAGGCGGAATGGCTGCTCTGGCTGCCGGGTCTGGTCAGTGGTTTGAATATTGCCTGTCGTGCAGTTGACGGCGACGTCCTGACGGCAACGCCGATCTACCCGCCCTTCCTCTCTGCCCCGCATTTTTCCGGTCGCCAGCTCAGCCGCTGCGAACTGGTGCAAAACGATGGCCGCTGGGAGTGGGATAAATTCGCCCTGAAAAGCGCGTTGACCGCAACAAGCCAGCTTTTCATGCTCTGCCATCCGCACAATCCGGTCGGCCGCTGCTGGAAGCGCGAAGAATTGCTCGATCTCGCGGCCTTTGCCGAAGAAAATGATCTGATTGTCTGTTCCGACGAAATCCACTGCGGCCTGATTCTCGACGCCGACAAGCGCCATATCCCTTTCGCCAGCCTTTCTCCCGAGGCGGCCAAACGCAGTATCACGCTGATGGCACCGTCAAAAACCTACAATATTCCCGGTCTCGGCAGCTCGTTTGCGGTGATTTCCGACCCCGCGTTGCGCCATCGCTTCGAGAAGACCATGCAGGGCATCGTCCCGCACGTCAATGTGCTTGGCCTCGCTGCCACTGAGGCTGCTTACCGCGATTGCAGCGGCTGGCATCGCGAAATGATCACTTACCTCGCTGCCAATCGTGACCGGCTACAGGCTGCGGTCAACGCCGAAAGAGGCGTAAAAATGAGTCGCGTCGAGGCTACTTATCTGGGCTGGATTGATGTCCGTGAATTGGCGCTTGAACGTCCGGCGGCGCATTTCGAGGCGCACGGGCTCGGTTTGTCGGATGGTGCTGATTTTGGCGCGCCGGGTTTTTTGCGGCTCAACTTCGGTTGCACACGCGCCACGCTGGATGAAGCCTTGCGTCGTTTTTCAATGGCTTGCCGCAGCCTATGAACGATTTCACGCTGGCTGTTTGGGCTTTGGCTATTAGTCTGCTCTTGCAAGCGCTGGCGGCTGGCTGGGCAATCGAGGTTTTTCTACGTAAAGGCTTGCCAGGCAATTTGCGCCGTTCGTGGCTGGCGCTTGCCATCGCTGCCTTGCTGCTTGCACTTTTCCACGGCTACACGGTGGAGCTCGCCCTGCGCACAGGGCTTTACGATCTGCGCCAAGCCTTACTCGGTGCCACCGTCGCACTCATGTTCGCCCTGGGAATTTACGGTTTCAGACACCAGCAGGCCTGAAGGCACCGTTTTCGGTGACGATCCAGTCCAGCTGCTGATCGTGTTGTTCCGGCCAGATGTTGTCCACGCGATTGATTTCAAAACCGATGCCGACCGCCAGTGGGCGAGGCGAGAGCGTCGCCAGCGTGCGGTCGAAGAAACCGCCGCCGTAGCCAAGTCGGTAACCCTGGCGATCAAAGGCGTTGAGCGGCAGCAAGATCAGATCCGGGGCGACAAAATCACCGCTGGCGGGGGTCGGGATGCCGTAACGGTCTTCAATCAGCGGCGTTGCTGGCGTCCACAAACGGAAGGCGAGTGGCGCCGCCGCCTCAAGCACCACCGGCAGCGCCGCCAGCGTGCCCGAAGCCGCCCAGATTTCAAGCAGCGCCCGAACATCCGGCTCATTTTTGATCGGCCAGCAAAATACAGCGATTTTTGGTGCTTGCAGCGCCGTCTGCAGATGCTCGACGATGCGCGCCGAGAGCCCGGCGTGCGTCGCCGCATCGATTTTTTCACGGCGCGCCAGCATCGCCTGCCGCATGGCTCGCCGTCTAGCCGTGTTATCCTCGGATCGCTCTGTCATTAATGAAATCTAGCATGAAGTTACCTGTTTTTATTACCTGTCTTTTCGTCACGCTTCCGCTCTTTGCCCAGGAGAATGGCGATGCCGCCTTTCTCGCCGCGCGTGATGCCTTCCGCGCCGGAGATCGCAGCAAGCTCGAATTTAATGCTAGTCGAATTGGCAACCACGATCTGGCGCCCTACGTCGAAAACTATCAACTGCGGATCAATATGGATCAGGGCGACTCGACCGCCCTGCGTAATTTCTTCGAGCGTTACGACAAAAGCTACGTCGCTGAAAAACTGCGTGCCGACTGGATACGCTGGCTGGGCAAGCGCGGTATGTGGAGCGAAGTCGATCTCGAGTTTGTGCGAATGATCGCACCCGATGCTGATGTGACCTGCTACAGCCAGCAAGCGCGACTCGCCCGCAACGACAAGACGGTGCTCGATGAAGCTGAAAAAACCTGGTTGACCCAGCTTGAACCGCCGGTTTCCTGCCAGCCGGTGCTGGAAGCGCTGATCTGGGAAAAGCGTGTGCTGGCCGACGATGTCTGGGCGCGTGCCCGCCGTCAGTTTGAAGCCAATCGCACCGATTGGGCCAAGCAAACCCTGTTTTACCTGCCGCCTTCGCAAACGCCGGAGACCCGGACGGTTGACTCGGTGATCAGCAGCGCGATGGGTTATCTGGCCCGCCAGCCGGCCAACTGGAACGGCAGCCGTCAGGGCCGCGAGTTGGCGGCTATCGCCATTCAGCGCATCGCAACCAACGATCCGCGCGCCGCCGCCGATGAACTGGAAAAGCTCCAGTCGCGGATGCAGGAGTCGGAAAAGCAGTGGGCGTGGTCGCAAATCGGCTTGCAGGCGGCCAAACGTCACATGCCGGAAGCGCTGACCTGGTACGCCAAAGCCACCAAGGCGCCGCTCTCTGACGAAGGTTATCAGTGGAAAGTGCGCGCCGCGTTGCGTGAGCAGGAATGGGGCGTGGTTCATAAAACCGTTGAGGCGATGCCGCCGACACTCGCCGCCAAGCCGGAGTGGGTGTACTGGCTGGGCCGTTCGTTCAAGGCTGGTGGGCGCACCACCGACGCCGATGCGCTGTTTGAAAAAATCGCCGGGCAGCCCAATTTCTACGGCAACCTCGCTGATGAAGAGCTGGGCCGTTCAATTTTGCTGCCGCCGAAGGCGCCGTCGCCAACTGCCGAGGAGCAAAAGCTTGCCCGTCAGAACGCGGGCACCAAGCGGGCTCTGGCATTTTTCCGGCTAAATATGCGTACCGAAGGCGTGCGCGAATGGAACTGGTCACTGCGCGGAATGAGCGATCGTGAGTTGCTGGCCGCCGCCGATCTGGCCAAGCGTAACCAGATCTGGGATCGGGCGATTACCGCAGCCGACATGACCAAGAGTGAGCACGATTACAGCCTGCGCTTCCTCTCGCCCTATGGCGAACAGGTGCGACCAGCGGCGCAGAACCAGTCGCTCGATGATGCCTGGGTCTATGGCTTGATGCGTCAGGAGAGCCGCTTTATTACCGGCGCCAAATCGCACGTCGGCGCTTCCGGCCTGATGCAGTTGATGCCTGCGACCGCCAAGTGGGTCGCAAAAAAAATCGGTCTGCGTGATTACAACCATAGTCAGGTCAATGAGACTGAAATCAATGTTCTGCTCGGCACCAGCTATATGCGCCTGGTCATGGAGAATCTCGACAATCATCCGGTGCTCGCTTCGGCCGCGTACAATGCGGGGCCGGGTCGGGCCAAAAAATGGCGTGCCGACCGGCCGCTGGAGGGGGCAATTTATGCGGAGACGATCCCTTTTAGTGAAACTCGTGATTACGTCAAAAAAGTTATGAGCAACGCGGCGTATTACACCGTTTTGTTCACCGGCAAGCCGGATTCGCTTAAAAATCGCCTCGGTACGGTGGCGCCACGTTCAAGTGAGCCGAAAAAAGACCGTGATTTGCCTTAATATCACTGACTTTCCGGATATCGATTGGCGATAAGTTAAAAAGTGGACTCATCTACTGCTGCTCCCGTGCTTGCTGAGAAACAAAGTGCCGAATTAGCGACAATTCTTTGCGATTGCCGTGCTATGTATTTGAAAGAGCTCGGCCAGCTTTTGCGCGAGGCCGAGCCGGTTTCCAATGTCGCGGTAGAAACCTTTGTCCAAACGGCGGCACGTTACTTTGATGAGATGGTTTCCAAGGCGCCGCGCGGTGGTTTTGATGAAGCCGATGGTCTGACCGCGTCGCGGATTTCGCTGGTCGGCGAAAATGATCTTGAATTGGAAATCCGCCTCAACGAATTCTCCGGAAAGCTTCTGGAAAAAACAGGTGGTGACCTCTGGCGGGTTTATTTGCGCTTCGTCACGCTACTAAAGCGTCCAGACCTTCCTAAATCGGATAACCCGGTTGGCCCCAAGGGGATTGCCGAGGGCTTGGCACAGATGTGTAACGAATTGGGCGAGGGGCATGAAAAAACCATGGCCCGCATCGACCGCCTGCAAAATTACTTTGCCGGGAATTTGCCGGTGCTCTATGCCAATTTGAATGCCTTGTTTGAGCGTCGACATGTCGATGCCGCACAACCGTCAATCATTTCGGCGGCCGATGCGCCGGGCGGTGCAAAGGGAGTTCCGGCTGGTGCCGGCATGAGTAATGCACTTGCCGCCTTGCAGCAAAACCTGATGGCGCAGCTCCCGGCCGGTGCTCTATCGGGCATGGGGATGGGTGCTAACGGGGGCGGCGGCGCCAGCGGCAGTCTGTTTTCGCAAGCGATGTTTGACCGCCTGCTGTCGCGCCTTGATGAGCTGGAGCGTTCCGGCCATTTTCAGGCGGCTGTGCCGCCAGGCGCTGCTTCCGGCGCGCCATCCCTGGAAAACCTGATTCCTGGTCTCTTTGACGAGGCATCAGTGGAGCAGGATCTTCCACGGCAAGCCATACGTTCCGCTGCGCTCGGTATTCCCAAAGCAGCCCCCGAAGCGGCGGCGATTGACACCTTGGCATTGGTTTTTGAGGCGATTTTTGACATGCCGGGTTTGCCGGATGCGATCAAGTCAGCGCTCTCCAGCTTGCAAATTCCGCTGCTCAAGTCAGCCATGCTCGATCCCTCGTTTTTCTCCAACGAGAGCCACCCGGCGCGCACGCTGCTTGATCGTATGGCGCGAGCCGCGTTGGGTTTGCCAGCGGATGTTTCTTCAAAACACCCGGTTTGCCTGCAGATTTTGAATATTGCAGCGCACGTTCGCAGCGAGTTTGCCAATGATCCGTCGGTATTTGAGCGGTATGTCGGCAAACTTGACGCCTTGATTGCCGAGCGTGATCAGGAAATTGCTAAGTCAGCCGTCGCCTGGCTGCCGTTGCTGGCGCGCATTGAGCAGCGCGGCAAGGCTGAGACCCGTTGTCAGGAGGTTATCGAGGCTTTTTGCGAGCGCGCTATTCCGCAGGGCATCGCCGACTTTTTGCGAAAAACCTGGTATCGGGTCTTGTTGAAGGTTTGGGTTGAGCATGGCGAGGAAAGCGCTGCCT
The DNA here is from genome assembly GCA_011391255.1 of Dechloromonas sp. Classification (GTDB taxonomy): domain Bacteria; phylum Pseudomonadota; class Gammaproteobacteria; order Burkholderiales; family Rhodocyclaceae; genus Azonexus. Next base: position 24,541 of record JAABQV010000018.1, read on the forward strand.
GGCAGGAGCATAACTCGGTGGTCGATAGCCTGTTGTGGAGTGTTCAGCCTAAAACCGACGCCGAGGATCGCAAGCGCCTATCGCGGATGCTGCCTGGCATGTTGCAATTGCTGAGCAAGGGAATGGAGCATATTCAGGTACCTGAAGAGGAGCGCACCGGCTTCCTGGATACCTGCTTTTCGCTACAGACGGCAGCGTTGCGTGGTGTTGTTCAGCCGGCTGCAGCGACCGTTTCTTCCCCTGCGGCGCGTGAACTGGATGCTGGCTTGTTGTCGGTACCGTCCGCTTTGCCCGAGGCTGCCGAAATTCAAGCGGGCGAGCTTTGCCTGAAAACGATTGATCTCCCTAGTGAGTCTGCCCTGCTTGGCCGCCTGCGCTCCGTGCCGATAAAGTCCGGAGAGTGGCTGGAGTTCAAGTTGCTGGACGGAACGGTGCTGGTCGGACGGCTCAGTCATAGCAGTCCGGATAGTGGCAAGCTCCTGTTCTGCAATCCTGCCTGGGGATTTGCCGTGGCAATTCATCCGGCGGTGATGGAGAAACAGTTGCGCGAACAGCAAGCGCAGCGTTTGTCATCACGTTCTCTGTTTAATCTAGCAGCCGAGAAGGCACTGAATCGTCCGCTGGACGCTTGATATTTCTCCGGCTCGGGCTGCGGCCTGCGCCGCTGAGGGGCGAATTGCCTTAAAATCAGGACTTCTCGAATATCGTGTCCGGGGTTGGTTATGGCGATCAAAAAAGTCTTGTTGTTGGGTGGCAGTGGTTATGTTGGTACCTATATAGCCAACCGTCTATCTCAGCTTGGTGTCGAAGTTACGATTCCGACCCGCCGGCGCGAACGGACCAAGGCATTGATTATTCAGCCTAATGTGCTGATGCCGCAGGCCAACATTCATTGCGAAGAAACGCTGAGCGAACTAATGCGCGGCCAGGATGCGGTGATCAATCTGGTCGGCATTCTGCATAGCCGCGATGTCCAGTTTCCTTATAGCAAGGATTTTGCCCGGGCGCACGTGGAGTTGCCGAAAAAGATCGTCGCTGCCTGCAAGGCCGCCGGCGTTCGCCGTTTGGTGCACATGAGCGCGCTCGGTGCGAGTCCCAAAGCGCCATCGGAGTATCTGGCGTCCAAGGGTGATGGCGAGGCGATCGTCATGGCCGCACAGGGCGAGCTTGACGTCACCATTTTCCGCCCGTCGGTCATTTTTGGTCAGGGCGATGCCTTCCTCAACATGTTTGCCAAGGTGCTCGGCATTGCGCCGGTTTTCCCGCTCGGTTTCGGGCACGCCCGCTTCCAGCCGGTCTGGGTGGCAGACGTTGCCGACGCCTTTGTCGATTGTCTGAGCGACCACACCAGCGTTGGCCAGGTTTATGACCTGGTCGGCCCCAAGGTATACACGCTTCGCGAACTGGTCGATTACACCAAGGAATTGACCGGGAGCAAGGCACGCATCATCGCTTTGGGCGAAGGTCTGGCGTATTTGCAGGCCGGCCTGATGTGGCTCGCACCGAATCCGATGATGTCGCCCGACAATCTGCGTTCAATGCAGGTCGACAACATCGCCGGTGCCAATGCCAATTTGCCCCCCAACTGGCTGCCGACTGCGCTGGAAGCGATTGCGCCGACTTACATTGCTCACAACACGCCGAAAGGCAAGCTGGATTCCTTCCGCTATCGCGCTGGCAGGTAAGCGCGTGATCCGCCGATGAAAATTTACATCGTCGGCGGTGCGGTTCGCGATCAGCTTTTAGGGCGCCCGAGTGACGACCGTGATTACGTGGTTGTCGGCGCCACCCCCGAGGCGATGCAGGCTTTGGGTTATCGTCCGGTAGGCCGCGACTTTCCGGTTTTTCTGCACCCGAAAACCCAGGAAGAATACGCGCTGGCGCGCACCGAACGCAAAACGGCACCGGGCTACCACGGCTTTGCCTTTCACGCTGACCCAGGTGTCACGCTGGAAGAGGATCTCGCCCGCCGCGATCTGACCATCAATGCTATCGCGCAGGGAGCTGACGGCATGCTGATTGACCCTTTCCACGGTCAACACGATTTAGCGGCCAAAATTTTGCGTCATGTCGGGCCGGCTTTTGTCGAGGATCCGGTGCGCATTTTGCGCCTTGCCCGTTTTGCCGCCCGCTTTGGCGATTTTTCGGTCGCGCCGGAAACCATGGCTTTGATGCGCGTGATGGTGATTAACGGCGAGGTCGATCATCTCGTCGCCGAGCGCGTCTGGCTGGAGTTGGCTAAAGGCTTGATAGAGAGCCAGCCATCGCGGATGTTTGAGGTGCTACGGGAATGTGGCGCGCTGGCGCGCCTGCTGCCGGAGCTTGATGCGCTGTTTGGTGTGGCGCAGCGGGCGGAGTACCACCCGGAAATCGACACCGGCGTACACACCATGATGGTTCTCGATCAGGCGGCGCAGCGCGGCTTTGCACTGCCGGTGCGGTTCGCGGCTTTGCTGCACGATCTTGGCAAAGGCACGACGCCGGCTGATCTGTTGCCGCGCCATCATGGTCACGAAGAGCGCGGAGCAAGGCTGGCCGAGAAAGTCTGTGCTCGCCTCAAGGTGCCGCAGGAGTGTCGCGATCTGGCGATTTTGACCGCGCGTTACCACGGCAATATTCACCGCGCCGGCGAATTGCGTCCGGCGACCATTGTCGGCCTCTTCGAGAAGACCGATGCCCTGCGCCGCCCGGGACGCTTTCAGCAATTGCTTGAGGCCTGCCAATGCGATTTCAACGGGCGTTTGGGCTGGGAGGCGCTGCCTTACGAGAGCCCGCAGCGTTTATTGACCGCGCTGGCTGCGGTCAACGCCGTCAATGCCGGCGAAATTGCAGCGGCATGCAGTGACCCAGGGCGGATTCCCGAGCGGGTTCGCGCAGCTCGGGTCAAGGCGGTCAAAATTGCACTAAATGATCCGCGAGATGAGCCAGATCAGGAGCGAAAAGAGTAGGGTTGTGGCGAGCGGGAATGAATAGGCTTTTCCGCGAAAACGAAATGCCAGATCGCCCGGCAGCTTGCCGAAGCGAACAAAGCGAGCGATATGCGGGGCAGCAATGCCGAGCAGGAAGATCGCAATCACCAGCGTCAAAATCCATTTCAACATATTGCCTTGCGCTGCGGGCTAAACCCGCATTTAATCACGCTTCACCGGAGCAGCAGAGAATCATGATAAAAACGACAAAACTAGACGGCCTGGAAATTTTTTCCTGCAAGCCGGCCCGCAAGACCAAGCTCCCACCTCTGCTTTTTGTGCACGGCGCGTTTGCCGGCGGCTGGATGTGGACCGAAACCTTCATGCCGGTTTTCGCCGAGGTCGGCTACCCCTGCCACGCCGTCTCGCTGCGCGGGCACGGTGGCAGTGACGGGCGCGACAAGATCGACTGGCTTTCCATCAATGATTATGTCGACGATGTTGCCCGTGTTGTCGATTGGCTGGGCGAACCGCCTGTGCTGGTCGGCCATTCGATGGGAGGCTTTGTCGTCCAGAAGTATCTTGAGCATCATAAGGCCGCCGGCGCTGTGCTGCTTTGCTCGGTACCGCCACAAGGCCTGGCTGCTGCACAGTTTCATCTGATGTTCCAGAAGCCCCATCTTTTTGCCGACCTCAACAGCGTCATGAGCGGCGATTGCACGGATGTGACTACCCTGCGCGAGGCTCTTTTCGCTGGTGATGTTGATGAAGGAATGCTGACGACCTGGCTGACCAATATGCAAACCGAATCGCATCGGGCGCTATGGGATATGTCGATGTTCAATCTACCCAACCTGAACGCAATGAACCGCCCGCCAATGCTGATTCTCGGCGCTGAAAAGGACGTACTGGTACCGGCATTCCTGGTTCAGACAACCGGCCACACTTACAATTTGCCGGTTCACATCTTCCGTAATATGGGCCATGCCGTGACCCACGAAAAAGAATGGCCGCTAGTCGCGGCCACGATCGGCAAATGGCTGGAAACCCTTACGCCTTGACGTCTACGCTATTCCCGAGGTTGGGCGGGTTGGAAGCCCGGGGAATGGACTGCAACAACTGGGCGACCGATTGTTCCTGAATATCCATTGCTTTTTTCAGAACCAGCGTACCCACGGCATCCCCTGATTTAGCTTGGGTAAGCGCGGTGCTCAAACTGCTAACGCTGGCGATATCCATTTTGATCCTGCTCCAGATTCGTTAAACTATGACTTTAGTTTAGTCTAAATTCACTATTTGGCAATGAAATCATCCAATAAAGATCAGGCTGCCAGTGCCATTCGTGATGCGATTCGTGATAAACACCAACGCAAACCGGTAGCTGCTGCCGATATTGAGGCGCTGGAAGCCTCTTTGCTGGCCGACATAGAAACGTTTGATCTGGATGCGGCTGAGCGTCAGGCACGCCACGAAGCTTCGCTTAATTTCGTTGCTGGGATGATCGATGCGGGTATCGAATTCCCCGAAATTGTTCCCGTTCTGCCGCCTTGTGCCCCGAAGCAGTCACCCGGGCCGGTTATTGCCGAGCGAACGCCCTCTGTGCCGGCTAGCGAATCCGGCAGCCTGCTCGATCAGTTGCGGCAACGGGCAGCGAGTCAGCGGCACGACGAAAGCGTCGTTAGGGCTGAGCGCTCAGTCAGTAACAAGTTGATTGACGATGCGCTCAAATACTTTTTTTTCTACCTGCATGACCTGGTTCAGCAACTCAACGTTTTGAAACCGGGAATTCCGCGAACTTATCGACTGGTAGATAAATTTGAGCTCGATAAGCTGGTTTGGCATGATGGCTTTGCTGATTATCGAACCCAGGCTCAAAGTGCCGGTGCTTTGCTTGAACTGGTGACCCTTGCCTATCAATTGCGCGCACCCGATACCCTGACAGTTGAGCGTGATGGTGAGGTGGTTGAGCGTTTTCGAGCCATGCTCTTTGATTTCGGACTGCAGTTTTCGCTTAAGGAGTACAAAAACGAGCGGCACTATGTCGAGCGTGCAGCGTTCGAAATCCAGTGTCAGTTGAGTGTCAGTATCCGCTGTCGTGCCGATTTTGAGCGGGGGCTGCTGGTTTTTGAAGGCCGTAATCTTGAGCGATTTGGCACGCTTTCAATCGATGTGCAGCCGGCGTCAATCGACTTTGCCTTGCTCGAAGAACTGGGCAAGCTCATCCTTGGTCAGCCTAGCCGTTTCCGCGAACTGGCCAAGCGTTGATTGCCTGGGTGTTGCGCAGAACTATCTGCGGCTTTTGCGTTCTGAAAACGGCACGCAACTTTTCCGAGATCGAATGAACGCTCCCGAACCCGCTTTTATGCCAGCGCCGCTGGAGGCTATTGTCTTTGACAACAGCTTTGCCGGCCTGCCTGAGAATTTCTTCACCCGCCTGCCGCCGGCCGGTCTGCCTGATCCGTATCTGGTCGGTTTTAGTCCGGCGGTGGCCGGCTTGATTGGGCTGGATGAGCAGGAGGCAAGGCGTGCGATGTTTTGTCAGGTCTTCGCCGGAAATACGCTGCTGCCCGGCAGTGCGCCGCTGGCAGCGGTCTATTCCGGGCACCAGTTTGGTGTCTGGGCGGGGCAATTGGGCGACGGTCGCGCGCATTTGCTGGGTGGACTCTCGAACCAGCTTGGGCATTGGGAAATCCAACTCAAGGGCGCTGGCAAAACACCCTATTCACGCAGTGCAGACGGGCGCGCCGTGCTGCGTTCGTCAATTCGCGAGTTTCTCTGTTCAGAGGCGATGGCCGGCCTCGGCATTCCAACGACCCGGGCGCTGTGCATCGTCGGAGCCGATCTCGGCGTCCGCCGCGAAGAAATCGAATCGGCGGCAGTGGTCACCCGCATTGCCGAGAGTTTTGTGCGTTTCGGCTCTTTCGAGCATTGGGCGTCACGTGAAAAGAATGGCGAATTGAAACGCTTGGCTGATTACGTGATTGACACCTTTCGTCCTGCGTGTCGCGGCTTCGATAACCCTTACGCCGCCTTGCTCGCCGATGTTTCGACGCGAACCGGCGAATTGATGGCGCGCTGGATGGCGGTCGGCTTCATGCACGGGGTGATGAATACCGACAATATGTCTATCCTCGGCCTGACGCTGGATTACGGCCCCTTCGGTTTCATGGAGGCTTTCGATGCCGGCCATATCTGCAATCATTCCGATGATCATGGGCGCTACACCTACCGCAACCAGCCGCACGTCGCGCAGTGGAATCTCTACCGCCTGGCCGATGCCCTGGCGACGCTGATCGGCAAGCCGAGTGCAGCGCACGCGGTGGTTGATGCGCATTACGGCGAGGCCTTTGAAAGCCGATTCGAGCAATTGATGCGCGCCAAGCTCGGTCTGGCTGCGGCGCATGAAAGTGATGAAGACTTCATCGGCGAAACCTTCGCCTTGCTGCAGCAGCACCGCCCTGACTTCACCTTGTTCTTCCGCACGCTCTCCAGACTGCCTGCTGCGGTCAACCCGGAAACTCAGGCAAAAATAGATGCCCCCCTGCGTGACCAGTTCATCGATCGCAGCGCTTGCGATGTCTGGCTGGCCAGCTGGCGCGCCCGGCAGGTGTTAACGCCGTGGCCGGATAGCGAGCGCCAAGCGGCTATGCTCGCTGCCAATCCCAAATACATCCTGCGGAATTGGCTGGCCGAAGCGGCGATACGTCAGGCCAAGGAAAAAGATTATTCCGAACTTGCGCGCATCCAGCTTTGTCTCAGCAAACCTTTTGAAGAACAACCGGAATTCGAGGCCTACGCGGCCTTACCGCCGGATTGGGCGCAAGGGCTTGAGGTCAGCTGCTCCAGTTAAAGGCTACTCGCGGTGGCCAGACGGCGCAAAAAGAAAATTATTCGGCCGGTGTATTTGTCGGCAGACCCTTTGCCGCTGAAGTTGGCAGCGCAGTTTGCGGGTTTGCTGCAGGTCTTTAGCGATGCCAGCCAAGGTCGCCATGGCGGACTCGCCGCCGTTCTGTTTGATGCGCCGGGCGCCGAACCGCTAATCAGCAAGCGCACGGTCGCGTTGACCGGCAGCAATGAGCTGGAATTTCAGGCTGCCGTGTTTGCCTTGCAGGAAGCCTTGCGTTGCTATCCTGGCCGGCCGCTCGCCCTGTTTTCTGATAACAGCAATGCGATTGAACGCCTCAAATGTGCTCAGATAAGTGCTTCCGAAGCGGATGCCGCCTTGCGGCCGCTGCTTGGTGGTGTGACGCTATGCTGGATCAAAGGGCACGCCACTTGCCGGGGTAATGCGCTGGCTGATCGTTGCGCGGTTGAGGCGGCGGCCTGAACGCAAGCGTTAAAAAGGCCGGGGAGCTTGCGCTCACCGGCCTTTAATGTGTGCTGAGGTTTACTGAACCTGCTGAATCCCGGCAATCGCCCAGCCGCCGCTACCGTCACGCGGCTTGGTCATGTGCCAGATTTCGTCGAAAGGCTGTGCTTCTGCGCCACGCTCTTCGCTAATCAGGCCATAGAAACGGACGCTGACAACGTAGCGGCTGGCTTCTTCGGCAACATCAAGCACTTCGGCGTCGAGCTGGGCAACATCGGTTTCCTGCTTGGCGCCTTTGCGCTCGTCGATAGCCATCTTGATTTCGGCAAACATTTCCGGCGATGTAAATTCGCGGATGTCATCTAGATTGCCGGCATCGTTCGCTGCCTGCAGGCGGATGAAGTTGACCTTGGCGTTGCGGACAAAACCGGCGCTGTCAAAGTCAGCCGGGATCGAACCGCTACTGGTAGCAGCCGCCGCAACCGGTGCGTAAGCGCTGCCGCCAGCCGGGGTGAAGTCAGGAGTCGAGGGCGCATTGCGTTCAAAGTTGGCGTTGGCTCCGGCGCCTGCATATTGCAGACCACCTTGCTGCTGGGCAGCTGCCTTCTTGCGCATGACGAAACCGATCACCATAACGACAGCCATAATCAGCAGGCCGATCATCATCATGTTGGCCAGTTCTTCACCGAAGCCTAGATGCGAAGCCAGGGCAGCGAGACCGAGGCCTGCGGCGAGACCGGCGAGCGGGCCCATCCAGGAGCGCTTGGGTTGAGCGGCGGGTGCGGCAGCCGGTGCGCCCGGTTTTGCAGCGGCAGCCTGACTGGGTGCGGCCGGGCTGCTCGGGGCAACGGATTGGCGCTGCATGCCGCTGGATGAGCCACCGCCGAGGCGTTTGGCGGCTTCGGCATTACCGATCGACAGCGTAAAGCCGAGGACTAGTGTGGCAGCCATAAGGGCAAAATTCTTCATAAGTGTCTCCGTGATGTGGATGGAACAGAACGTAGGATACTTGGTGGCATGGCTTTATAAAACAAGATAAAAGCTCAGTATCTCTTCGGTAAAATCAGAGTGTTTGATTAGCCCAGCAACTTTGCCAGCGCACCCGGATTGGAGGGGAAGTATATATGGACGTAGGAGGCAGTTGTTCGCAAGTGACGATAAACCGGCTCTCCCTCTCGCCCGTCGGGGGTTTGGGCGCGGATGAGGGGTGTCAGCGTGGTTTCGCTCTTGGAATAATGGAAGGTATGGCCGGTGACGCGCCCTTCCGGTAGTGCGGCAACCTGCATGCCGAGAGCGGCCAGTCGCTGTTGCATGACGGCCTTACCGGGCAGGATGCCGGCAAAATTGTGGGTGATGCCGGATTTGTCGACGATCTGCTCAAACAGACTCATCATGCCGCCGCATTCGGCGAAGAGGGGTTTGTTGGCGGCAACGTGCGCCTTTAGCGAGGCCCAGAGCGCCTGATTTTTCGATAGCGCTTCGGCATGAAGTTCCGGGTAACCACCGGGTAGCCAGACGGCGTCGCATTCTGGCAACCCATCGCCGGCCACTGGCGAGAAGAAATGCAGTTCGGCACCCAGTGCGCTGAGCGTTTCGAGATTGGCTGGGTAGATGAAACCGTAGGCGGCGTCGCGGGCGATGGCAATACGTTTGCCGGCGAGTAGGGGTTCGATGTTTGGCGGGTTGGCCGGCAAAAAAAAGACGGGTTTTGGCAGGTCGACCGTAGCAGATGCCGCCAAAGCATCGGCCAGTTTGTCGAGTCTGGCAGCGAGGTCGTCAATTTCGGCCGCCTGCATTAAGCCGAGATGGCGCTCCGGCAGGCTGTCTTCGCTACGCGGCAGAGCGCCAAACCAGCCCATGCCGGCCGGCAGGCTTTCGCGCAGCATCTCCGTATGGCGTGCGCTGCCGACGCGGTTGGCCAACACGCCGGCAAAGGGCAGGCTGGGTCGGTAGGTGGCGAGGCCATGGGCGACTGCGCCAAAGGTTTGAGCCATTGCCCCGGCATCGATTAGGGCCATGACTGGAACGTTGAAACGGATGGCGATGTCGGCAGCCGAGGGCGTGCCATCGAACAGACCCATGACGCCCTCGATCAGAATCAGGTCGGATTCCTCTGCTGCGCGAGCGAGACGCCAGCGCGCATCGTCTTCGCCGCACATCCCGAGGTCGAGGTTCTGGCAGGGGCGGCCGCTGGCGACGGCGTGAATCTGCGGGTCGAGGAAGTCAGGCCCGCATTTGAAGACGGTAACGCGTCGCCCCTGCCGCGCGTGCAACCGGGCAAGGGCGGCGGTGACGGTGGTCTTGCCCTGGCCGGAGGCGGGGGCGGCGATGAGAAGGGCGGGGCAGGCGGGCATTCTTGTTCCTTAACGGGCTGGCTGGGTAAAGCCCTGCCGACGATTCCAATCGACGTAAAACACGCGGCTCTGGCTGGTGCTGAACGAGAACAGCCGCTCGCCGCCGGCCGCGACGACGCTTTCGCCGAGCGAGAAATCGAGCTCTGGTTCGCTTCCGGTGCGGTTGTTTACGATGAGCGGCAGGCCGGTTTCGGCGCTGCGCCGCTCCCACAGATCGTCCGGCCCCATGCCGTCGACCGGCGGCCAGTTGGCCGGGGCGAGCAGGATGGCGGCGCCCTGCTGGCGATAGCTGGCAGCCGGCTCAGGCTTGTAGGTGTCGGCACAGATCAGGACGCCAACCGGGATGTCGTCAACGACGAAAGGCGCGCTGCCGGTGCCTGGCGTGGACCAGCTTTCGGCTCCGCCATGCACGCGCTGCTTGCGGTAGGCGCCTTGGATCACGCCATCGCGGTCGATCACCGCGACGCTGTTGTGCAGCTTGCCGGTTTTTGCATCGCGTTCGGCAAAGCCGATGAACAGCGCGACGCGGTTGTCGCGGGCGGTCGCCGCCAGCGTGCTGATCCACGTATCGGGAAAGGGCGCGATCCAGTCGGTGCCGATGCGGCTGGCGAAGTTGTAGCCGGTTTCGGCCAGTTCGGGCGTCATGACCCAGTCGGCGCCGTGGCCGACGGCTTCCTGAATGCCGGCCTCGATGCGGGCGCGGTTGCCGGCGACGTCGCCGGGTATCGCATCGAGATGGAGCAGGGCGATGCGCAGGGCTTCCGGGGCCTTGGCTGGTGCTTGGCCAGTGGCAGCGAACCGTTTTGCTCCCGGCAGGAAGAAGCCGTTCTGCTTGCCAAGCGCTTCGGTCACGGCTTGGTAGCTGGCCTTGCCGATCAACTCGCCGATCCGGCTGTGGCCACCGGTATAGCTGGCCTGCGGACCCTGCGTGCCGGAAACGACGATGATGCTGTCGGTGCCCGTCCCGGTCGCCTGCACTGTCTTCGTGTAGGTGCTCGGCACCTTGAGGTCCTGCAGCGCTGCCGTCTTGCCTTCGGTGACGGTGATCAGGGCACGCGCCAGCGCCGCGTCGGTGAGCTGGATATTGGTCAGCACCATGATGTTGATCGTGCCGGCCGGCGCATGGCCTTCGATGTAGGTTCCGGCATCGACGCCGGTGCGGATGGCGTTGGACTTGGCGCCGGCCGTCGCCAGCACGGTGACGGTCAGCGGGCCGTAGCTTTGGGTGACGACCGCCAGATTGTCGAGGTCAGCGGCGGTGGCCATGCGGGCGAGCGCCGATTTGTCGAGTTGTTGCTGGCGGGCGATCTGTTCGTGCACGTGCTCGGCGTAGGCCTTGCCGCCCCGGCCATCCTGGCCCATGAACGTGGTGCCGAGCTTCTGCCAGAGCAGCGGGTGGCCGGCGTGATTCATCGCAGCGCGGGCGTCGAGCAGGCCGTCGGAAGTGGACAGCGTGCGCCGCGTTTGCGGAAAACTGACCAGAAGCACTTTTTCCCAATGGCCGTCGCGCTCGCCACGGATGATCCGCGCCTCGGCCTGGATATTGGCTGGAATATTGACTTCGCCCGCCCAGACAACAGCTGAAAAGAACAGCAGGAAGGGGAAGCGACAGAGCAAATTCATCGCGCCATGCTCAAAACTCAAGGCCGGGCATGGCCTTGATGCCGGCCTGAAAAGCGTGTTTTTCCATACCGATGTCGCTAACCGTGTCGGCCGCATCGCGCAGGGCCTGCGGTGCGGCACGGCCGGTGATGATGACGTGTTGCATGGCCGGGCGCGAGTTGATTGTGGTCAGCACGCTGTCCAGGTCAAGCCAGCCGTATTTGAAAGCGTAGGTCATCTCATCGAGAATGACGAGACTGATTTCCGGATTGGCGAGATGGCTGCAGGCAATTGACCAGGCATGCTGGGCCGCCTTGGCGTCACGCTCCTTGTCCTGCGTTTCCCAGGTAAACCCTTCGCCGCCGACGTGCCAGGCGACGTTCGGTTGCTGGCGGAAGAAGGCTTCCTCGCCCGTATCCGAACGCCCTTTGACGAACTGGACGACGCCAACCTTGAGGCCATGACCGAGGGCGCGGGCAACGACGCCGAAAGCAGCGCTCGATTTGCCCTTGCCGTTGCCGGTGTTGATCACCAGCACGCCGCGTTCTTCCTGCGCTGCGTCGATCTTGCCGTCGATGACGGCTTTCTTTTTCTGCATGCGTTCTTCGTGGGTAACCATTTTTAGCCTATTCAGGGATGAAACAGCGCCGATTGCCGTCTTCGATCTGGCGCAGCGGATAACCGTAAAGTTCGGAGAGATTTTTTGCCGTCAAAATCGTGTCGACCGCAGCCATCTCGGTGCGCCCGTCGCCATGGATGAGCAGGGCGCGATCACAGAAGCGATGCGCCAAACCAGGGTCGTGCAGGACCATGACGATACCTGCGCCGCAGTCGCGGGCGGCGCCGGCGAAGAGTTCGAGCACTGCCATCTGGTGATTGAGATCGAGGTGCGAAAGCGGCTCGTCGAGCAGATAAAGTTCGGCGGCCTGGGTCAGCAGGGTGGCGATATTGAGGCGCTGGCGTTCGCCGCCGGACAGCGTATGAACCTGTCGTGCTTCCATGCCATGCAGGCCGACTGCCGCCAGCGCGCTCCGGGCGATTTCGGCATCACGGCTGCTTTCCCAGTCCCAGCGCCCGAGATGCGGGTGGCGGCCGGTGATGACGGTTTCCAGGACGCCGGAGCCGAAGGGGTCGCTCAGGTGTTGCCCTAGCCAGGCACGGCGCAAGGCTGCAGCGCGTGGGCTTAATTGGCGGTACTCCTCGCCGGCGAGCAATACCTCGCCGTCGGCGGCAGGGCGCAAGCCGGCGAGGGTTGATAACAGCGTCGACTTGCCGGCGCCGTTGCAGCCGAGAATGGCCAGACGCTCGCCTTTGGCTAGGGTCAGGTCGAGCGCACGAACGACGCAGCGCCCGCCGATCTCGACGCGTAGCTGACGCGCTTCGAGCAGGCTACTCATTTCGGCTGCCTCGACAGCAAATAGAGGAAGACCGGCACGCCGATCAATGCCGTCAGTACGCCAACCGGCAACTGCTGCGGGGCGATCAAGGTGCGCGCCAGGGTGTCAGCCAGGACCAGCAATGAGCCACCAGCCAAGACTGAGGCCGGGAGCAGCAGGCGCTGGTCATTGCCGGTTGCCAGACGTACCAGATGCGGCACGATCAGCCCGATAAAGCCGATAGAGCCTGCTGTTGTCACCGATGCCGCCGTCGCCAGCGATGCGAGCAAGAAAATTGCGTAGCGCAGGCGGTTGACCGCAACACCCAGCGCCTGAGCCTGCATCATGCCGCGTGCCAACAGGTTGAGTTCGCGCGCAAAAGGTGTCGCTATTACGAGAGCAAAGCCAAGCGCAATTAGCGGCGGCCACCATTGGGCGCTTTGCCCAAGATCGCCCATCAGCCAGAACAACATGCCGCGCAATTTTGTTTCCGGCGCAATCGACAACATTAGCGCGATCAGCGCACCGCAGCCGGCGGCAACGATGACGCCAGTCAGCAGCAAGCGGGTTTGTGTCCAGCTGCCATCGCCATGCGCCAGACCAAAAACCAGAACCATGGCACTCAGCGCGCCAATGAATGCCAGGCCATCAATGCCCAGCGTCGGCAGACCAAGCAGGATGGCAAACATCGCACCGACGCCGGCTCCACCGGAAATTCCCAGCACATACGGGTCGGCCAGCGGATTGCGCAGGAGTACCTGCATCAATGCGCCGGCCAGCGCCAGCAGGCCACCACAGGCAAAACCGGCAATCGCGCGTGGCAGGCGTAATTGCAAAACGATATCGCCGGCGCCGCCTTCCTGACCAATCAGCGCCGCCAGCACATCGGCCGGCGCCACTTTGAAACTACCCACCATCAACGCCAGCCCGATACTCGCCAAGGCCAGAAGGCAAAGGCTGGCAATTATCAGGAAGGCGCGACGGCGGGAGGGCATGGCTTACCGGGGGCTGTAACGGATGCCGATGAAGGCGTTTGCGCCGGCTTGAGCATAGGCCCAAGCTGTTTCGTATTCTTTGTCAAAGACATTGTTTACGCGTGCTTCGATTCGGAGGTCAGAGGTGATCCGATAGCTGCCAAAGAGATTCATCAGTCCGTAGCCTGCCATCGGTCGTTTGTTAGCCGCGTCATCAAAGCGTGCGCCAACGCCCTGAATTTCAATGCCGGCGTTAAATGGACCTGAAGCATAACTTAAGGCTAGATTCCCTGTTTGATCGGCACGGCGCGGTAGTGCATTTCCGGTCATCTCGTCCCGTGGTTTCATCAAGTCAGCCGCTGCTTGTAGCGTCCATGGGCCTATTGAGCCTTGGTAAGAGAGCGACGTTCCGCGAATGCTGGCCTCGTTTATATTAACTAACGGAAACCCGCCAATCAGATCAGTAATCTGGTTATCGAAGTAGACGAAGCCGAAACGATGGGCTGTGTTCTGCCAAGTTAAGCCGACCTCCCTGTTTAGCGCCTCTTCTGGCTTGAGGGAGGCGTTACCGAAGCCAGGAAAGTAAAGCTGATTGAATGATGGCGCCTTGAAAGCGCTGCCAATTGAGCCGTGGGCACTTAGTTCATTGGTGAACTGGTAGCCGTAGGCCAAGTTTCCGGTGGTTTTTTTGCCGAACTGTGAATTGTCATCATTACGAGCGGAGAGTTGCAGGCGATGATCAGCGTATTTCAGGTTGTAGCCAATAAATGGTGAGCTAACGGTGCGTTCATCGACGGTATATTTTGTCGTGCTGGTGACATTTTGAGCGAGATGCTCATAGCCAACGATAAGATTGCCAAGCGGCAAGCTGATTTGGTTTTCCCAAGTAAATTGACCTTGAGTCGTTTCAAAAAGCGTACGGCCAGGCGCGAAATTGGTTGAGCTGTCTTCAGAGCGGCCATAGCGCAATAACGAAGTCCAGTTGCTGGTGAGCTTGTTACGCGAATAACCAGTAAACACGGAATTCCGGACGTCAGCAAAGGCATTGACGGTTGGTCCGCCGCCGTCATACTTGTTTCGGCCTTCAACAGCGTAGGCCGTGATACCTAGTTCATGTCCTTTGAAAGGACGCACGGCAAAATTTCCCGTCACCGCTGTCTGGTAGTAGCCGTCATTGTCGGGGTTCGGCTTGCTGAAGTTTGCAGTGTTGTAGCGTACCGGATCGGATGCTGCGTTGAAACCGTCAGTGGTTTGGTGCGAGATACGCAAGCTACCTGATACTATTTCGCTGCCACCAGAAAGTCCTGCTGCGTATTCTTGAGTATTCTTGGAGCCAAAGCCAATGAATGCGTCACCTCGCAACGGGCCTTCGCCTCGGCGGGTAAAGATCTGGATGACGCCACCAATAGCATCTGAGCCATAAACCGCAGAACTTGGGCCGCGAACGATCTCGATTCGCTCAATCTGTGAAAGCGGAATGTCGGCGAGTGATGGCGTGCCCAAGGTTGCAGAACTTAGCGGAACGCCATCAACCAGCAGCAGTGTATGACGGGCCTCTGCGCCGCGAATGAAAATGCTGGATGCTTTGCCTGCGCCGCCATTATTTGAAAGCTGAAGGCCGGGCTGGCGAGCCAAAAGTTCGAGTGTAGTTGATCCAGTTGCTTTTTCGATGTCGTCGTGTACAAGAACCGTAACGTCTGCTAGCGTTTCACTGATACGTGTTGGCTGCCGGGTTGCAGTGACGACAATTGGATCAATATTTTGCTCTGCGTGTGCAGATGAAATAAGCAATAAAGGCAGCAAAGCAGCCAAAGGTCTAAAACGTGGATACATGACTTCCCCTTCCCGGCGTGCGTCCCCGCGTGCCGGAATGACATTGAAAAGGAAATGCCGGGGGAGAAACAGGTCGCTAGAACCGGCGCCACACCCCCGTGGCACTTCCGCATTTGTCCTAGGCCGGTATCCGGGCTCGCAAGTTTTGACGTATCGCCTTCCCAGGATTGCTCCCAGTGGCCTTGTGATACGCCCGCACTTACTTACCGTTGCGGGGGCAGCAGCGGATTTGCCTCTTAGGAGACGCACCGCTTTCCCGTTTAACTGCGCTTGGAATAACCTTGCGCAGCACCTAACACGGCGCGGATTCTACATTGCCTCTTGTTGCGCCGCATCAAAAATCTCCCGGCGTTTCCCCATAAAGCACTTTGAGAATAGAGGCTTAGTCCTTGACCGAGCGACGTTTTCCCCTCTATAGTTCGAGTCATGCAAAGCGAACTCGAAGTACTCGAATCCAAGATTGAACAGGTCGTCGCCCTGGTTCACCAGTTGCGCGCCGAGAACGAAGTGCTGAAAAACCAGAATGCAGCAGCCGAATCCGAGCGCCTGCATCTTCGCCAGACGATGACCGCCGCCCGCGAGCGTCTGGAAGGCCTCGTCGACAAACTTCCTGAAGGTGCCTGAGATGAGCGGCGAGCCGAATTTCCTCGACGTCAAGATCATGGGTCGTGAATACCGCGTCGCATGTGGGCCGGAAGAGCGTGATGCGCTGCTGCAGGCGGTTGATCTGGTCGACAACAAAATGCGCGAAATCGCCCAGAAAACCAAGAACACCATTGCCGAGCGTGTCGCCGTGATGGCAGCGCTGAATATCGCGCACGAGCACCTGACGGGTGCCTCCGGCGAGCCGAAAAAAGATCTTGCCGAAGCTATTGATACTTCTGAAGCAAAGCGTATTATCAATTCCATGGGAGCACGGATTGATTCCGTGCTGGCGCCCCAGCAGCAACTGGACATCTGAATCCCTGCGTTGCTGTAGCGCTTCCGCCGATCGTCCCCTGCGGTGTTTGTTTAGACCATATATTCCTTGAACCAATGCTAATTGGCATCGGTTGCTGACCAGATAAGCCGCTGTTGTGCGCACCCTTCGTCGGGTGTGCCTGATGCGGAAGGGATGCAGCCACTCTGAACCCCGGTTCAGGATGCCGGTCTGACGGCACTCGCGGGGGCTTTTTTTGCCCCGGATGATGATGAAACTTTTTTTCACGCTGGCCATTTTGCTTGGCCTTTCAGCCTGCGCTCCCGTGAGCTCCGTTCCTGATGAATCACTGCTGAATACCTATTGGCGCGCCATTGAAATCGACGGCAAGCTGGTTGTTGCGGTCAACAATCGTAGCGAACCACATTTTGTCCTGGCTGCCGAGTATCGCGCACACGGTTCGGATGGCTGTAATCGCTTCAACGGCAGCTACGATCTGACGCAAGGACTGCGCTTCAGCCGCATGGCGAGCACCATGATGGCCTGCCTGCCGCCGGTTGATGCTCAGGCGCGAGAATTCACCAACGTCCTGAGCGAAACGTCCAGTTACCGGATTAATGGCAAACTGATTGAATTGAGCGACGTCAAAGGTCACGTTCGCTTGCGCCTCGAAGCGACTGCGCTCAGGTAAATCCGGCTTTTGGCGGGCGCGCAATGTTGCTGCCGCTAGTTAGCAGGCGGCTTTTTTGTCGGGGAATTTTGGCATGAGCTTTTTGTTGTGGGTCGCACCTTATCTGGTGCTCGGCGCCTTTACCGGTTTTGCTGCGGGCATGCTGGGGATCGGCGGCGGTTTGGTTCTGGTGCCCATCCTGACCATGATGTTTGCAGCGCAAGGGGTTTTCCCGCCTGGCGAGGTGCTGCATATGGCCTTGGGAACCTCGATGGCGTCGATCATTTTTACGGCGATAGCCAGTCTGCGCGCGCACCACAGCCACGGTGCGGTGCTCTGGGATGTGGTCAAAACCATTACCCCGGGCATTCTGATTGGCACTGGTGTTGGTACGCTGTTTGCATCGAATGTACCGGTGCGGGCGTTGGCCGTATTTTTCGCGGGGTTCGTCTGCCTGGTTGCTTTGCAGATGGGGCTTAACCTCAAACCGAAGCCTTCGCGGGAATTGCCGGGGCCAATCGTGGTGGGTGTTGTGGGGATGGTGATTGGTGTGCTCTCGTCTCTGGTGGCGATCGGCGGTGGTGCGCTCACCGTGCCTTTCCTTTCCTGGTGCAATGTCCAAGTGCAAAAGGCGATTGGCACCTCGGCGGCGGTCGGCTTGCCGATTGCGATTGGCGGTACCGTTGGCTACGTTTTCAATGGCTGGGGTGTTGGCGGATTGCCGTCGGGCAGCCTCGGCTTTGTCTATTTGCCGGCGCTGGCCGTGCTGGTCGTGATGAGTATGCTGACGGCGCCTTACGGGGCGCGCATGGCGCACCGTTTGCCGGTGCTGACGCTGAAGCGGATTTTTGCCGTTTTGCTAGTGCTTCTGGCGGCCAAGATGGTTTGGGGCTTGTTCAACACGCCTTGAAGTTGGGTTTTCGCTTTTCAAGGAAGGCGGCTAGGCCTTCCTTGTAATCCTCAGTGTCGAGGAAGGCGAAGGAGGCGGCTTTTTCTTCGTCGCTCAGGGCTTTTCCATCGAGCAAGCGGCGTATCCATTGTTTGTGCCAGCCGGCCACCAGCGGCGCGCCGGCGCAGATACGTTTAGCCGTGGCGTAGGCTTCGTTTTCTGTTTGATCGTTGGCAACGACACGCGTTACCAAGCCTTTGGTGTAGGCCTCGGCCGAGGTCAAAATCCGCCCTTCAAGCAGAATTTCCTTCATCACCGCCGGCCCGGCGAGGCGCAACAGACCTTCCATTTCGCCGGGATACATTGAAAAGCCAAGACGGTTGATCGGGGCACCAAAGCGCGCGCTTTCACCGCAGATGCGCAAATCGCAAACGCCGGCAATCTCCAGTCCGCCGCCGATACAGGCGCCATTGATCAGGGCGATGGTTGGGTGCGGGCAGAGATCGATGGCCTGCAACGCCAGCGCCACCTGGCCGTGGTAATTGAGCGCCTGTTCGAGGGTTGTCCGCGCCGTCTGGAACTCTTCGAGATCGCCGCCGGCAGCAAAAGCCTCTTCGCCGGCACCGCGTAGCACGACGCAACGAAGGTTGCGGTCAACGCTGATTTTGGCCATATTCTCGGCGATCTGTTGCCACATCGAGAGATCGATGGCGTTCAGCTTGCCGGGGTTGTTAAGAGTCAGCGTGGCGATTTCGCCAGCGCAGGCCAGGCTGACCGATTTCATCGGGCGCTTGCTTCGAGCGCTTCCAGGCGCGCCAGGGCTTCGCGCCCGGAGAGCAAATGATCATGCATGAGCTTCTCGGCTTTGAATGCGTCGCCAGCTTCAAGTGCGGCGAGAATGCCGCGATGTTCTTCCAGCGACTGTTGCAGCCGGCCTTCGCGCGAGAGTGAGTGCATTCGGCAGAGCTTCAGCACTTTGCGTAAATCCTGAATCACCGAGAGCAGCCAGCGGTTATTGGCGAGATCCTGAATGCGTTGGTGGAAAAGCTGGTTGGCTTCAAAAAATGCGTTGATTTTGCCATCCCGCGCAGTCGATTCGAGGGTCTCATGAATCTTCTTGAGGTCGCGAATATCGCCTGGCTTGGCGCGTCTGGCGGCTTCTGCTGCGCAGCGACCTTCGAGCAGGGCAATCAGCGGGAAAAGATCGTCCATGTCCTGGCGCGAAATTTCGGTCACGTAACAGCCGCGCCGTGGCTTGAGTTCGACCAGGCCTTCCGAAGCCAGAACCTTAAGTGCCTCTCGCAACGGCGTGCGGGAGATACCGTATTGTTCGGCGAGTTTTTGCTCGTCGATCCAGGCGCCAGGCATCATCTCGTGACCAAAAATCAGCTGCCGCAGCCGCTCGGCAACCTCCAGATACAGTGCGGTTTGTGAAATTCGGGTCATGGTGGCTTTTGGTGTGGTGGAGCGCGCCGATACATGCCGGCTTGCTTCCGTAATTATGGATAAAGTATTATGCACGACTTGCTGTGCTGTCGTGTAGTGGACGGCGTAGAATTTTTAATTCTGCATCTTCGGCTCACAAAAATCGAATCAGAGAGGGTGTCTCATGTCAGAAAAGTTCTTGGATTCCAATGGTTTGGACGCGTGGGAAAAAGCGGCCGCGAAACATTCACCCGGTGGTGACGTCAAGAATCTGAACTGGATCACGCCGGAAGGTCTGGCGGTCAAGCCGCTGTATACCAAGGCGGATGTGGCTGATCTCGAATTTGCCGACACCCTGCCCGGTTTCGCGCCCTATCTGCGCGGCCCGCAGCCGACGATGTACGCGGTCAAGCCGTGGACGATCCGCCAGTACGCCGGTTTCTCTACCGCTGAAGCCTCCAATGCCTTCTACCGCAAGGCGCTTGCCGCCGGTGGTCAGGGCGTTTCTGTCGCTTTCGATCTGGCAACGCACCGTGGTTACGACTCCGATAACGCCCGGGTGACGGGTGACGTCGGCAAGGCTGGTGTGGCGATTGATTCCGTCGAAGACATGAAGATTCTTTTCGACAGCATCCCGCTCGACAAGGTGTCGGTCTCAATGACGATGAATGGTGCCGTCTTGCCGATCCTTGCCGGCTATATCGTTGCTGCCGAAGAACAGGGCATACCGCAGGATCAGCTGTCGGGCACAATTCAGAACGACATCCTCAAAGAATTCATGGTGCGGAATACCTATATTTATCCGCCCAAGCCGTCGATGAAGATCATCGCCGATATTTTCGGCTACACCGCGCAGCACATGCCGAAGTTCAACTCAATCTCGATTTCCGGTTACCACATCCAGGAAGCCGGTGCCAATCAGGCCATCGAACTGGCCTTCACGCTGGCTGACGGCATGGAATACGTTCGCACTGGCGTCGCTTCCGGCATGGACGTTGATACTTTTGCCGGCCGCTTGTCCTTTTTCTGGGCGGTGGGGATGAACTTCTACCTCGAAATCGCCAAGATGCGTGCCGGTCGCCTGTTGTGGCAGCGCATCATGACCAAGTTCAATGCCAAGAACCCGAAGTCGATGATGCTACGCACGCACAGCCAGACTTCCGGTTGGTCTTTGACTGAGCAGGACCCGTACAACAATGTCGTCCGGACGACCATCGAGGCGATGGCTGCGGTTTTCGGCGGCACCCAGTCGCTGCACACCAATGCGCTCGATGAAGCCATCGCCCTGCCGACCGAGTTTTCGTCGCGCATCGCCCGCAACACGCAGCTGATCATCCAGGAAGAAACCCACATCACCAATGTCGTCGATCCGTGGGCCGGTTCCTACATGATGGAAAAGTTGACCCAGGATATGGCCGACAAGGCCTGGGGCATCATCGAGGAAATCGAGGCGATGGGCGGTATGACCAAGGCGGTCGAATCGGGCTGGGCC
>JAABQV010000019.1 GCA_011391255.1 Dechloromonas sp.
CTCGGGCAATACCAACCCTTTTGATATGTCGCACACGGTTATACCCGGCACCACCCCCAGCGCCAGCTCCAAGATCGACGCAACCATGGCCATGGTCGGCTACGCACATACCTTTTCACTGTTCGATCGTTCGGCGATGGCGGCTGTGATATTACCCATGGGCCGAATTTCGGGTGATGTTCTCGTTGCGGGCAAGACCGCCAGTCAGCAGACGGGCGGCTTTGGCGACCCGATGCTTGAGTTCGACATCAATCTTATCGGCCCACGTTCGCAAAAGAACATTCCCGACGCAATGCGCTACGAGCCTGGCTTCTCGCTCGACCTGCTCATGGATCTCGCGTTGCCAATTGGCGAATACGACAATACAAAACAGCTGAATATCGGCCAGAATCGTTGGTACGGCCGCGTTGGTGCGCCCATTACTGTGCAGCTTGGCCCATGGGTTCCCGGTCGTCGAACAACGCTTGAGTTCCTGCCCGCGGTATGGCTTTTCGGCGACAACACGGACTACGTCGGACAGACGATGAAGACTGAACCGATGTACCAACTCGATGCCCACTTGACCCGAGACTTTACCGAACATGCCTGGGGCGCGCTCGATGCTTCGTGGTACACCGGCGGTGCGGCAACAATCGGTGGAGTCAAGGGCAGCAAGCTCAACAACCTAGGGGTCGGCCTGACGCTGGGTTACACGGTCAATGACAATCTGAACCTCACGGTTGGCTACAAGTCGACGGTCAATGACAACGCGCCCGGCGACTTGAGCATGAATAGCTTCATGGTCACGCTGGTTTACGGCTGGCACCCGCTTGTCGAAGGCGCGAAGCGCTTGAAGAGTGAAAAGTAGGCTTTGTACGACAAGCAGTCTGGTCTGGATCGCTTAGTCGGCCAGCCTGCCAAATGAGCACTGTGATTATTTTAGGAAACACATGAATCCCCCATTTGAAAAAAAATGCCTGGCTGCCCTTCTCATCGCGGCCGTTATCGTCGCGCCAGGCGCCGCCTCCGCTCAGGAAGCAGCTGCGGGTTGGCAGTTCTCGGTCATGCCCTACGTCTGGCTACCGAGTCTTAAAGCCGATGTGAAATACGGCCCGCCGTCAGGCGGAACGGCAACGGCCAATGTTTCAGCTGACGAAAGTGACCTCCTGGGCAGTCTGGAGATGGCCTTCATGATTGCCGGCGAAGCGCGCAAGGGACGCTGGCTTGTGTCTACTGACTACATGTATCTTGACCTCGGCAAGCAGGACAGCAAAGTGAAGAGCGTCGACTTCAACCCCGGCAACGGCCCGGTTAATGTATCAACGAGCCAGATTGGTGGTAGTGCCGAATCGTCCTTCAAGGGTGCCATCTGGAGTCTGGTCGGCGGCTACGCGGCGATCAGTACGCCGTCTGCCAATCTCGATGTGATCGCTGGCTTCCGCTATGTCGATCTCGAGGTTTCCAGCAGTTGGAACCTCAATGCCACAGTGACTTCGCCGAATGGTGGCCAAACCTTCAGCAGTTCGGGTAATGCCCGGAAGTCGGGTAGCGACATGAACTTCATTGTCGGTGCCAAGGGCCAGGTAAAACTCGGCCAAAGCAACTGGTTTATTCCCTACTACGCTGATGTCGGCGGTGGTAGTTCGACCTCCACCTGGCAAATGGCAACCGGCGTCGGTTACGCCTTTGGCTGGGGTGATGTCAGGCTCGACTATCGTTACCTTGCCTACAAGCAGAACGGTGACAACAAATTCCTGGAGAAGCTCGAACTGGGCGGTTTGGCACTCGGTGCGAACTTCCGCTTCTGATCGGCCGGTCGTGAGTTCAATTCTTGACATGAACATGGGAAACATATCGTGAATCATAAAATCATCTATCAATCTCTCTGCTTGGCGCTTGGCACAGTTTGCGCTACGGGCGCCTTTGCCCAGGAGCTGGACCGCACGAAGCTACCAATTCACGAACCGAAGATTCCGTTGAGCACGGTGCTCGACGTGCGCAACGCCACGCCGCCCAAGCAGTTCAACGTCAAGGCGCCGGCCGGCGCGCCGAATGTCCTGATCGTATTGATCGACGACTTCGGCTTTGGCCAGTCGAGTACTTTCGGTGGCCCGGTCAGGATGCCGACAGCCGACAGCCTGGCCGACAACGGCTTGCGCTACAACCAGTTCCACACCACAGCGCTCAGTTCGCCGAGCCGTAATGCGCTGCTCACCGGTCGCAATCACCACACGGTGAACTCTGGCGCGATCACGGAAATGGCGACCGCCTTCCCGGGCGGCACCGGCAAGCGTCCGGACAGCGTCGCGCCGCTGGCCATGACTCTGCGTTACAACGGCTATTCAACCGCACACTTCGGCAAGAACCACGAGACGGCGGCCTGGGAAACAAGCCCATCTGGCCCGACCGACCGCTGGCCGACACGCAATGGCTTCGACAAGTTTTACGGATTCATGGGTGGCGAGACCAACCAATGGGCGCCGGCGGTCTACGACGGCATGACCAAAGTCGAGGTGCCGACCGATCCGAACTACCATTTCATGACCGACATGAGCAATCAGGCGATCAAGTGGGTCCGTTCGGAAAAGTCGCTGACGCCAGACAAGCCTTTCTTCATGTACTTCGCGCCGGGCGCGACGCACGCACCGCATCAAGTGCCCAAGGACTGGATCGCCAAGTACAAGGGCAAGTTTGATCAGGGTTGGGACAAGATTCGTGAAGAAACCTTGGCTCGCCAGATCAAGCTCGGCGTCGTACCACCGGGCACCCAGCTGGCACCCAAACCTGAGGCGATCAAGGACTGGGACAAGCTGAGTGCCGACGAGAAGAAGCTGTTCGCCCGTCAGATGGAAGTATTCGCGGGATTTGCCGAATACACCGACTATGAAGTTGGCCGGATTGTCGAGACCTTGAAGGAACTCGGACAGTACGACAACACCCTGATCTTTTACGTGCTTGGCGACAACGGCGCCAGTGCTGAAGGTGGCGCCAACGGCCTGTTCAATGAAATGACCTACTTCAATGGTGTACAGGAGTCGGTTCAGGACATCCTGAAACACTACGATGAACTGGGCGGCCCTAACTCCTACAGCCACTATGCCGCAGGCTGGGCGGTTGCCGGTAACACACCTTTTACCTGGGTCAAGCAGGTGGCCTCGAGCTACGGCGGTACACGCAATGCGATGGCCGTGCACTGGCCGAAGGGTATCAAGGCCAAGGGTGAAGTACGGTCACAGTGGCACCACCTGATCGATATCGCCCCGACCATCCTCGAAGCCGCCGGACTGCCCGAGCCGAAGGAAGTCAACGGCGTGCCGCAGACGCCGATCGAGGGGGTCAGCATGTTGTACTCCTTGAACGAGGCCAAGGCAGCGGATCGCCACAAGACACAATACTTCGAAATCTTCGGCAACCGGGCGATCTACAACGATGGCTGGCTGGCCGGCACGGTGCATAAGGCACCTTGGGAAGCCAAGCCACGGGCAACGCTCGAAAACGATATCTGGGAACTCTACGACACGCGCAGCGACTTCAGCCTGCGCAACGATCTGGCCAAGTCGAATCCGGCCAAGCTCAAGGAAATGCAGGATGTCTTCATGGCCGAGACGAAGAAATACCCGATTCTGCCGCTGGATGACCGCATCTATGAACGCCTGATTCCGGCCCTTGCTGGCCGCCCCGATCTGCTTGAAGGACGCACTTCGTTGACGGTCTACGAGGGCATGACCGGCATGTCCGAGAATGTCTTCCTCAACCTCAAGAACCAGTCGCACAGCATCGAGGCTGAAATCGACCTGCCTAAGGGTGGCGCCAATGGTGTGGTGATTGCTCAAGCGGGTCGCTTCGGTGGCTGGAGCCTGTATGTGAAGAACGGCAAGCCGACCTACACCTACAATTTTCTTGGTTTACAGCGGTTCACCGTAGCAGCCGAGAAACCCTTGCCGGTTGGGAAATCAACCCTGCGTTTCGAGTTTGCCTACGATGGTGGCGGCCCGGGCAAGGGTGGCATCGGCAGACTGTTGGTCAATGGCCAGAAAGTCGGCGAAGGCCGTATTGAGCGGACACAGCCGTTCTTCTACTCGGCTGATGAAGGCGTCGATGTTGGTGAGGACGGTGAAACCCCGGTCACCGAGAACTACGGCACGCCGGCGCCGCACAAGTTCACGGGCAAGATCGGCAAGGTCACCGTAGCTGTCGTTCCGGCCAAGCCCGCGGAAAAAGCTGCGGCTGACGGTGCGAAAAAGGATGCCGCGCTGAAGAAGGCGATGGCAGATTAAGGAGCCGCCAATTAATTCAGCGTTTCCTTAACTCGTTGCCTTGAAAGGTAAAGAGAGCGGGAGCAGCCCCTTCTCTTCTTCATTCTGAAAAATGGCCCGGTGCGCCGGGCGGATACGGATAGCAATGAGCCACGAGCCTGAACTGAAACTCCCCAAGCTTGAAAAAGGCGACTTCTATCGTTTCCATACGATGATCAAGCCGAGTGGCGCGCAGTGCAATCTCGATTGCGCCTACTGTTTTTACCTGCACAAGGAAGACCTGCTGCATCAGCCGCAGGCACCACGGATGAGCGATTCGCTGCTCGAAACGCACATTCGTCAGTACATTGAGGCACAGGGTGGCGACGAGGTGGTCTTCACCTGGCAGGGTGGCGAGCCGACGCTGATGGGACTGGATTTCTTCCGGCGCGTCATCGAACTGCAAAAAAAATATAAGAAGCCCGGCCAGCGTGTCGAGAACGATCTGCAAACCAACGGCATCCTGCTCAATGACGAATGGTGCGTTTTCCTGGCCGAACACAAATTCCTGATTGGCCTGTCGATCGACGGGCCTGCCGAACTACATGACCTCTACCGCTACAGCAAGGGCAACAAGCCGACTTTCGAGCGGGTGATGGCGGCGGTCGATCTTCTGCACAAACACAAGATTGTTTTTAGTGCCTTATGTGTCGTCAACCGCAGCAATGCCCGTAAGCCAATCGATGTTTACCGGTTTTTGCGCGACCAGGTTAGGCCGCGCATCATCCAGTTCCTTCCTGGTCTTGAGCCGGGTGATTTCCGTTCCGTTGCACCCGGGCACTGGGATTGGGACAAGCTGCCGACCGTTGGCTCGCCAGCTGCCGGGCCGGGTAGCCCGGACTCGGTTGTGGCTGAGTGGTCAGTGGCACCGGAAGACTGGGGCTATTTTCTAACGCGGATCTGGGATGAATGGTTCAAGCGCGACTACGGACGCGTTTTCGTCGACCAATTCGAGAACGTCATTTCGCAAATGTTCGGCCATGGCCCGCAGAAATGCGTCAGTGGCCGCATTTGCGGCAAGGCGCTGGCCATCGAGTTCAACGGCGATCTGTACAGCTGTGACCACTTCGTTTATCCGGAATACAAGCTGGGCAATATTCGCGAGGTCCATGAAGGCGACCTGGTCTTTTCCGAACAGCAAAAGACGTTCGCCTATGCCAAGAGCGACACCCTGCCGCAATACTGCCGCGCCTGCCCCTACCTGGAGTTGTGCTGGGGCGAGTGCCCGAAGAACCGTTTCATCAAGACGCCGGATGGGGAGACGGGTTTGAACTACCTGTGTCCGGGGCTGAAAAAATTCTATGCCAAGGTAACGGCAGAGCGTGGCGAACTGGCCAGACGAATGGGCCGTTGAGCGCCACTAAATATGGCTGCCTGCGGAACATTCGATCCCGACAGTAATTGGTCTTTTCAATTTTTAATTTCTGGAGGATCAGAGAAATGAAATTTTCATACTTTATCCGGGCCCTTGGCCTGAGCACCATGCTCCTAGCGACGGGGGCAGCCTCTGCTGCCGCAGATGCCGAGACTCAGCGCAAGGAGATCAGGCAAAGCTCGAAGACAATCCTTGCCAATCTTTACAAGGTTCAGCCATCGGCCAAAAAGGTAGTCGAGTCGGCAGCAGGTTATGCGGTCTTCAGCAACTTCGGCATGAAGATACTGTTTGCAGGTGGCGGCACAGGTCACGGCATTGCGGTTGACCAGGCCACGAAGAAGGAAACCTTCATGAAAATGGTCGAGGTGCAGGCCGGACTCGGCATGGGCATCAAGAAATTCAAGGCCGTCTTCGTTTTCCAGAATAAGCAGACGCTGGATTCCTTCGTCAATTCCGGTTGGGAAGCGTCGGCCCAAACCACGGCGGCAGCCATAGACGGCAATAAAGGCCTGGCATTGCAGGGCGCCATTATCGTTTCCCCTGGCGTCTGGGTTTATCAGATCACCGACCAAGGGCTGGTCCTGGATGCCACGCTCAAGGGAACGAAATACTACAAGAATGAAGACTTGAATTAAGCGGCTCAGGTTTAAGTAAAGAGGAAGGTTTCGCGCGTGGTGCAACTTTGAAATCTGCTTCGCTCATTTTGATACTGGAGAAGATGATGAATCGATTTGTAGGGTTGGTATTGCTAAGCCTGGTGTGTATCGCACCTTCAGCGAACGCGGTGGTTTATTGCAAGAGCGTCGGTGTACCGAAAGGCTGCATGGCTCGCCCCGTTGGCGCTCCCGGCGTTGGTGCGCCTGGTGTAGGTGCTGTCGATCCCGGTCGCAATCAGCCCGGAGCCGCTGGCAATGTCAGAGCCCCACGTCCTGGTGTCGGTGCACCTGGCGTTGGTGCCGTGGACCCAGGCATTAACCAGCCTGGCGCGGCGGGCAATGTTGGTGTTCCCGGTAACCGTGGCGGTCCTGTCAACCGCGTTGGCCCGCGTTGATACTAGCGTGTGACGTTCATCCGGGATTTATTGTCTGGTGCGTAAAGCACCGCTTCAACAAGTAGTCGAATACGTAAGTTGTATCCATTGAAAGCAGCGCAACAGGAAGGAAATTCCATGAAAAAATTTAAGCATGCAACAGCAGAATCAGCAGGAAAGATCTGTGTAGCAATGGTCATCGCATTCAGCGCCCCGGCATATTCGCAACCCGAAGGCAGCGGCATCCAGCCGCAGGCAGAAAAACTGTTGCGCAACATGAGCGACTTTCTTGGCAAGCAGCAAAGTTTCAGTGTCTCGGCAGAGAATTCACTGGAAGCTGTCCTTACTAGTGGCCAGAAAATACAATACACGGCGCCCACTAGTCTTCAGGTAAAGCGGCCCAATCTGATCCGGGCCTCGCGCAAGGGCGACCTGGTCGATCAGGATTTTTATTACGACGGCAAGACGCTCACCTTGTACAGCCCTGGTAATGGTTTCTACGCGACCACCGCTGCACCGGCGACTATTGACCAGACGCTCGACATGGCAAGGGACAAGCTCGACATCATCGCGCCAGGTGGCGATTTCATCTACACGAACAGCTACGCGATGCTGACCCAGGATCTTGTCTCCGGCTTCTACGTCGGCAAGGCCGTGGTCGGTGGTGTCAAATGCGACCATCTGGCCTTCCGTGGCAAAGATGTCGATTGGCAGATCTGGATTCAGGAAGGTAACAAGCCGCTGCCCAAAAAGTTTGTCATCACATCAAAGCTGGTTTCCGGCGAACCGCAATTCACGGTTTACATCAATACCTGGAATCTGACGCCAAAGTTTTCGAATGCGGCGTTCTCTTTCAATCCGCCTAAAAATGCGACCAAGATTGACTTTTTGCGTATGACGACGGATGCAGAGTCAGCCAAGCGCTGAAATCTGTACGGAATATCACCAAGGAGATGAATCAATGAAGTCGCCAACAAAATTCTTACTATCCGCAATGGCTTTCGCCATCCTTTTTCTGGGCGAGGTCGATACGACAGCTTTGCTTCCAGCCCCGATGATCAAACAGGCGCAGGCCATCGTCGGCGCGCCGTTAACACCGGTCAGCGTTGCCGGGGTAGCAAGAAGAACCGCTGTTCGGACGACGGTGGCCGTAAGCAGCACGGCTGCCGCTTCCGCTGCAGCAAAACCTCCGGCACCGCCACCAGCGTCAGGTGCGCAAGGGCTGCCACTCGGCACCGTTGTTTCTGCATTGCCGGCCGGTTGTGCCTCTGTACAGTTGCGCGGGACGAATTATTTCAACTGCCAGGGTACGTATTTTCGTCCGGCTTATCAGGGACAAGACGTCGTTTATATCGTCGAAAAGCCCTGAGTCATTTATAGGTAGAAGCCGGAGATATTCCACTCTCTCCCAAAAATCCGTATTTCCAGCATGGCTGGAACTAATTTTGGGAGATTTTTTTGTCCAGACAAATAATGGTGGACTGGCTTTTTAGGTCGCGCCACGTATCAAGAAGTTATTCCTCATGCAAGCACAGAAATTCAACTTCTCGAACCTCATCCGATGTACTGCAGTCGGATTTCTGTTGGCCGGTGTTCTTGGCAGCAGCCTGGCTTTAGCCGATACACGACCACGGATCGGCCTTGTGCTCGGTGGTGGTGGCGCTCGCGGAGCCGCTCACATCGGTGTGCTCGAAGTGCTCAGGGAGCAACGGGTGCAGATCGATTGCGTCGCCGGTACCAGCATGGGCGGCCTGGTTTCCGGTGCCTTCGCGGCCGGGCTGACGCCAGATGAAATGTTGCAGGCGATGGATGAGGCCGATTGGCGAGACATGTTCATGGACTCGCCGGCTGCTTCGGACATCAGTGCGCGTAACCGCAATCTTTCCCGGCGCTTCCTGCCTGGCTCGGAGATCGGGATAACCCCAAACGGGGCCGTCCCTTTGCCAGGTGTCGTTAGCGGCCAGAAGATCAAGCTGTTTTTCAACAAGCTGGTACACAGCGAATATGGTGAGCCGCAGATCGAAAATCTGAAAATGCCGCTTTCAGTGATCGCCACCGACCTGGTGAGTGGCGACAAGGTGGTTTTCCAGAAAGGCAGCCTGACCAAGGCAATGCGGGCCAGTATGTCGGTGCCCGGGCTGATGTCGCCGGTCGAGGATGGCGGCACACGACTGGTGGACGGCGGCTTGGTGGACAACGTCCCGATCGATGAAGTACGCAAGCGCTGCAATCCGGATATCGTGATTGCCGTTAATGTTGGCTCGCCGCTGCTCACGGCCAAAGAGATCGGTTCCCTCGTTTCCGTCGCCGGTCAGATGGTGAATATCCTGACCGAGCAGAACGTCACCAAGTCGCTGGCGTCGTTGAAGCCGACCGACATTTATATCAAGCCTGATCTGGAGGGCATTACCGCCGGCGATTTCGAGCGCTATGCTGAAACTGCAAAACGCGGCAGAGTGGCGGCAGAAGCTGTTGTCGCGCAACTGCGTAAGCTGTCGCAGGGCGACAATCAGTACGCTGCTTGGTGGGCAAGCGTCGTGCCGGAGCGCAGCATTCAGCCAATAATCGATAGTGTCGAAGTGGCAGGTATCAAGCGCACCAATCAGGATGTTATTGCGACCCGATTCAAGGGTTATGAGGGCAAACCGCTCGATCCAAAGCGCATCGACATGGACATGATGCAAACCTATGGTGAGAGTGAATTCGATTCGGTCGATTATTCACTTGTGACTGCACGTGATCGCAACATCCTGCGGGTTACGCCGGTCGAGAAAGAATTCGGCCCGGATTATGTCCGCGCCGGCATCAACCTCGACTCTATACTGGGCCGGGAAGCTACTTACGACCTGCGCCTGGCCTATCACAAGACCTGGCTCAACAGCCTCGGCGGTGAATGGCTGACTGGCGTGCAGATTGGCAATAAGCCGAAGCTATTTACCGAAATTTACCAGCCGCTCGACCCGACCCGACGCTTCTTCGTGGAAGGTGGGATTTCCTACCAGCGCGAGCCGCTGAAGGCCTGGCAGAATAACAAGAATATTGCCGACTACAAAGTCGATGAAGTCCGGCTCGATCTGATGGGCGGCATGCAGGTCGGGATGCTGGGGGCGATCCGCCTGGGCTGGACCGAGAAACGCCGCGAAGCCAACCTGGAGACCGGCACCTTAGCCATAGAAAGCGGCAGCAAGACCTTTGGTGGATGGTCTGCCAGGGTCGATTTCGACCAGTTCGACCGGCTGTATTTGCCGACCCGCGGCTGGATGGTTCGAGGGAGCTATTTCGATTCGCCTGATGAAAACTATAGCAAGGCCGAACTGGAGCTGCGCCTGTCGCGTTCGATCGGTGGCCTGATTTTTCACGGTCGCCTCTACGGTGCCGGCTCACCGCGTGGCGACCTGCCTGCCTTCGACCCCGTGGCGATGGGCGGCTTCCTCAACATGTCGGGCTTCGCCCGAAATCAGGTAGTCGGCGATTCCGTCAGTTACGGCAGTATCCGTGCTGAAAAGGTCGTTGGCCAATTACCGCTGGGTCTGCGCGGCGACATGCGTGTCGGCATGGCGCTGGAGAGCGGCAAGGTCGGTGGCCGCTACACGGAAACCAATCTCGAGGGCTGGCAGAACTCGCTGGCCATCTATGCCGGTGGCGAAACGCCGCTCGGACCGGTCTACGCCGGTTACGGCTACGCCCCCAACGGCATGTCGAATATCTATATTTTTGTCGGGACGCCGTAGCAATACGGCGTTCGTTACGGTCAACCGTGATTTAAGGAGAAAAAATGAAAACACCATTCGCCCTCAAGGCTGCAATCCTGGCCACGCTGGCATTCGGACTTTCAGCACCAACGCTTGCAGCTTCACCGAATATGAAGATGACGACCACCATGGCGCCGGGTATCGCGACGCCGGACAAGGTCAAGACTCGGCTGGGCGAACTGAAGTTCTTCGCTGGCTTCCCGGACAAGGCATCAGTCGACAAGCTTTACGACAATCTCGACTTCCAGCGCGCCGTCCAGGCCTACCTGCTCGCTCTGCCGGCAGTCAGCCAGGCCTACAACCGGAAAGAGATTCTTAATCTCGGCCCGGCCAATACCACCGTGCCTATCTTTGAAAACCGCATGGATTCGAAGGCGGTCTTCCTGACCCCCAACACCGAGACCCCCTATAGCTGGATGTGGATCGACCTGAGCAAGGGCCCGGTCGTCCTCGAAGCGCCACCCAAGGTGCTCGGTGCACTCAATGACATGTGGTATCGCTGGGTAATTGATATCGGCCTGACCGGGCCGGACAAGGGCGCCGGTGGCAAGTATCTGATCCTGCCACCCGGCCACACAGATCCCGTTCCCGATGGCTACATCGTCGTCAAGTCACCAACGTTCAGTCTCTGGGCGCCCTGGCGCAGCTTCGTCGTCGACGGCGACCCGAAGCCGGGTGTCGATCTGGTCAAGAAACACACGCGGGCTTATCTCCTCTCGGATGCGGCCAACCCGCCAGCGATGAACTTCGTCAATGTCTCCGGCAAGGATTTCGGCACCGTTGCGCCCGGTGACTATGCCTTCTGGGGCCTGCTCAATCAGGTGGTTCAGGTAGAACCCAGCGAATCGCTCGACCCGGTGCGCCTCGGTTTTTACGCTTCACTCGGCATCGTCAAAGGCAAGCCCTTCGCGCCTGATGCCAGGATGAAGAAGATTCTCACTGAAGCAGCCGCCGTCGGCGATGCCTCAGCACGCGCCATTGCCTTCCGAATTCGTGACAAGGAAGACTTTTACTACGACAACAGCGCCTGGCGGCTCCCTTTCCTCGGCGGCTACAAGTTCGAAAACCAGCCTGGCGTCATGAATATGGACGGCTACGTAATGTATTACTTCTTGGCGACCGGCGTTACACCGGCGATGGAAGAAAAGATGGTCGGCCAGGGATCGCAGTACGCCTGGGCAGCCGTCGACGCCAAAGGGGCTCCGCTTGATGGTAGCAAATCCTACAAACTGCGCCTGCCACCCAACGTGCCGATCCAGAACTTCTGGTCGGTGATTGTTTATGACAATCAGGCGCGCTCGATGGTGCAAACAGACCAGCAGTTCCCCAGTGTCAGCAGCCAGAACAAGGACCTTGTGGTCAATGCCGACGGCTCAATCGACATCTTCTTTGGTCCCAAGGCACCGGCCCAGAAGGCCAACTGGATCCAGACCGTTCCCGGCCAGAGCTGGAACACCATCCTGCGCCTCTATAGCCCGCTGGAACCGTGGTTCAACAAGACATGGCGACCGGGCGAGATCGAGCTGATCAAATGAGCCACAATCAGTTTTCAGGTTCTACCTGCCCCCATGGGCAAAAAAATATTTAAAGGAGAAAGGCTATGAAACACTTCGCATGCAAGGCATTTATATTGTCTGCCGTGGCACTGGTTGCGCCAGCGCAGGCACAAGAGACGGTAGCGGTGGACGCGGCAGCAGAGGCCGCCAAAAAACTGTCGAACCCGGTGGCGGCGATGATAAGTGTACCGTTTCAGTACAACCACGACAGGCTCAGCGGGGCGAATGACGGCGCGACCAAAAACACGCTGGTCATGCAACCGGTGATCCCGGCCTCGCTGAACGACGACTGGAACCTGATCACGCGTATCGTCATGCCGGTCATCGACCAAAAAGGCTACGCGAATGCTGCACAGAATGAATCGGGTCTCGGCGATACCACGGCCAGCCTCTTCTTCTCGCCGAAATCACCAACCGCTGGTGGCTTGATCTGGGGCGCGGGGCCAGCCTTTCTGCTGCCGACAGCAACTCAAGATGTTCTTGGCTCCGAAAAATGGGGCCTCGGGCCGACGGGTGTGGTCCTCAAACAGTTCGGTCCGTGGTCGGTCGGCGTTCTGGCCAATCACATCTGGTCCTTTGCCGGTAGCGACAACCGCAGCGACGTCAACGCCACTTTCCTGCAGCCCTTTATCAGCTACACCACCAGCACACATACGACCATTGGGATGAATTCGGAATCCACCTACGACTGGAAAGGCAACCAATGGACGGTGCCCGTAAACTTTCAGGTCGGGCAAGTGCTCAAGATCGGCTCCCAGCTCATTCAACTCACGGTCGGCGCAAGGTATTGGGCCGAGGCACCGGACAATGGCCCGGAAGGTTGGGGCTACAGAGCACAGTTGACGCTTCTCTTCCCCAAATAAGCCAGGGCGGTCTCAAACATCAAGTCCAGCTCCGTGTGGGATGTTGCCACTTTGTATTCCAGCACCCACACGCGCTCACTGCCCCGGCAAGGCGAGCGCCTCTTTTAACGCCTTGGTCGCCCGCCAGCGATACTCGGCGCGATTTTCCTCCGTTGAGCGACCGCAAACCAGTTCGGCCAGCCAAGTGCTTGGCCACTCAGCGTCGATGTGGACGGCCCCGCTGATTCTGAAATGCGCCGGTGCCGGCAAAGCGGAAACCATACCGAGCGCGTTTCCCTCAGCGTTGCACACCGACGGCTCGCTGGTCAGCACCAGTGCACGGGACTTGAGAACGGCCGCCGCCCGCGCGCCTAGGCCATCCCGGTCAACCGGATCGAGCCCAACCCAGATGGCCATGTTCGGAGCATCTGCTGCTGACAATAAGCTCGACAAACCACCAGCCGAGAACCCGAGCAGCCCGATTCGCGCCGGGTCAATACGAATTTTCCATAATTTGTCCTCAATCAAGTGGGTTCGCAATTCCGAAATAAAACGGCCATTGCGGACATGATCTGACCAAGCTGGGAGATCAGGTACCACCGCTACAAACCCCTCCTTGGCAAGATGCTCTCCCCATCCAGACATGTTTTGACGATGTCTTGAGAAGCCATGAACAACGATCACCATTGCTGCTTTTGCTTTGCTGGCCGGTCGATAGACGTCCACATTCGAACTGCCGCTGGGGAGCTCAACCCGAATGGTTTTGTGAGTGATATTGCCGCTGATGTCAGGGTTCGCATAAGCGAAGGAGGCAAGAAATACCAGTAGTGCAGCCATGGCGCTGGCGACCCTTGGGGCTGTATGTCGCTTCGGGTTCATCAGCGTTTTAAAACCCCTTTTACCTTCAACGCGTCTTTTGCTATCTGGATACGCAGCGGTAAGTCCTTGGTGTCACGGGTAACGAGATTCAAAGCGAAAAGCCATGTGTCGTTATGGACGAAGCGCTGCCCCGTACTGAGGGATTCGGTCACGATGGTTCCGTCCACACCTGCATTGAGGAACAGTTGTTCAATTGCTGCATCTTCTGAACGCAGATAGGTCGGGATACAAAGGCACAAGGCCAGAAGGATCAGTTTGAGCATTGCGCCAGATGGAAGGTTGCTACAGAGGTAATAAAACCTAGTGATTCAAATGTAACAGCGACAGGCCGCTTCTGGCCAGGGCTTGCCTTACGCGCAATCTAGCCCAAGGGCAGCAACGGTGCATACCTGCCGACCAATCAGAAAACTTGGACCGCACCGATTGAATGGCGGCTTCGGAGAAATCACCCCAAGCGAACGACTGCAAATGAGAAAGAGCTCGACTGACTCTTCATGGCCGTTAGCCGCAGTCGATCCACCCCCGGGTTGGTGCAATTCGTTAATATAGATATTGACTAAGAAATACGATTAACTACAATCTATATGTATGCCAAAAACTGCCAAAGCCCTTCTGCAACTCCCGCCAGCCACCGCCGCCGCCATTGAAAAGCTCGGCGCTGACTTGGCTGTCGCCCGCTTGCGTCGCAAAGAGTCGCTGAAGACCTGGGCGAAGCGCATGGGGGTTTCGGTGCCCACGCTGCAACGACTGGAGGCCGGCGACCCCGGGGTAGGCATCGGCATCGTCGCAACCGCACTCTGGCTTATCAACCGCGATGGTGAGCTTGGAAATCTCGCCGCACCCGAGCATGACCAAGGGGCTATCGAGATGGAAGTACGGGCAGCCGTTGAGCTTGGACGTGCTCGTGCTCAAGCCTCCGCAGATGCACGCACTCGGGCGAAGAAGAACTGAAATGCGCCTGGATGATTTGTACCTCTGGTTTTTGGGCGAACCAGCGGCACCACGCTATGTCGGCGCACTGAAACTGGTTTCCGCCGGTAAAGGTGTCTCGCTGCATTACAGCGAAGAGTGGCTGGCTAACGGCTTTGCGCTGAGCGAAGACCTTCCTCTCTTTAATACCGAGTTTTTGCCACCCGGTCGCCTGGCCGCTGACGAGCAACGCGCAGTCGGTGCGGTCGATGATGCACGCCCTGACCGCTGGGGCGAAAAAGTCATCCGCTTCGTAGACAAACCCAAGCGTCTCTCCTTGATGGAGTATCTGTATTACGCAGGCGACGACCGGTTTGGCGCATTGGGTGTTTCGACTTCAGCGACAACCTACAGTCCCCGCAGTGGCGGAGCGCTGCCTCGGCTTGAAGATGCGCAGCAACTAAGCGAGGTGGTGGCAAAAATTGAAGCTTCGGAGCCGCTCAGCGCTTTAGAGGCCAAGATAATCGCTGGCGGCGGTAGTCCGCTGGGTGGTGCAAAACCCAAAGCGCTGATCGAGATCGATGGCGAGCAATGGGTCATCAAGTTCTTCAACAATGAACCGGTCGATACGCCACTCATTGAGCATGCAACGATGACGCTTGCCGCACTAGCAGGTATTACGGTAGCCGAGACGCAGCTTATCCGTCTAGCAGATGGAAATGCGATTGCGATTCGCCGCTTTGACCGAGAGCAGGGAAAAAGGATTCACAGCATCTCTGCAGGCACCGCCATCCGTGCTGCCACTGCATCTGGTACCGAGCCTGAGATGGGCTACCCTGAGTTGGCGCGCATTCTCCGCCGCGTAGGTATCACTCGGGATGACATCAACCAACGCGATGCGAGAGAGCTTTTCCGCCGCATGGTATTCAATATTTTGCTCGACAATACCGACGACCATGAGAAGAATCACTCGCTGCTGGTCGTCAATCCCTCTGATTTTGGCCGTCTCAAGCTGGCACCAGCCTACGATATTTTGCCGACCAACTCTGGCCAGGGTTACCAGGAGTTCATCTGTGGCGTTCAAGGCCGGGACTCGACGCTTGAGAATGCGATGTCGCAGTGCGAAGCATTTGGTCTGCTGCCCGGCGAAGCTGCGGCCGAAGTTGCTGCTGTAGTCGGCGTGGTGAACACCTGGCAAGCTCATTTCGAGCAAGCCGGTGTAGCTGCCCACGACATTAAGAGCCTTGCAGAGCGCATCGATGGCGATGAACTGCTGAAGCAGCGCAGACAATTTGACGCATCCCGTTTCCAGGGGCTAACTCGAAAGAAACAGCGGAAAAGTCCTTTTCAGCCCTCCTGACCGAGGTGGGCGGGCAACTTCAGCCGCTAACGGTTATCCAGCCAAAACTTTGCTGCGAGCATATTTCCGGGCTCTTAATAAAAACAGCCCTACTTCCGAATCGCCTGATTGCGCCCTGAAAATTTGTCACTCATGCGAAACACGGCGTCGCTGAAGGTGCCGGTCGAGTTTTCGCGGCAGTAGCGATTGATATTGAGTTCAACCGTACCGCTGGAAACCGCCGAAACTTGCTGGCTTTGCAAGGCATAGTTGTGTCCGGTCAGCACGCCGCGCGCCCAGGCGATATGGTTCTCGCGCAGATCTGGATCGTCCTTGGACTTGTTCCAGGCGGCACAGGACATGTCATCAAAACCAAGAATATTGACATCTGATGCCGCTGGTGCGCTGGCCGCCAGCGCGCTATGAAGAACGAAGACAAGGGGCAAAACTTTGCGCAAACGCATTTGAGGCTCTCTCTTTTCAGAAGCAGCGAGGGGCTGCGATTTGCCATGATTATCTCACCAGCGTCGCTACAGCGAAAAGCCGTCGGTTAAATTGTTCTCCGGCCTTGTCCCGACAGGGCGAAATCGGCGAAAATTGCCTGCTTTACGCGGTTGACCGCAGCCAAACTCCATTTTTTAGGATTCCCCATGTCCAACGCCGAACAAGCCACCCCGGTCGCGCCAGATGAAAACCAGTTGATCGCCGAGCGGCGCGCCAAGCTCGCTGAATGGCGCAAGACCGGCAAAGCCTTCCCGAATGACTTTCAGCGCGAGAATACCGCTGCCAAGGTGCTCGAAGGCTATGGCGAGAAAACGGCGGAAGAACTGGCCGCGCTGACGGTTGAGGTCAAACTGGCCGGCCGCATGATGCTCAAGCGGGTGATGGGCAAGGCGTCGTTTGCGACGATTCAGGATCTTTCCGGGCGCATCCAGCTTTACATCACGCGCGATCGCATCGGCGAAACGGCTTATGACGATTTCAAGACCTGGGATCTGGGCGACATCATTGGCGTTACCGGCATCCTGATGAAGACCAAGACTGGCGAGCTCTCGGTTCAGGCCGCTGAAATCCGCCTGCTGACCAAGTCGCTGCGCCCGTTGCCGGACAAGTTCCACGGCCTCGCCGATCAGGAAATGAAGTATCGCCAGCGTTACGTCGACCTGATCATGAACGAGGAAACGCGCTTCACCTTCCGCGCCCGTTCGGCCATCGTTTCGTCGATCCGCAATTACATGCTCGGCCACGGCTTCATGGAAGTCGAAACGCCGATGATGCATCCGATTCCCGGCGGCGCCTCGGCCAAGCCGTTTGTCACGCATCACAACGCGCTCGACATGCAGCAGTTCCTGCGCATTGCGCCGGAGTTGTACTTGAAGCGCCTGGTCGTTGGCGGCTTCGAGAAGGTGTTCGAGATCAACCGCAACTTCCGCAACGAAGGCTTGAGCCCGCGCCACAATCCTGAATTCACGATGATGGAGTTCTACGAGGCGTATGCCAACTACAACACGCTGATGGACTTTACCGAAGGCCTGCTGCGCCACGCCGCCCGCGAAGCGCTGGGTAAGGAAGTGTTCCAATATCAGGGCCGTGAACTCGACCTTTCCAAACCTTTCCGTCGCCTGACAATCAATCAGGCGATCCAGAACGAACAGCCATCGTTCACCGACGCGCAACTCGCTGATCCCGAATTCCTCAAGACCAAGATCCATGCCTTCGGTGAAAAGGTCAAGCCAGGTGGCCTCGGCAGCCTGCAACTTCAGTTGTTCGAAGCCTGTGCCGAAGCCCAGTGCTGGGAGCCAACTTTCATCATCGACTACCCGGTTGAGGTCTCGCCGCTGGCTCGTGCCTCGGACAGCAATCCGGAAATCACCGAGCGCTTCGAACTATTCATCGTTGGCCGCGAGATCGCCAACGGCTTCTCCGAGCTGAACGATGCCGAAGATCAGGCCGCCCGCTTCCATGACCAGATGAAGGCCAAGGATGCCGGCGACGAGGAAGCCATGTATTACGACGCCGATTTTATCCGCGCCCTCGAATACGGCCTGCCGCCAACTGGCGGCTGCGGCATCGGCATTGATCGCCTGATCATGCTGCTGACCGATGCGGCAGCAATTCGCGATGTCATCCTCTTCCCCTCTATGCGTCCGGAATAGGCGTTGACGCCTTATTCCCTGGAAGCCGCCGCCGAATCGGCTTTCCTCACACAGGGTGGTCGTGCCGTAATTTTTGACCATGATGGCCGGCGTTATGTTGCAAAACAGTTGGCCGAAAAACCGCGTCGGCTGACGCAAACGCTTTTCATGCGCTGGCTGGTCAAAAACATTACCGGCCAGCCGCTCCCCTTACGTACCCTGGCGCTGTCAGACGCCGCTGGCAGCATGGAATTTGAGGCCAATCGGCTTAAATCGCTCAGCGCAGCCGGGGTTCGCGTGCCGCGCGTGGCGGTTGTGACACCCAAATATTTCGTCCTTGATTATTGCGGCATCGTTGTTGCAAGCCTGCTTGAAAAATGGAGCAGCGAAGAATGGCGCACGCAATTACCTCGCTTTGCCAGCGAACTCGGCGAGTTTCACAAGGCCGGTCACTGGCATGGCGGTGCCCAGATCAAGAACATCACCATGCAGGATGGCATCAGCTACCGCATCGACTTTGAAGAAAATTTCGGCGAGTTTCTGCCGTTGACCGTAACTCAGGCGGCTGATCTGGCTCTTTTTCTCAATTCCGTTTCACTTGCCGGCCCGATTGTTGAATCAGAAGCCAGGCAACTGATGCCAAAGTTGCTGGACAGCTACTTTGCCGCCAACCCCAATCCGGAAATCAAAAAAGTCATCGCCCGCGCCCTGCCCTTGCTCAAATCCCTGGCCGGTTTTGCCGGGCTGTTCCAACGCTGGTCAAAAAAAGGCATCCGCCGCGTAATAATTCTGGTCGACGTCCTCAAAGGCGTGAAATAAATGCAAGTCACCCAACTACAGGTAGCCAACGATAGCGTTCAGGATCGGCTGGTCTTGCGCATTGCGACGCAGTCGAATGAAGAAATCCGCGTCTTTTTCACGCGCCGTTTTCTGCGCGAGTTGTGGCCGCATTTGACGGCGATGTTAAGTGGACATTTGTCTGTTCGCCCGCAGTCAAGCGGCACCCCCGCTATAAAATCCGGCAAACCGGCAACCTTTGAACAAGCCTTTCGCGAAGAAAATCCCAGTTACCCCTTGGGCAGCAAGCCCTTGCTGGCCAGCGAGGCGACGCTTGAAGCAGCCGGCGAAGGGCAGGCTCGCCTGATCCTGCGCGAAGGCCGCGAGCGCAGCTTCAATCTCAATCTCAACGCGGAACTGCTGCAAGCCCTCTGCGCCATGCTGCGCGCCGCCAGCGAGCAGGCTCAGTGGGAGATGGCGCTGGAATACCAGCAAACACCAGTGTCGCTGGCAACAATCAGCACCCCCAACAAAATTCTGCTCCATTAGTGGATAAACTCCAGCCCGCCCTGCTTGAATTCAATAGCGTCGGCGAAGCATATTCGTCGCGCTTTGATGACGTTTATCACTCGGCCTACGGCGGCCCGGCGCAATCCCGACACGTCTTTCTCGGCGGCAATCAGTTGCCGGAGCGCTGGCAAGGTCAGGATCGCTTCGTCATCCTTGAAACCGGCTTCGGCTTCGGGCTCAATTTTCTCGCCACCTGGCAAGCCTGGCAGGATGACCCGCAGCGCTGTCGCCGCCTGCATTTCATCTCCTTCGAGAAACATCCTTTCGCGGCGCACGATCTCGCCTGCGCCCATCAAGCCTGGCCAGAATTTGCCAGCCAGTCGCAACAACTCCAGCAGCATTGGCCTGCGCTGACGCCGGGCTTTCATCGCCTGTTTCTGGATGATGGGGCGGTTACGCTAACCCTGATTTTTGGCGATGCCGCCAGCCAGATTCGTGCGGTCAACGCCGCGGTTGATGCCTTTTTTCTTGATGGCTTTTCACCGCAGAAAAACCCCGAACTATGGTCGCCCTATTTTTGCAAAGGCTTGACCCGGCTGGCTGCCCGCGATGCCACAGTGGCCACGTGGACAGTCGCCGGAGAAGTTCGCGCCGCCTTGCAAGCGGCCGAGTTTGATGTCGAAAAACGCCAGGGCTTTGCCGGCAAACGGCACATGCTGGCTGGCCGCTTCCGCTCGCAGCGACCGAACCGCCACCCGGCACCCGCTGATCGCCGCGCCATTGTCATCGGTGCCGGCATTGCCGGTGCGACGACGGCGTATCGCCTCGCCAGCGCAGGCTGGCAAGTCACGGTTCTTGAGCAAAACGCGGCGCCCGGCCTCGGTGCTTCGGGCAATCTGGCAGGCGTCATGCGGCCATTACCGAGTGCCGATGACAACCGACTGTCACGGCTGACCCGCGCCGGTTATCTCGCCACGCTCAAGCTCCTGGCCAAACTGCCCGATGCCCGCTGGTCGCCCTGCGGCGTCGTGCATCTGGCGCGCGATGACGAGCATGAGGCGCAACAAAAACGTAGCGTCGAAGCCCTCGATTTTCCTCCCGAGATGCTGGGCTTTTTGGACAAGGAAGCCGCCTGTCAAAAACTCGGCTGGCCGGTAGAGAACGGCGGCTGGTGGTTCCCCGGCGGTGGCTGGGTGCAACCCGGCTCGGTCTGCCGCGCCGCCCTCGCCGCTTTTCCCGAGCGCATCAACCTCCGTTGTAATGTTGCGGTCAACCGCTTAAATCGCTCAAAAAATGCTTGGCAAGCCATCGCTGCCGACGGCGAAATCATCGCCGAAGCTCCGCTAATGGTGATGGCCAGCGGCATTGCGGCAACACGCTTTGCGCAGTTTGCCTGGCTGCCGCAATACGCCGCGCGCGGCCAGGTCAGCCATCTGCCCGCCGCCACCACAGCGGACATTGATGTCGTCGCCTACAAACTCGCCTACATCATCCCGGCTCTGGACGGCCTGCGCCTGCTCGGCGCCACGCACACCGTCGATGACCACGAAGCGGACGAGCGCAGCGCCGACCACCAGGAAAACCTCGCCCGCCTGCAATTGCTGCTACCAGGCTACGCCACCGACATTGACCCGAGCACACTAAAAGGCCTGGTCGGCTTCCGCCCGATGTCGCCTGACCGCCTGCCGATGGTTGGCCCGGTGCCGCTTGTTGAAATAGGGGACAGACCACGGTTTTCATCAGAAAACCGTGGTCTGTCCCCTATTTCAAAGCACAAGCTGCCACGCCACCCCGGCCTCTGGTGCGTCCAGGGATTTGGCGCGCGTGGCATCGTCTGGTCGGCGCTGATGGCCGATCTACTCGTCAGCCGTATCGAAGGCGAACCGCTGCCACTGGAGAACGATCTGGTCGACGCCATTGATCCCGGACGCTTTTTGATCAAGTCCCGATGATTCATCTGGAGGCGTGATAAAACGCCTGCTAGACTCCATTTTTGACCAACCACAACAAGAGAGACACGCATGAAAATCGAAACCATTGCCGTCCATGGCGGCTACTCACCCGACCCGACCACCAAGGCCGTGGCGGTGCCGATTTACCAAACCACCTCCTACGCTTTCGACAGCACCCAGCACGGCGCCGATCTCTTTGATCTCAAGGTGGCCGGCAATATCTACACGCGGATGATGAACCCGACCAGCGATGTGCTCGAAAAGCGCGTCGCCGAAATGGAGGGCGGCATTGCGGCACTGGCAATGGCTTCCGGCATGGCAGCGATCACTGCGGCAATCCAGACGATCACCGAGGCTGGCGACAACATCGTCACTTCATCCACACTGTACGGCGGCACCTACAACTTGTTTGCCCACACCTTGCCGCAGTACGGCATCGACGTGCGCTTTGCCGACTTTCGCGACCCGGCAGCTTTTGAAAAACTGATCGACGCAAAGACCAAGGCCATCTTCTGCGAATCGGTCGGCAACCCACTCGGCAATGTCGTCGATTTTGAAAAGCTGGCCGAAGTCGCCCATAAGCATGGCGTGCCGCTCATCGTCGACAACACCGTGCCCTCGCCGTACCTGTGCCGCCCCTTCGAGCACGGTGCCGACATCGTCGTTCACGCGCTGACCAAATACCTTGGCGGGCACGGCAATTCGATCGGCGGCATCATCGTCGATAGCGGCAAGTTCCCTTGGGCCGAGCACAAGGCCAAGTTCAAGCGCCTCAACGAGCCGGACGTTTCCTATCACGGCGTGGTGTATACCGAAGCGCTCGGTGCTGCCGCCTATATTGGCCGCGCCCGCGTCGTGCCACTACGCAACATGGGGGCGGCGATCAGCCCGTTCAACAGCTTCCTGATCCTGCAAGGCATCGAAACCCTGGCGCTGCGCATGGATCGCACCTGTGAGAATTCACTGGCGATTGCCAAATTCCTGCAAAAACACCCGAAGGTAAGTTGGGTCAATTACGCCGGCCTGCCGGATCACAAGGACCACGCGCTGGTGCAAAAATACATGGGCGGCCGCGCTTCCGGCATCCTCAATTTTGGCGTCAAGGGCGGCAGCGTCGGTGGCGGCAAATTTCAGGACGCGCTGAAACTGGTCACCCGTCTGGTCAATATCGGCGATTGCAAGACGTTGGCCTGCCACCCGGCATCGACCACGCACCGTCAGTTAGGCCCGGAAGAACTGGCCAAAGCAGGTGTTTCGGAAGACATGATTCGTTTGTCAGTTGGCATCGAGCATATCGACGACATCATTGCCGATCTCGATCAGGCCTTGAACGCCGCCTGATTCAGCCAATCAGTTAAATGTCGTTCCCGCGCAGGCGGGAATGACGAACTTGGTTGCCGGTTCACTCCACCTCTTCAACCTTCAACCAGATCGAGCGCTGATCGCGCATTTCGCTGTTGGACAGGCTCAAGGTGCCACTCTGCCGATTATCAGATTGCCGCCCGGTGCCACCGAGTTCAATCCACTCGCCCAGTCGCCCGGAAACCGTCGTCGACAAACGCTGTGTATTGACGCTACCACGGCCGTAAGCGCTTGCGCTGTCAGCTTGTTGGCTGATGTCGAGCGTTACCCGATCGCCGTTGAGACGCGGCACTGCATAGAAGCCCTGGCCAATATCCCGGTAAGCCGTCGTTTCATTGATTATTGCCCCGCCCGGCCCGATGAAAACCTGTCGCATCGGCACCGGCAACGAGCGGCCAACCTGTATGTAAGCCTCGCCGCCCTCGATTGTCCGTACCATCTGGCCGGCGCTATCACGGCGGGCACTGCGGCTGTCCCAGACTGTCGCATCGACGTTTGCCCTTGAGTTACTACCGAGCACAACCTGACCACTGGCAGCACCACCACGATTGC
This sequence comes from Dechloromonas sp., assembly GCA_011391255.1. GTDB lineage: Bacteria > Pseudomonadota > Gammaproteobacteria > Burkholderiales > Rhodocyclaceae > Azonexus. The sequence goes on from JAABQV010000019.1 coordinate 23,245, forward strand.
TGCTATCAGCTTCGCGATTCTGGCTAACGCGAATGACCAACTGGCGCGCCGGCTTATCAATCGCCGCCAGCGCCCGCTTGATCTCGGCCCGGTTACGCGGCGAGGCGCGCAGAAAAATCTGGTTATTCATTCCCGTCAGCGTTGCACCCGGCTCCAGTAGCGGGCGCAGCACCGGCAAGACCTGGTCGACGGTCTTGCCCCTGAGTTCGATCACCTCAAGCTCCTGCGCAACAACCAGACTCACCCAGAAAGCAAATGTTACGGTCAACAGTGTTTTCAGGGCAATTTTCATGGGCTCTATCCTGAAATGAGGTGCGGCAAAGCGAGGTATTCCTTCGAGCGCATTTCGGTGATCCGGCTCACCGTCCGTGCAAATTCACTCGCCTGGGTGCCTTCGGTGTAGAGCGCTTCCGGCGCGCAATCGGCACCAAAGATAAGCTTCACTTTATGATCGTAAAAAACGTCGATCAACCAGGTAAAACGCCGTGCCTCGGAAGCCTGATGTTGCGACATTTTCGGTATCTCAGAGAGCAGCACCGTGTGGTAATCGCGGGCAATTTCCAGATAATCGTTCTGCGAGCGCGGCGGCCCGCAGAGCGCGGCAAAGTCGAACCAGATCACCCCGTTGCCACGCCGATGTGTCGGAATCTTGCGCCCCAGCACATCAATGTCACAACAGACCTTGCCATCGTCACCGGCCACCATTGCAAAATAATCGAGCATCTTGTGCTCGGCCGCCTGATCAAACGGGAAGTGATAAACCTCGGCCTGCTCCATCGCACAAAGCCGGTAATCGACACCAGCCTCGACCTCAAAAACATCTAGCTGCTTGTTGAGCAGATCTATCGTTGGCAAGAAGCTCTCGCGATGCAGGCCATCAGGATAAAGGCAATCCGGCGGGTAATTGGAAGTCATCACCAGAATCACCCCGTTCGCGAACAAGGCGTTCATCAGGCGCCCGAGAATCATCGCATCGGCGATATCCGAGACGTGAAACTCATCAAAGCACAGCAAACGAGTTTGCCGGGAAATCTGCTCGGCAACCTTTTGCAGCGGATCATCCTCGCCCCGGTACTTGTCGAGGTCGCGATGAATTTCCTGCATGAAGGCATGGAAGTGAATCCGCCGCTTGCGCCGGTAAGGGATGGATTCGTAGAAACAATCCATCAGGAAGCTCTTGCCGCGCCCGACGCCACCCCAAAAATAAACGCCTTTGGGCAAGAGCGGCATATTGAGCAAGCGCTTGAAGGCGCTCCCGCGATCCACCTTGAACGCGAGAAGCTGACTATAGAGCGCCTGCAGCGCTTTGGCCGCCGCTAGTTGAGCGGCATCAGCCATATAACCCCGGGTGGACAGAAGCCCCAGATAGGCTTCCATCATTCCCAGCGGAGAAACATTTAATTTTCGGTGCGGCATAAGTTAATGATAGCAGGAGGAAGGATTGGTTACGGTCGACCGCCAAAACACAGCAAAATTCAGCATCAAGGACAAGAACCGTCATTTTTCTCGCAAAATGGCAGCAAGGCAACCGCTGCCGCAATGCGCTGGTCAGCACTGGCTGACCGGTCGTTCATCACGGCCAGCAAGAAGCGCTTCGGGCTGGTGAAGCCTCTTCCGATATCCAAGGTGCGTTTGCCAGGCTGCGGTTCGATCTGTTCGATCTGTTCGACCTGAATAGTCGCTTCTGTCGGGAAAGCACCTGAGGAACGGGCATTCGCCTCGGGAGGCGAGCGAAGAAGACTGAGTGCCCGCTGAAAATCCTGCAAACTGATGCTTTCCAGGCCAACCAGCATCGCAGCCTGCTTATCCGCGCCCGGTGCCATTTCCAGCCAGGTTTCCTCGACAAACATGCTGACCATTGTCGGGTCGACAAAGGCCGACCAGCGCTCGGCATCACCCTGTTTTGCCGGGACGAAAGGCACCGATCTAAGCTCGTCAGCCTTACCCGGTCGGCATTTAAATTTCAACGCCTTAATATCCGACAGATATTTGCTTGCCAGACCTTTCATGAAATCCTGCATCAATGGCAAAGGAAGCGGCTCGGCCATTGAAAACCAGATCTGATAGCCCTCATCGGCGGAAACCGAGATCGCCGGCGCCGGCAAATCAAGGTCTTCTTGCACACCTTGGCATAGCGCTATAACGGGCGCCCAATCAACACCTTTTTCGACGCTGATAACGAAACATCGAGCTAATTCGCTGCCTGTCAGCAGACTAATTGCCAGGTTGCCGGTAGCCATCCCGAAATTAGGCATCGCTTGGCCGGGCAAACAATAGAGTCGTTGCAGTTCGTATTCCAGCTTATTCATATACGGCCTTGATTATGACTGCCGTCTTGAAACAAGACGCGCCGCCTGAAACTTCGTCATTATGCAGGAGCTCACCTCGCATTTGATCTGGATTCGGCTACCGAGCACTCGAGAAGGCACCATTGTGGGCGCTGGAATTGTTGGGAACAGAACAAACTGACGCACCGGTCAAATTGCCGTTTGCCGACATTCTTGCCGGCAACAGCCGGCAACAGGGAACTTTGGATTTTCAGTTTGCTCAGCCATAGACGAACAACAGGAACAGGCCTGGTTTATGCTTATAAATTCGTGAGCAACAATCTTCAATACTGAGTCCAACACGAAGGAGTTCATCATGATTGTTCATCGTCGAAACTGGTTTTATCGTTTGGCCGATCAGAAGTTCGCCCAGTCGATCACCTTCAAAATGCCACTGACTTCCCATCAGGTTCGCGAAAAATTACAGCGCCTGTTCCACACCACATCACTGGAAATTTGGGCGCGCTGAATCTTTACAAGGTAGAAAGCGTTGCTTGTATTTTATGGCGCCTCGCCCAAGCCATTTCTGAAAAATTAAAACAGCCAATAAGTGAACCAATCTTCTAGGTCACCTTTGGCAGACTTATTTCAGCGCGGAAGCTCAACCCTGGCAAGGAAAAAAACCCGCAAAGCTTCGCGCCGTGCGAGCGGAGGGCTTTGAACCCCCATTCCCCACCACGAATGCAATCGAATCAGTACCTAACAAAAAACCACCTCGACAAGGTGCTCACTCTGGATGCCAACAAGTGGAATAGATTTACCTTTATGGATGACACCATCAAGCATCACGCTGGCACCCTCACCGTCGCCAGGGATTTGTGAAATTGAAATCAGGTACCTTGCCTGGTGATATTGATAATGAATTTTTACACTTGACCACTCTGCCGGCAGGCATGGATTGAAATGTAGATTTTCTCCTTCGCGGCGCAGACCGAGCAGGGATTCGACGATAAGCCGGTAGGTCCAGCCTGCCGAACCGGTATACCAACTCCATCCGCCCCGCCCGACATGGGGTGGGCTGGCATAAAGATCGGCGGAGATGACGTAGGGTTCAACTTTGTAGGTATCGATTCCCGCTGCTGATTGCGCATGATTTACCGGGTTGATCATGGTTATCAACGCCCAGGCGCGTTTGCTGTCGCCGAGCTCGGCAAAGGCCATCGCCGCCCACACCGCAGCATGGGTGTATTGCCCGCCATTTTCGCGCACGCCGGGGACGTAGCCACGGATATAGCCGGGGTCCATTTTTGATTTATCAAAGGGTGGATCAAGTAACTGGATTAACGCGTCAGCTCGATGCACCAGGCGTTGCTCGAGCGCGTTCATTGCACTGAGTGAATGTTCCTTATTACTCGCACCAGAAAGCACCGACCAGCTTTGCGAGATTGAGTCGATCTGGCATTCGTCGTTGCTTGCCGATCCCAATGGCGTTCCATCGTCAAAGTAAGCGCGGCGATACCATTCGCCGTCCCAGGCATGTTGTTCGATGCTCTGGTGCAGGCGAGCGCCCTCTTCGACGCAAAATTCTGCGAAGGGTGGGTCGTCGTGCAATTGCGCCACTTGCGCAAATTGCCGGAAAACTTCGCACATGAAGAAACCCAGCCAAACGCTTTCGCCCTTGCCGCGCAGGCCGACCAGATTCATGCCGTCATTCCAGTCGCCCGATCCCATCAGTGGCAAGCCGTGATCGCCGTAGCGCAGACCATGCCGTATGGCGCGCCGGCAGTGCTCATAAAGGCTGCCTACTTCGGCTGAACAAGATGGCAGATCAAAATAGGAGTCATCTTCCGGGTTGACCGCGCGCCCTTCCAGAAAATGTACCGTTTCATCGAGCACGCCGGTATCTCCGGTGCATTTGACATAGCGGCTGACAGCCAAAGGCAACCACAGGTACCCGACCGAACTCAGTGGTGGCATGTTGAAACGCGCCTCCCTCGCCCGCGCCCTGTCGCTTGATCCAGAACTGCTGTTTCTTGACGAACCGACTGCTGGCCTGGACCCGGAAAGTGCCGGCGAGGTTGATGATCTGGTGCGCAAGTTGCGCGACCAGTTCGGCCTGACCATCGTCATGATCACGCACGACCTCGACTTGCTTTGGCAAGTCGCTGACCGCGTCGCGGTGCTCGCCGATGGCAAGGTTCAGGGCGTTGGCTCGATGCTTGAACTGTCGGTCAGCGATAACCCGGCCATCCAGAAATTCTTCGCTGGCCCGCGCGGTCGAGGTGCACAAAAACAAGGCGCTCAAAAACAACAAGCCGGGGGGATCGCATGAATTCAATTTGCGCGCAACACCACTCCCTCTCCACTAACTTGTTGGGGGAGCGGGTCGGGGAGAGGGGGTGCCTTTGGGTTTTAAAGCGTAAAAAGCCGCCCCTCTCCCTAACCCTCTCCCCACAAGTGGGGCGAGGGGACTCATATCTGACCTCTTTGCGATTCCCCCATAGCACCTCCAGGAGATCATCATCGAAACCAAAGTAAACTATGCACTGGTCGGCAGCTTCGTGCTGTTGCTCGGCGCCGCGCTGATTGCCGGGGCGCTGTGGCTGGCTTCCGGTGGCGCCTTCCAGAAAAAATACGATCTCTATCTGGCGATTGAAGAAGAATCGGTGGCTGGCCTCAACCTGAACGCGCCGGTCAAATTCAATGGGGTCGACGTCGGAAAAGTGCGCGAAATTCATATTGATTCAGCCAATCCCGAACGGGTGATTCTGCTCTTCGCCATCGAACGCGGCACGCCGATCAAGGATGACACCGTCGCGGTGCTCAAAACCCAGGGCCTGACCGGCATTGCCTATGTCGAACTCAGTGGCGGCACGCGCGAAGCCGAACCACTGGTCGTCAAACCGGGTAGCGATTATCCGATTATTCAGACCAAGCCCTCGCTCAGCGCGCGGCTGGAGAATGTACTGACCTCGGTCTTGGGTAAACTGGATAGCACCTCTAAAAATATCAACGCCATCCTCAGCGACGATAATCAGGCTTCGTTCAAGAATGCACTGGCCGATATTGCGACCGTGACGCACACCATCGCGGCACGCAAGGATGATCTGGATGCCGGCATCGCCAGCGCCGCGCGAACTTTTGAGAAAACCTCGCAGGCGTCAGTCAAACTCGAACCAGCCATTGATCGCGTCGCACGGGCGGCCGACGCGGTCGAAAAAATGGGCAATGAGGTGAGCACCACCTCGACAACCATCAATGCCGTGGGCAACGACGTAAAACGCTTGACGACTGAAACGATGCCTGAGTTGGAACGCCTGCTCGGCGAACTAAGTACCCTGTCGATCTCGCTGCGCCGACTGACTGAGCAAACCGAACGCAATCCATCCGGCCTGTTGTTCGGGCGCCGGCCAGTTCCGGCAGGGCCGGGGGAAACCGGAGCAAAACCATGAAAATATTTGTGAAAACTGGCTGCAGGCTGCTCGCCGGAGCGCTTTCACTGCTGGCAATCAGCGCCTGCAGTTTGTTGCAGCCGACTACGACGCACATCCCCAACTTCTATGCGCTGGAAGGAGTTTCGGGAAAAGCGGCAGCGGTTGCCCCCACCTCAGCCCCAACCCTGATCATCAGCCCACCGCATGCGGCCGCCGGTTTTGATAGCAAGCGCATGATTTATCTGCGCGAAAACCACAAGCTGGAACACTTTGCGCACAGCGAATGGATAGAACCACCAGCGCGCATGGTGGCGCCGTTGATCGTCGATGCTATCGTCAGAGGCGGGGCGTTTCGCGCGGTCGTCCTGACGCCCAGCACGGCAGCTGGCGATTTTCGTCTGGATAGCGAGATCATCCGTCTACAGCAGGATTTCCGTACCCGTCCCGGCACAGTTCGTTTTACGCTGCGCGCAACGCTGATCGATGAAAACACACGTCGCGTTGTCGCCTGGCGCGAATTTGATCAGAGTGTGGCAACCAGCAGTGAAGACCCTTATGGCGGGGTCGTCGGTGCCAACCGTGCCGTGCAAAGTACACTGGAAAACCTGGCGAATTTCGCTGTTGAAACGACGCGTAACTTTCCGAAATAGATGCCTTAGGGCTGTTCACGATTTTCTGAAAGCCATGAAACCGGGCTGCGGTTTTGAATGAGTCTGCTAAATCCCTCCGACCACCATCTCTAACTGGGCGGTATCACTTCTGGCGTAGCACCAATCAAATAAACGTATCTGCTGAAACCTCAAAACGCTTGCTCAGGGCTTGGATCTGGCGAATATTTAACGCACGTTTTCCGGTCAGGATTTCAGACACAACACCTTGACTGCCGATCTCCGGGATCTCAGATTGTTTCAAGCTGTGCTGTTCCATCAAAAAGCGAAGCGCATCAACGCCAACGACCGGCGGAAGCGGATGATGCTCCGTTTCATAGTCTTCGATCAGATCGCCGACAATATCAACTAGCCCCATCAACGGATGGCTCTCGTTCTCGCCAACAACATCAAGCAGGGCGTTAAGCGTGTCCGTCATTTGCGCATAGTGATCCTCGCCCTGAATCGGTCCGATATTAGTTGCGGCATTGAAAGCTTGCCAGGCAGGCAACAGATGTTCGATTTTCGTATGAGCGTTCATTTCCAGTCGTCCTTATCGTATTCAGCATGAGTTAGCACAGCGTTAACATAGACAATCTGTTTTTCAAATCGAACGTGAGCAATGATCCTGAATTTATTGCCTCCGATGTCGAAAACAGTTTTTTCGCCCACCTTATCCACCGCAACGAATGAACGTTTTAATTCCGCCCAATTCGTAAAAATGTTCTTCTCGATCACTTTCCGCCAGCCTTGGAGAGGAGCTGCTGCCAGCGGGTAAGTTTCCGAAAACTCCCTTAGTGCTCGATTGCTGATCAATTTCATACATTTATTGTATCTCAGATTGAGATATATGCAATAACCTGTTTTCGAACAATCAGCGGATCAAGATAATCAACCTATCCTGGATATTGCGCAAAGAGGGCGAATAGAGCATCGCGCAATGAGCGAAAGCACGACTCAGGCGCCATTAAAGCCAGCGCTGAAACAGACTGGCGCCCCACTCCTTGAGGCGCAGCAAAATTGATCGGCGCGCCCAGGCATCTGCATCGATTTGGACTGAACTGGCAATATCCTGATTGAACATGGTCTGCATTTGCCCGGCGAATTCACGCCCGAGAATCACCGCATTGACCTCATCGTTATCCAGAAAACTGCGCCAGTCGAGATTGGTCGAGCCAACGCACGACCAGACACCGTCGATCACTGCGGTTTTTGAATGCAGCAAAGCGCCCTGTCGTTCGTAGATTTTGACGCCGCCTTTCAGTAGCGCAGCGTAGTGCGAGCGCCCGGCATGAAAGACGATATCCGAATCAGAATGACTGGGCAGAATCAGCCGGACATCAACGCCACGCCCGGCGGCATCGATCAGGGATTTGAGCAATTGCGGATCGGGAACAAAATAGGCATTGGTCAGCTCAACCTGCCGCTCGGCATTGCCAATCGCAGAGATCAGGATCAGATAGATCAGACTGAAAGGATCGTCCGGCGTGCTGCCGATGGCGCGCACCAACTCCTTGCCCTGTGCCCTGAGCGGCGGGAAATAGGCTTTTGGCGCGAGGGCCGGACCGTGCTGCTTTTGCCAGGTATCGATAAACAGCTTTTGCAACTCGGCAACCACCGGGCCGTCGATTTTAAGATCGGTATCGCGCCAGGCAACGGCATTCACCGCCGTGGTTTTGATACGTTTTGTCGCCGATCCCGACGAATAGACACTGCTGATATTGATACCGCCAATGAATGCGGTCGCCCCGTCAATCAGCAGAATTTTTCGATGGTCGCGGTTATAGATCAGCCATTCCTTTTTCGCGGCGAGCGGATTCAGCGGGTTGAATTCGAGCACCGCGATACCGCCAGCGCGCAGGCGATCAAAGAAAGCGGTCGGCGTATTGAAGGCACCAACACTGTCGTAAATCAGATTGACCTGAACGCCCTGGCGCTGGCGTTCGAGCAGCAAATCGGCAAACTGGCGGCCGATTTCATCATCTTCAATGATGTAGGACTCAAGATTGATATGGTCGCGGGCTTTGCGGATCGCGGCGAACATGGCGGCGTAAGTTGATGCGCCATTCTGTAGCAGCGTGACCTTGTTGCCCAGAATTAGTGGGCTACCGATGATCGCCTGCTCCAAGGCAATCTGTTTATCGAGGATGTCGATATCGCCGGATTTACGTTTTAAATCGGCGACTATTGCCGCACTTTTCTCGGCGGAGAGAGCCCCTCGTGCATTCTCAAATTGCGCAGCCTGTCCAGAATGACGGGCGATGATCGCCTGCGTATCGGGAAGCGCTGCACATGCGCTGGTGCCGAGCAGAAAAAATGCCGCAAAAACGGCATTTTTCAAATAGAACCAAGCCTGCTGAGCGGGATCTGTCCACCGTGGCGCGGGTGAGTTTTTCATCGCCACAATCGCTTTGAGATCCCGGTTAATACCAGGCGATCAACGTGCCGGCGTTGGTGCCGGAACAATCACAACCGTCTCGTTCCCGGTTTTGCCACGCTCGCCGGTTGCGCCAGCGCTGCCCGTATTGCCCGTAGCGCCGGTATCACCTGTCGCCCCGGTTGATCCGGTTGAACCTGTCGATCCGGAGGAACCAGTCAGTCCAGTAGAACCGGTAGCGCCCGTCGGGCCAGCTGGCCCCGGTACTGGCACTTGAACTGGCACAGCAACAACCGGCGCTGGCGTCACTACGGTTTTTGAATCACAGGCCGTCAAGGCCAAGCCGCTGAACAATGCGGCTAAAACGATTGAATATTTCATGGCAGTTCCTTTTTGTCATTTGATAAGAATCCCCGAAATGCATGGAATCGCGTCACTTCAGGGCCGTAAGTGGAAAGTACGCTGTAAGCAAAAGCCACTCTGTTCGATAGCGCACAGAAAAAGTGCTTGTTGAAGCAGACACTGCATCTATCGGCAAACCATGCCGTATCAACCCGAAAAGGATAGAAATCATGAACACAAAACTTGCTGCTACGTGCCTGATCGCCGGCCTGATGTTGGTGCCGGTTGCCGGTTACACCGCCGATTCCGCACCGACGACCTATGTCAAGGATTCGGTTATCACCACCAAGGTCAAAGCTGAGCTGGCCGCTGAAAAGATGGATAGCCTGATTCACATTGGCGTAGACACCACCCAGAAAGGCGAAGTCGTCCTGACCGGCACTGTCAAGACCAAAGCCGCATCAGACAAGGCTGTTGCAATCACCCGCGCAGTCAAGGGTGTTGCTTCAGTCGACAATCAGATCAAGGTCGTTGCCGAGAAATAAGACCTTCCAAATCAGGTAACTTGTCTCATTAGGAAGTCGATGATCGACACAGCACTGATCCGCAAGTGCCAATGAAAAATCCTGGCAGCACTGCTTTTGGCGGTGCTGCTGATTTTTTTGCCGTGCGCTGGTGGCGCGAGCCCTGGCGATGAACCCCAGCCTGCTGCTGGCCGACGAACCGACCGGCAACCTCGATACAAAAACCGCCGATGAAGTCTTCGCCCGACTCCGTCGCTTCAATCAGGAACACACTACAAGCGTCCTGTTCGTCGCCCACAATCCCTTGCTGGCAGGACGTTGCGACAAAAATTACGGGGGCAGCTCATTACCCGGCACTCACTAAACATCGTGCCTCGACAACGAGCGCAGCAAGGTCGTAAACATGGTCGCTGGATTAAACGGCTTGGTCAGAAAATCATTCATCCCGGCCTCAAAAAATTTCGCCCGGTCTTCTGAAAATGCGTTGGCCGTCATGGCAATGATTGGTACATCCTGATATTGCGGAATTTTGCGAATCCCTCTCGTCGCCTCAAGTCCATTGACGTTTGGCATCTGCATATCCATAAATATCGCCGCGTAAACTCGCTGTTGCGCCATGGCAATTGCCTGAGCACCATCTTTGGCGGTGTCCACTACCAAATCTACAGCCTCTAGTTGTGTCTGGGCAACTTCCCGGTTGATTTCATCGTCATCGACCACCAGAACAAGATAGCCGAAATAATGCTGGCGAATCTCTGCTTCAACATCATCAATTGCCATCGGTTAAGCCACGGGTGTAGCGCTGCCTTTTTTCAAGCGTGCGGTGAGCCAGAAGGTGCTGCCGATGCTCAGCACACTGGTGACGCCGGCCTCACCGCCCATCAATTCAGCCAGCCGCCGCGTAATCACCAGTCCAAGGCCGGTGCCGCCTAATTTGCGCGTCATCGAGTTATCGGCCTACTCAAATGCCATGAATAGTCGGAGGACCGTCTCCGGCGAAATACCAATCCCGGTATCCACAACCTCAAAGCGCATCAGCACGCTGTCCTTATATTCTTCCAGCTTGCGGATGCGCAGCGTTACATCACCACTCTCGCTGAATTTCACTGCGTTTATGGTGTAGTTGAGCAATGCCTGCTGGATGCGAGTCGGGTCAACGCTGCCAACTTGCGCTCAAGAATTTCAGTCATGGGTTTGCTCTCAATCCTTATGGATAATCGCCCCAAGTAATCGGAATTTTTTCTTCAAGCGAGCTTTCCAGCAATTCGAGAAACGGCAATGCGCGTTGAGAAAAACTGACGTCCTGCCCAGATTCAGCTTCCTCTTCAGGGCTTTTCAGATGCACTGGAATCAACTTATCACTGGCAATGCCTGCCTTGATTTTGCTGATCGCATCAGGCAACTGCTCAACCGTGATGATGCCTTGAGCGGTTGTTACATCCTTGCCGATAGCGTAAAGAATCTGCTTTGCGTTTTCTTCAAAGGTCACCACATCGGCGCTTGCCGAGGACTTAAAAATTTTCAACACGATGTGCTCCTTTCGCTTCAAATTAAAAAACCTCATTCGCGGCCCATGTTTGGGGCAAATGAGGTTTCATTGAGGCAACAGACAATCAGAAAGTCGTTATCGGCTGCGTGCCGTAGTAGGTATGGACTTTCTTTTCCCAGGTTGAATCAGCCATGTTTGGCCAATTATCGGTATCAAAACCCGGCGCTTCCTTGAGACGTTCTTCGTCGGTATCCATTAAAAATCGCTTGTTTTCGGTGTCGACCGTAAGCGCGCTCCATGGCACCGCAAACAGTTTTTCACCCATGCTGAGAAAGCCACCGAAGGACAGGACGACATAGCAAACCCGACCGGTATTGATGTCCAGCATGATTTCCTTGATGCTGCCCAGCTTCTCGCCTTTCAGGTTGTAGATATCGTCGTCATCAAGGGTGCTGGCACTGAGTACCCTTGAACGAAGACGGCCAACAGTGACGCCACCGGTACTGATAATTTCGTTGTTCATTTCATTCTCCAGTCAAACGATTCGGGAATTACTTGTTGCAGACGCCAAATGCACTTCTCAAACATTTGGCATCATTCACATTGGCTTATTTGCCTTGGCTGGCGTCTTTGAGATCTTTCTTGAGATCGCCAAATGAAGCCTGGACTTTTCCAGCGGAGTTCTGAATCTTTCCCTTGATTTCCAGTTCCTTGTTGCCGACTGCCTTGCCGGCCACTTCCTTAACTGCGCCCTTGGCTTCTTCGATACGGCCTTTGACTTGATCTTTGTTCATGATGTGATCCTTTAAGTGATGTTGGATGGGAGCGCCGAATTTGCTAATCACCGCTCACGATTCAGAGAATAGGCAGAAAACCTTGGCCAATCTGTACGTTGGCGCGCATAGGCGTCGAGCCAGGAGCGCCTGGCCGGTAAACGGCTAAAGCGCGCCGAAAATGGGGCGCGACGCGACCTTACTTTTAAATCATGTTTTGCGGAACGACCCAGGTATCGAACTGATCCTTGGTCAAATAGCCGGATTCGACGGCAGCCTCGCGCAGCGTAAGTCCTTGCCGATCCCCCTGTTTGGCGATCTCAACTGATTTTTCATAGCCGATATGCAGCGCCAAGGCAGTAACCAGCATCAAAGATTTTCCGGCAACTCGTCAATGCGCTGACGATTGGCGTCTAGCCCCCGTATGCAATGCAATTCAAAGCTGCGCATGCCGTCCGTCAGCAGGCGAATGGGGTTGTGATTACCTTTAACGACATCAGCCGGGCGAAGCTGCTGGAAGCGGAATTACGGCTGGTTGGCGTAAAGGATTAGGCTAAACCCGCCTTGCCCCCTCTCCCACAAGAGGGAGAGGGGAGGCAAGAGCGCCGCTACGCAACAACCAGTGAACAATGCTTACCCGCTCGGCTGGCCAGAGTCACCAGCATGTCGAGACTGAATTTATCCCATTTGCCGCGCACAAGATCCGTACGCTGTCACTTACAGGCGTAGCTCAGAAGGGGAATATCCTGAAAGCCATGATTGAGGAAGATCTGATCGCCGAACGCATCCCCATCGAAAGCTACCGCGAAATGGTTGCTTACCTTGGTGACGAGGATTCGACAGCGCGGCGTATGCTGGAGGAAATCCTCGCCAGCGAAGAAGAGCATGCCGATGACCTGTCATCGCTGCTGGTCGGCATGAAGGACTAAAGAAAAACAAACGAAAGGCGATGCATGGCAAAACGAAGTCGATCGACGATTTGGAGCAAGGCACTCGAGCACACGCTGAAGGCAATGACACGAACCGCAGTGCGAGCCGGCACAAAAGCAATCAAAGACTCGCCGACCAACTGGAGTGTCGGTATTGCGGTTGGTACGGCGGGGCCACGGCGTTATCGGCTCTACAAACCGCCCGGCGTACGGCGCAATGAAAAACTCCCGCTGCTGGTCATGCTGCACGGCTGCGGCCAGGATGCCGAAGCGCTGGCCGCCAGCAGCCGCATGAATCAGATAGCAGCCCGCGAACGCTTCTTTGTGCTTTACCCGGAGCAGGATCGGCTATCGAATATGCAAGGCTGCTGGAACTGGTACGACACGCGGACAGGTCGGGCGCAAGCTGAAGAAAATTCGATCAATGCGGCGATTGAAAAAATTTGCCTCTCACAGGCCGTTGACCGTAACAGAATCGCTTTGGCCGGCATTTCAGCCGGTGCCGGCATGGCAGTGCTGCTGGCAACGCACCACCCGGAACGCTTTAAAGCCATCGCCATGCATTCCGGTATCGCCCCCGGCGTTGCCCACTCCTCGGCCAGTGCCATCAAGGCGATGTTCGGACAAAGCGCAACGCCTTCACCGCTACCGCCAATTGCGCCGGATGTCCGGCTGCCCGCCTTGTTAGTTATCCACGGTGCATCTGATCATGTGGTTGCACCCAGCAACGGTGCTGAAGCGGCCATGCGCTGGGGCGAACGAGTCAGTGCCAAAGCCAGCAAACCGCGCACGGTGCAACGCGGTGCCCGTTATGCGTCAACCATCACCGACTATCGCAGCAAAGGCCGTATCATTGCGACGCTTTGTGAAGTCAGCCGGCTTGGCCACGCCTGGAGCGGTGGCGCGGCCGGTCATGCTTACAGCGACCCGAAAGGCCCGGACGCCTCACGCATGATCTGGGCCTTTGTGGCCAAACAATTTGCACGGGTAAATGCATAGAACACAACCCGTGCCAAGCATTTCACTCAGTCGTCTGGCCGTTGAAATGCTCCTTGTCGCCCTCGGCATCAGCGCGCGTCTCATGAACTACACCATCCCGATGATTGGGCGGCGCATAGATCGTATACAGTTTGAGCGGCACACTGCCGGTGTTGATGATGTTGTGATTCGTCCCGGCCGGAACAATTATCGCGAAACCGGCATGTATTGCCGTACGCACGCCATTCAGAACTGCTTCACCTGAGCCTTCCTCAACACGGAAGAACTGATCGACCTTGTGAATCTCTGCCCCGATATCTTCCTGAGGCCGTAATGACATGATGACCAGCTGGCAATTTTTTGCCGTGTATAACACTTGGCGAAACTTGTTGTTCCTGACTGCCAGACTTTCAATATCCTGCAAATAGCCTTTCATATCAACTCCTTGTTTTAATGAGTTTATAAATCACGCCACGCTGCCTTTGAACGCCTTAGCGCAATCCGAAAAAAGACAAAACGGCGATGATGACGACGACCAGGCCAATGAAGTAAATGATGCTGTTCATTTGAGTTTCCTTTACGTGGGTTTGAAAACCGACTCGACTATTCAGGGCGCTCTGCGACACGCCAGTATTCAAACTACCCTTTCCTGGCGCCGGGTTCTGTGCGCTATCACGCACAAATAGACGGATTTATTTTTGAGAAGGTTTAGCTGCTACATTCTTTGCCAGCCAGAGTGGCAGCAGGATTTTCGATGCCATGAGCCCGGCGCGCCACAAAAGCCCACGCGACTTGTCATGCTTCCGGCTCAGATAGCCGACACCAATCGCCCCGAGTAAAACGCCACCAAGCAAGACGGGGGACTCGACCCGGTGCTGTAGCCTGGCTTGCGCCAGCTGATACTCGTCAACCACCGCCGTTCGCGCCTCGACGACCTGCTGTTCGGCAAGCCCCAAATGTATGGAAAGACTGCTCACTTTGTCCGTTCCCTCAGCCAAACTGATCAATTGCCGTCGAGTTGCTGGAAAAAAGGGGTGGCGACGCCAGCGTGCGATGACAGCGATCAAGATCGCAACGCCGGCAAAGCTACCTAATGCGCCGATAACAAGCGCGCCAACCCAGCCGATGGTGCCGTTTTGAACCAGAACAAATGCCAGGCCGGCCAGCATGAACAGCCACCCGGTCAGCGCCAGCCAGGCGGCGCTGATAATTAGTCCGAACATCCAGGCCAAGTCCAAACCAATCACCCTGCTCTCAACAGCAAACAGGGAGACAAAGCGGGCGATCAAGTCAAGCAGGGATTTCGTCATGGCCGCAATGGCCCCAACGGGTTTGGCGTTCATAAATGGCCTTAAAGACGGTTGATCGGTGACGAAGTACGCTGGTGCCACCACACTTCGCGACAAGCATAGGAAATAGCCCGTCATCACACCGTGTGCCAGCGCACAGAGCCCTCACCTTGGCCCGCCGATAATTGGCCTGACTGACTAAAGCAACTTTCTCGCGACTCACCTGAAGGATTCACGCCTTGCACTACCTAATGCCATGACCGTAATTCACTTGCTGAAGTGGCTGGCCGGCACGGTGGCATCACTTGTGTTTCTGAGCATCGTGCTACTCGCATTCATGGACTGGAATCTGCTGCGCGCGCCGATAGGTCGCTGGGTCAGCGATTCGACCGGCAGAAGCTTCGCCATCAACGGTGACTTGAGTGTCAATCCTGGCCTGCTGCCCCGCATCGTCGTCAATGATCTGGTGCTCGGCAATGCTGCCTGGAGCGACAAACCCAAGATGCTGGATATCAAGCGGCTTGAGTTCAACCTGAACATTTACCAGTTGCTGACCAAAGGCCTGGCTTTTTCGGAAATCTCACTCTCGGCGCCTCAGGTCATTCTGGAAGTGAGTCGGGATGGCATGCCGAACTGGGTCTTCGCTGATCAGAAAACAAGCCAGTCATTCTCCTTCCCGATCATCGAGAATCTCATCATCGATCACGGCAGCGCGATTTTTCGCGACCCCAAGTTGAATACCGACCTCCTGTTTGAACTCAAAACCCGCGAAGGCGACAAGAGCAACCCGGCGCTCACCCTGGAAATTGTCGGGAAAGGCCGCTTCAATGGACTACCGACCACGCTGAACGCCCAAGGCGGTTCGCTGCTCAGCCTGCGCAGCCCCGAAAACCCCTACCCGATCAAGGCAAACGGCGTTTTGGGCAGCACCCGGGTGAGCATCGAAGGCAGCTTGCTCGACCCGCTACATTTCAAGGGCCAGAAACTGAACTTCACCTTGGCTGGCAAAGACCTGGCCTCGCTATTTCCCATCATTGGCGTACCGTTTCCACCGACCCCGGCTTATCGGCTGGCCGGCATGCTTGATCACCTGAATAACGTATGGACCTTCAGCAACTTCAAAGGCACAGTCGGAGAAAGCGATATTTCGGGCAATTTCGCCGTCGACCGTAACCAACAGCCGCAGATGATCAGCGCCAATCTGGTCTCGAAGCAATTTCTGATGAAAGACCTTGGCGGATTCATTGGCGCTGATACTGAGGTACGTCCAAGCACAACACCGCCAGCCAATGATCGCGTGCTGCCTGCCGAACCGTTCAGTTTTGAAAAACTGGCGGCGGCCAATGCCGATGTTCAGTTCAGGGGCGAAAAGATCATCAGCAACAATACGCCGCTCACCAACATGACCGCCCATCTGTTCATTACTGAAGGCGTCATCACGCTGGCGCCGCTCAATTTTGGGGTAGCTGGTGGAAGTCTGGTTTCCTACATTCAAATGAATAGTCGGCAATCGCCCATCGTCACGGCAGCCGAGTTCATCGCCAAGGGCTTGCACCTTAATCAATTGTTTCCCGGCTCGGCGCTCGCCGCCGAGGACACCGGCACCATGGGTGGTCGGGCCAAGTTGATTGGTCACGGCAATTCGGTGGCGCGCATGCTGGCAACGGCCAACGGCGAATCAGCGCTGATCAGTGACGGCGGCTCGGTGGGCGAGTTGATGCTGCGCCTGTCGAATCTCGATATCGCCAACTCCCTCCTCGTGCTGCTCAGTGGCGACAAGCAGGTGCCAATTCATTGCATGGTTGGCAATTTCAAGGCAGTGGATGGCGATTTCATCGTCAAGGATCTGGTCCTCGATACCGCCAAGGTCAACATTGTTGGCAGCGGCAATATCAACTTCAGCGACGAGTCCATCCACCTTCGACTGGTGCCAGCATCGAAAGGCTTCAGCCTCGCCTCACTGCGTGGCCCGATCGTCGTTAGCGGCAGCTTTAAAAACCCGGTCCTTCGACCTGAAATGGGCGGCGTCATTGTTCGCGGCGGGCTTGCTGTCGCCCTGGGTGCCGCCACTTCAGGCGTTGGCGCCCTGATCCCGCTACTCGATTTTGGGTCGGGACGAGACAGCAACTGCAAAACCCTGCTGGGCGATGCCAAAAGCGACACCGGGGTCAAAACCAGCGACATCGCGCCACGCGGCAGCAACGCGCAAACCCAACCAACCCAAAGGAAACCCCCATGATCCGCATCGAACTACAGATAGATTTGACTTACGAAATTGACGCTGGCGGTGCCGATTTCGTCTTCAATGTGCACGCAGCACATACTCCCAGCCAGACCATTACCGGCGAACAGCTGAACCTGAGCCAATCCGTGCCGCAACGCATGTATACCGCACCGGAAAGCGGCAATCGCTACATGTATGTGCATGCCGGCCCAGGCGACCTGAAACTCTCCTACACCACAACAGTGGACTTACTGCATCACTTTGCCGATCCGGCGCTGATCCACGAAGTGCCAATCAAGGACATTCCGCCTGAAGTAATGGGCTACATCTACCCCAGCCGCTATTGCCAGTCGGACCGTTTGATCAAGCTGGCCAATAACGAATTTGGCAAGCTGCCGCAAGGTTATAGCCGGGTGCAGGCAATTCAGGACTGGGTCAAACGGCATGTCAAATTCACACTGCATAGTACCAACTCGAATACGAGAGGAAACGCCAGCGGGAATAGCAGGCAGCACTTTTCGTTAGCTAAACAGAACGGAATGCCAGGTGACAACCGTCAGGTTGATGCGTATTTCCACTTCTGCTCGTGCGCTGTCTTGGGTTTATACGGAAATTACTCAAGATCGCGATCAATGACTGAATAGTGTCGTAATTTCAACGCCAGGTTTCACACCACGAAGGAAGCTGTTTTTTCTTTTTTGCAAACTCTAGAAGCGCGATGTGTTAGCTGCGTGCAAAAGCAAGTAACGGAGCATAGTCGCGGGCATCAGCGGCTTGTAGAGCAGCGATGTAGCGATGACGGGTATCGGTGGCACTAATCAGGCTGGCATCAGTCAAGCTGCGGCTACCCCAGGTAAAGCGGGGTTGGCCCAAGCGTGCCACCAGCAAGTCGGCCATCATGCGGGCATGGCGTCCATTGCCATTGGGAAAGGGGTGAATGACGACCAGTCGATGATGAAAGCGGACGGCAATTTCATCCGGCATATAGGTGGCATGCGCCACCTGATAGCGGACGTCATCGAGCAAATTCTTCAATTCGACACCGACCTTGAGCCAATCGACGCCGATGTTTTTGTCGGACTTGCGGAAATTGCCGGCCCATTGCCAGGTTTCGCCGAACATCTGTTTGTGCAATTGGCGAACGAAGGCTTCGTCAAGAATTTCCTTGCGTTGCTTGCGCGCCCAGGCTTCACCTTGCACGATGTTCAGTTGCTCCCACTCGTTCAACTCACCCTGCGTGGTGATATGGCCGGGGATCAGGCTGGCGAGTTCGTCGGCATCAAGCGGAGTGGCGCCAGGCGGGTAATCGATATTGAAAGCCATTATTTGCCCCGCCAGAGCGCACGACGAGGCCCCTTAAGCAGGCTCTCGGCCATTTCGCGGGTTTGTGCTTCGACAGTTTCCCGTGAGGTTGATTGAGCTTCCAATGCCATGGTGTGGCTGATGGCTGCCATGCGGCTACGTGCCAATTCGTTGGCACGCGCTTCCAGGGTTTCAGACAGCGGCTGCCTGGGCACCAGCGCATATTGGAGCTCACAACCCATCGCTTCAGCGGCACGGCGCAGCGTGGCCAAACTGATGGTGTCGTCTGCCTCGGAAGCTTCCAAGCGGGTGACGGTCGAAGTGGTGACGCCCAGGCAATTAGCGATATGCGTTGCCGTCATGCCTAGGCTTTCTCTGATAGCTTTAACCCAACCTGAGGGCGGGCGTGGTGGCAGATCGGCACTGCGCCAGCGGTTCAAGGCAACATCGAGTTGGCGACGCTTTAGTTCGGAGAAATTTGATTTCATTTATTGCACCATGACGCAATATCGCGTTTATATATTTTGCATTATAACGCAATAAATATATATTGCAATTTGCATCATAGTGCAACATTGAAGCCAACCAGGCCTGTTGGCCAGTTTGCCCATTGCCCCCTAGCGCGAGAAGTCAATTGACTCAATGCAATTCTGCCGCAATGGCTCTGAAACCCTGGCCTCCACCCAGCCATGGGCTTTGATGGCAATACCTTGCTCATAAGCCCACCTGGCTACCCGATTTGAGCAATGATGGTCAGCAACATATCCCGTCATCTCGCCCAAAATATCTGCCCCAAATCGATGATTCCTCTCCAACCAGCGATCAAGATGCCGTGCGGCAGCAAGCATGTCAGATTTGCGCCGGTTGCATTCAGCATGCGCCAGGACAAAATTATGGGCAAGATCACGCGGGTATTTTGACCAGGGAATAAAGTGATCTACATCCCCAGCCCAAGTCATCGGTTTGCCACAATAGAAGCATTTACCTGACTGAATCTTGTAGTGCTCTATAACGAAACTGCAACCCGTGTCGATATGGAAACGATGGATCGCCTTTGCAAGTTATTCAGATGTCGAATCGGTGATCTGTTCGAATTCGTCGAACCGATCTAGAGTCTGATTGAAGGGCACGGAGAGCGGTAATCAATATTGACGAACTTTATCTTCACCCAGATAATCGTGGGCACACCAAAGGCTCAGAGTGGGCACAAATTGGGCACAGTCGTGAGTTTTGAGAACGGCAGCCAGATTGATTCCGGCAATAAAAAACCCGCAAAGCATCGCGCCGTGCGGGTTTTAAGATAAACGTTACTGGTGCGAGCGGAGGGCTTCGAACCCCCGACCCCCGCCGTGTGAAGGCGATGCTCTACCCCTGAGCTACGCTCGCGAAACCGGAAAACTGGGTAACTTCACTGAAATTAAGGCGTCAAATCAACGGGATTCACGCTGGAATCTCGCGAATCGCCAAAATCAGCAAGGCGCGCATTTAACCACAAGCCGCCAAGCTGGTCAAACCGCCCTCGGATAGAATATAGCCTTCGATTTTCTGGAAACCAGACTCTCCATGAAGCCTGTTCGTACCCGTTTTGCCCCCAGCCCAACCGGTTATTTGCATATCGGTGGTGCCCGCACCGCGCTCTTTTCCTGGGCTTATGCTCGCCGCCATGGTGGCACCTTCATACTGCGCATCGAAGATACCGATGTCGCCCGCTCGACGCCAGAGGCTGTTCAGGCAATCATTGACGGCATGCAATGGCTCGGCTTGGCGCACGACGAAGGCCCGTTTTACCAGATGCAGAGCATGGAACGCTACAAGGAAGTCATTCAGCGAATGCTGGCCAACGGCAGCGCCTATCATTGCTACACGACACGTGAGGAGCTCGACGCGCTGCGTAGCGAGCAGGAAATCAAAAAGGAAAAGCCGCGCTATGATGGTCGCTGGCGTCCGGAAGTTGGCAAGACGTTGCCGCCCACGCCGCACAATACACCGCCGGTAATTCGCTTCAAGAACCCAAAGGATGGGATCGTCGCCTGGGATGACCAGGTCAAAGGTCGCATCGAAATCGCCAACAGCGAGTTGGATGACCTGATCATCGCCCGCGCCGATGGTACGCCAACCTACAACTTCTGCGTTTGCGTTGACGACTGGGACATGGGCATCACCCATGTCATCCGTGGCGATGACCACGTCAACAACACGCCGCGGCAGATCAACATCCTTGCCGCACTGGGTGCTGATGTGCCCCAATATGCCCATCTCTCGATGATCCTCGGCGACGATGGTGCCAAGCTCTCCAAGCGCCACGGCGCGGTCTCGGTAATGCAGTACGACGACGACGGTTTCCTGGCTGAAGCCGTCATCAACTACCTCGCCCGTCTCGGCTGGTCGCATGGCGACGATGAAGTATTTTCGCGCATGCAGTTTATCGAATGGTTTGACCTCGATCACATCACCGCCTCGGCTGCCCAATTTAATACTGAAAAACTGCTATGGCTCAACCAACATTACATGAAGCAGTTGCCGGCGACCGAACTGGCTACCAAAGTAAAATCAAGGCTCGCTGCGCGCGGCGTCAACACCGATGCCGGCCCTGATCTGGAAAAATCAGTCGCACTCTACGTTGACCGCTGCAACACCCTAAACCTGCTGGCTGAAGCAATCGAAGTCTTCTACATCCCGACTACCCCCAATCCCGAGATACTCGCCCAGCACCTTACCGAAGACGTCCGCCCGGCGCTTGCAGATTTCACCCAAGGCATATCAAGTGTCGCCTGGGAAACCCCTGCCATAAATGCGCTAATCAAGGAAACCGTAACGCGTCACGGACTAAAAATGCCCAAGCTGGCAATGCCGCTGCGGGTGATCCTCACCGGTCAGGCGCAGACACCATCGGTAGACGCTGTCATTACCCTGATTGGCCGCGAAAAAGTTCTGGAAAAGCTCTCCGGTCAAATAAATTGAGGAATTCAAAAGAAAGGGTTTACAAGGATTTAACCGCTGCCTATAATGCGGCCTCTTTCACGGTGTCGGGGGTATAGCTCAGCTGGGAGAGCGCTTGCATGGCATGCAAGAGGTCCGCGGTTCGATCCCGCGTACCTCCACCAAGCAACGTGAAAGATGTAGTAGAATTTAGTTCCGGGTCCCCATCGTCTAGAGGCCTAGGACACCGCCCTTTCACGGCGGTAACCGGGGTTCGAATCCCCGTGGGGACGCCAAGATTTTGGAGTGGTAGTTCAGTTGGTTAGAATACCGGCCTGTCACGCCGGGGGTCGCGGGTTCGAGTCCCGTCCACTCCGCCAACATTCAAAAAGCCTTATGAGTCAATGACTTATAAGGCTTTTGTCTTTTGGGTGGTAGCAAACTTGGTAGCAAAAACATGCTCAGTTTGCCGATCTACCTCCGAGGTAGCACCTACTACCTGCATACCAGG
>JAABQV010000001.1 GCA_011391255.1 Dechloromonas sp.
CTTTGCCGGGAGAGACCTTGGTCCACTTCACCTCGAACTGCGGTGAGACGCCGTGTTTCTGCTTGATCTCGCGCAGGCGGACGGCAATTTCCCGCGTCTTGTCCAGCGGACACCAGACTGCGCCCAGTACCATCGCTTTCTGCCCGTCGTTTTCCAGGTGGCAGGACTCGTCGCAATAGACGTTAAATATGTCACTCATCGTTTAGCGCCTCAATGAATATCTGGGCAGTACTACCCGGAAACATCGCCAACCAAATACGCCAGATCAAAATCATCGTCGTCACCGTAGCCTTGGGCTACTGGCTTAACCGTTACCGGGAGCGTCGCAGCCTCGTCGTAAAACGAAACGCCAGCCGCTTTCATCGGGCCGAAATGCTTATGCGCCGCGACGAAATCCTTCCCGCCCTTGTTGGGCAACCAGCCTTTCACATTGGCCTCATAGGCAAGTAGCCATTGCGTATCGGTCAACTCGCCATCGTGCATCAGTGCTTCAAGGGGGCTGACATCCACCGGGCCAGTAACCAGTCCCTTGGCTATCGCATGCAAGGCACAGAGCGCCACGCAAGGGTCAGACGCCAGCAAGGACTTCTCAACGACCTTCGCATCAAGCGAGCAACCGAGGCAAATCGCCCCCCACAGAGCCCAAACCACTTCGCTACCGTGATGCAGCGGCGCGTGATCCTCGATCAACTGCTGCAAGGATTCGGTAATGCGGGAGTGATCAAGCGGCATGCGCAGGTGGTACTTGTACAACTCGCCAATCACCGCTGGCGCAGTACCTGGTTCAACGGAAAGACATTGCAGAAGCAGGCTTTCGTATAGCCCCCAGTTCTTCTCGAAAATCGAGACCGAACGCATCCGCTGAACCGAATAGCGAAGAATGGCCTCCTCGCGTTGGTTTGCGGCAAGCTCAAAAGCCCTGCCGAAGTAGCTCAGCAAATCGGTCTGCTGCGCACCGGCCGTCGATGAACGAAATGCGAACAATCGAAGATGCGGAACCCATGACCCCTCAAGTTCCGACGGTAGCTCGACGATTCGCGTCTTCCTCGGATTCAGTTGGAGCTGAAGATCGCCAATCAAGTGCTGCAATCGCCCCAGCGTCTCCTCGGCTTCGGCAATGGTTCGGAAGCCACAGGCAATGTCGTCGATGTAACGAAAGCCCCGCCTCGTAATCGTGCCGGAGAGTTGGACATCAACCGATGAAAGAATCGCTTCTGCGATAACGAGCGAGGTATCCGGCCCGATGGGGATGCCGATCGTCTGCTTGTCCTGACCGTTTCTGATCGCTAGGTCGAGCACGTTTCCAAGCAGCGAGTAGTCCGTCGGCTTTGCCTTCGCTACTGCCTTTGTGTGCAGCGCCCACGGTATCGAATGCGTGTAAATGCTCGGGTAGAACTGGCTCAGATCGGTCGCGAGTAGATAGCGGGACGCCGTTCGCGAGCGTGCCCGTGCGACGGGAATGGCATCAAATGGATTCCGAGGACTGATCGCTCGGATGCCATGCTTCAGGTATCGCGGCGTGGTCAGCGAAATCGTCGACAAGACGCAAGCGGCCTTCAGATCTCCCCAGCCTTCGGCAACTGCACGCGCGATCTGATATTGATTAACCGGGTTGGGAATAGTCAGCTTACGTCGCAATGTCCCCGTGCGGGCCAGATTGTGGATGGCCGGTCGGGAAACCAGATTGTTCTTGCCCCCCTTCTTGGTCGTATCTAGGTGAAAGACCGAAGGGGCCGTCTCGGCAAATGTGCCGAACGACTTCGTATTGAACGGCGGGGGCAACTCCTTGGGAAAGTATCCACGCGCCAGAAGATGAGAGAGGGGAGATGTCATTCCATATCTGGCTTATAGGCCAGCACGAAGGCATCGAACAAAGCGGTGATGGCCGCAAAGTTTTCGTTGTCAGCAATGCTGTTGATGTCGAAGCCCAAACAAGTCTCGATATCCTTTAGCGATAGATAGTGGTCGTGAATCAGAGCTTCGCGAATCTCGTCTCCGTCATCGATGTATTCCCGTTTTTCCGGGTCGTTGCTCTCACTGCACAGGAAGGCGCCAAACAGTTCTTGAAGCACCGGGGTCATGTGATTCTGAATGTTGCCGATCTCGGTCAAGACCAGCGCAATGTGTTCATCCAGTGCCTGCCGGTCGTTGAACGTGGTGGTGCCGCTCGGATGCGCGATGCGATTCCTGAACTTCACGAAACGGGAAAACTCGCCGACCTGCTCGTTGCCGCAGCCGATGAGCTTGATGAAGCGAAAGATCGTTGCCTCCTTCAGTTGCTCGTAGAACTTGAAAGGGCTGTCGGCCTTGAACAACTTGTTTTCAACCTCGTTCTGAAAACCGACCATCGCCTTCTCGAAATCGGCCTTGCGGGCGGCACGGATGCACCACACGGCGAAGCAGACATAGCTCATGTAAAGCAGGTGGAAGGCCAGATTGGCAAATTCGAACTTCTCGCTCTCGTAGTTCGAGACGAACGAATCCCAGAGAAAGCCAACGTACTGCTCTTCTTCCTTGTTGCGGTAGGAAAGCGGCAGGTAGTCGAGAATGACTTGGGCGTAGTCCATGCTTTATTCGCCGCCGCCCCAAACGCGGTTGATGGTGGCTTTGACCTTGGCCTCGAAGCGCTCGATGAGTTGCAGGTTGGCATTGACCAATGCTTGCTCGGCTTTGATTTCGGCGACGATGGCGCGTTGGGTTTCCAGGTCAGGAAGCGGTAGGCGGAAATTGACGACGTCGCTCTTTGTAATATTCGGGTCCTTCCGCGTGCTGTTGGCGACGGTTTTCCAGTGTTCTCTGCACGAAACGAACACGGCGTTCAAGTAATAAGGCTCAACCTTTTCAGTCGGGAGGAGCGCCGTCATTGCTTGGTTATGGACTGCTTCGATTTCGAGCACACCCGTTCGTCCAATTTGGTTGTAGCCACCATACATCGCGATCAGGACTGTGCCTTTAGGCAATATTTCCAAGTGCGTTTCGGAGAGGGCAAGGTCCGTGACGCTCTCGTCCGTGCAGTGAATTGGCCCATCGTTTAGATCAAGAGTTTTGACCCAAGGAATATGCCCACCTTCGAAGTAGGCGGGATTGTCGCGTCTCGGTGTGGTCCCGGATTTCGTACTGAACAATTCACTGAGCGGAACAAGCGGCCAATCAGGCTGCACCACAATTCGAGGCTGATAGCTATCAATCACCTGCCGAGCGCCATTGATGACTTTTTGGTAACCCTCGATCTCGGCGACCATCTGTTCTTGGATACCAAGCGGCGGCAGCGGAATTTCGATGTTTCCAATGTCAGGCAATCTCAACGATGGATAGGCCTGATCAGGTGTTAGTTTTCGGGCATCAATTTCACAGAGAAGGCGATACACAAACGCCGGCAACGCCTTCTCGGTATCACAGATAATTACCGCAAGGTGACTGGAAACATAAGCGCTTTCCCGCAAGACGACTCGATGATTCAGAAATGTCGAAGCTCCGCTCTTGGGAAACAGAATTGCCCCCGGGGGAAACAATCTCAGGCGAAGCTCACGGATTGCCAACTCGTTGAGTTTGTCGGCGCTACTGGCAAACGAATCAGACAAGTGAACTTCGCCTACATCTGAAGTCCGAATAAACAGGTACTGGCCGTTTTCAAAATACTTTTCGTCCTGCGGAGCGGAGTTGCCGGCCGCAATTTCTGCGACCGATGCAAGTTGAACGTGAGGGAATTCACTTTCCGCTGTTAGTGTCTTTCGATAGCGGTCTCCGCTCAGATTCCACTCGCCGCTTTCGCCGATTTCTTCACGTGCCACCTTGTGCGCCATCGCACAGTTCTCGAACGCGCCACAACTTGCGAAAAAATCTGAGCAATGCCGCTTTGCCTGCTGGAGTTCGCCACCTGTGACAGCGCGACGTTGCGCGCCAAGGTTATATCCGTCGTTTTCGATCTTGACGAAGAGCACGGAGTCGCATGTTTTGGCCAGCCGCTTGTCGAGAATCAGGATCGAGGTCTTGACGCCCGAATAGGGGTTGAAAACACCCGCCGGCAGTGACACCACCGCGACCAGCGAATTCTTCACCAGCATTTCACGCAGGGCCTTGTACGCCGTGCCGCTCTGAAAAATGATCCCTTCCGGCACGACAATCGCGGCGCGGCCTTGCGGGCTCAGATGCTCCGCCATGTAATCGACGAACAGCACTTCGGAGCGCGTCGCCTGCACCGAAAAACGCTTGTGCGGCTTGATCCCGCCTTTCGGCGACATGAAGGGCGGATTGGCCAGGATGATGTCGGCGGTCTCGTTCCATTTCTCTTCGCTGGTCAGCGTGTCGTATTCGACGATATGCGGATCGGTGAAGCCGTGCAGGTACAGATTGACCAGCGACAGGCGCACCATGTCGGGCGAGATGTCGTAGCCGTGGATGTTGGCGACCAGGTTGGCGCGTTCGTCGGGCGTCAATTGGTCACCCGGCCGCTCCATTGTGTTCTGCTTGAGGACGTGTTTCCAAGCCGAAATGAGGAAGCCCGCCGTGCCGCAGGCCGGATCGAGCACGCTTTCGTTTTTCTTCGGGTCGATCACTTCGACCATGAAGTCGATGATGTGGCGCGGCGTGCGGAACTGGCCGGCGTCGCCCTGGCTACCGAGCACCGACAGCAGGTATTCGAAGGCATCGCCCAGCCGCTCCGAATGGTCGTAGGTGAAGCCGTCGATTTCCTTGAGAAAGCTGCGTAGCGTTTCCGGGTCGCGGTAGGGCAGATAGGCGTTCTTGAAGATGTCGCGGAACAGCGCCGGAATGCCGGGGTTCTCGTTCATCTTCTGGATGGCTTCGGAATACAGCGCCAGCACGTCGAAGCCGCCCATGTTCGGCGCCATCAGTCTGACCCAGCCATATTTGCCATACTGGCCAGCAAAGAAGCTGCGCTTGCCGCCCAGCTCTTCGGCTTCGGCGTCCATGTCGTCCATGAACTTGTAAATGAGCGCGATGGTGATCTGTTCGACTTGCGATTTTGGGTCGGGCACCTTGCCGACAAGAATGTCGCGGCAGGTGTCGATACGGCGTTTGGTGTCAGTGTCGAGCATGCGGGTTGCTGCTTTCTGCTACATGAACTGGTTGAGGGAAACGTAGTCCTTCACGTATTCCGGGATGCGGTCGCGCCATTCCTTGGGCACGGCCCTGAAGTCGGCCATGCTGAAGGCGGGATTGACGTTGAGGTCGGTCAGGCGGCGCTTCTCGATGATGTCACGCAGGCGTCCGTCGGTCGCATACGCCTTGAAGAAATACTTGAGCGCGACGATGGCGTCGGCGTGCTTGGCTAACTGGTCTTCGGGCTGATCGAGGAGGAATTTCTGGAATTCGTCTTCGAGCAGTTCGTCCTTGCTCTTGAAGCCGGGGATGAGCCCGAAAATCTTTTCCAGAATCTCGCGCAGGGTCAGTCGCCGATCCACGCCTGCGGCGCGGCGTAGCTTGTCGAGGGTGTAGAACTCGGCAGGCTTGTCGAGCAGGTGGGTGGTGACATAGTCGATTGCCTGATCCCACTGCTCGTTATCGACCTTCTGTTGCAGGATCGGGTCGGCCTTGACGGCCTTCTCGAAGCCTTCGAAAAACATGCGGTCGATCTTCATGCCCTGCGGGCCGACGGCTTCCTCGCGCACGTGGTGGAGGTTGTCGGGGCCGCCGTGGATGTATTCGCCGTTAGGGCCGATGGTCGTGCCGCCGCCGGTGTCGTCGCCATCACCCGCTCCGGTACCAGGGCGCGGCAGTTTCAGGACTTCGTCGTAGTCGAATTTCTCTTCGAAGTATTCGCAGTTGGCAAAGAAGTCGAAAAACTTGAATTGCGTCTTCTCCTGCTTGCCGATCTGCGCCTTGAGCACCTTGTCGAAAAGCTGTTCGAGAAAACCGTGCTTGCGTGTGCCGCGCCCCTTGATCTGGACGAAATCAGACGGTGAGAACACTGGCCGCATCAGTGCCAGGTTGAGGATATCCGGGCAGTCGTAGCCGGTGGTCATCATGCCGACCGTGACGCAGATGCGCGCCTTGCTGGTTTTGTAGGCATCAAGGAAATTGGCCGAGCCGAGCAGGTTGTTGTTGGTGAAGTTGATCGTGTATTGCTGCGCATCAGGAATCTGCGATGTGACCTGCACCGCGAAATCAGACTGGTATTTGCCGGGCCAGATGGCATCGGCCAGTTCATTGAATAACTGTGCCAGCTTTGCCGCGTGGTTCTGGCTGACCGCGAAGACAATGGACTTGCCGTATTCGTGACTGATCGGGTCGCGCAGGCCGTTGTTGAGGAATGTCTGGCAGAACAGTCGGTTGGTCGCTTCGGAAAAGAACTTCTTCTCGAAATCCTTCTGGAAGAAACTTTCATCGCCACTCTCCCCGTTCTCGCCGACGATGGCGACGGCGTAGCCTTTGTCCGAGAGCAATTGCGTGGTGATGTCAGTCCGGGCATCGACAACCACCGGATTGATGAGAAAACCGTCGCGCACGCCGTCGAGCAGCGAATAACGGAAGGTCGGCTGCCCGGATTCGCAGCCGAAGGTACGATAGGTGTCGAGCAGCAGGCGGCGTTCTGCTTCGCGCGGGTCGCGGGTACTCGGCTTGGCTGCGTCGAACTTTTTCAAGTAATCGCGCGGCGTGGCGGTCAGGCCGAGTTTGTAGCCGACGAAATATTCGAACACCGCACGGGCATTGCCGCCGATGGAGCGGTGCGCTTCGTCGGAAATCACCAGATCGAAGTCAGTCGGCGAAAACAGGTGCCGGTACTTGTCGTTGAAGAGCAGCGATTGCACTGTGGTAACCACGATCTCTGCCTTGCGCCACTCGTCGCGGCGTTCCTTGTAGATGACCGATGTGTAATCGCTCTTGAGTTGGGCGACGAAAGCCTTGTTGGCTTGGTCTTCGAGTTCCAGCCGATCAACGAGGAAGAGCACGCGCCTGGCGTTGCCGGTACGCAGGAAAAGCTTGATAACGGCTGCCGCAGTGAGAGTCTTACCGGTGCCGGTTGCCATTTCAAACAGAAATCGGCTGTGGCCTTCGGCGACCGCATCCTGAATCGCCTGCACGGCGCGCTTCTGGTAGTCGCGCAGAAAACGCAGGCGGTTCTTCAAAGTGAAAGCTTCGCGTTCCGCCGGGTTGTTACAGCCTGCTTCTGTCGCGTAGTTCGGCATTTGGGTCAGCGCGATGTAATCTTTGCTGACCGGCTCGCTGATCAGGCGTTGCGGATTGGGCTGGAAGCGGTGGTAACTCTTGATCGAATCCGGCGCCGGAAAGCGCGTGATGATATGCGGGTTACCCTGTTCCAGATCCCAGAAGTAATGCAGGTTGCCGTTGGAGAGGATTATGAAGCGGCAATTCTGCGATTTGGCGTATTTGCGCGCTTGTTCCTTGCCAACCAACGGGTTCTTGTCCTCGGATTTAGCTTCGAGCACGACCAGCGGAAAACCGGCGTCATCGATCAGGAGGAAGTCGATGAAACCATTACTGGCGTCTTCGAAGTTTTCGCCGAGGGCATCGATGGCGGCTTTCGTCAGCTTGACCTTGGGTTCAAGAACAATGTTGGCTTTGCCCGTGGCATGGTCGAAGAATCGCCAACCGGACTCTTCGAGCAGCTTGTTGATCTTGATGCGGGCTTTTGCTTCTTTGGCTGCCAATGTGGCGCTCCCTGCAATGCAGAAAAATGTTTTTATTGGGCAAGAGTTTAAAGCAAGTCCTGCCAATAACCATCATTCCAAATGGTTTTCCCATATCTGCCAATACACCAAATCAGCGAGTGAGCGGCAGGTAACTATTGCATTTCGGCCCAATCATGGCCGGAGAAACAGGGTCCGCAGTGGCCGACCAGCACCCCAACATCTCGCCAAATTTCGTCCTGTTTTTGCGGTTGACCGCAACAGCCTGATTTTGCGCGGCGTTATCGCCGCAATTTGCCCGTCTGCCGGCAGCAGCCAAAACAAACAGTTCCTTCAAAGCACATGGCAATTGCGTTGGCAAAGCGGTCGCGGTTTGGGGGAGAATCATCGACAAGCCGTTCATGGAAGACGTTGATGTTGGCGCACGGGAATTCTGGTTTCAGTCTGAACGAATGCTCAAGAGTCGGTAACCTGCTGCTTGAGCCAGTGGGCCACGAGTGGTGCGCGCAGGTGCCTGCCGTTGGCTAGGACTGCCGCGCAGGTCGTTGCCCTCGGCATCGGGCAAACCATTGCCTGGGCCTCGTCGACTTATTTGGCGGCGGTGCTGGCCGAGCCGATGGCGGCAGCGCTTGGTTTGACCACCTCGTGGATTTTTGCCGGGTATTCATGCGCCCTGGCGGTGATGGCGCTGCTTGGGCCGTTCGTCGGCAAGGCCATTGACCGGCATGGTGGGCGGAATCTTCTCTGTCTTTCCAACGTAATTCTGGCCGGTGGCTTGATCATTTTGGCGCTGGCCGCGAATGTCGGGCTGATGTTTCTTGGCTGGTGCGTGATCGGTGCTGGCATGGCCTTTGGTCTTTACGACGCGGCTTTTGCAACGCTGGTTCGCCAGCACGGGCTGAAGGCGCGCGCGCCGATTACCGGCATTACGCTGATTGGCGGTTTTGCCAGCACTGTCGGCTGGCCATTGACGGCCTTTCTGGTTGCCCAGTGGGACTGGCGGGTCGCTTGTCTGGCGTGGGCCACGGGGCATCTGCTGATCGCTTTGCCGCTCAATTTCCGATTTGTTCCGGTGCTGCATGAAAATGCTGCGGCGGTGCGTGACGGTGTGGTGGTCGACAATGTCGCTCCGGAAAATGCCGAGGAGAGGCGGCGTAATTTCGTGTTGATCGCGATCTTTGGAGCGACGACTGCCTTTGTTACGTCGGCGATGGCCGCGCATCTGCCCTTGTTGCTGCTCGCGGCCGGTGTCGGGGCGACGGCGGCGATTGCGGCAGCGGCGCTGCTCGGCCCGGCGCAGGTGGTGGCGCGTCTGGGCGAATTTGTCGCCGCGGATACTTATCGCCCCAATCCTCTGCTGACAGCACGCATTGCGACGGCGCTTCATCCGCTGGCCGGTTTGATCTTTCTGGGTGCCGCCGGTTTGCCCGGTGTGGCCATGTTTTTTAGCATTCTGCATGGGGCTGGCAACGGCATGATTACGATTGCCAAGGGGACATTGCCACTGGCGATTTTCGGTGCCCAGGGCTACGGCGCCTTGCAGGGGAAACTCTCTGTCGCACAGCGGATCATGCAGGCGCTGGCGCCCCTGCTGTTTTCGCTGGTCGTGGCGTGGGGTGGTGCTGTTGCCGGGCTGTCACTCACCGTGGCGCTTTCGTTGATCGCGCTGCTGGCGCTGTTGCTGATAAGGCTTGAGCGATGAGCAAATGGGCGATTGCGTCATCGCTTGATGATGGGCGCCCGAATCAGGATCAATCTCCCGCCAATACCAGAAAATTTCGCCCTGTTTTAGTGGTTGACCGCAACAATCTGTTCCTGGGCGGTGTCATCGAGCTGTAACTTAATGGTCACATTCATGTCACTACGGCTGGCTATCGTGGCGCCATGCCCCGGGTCAGATCCGTATTTCTCTCCGATATCCATCTTGGTACGCGTGCCTGCCAGGCGGATAGTCTCCTCGATTTTTTGCGTGAATATCCGTCGGAACAGACCTTCCTGATTGGCGACATCATCGACTTCTGGGCGATGAGCCGCAGCATCCACTGGTCGCCGGCGCAAAACACGGTGGTGCAAAAACTCTTGCGCCGGGCGCGCCATGGCGAGCGCGTCGTCTTCATCCCGGGCAATCACGACGAGGCGCTGCGCGATTATTGTGGCGTGGTTTTTGGCGAGATTGAGGTGGTCGATGAACTGGTGCATGAAACCGCCGATGGCCGGCGATTTCTGCTGATTCACGGCGATGTTTTCGATCAGGTGACACGCCATCATCGTTGGGTTGCAGTCCTCGGCGACGTCTCCTACAACGTGCTGGTACATATCAATCTCTGGCTGTCAAAAATGCGCCGCCTGCTGGGTATTCCCGGCTACTGGTCGCTGGCCGGCTATGCCAAGCGCAAGGTCAAGACGGCGCTCAATTTCATTTTTGATTTTGAAGAATCGGCCATTCATCACGCCCGCGAGCGCGGGCTCGACGGCGTTATTTGCGGCCACATCCACTGGGCGACGATCAGCGAGATTGGTGGCCTGACTTACATCAACTGTGGCGACTGGGTCGATTCCTGTACCGCCATCGTCGAACACTTCGACGGCCGGCTGGAACTGGTCGCCTGGGGTATGCGCAGCAAGCTTCCAGTCTTGCTGCTCACGGAGCATGAACATGCGGAGGTTTGAATGCGGGTATTGATGGTGTCAGACGTGTATTTTCCGCGGGTTAACGGGGTGTCGACCTCGATTGAAACCTTCCGTCGCAGCCTCGCCAGCCTCGGCGTCGAGGTGCGTCTCGTTGTGCCGAAATACGCTGACGAAGCCAGCGAGCCGGGCATCACCCGGGTGCCGGGGCGTCCGCTGCCGGGCGACCCGGAAGACCGCCTCGTCAAATGGCGTGCCATGCATCGCGAGGTGCTGGCGGCGGCCCAGGATTGCGATCTGATCCACATTCAGACCCCGTTCATCGCCCACTACGCCGGCCTCAAGGCGGCGCGCAAGCTCGGTCTGCCGGTGATTGCCACTTACCACACGTTTTTTGAAGAGTACCTGCAACACTACGCGCCGCTGATTCCGGCCAGCTGGTTGCGCGGCCAGGCACGGGCGTTTTCGCGGCGCCAGTGCAACTCGCTTGATGGCGTTGTCGTGCCGTCCTCGGCGATGCGTGATCGCCTCAGCGGCTACGGTGTTGAAACGCCAATGCATGTGCTGCCGACCGGCATCCCGATCGAACGCTTCGGTGGCGGGAATCGCCAGGCATTCCGTCGTCAACACGGCATTTTGTCCACTCGCCCGGTCGCCTTGTTTGTTGGCCGCGTGGCGCACGAGAAGAATATCGAATTTCTCCTGCAGGCGCTGATTCATGCCCTTAAAAGCCGCCCCGAGCTGTTGCTGGTGATTGCCGGTGAAGGCCCGGCGATGAAAGATTTGAAACAGCGGGTCAAAACGCTTAGTTTGCAGGACAGCGTTCAGTTCATCGGTTATTTGGATCGCCAGCAGGCCTTGCCGGATTGTTACGCTGCCGCTGATGTCTTTGTCTTTGCCTCGCTCACCGAAACGCAGGGATTGGTGCTGCTTGAAGCGATGGCTGCTGGCGTGCCGGTCATCGCTCTTGCCGAAATGGGCACACGCGACATTCTTGAAGCGCAGCGTGGCGCGATTACGCCAGCGCCCGAACCGCAGGCTTTTGGGGTGGCGCTGGCTGATTTTCTCAATCGCCCCACAGCTTGGGCGCATCTGCGCGAAGAAGCGCCGCGCTATGCCAGCGAGTGGTCGGATCAGGCGATGGCTGGGCGATTGGCAGGCCTTTACCGGCAACTGGCTGACGCAAAAATCGGCCTGAAAACCCTGTCGACCGCAACAGCGATGAATCAGGCCTGATCAAGCCCGCTGAATCAGCTCAACCTTATAGCCATCCGGATCTTCAACGAAAGCGATAATGGTTTTGCCGTGCTTCATCGGCCCGGCTTCGCGCACCACTTTGCCGCCGCGCTGCTTGATCCCGGCACAGGCCGCCGCTGCATCCGGCACGGCGAGCGCGATATGGCCGTAGGCGTTGCCCAGATCGTAGCTGGCGGTATCCCAGTTGTGCGTCAGTTCGAGCACGGCACCTTCCTCTTCAGGGCCGTAGCCGACAAAGGCCAGGGTGAAGCGGCCGTCCGGATAGTCGCTGCGGCGCAACAACGTCATGCCGAGGGTTTCGGTGTAAAAAGCGATGGATTTTTCGAGATCGCCGACGCGAAGCATGGTGTGGAGGATGCGCATGGTGGGTTCCTTAAAAGTTGGGAAGTTGCCGTGCCAGTTGGCGAAGTTCCAGCCGGCGGGCGCGCCAGTCGGGGCAAAGTTGTTCGACGACAGACCAGAATTTGGGGCTGTGGTTCATCTCTTTGAGGTGCGCCAATTCGTGGCAAACCACGTAATCAACGACTGCCAGCGGCATCAGGAGCAGCCGCCAGTTGAGGGCGATGCCGCCGCGGTGGCTGCAGCTGCCCCAGCGTGTGCGGGCGGATGAGAGGCGCAGTGGCGGTGTCGCCACGCCGAGGGGAGGGGCGTAAAGGGCGAGGCGTTCGGCAAATACGGCGCGGGCTTTTTCACGCAGGGCTTTTTCGAGCAGATTTCCGGCGTCGACCGCAACAGATGGCCATAGGTGGAGTTTTTCGCCGGCGAATTGCCAGCGTGGGCGGCCGATAGGCGTAACGGTTACGGTCAACGGCGTGCCGAGGATGAAAATCTCGCAGCCGTCGGTGATGTCCAGTTTTTCGGGGGCGGGGCGTTCCCGCCAGTTGGCGAGCTTGTCGAGCACCCAGTCGCTGTGCCGGTGGATCAGTTGTTCAATGTCACCAAGCCGCGCCCGTTGCGGTGCGCCGACACGCAGGCCGCGATGGTCTATCGAAAGGCCGATGGTGCGCCGCTGGCTGCGCCGCAGTTGATAGACGACATCCGCACCGGCAATGGCGATGCGGTGGCTGGTTTCAGCTGGCGTCGTGATGGGCATCCGAATAGCGATGCGGGGAGATGCGGTGCATTTCGGCCTCAATCCAGGCTTCGGCGCGCTGATTGACTTCGATTTCAGTCATGCCGGCCGGGTCAAAGGCCGGGCCGATACTGACGGTGACGGTGCCCGGCTTTTTGATAAAGGCCTGTCGCGGCCAGAGTTCGCCAGCGTCGTGGGCGATCGGCACAACCTTGCAGCCAACGTGGGTGGCGAGGTAGGCGCCACCGGCCTTATAGCGCTTTTTCTGGCCGGGTGCGACGCGCGTTCCTTCGGGGAAGACGATGACGTAAAACCCCTGTTCAAGGCGCTCCCGGCCCTGTGTGACAACCTGGTCAAGCGCATCCTTGCCGGCCGTGCGGTCGATCGAAATCATTTTCATCGCTGCCAATCCCCAGCCGACGAGCGGCAAGCGCAGCAGTTCCTTTTTCAGCACGAAAACGCAGTAGGCGCCGTTCGGAACATAGTCCTGCAAGGTCATCGTTTCCCAGGCTGACTGGTGCTTTGCGAGGATCAGGCAAGGCTCCTGCGGCATGTTTTCAAGACCGATAACATTGGGCCGGATGCCGAGCATGTTTTCGACACCGAATTGAATGCCGAGGCGCCACAATTTACCCAGCCGATAAGCCCAGATGCCGCGCAACAGGATGGCGCCGACGACCACCAGCGGTGCGGTCAGCACCGACCAGATTAGCGCCCAGGCCATAAATGCGGTGGAGCGTAGCGCGTTCATCATTTTTTGCCGGCCAAAAGCCAGTCGACTGCCGCTTCCAGATTGGCAAAGTCGCGGGTTCCCGGTGGCAGATTGCCTTCGGCCAGGGTCTTCTCGCCCTTGCCGGTGCGCACCAGCAGCGGCAGACAACCGACCGCGGCGCCGGCTTGCAGGTCGCGCAGCGAGTCGCCAATCGCCGGGACACCCTTGAGGTCGGTATTCAGCGTCGTCGAAATGCGCTTGAACATGCCCGGTTGCGGCTTGCGGCATACGCATTTCGAGTCGGCGGTGTGCGGGCAGTAAAACACCGCATCAACGCGCCCGCCGACGGTGAACAGCGCTTTGTGCATCTTTTCGTGGATGCTGTTGAGCGTATCCATGTCGAACAGCGAGCGCCCGACGCCGGACTGGTTGGTCGCCACAACGACCTTGTAGCCGCTCTGGTTGAGCTTGGCGATGGCCTCCAGGCTGCCGGGAATTGGCTTCCATTCGGCAGGGCTCTTGATGAACTGGGCGGAATCGAAATTGATCACGCCGTCTCGGTCGAGGATGACGAGCTTCATGTCGATAACTTTGAAATATCGGCCACCTGATTCATCGCCAGATGCAGCTTGGCGAGCAGGCCGAGACGGTTGGCGCGGATCGTCGGGTCATCGACATTGACCATCACGTCATCAAAGAAGGCATCGACCGGCGCACGCAGCGCGGCAAGGGCTTGCAGGGATTCCGTATAGTCGCCGGTGGCGAACGCAGCATCGGCTTGTGGGACGACGTCGACCAGTGCGGCGTGCAGGGCGATTTCAGCTGCTTCCTTGAGCAGCGCCCCATCGATCCAGGGATCGACGCTGTCTTCAACCTTTTTCAGGATATTGCCGACCCGCTTGTTGGCAGCGGCCAGCGCGGCGGCTTCCGGCAGCGCCGAGAAAGCACGCACCGCGGCGAGGCGCTTGGGAATGTCGCCGAGGCGTTGCGGCCGCTGGGAAACCACCGCATCGACTTCCTGCGCGGTGTAGCCCTGCTCGCGCAGGCTGCCGGCGAGGCGGTCGTAGATGAAGTCGGCGAGCGCAGATTCAGCGGCCTTAAAGCCGTCGACCGCAGCAAAGGCGGCGGTGGTTGCGGTCAACAGCGAATTGAGGGGCAAATCGAGATCGCCTTCGCTCAACATGCGGATGATGCCGAGTGCGTGCCGGCGCAGCGCGAAGGGGTCGCGGTCGCCGGTCGGCACCTGGCCGATGCCGAACATGCCGACCAGCGTTTCCAACTTGTCAGCAAGCGCGACAACGGTACCAACTTGGCCGCGCGGCAGCGAGTCGCCGGCAAAACGCGGCTTGTAGTGGTCCTCAATGGCATCGGCAACTTCCGACGTCAGGCCGTCGTGCAGCGCGTAATAGCGGCCCATGATGCCCTGCAACTCGGGGAATTCACCAACCATGTCGGTCAGCAAATCAGCCTTGGCGAGCAGCGCGGCGCGGTTGGCTTGCAAGCCGAGCAGGTCGCCGCCGAGACGCGCGCCGATGGTGTTGGCAATCGAGCCGACGCGCTGGACGCGCTCGCCCTGCGTGCCCAGTTTGTTGTGATAGACAACCTTGGCCAGACCAAGAACGCGCGACTCCAGCGAGCGCTTGCGATCCTGGTCAAAGAAAAACTTGGCATCGGCAAGGCGCGGACGAACGACGCGTTCGTTGCCGCCGATCACGGCAGATGGATCGGCCGGGCTGATGTTGCTGACCAGCAAAAATTTGTTGGTCAGCTTGCCGGCGACATCAAGGAGCGGGAAATATTTCTGGTTGGCCTTCATGGTCAGAATCAGGCATTCCTGAGGTACTGCCAGATACTCTTTCTCGAACTCGCCGATCAGGACATTCGGGCGTTCGACCAGCGCCGTCACTTCATCAAGCAGCGCATCGTCGTCAATCGGCTTGCCACCGGCTTTGGCCGCTGCGGCAAGCAACTGGCGGGCAATCTCGGCGCGGCGTTCGGCGAAGGAGGCAATCACGGCACCGTCGCTGGCCAGTTTGGCGGCGTATTCGTCGGCATGGGCGAAGACGACCGGATCGACGGCCGCCTCAAAACGGTGGCCATGCGTTTCGCGGCCGGAAGTCAGGCCGAGAATGGCCAGCGGCACGATCTCGCTGCCGTGTAAGGCGACCAGACCATGCGCCGGGCGGACGAAATTGACACTGCTCCAGCCATCGGCCAGTTGATAGGTCATCACCTTGGGAATTGGCAGCGCGGCCAGTGCCGCCTCAAGCGCCTTCTGCAAGCCTTCGGCCAGCGTCGCGCCCTTGGCCATGCTGTCATAGAACAGGATCTCGGCCTTGCCGTCGTTTTCACGACGCAGGCTGGCGACGACCGAAGCGTCGGCGCCGAGGGCAGCGAGTTTCTTGAGCAGGGCCGGCGTCGCATTGCCGGTAGCATCAAGGCCAACCGCCACCGGCATCAGCTTTTGCGCCACCGCCTTGTCGGCGCCCAGTGCGGCGATGTCGGTGACGTGCGCGGCGAGCCGGCGTGGCGAGGCGTAAGCGGTGGCAGTTGCGGTCGACGTCGCCAAGCCACTGTTTTTTAAAGACTGCGCCAGCGTCTGGGCAAAAACTTCGCCAAGCTTCTT
Source organism: Dechloromonas sp. (assembly GCA_011391255.1). Taxonomy (GTDB): domain Bacteria; phylum Pseudomonadota; class Gammaproteobacteria; order Burkholderiales; family Rhodocyclaceae; genus Azonexus. Next base: position 15,906 of record JAABQV010000001.1, read on the forward strand.
CAGCGCCTTGGGCGGTAGTTCTTCGACAAACAGTTCAACAAGAAGGTTTTTTGTAATGCTCATGCTTGGTTCCTGTCATTCCCGCGCAGGCGGGAATCCATGGTTGGTAGGGCATCTGGATTCCCGCCTTCGCGGGAATGACGCTCCGAGGTGAAGGATCAGGCGACTTTCTTTTCAATCTGGGCCAGCACTTCATCAGCCCATGCTTTCGGTGCCATCGGGAAGCCAAGGCGGGCGCGGCTGTCGAGGTAAGCCTGGGCAACGGCGCGGGCGAGGTTGCGGATGCGGCCGATGTAGGCGGCGCGCTCGGTGACCGAGATGGCGCCGCGCGCATCAAGCAGGTTGAAGGTGTGGGCGGCTTTCAGCACTTGTTCGTAAGCCGGCAATGCCAGTTTGGCCTGCATCAGTTGCTGCGCCTGCTTTTCGTGAGCGCCAAAGGCGGTGAACAGGAACTCGGCGTCGGAGTGCTCAAAGTTGTAGGCCGATTGCTCGACTTCATTCTGGTGATAAACGTCGCCGTAGGTCAGGCCTTCGGTCCATTTGAGGTCGAAGACGTTCTCGACGCCTTGCAGGTACATCGACAAGCGTTCAAGACCATAGGTGATTTCGCCGGTGATCGGCTTGCAGTCGATACCGCCAACCTGCTGGAAGTAGGTGAACTGCGTCACTTCCATGCCGTTCATCCAGACTTCCCAGCCGAGGCCCCAGGCGCCGAGCGTCGGGTTTTCCCAGTCATCTTCGACGAAGCGCACGTCGTTCTGCTTGAGGTCGAAACCGAGCGCTTCGAGCGAGCCGAGGTAAAGCTCAAGAATGTTGTCCGGCGCCGGCTTCAGCACCACCTGATACTGGTAGTAATGCTGCATGCGGTTGGGGTTCTCGCCGTAGCGGCCATCTTTTGGGCGGCGCGAGGGCTGCACGTAGGCGGCTTTCCATGGCTCGGGGCCAATCGCCCGGAGGAAGGTAGCGGTATGGCTGGTGCCGGCGCCGACTTCCATGTCGTAAGGCTGCAATAGCGCGCAGCCCTGCTTATTCCAGTATTCCTGCAAACGCAGGATGACTTCTTGAAAGGTGGGTTTATTGCTGGTCGTCATCGGACGCACTCGGTAAGGCGGAAAGCCTGTGATTTTACTTGGTTTTGCGGCGCTTCGGCAGGGCGCCGCAATGCGCCGGCCAGTGGGCTTTTAACAGCTTTGCCAAAACGCTTTGTGTTGTTGTGGTGCAACATGGTGAATGCATGCCTGGTCGTTTTTTATTGACGAAATTCAATGTAATCAATACACTGGCCTCAATGCTGCAGTGCAGCAATGATTTTCCGGCGCGCTGGTGCCCTTTCTGTTCCATGAAAATCGATGCCGTACCCCCTGTAACCGTTCGCTGTTGGCGTTGTTTGCCGCAGTGGCAACTGTGAAGGAGATCACGTGTTCACTACGACACTATTTCACCCGGTCATGTCCCGCTGGACGTCGACTGTCATTACCCTGATCCAGAACGCCTTGATGGTTTCTGGCCTGCTCGTAATTATTGGTTTGTTTGGTCTCTATCAGGGCCACTCCGGCTTTGTTGAGGGCTTCAAATCACTGCTGCCCAAGCATTTGATGCAAACCGAGGCACTCGCCAGCGAAGCGTTTGATGACGAGTCTGCAGTTGAAGGAAATTCTGTCAAACTCAGTGCCTCGATGCGTGGTGCCTTGTCTTATGTCTCCAAGCGCTATCGGGTTTCCAACGATGCCTTGTTGCCGATTTTTGCCACGGCGCAGGAAGCTGGGCGCGAGTTGCGCATTGATCCGCTACTGATCATTGCCGTGATCGGCGTCGAATCCGGCTTCAATCCGCTCTCGCAAAGCGTTGTTGGCGCCCAGGGCCTGATGCAGGTGATGCCGCGTTTCCATAAAGACAAGCTGCCCAGCGATGCCGGTGCGCTACCGTTCTTTGATCCGCTGACCAATGTTCAGGTCGGCGCCAAGGTGCTCAAGGAATCGATCACCCGTAATGGCGGCGTCGAGAATGGCCTGCAGCAATTTGCCGGGGCGATCAACGATCCGGATCGGCGCTATTCGACGAAGGTCCTGGCCGAGCTGCAGCGCCTCGAGCAAGCCGGGCAGCGCCTGCGTTCTGCCTGAATAAGGGCGTCTCCCCCGTATAATTTCCCCCCTTGATCACAAGGAGTCTGGAAATGTTCGATTGGAGAGAATACGGTAATGGCATCATCGCCTTTGATGCCGGCTATGTCCGCCCGATACTCGCGGCGATCCACCTGATTGTCGATGACGGCTGCGTGGCCCTGATCGACACCGGCAGCAACGACTCGCTGCCGAATGTCCTCGCCGCCCTCGAAAAAATTGGGCTGACGCGCGACGCCGTTGATTACGTCATCCTGACCCATATTCACCTCGACCATGCCGGCGGCGCCGGGATGCTCATGCGCGAATTCCCCAAGGCCAAACTGGTCGTCCATCCGCGCGGTTCGCGGCACATGGCCGAGCCGTCCAAGCTGGTCGCCGGTGTGACCGCGGTCTACGGCCAGGAATACGTCGAAACCGTCTATGGCGACATTCTGCCGGTCCCCGCCGAGCGCATCATCGACGCCCATGAAGGCCTCACCCTGCAACTCGGTGGCCGTGAACTGCTGATGATCGATACGCCGGGTCACGCCAAGCACCACATCTGTATTGTCGACCAAAAGGCGAAGGCGATTTTCTCCGGTGACATGTTCGGGCTGTCGTACCGCGAATTTGACGTCGATGGCCGTCAGTTCATCATGCCGACCACCTCGCCGACGCAATTCGACCCGGCTGAAATGCGCGCTTCAATTGATCGCCTGATGAGCTTCAAGCCCGAGGCGATGTACCTCACGCACTACGCCCAACTCACGGATTTACCGGCGCAGGCTGCCAATCTGCGTCGTCGTCTGGATGATCAAGTGGCGATCGCCGAAGCGCACGCCGCCGACGGTGAAAGCCGGCATGCGGCGATCAAGTCAGAAACCACCGCCTACCTGCTCGCCGAACTGCGCGCGCACGGCTGCACGCTGCCGGAAGCGGTCATTCTTGAAGTGCTGGCGACTGACCTTGAACTAAACGCGCAGGGGCTGGCTTACTGGCTGGATCATCGGGGCTGATTGGAGAAAAGGTATCCCTGATCCTGTTGTCCGCGCCTGATGCGACGGCCTATTACCCAAAGGTCGGTTTTGCGTTGGCGGACAACGCCTATGTCATTCGGCGGAAGCGTTAATGACGCTAGGAAAACCGGAGCAGAGCGAGGTGCAAATGGGGCAGCATCGCTTTCATGCAACGCAGATGTCTGGGCTTCGATGGCCAGGCAATCTGTACCTGCCGATGGTGCGTAACGCAGTCGCGGAGATAAGGATTGATAAGGCTCTGGTAAGGAACCTCAGCCTCAGCTGCCATCCCCTTGAAATAAGCAACAACCTCTTCGAAAAGGCGCATCCTCACAGGCGCCTTGAGCTTCGACTCGTAAGGATTCCTGCGTAACTTTATTTTGGAAAGGTTGTATTCAACTTTCCTGGCATCTCACTTCCGTAATAATTGCCTTCGCGCTTGGTGGCCTTGCGGGCGGAAATGATGCAAATAGTGTTTCCGTAGTCCCTTTCGCAATGACAGACGAAAAGCAGTCTTGCTCTTGTGTGTATAAGCCTTGTTGTTTATACAAAATTTAATATAATCAGAATATGAAACCAGTCGAATTTATTGGCAACGCCCTCGACGATTTGCGCGCCTTTCCGGAGAGCGCTCGACGTGAGGCCGGATATCAAATCGACAAATTGCAGCATGGCGAGTTACCAAACGACTGGAAGCCAATGAGTACTATCGGTGCTGGCGTTAAGGAAATTCGCATTCGGGATGCGTCGGGCGCGTTTCGGTTGATCTATGTTGCGAAGCTGGCAGATGCAATCTATGTCCTGCATTGCTTCCAGAAGAAGACAGAGCAAACCAGTGCTGCAGATATTCGTTTGGCAAAGAAGCGTTTTAACGAACTGATAAAGGATTAATCATGACCAAACAACGATTTTCAAATGTTTGGGATGCTATCGAGGATACGCCACAACAAGCCGCGAGCATGACAGCGCGCTCCGAACTGATGCGTGCGCTGCAGTCCTGGATTGAGGCTGAAGGACTGAATCAGGCGACGGCTGCCGGCCTGTTCGGTGTCACCCAGCCACGCGTCTCTGATCTAGTTCGTGGGCGCATCAATCTATTTTCCCTTGATACCTTGATGGATATGGCGGCTGCGGCGGGTCTGTCGCCGAAAATCTCAATCAAGATGCATAGGCCAGCCAAGCGGCAGGCGACTGAGGTTGTTCACGCCTGAGCGGGCAGGGTGAAAATTTGCCGCCGGTCGAAATCCGGCGCCTGCGGTCAACCGGCAAAATTGCCCAGTTTTTCAATCCTTAGCCTGCAGTTTGTCTGTGTTTGGGCAGTCTCGGGTCTCGTGCTGTCTCCGACCCGTCAAGCCAAGAATCCCGAATACAAGCATCAATCCCAGCGCCAGCCAATTCCCAAAGCGCGCGTAAGGCGTCATCCCGGTGTGAGCATGCACTTCGCCGCGCAGGACGCCGGTTTCGAAGGCCGGTAAGGCGGCGCTGACATTGCCCTGGGCGTCAACGATTGCGGTCATCCCGGTATTGGTCGCGCGCAGCATCGGGCGGCCGGTTTCGCTGGCGCGCATTTGGGCGATTTGCAGGTGTTGCGCCTGCGCCAGCGAGCGGCCGAACCAGGCCGTGTTGGAGAGGTTGACGAGGATGCCGGCGGCGGGCAGGGCGCGGATGATTTCTTCGCCAAAAACATCCTCATAACAGATGTTGACCGCAACATTCTGCCCGGCTATCGCCATCGGTGGTTGCTGTTCCGGGCCGCTGGAAAATGACGACATGGGGATGTTGGCAAAGCTCATGAACCACGCAAAGCCGACCGGTATCGTTTCGCCGAAAGGCACCAGATGCTGTTTGCTGTAAATTTGTAGCGGCGATTTGCCGAGGCTGACGGCACTGTTGAAATAACGTTCGCCGTCGCCGCTCAGGGTGCCGAGTATCAGGTCGCCGCCATGACTTTGCACCGTGCGCTTGAGGGCCGCGACGAAGTCCGGCGGTAGCCGATCAAAAAAGGCCGGGACCGCGGTTTCCGGCAAAACAATGAGCTGCGCCGGGTTCTGCGCGACCAGTTGGTAGTAAAGCTCAAGGGTGCGCAAAAAAGCTTCCGGGCGGAATTTCATTTCCTGCGGCACATTGCCCTGAATCAGCGCGACACTGACCGCTTCGCCGGATGGGCTGGTCCACGCTACTTGGCGCAGGCCGGCGCCAGTAATGACGAGCGCTGCCAGTACGGCGAGCCCAAGGCGCCAACGCAATAGAAAGGCGCCGCTGAGCGCGACCAGCAGGCTCAGTCCATGTACACCGATGAGCGGGGCGAAACCGGCCAGCGGGCTGGGGGCGGCTTGCGAGTAGCCGACTGCGAGCCACGGGAAGCCGGTAAAAATCCAGCTTCTTAGCCAGTCGACCGCAGCAATCAGCGCGGCGAATAAGATGGATTGTTGCCAGAAGCTTTCTGGTTGCCAGCGCTTGAAAACTCCGGCTGCGAGCATCGGGTACAAGGCCATGAAGGCACAAAACAGAGAGGCGGCGGGGCCGGCCAGCCACCAGGGCATGCCGCCAAAAACGCTGAGGCTGACATAGACCCAGGAAACGCCAGTGAGGAAAAAGCCGAGGCCGAAGGTCAGCCCGCTCAGCGCAGCCTGACGAACGCTGCCGGCTTCGCGCAGCATATAAAACAGGCTGGCCCAGACTAACGGCGCCAGCCAGAAGAGTCCAAAAGGGGCAAAGCAGAGAACGCCAGCGGCGCCGCTCAGCGCAGCCAGCGCGTAGCGGGCGAACGGCCGGCTAGCTGTTGAAGTCGTCAGCACCGGCTTGCGGTTTGGGCAGAACGGAAACCAGCAGGGTGTACAACCGGCGACTGTCGGCGCGCAGGACCTGGAAGCGGATGCCCTCGATGTCTACAATTTCGTTGCGCTTTGGAACGCGCCCGAGATGACGCAAAACCAGGCCGCCAACGGTGTCGAATTCTTCATCCGAAAATTGCGTCGAGAAGGCTTCGTTGAAGTCCTCAATCTCGGTGCGCGCCTTGACCCGGTAACGGCCGGTCGAGTCGAGGCGGATGTTGTCGTGTGCCTCGTCGAAATCGTATTCGTCTTCAATGTCACCGACGATTTGTTCGAGCACGTCTTCGATGGTGACCAATCCGGCGACGCCACCGTATTCATTGACGACGATCGCCATGTGGTTGCGCGAAACGCGGAACTCGCGCAGCAAGACGTTGAGGCGCTTGGATTCCGGGATGAAAACCGCCGGCCGCAGCCAGTCGCGCAGATCGAACTGGGGCTCAATCTGGAGGCGCAGCAAGTCTTTTGCGAGGAGGATACCGAGCACCTTGTCGCGGTCGCCATCAACGACCGGGAAGCGCGAGTGGGCAGCCTCAATGACAACCGGGAGAATTTCTTTCATCGGGTCATCAATGTCGATGACGTCCATTTGAGCTCGCGGAATCATCACGTCGGTGACGCGGGTGTCGGAGGCGGCGAGCGCCCCTTCGATGATGGTCAGCGCATCGGCATCCATCAAATTGCGCTCGTAGGCGCCGTGCAGGATTTCCAGAAGCTGCTCGCGGTCGTCAGGCTCGCGCAGCAGCAGGGAAGTCAGTCGTTCGATGAAGCCGGGTTTACTGTCACTGTCCATAATGTTTATTCCGCATACGGGTCTGGATAACCCATGGCGGCAAGAATCTCCGTTTCTTCAGTTTCCATCGCCTGGGCATCATCGTCATTCTCATGATCCCAGCCTTGCAAATGCAGCATACCATGCACCGTCAGGTGCGCGTAATGGGCGGTCAGCGGCTTGTTCTGTTCGCCGGCTTCACGCGCGACGACATTCGGGCAGATGACCAGGTCACCATTCACCAGCGGCTCGCTTTCATAAGGAAAGGAGAGCACGTTGGTTGCGTAATCCTTGCCGCGATACTCGTTGTTCAGCGCCTGGCCTTCGTCAGCATCGACCAGACGGATCGTGATTTCGCCGCCACCGGCCAGTGCCGCCCGCGCCCAGCGCACAAAGTCAGTGCGCAAGGGTAAGCCTTCACGGTTACAGGCATATTGCACGGAGAGATTAAGTCGCTTGCTTGTCTTTGGTTTCATAGGCAGCAACGATGCGCGCGACCAGCGGATGACGCACGACGTCTTCCTTCAAAAATTCGGTAAAGGCCAGGCCGCGCACGTCTTTCAAAATATCGCGCGCTTCACGCAGGCCGCTCTTGTGCCCTTTGGGCAGGTCAATCTGGGTCAGGTCACCGGTCACTACCGCCTTGGCGCCAATGCCGATGCGCGTCAGGAACATCTTCATCTGCTCCGGCGTCGTGTTCTGTGCCTCGTCGAGGATGATGAAGGCGTGGTTCAGGGTGCGGCCGCGCATGAAGGCAAGGGGGGCGATCTCGATGGCGTGCTTTTCATAAAGCTTGCTGACGCGGTCGCTGCCCATCAGGTCGTAGAGCGCATCGTAGAGCGGGCGCAGGTAGGGGTCGATTTTTTGGGTCAGATCGCCAGGCAGAAAGCCGAGGCGTTCACCAGCTTCAACCGCCGGCCGGGTCAGGATGATGCGTTCAACCAGATCGCGCTCGAAGGCATCGACGGCGCTGGCCACCGCCAGATACGTCTTGCCGGTGCCGGCCGGGCCGATGCCGAAGGTGATGTCATGCTCCTGAATTGCCTTCAGGTAGGCAACCTGACGCGGCGTGCGGCCATGCAGTTCGGTCTTGCGTGTGACCAGTTGCGGGCCATCGACCGGGCCTTCGGCCTTGCGCGCAAAGCGGAGGCGCGGCGCGTTGGTGAATTCGATCAGGCCGAGCTGGATTTCATCGACCGACAGCGTTCCCCGCGCCATGCCGTAAAAGTGGCGGATGGCATCGGCGGTCAACTGCGCTTTTTCGCCCAAAATTGAAAAGCGCTCGTTGCGCCGGCGGATGGTGACATCAAAGCCGGTTTCGATCTGGCGGATGTTTTCATCGAGCGGGCCGCATAAATTGGCCAGTAAAACGTTGTCGACCGGCGTCAGCGCGATTTCCAGCGGCTTGCTGCGCGGCGCTGGTCTGCTGGCAGCATCTGCCTTCATGCCACTAGTCTTCGCGGATGACAATTTCGCCCCTCAGGCTGTGCGGCAGGGCGCTGGTGATGCGGACGTCGATAAAGGTGTTGATCAGGCGCGCACTGTTGGCCGAACCGGCGAAATTGACGACGCGGTTATTGTCGGTGCGCCCGGCGAGTTCGAGAACATCCTTCTTCGATACACCCTCGACCAGCACGCGCTGAATGCTGCCGACCATGGCCTGGCTGATCACCTGCGCCTGCTCCTCAATACGCTTTTGCAGCCGGCTGAGGCGGGCGGATTTGACGGCGGGCGGCGTTGAATCTTCCATTTCCACGGCCGGCGTGCCGGGACGCGGGCTGTATACGAAGGAAAACGAGGTGTCGAAGCCGACATCCTCGATCAATTGCATGGTCTTCTCGAAATCCTCGTCCGTTTCGCCGGGGAAGCCGACGATGAAGTCGGAGGATAGCGAAATGTCAGGACGCGCCGCCCGCAGCTTGCGGATGATGGATTTGTATTCGAGCACCGTGTAGCCGCGTTTCATCGCCGCCAGCGTGCGATCAGCGCCGGCCTGCACCGGCAGATGCAAATGGGAAACCAGCTTGGGCACCGTCGTGTAAACATCAAACAGACGTTGCGTCATCTCGCGCGGGTGCGAGGTGGTGTAACGAATGCGCTCAATGCCGGGAATCTCGGCGATGTACTCGATCAACATCGCCAGATCGGCCTTCTCTTCAGATTCGGCCAGGTCGCCACGATAGGCGTTGACATTCTGGCCGAGCAGGGTCACCTCGCCAACACCGTGTGCGGCCAGCCCGGCGACTTCGGTCAGGATGTCGTCAAATGGTCGCGAAACTTCAGCGCCACGGGTGTAAGGAACGATGCAGAAAGTGCAAAATTTGGAGCAACCTTCCATGATCGAGACAAAAGCCGAGGCGCCTTTGACTTCGGCCGGTGGCATCGAATCAAACTTTTCAATTTCCGGAAACGAAATATCCACCGCCGCCTTGCCCTTGTTCTTGCGCTCGGCAATCAGTTGCGGCAGGCGGTGCAGGGTCTGCGGCCCGAAAACGATATCGACGTAAGGCGCGCGGGCAACAATCGCCGCACCCTCCTGACTGGCAACGCAGCCGCCAACGCCAATCACCAGATTCGGATTCAGTTGCTTCAAATGGCGCACCCGGCCAAGGTCGTGGAAGACCTTTTCCTGCGCCTTCTCGCGCACCGAGCAGGTGTTGAACAGGATGATGTCAGCCTCTTCCGGATTGTCGGTGCGGATCATGGGTTCAGAAGCGTTGAGCACATCGGCCATTTTGTCCGAATCGTACTCATTCATCTGGCACCCGAAGGTGCGGATGAACAGTTTTTTAGGCATGGGTTATTTCGTGGTTTCGATGAAGGTCTGTTGGGTCGGGTTGTGTATCCAGATCTGCCTCGCAGGGCGGAGCTGGCAAAGCTGAGGCTAATAAAGGGTGCGTTCGCAACGATGTTGGCAAGGCTCCGAAATGAATACGTTGACTGAAAAACTGCTGCCTCATATAATCCGCGCCCTCGTGTGGTGATGTAGCTCAGTTGGTTAGAGCGGTGGATTCATAACCCACAGGTCGGCAGTTCAATTCTGCCCATCACCACCATCGTTTCAAGATAAAGCCGTTGCCCCGAAAGGTGCTACGGCTTTTTTCTTTTCTGTTCCGGTGCTTTAAAAAAGATTTCACTAGCTGTTTGCGAAGCGGCCTACGATTTCTCGTAGGCCTTTGGATTTGGTGGCGTGCAGTTTACTACCGAACGACTCGCTATTGGAGCCAATGAGTAACGCTGCGGGCGTCTGCGGTTCGCTGAGATCATTCTGCAATTCTGTATCCCATCGCCCGGTATCCACGCTGGCGCTTATCCCACATCCGCAGCAGCGCCGGGTGACCGGCATCGACGAAATCGATGATGCGCACATCTGTCTTGGTGGCGTGCTCACGATGCAGACGGCCAGCGTATTGCTGAAGCGTCCCTTTCCACGACACAGGCATTGCCAGCACCAGGGTATCGAGCGGTGGATGGTCGAAACCTTCACCGACCAGTTTCCCAGTCGCGAGCAGTACACGAGGTGCATCAGGGGGTAGCGCCTCAAGCTCGGTGATCAAAGTGGCACGCAGTTTTTTTGCCAACCGGCCATGCAAAACAGTCAGTGCTGAAACTTTGCCGTTCAGAGCAGCCGCGATGGAATCGAGATGCTCCGTTCGCTCCGTCAGCACAAGGACCTTTCGGCCTTGCTTGTACGCATTCTCGATCTCTGTCGCAATCGCGGCTGTCCGCACCAGATCACTGGCGAGGTGCCGAAAAACATCCTGAATGCCAGCCTCCTGAGCCAAATCAATCCGCGTGTGCAATGTGCAAGGCGTAACAGCCAGATCGTGCGGCGCACTCAATGGTTTTGCAGCGGTATGCCGTGTTGGTCCGCACTGCATGAAAATAATCGGCTGCCGACCATCGCGACGAATCGGCGTGGCGGTCAGGCCAAGCACATATTTCGCTTTGGTTTGCCTCAAGATCGCTTCAAATGACTCCGCACTCAAGTGATGGCATTCATCGACAATGACGTGGCCGTAATTTTCGACCAACGGGTTGATTTCACCCTGGCGCGATAACGATTGCATCACGGCGATGTCGATTTTCCCTGTCGGCTTGGCTTTGCCACCACCAATGGTGCCGAGCACGCCCTTGCCGACGCCCAGAAATGACTGCAAACGTTCCTGCCACTGTTTGAGCAGTTCCCGCCGGTGTACGAGCACCAGCGTGTTCACACCGCGCCGGGAAATCATCGCTGCGGCAGTAACCGTTTTGCCAAACGCAGTCGGTGCGCACAGGACACCTGAATCGTGATGCAGCATGGCGGCCACAGCGAACTCTTGATCCAGACGTAAGGTGCCGGCAAACGCGACGTCCAGCTGCGAACCTGCATATCGCTCGTCAATCAGCTCGTAGCCAATCGCGTTGTCACGAAGCAACTCCAGCGCGGCATCCAGGCAACCACGCGGAAGCGCGATGTGATTGGGATAGTTTTCGGCACAGCCGATTACGCGCGGTTCATCCCACACCGAAAAACGCATCGCCTGCTTCTTGTAAAACTCCGGATTCTGGAAGGCTGCCAGACGAATCAGGCGGTTCGCCAACGACTGCGGGAGTTGTGCCTTCTCGAAATAGATTAGGTTGGCCAGCGTCACCGTGAGCGACTTCGGCATTGCCCCGACCAGCTTCTTGCTGACGGATGCGGATCGTTTCCACGGTTCCTTTTGATCTTCCTCGTCGATGAAGGTCACATCGAGTGGGTGCGCGTTGCCCGTTGCTCGAAGAATGGTGGGCTCGATATCGTGCGCCGGCATTGGCAGGATGGCGGCCAAGAATCCCCACTGATCCCGGTAAGGCCGCAAGTCAGCATCGACGAACACACTGAATCCGTTCTCACGCGGAAACTTCTGCAGTGGCAACGCAATCAGATTGCCGAAACCGCCCTTGGGCATCGAGTCCTGATTGGGGAACAGCCGGTCGTAGGATTCGAGCTTCAGCTGGCGAGTGCGGGCGCAGGTGTGGCTGATGATGGCCGTACCAAGTCGGCGCGCATCCCGAGCAGACACACTGCCGGTGAAGAAAATCCATGCGTGCGCGCCGTTGCCGGAGCGCGATATTTCAAGGGCGACCGGCACACCCAACTCGTGACACGACTGGCAAAACGCCTTGGCATCTTCCCGCCATTCCGCCTCATCGAAATCAGCGGCGAGAAAATGACAGATGTCGTCAGCCAGCAGTGGATAGACGCCAATGGTGCGTTTGCCAGCAAGATGCTCGTAGATGACCTTATCCGACAACGGAATCAGCAGACGGTTGCTGCACTCTCCACACTTGATCCGTGGCTTTTCGCAAACACCCTCCAGCCACTCATTGCCACAGGCCGGTGTGTAGCCAGATTTACCGGTGGTTTTACTTTCCCAGCGGATTGGGTAGACATCCGTGCGGCCGCGAAATAGCCGACGAAATAGCGCTATTTTTTCGGCGGTAGAAAAACGTGATGACTCTGGTTCAGAAACATGTGCCATAGGTTCGGGCGGCAAACGCCATTCGATGCCATGTGATTCCAAGAGTGAAATCAGGCGGGCGTTTTCTGCTTGTAACGCAGATTGGAAATCGCGTTCAGCCTGCAACTTCTTGCCCGACAAAGTCATGCGGCACGCACATCACAACAAAGATCCCGAACCGCGCTGCGCCCACGCCGGCACCAATTTCCAAGCATCACGCATTTTTCCATGCAAGGCGTCGGAACCAGGCTCGAACTGGCGCAGATGCGCCCAGAATCGGCTGGAATGATTACTTTCCAGCGTGTGACAAAGTTCGTGCGCAATGACATAGCGAACCAGTTCGCGAGGCAGGAACAGCAGTTTGCAGTTCAGGCTCACGCGACCGTGTGCAGTACAACTACCCCAGCGGGTTCGTTGATTTTTGACGGCCAAGTCGGTGTAGCAAAGTCCCGTCTGCTGGGCAACATTGCCCAACCAGGTTGATAAGGCAACTTTTGCATGACGCGCCAACCATCGTCGTAACGCCGCCTGGCAAGCCTCGACGTCTTCGATAGCGCCCGCCACCAGGATACGTCCCGGTTGATCGGTTCGAGCGCCGACCGTTTGGCTGCGTGTTGGCCTGTACTCGACACGCCAGGACTCGGCGAGTGCAGGCAGATCAAAAGCTTGAGGCCTAACCGGTAAGGCGTCGCTTACCAGATGGCGCACCGCGTCGAACTCGGACAAGCGTTCGGCGATCCAATCGGCCTTGCTGGCAACCAGTTGCATGACTCGGCCGCGCTCAACCCCATTTGGAGCGATTACTACCAATCCGTCACGGGCACTGACTTTCAGGCGAAGCGAACGCGCTTTGGCGGAAGATCGAATCTCGAACTCTAGCCCCCGCCCATCCGGCAAGTCCAGATGGGCCTGCCCGGATGCATCAACCGCCGGTGTCGTCACTGCGCGGTTCCTCTGGCTGGGGTTTGTAATGCTTGCGCTTGAGCGTCTGCACCAAGGTCCCGATGAATCCCATCGCATCATCTGCCAACAAGCCGGCGGAAGAGAACTGGGTCGCGACCATGAACAACAATGCCCGCGATAGCTCAGGATCTGCCGTACTGCTGCTCCACCACCCAGGGAAACAATGCTTGTCGGCTTCCGCTAGGGTGGCTGCTGCGATCTCGGCGGCCAGTACTTCAGCGATGGCGGCATTACGTGCTTTGACCTTCAGCGCCAGTTGCTGAGCGATGGGGCGGTTGGCCTCATCCACCGCCGCACGTACGGCTTCTGTCAGTTTCTCCAGTTCCTCGATCAGCACAATGCCGGCCAAGGTGCCTGCACGTTTCTCGTCAATCAGGCGCTGCAATTTTTCTGACAGCGAGCGGAAGTTTTCATCCTGATCCATCCGAATACGCAACTCGGCGGAAAGCATGGCCTCGATGTCGAGCGCTTTCGCATCCGGATTTTTGTCCTTCAATTTGGTGAGAAAGTGCTCGTCCAGCACGTAGGTCGGGAACTCCGTTTCAAGCGCATCGACATCAATGTGTTCGCGGATCAGTTCTCGGGTGCGCGCCGCATCTTCTTCAGTCGCCTCGATGCTCTTGCTGGCGTCCGGGTAGAACTTCTTCCGGTACAGCATGTAGAGCTTGGTCAGCCAAGCGTACGGACGGACAAAATCACGCAACTGCTCATCGGGCTGCAGCGCTTCATAAAGCACGCGCAAATTGCGGTAGCCGGTATCGAACTGTTTTTCGGCCACATCCACGTCGCGCAGGATTTTCATGGCCGCGATGAAGGCATCATGAGATCCGTCTCGGGGTACGGTGGCCTCCGGAAACAAATCCCACACCTGCTGGAAAGTCTTGCGGAAATGCTCACGGATGGTGTCGAACGGAAACGCCACATCACCCAGTTCTTCGGGCTTGTAATTCAACGCCTCGTTCAGGTGATCGAAGATGCCGTAGTAATCCAGAACCAGTCCGTGACCCTTCAGTTCGTTATAGGGTCGGTTCACCCGCGCGATGGTTTGCAGCAGTGAGTGATTCAGCAACTTCTTGTCGAGATACAGCGCTTGCAGGATGGGCGCATCAAAACCAGTGAGCAGCATGTCGCAGACGACCAGCACCTCGACTTTGCGGTACAGTTTGTCCCGATGCTCCTCCAGTTCCGACCGCGCCGGAATCAGGAACTCATTCAGCAGTTTTTTCCGCTTCGCCTCGCCCAGGTACAAGGCCTGAACGTCTTCGGGGTCGTTTTGCGGTGCCTCGGAGATCACGGCCATTACCGATTCATCGCCCAGACGTTCGCGCAGCGCTTTGGCATATAGCTTGACCGCCTGCTTGTCCTTGCACACCAGCATGCCCTTGAAGCCATTGGGGCGGACATGCTCGCCAAAGTGCGAAACCACGTCATCGGCAATCTGGGCGATACGCGTAGGGTGGAACAACAGGGCATCCAGCCGGGCACTGTCCGTAGTCAGCCGGTTCTGTTCATCCTCCGGCAGATGACCGAATTCGCGTTTGAACGCCAGATCCAGCTTGGTGCCATGCAATTGCCAATCGGTCACCCGTGGCTGCCAGTGGATCGGTTTCACCACGCCATCGCGCAGCGCGTCAGTCACCGTATACGGACGGCCCATATAGCGCTCGATCTTGCCATCGTCCTTCACGTAACCCCAGGCCTTGGGCGTGTTGTGGTCGTCATTCTCGATGGGCGTGCCGGTAAAGCCGAACATCGACGCGCCTTCGACAGCCGAGCGCATGTAGGTACCCAGATCCCGTTCTTGCGAGCGATGCGCCTCGTCGGCCATCACGATCACGTTGGTGCGCTGCTTGGTGACCTGCTTCGGCATACCCTCGAAGAGGTGCACCGTGGTCAAAATCACGCCGCGATAGTCGCCGGTAAGTTTTTCCTCCAGATCGCGCTTGCTGGCGGCCACGTGCACGTTGTCGGTGCCGGTGGAATTCAATTCGCGATCCATCTGGTCGCCCAGTTGCTCCCGATCCACCAGCAGAATCACAGTCGGCTGTTTCAGAGTGGGGTCTTCCCACAAGCTGCGGGCGGCGTAGATCATGGTCAGCGTCTTGCCCGAGCCCTGCGTGTGCCAGATCAGGCCACGTCGCTTTTCGGCCGGCAGGGTCAGGTCGGTGGCGCGATTCAGGATGTCCTTCACCGCCAGATACTGCTGGTAGCGCACTACCACCTTCTCGGTCTTGCCATCCTTGGTGACGAAGACAATGAAGTGGCGAATGAAGTCGAGCAGATTGCTGCGGTCGAACAGCCCATACAGCGAGACCTTCATCTCGTCATACTCGTCGATCTCGTGCGGCCACGGGTCGCGCCATTGCAGCCAGAACTGCAAGCGCCGTCCCGGCACGCCATACATCATCCGGGTTTCATTGACACCGACGCCGTAGGCATTGGTGTAGAAAAGCTGATCGATCTCCTCGGCGTACATGCCGAGCTGCTTGGCCCCCTCGCGCCAATCGGGCTTGCTGCGACTGGCGGTCTTGGCCTCAATGACGATGATGGGAATACCGTTAATCAGCAGCACAATATCCGGCCGGCGCGGCGAACGGCCCTCCACCGGAAACTGGTTGGTCACCCACCAGTCGTTGGCATTCAGATTTTCGTAGTCGATCAACCGTATGTCCTGCGCGTTCTCGGCGGCATCGAATTTGTAATTGACGCCGCTCTTCAGCCAGGCCAGCCACTGCTGGTTGTCGCGGCAGCCGCGCAACTTGGTGATGATGGCGTCGACGCGGGCCTCATCAGTCAGCACGGCGGGATTCAAGGCCTTCAACTTTTCGCGCAGCAAGGGCAGCAACAAGACTTCGCGCTCGTCAGGCCGGTAGGCGTTCAATTGCGCACGCGAACGCCAGGTCCAGCCCAGTTTGGCCGCCCTGAGATGTTCGATGATCTCCCGCTCGACCGTGGTTTCCTCGTTGAACAGCGTGCGTACCGTGTAGGACGCCGGCGCTTCCATCATTTCAGGCATGGATAATTCCTTCCGGGATGCGGATTTTGCCGGTGAGCAGGTTTTGGAGGAGGGAGCACTTCATGCGCTGTAGTGATTCGATACGCTGATCGACGGCACGAATCGCAGCATCAGCGGCTTTTAACGGCTTTACGATCTCAATCTGCTCGTCATGGTCGGGCATCGCTATCGGAAGACTTTTTAACAGAAAGCCACTTAGATTGTCTTGATTGGAGCCAGCCGCCCACGCCCGGACTCGCTGATAGTTACGCTCAAACCAATAGTAAATGAATTCGTTCTCTACGCCTTCATGCCCATTGAAGGAAGCGACGGCCTGATTGGTTGACGCTTCAACGCCTAAAAGTGCAACTCGGCCTCTGGTAACCCCTGCCCCATACATCGCAATCAATAGAGTACCGATTGGCAAGACTCCGCAGGTTGTTTGATTGGCGCCTTCATCGCTCAGATGCTCTTCCGTCTCCGTGATCGTGCTGTAATTAACCTCTCCGGACTTGACCCAAGGGATAGCCCCCTCGTAGTAGGAGACAGTCTCACGATCAGGCGTTCCTCCCGCACTCCAAACTCCACACTTCTTGAGCTTCGTGAGCTTCCAGTCTGCCGGATAGGTTAGCTGCTTCGTTTCAACGATTTCCGAATGTTGTCCCGGTAGCCCACGTTCAAGAAGCCCGCACAAAAGCGACCGCTTAATCTCCCGCGTCGCATCCAGTTCGGCGCGCGCCGTATTGATGGCGGCGTCTACCAGTTTGAGGGCGGCAGCGATGCGCCGCTGCTCTTCAATTTCCGGCCACGGCAATAGAAGCCTCTGATAATCACGCCAGTTGAGATTGCGCATCTGGGTGGACTGTTGTTGAACGCGTTCGATGATGCCGGTGCGCTGTAACTCGAATAGTGCCCAACCGAGAAACGTCGCATCGACTTTATCCGGGTCGGGCCTCAATACCTGAACGAAGTTTGAGACCGTAGCGCCGGGCATCTCCTGGTCAATAAACCCGATGCGACCCACCGGCTGGTCAGGGCCGCCACCAGAACGCTCAACCAGCAGATCGCCCTTCTTCAGGCCGAACTGCTCTGCTTTTTCCTGCGGAAAATAGCGCGTGGCGACATCGCCCATGTTGATCTGACCGTCGTTGGTGAAATTCGTCGAGCGCATCACCGATACGGCCGTTTCTCCATCGTCATCACCCCAATCACCGGCAAACTGTTCGGTGATCAGTGCTTTGATTGGCTTGGCTTGCCAATCCGCCGGGATATCACCAAGGATGGTTTTGAAACGATGGGTCAGCATCAGGCGCTTCCCTCGTTGACTCCAGGGGTGCTGATCTTCGCGAGCAGCGATTGCAGAGCATTCTGGGTCGTCAGCGCTGCGGTGGTGGCCGTCGTCAGTTGTGTCGTGGCTTGTGTGAGCGGCAACACATTTTCCGGCACAAACGTATCGACGTAGCGCGGCAGGTTGAGATTAAACTCGTTTTCCTCGATCTCGGCCCGGTCGACCACGGTGAAGTAACGGCGCGCCTCATCCTCGCTTGCACAGATGCGTTGCAGATCGGCGGCAGCATCAACCAGGTGGGCAATTTCACGCTCTGCGGCGAGTTTCACTTCCTGCTCACGGCTATCGCGCTCTTCCTGGAGCTTGCCCAACTCCTTGACGGCCTTGGTGACCTGTTTGTGTCGTGCCTTGATGGCGTCGATCAGTTTCTTTCGCGCCACATCAAACCGGGTCTTCGGCGTTGCGAGTGAGGCCTTCAGTGCTGCCTTGTCGCTGCGCCCGGCGGCGACAATCTGGTTTTCAATGCGCTCGACATCGGCCTGCAGAGGCGCCAAGGGATGGAAGTACAGATGTTCCGGCGAGATGGCGTCCTTGACCGACTGCACCTTCAGGTCCAGCGCATCCAGCGTTGCCAGTTCCTCCTCCAGACGCTGCAAGGGTTCGAGCACGGGGCCGTAGGCATCCTCGATGTCGGTCATCCGCGCATCACGCAGTTCCTCAACCTCGCGGACCAAATGGATTTCCTGCTCGTCGATCAGGCAGCGGGCGGCTTCCAGATCGCCAAACGCCCGCCAGGGCACGAGAATGCGCATCAGGTCAGATGGGCGCAGCAGGTTCTGCGGGTTGCCTTTCTGGAAATGGCGCGAGGCCCAGATCATCAGGATCTTGTCCTTGCGCGCTGCCGGCTTGGCCCGGTTGAGCAGCACCAGACAGCCCGGTACGTTGTTGCCGTAGAAGAGCTTGCCGGGCAGGACGACGATGGCTTCGATCAAGTCGGCCTCGATGAAGCCGCGCCGGATAACGTATTCGGCATCGGCCTTCTGGTTCTGGCCGTCTTCTGCTTCGGTTTGCTCGGGCTGGCCGCGAAACAGCACGCCCTGCGACATCACGACCATGCCCTGGCCACCGACGCCGGCGCTGTTATGTTCACTCGGATCGGCATCCTTCAAGGATTTGGCGATCTGCTGTAGCCATGCCCAGTCGCCATTGCTGGCCGGTGGCATGCCGTAGGACAGGCGGCCGAACTTGTCACCGGCGACCACGGTATCGTGCCCCCAGTCCTCCAGCGAGAAGGGCGGATTCATCAGGATGCGGTCGAACTGCTTGAGTCGGTTTTCGGCAGTGAGGTGGCGCGGGTCGCGCAGGCTGTCGCCCTGCTTGTGCTCCCACACCGGGATGCCGTGCAGGATCATGTTGATGCGCGAGATGTTGTAGGTGGTGACGTTGGATTCCTGCCCGTGCAACTGGAGCTGACGCACATCGCCACCGTGTTTCTTGACGTGGCGGATGCACTGCAAGAGGAGACCACCGGAACCGGCCGCCCAGTCACAGACCGACATGCCGGCTTGCGGCTGCAAAATCTCGGCCATCAGGAAACCCACCTCGGCCGGGGTGTAGAACTCGCCGCTGGACTTGCCGGCCTTGCTGGCGAAGTTGCGGATCAGGTATTCGTAGGCGTTGCCGAACAGGTCGTCAGAAACATGGGCGCGGTCGAACGCCTGGCTTCCGAAGTGGTTGATCAGGTTGACCAGCTTGTCGCGCGGCAGCTCATCCTGTTTGTTGAAGTCGATCTTGCCGGTGAGGATGCCGTCGAAGTTGTTCTGCCGGTGCGCATTGGCGCGTTCGATGGCGAGCATCGCGTCGTTGAGTGCTTGGCCCAGTTGGCCTTTTGCTGTGCGGGCAACGGCTTTCCATTCGGAAGCTTCCGGTACGATGAAGTGGTGGTTTTGCGGATCACGCGCCAGCAACAACGCTTGCTCCTTTGGCATGCCTGCCGTCGTGAGGGTTGCAGCCTGCGTGCGCACTTCTTCATCGAAGCAGTCGCTGATGCGCTTGTAGAAAAGCAGCGCGAACACGTAGCCACGAAATTCGGAATGATCGGCGTTACCGCGCAGGATGTTGGCAGCGTGGTCGAGGTAGCTTTCGAGCTCACCCTGCGTCATGCGCCGGGTCGGGCGGATGACAATGGGCGATTCAAGTGTGCAGAGGAGTTCGTCGAGGTTCATAGGTTTCTCATTTTTGGCGCTAGCGTGACAGGCAGGGCCGTTGTTGTGCCACGGGCAGCCTGGCCAGACTGCATGACTTGACAAGGGTTGCACCAAGGGTAGAATTGCACGTTGAGTTCACTGCCTATCGGCTTTGAACCAATCGAGGTCTCGGCCGCTGAACCCGCGTAGCGAATCAGCGGCCTTTGTTTTTTTCGGGTCGCTATCAAGGCGTCCCTCCCAGCAGATTCAGGCAAGCCGCCCGGGACCATACCGGCGACATCCTGATCTTGCCGATGCTGTTATCTGCCTGGTAGCAAGTCACGAAGTTGGCTTTCAGCGAACCGTCGAGCTTCAGGCTCATCGCCACCACAACGACAAAATCCTCGTACACCACCGCCACCCGGCGGGAGGCATCGTATTGGCGCAAAGTCTTGTCCCACCCATCGAACAGGGCGGCAACAGGGTGTTCCAGCGTCGCCTTGATCCAGTCGATGCGTTGCGCACGAACGGGAGAGAACGCGTCCTTGATTCCGTTCCGCGCCGTACTCTCGTAGAACATGTGACCAAACTTGCTGGGCGAAAAATGCACGCGAATGCCGTCGAAGGTCAGGATATTCCCACGACAGTAAACTTGCTCGTAGTGCGTCCGGTATTCAGCCGTGGTGGCGTAATGAACCAGCGGAGGCAACGCCATCACCAGCCTCCCTGAAGTCGAATCTGGAAGATGTTGAACTTCTCTTCGCGTTTGTGCGTAGGGGCGAGAGAACAGCCCAGAGCAGATTCGAGACGGGCGACAACGGCTGACTTAGCCGTGCCGTCTCGCAACGTTCCGTTGATACGGCTGCTTGCGGCCCCGAGCAGCAAATCACAAAGCTGTATCAGGACAACTTCGTGAGAAGGAAGCGACTGGATGCTGTCGAAGTTCGAGGTCAAGTTGGCGCGCGACAGGCATCGAGTGAGTACCGGCAGGCGCTTGGGATCACGGTTACTCTTGATGTCGCAGAAGACGCGGTAGGCGTTGAAGTCGAGCACCCAATGATGCAGAAGCTGGTAATAGAACTTGTAGAACCCAAGCTCGCCATCGTTGTCGTGAAGCGCCAGGTTGAGTTGGGTGCGGTCGACGGCAATGCAGCGAAAACGAAGGTTGTCGCCGTAGCCGACGAATAGATCGATTAGCTCGACGTAAAAATCCTTGCGATTCGGGGAGACCTTGCTCCACTTGATTTCCCCCCACGCTTGGTGCCGCTGCCTCAGCGTACCAATCCGCGCCTTGATCTCATCACGCAGTTCTTCCGGTAGCCAAAGGCTGCCGATCATGAGGTAACGCGCACGCGGATTCGCAGATGTCAGGACATCCGGGTTTGCCTCATCGCAATACACCTCAAATTTCATTTTCGCTCCCCCTGCGGTGAATCCAGCACCACCAGAAAATCCGTGGCCCGCGCAATCGGCTCGATTTCGCGCACATTGCGTTTGAGCTCAACCAGCCCGTAGCTTTCCATCATTCGGAGAGTGCGCGAGAGGTTGGGCACCTGACGCCCAGACAGCGCGGCCAATTCAGTCAGCGTCTTGGGTTTTGCATCCCGAATGACGCACAGCAATGCCCGGTTGTCTTCCGACAACACTGCCGCCATCGTCGCCATCGATGGAAACCAGACGGTAGGGGCGTACTTCCCGCCACCGGCAACTTCAGCGTCACCGCCACGGCGGATTCCGACAACGCAGCGCTTCATTTTGAGTGTTCTGATTGGCTTGGCATAAGTCGATCAGTTTATCAGTGTGGCACAACTGCAGCCAGCGTTTTGAAGATGAAAAATGATCAATCAATCGCTTGGCTTCCTGATTGATCAGCGCGTTCATGGTGGTGTCGTCAATCACATCACGGAGCCAACGATGAACACCAAGCAAACCGCCCTCGACGCCTATCTCGCCCGCACTGCCGCCATCCACGCCAAACTGGAACGGCTGCAACAACTCGCCGACGACCATTTCGGTCACGACCCCGATGCCATCCATTGGGGCCACGTCGGCGACCTCGGGCGGGTGGAGGCCGGGCTGGACGAGTTGCTGGAGATATTTGACGGCAACGGTGAGTGACGACGCCCACCAACCATCGGAGATGATCATGAACGCCAAACTGACCGCCACCCAAACCACCGTTCTCAAAGCTGCTGCCAACCACCCGGATGGCAACATCGAACCCTTGCCGACCAATCTGCGCGGTGGTGCCAAAACCGCCGTCATCGAGGGACTACTCGCCCGCGACCTGATCACCAAGTTTCAACACTCCGATCACGTCGCGTATTACTTGACCGACGCCGCCTACGTCGCCGTTGGGCGCAAGCGCAAGTTGCCAGCACCCGTTACACCGGCCCCAGAGATCGAGGCCGCCGTGGCGGCGGCAGAGGCGACTTGGGCACGAGGAAAGCAGCCACCCGCTGAGTGCCCACTCAAGGACAGCGTCGAGCGAAAGTTGCGACCCGGCACAAAAATTCTGACACTGGTTGAATTGCTCCAGGAACCTGGAGGTGCCAGCATCGTGACCCTGTTACAGGCCACCGGCTGGCTACCCCACACGATACGTGGCGCAATCTCGGCCATCGTCAAGAAAAAGATGGGGTTCCGTGTCATCTCCGAAAAAGGATTGAGCGGCGAAAGGATTTACAAAATCGACATCACCGCGCCGAAGTCATAGTTCAGCGTAACAAAGGGTGTCCATTAAACTGACACCTTTTTTTCGGCCAAGAATCTCGGCGGCCGTTTAGCCGATTTTTAGCATCAAAATCGCCTGAAATACTCGCCAGCACTGGCTTTGCAAGGGGTAGCTATTTTCGATTCAAAGGGTGTGAATTCAACGCCCACCCTTGCCGAGGTGCAAACTGCAAACCCTGCAAACCTCGGTTTGCACTCTGACGGTAGCGCAATGCCGCGCTGTCGCCTCCCGCATGGGTTTGTCGCCAGGAAGGACCCCTTTCGCCTGGACATATATCCCTCCCTGCGACCATAACAATATGAAAGATCGTCACGACTGTCACGACCATCACAGGCAACGGCCCGGTGTGACAGTGGTGATGGTTGTGAGGATGACCCTCTATTGTTGACGTCGCCGAAAACGGGGATATGTCCGCGAGCCTTGCCGTCAATCAGGCTGGTTGTCCGTATTGGCGGGAAATGTCTGCACCAACATGGATAAATGTGGACTGCGTCGGACTACCCTCGGTAGACTGACGGGCAATGAATCCGAATTACCTCACTCTGGCTCTGACAACACCACTCGAACAACTCCTGGAGTTGCCGAACGCGATTCGCATTGCTTCGTCGGCCAGGGAAGACCTGCAGCATTTCAGCCACGACCAGTTGCAGGAGATGCTGGCCAGCATTGACACGATGATTACCGACACTGTGGCGCAGGGCCAGGCCACGTATGGCAACGGTTTGGTCCGGCGCGATGAGCGGCGTGACCTGGACTGGCTCCTCGAAGCCGGCAGTCATGGCGGCTGGCTGTTGCAGAAACACGGACCCAATGCGACAGAACGGGACCCCTTCCGCGTTCATGCCCTGTACAAGTTGGGCTGGGTCATCGCTGCCACAGCAGACACGCCGCCGGTGGCATTCATCAACCCGGTGGTGGCCACGCTGATGGAAGCGTTGGAGTCGCTGATGCTGGCTGACTTGTTGCCGGATTCGGTGCCGCAGGAACAGATTCTCCAAGAAGCGTGGCGAGAGGGTCTGTCGCCAGAGACCGAAGTGGAAACCGAGGTCAGGAAAGCCCAGAGTCAGGCGGGTAGAAATGCCGCCAGCGTGCGCCACCTCAGCAATCGGGCGGCCAGGCAAAAAGGACTCGACCTGTATTTTTCAAACACGTACAGAACTGAAGACGAGGCTTACCACATCATCGGCGCACAGGTCTGTCGGGCACCCGGTACGGTCAAGAACTGGATTCTGGCCGCCAAAAAAGCCGGCACGCACGCCGCGTAAGCAAGCCACTGCAAACCGGCACGCTGCGCGTAGCGTGACAACGTTGCGCGCAGCGTGTCTGTATCTTCATGTTTTTATGGCATTAAATAACGAGCATCCCCAAACGACCATGGATGCTCGTCATGAACCAACCCCGTCCCGCCCTGCCTGAAACCGGTTTCGTTAGGCTTCCACAGATCCTCTCGCTTATTCCCATCAGCCGCTCTGCATGGTGGGCTGGCATCCGCGAGGGAAAATTCCCCAAAGGCATCAAACTCGGCACCAAGACTACGGTCTGGCGTGCTGAAGACATTCGCGCCCTGATCAACTTCAGTCGTTGAGGGGCGGCTGTGTCCGATACCACCCTTCCTGAAACCTTGTCAGTAGACAACGACCATCACGATCATCACAACCGTCACCCCGGTGACGTTGGTGATGGTGGTGACGATGCCTCTCTATTGTTAACGTCGCCCGGAGAGGAGATGCCTGCCGAAGATCCCGTCACGATCATTGAAGCCGCCATCGTCAGGCTGCACGACGACGTCGGTGCCATCGTCGAACCGGCCGTGGTCGCTGCCTTCTCCATCCTGCGCACCACCGATTTGCCGACCTACCTGCGTCTGCGGCATCAGGCCAAGCAGACGAATTCGGCCTGCTCGGTCACCGAACTCGACAAAGCCGTTCAGCAATCGCTCCCCGGCGGTGGCGAGGAACCCTCGGCGCTCGATGAGCTGGTGGCTATCGCCCGCAACCAATGCCAACTCAAGCACGACGCCGACCGCAGCGCGATTGCCGTCATCCCTATGCCCAGCCGGCAGGAAGTCTGGCGCGTCTATTCCACCGGCTACGAGGAATGGCTGCGTTCCACCTTCTGGCGAGCCAAAGAGGCCGGTGTGGCCGACTCCACGATGAAGGCGGCACTGGCCACGCTCGCCGCTGCCGGGATCAACGATGGCGAGGAAGTCGAGATACACGTCCGTGCCGCTCAGGATGAATCCGGCTACCTGATTGATCTGTGTGATGACCGCTGGCGCGCCGTCCGCGTCACGCCCCACGGCTGGCAAGTGCTCGATCACTCACCGGTGTATTTCACCCGCACTCAATCGATGCGGGCTTTGCCGGAACCGGAGTATGGCGGCGACATCGGCCTGCTCTGGCAGCACACCAATATTCCGGGCAATCGGCGCGTGATGGTGCTGACGTGGCTGCTCGATAGCTTCCGTCCCGACACGCCATTCCCGGTGCTGGAGCTGGTCGGCGAGCAGGGCTCGGCTAAGTCGACCACGCAGTCCGTGCTGCGCAGCCTCGTCGATCCCAACAAGGTAATGCTGCGCGGCCGCCCCAAGACGGTCGAGGACATCTTCGTCGCCGCTGCCAACAACTGGCTGGTGAGCTACGAGAATCTCTCCGGCCTGACCGCCGAGCAGCAGGATGCGTTTTGCACGCTGGCCACCGGCGGCGGGTTTGCCTCGCGCCAGTTGTACACCAACGGCGAAGAACATGTCATGGAGACCAAACGCCCGGTGGTGCTGAATGGCATCGCGGTCGTGGCCACCCGACCCGACCTGATCGACCGGGTCGTCCATGCCGATATGCCAACGATTCTGGCCGAGGCGCGCAGGGATGACGCCGATACCTCCGCCGCGTGGGAACGGGATCGCCCTAAGGTGTTCGGCGCACTGCTCGATCTGTTTTCAGCGGCGCTGGCGATCCTGCCATCCGTGAAGCTGACCCACAAACAACGCATGGCCGACTACGAGCGCTTCGGCGAGGCCGTCGCCCGCGCCCTTGGTTTTGCGCCCGGTGATTTCCAGCGCGATTACGCCGAACTGGTTCGTGCCGGCATCGACCGCGCACTGGAAAGCAACGCCGTCGCCCAAGTGCTCGACAAGTATTTCGAAGATCGCATCACGCCATGGAACTGGCAGGGCACCGCCGGCCAACTCTACGACCTGCTCAATACGCAGCACGTTCCTGACCGCAGCACCTGGCCGCGCTCACCGAAGGGCTTGGCTGATCAGTTGCGCCGCATCGCCCCGGCCTATCGCGTCAAGGGTATCGAGATCACCCATCTCGGCCACAGCCGCGAAGGTGCTCTATGGCGCATCTCCGTGCCGCATCGGCCATTCGATTCACACGCCACGCCGCCCGGCGTCGAGGGTGGCATTCGCTATGGAGCACACCGTGAATAACTCACCGTCCATTTCCCCGAACCTGCATCCGATCTGGCAGCGCCATTTCGGACTCCAGACCATTCAACCGACCAAGCCACAGGCCAAGCCCCGGAACGCTGGCGATGCGCTGATGCGCGCCGCCCAGGCCTTGGCTGCTGCTCACCATCCCACTACCCGATAAGGAGATCACCCAATGAAACTGAATCCGTTCAGCAAGAAGCCCACCGCCTATTACGACAAGGTCAAGGCCAAGTACGACCAACTCGACCACGAGCTTACTGCTACCAAGGATCAACTCAACGAGGCCGAAGCAGATTTCGAACGCAAGCGCCGCCGGCAATTCGAACTCGATCAACACGGCTCGATGTACTCCTCGACGCGTGAACAGTCGCAGGCATCGTTCGCGGCAAGCGAGGCCAGTAATCGCGTCGGCCACATCAAGGGCGAGATCGGTCAACTCGAAAGCCGGATTGCCCCCATGCGGCGGATCGCCCTGGCACCGGACAGGTTCGCCTGGGCCAAGCAGGCATTCGATACTCTTCTCGCGCAGAAACTGGCGACGACTGGCGAACTGGAGAAGGTCAATGCCTTGATCGCCAAGGTCAGCAAGCGTGTCGCCGATGCCGATGCGCGCATTGTCACCGAAACCCAGTCAGCGACGCAGACGATGCTCGATGCCGACGGGGAATTCAATGTGCCGGACGTGCTGACTCGGCTGGAAGCGGAATTGCGCCTTGGCAAATCGTCGCTGGCCGAACTGGAGGGGAAGCGAGACGCCTTGCTTGCCGAGTTGCGGGAATTGCCCACGGTGATTCGTGAGGCCGAGCGCGTGTTTATTGGTTGCCGCGCTGATGTCGTCGAGATCGAACTGTACGAGCAATTGATGCCCGCCATGACCCTGTTCGCCAGAGCGTCCGCTGCTCGCCGGCAGAACGACTACCGCCACGACGAAACCCGGTTCGAGATCGAGATTCCACGTGAATTGATTGAACCGGCGGAAGTCGCCCTGGCGGCGGAATTGCCGACGGCGTAATGACTCCAGCGGATGGTCGCGAGTCGCGGCATAGCGGCCATCCGTGCTGACGCAGACGTTTCGGGATGCGTCAGTTGAGAGCCATGCCACGTAACGCTCGCCGGCGCTGACTGCGAAAGGCATCGCAGAAAGCCGGCATCCCCAACAACCAGGAGACAACGATGGAAATCAAACCAACCCAACTCGATATGACCAATCCGTTCGCGCCGTTTCAGCAACGGGTCAATCAGGTCGAGACCTTCCTGCGGCAGTTGCCGCCAGCCCAACGTGAGCAACTACTGGCCGAGATGCTGCCACCGATGCCAATGCACAGGCCTTCGTCAACCGTTGAGCCTGCCGTGACGATGGTGTCGGTCAAGACCGAAGAGTGGGATGGCGGGCCAGTCGTCCAGCAACAGTACCCAACCGCTGTCATCCGACCACGCCGCATCGTCGGCACCATCCCCTGGCAGTGGCGCTGGATCGTCGCCGGCATCCGGCTGACCCGAATCGTCCGCAAGTCGGCCAAGCAGCAGATGAAGCAGTTCAACAAGCTGCAGCGCCAGATGATTCGACGGGTCCTTCCTCGCCACAAAGCCATGCGGGGGGCGCGAGCCCGCTGATCCGCTACCGACAGCCAGCGAAATGAGGTTACCACCCAGGTTACCGGTTACCACCCGGGTTACCACCATTCAAGGAAATGAAATGAACACCACGACGATCAACAGCAGCATCGACCCCATCGCCAGCCAGCCGCTGGCCCACTACAGCCCGGAAGTTGAGCAGCGTGTCCAGCAGTGGCTCGCCAGCGGGCAGGCGCTGGTTTGGATTCCCATTCTCAGCAAGGAGAACTTCCCGGGTGTCCCGCCGCAAATCTTGCAGTTTACCGATCAGCACCAGGAGGCAATGCGCTGGCCCATCCACCGCCCGGAGGATTTGCTGACCTTGCCCGATGGCATCACCGGTTGGTTACTGCCTGCCGACGCCGAAGATACCGACGTGTCCTGCGGCGTATGGAACGGCGAGGTTTACATCCTCGGCGTGAAAGACCGGCGCACCGGGCGCAAGCAGACCTTACTGGGCGAACGTGCCGATGCCGGTCAGAGCGCGGTTTGACTTGGCTTCTGCCCGGGAAGAAGCGTTCATGCAACTCCCTCTACGACAGGAGTTATTTGATGACAAAAAACACGACCCTCGCCGCACAGATTACGGCGCTACCGCACATGCCGCTGGATCGGCTATGGGCCCTATGGGACGTACACTTTCCACGCCGACCGATGCGCGTGATGCGCCGCTATCTGGAAGCGCGTCTCGCCTTTCGTCTGCAAGAAATCGCTCTCGGTGGTTTGCCGAAAGATGTGAAATCGTATCTGGCTGAGTGCGGCGAGCAGCATTCCAAAATCAAAGTCGGGCGCGGTCCCGAACTTCGACTGATGCCGGGCACCACATTGATCCGCGAATGGGATCGCCATGAATACCGTGTCACGGTATTGCCCGATGGTCTTTACGAACTGAATGGGCAGCGTTACCGGAGCCTGTCAGCGGTGGCTCGAGCGATCACTGGCACGCATTGGTCTGGGCCGGCCTTCTTCGGCGTGAAGGGCGGGCGCAAATGAACATCACCGTCCCGAAACGTTGCGCCGTCTATTGCCGGGTGTCGAGCGACGAGCGTCTCGATCAATCATTTAACTCACTCGATGCCCAGAAAGAGGCTGGACTGGCCTACATCGCCAGCCAGCGGTCTGAAGGTTGGATTCCCGTTCCCGACGATTACATCGACCCCGGTTTCTCGGGCGGCAATGTGGATCGGCCGGGATTGAAACGCTTGATGGCTGACATTGAGATGGGCAAGATCGACATCGTGGTGGTCTACAAGATTGATCGCCTGACGCGCAGTCTGACCGACTTTTCGCGCCTGATCGAGGTCTTCGAACGACACACGGTGTCATTTGTGTCGGTCACGCAGCAATTCAACACCACGACGTCGATGGGGCGGTTGATGCTGAACATCCTCCTGTCCTTCGCGCAGTTCGAGCGCGAGGTCACCGGCGAACGCATCCGCGACAAATTTGCCGCATCGAAAGCCAAGGGGATGTGGATGGGCGGGCAGGTGCCGCTCGGTTATCGCGTCGACCAACGGCGATTGCTGATTGAAGAAACGGAGGCCCGCTTGGTCATCCGCATCTTCAGTGATTTTGTGGAATGTCGGTCGACCACTGATCTGGTTCGACAACTGGCATCCGATGGGCAGACCAACAAGACGGGAAAATCCTTCAGCAAACAGATGCTCTACAAGTTGCTGCACAATCGCCTCTATCTTGGAGAAATTGCCCACAAGGGAAAGTGGTATCCCGGACAACATGAGGGCATCATCAGTCTAGAAATCTGGGATGCGACCCATGCCATCCTTGCGCAGAACAACCGGCAGCGCACCTCGGAAACATGGCAGCGGCGACAGCCTGAGCCAGCATTATTGCTCGGACTGTTTTATACCGAAGACGGTGAACGTTTCCAGCCGGCCTTTACCCGCAAACCGAATGGCAAACGCTATCGTTACTACGTCCCGATCCGCAAGGTGAGGTTCGGCGCTGGCGCGAGCACAGCCACCCGAGTTCCGGCAGAGCCTATCGAGCAGATGGTGTTGGCGCAAATCCATGCCGCGCTGACCGCGCCGGAGATGGTGCAGTCAGTGTGGGACGTGGCCCGCAATCAGTGCCCGGAATTGACCGAGCCTGAAATCGTACTGCCCTTGCGTCAGATGGGTCTGGTTTGGGAACAACTGTTTCCGGCTGAGCGCCAACGCATAGTCCAATTGTTGATCGAACGCGTGGTTCTGCGTGACGAAGGTATCGAGATCGTGTGGCGAGACACCGGGTGGTCAACCCTGGCAGCCGAAATGCGTCCGGGAACCATTGGTGCTGAGTTGCTTGATCTTGAGCAGCAGGAGGTATTGGCATGACACGCATCTTTCAGAACGGAACGGCGGTTCAACAGCAAGGGCAGAAACTGACGACACTCATACCGATTCGCATCAAGTGGCACGGCGGGCGCAAGGTGGTTATTCCGGCGTCAGCAACAGGCGACCGGATTCCGGATCACGATGCTTCGATTCTCGTCGCACTATCGCGGGCCTACCACTGGCAGCGCCTGATTGATGATGGAATCGTGAATAGCGGTTCGGACATTGCCCGCCAGGAGGGACTGCACCAGACTACGGTCAATGCGCTATTGCGGCTCACGCTGCTGTCGCCGGAAATGGTGCGGAACCTCCTCGACGGTCACCAGCCGAAAACATTGAGCATCCTCTGGTTGAAGAAAAACGAGTTGCCGTGGAATTGGGACGAGCAGCGTGATTTATTCGGCGGTTTCGACGGGCAATAAAGGTTTGAATGGTTTCTGGCAAGTGCAGTTGACGCACAACAACTGCCCTAGAACCCGCATGAAATCTAGGGGTCGAGCGTTTGGCAGGCACAGGTCAAATGGAGAAAAGAGAGGATTTCGAGTGACGGCAGGACGGAAAACGCGTCATTTACCGGAGCAGCCAACACCGCATTACTACCCGGAACCCCGCCAATACTGGCGCTTCGAAAAACAAAAAGCCCCAACCGAGAATGGCTGGGGCTTCGTGTCTGGTGGGCCCGCACGGACTTGAACCGTGGACCAAAGGATTATGAGGCCTCTTCCCTAATATTCTGTCCGTCAGTGTCGATCCCTCTTAAACCCATTATCCGCAAGCATTTCGGCTTTTTTCCTCTGGTTAGCGGGGCCTCAGAATTCCCAAAGTTTGCTCATTATTGTCGCCTAATGGGTCTCCGTGGGGGAGCGAAAAGGGAGCGAGATACGGTAGGATACGAATCGGATAAAACAAACCGGTCATTTTCCCACAGCCCGCCCGAAACCGACCCGAAAAGGCCAAGCATGAAGACCATAAAAGTCCCCGAGCTCACGGAAAGCGTCGTGGAAAAACTGGAGCGGAGCCCCGTACCGTACCTCGTTGCTGACGGCAAATTCCCCGGGTTTTTTCTGAAAGTCGGGGCACGGGACCTCTCCTGGATCGTTCGACGGAAGTTCCAGGGTACGACCCGACTGCTCACCATCGGGACCTACCCATCGACCAAGGCCAAGGATATCCGGTCGCTGGCGCGGAAATACCTCTCGGATCTTGAGCTGGGGACGCACCCCAAGGAAAAATCCAGGGAGATCCGCCGAGTCGCAGATGAGAAACGGGCAGCGTCGCATTGGACTCTCGGCCTCGCATTCGACTGGTACCTCGCCGCACAGGACTCCGATGCCATGGGGCGGATGGAGAAGTCCAGCGTCGGGGTCGAACCCTGCCCGAGGAAAAAGCCTCTAGCCGACACGAGCCTGAAGAGTTATCGGTCCGCAAAGGCACGCTTCGAGAAGGCCGGGTTCGGCAAGACCCCGGTGGCAGATCTGACGCCGGAGAGCGTCATGAAGGCACACGCGAAAATGCTTGAGGGCATGGATCCGAAGCGGGCTAAAGCGGGTGGCGGGACTCAGGCAGCGCAGGCCATGCGATGCGCGAGGGCGGTCGTCCGTGCCTTGATTCCCATGCACCTCAAAACCGCGAGGGACCCATTCGCCGAGATTCCCAGGGCTAGAAAGTGGGACGAGCCGAAGCCGAAGAACCGGACCATTCTGGAAAAAGAAGGGAGCCTCTCCCGCTGGTGGAAAGCCGTAGACGCCCTGCGGGGCAAGACCGATGGACGGGCAAAGGACGCCCCGGCCATAGCAGACTGGCTGCAGGTAACTCTCCTCTTCGGCTGCCGCCGGGGGGAGACGCAGGCGATGACTTGGGCACAAGTTGACTTCGGAGAAGGCTTGGCCACGTTCGACCGGACGAAAAACGGAAGGCCTCACGCCGTCCCGTTTGGCCCACACGCCCGGGCCATACTTGAACGCCGCCGCAGTCATGCGGACGAGTCCGGCGGCGACTCGCCGTTCGTTTTTCCCGCAACGAGAACCGGATATGTGACCAAAACCCGGACCTGCTTGCGACAGACCAAAGCAGCCGAATCCGAAGTCATAAAAGCATCGGGGGTGGACTTCACCGCTCACGATTTGCGACGGACCTCGGCTTCTCTCCTCGGTGAGGCAGGCGTCGGGGTCTACCAGCTGAAAGCGGCGTTGAACCATGCCGCCTCGGGGCAGGATGTCACCGAGAGGCATTACATCCGGGTTCGGCTCAAGGCCCTGCGGTCTGTGTTCGAGCGGCTGGAGGAAGCCATCCTCGAAGAGGCGGGAGTCCGTCCGCCCGACGACGACGGGTTTGAGGCTCTACTGAAAAAACTCCTGCTCAAGGCAAAGGAGGACCCGGAAGCGCGGGCGGCCATGCTTTCCGCCCTGACGGAGGTGGGGTAGGGCGTCTGATGGACGGATCGTCGAGGCAGAGGGGGCTGTCAAAGAGGTCGTCGACGTCATCAACGTGCCCTTTGTTGCCGTTCGAGAGTGCCAAGGCTCAACGGCCGGTTTATGACTCGAGCAGTCGTACATTGTCGAAGCTGACTGAGAACCAATAGGCCATTGCCGTCATTCTCTTGACTGAATCTATGTTGCATTGCACAATAAGACGATCATGACCGTAACAAATTTTGCCAAACCGAACTTCATAACACGCTGCTTATCCAGCGCGGTTTTCGCTTTGTGCGTTATGCAGGCCCTCTTCTATCGCGGCTCCTCGCTGCCGCGCGGCCACTTCTGCTCGGTCACTCCCCCCTAAGTTTGTCCCTGGTCGTCCGGGTTTGAATCGTCCCGAGTCGTTGGCGACTTCGGACAAAACCCCTGCTTGCTCTTGAGAACGTGCATTCGTCGCGTCGTCAGAGTCGTACTTCATCTGTTCGTACCAACACGGCCTGCAAGGCTGAAAAAAATCATGTCACTACAAAAACTCCAACAGGATTGGCTTTCCAATATCCGCAATGATCTGCTGGCCGGCCTCGTCGTCGCGCTGGCGCTGATTCCGGAAGCCATTGCCTTTTCCATTATTGCCGGCGTTGATCCCAAGGTCGGGCTTTACGCCTCGTTCTGCATTGCGGTGGTGATTTCCTTCGTCGGTGGCAGGCCGGGCATGATCTCGGCCGCCACCGGTGCCATGGCCTTGCTCATGGTCACGCTGGTCAAGAACCACGGCCTCGAATACCTGCTCGCCGCCACCGTTATGACCGGCGTGCTGCAGATCATCGCTGGCTGGATCAATCTCGGCGCGCTGATGCGCTTCGTCTCGCGATCGGTGGTCACCGGCTTCGTCAATGCACTGGCCATCCTGATCTTCATGGCGCAGTTGCCGGAACTGACCAACGTCAGCTGGCACGTCTATGCGATGACGGCGGGCGGCCTGGGCATCATTTACCTGTTCCCTTACATCACCAAGGCGATCCCGTCGCCGCTGGTCACCATTGTCGTACTCACTGCCGTCGCCATCTTCCTCGGCCTTGACATCCGCACCGTTGGCGACATGGGAAAA
Source organism: Dechloromonas sp. (assembly GCA_011391255.1). GTDB lineage: Bacteria > Pseudomonadota > Gammaproteobacteria > Burkholderiales > Rhodocyclaceae > Azonexus. The sequence continues at coordinate 49,196 of JAABQV010000001.1, forward strand.
CTGCCGGACAGCCTGCCGGTCTTCCTGATCCCGAATATTCCGCTCAACTTCGAAACCTTGGCCATCATCTTCCCCTACTCGCTGACCCTGATGGTCGTTGGCCTGCTCGAATCGCTGATGACTGCGACCATTGTCGATGACCTGACCGACACCACCAGCAACAAGAACCGTGAATGCGTCGGCCAGGGCGTCGCCAACATCGCCTCCGGTTTCATCGGCGGCATGGCAGGCTGCGCGATGATCGGTCAGTCGGTGATCAACGTAAAATCGGGCGGTCGCGGTCGGCTCTCGACCTTCTCGGCCGGCATTTTCCTGCTGCTGATGGTGGTATTCCTTGGCGACTGGGTGGCGAAGATCCCGATGGCGGCGCTGGTTGCAGTGATGATCATGGTCTCGATCGGCACCTTCAACTGGGGCTCGCTGCGCAACCTCAAGGATCACCCGGCGAGTTCGAGCGTCGTCATGGTTGCGACCGTGCTCGTCACCGTCTTCACCCACGACCTGGCCAAGGGCGTCGGCGTTGGCGTGCTGCTCTCCGGCTTTTTCTTCGCCCACAAGGTGGCGCTGCTGTTCCGCGTCCGCAGCAGTTCTGAGGACGAAGGCAGGGCCCGCGTCTATCGCTTCTCTGGCCAGATTTTCTTCGCCTCGGCTGACCGCTTCGTCAATTGCTTCGATTTCAGGGAAGTGATCGAAAAGGTCATCATCGACGTCTCGAAAGCCCACTTCTGGGACATCACCGCCGTCAGCGCGCTCGACAAAGTGGTGCTGAAATTCCGCCGCGAAGGGGTCGAGGTCGAGATCGTCGGTCTCAACGAAGCCAGCGCGACAATGCTCGACCGCTTCGCCATCCACGACAAGGATGGCGCCGAAGACCTGCTGGCCGGCCACTAAGGAGAAAAGTCATGACCCAAAACGAAAACAAAGTTCTCGCCTGTGTTGATCGTTCGCACTTCGCCGACATCATCGCCGATGCCGCCGCCTGGGCGGCGAGCCGGATGAACGCGCCGCTCGAATTCCTCCACATTCTCGACCGCCATCAGGAAGTTGCTTCCGGCGAGGATCATTCCGGCGCCATCGGTTTTAACGCGCAGGAACATCTGCTGAAAGAACTCAGCGACAAGGATGCCGAAAAGACCAAGGCGATGCGTGAGGAAGGCCGGCTCTTCCTCAACCGCCTGCGCGAACGCGCCATTGCTGCCGGTGTGCCGGCGCCGGACACGCGCCAGCGCTACGGCCACCTCGAAGAAAGCCTGGCCGAGCAGGAAGCCGGCGTGCGCCTGTTCGTCCTCGGCCGGCGCGGCGAATCGGCGGAAACGACGCAACGCGATCTGGGGCGCAACGTCGAAAACGTCGTCCGCGCGCTGCACAAGCCGATCCTGACCGTCACCGAAAACTTCAAGGCGCCGGCAAGCTTCATGATCGCTTTCGATGGCGGCGAAGTCACCAAGCGCGGCGTCGAGATGGTTGCCAATAGCCCACTTCTCAAGGGCATTCCCTGCCATTTGCTGATGGCCGGCAAGGCAGACCCGGAGGCGCCGAAGAAAATCGAATGGGCGCGGTCAACGCTGGAAAAAGTCGGTTTTTCAGTGACCGCCGAAATCATCCAGGGCGACACCGAAACCGTCATCGCCCACACCATCCAGGAACGCGAAATCGACCTGCTGCTGATGGGTGCCTTCAACCACTCGCCGCTGCGCAAGTTGCTCTTCGGCAGTCGTACCAATGAACTGCTGCGCTCGGCCAAAGTGCCAACGCTGCTGCTCCGATAACCTAAGTTGATTGGATTCCGGAAGTGCAGTTTGCAGAATGTGATTGGTGGTTTTGTTCGACTGGGCTGTACCCCAAACCATGGGCGGCCCGACGCGGCCACGAGGCCGCAGCCGCCAGGGCCTTTTCTGTTATGTGGGAGTGTGCGGAGGGTGGCTGATAACCGGGTTGGTCTTCAGCGCTTCCGGGATTTCGATCTTATGTTCGACGAGCATCTTCCGTAGATCAAGAAAGCCTTCTTTATAGAACCTCAACAAGCCGACCGGGCTTTGTTTGCCGAGGACGCTGTTCTCATCCTCCAGTGATTTTTGTAGAGAAGAAGCGATGCTGAGTTCGTTCTGGAGCCGTGCTATCTCTTTTTCAAGAATCTCAAGCTGTTCATCGGGCTGCTCGTCCGCCCTGTCGTCGAGTTCTTTTTTGAGCTGTGCGTTCTCCTGTTGAAGTGACGCCAGCCTCTCGTCCGGCTGCTCGTCTTGTTTTTTCCCACCATCCTTTTTACGTGGAAGCCCGTACGGATCCTCTCCGAGTTTGGAAAGGGCAATCTCGTAAGTCGCTCGCTCCTTGCCTGTGCGCGGCTGGACATTGGCGAGGCCGGCGTTGAGAGCAGTGAGGACGCATTCGCGCAGCTTGTCCGCCCGGACCTTCGGGCCGAGTTTGGCAAGCTTGTCCGCCACGAGTTTTATTGATCGTCCCTCGGCAACCGCATCGACGAGCTTTCGTCCGAGCGCGTCGACGACGAGTTGAAGTTCCGACCTGGACCCGGCGGCTGGAGCCGCTACCAGTTCGTCCGCAAGGCTATTCAACTCCGTTTGGTTCTTCAGCAGGTCGGCGAGCGTCAGGTTACCCCTGCCGTCTGTCGTCTGATTGGTGGTTTGGTCTGTCATGCTGCTCTCCCGTTGGTGACATATTCATTCATCGCTCGTGCACAAGCGGAAAGCCAGTCCGTTCCATGGGATCCCGCCGAACGGCAAGCGCACATCAAGGCCCCGGTGGCGTGTTGATCCGTCCTCACATCAGCCGCATATCGGTGGTGAAACGGCAACGCGGGAGGTTGGCCCGCCGCGGATAAAAGAAATGCCACGGGAAGGAGGCAGCGACAGGAAGGGCGGGACAACGAGAGCACAACGAGGCGTTGATCCATCTGCACAAGCCCCCCGAGTCGAACGGTTTTTCCCGTTTCGCGACTGGGAGGATTTGCCTCCGATGGGCGGGGGTTTTTCCATTGAACGTCCGAGGGGTCGTCGGGCGGCCGCCCTCCTTACCCCCAAAAAAGGAGGATTGGGTAAAAAGAAAAAAAAGAAGTTATAGCACCAACGCAGCTCCGGGCACAGTTTCGCTCGAATCGGGGGCCATTTTGGCCTCCTTTTTTGCTGGGAATGGCTCAACCGTGCGGGTTTGCGGCTGGGTGCCGCCGGGGTTTCGCCACCATGGAAAAACCGCCGGACGGACTGGCTTTCGCCTCGGGGACGAGGGATGAATAGAAAGGACAAAAGAAAAAGAACGACGGGGAGACGGCGATGGGCGAGCGGAAAAGCGAGGGGGTGGCGGCCAGGACGAAGACCCTGACGTTCAAGGTGACCGAAGCAGAGCTTGATGAAATAAAAGCCGAGGCCCAGCGCCGCGGCAAACCCGTAGCGGAGCACTCCAGGGACGCCGCCCTGGGGCAGACGGGAAGCGACGGCGGGGTGGTCGGCAGCCAAATCCGGCTGGAAAAGATGGCCGACGTGCTGCTGAATCTGACGAGACAGCAGAAGGATCTGGCCGAGGAACTGGCCAGTTTATCCTCCGCGGTCCTGAGGATCCTCCGCGCAAACGGAGAGCCAGAATGATAGTGACGAGCTCGAAGCGGCGGACGGATGACTACCACAAGCTGCTGAGCGAAGTGGAAGATCCGCTCGAGTACCTGACCGAAAAGGGGCACGTTCCGGGGCAGTGGATCGGCCAGGGTGCCGGCCCATCCGGCCTTGAGGGCGAGGTTTCCAAAGAGGCGTTCATCCATCGGACGTTCGGATTCCGGCAGCGGACGATGACCCCAGCGGAGAGGGAACGCGGGGTCGATCCGGCGGTGGAAGCATGGGCAAAAGTGAAGCTCGACCGCTGGAAAGTGCGGCATACGGAAGAACGAATCGTTCTTCGGGAGCGCCAGATTGCCCGGCTCGAAGGTAAAGGCGACAAGAAAACACGCAAGGAAGTGGACCGGATCCGCGCGGAAATCGATGCAGTAAAAGAAGAACGGAAAGAGATACTGATTCACTACGGCAGCCTCGAAGCGCTGCGGAAGGCGGAGACGGAGGCGAAGACGGAAGCCCTCAAAGTCCTCTACCCCTTGTTACAGGGCGCCGACCCGGTCGGCTACACCGCGGCCATGCTCAAGTTCCGCCATGCCGAGCTGACCGGGGAACGGGACGCCGCCAAGGCATCTGGCAAAAAGAAAGAGGCCGAGAGGCTCGACCGGATGATTGCCGAACTGGACGAGCGGGCGAAAGATTTTTTTGCCCAGTCGAACGAGATACGCGAGTTCAGAAAGCAGGCGGACCATTTCCGGGAAGAGGCGAAGAGCAAAAGCATCGACTCCGCCAGGCTGCTCACCGAAGGAACTTATCTTGATGCGGCGGCCGAGCTTCGCGTGGAGGCGAAGGCTGCAGAAGCGGTGGCGGAGGGGTTGGACCACCTGCTGAAAGACACACCCGGGGCGTACGCCCAAGGCCTCACGCTGACGACCTCGATGCACAAGTCCTTCGCCCTCGCGAGGCACGCCATGCCGAAAGAACAGTCCGACGAACTGCTCAAGGTCATGGAACGAGCTAACAGACGGCTCGTCGAAAGCGCGGGGAAAAAATACGGACGAGCGCGCATATCGAAGACGGTCGAGCGCGAAGTCGTCGGGCCGGACGGCAGCGTAAAGATGGAGAAGACGACTGAAGTCGAGTATCACAAGATTCAGGGGCTCACCGCCGCGACGTTTTTCCATAGCGACGCCCGGGGCGTCAAAGGGGACAAGGGACCACCAGACCCCAGCGACCACTTTCACAACGAACTGATGAAAGACGTCACCACCCTCAATGGCAAAACCGTCGCACTCGACCAAGGGTATCTGCTCGACAACATGAAGGCCATCGGGGCGGAGGGGCAGGCCATCCTCGCCGAGGAAGCCGTCAAAGCCGGTTTCAAAGTTGAGTTCTACGTGTCGAAGAGCGGCGAGAGGACGGTCGGCATCGCGGGCTTTTCCGACGGGCTCATAGAAGAGAACAGCAAGCGGGGGGCGGCGATCCAAGGCAAGAAAGCCCAGGGCATGAAGAACCAGGCCGCATGGGCCGCGTCACGTGGCGGGAAGGACTACGACCCGGCGACGCTCGAAGGGATCTGGCGGGAAAAGTTCGCAGGGCTGGGCTTCGAGAAGGATGGCAAGGTCGAGCAACGCCTGGAGCGTCAGCCCGCAAAGCTGACTGACAAGAGCTATGCATATAAAAGCGACGCTGAGATCATCCGGCGGCTGACTGAGAAGGAAGCCCACTTTAGCGAAGGCGATATAAGGCGGGAGGTCTACCTTGCCGCCGCCGAAGCCGCCTCGGTGGGCGACTTCGGCGCGCTCAAGAACGCCGACGCGCGGATCGAGCGAATCGCCGCCAGCCCGGACCTGAAACCCGTAGACGCCGATTTTCTCAGCGCAATAACGGGGCGGGACGCCACTGGCGAGGCACACTTCTACAGCAAGAGGATGCTCACGGAAGAAGTCGCGACCATCCGCGCGTTCGAGAGGATGGCGGGGGAACGGACGCACACCCTCCCCGAAGAACAGGCCAAGCGGATCATCTCGGAAATCGAAAGGAAAAAATCCAAGGAGCTCGGGGTCGATTTCAAGTTCCGCGACGACCAGATCGAGACGATTCTGCATGCGACCGACGGCCGGAGGTTCGCGCTCATCAGCGCGAAGGCCGGAACCGGAAAAACGACGAGCCTGACGGCCTCCATTGAAATCCTCGAGCAACAAGGGCGGAAGGTCATCCTTGCCTCCAGCTGGAACAAGGCGGCTAGCCAAATCAGCGCGGACACGAACAAGGAACGCGGACAGGCGGTGTTTACCATCGTCCAGTTGAAGGGGCTGGTCGAAAAAGGCGAAGTGAAGCTCGACGGCAAAACGACGGTCATGGTCGATGAGGCTGGGCTTGCCTCGAACGCTGAAGTCACTTGGCTCCGGGAAGCGGCGGAGAAATCCGGATGCAGCATCCTCCTCCAAGGTGACGAGTCTCAGACCGCCGCCGTATCCACGGGCAAACCATTCAGGCGAATGGTCGAAAGCGGCCTTGTGGAAGTCAAGTCCCTGACAGTCATAACCCGACAACGGGACGAGAAGCAAAAAATGGCCACGCTCGCGGCGAGCCGTGGCGACTTCGCCGAGGCGGTGGACGTCTATAGGAAGGCTGGGATGGTTCAGGACAAGTTCGCGACGAGGGACGCGATGGTCGAGAAAATTGCCGTAGACTTCCTCGCCTGCTCTGACCAACTGAGCCAAAAAATATGCGTCGCGACGAAGAACGCTGACGTCCAGGCGTTGAACGACGCGATACGCTCGAAACTCGTCGAGGAGGGAAAGCTCGGGAAAACCGGTTCGTTCGTGTCGTCGAAAGGCGGGAGGAAGGTCGAGCTGGCCCAAGGCGAGCGGATCTGCCTCACCGCCCGCCTTGAGAAAAACGAGACCATATCCAACTCACTCCTACGCCACGTAAAGAAAGCCCTGAACCGCTCGACGAAACTCCGACTCGACACGAGAGCGAAGAAGGAACGGGTCGGAGAGAAAAGTGAGTTCGGGACGGTCACCAAGATAACGGGTGACGGCTTCTACCTGCGGATGGACGGCCAGAAGAAGGACGTGTTCATCAAAAACAACGAAGTCCCCGACGTTGCGTACGGATACGCGGCAACCACCTCGAAGCTCCAAGGCTCGACGGTCGAAACGGCTTTCCACATGCACAGCAGTTTTTCCAACGCGGCGCTGGCCTACGTGTCCCTGAGCAGACACAAAAAAGCATGCCACATCTACGCCACGGAAGACGAGTCCCGCTCGATGATCAGCGACATGGGTCGCAAAGATTTGAAGCTCGACGCCCTCGACCTGCTCCCGCCCGAGGAAGCGGACCGGATCCGGGCAAACCTCGGCATGCCTTTGGAAGAAGCCAAGGTAATGCTGACAGAGGTGAAGGTAAAAGCGAACGACGCCTTGGCCCGATCCAGCGTGGACGGAGCCCTCGGGGCCGCGGAGAAAACTCTGGCTGAAACCGACGGCAGAGTGAAGCGGGTATCAGAGGCGGTAAGAAAGCTGGAGGCCAAACTGGCGGCCAAAGAGCCAGACATAGTGGAGGTGTTAAATGGACTCATCGCAAAAGCAAGAACAAAACACAGCGAGTTTGGAAGGGCAGGTTCTCCAGCCACTCTCCAGGGTGCTGTCGGTTCTCGAAGCCATGCCGAAGGAGGGAAGAAGAAAATGGCTGGCGAGTCCGTCGGGCTTGCCGAGCGTGTCGGTCGGTTGCAGGCGCTGCGACAGCGCGCTTTGGACGGTTACGGAACGAAGCCTAATGTGCTACTGCAAGGAGATCGGCGAAGTGATGTGGGCACACGGGGAGAGTTCGAAGAGGCAAGGATTGGAAACGACGCTCTGCGACGAAATGTTGAGGCAGGCGGAGATCAAAGCACAAGTAGCACAGGAGCAGAACCCAGCCTCATAAACGATGCGTGGAACCACGAACTTATTTTCGGTGGCACCCAGACTCCAGCCAACGAACCGGAGGCCATTCGTGACGCGACGGCAGAAGAGAAGAGCGAACCCGCCCCGCATGCGACCGCAAGCCTGGAGTTCCTGGCGAAGTCCGAAGCGACCGCGTCGGACGAACCCCTCGTGGCAACGCCGACCGGCGAAGCCACGAACGCCAACATCGCCCCGATGGCGACCGCCGACGGGGATCGGAAGAAGGCCGAAGCGACCGCGAAGGCCGAAACCCACCGCGGGGCAAAGCCGACTGGCAACGCCACCGCGGACGGCCGCGAAAGGATCGAGAAAGCACTCAATCGGGTATCCCCGGGACTCTACAAGCGCGCTCAAGAAACCTGGAGATCGCAAAAAGCCGATGGCGTGGCGGGGATGGTCACAGAGAACTACGGCGCCTGTGCAATCCGGGCAGCGGATGGCAAGCTGGCCGCGCGTGGCATCGTTTTGGATATAGAAAGCGGCAAAGTCTTGCTTGTAGAACTGAGCGGTACAGCCCAAGGCGGGGTGGATTATGAAAAAGCCAAACTCCATATTGCCTCTGTCCCATGCGAACTGCTAAAAGGCAAAGAGGTAGGCAAAACGGTAACCCTCGCGTTCGACGCCGACGGGAACGCGAGCGTGCTCCATTCACCCGCTGCTGTGTCGAAGATTTACGCAAGCAAGAGTGTGAGGGATGAAGCGGACTGGGGCAGGCTCGACGTCCTCAAGAGGGATGCGTTCGGAATGACCGCGGCGCACCATGCCGCGGCCCAAGGTGACGAGGAAACGCTGGAAAAGGTGCTGGCCGTTGGCGGCGACCCAGGCCAGGATCGGCTCGGACGGACCATCGCGAGCCTCGGCGGACGGAATGAACTTGGGGAAAAGCGGGAACCGGAAAAAGCCGCTCAAACCACCGCATCCGCCCCCGCGTCGGCGGAGCCAGATGAAGCAGCGCGGGCCGAGAAGCGACGGGAGATCGACGAATGGAAACGTCTCCGGGTGGAAAGCGAGCTGCTCAAAAGAAACCTGGAGCTGGATCGGGAGGCGCGGCGGCAAGCGGAGGCGCGTGAGGCGACGGTGTTGTTGCTCAACACGCCGGAGTCCGATGGCGTTCTGATACGCGGGTTGCTCGAAAAGGGGGCAAGCGTAAAAGAATGCATCAAAGCCGGCTACGGACCGACCGCACTGCTCGCGAACGCCCCTGATTCCCTGCCCACAGAAGACCTGATCTTTCTGCTCGACGCCGGGGCAGACACAAGGGGGGCGGAGGTGGTGCTCGACAGGAGGGCACTGAAAGCTGCAGGAGACGGGGATATCGACACCCTTTCGAGGCTTGCCGGGGCGGAAGTCGACATCGACGAAACTCTCCGCAAGATGGCCCGCTCTTGCGACGACAAAGCGGTCATAACCCTCCTTGCCGCCGGGGCAAACCCCGACGCAAAGGACAAGAACGGACGCTCGGCCCTGGACGAGGTGGTGGACGCCGAAAAACGCGGATCTGCAGGGGCCGCGGCGGCAAGGAAGACGCTAGAAGACGCGTCAGCACCGGCAGCCCCCGCTTCGGCACAAGTCCCCGCCGTAGCCGCCCGCACGCCGAAGTAAACCCCAGCGAGGAAGCAGGAGAGCGGGGCGGCCTTGCTCGACCGCATCACTCATCACTGTGAAATCCTCGAAACCGGCAACGATTCCTTCCGCTTCAAACAGCGGAAAAAATCGGTCAAATCAGACTGAGAAACTGGAAAGATTTGGACGCTGACACCTGGAAACTATTGGACGCTGATTGACACGCAACGAATGCCGCAACCCCCGTAGGGTTATGCCACGTCGGAGTATGGCCCCGAAAATCGCCCCTTGCGGGGCAAGTCCAAACCGCCCCCGTTTCGGACGGTCGGTCGATTTTGGATTTGACAAACGGCGGCGACCCGGTAGGGTGGCAGAAGGATCGGAGAACGCGGCACCTTCAGACAGTCTCATGTTTATCCGATCTAGAACCCGCCGAACGGCGGGTTCTTTTTTGCCCAGCGACTTGACTCTCGGTTTTGAAGCCGGCATAACTGAAGATGTCTGAAGGGCCGTGAAATCAGCGTCGAAAAGACCTTGAGCCAGAGACACCAAGGCCAAGTAGCAGCAAAGTCGCGCAAGACGGAAGGCATGGCGCGCAAACTGAGAAGCAGCACGTGGGAACGGGAGCTTACGGACACCAGGCGGAGGGACGATCCCTGTGCCGGCCCTTACGGGGGAGCTCAGCCGCCACGGAGCCGGAGGGACCAGGCCTGGCGCGGAGCGATCCGCTGAACCCTCCTAGCCGTATGCGTGTCGCTGCGCGTACGGCCCCGGAAAAGACGTTTTTCTGAGGACAAGCCATACCCCGACGAGCCCAAAAAGCCGCCGGTATGGCTATCCGCCGCCCAGAAAAACCAACCCTAGAAGAAGCAAAACCCAAAACCGGAATAGAGCAAAACCCACAAGTCTTTCTATAGAAAAACCAAGCGTTTCGTTCCGGAGCAAGACCAACCCCAAAACTCAAGAAAAATCGGCGCGCGCAGATTTGGCCATCGTGTCGGGGTTTGCCCCGGCGACAGACGCTGTTCCCTGCCTTTATCCATCCTGGGGTTCGCAACCGCCGATGGTTTCCTCGGGATCCCGCTCGTGCAGACGCGAATCTGCATCCGGCATACAATGCCGGGTTGATATTTTGGGTTGGGGATTGGGATGGCACGGAGGCGGGGTAAAGGCAAGGAGTCGTTCATTGACACTCTTTTCGGCTTGCCATGGCAGGCCAGCGTCGGTCTGGGCGTCGCGATGTTCATCGGCCTCAAATGGATTCTTCCTGCCGTCGGGGCCGGGAACATGTTTCTGAAACCGATTGCCGCAGCGGCGTCGTCCGTCGCTTGGATATTCTCGGGCGTTTTTTTCCTGATCGGAGCCTTGGTATACGCCAAATCGGTGGCGGTACGCAAAAAGGCCCCCGTTTCGAGCATTTCCTCGGGGGCTGCGAGAGGGGAGCCCTCTTGGGCAAAACACGCCACCAGAGGGGGCACTGGTGAGGCTTTTGGAGGGGGAAAACGAGGACACCTGGGAGAGCCTCTGGACGTGGGGGCCGAGATACAGCCGATTGACGCTTACGAGGTGTGGAAGGAACCGAGCATGGGCTCGTCGGAGAAGCCCACGCAGTGGTCCATTGAGTTGATACGGGACATCGAGTGGAAACGGTTCGAGGACGTCTGCCAGCGTTTCTACGAAACGAAGGGGGTCAGGAGCGAGACCACCCCGCTGGGCCCCGACGGCGGAATCGACATTCGGCTTTTTCAGGATGAATCTGGGCAAGCCACGTCAATCGTGCAGTGCAAAGCTTGGGGGGAGCGTTTTGTCGGCGTGAAGCCCGTCAGGGAGCTGCTCGGGGTGATGACCCACGAGAAAATCGGCAAGGCGTTTTTCATGACGAGCGGGCGGTTTTCGGACGATGCCAAGGCGGTGGCGACGAGCAACCGCATCACGCTCATCGACGGCGAGATGTTTCTCATGATGATCCGGCGCCTGCCGGAGCCCGACCAAAGGAGCTTGCTCGACTTCGCCGTGGCGGGGGACTACAAGACCCCCACCTGTCCGGGGTGCGGGACGAAGATGAGGGCAGTCGAGGGCAAGGCGGGACGCCCGTCGTTTTGGGGTTGCCACAACTATCCGGGCTGCCGCCAGATGCTTGGAATGAGAGGGGCGGCCTAATCAGCCGGTTTTATCCGAACTTGACCGCCGAGCCGTCAGGGGCCTCGCTTGGGTTGTGTCGGTTTTCCTGAAGCGGCGGAGTCGTCCATGTCGCCATGGACGCTGCGGAGTGCCTTGTCCCTGGCGGCGTCACGCACCCGCTCAAGGAAAACGTCGAGCGTGAGTGGATATGAGCCGGGGGCCGAGCTTTCGCACGGAACCGGCCGTCCATCGGGTCCGTCCCTGAAGGTCTCCATATCGGTCAGCGAGCCTGAGCAGACGAAGGCCGACAGTCGGCCGTAAACCCGGGCATCACGCGCTTCGCGCGTCGTTGAAAACGTCCGGTCTTTTTTCCAGCGGCGAACGGCGCCAAGCGGGTAGCGGACAGAGGTCTCGTCGCCATGCTGTTCAAAAGGGGGTCCGGCACCCTCGCTGCCCTGCCGTTTTTTCCTGAGCCACTCGAGTGACTCGCCGACGATGACGGAGGTTTGTTCCGGCGACAACGACAGATCGTCAGGCAGGTCGGGAACCTGCCGCAGGAATGCCATTTCCGCTTCGGAGTACGCCCTCAAACCCGCCATTTTTCGCCTCCAAGCCCCCCGGTATGGGCTCCCGTGGGGGAGCGAATAGGGAGCGAGATATTTTTTAACGCTTTTTTAACTGTTGCCGCCTATCCCTGTGATGAGATGACAAGTGGGATATTTTTTGGGGGGGTTTCCGCCGAAGAATCGGCGGAAACCCTTGTGTGGTGGGCCGTCCGTGAGTCGAACACGGCACCAATAGATTATGAGTCTACTGCTCTAACCAAGCATGAGCTAACGGCCCAAAAAACTTAAAAAAAACTTAACAAAAAACGCTTATGAGTCCTCTGCTCTAACCAACTGAGCTACGGGCCCGAAAGCTTAGCTGCCGTTGGTGTCGACAAAGCTGCGCAGCTTGTCGGAACGGCTCGGGTGACGCAATTTGCGCAGGGCTTTGGCTTCGATCTGGCGGATGCGCTCGCGGGTGACGTCGAATTGCTTGCCGACTTCTTCCAGCGTGTGGTCGGTGTTCATTTCGATCCCGAAGCGCATGCGCAGCACCTTGGCTTCGCGCGTGGTCAGCGTATCAAGGATTTCCTTGGTAACGCCGCGCAGGCTGGAGTACATCGCGGCATCCGCCGGGGCCAGGGTGCCGGAATCTTCGATGAAGTCGCCAAGATGCGAGTCGTCGTCGTCGCCGATCGGCGTTTCCATGGAGATTGGCTCCTTGGAAATTTTCATGATCTTGCGAATCTTGTCTTCCGGCATGTCCATCTTCTTGGCCAGCGTCGCGGGATCAGGTTCGGCACCGGTTTCCTGCAGAATCTGACGGCTGATCCGGTTCATCTTGTTGATCGTTTCGATCATGTGGACCGGAATGCGGATGGTGCGTGCCTGGTCGGCGATGGAGCGGGTGATCGCCTGACGAATCCACCAGGTGGCGTAGGTGGAGAATTTGTAGCCGCGACGGTATTCGAATTTATCCACAGCCTTCATCAGGCCGATGTTGCCTTCCTGAATCAAATCAAGGAATTGCAGGCCGCGATTGGTGTATTTCTTGGCAATCGAGATGACCAGACGCAGGTTGGCTTCGGTCATTTCACGCTTGGCGCGGCGGGCTTTGGCTTCGCCGGTAGACATCTGTTTATTGATGTCTTTCAGATCCCTGAGCGGAATGCCGATGTGAGCTTGCAGGGCGAGCAGGCGCTTTTGCTCTTCCTTGATCGCCGGGCCGTTGCGGGTCAGGATGGCAACGTAGATCTTGGGGGCGGCGGCAATTTCAGCGTCAGACCAGTCAAGATTGACTTCATTGCCCGGGAAGGACTGGATGAAATGCGGGCGTGGCATCTTGACGCGGTCAACGCAGATTTGCTGGATTTTTCTTTCAGCGCGGCGCACGGTATCCACCATGCCACGCACACTGTCGCAGAGGCGTTCGATCGAGCGCGAAGTAAAGCGGATGTTGAGCAGTTCGTTGGAGAGTTGCTGTTGCAGCTTGAGGTAAGCCTTATCTTGGGGGCCTTTGCTGTGCAGCAGTTTTTGCATTTTAGCGTGCAGGCCGCGAATGATCGTGAAGCGCTCAAGGGCTTCTGTTTTTAGTTGCAGCAGTGACGCAGAAACGGCGCCGGCGCCGCCGTCGTCTTCGACTTCCTCGTCATCTTCTTCGCCGAGCTCTTCGGGTAGTCCGGCGAGCGGCGGGGCTTCCACCGCGTTGGGGTCGATGACGCCGTCGACCAGTTCGTCGATGCGCATTTCTTCGCTCTCGACCTTGGCGACCAGTTCGAGGATGTCGGTGATTGTTGTCGGGCAGGCGGAAATAGCCTGAACCATGTGTTTGAGGCCGTCTTCGATACGCTTGGCGATTTCGATTTCGCCCTCGCGGGTGAGCAGTTCAACCGTGCCCATTTCGCGCATGTACATGCGCACCGGGTCAGTTGTCCGGCCAAACTCGGAGTCGACCGTGGACAGGGCCTGTTCGGCCTGTTCTTCAACATCGTCGTCATTGGCGGCGGCGGCGGTGTCGGTCATCAGCATGTCTTCGGCAGCCGGGGCTTCATCGAAAACTTTGATGCTCATGTCGCTGAAGGTCGAGATGATGGCTTCGATGCTCTCGGCATCAACCACGTCGTCCGGCAGGTGGTCGTTGATTTCGGCGTAAGTCAGGTAACCGCGATCCTTGCCCAGCTTGATCAGCGCCTTGAGACGCGTTTTACGCGCTTCAGCGTCGAGTGGTTCGGGCTTCTCTGCCATTGCACCACGGAGCAGGGCTTTTTCAGCAGCTCGCTCCTTTGCCTTGCTCAGGCGGGGCTTGGGAGCTTCTTCGACGGTGTCTGTTGCCTTAACCATGAATGCAATTCCTTGAATTTCGGAAAACCGAAGATTTTACCATAACTTAGCTCATTTTATTCTTGTGACTGGCCGTGCTTGCCAAGCTTGCCCAGGAAAACGAGATACGCCGCCTTTTCGTCGGCACTCAGGCCGGTGACGCCAAATTGCTGTGCCTTGGCCTGTAGCTTGGCGAAGTCCCGCTTCTCGCCGCCTTCCTGCAGGCGCGCCAGCGTGTCCTTGAATTCGCGCTCCGCTTCTGCTTCGTCAAACGCATCGCCGAGAAGTTCCGAAGCAGCTTGTTCAATTTGTGATTCTTCGGGTAGTCCGCGCAGTTGCTCGCGCAGGCCGGCGTAACTTGAGGCTTCCTGGTTGGCGGTGACCAGGCCGTGCAGGCGGATCAGGGCGGCGCGTTCGGGGTTGTCGGGCAGCAGATCAACCGGCAATCGGGTCGCCAGTTGCGGCTTGTTGAGAATAATGCGCAACAGGTTGCGGGTCAGTGACGGTGCTGTGCGCTTTGCCTTGGCCGGTGCGGCAGGTGTATAGGATTTGAGTTCGCAAAGGCGTTCAACTTCGCTCTGGGCAAAGCCGCTGGCTTCGGCGAGGCGTTTGACCAGTTGCAGGCGCAGCAGTGGCGTTGGCAATTTGAGCAGCAAGGGTTTGGCTTCGTAGATCAGTTGTGCCTTGCCTTCGGAGCTGGTCAGGTCACAGCGCTGGCCTAGCTCGCGCAGCAGGAAGTCGGAGAGCGGCATCGCCTGCTTGACCAGCGTATCGAATTCATCCTTGCCGTGGGCGCGGATGTAGCTGTCGGGGTCGTCGTCCTGCGGCAGAAAGATGAAGCCGAGGCGTTTGTTGTCGGCGAGCGCTTCGAGCGAATTTTCCAGCGCCCGCCAGGCCGCCTTACGCCCGGCGTTGTCGCCATCAAAGCAAAAAACGATACGGTCAACCTGCCTTAATAGCTTGGTGACATGGGTCGCTGTGGTCGCCGTCCCGAGCGTCGCGACGGCGTTGCCGACACCGTTTTGCGCTAGGGCGATGACGTCCATGTAGCCCTCAGTGACAATGGCGGTGTTGGTGTCGCGCAGAGCCTGACGGGCTTGCGGCAGTCCGAAGACTTCGCGGCCTTTTTCGAAGAGCGGGGTTTCCGGCGAGTTGAGGTATTTCGGCTCGCCCTGATCGATGATGCGGCCACCAAAACCGATGATGTCGCCCTTGGGGTTGATGATCGGGATCATCAGGCGGTCGCGGAAGCGGTCGTAGCGTCGACCGGCTTCGTTCTCGATTACCAGGCCGGCAACTTTTAGTTCTTCGGCGTTGTAGTCGCTGAAAATGGCCTGCAGATTTTGCCAGCCATCGGGTGCGTAACCCATCCCGAAGCGAGCAGCCACTTCGCCGGTCAGGCCGCGTTTTTTGCAGTAGTCGACGGCGCGCGGAGTGGCCTTGAGCTGGTCTTTGTAATACTGCGCGGCGCGCGCCATGATCTCGATCAGTGCGCGGGTCTGGCCCGGTTTTTCGTCGTTGACGCTGCGCCCTTCGGATTCCGGCACCTGCATGCCGGCTTTGCCGGCCAGTTCCTTGATCGCATCGACAAAGCCCATGCCCTGATATTCCATGACGAAGCTGATCGCCGTGCCGTGTGCGCCGCAGCCGAAGCAGTGGTAGAACTGCTTGGTCGGACTGACCGTGAAAGAAGGTGATTTCTCGTTATGGAAGGGGCAGCAGGCGGCGTAATTGGCACCAGCCTTCTTCAACGGGACGTAGGTATCCACCAGTTCGACAATGTCGACCCGGGCCAGCAAATCCTGAATGAATGAATCGGGAATCATGGTTGGTTGGTGAGGCGTAATTGGTGATTAGTGAGGGGTAATTGGTTTTCCCAATCACTAATCCCTAATTCCCATTTACTGCAGTGCCGCCTTGACCAGCTTGGAGACTTCGGCCATATCGGCTTTGCCAGCCAGGCGTGGCTTCAGGACGGCCATCAGTTTGCCCATGTCGGCCGGACCTTTGGCACCGGTTTCGGCGACGGCTGCAAGGACGATGGCGCTGGTTTCTTCCGTGCTCATCTTTTCCGGCAGGTAGGCACCGAGAACGGCGATTTCAAATTTTTCGGCATCAGCCAGATCCTGACGGCCGGCGGCTTCGTATTGGGTAAAGCTGTCTTTGCGCTGCTTGGTCAGCTTTTCAATGATCGCGATCACGGCGGCGTCATCGAGTTCGACGCGCTCATCGACTTCTTTTTGCTTGAGGGCGGCGAGCAGTAGGCGAATCGCGCCCAGCTTGGCGGTTTCCTTGGCCTTCATGGCCGTTTTCATGTCGTCGGTAATGCGGGCTTTGAGGCTCATTTTCGGCTTTCTTAAAGCAAAGAGCCGCCAGCTGTTGGGCGGGCGGCTCTTCTGGTGCTGCGAAATTTTCTGGATTAGAAAAGTTTCGGCGGCAGGGTCAGGCTACGGAGGCGCTTGTGCTGACGTTTGACAGCAGCGGCAGCCTTACGCTTACGCTCGGCGGTGGGCTTTTCGTAAAACTCACGGGCGCGCAGCTCGGTCAACAGGCCAGTTTTTTCAACTGTGCGCTTGAAACGACGAATAGCAACTTCGAACGGCTCATTTTCCTTGACACGAATGTTCGGCATATAAATCACCCCCTTCCGTAAGGCGCCTGCCAGGTCAAGTAAAAGGCAGTGCGCGCAAATTTGTTTTGTCCGCTAGATTGCGGAAAGCCAAGCAGTATATGCCAAAAAACCTTTTGCTCAAAATGTTAATATGTGCGCCTATGTTGGTGCTTGGTATTGAATCTTCCTGCGACGAAACCGGTATTGCGCTTTACGACAGCGCCGCCGGGCTGTTGTCGCACGCGCTTTATTCGCAGGTGGCGATGCACGCAGAGTACGGCGGCGTCGTGCCGGAGTTGGCGTCGCGCGACCATATCCGGCGTGTGGTACCGCTGTTGCGGGAAACCCTGATCAAAGCCGGGCGCAAGCTTGACGATGTCGATGCGGTGGCCTACACGCGCGGCCCCGGTTTGGCCGGCGCGTTGCTGGTCGGCTGTGCGTTTGCCGAAGCATTGGCGGTGGCGCTCGATAAGCCGACGATTCCGGTGCATCACCTCGAAGGCCATTTGTTGTCGCCGCTGCTCTCAAGCGATCCGCCGACTTTTCCGTTTGTTGCCTTGCTGGTTTCCGGCGGCCATACACAGTTGATGCGGGTTGAGGGGGTGGGCCGGTATGAAATGCTTGGCGAAACGCTCGATGACGCCGCCGGCGAAGCTTTCGACAAAAGCGGCAAGCTGCTCGGCCTGCCTTATCCCGGCGGTGCCCTGTTGTCGAAACTGGCCGAGCAGGGTAGGCCGGAAGTCTATATGTTGCCGCGCCCGATGTTGCATTCCGGCGATCTCAATTTCAGCTTTTCCGGCTTGAAGACGGCGGTGTTGATGCTGGTGCGCGAGCAGGGCGAAACTTTGACCGCCGAATTCAAGGCCAATGCAGCGCGCGCTTTTCAGGAGGCGATGGTTGAAGTGCTGCTGAAAAAATCGCTCAAGGCGCTCAAGCAGAACGGCCTCAAGCGTCTGGTGGTGGCCGGCGGGGTGGGCGCCAACAAACAGTTGCGGTCAACGCTGAATAGCGAGGCAAAACGCAAAGGCTTTCGCGTCCATTACCCGGAGCTGGATTTTTGTACCGACAACGGCGCGATGATTGCGCTTGCCGGTTGTCTGCGTTTGCAGTCGGGAACGCCGGCAAAGGAAGCGGGGCAATTCGCGATTCAGCCGCGCTGGCCGTTGATGGAAATGTCGGATCAGCGCACGGCGTAAAAAATCGGCTTAAATTCGCCATTGACCGCAACAATCAAGTATTTTTCTTGCTGCCGATCTTGGACTCCTGCCCGGCAACAAGGCGCTGCATGTTCTGCCAGTGCTTGCCGATCAGCGCCATCGAGATGATGCCGACTACAAATATTTGGCTGCCGGCGCCATGCATCAATGCCGAAAACATTGGTGCCATTGCAGCGGCCAGTACTGCGGCTAGTGATGAGTAGCGCGAAACATAAGCGACCAGCAGCCAGGTGCCTAGAACGGCCATGCCGAGCAAGGGGTCGAGGGCAAGTAGCACGCCGGCGGCGGTAGCGACACCTTTACCACCCTTGAATTTAAGAAAAACCGGGTAAAGGTGGCCAAGAAAAACGGCAAGCGCAACGAGGCCAACCAGCGCATCGGAAAAGCCCAGGCTTTGTGCGATGAAAACGGCGGCCCAGCCCTTGAAGCCGTCGCCAATCAGGGTCAGCAGCGCCGCCTTCTTGTTGCCGCTGCGCAAAACATTGGTCGCGCCAGGGTTGCCCGAGCCGTAACTGCGCGGATCAGCGAGCCCGAAAATTTTCGACGAAATCATCGCGAAGGGCACTGAGCCGAGCAGGTAGGCGGCGAGGATGGCGAGGGCGTTTTGCATGGGTCTTTAGGGTCGCTGAGGTACAATCGCGGCCAATTTTACACCGCTGCTACGGTCGACTGCCTTATGGACATCATTTTCATCGAAGAGCTACGCGCCGAGACGTGGATAGGGATTTATCCGCGTGAGAAAGCGATGCCGCAGACTGTCGAAATTTCTTTGCGAATTGGCGTGTCGACCGTATCTGCCGGCGCCAGCGACGATATTCGTGACACCGTCGATTACGCGGTGGTTGTCGAGCGTCTGCGCGGCGATCTTTCCTCCAGTCACTTCAATTTGCTCGAAGCCCTGGCCGAGCATGTGGCGACCTATCTTCTCGAAACCTTTGCCGTGCATTGGGTGCGCGTTTCGATCGCCAAGCTGGGGATGATGCCGGGCGTCAAGCGCGTTGGCGTGGTCATCGAACGTACCCTCTGAGAGCTGCGGGGTCACAGGATTTTCGGCCGGTTTCCGGCGTTGACCGCAATTCCTCAGTAAATCGCGGCGAGCGCCGTCATCGCCGCAAACCCCGCGCCCAATCCGGCTGTGCCGGCAGATATCCTTCCAGCTTTGAGCGAGGCGGGAATCATTTCGTGGCTGACCACCCAGAGCATGGCGCCAGCCGCCGCGGCCAGGGCAAGCGGCAAAGTCACTTCGGCGAGACTGCCGGCAAGCGCGCCGAACAAGCCGCCAACCGGCTCGACCAGGCCAGTGGCAAGCGCAATAAGGGCGGCGCGCACCGGAGCGACACCGAGGGCGAGCATCGCGCTGGCAACAATCCAGCCTTCCGGGATGTTCTGCAAGGCAATGCCAAGACTCATGCCGTGATCTATCCCGGCCGTTGCCGCAATGCCGACGGCCAGCCCCTCGGGCAGATTGTGGATGGCGATGGCGGCAACAACGAGCTGCAACTGTGGCTGACGCAGGCTGCTTTCGACTTCCTCGACATGCGCATGTGGCCACAGACGGTCAAGATTCTGCATCGCCGTAACGCCCGCCAGAAAGGCGATTCCGCTAGCGGCGGCGAGCAATCCGACGTTGGCGCTGGCGCTGACTGCCTGAACGGCCGGAACCAGCAAGGAAAAAAGGCTGGCGGCTAGCATCATGCCGCCGGCGAGGCCAAGCATCGGCGCCATCATGCGTTCAGATGGCCGGCGCATGAAGAGTAGCGGAAGCGCTCCGATACCGGTTGCGGCACCAGCGAAAAGACTGGCTTCGAGCCCTTTTAGCGCCTGCGGGTGGGCGGCAAACCATTGCACCCCTTGAGCGATCAGAAAAGCCAGGCTGACGGCAGTCATCGTGAGGCCAACCCAAAGCGGGAGGCGGCTTTGCGGCTTGGCGTAATGCTGAATAACGAGTTGGGTCATGGCGGGCACTCCTTTGTCTTGAGTGCCACTTTAAGTTTTTGCCGGCAATAGCGCCAATGGATAGATTTAATCTGGTCGATTGCGAATGGCAATCACGACTTGAGGGCGACTGCGACCGTGGTTGGATTCAGCGTGCGCACGATATCATGCGGATGCACGCCCACTAAAAAGCCTCGCTTGCCGCCGTTGATATAGATCAGAGCCAGGTCAAGGATGCTCTTCTCGAGATAGACCGGCATTTGTTTTTTGGTGCCGAAGGGGCTGGTTCCGCCGACCAGGAACCCGGTGTGGCGGTTGGCGACTTCCGGCTTGCAAGGCTCGACTTTCTTGCAGCCGATCTGGCGTGCCAGCTCCTTGGTCGATACCTTGCAGTCGCCGTGCATCAGAACGATCAGCGGCTTGGCGTTTTCGTCTTCAAAGACCAGCGTTTTAACCACCGAATGCTCGGCAACATTCAGTTCGCGCGCCGACACTTTGGTGCCGCCATGTTCCTCATAGGCGTAAAGATGGCTGGAAAAAGCGATTTTGTGCGCCTTCAAAAATTTCGTCGCAGGCGTTTCGGGGGCGTATTCGTTCTTGGTCATGGGCGTATTTTATCCACGTGGATGGTGCATCGCGTGTAGCGATTTCAGACGTTCGCGGGCGACGTGAGTATAAATTTGCGTGGTTGAGATGTCGGCGTGGCCGAGCAGCAGTTGGACGACGCGCAGGTCGGCACCGTGGTTGAGCAAATGCGTCGCGAAGGCGTGGCGCAGGACGTGCGGCGAGAGTTTGGCCGGGGCGATGCCGGCAATCAATGCGTAGCGTTTGATCAGTTGCCAGAAGGCCTGACGGGTCATCGCGCCACCGCGCGCCGTAACGAATAGCGACTCGCTTTGCTGGCCTTTAAGAATCTCCGGGCGGGCTTCGTTGAGGTAACGGGTGAGCCAGTCGATGGCCTGCTCGCCAAGCGGTACCAGGCGCTCCTTGCTGCCTTTGCCGAGGGCGCGGACAACGCCTTCGTTGAAGCCGACTTCATGGATCTTCAGATTGACCAGCTCGGAGACACGCAGGCCGCTGGCGTAGAGGGTTTCGAGCATGGCGCGGTCGCGCAGGCCGAGCGGGGTGTCAAGATCGGGGGCGGCGAGCAGGTGGTCGACCTGCTTCTCCGACATCACTTTGGGCAGCCGTGAGGGGCGCGCCGGGTTGGCCAGTTTCAAGGTCGGGTCGACAAAAATCCGGCCGCGCCCGAGTTGCCAGCGGTAGAAGCGGCGCAGCGTCGACAAGTAACGCGATTGCGAGCTGGCGCGGGTTTGCCGCGAGAGCTCGGCAATGAAGGCGCTGAGCGTGGTTTCGCGCAGGTCGAGCAGACTTTCGCCGGCGTTATTGACCAGCCACAGCGAGAGGCGGCCGAGATCGGAGCGATAGCTGTCCAGCGTCGCCTTGGCCAGGCCGTCTTCCAGCCAAAGCGCGTCGCAGAAGTTGTCGACTTCGGCGAGATCAGCCGCGCGTGCTGGAAAATTCGCTGTTGTTTTCATGGGTCAGTAGCCAGCGTTTGATGTCCAGCAGCAGGCCGCCACGCTCGCCGGCAAAGCCGCCTAGTTTCTTGTCACCCGTACCGCCGGTGGCGACGACGCGGTGACAGGGAACGACCAGCGGAAACGGGTTGGCTCCGCAGGCTTGGCCGACGGCTCGCGGTGCATTTTTGAGCCTTTTTGCCAGTTGACCGTAAGTGTCTGTCCGGCCGCAGGGAATTCCCGAAATTTGTTCCCAGACGCGGCGCTGGAATATTGTGCCACTGGGGCGCAAGGGCAGGCTGAATTCAAAGGCCGGGTCGCTCAGGTAGTTGCGCAATTGACGTGCCGCTTCGCCAGCCAGCAAGGTGCCTGGCGTTTGCTCGGGCTGCGCTTCGAGAAAGTCGATACGAGTGATTTCATCCTCAGTGCAGCAAATGCCCAGCGCAAAGCCGGGGGCGGCGACGATGGCTTGATAGGGGATGGTATTCATGACAACTCTGTTCCGAACGGAGTGGTAGATTATCATGCGCCGGAAGCGACTTTGAGATGAGGCGGCGATGAGTGAACTGAAGCAAAAAGAAAATTCCTCCGGTGCGCTGGTGCTCGGTGGTGTGCAGTTTTTGTTCACGCTGGGATGGACGGTCTATGTCATCTACTTGCCGGAGCTACTCAAGGGAGCCGGCATCGCGGCTAGCTGGCTGCCCTGGCTATTGATGGCCGATCAACTGGTCTTTGCGCTGATGGATATTGGTTTCGGTGTCGTTGCCGACCGTATCAGCGAAGGCTATCGCAAACTGGCGCATCTGTTGTTGTGGCTGACCACCGTCTCGGCCGGCGCATTTTTGCTGCTGCCCCTGGTCGGCGGCACTTCTCCCGCCTTGTTGCTGGGCGTTTTGGCGATCTGGGTGCTTTCTGCTTCTGTCGTGCGCGCGCCGACGCTGGTTTTGCTGGCCAAACGGGCGAAGCCTATGCAACAGGGGCGACTGGTTTTCTGGTACGCCGGCGGGATAGCGCTGGCCTCGGCGCTCTCACCATTTCTCGGCTTGTGGCTCAAAGGGGCTGACCCACGCCTGCCGTTTGCCCTCTCGGCGCTGGCTTTGCTGGCGGCGGTTGTGGTCTTGCTGCGCACTTCAGCCAGCCAAACGGTAGTGCCAGAAAAGGATTTGCCGGCGCCGATTCCCTTTGCTACCTACCTGCCGCTGTTGATCGTGCTTGCCCTGGCCAGCTTTGGTTTCCAGATCCATAGCTCGGTCAATGCCGGGCCGCTCTATCTGGCGCATGTCGCCAAGGAAAATTTGCCCTGGTTTCTGCCTCTGCTCTGGGTCGGCTTTTTCGCTGCTTTGCTAGGTGTCGGCTCACTGGTCAAGCGTTTTGCTGCCTTGCCGGTGGCAAGTGCGGGTGTCCTCTTGGCGGCAATCGCAAGTTACGCCTCGGTTGCGGTCGACGGCATAAATTGGCTGATTTTTATGCAGCTGCTGGTTGGCGCCGGCTGGGCACTGACTTTTGCCGGCTTGATGGAACAGGCGACAGCAGATGGCACGCGTGGTGCCGAAGGCTTGTTCATGGGCGGCTTTTTCGCCATCACCGCGATCAGCACGTTTGCCCGCATCGGCTTTGCGACACAGTTCCTGCCGGACTGGAAAGGCGTTCAGTTTCAATTGCCGGCGCTCTTGTTGCTCAGCGCCTTGTTAATTGTAGCGGTCTACATCGTTAAGAGGCGGCAATCCCCGTCTGCGCCCGCCCGTGAATCAGGGCGCTAATATCGTGGGTGCCTTCGCAGGCATGCACGAGTTCAACTAAAACGGGTCTTGCCAGGTGAACGACGGTTTATGCGCGGACGTGCCCATCACCGAGCACAATCCACTTCTGGCTGGTCAGTCCTTCAAGTCCAACCGGGCCGCGTGCGTGGATCTTGTCGGTCGAGATGCCGATTTCGGCGCCTAGACCGTACTCAAATCCATCGGCAAAGCGCGTCGAAGCGTTAATCATGACCGAGGCCGAATCAACTTCGCGCAGGAAGCGCATGGCTTTCGGGTGATTGTCGGTGACGATGGCTTCGGTGTGGTGCGATGAGTACTGGTTGATGTGGGTGATCGCCTCATTAATGCCGGCAACGACCTTGACTGAAATTATCGGTGCCAGGAATTCAGTGTAGTAATCCTCATCGCTGGCTGCGACGGCTTCCTTGACGATCGCGCAGGTTTCCACGCAACCACGGATTTCAACGCCCTTGGCGCTCAGCATGTGGGCAATCGGCGGCAGCAGCATGGCTGCCACGCTGCGGTCAACGAGCAGCGACTCGGCCGTGTTGCAGGTGCCATAGCGCTGGGTCTTGGCGTTCTCGACGATTTTCAACGCCTTGTTCGGATCGGCTTCTTCTTCGAGATAAACGTGGCAGTTGCCGTCAAGGTGCTGGATCATCGGCACGCGCGATTCGGCGAGCAGGCGGGCGATCAGGCCTTTGCCGCCACGCGGGACGATGACGTCGACGAACTCGCGCATGGTGATTAGTTCGCCAACCGCAGCGCGGTCGGTAGTATCGATGACCTGCACGCATTCGGCGGGCAATCCGGCGGCTTTCAGGCCCTCCTGAATCAGCGCGGCGATCGCCCGGTTGGAGCGGATCGCTTCGGAACCGCCGCGCAGGATGGCGGCATTGCCGGATTTGAGGCAGAGCGCCGCAGCATCGGCGGTGACGTTCGGCCGCGCTTCATAAATGATGCCGATGACGCCGAGCGGCACGCGCATTTTGCCAACCTGAATGCCGGACGGGCGGAACTTGAATTCGCCCATTTCACCAATCGGGTCAGGCAGCTTGGCGACTTGTTCAACGCCTTCGGCCATGCTGTCGACACCCTTTTCGGTTAGCGTCAGGCGATCAAGCATGGCGCTTTCGAGGCCGGCAGCACGGGCGGCGGCGAGGTCCTCCTGATTGGCGGCTACCAGCGCAGCTTTTTCGCGGCGAATGGCGGCGGCGATGTGCAACAAAGCGGCGTTCTTTTCAGCCGTCGATGCCATTGCCGTGCGTCGTGAGGCTGCGCGCGCCTGGCGGCCGACAGTCTGCATATAATCTTTGATATCCATGATTTTCGGGATTTAGCGTAAAGACTAATTATAGCCAGCTAAATTACTGGGAACTTCCCGAAGCGGCTAAACTCTTACCCGCACCAGAAACATGGGTTTTTACTAGAGGGTCACATGGCTGAAAAATTGATATTACCGACCGAGGTCAAGGTTTGCGCTACTTGCAGTTTTTGGGATGGTGAGCGCCAAGTTGATCCGGAAGCGATGGTGGTCGTGGTGGGTGAGGAATGTCAGGGCGAATGTCTGGTCACCGAAACCAGCAAAAGCAGCCTGCATCACATGAGTTGTGAAGAGGCCTGTTTGTGGGAAGACGTTGTTCCTGATGAACTGGCTGACCCGAAGCCAGCAAGCTAGTTTTTATTTGGTGCCGGCGCTGAGGCGCAAACCAAGGCGCAAAAATTCTTCCCAGATATTCCCGCGGCCGATGCCTTTGGCCAGCAAGTCGATTTTTCCGGCGTGTTGCAGCGCCGCTTCAAGGGTTGCGGTCGACAGCCTTTGCAGCGCCTTTTTTATCGGCATTGCGCGCGGCCCCCAAACCTTCGCCTCCTTGAGCAGCAGGTCGGTTGATTTGCCGGCATCGATGCCGCTGCGTATCACCGTCAAGGCGCGGATTTCTTCGCTCATTGCCCAAAGCACCAGCGGCGGCGCTTCGCCTTCGTGCATCAGGCCGTCGAGCGTGCGCGAAAGGCGCGCGACATCGCCGGTGAGCAAGGCATCGCGCAGGCCGTCGATGTCGTAACGCGCGACATTGAGCACCGCTTCGCGGATTTGCGTGGCGTTCAACTGGCCGGCCGGATAAAGCAGGCCGAGTTTCAGGATTTCCTGATGGGCAGCAAGCAGGTTGCCTTCGACACGCTCGGCAATGAACTTGAGGCTATCGAGGTCGGCGCTTTGCTGCTGTTGGCGCAGGCGGCCGGCGATCCAGCCCGGCAACTCGGCGAGCGGTGGCGCCATCAATTTGATTGCAACGCCGGCATTGACCAGCGCGGTGAACCAGACGGCCTTTTCCTCGCGCCAGTCGAGTTCGGGCAGGGTGATCAGCAGCAGGTTGTCCATCGACAGGTTCTGGCACCACTGCTGAAGCGCCGAGCTGCCTTCCTTGCCGACCTTGCCGGTTGGCACACGCAGGTCGATCAGCTTTTTATCGCCGAACAAAGACATGTTGCCGCCGGCAGCGAGCAATTGCCCCCAGTCGAACTGCGGTAGCACGGTCAGCACTTCGCGTTCGCTGTAGCCCTGCTGGCGCGATTTGGTGCGGATCGCGTCAGCAGCCTCAATGACCAGCAGCGGCTCGTCGCCATAGACAACGTAAAGCGGGCGCAAGTCGCGTTCGAGGTGGCCGGCGAGCTGCTCGCCCTTGAGCAGCATTATTCGTCTTCTTCCTCGTCCGGATTCTTCGGCTTGATGATGCTCAGGCGGCGCATGATCTGATTGACTAGATCATTGGTCATGTCGCGCCACAAGAGGTTTTCTTCGAGATCTTTTGCCAGCACGTTCGAATCATCGAAAGTGATGTCGCGCGACAGGCTGATCTCGTTCGGTGCAATTAGTACCTGCCCCTTGGGGTTGATCATGCGGAAACTGTAGTTCAGTTGCAGGCGGTATTCGCGCACACGACCCTGAGCATTGACGCTGAGAATGGTCTTTTGGCGGCTGTCGGTGAGTTGCTGGAAGGTCGCGTCGGCCAGTTTGGCATCGTCGACAATCTCGCTGCTGCCCGCCGCGTTGATGTAACGCTCAAGCCAGATGCGGACATCGGAGGTTTCCGGCAGGGCGATGAAGATCGTCTTGTAGGGCAGGTTGCCGCTTTTTGTGCCGCGCAACTGGAAGCCGCAGCCGGCTAGCGCGAGAGCGGGAAGAGCAACGAGCAGGCGGCGGCGGGAGATGGGCATGGTATGAGCCTAAACGACGATATTGACCAGACGGCCAGGCACGACGACAACCTTCTTCGCCGGCTTGCCTTCCATGAACTTGACGGCGCCTTCAGATGCGAGCGCGGCGGCTTCGATACTCGCCTTGTCGGCCTCGGCAGAGACGCGGATGGATCCGCGCAGCTTGCCATTGACCTGCACCATCAGCTCGATTTCATCCTGCTTGAGCGCAGCCGGGTCGGCCTTCGGGAAAGCTGCCGAGCCGGCATCCTGGCCCGGCTTCAGCTCGGCGTAAAGCGCCTGGCCGATGTGCGGGACGATGGGGAAGAGCAGAAGGGCGATGCTTTCCAGCGTTTCCTGGGCCAGCTTGCGCCCGGTGGCATCAGCGAGATCCGTCTTGTCGTAGGCGTTGAGCAGTTCCATGACGGCGGCGATGGCCGTGTTGAACTGCTTGCGGCGGCCGTAATCGTCGGCCACCTTGCCCATGGTCTGGTGCAGTTTGCGCCGCAGGTCGGCTTGCACGGTCGACAGGGAATTTTGCTCAAAATCGGAATCGACCAGACCGGCCAGGACGTGGTCGTAAGTCGTCTTCCACAAACGGCGCAGGAAGCGGTAGGCGCCTTCGACGCCGGCGTCGGACCATTCCAGCGACTGGTCGGGCGGCGAGGCGAACATGATGAACAGGCGGGCCGTGTCGGCGCCGTACTGGTCGATCAAAGCCTGCGGATCGACGCCGTTGTTCTTCGACTTCGACATCTTCTCGGTGCCGCCGATGACCACCGGCTGGCCGTCGGCCTTGAGCGTGGCGCCAGTCGGGCGGCCGCGTTCGTCGGTGACGACGTCCACATCGGCCGGATTGATCCACAACTTCTTGCCGCCGTCCAGATCGCGGTAGAACGTCGGGGCGACGACCATGCCCTGGGTCAGCAGGTTGGCGAACGGTTCGCCCAAATCGCCGATCAGGCCGACGTCGCGCATCAATTTGGTGAAAAAGCGCGAATAGAGCAAATGCAGGATGGCGTGCTCGATGCCGCCGATGTACTGGTCGATGCCGCCCTTGCACCAGTAGGCGACGCGCTCGTCGACCATGGCCGTGGTGTTGTCGGGGCAGGCGTAGCGCAGGAAGTACCAGGACGACTCGAAGAAGGTGTCCATGGTGTCGGTTTCGCGCCGGGCGTCGCCGCCACACTTCGGGCACTTGCATTCGTAGAACTCGGGCATCTTGGCCAGCGGCGAACCGGCGCCGGTGATTTCGACGTTTTCCGGGAGGACGACGGGCAATTGCTCATCAGGTACTGGCACGTCGCCGCAGGTCTTGCAATGGATGATCGGGATCGGGCAGCCCCAGTAGCGCTGACGGGAAATACCCCAGTCGCGCAGGCGGAACTGGACCTTCTTGTCGCCTAGACCTTGGGCGGCGAGGTCGGCGGCGATGGCGTCGACGGCGGCTTCATAGCCGAGGCCGTCATATTTGCCGGAATTGACCAGTTTGCCGCGTTGTTTGTCGGCGTACCATTCGGCCCAAGCTTCGTGGCTGAACGCCGTTTCGCCGTCGACGGCGACGACCTGCTTGATCGGCAGGTTGTACTTCAGGGCGAAGGCAAAATCGCGCTCGTCGTGCGCCGGCACGGCCATCACGGCGCCGTCGCCGTAGCTCATCAGCACGTAGTTGCCGACCCAGACTTCGACCTGTTCGCCGGTTAACGGGTGGGTGACAAAAATACCGGTCGGCATGCCCTTCTTTTCCATTGTCGCGATGTCGGCTTCGGCGACGCCGCCCTTTTTGCATTCCTCGATGAAGGCAGCCAGTTCCGGGTTCTTGGCGGCTGCCTTGGTGGCTAGTGGGTGTTCGGCGGCGACGGCGACGAAGGTGACGCCCATGATGGTGTCGGCGCGGGTGGTAAATACCCACAGCTTTTCGTCTTCAGATGCCCTCTCCCCCAGCCCCTCTACCGTTCCGGGCGAGGAGAGGTTAGTGCCGGCTGCGCCGGTTTGTGAAATGGTGAACGCGAAGCGCACGCCAGTGCTCTTGCCGATCCAGTTTTTCTGCATGAGGCGGACCTGTTCCGGCCAGCCGGGCAGGTTGTCGAGTTCGCTCAGCAGTTCTTCGGCGTAGGCGGTGATCTTCATGTAATACATGGGGATCTCGCGCTTCTCAATCAGCGCGCCGGAACGCCAGCCGCGGCCGTCGATGACCTGTTCGTTGGCGAGTACCGTGTGATCGACCGGGTCCCAGTTCACAGTGCCGAGCTTCTTGTAGACCAGGCCCTTTTCGTAGAGGCGGGTGAACAGCCACTGTTCCCAGCGATAGTACTCGGGCGTGCAGGTAGCGAATTCGCGTTCCCAGTCGATGGCAAAGCCGAGCGACTTGAGTTGCTGGCGCATGTAATCGATATTCGAATACGTCCAGCCTGCCGGCGGCACGTTGTTGGCCAGCGCGGCATTTTCAGCCGGCATGCCGAAGGCGTCCCAGCCCATCGGTTGCATGACATTGAAGCCCTGCATCTTGTGAAAGCGGGAGAGGACGTCGCCGATGGTATAGTTCCGCACGTGGCCCATGTGCAGCTTGCCCGAGGGGTAAGGGAACATGGAAAGGCAGTAGTATTTGGGCTTGCTGGTGTCTTCGACTGCTCGTGCTGCGCCGGTTTTGTTCCAGTGCGTCTGTGCGGCGCGTTCGATGTCGGCGGGGGCGTATTTGTCCTGCATGGGCATGTGCTCAGAAATCTTGAAATAAGCCCGGAATTATACCGGTTGAACCTGTTTGGAGAGGCGATGAGGGCAAGGCTGAGAAGTTGTCTGGTAATTTTGGGGGTGTTTTCGGCGTTGACCGCAACCGCCGCGCCAAACGCGCTGATTGACGCTGTTCAGTCGCCCGCTTGGGTTGTCCGTGGCGAGAAGCGCTTACCACTGGTGCCGGGAATGGAGCTGGAGAATCGTGACCGGGTGCTGACCGGCATCGGTGCGCGCGCTGTCATTCAGTTGGCCGATGGTTCGGCGGTCAAACTGGGTGAAAACGTGAATGTTGCGGTCAACGCGATGAATCAGCCAAAAAATGCCCCTTTTTCAGCAGCGCTCGATGTTGCCAAGGGTGCTTTCAGGTTGACGACCGACATTTTCCGCAAGTTTCAAAGTCAGCGTTCAATCAATGTTCGCACAGGCACCGTAACCATCGGCATTCGTGGCACTGATCTTTGGGGGCGTTCCGATCAGGAAAAAGATTTCGTTTGTCTGATCGAAGGGCGTATTACCGTCAGTCATCCGCAGGGCGAGCCGGCAGAATTGACCGAGCCGCTGCAGTTCTACGGAGCGAACAAGGGACAGGCGCCGGGGCCGGTGGCAGCGGTTGAAAAGTCGCAACTGGCCATTTGGGCGATGGAAACCGAGCTTCAGGATGGCACCGGCATCCGCCAACAGGGCGGACGCTGGGTGCTGAATTTCGGGATGTACGGCAAGGAAGATGTGCTCGGCCTTTACGACCGCATGACGGAAGCCGGCTACGCGGTCAGAGTCAGACCGGTTCGCGCTGCCGGCGCGTACCAATATCAATTGCGCCTGGGGCAAATCGTGACCGAACGCGAGGCGCGTGCGCTAGCCGACAGGTTGGTGCGGGACCTGCAAGTCCCCGCGCCAACCGTGAGTCGGGGCTAGCGTCGCCCGGTCACGCGGCTTTTTTTGCCAGCTGGTTGCTGCCCCAGGTGTTCTGCCAGAATTGGTAGGCGTTTTGCGCAGCCATCAATGAGAGCAGCGACATCCGGGTTTGGTGCTGCCACATCCATGATAGACGGGGAGCGGGCGTTAGGTTGTAGGTTGGCGTGCTGCCGACCTCATTCTCGACGATACTGAGAAAGCGCTCGACGGCCAGGCTCCAGTATTCGGAGCCTTCGCATTTGCCGGTCAGGTGTTCGGCTTCGGAGATGGCGCGACGCCATAGTTTGAGTGCCAGTTCATCGCTGATACCGGCCTTGCGGGCGATCCAGGGTAGGATTTTGGGTGCTTTCATGCTGTTACTCCTTGTTTCTCAGTGGGGGTGTCCACTTGCTGTTTGATTGCCTCATGGGCGAAAAGTTTTGTGCAGTGCACAATTTGTTTTGAGAAGTATACTTCTGCCTCAAGCGGGGAAGTGTGAAATATTGTGCAAGTTAATTGCTGCGTTGCACAATAACAACAAATTGGTATTACCAATTGCCGTTTCCGGATTTTTGCGCGCCATCTTATATGCCTTTTGAACTAATTTTTTGGTTGATTCATGTCTGATTTGCTTGCCAATTTAAACCCGCCTCAATTGCAGGCGGTGACCTTGCCGCCGGTTCATGCCTTGATCCTTGCTGGTGCCGGTAGCGGTAAAACGCGGGTGCTGACGACGCGCATCGCCTGGCTGATGTCGACCAACCAGGTCGGCCCGCACGGGATTCTGGCGGTGACTTTTACCAACAAGGCAGCCAAGGAGATGACGGCGCGGCTAGCGGCGCTGGTGCCGATCAACACGCGCGGCATGTGGATTGGCACCTTCCATGGTCTCTGTAACCGCCTATTACGTGCGCACTATCGAGAAGCCGGCCTGCCGCAGACTTTTCAAATTCTCGATTCGGCCGACCAGCTGGCAATGGTCAAGCGCCTGCTGAAGAATCTCAACGTTGATGATGAAAAATATCCGCCGCGTGAATTGTGCCATTTCATCAGTGCGCACAAGGAGCAGGGTATCCGTGCTGCCCAGGCTGAGACCTACGACAATTACACGCAAAAGCGCGTCGAGTTGTATGCCGAATATGAGGCGCAGTGCAATCGAGAGGGCGTCGTCGATTTTGCCGAATTACTGCTGCGCTGTTACGAGCTGTTGCAGCGTAACGAGCCGTTGCGTAAGCATTATCAGGAGCGTTTTCGCTACATTCTTGTTGATGAAGTGCAGGACACCAACAAGCTGCAATACGCTTGGCTGCAGTTAATTGCCGCTGACGGGGCAAAAATTTTCGCCGTTGGTGACGACGACCAGAGTATTTACGCCTTCCGTGGTGCCGAGGTTGGCAATATGCGCGATTTCGAGCGCGATTTCGCCGGTGCCAACGTTATTCGCCTCGAACAAAACTACCGTTCGCACGGCAATATTCTGGCTGCCGCCAATGCCCTGATCAAAAACAACCGTGCCCGGCTGGGCAAGAATTTATGGACGGAAGCCGGCGACGGCGAGCCGATACGCGCTTTTGAAGGCTATTCGGATATCGACGAAGCGCGTTTCATTGTTGAAGAAATCCGCGAGCTGGTGCGTGACGGTGTCTCGCCGACCCAGATGGCGATTCTTTACCGTTCCAACGCGCAATCCCGCTTGCTTGAACATGAACTCTTCGCCAAGGCGGTGCCTTATAAAGTCTATGGTGGTCTGCGCTTCTTCGAGCGCCAGGAAATCAAGCACGCGCTGGCTTACCTTCGCCTGTTGGGCAATCCGGATGACGATACGGCTTTCCTGCGCGTCGTTAACTTTCCGACGCGCGGCATTGGTGCCCGCTCGCTGGAAAATCTCCAGGCATTGGCGCATCAGACCAATTCCAGTCTTTACAACGCAGCTGCCTCGTTAAGTGGCAAGGCGGGGCAAGCGGTGGGTGCTTTCATTCGCTTGATCGAAAGCTTGCGTCAGGAAACCGAAAGTCTCCCCTTGCCCGAGATCGTCGAGCATGTTCTTGAAAAATCCGGTCTCACGCAGCACTACCGGATCGACAAGGAAGGTCAGGAGCGTCTCGAAAATCTTGATGAACTGATCAATGCCGCCGCCAGCTTCATCGATGATGATGGTGTCGTTCTCGGCCATCAGGCCGAAGGTGGCGCGCTGGTTTCCTTCCTCACTCATGCCTCGCTGGAAGCCGGCGAGCATCAGGCCGGTGAGGGACAGGAGGCGGTGCAGTTGATGACGGTGCACTCGGCAAAAGGGCTGGAATTCGATGTGGTCTTCATCAGCGGTCTGGAACAGGGGCTGTTTCCGCATGAAAACTCGGTGGCGCAAGGCCAGGAGGGTCTCGAGGAGGAGCGCCGGCTGATGTATGTGGCGCTGACCCGCGCCCGTCTGCGGCTATACGTTTCCTGCGCGCAGTCACGCATGCTGCATGGCCAGACGCGCTA
Source organism: Dechloromonas sp. (assembly GCA_011391255.1). Classification (GTDB taxonomy): domain Bacteria; phylum Pseudomonadota; class Gammaproteobacteria; order Burkholderiales; family Rhodocyclaceae; genus Azonexus. Next base: position 81,597 of record JAABQV010000001.1, read on the forward strand.
TTGCGTACCGTCGTCCTTTCTTGATGAGATCCCGGAAAATCTGCTGCTAAAACTCAACAAAAAGGCTGCCCCGGTCGCCAGCGTGTCTTCATTCGGTGGGGGGTATCGGGCCGAAGCGGAGGCTGGCAGTTTGCGTATCGGTCAGAATGTTGAGCACAGCAAGTTCGGCATTGGCGTCATTGTTTCCACAGAAGGCCGCGGTTCCGATGCTCGGGTACAGGTTAATTTTGGCAGCAGTGGGATGAAATGGCTGGCGCTGGAATACGCCAAACTGACACCGATTTAAGCCTTGCCGGCGGCGATTGAGGCAAGCAGGAAGTAATGCATTGCCTGTTCGCGCAACTTCTCACTGAGTTCGCTTTCCCGTGCCTGACCAATGCTGGCGTACATGGCCGGGCAGATTTCGATAAAGCGGGTGACCAGTTTTGGATCGAAGTGCGTGCCGGCATCTTTCTCAATAATGCCGAGCGACGTTTCCATCGACATTGGCTCCTTGTAGGGGCGGCGCGAAGTCAATGCGTCGAAAACATCGACAATCGCGAAAATTCTAGCGTTGAGGGGGATCTCCTCGCCTTTTTGCCCGCGCAGGTAGCCTTTTCCGTCAAATTTCTCATGATGCCCTTCAATCACCTCAAGGGCGCCTTGAAGCCAGTCCGACTTGGCGATGATGTCCGCGCCGAGCGCCACATGATTGCGCATGATGCTGAATTCTTCATCCGTCAATTTGCCTGGCTTGAGGAGGATGTTGTCACTGATACCGATTTTGCCAACATCGTGCAGGAAGGCGCCAAGAATTAGCTGGCGCATGGCAGTGGCTTCAAGTCCGCAGGCTTCCCCAAGTTTGATTGCATAGAGCGTGACGCGGAAATTATGGTCGCCGGTATCCGAGTCGCGCTTGGCAATCGCGGCGCCGAGTACCGAGGCCATCTCAAGGTTGCCTTTTAGAACCTCTTGAGAGAAACGGACAACGTTGCGGTTAAGCGAAATAATTACGGGGTAAAGAAGCAGGCTGGTTGCCAGAACTGCGATAAGAACAGCACTCAGGTTGTGCCAGAGCTGATGGCGGAAGGCCTCGATTGTGTCAGGGTCAACAACGAAAACACCCTCAAAATAACCGGCATTCCCACCCAGTTTGCTGGGTAACGGGACCAATACCAGAACGACGGTATCGTCACCGAAGTAATGTTTTTCGTAGTGGCTGGCGTTGTCGAGCGGGAACTGGTGTTTGAATTGCTTGAGCTGTTTTTCAATGTACTCATATTTTGGATTGACCGCTTCGATAACCCGTTTTTTATCACGATCATAGATTTCAATGACGACAAAGTTGTGCCGGACAAAGGTTTCAGCCTGTTCGCTGAGTTTTGCCAATTCTTCCGGACTACGTTTTCCGGTATCCAGCCCTTCTGGAGCAAAGTCTTTCGCTTGGGATGCGGCCAGCGCGACGATCGCCTCATCAATCTTTTCTGTTTCCAAGTAATACGTAATGCCGCCTATCAAAAACGAGACAATTAGCCAGGCGGCGACCAGTCGGCGGAGTACGATGCGGTGGATTGAAATCATGGGCTAATGATACGCTCAGGGTTTGGCGAAAAATTACGAAAAACTTAAGGAGAGAATCATGACCCACGCCATTAGAGTTCACAAGACCGGAGGTCCTGAGGTATTGTCCTGGGAAAGTGTCGATTTACCTGCGCCTGCAGCCGGTGAGGCACGAGTTCGCCACCTTGCAGTCGGCCTTAATTTTATTGATACCTACCATCGCACCGGACTCTATCCGCTGCCGCTTCCGTCAGGTATTGGCCTTGAGGGAGCTGGTGTGGTTGAGGAAATTGGCGCTGGTGTTTCTGAGGTCAGCATTGGTGATCGTGTCGCTTATGCCGGCGGCCCGGTTGGTGCCTATGCCCAAGCGCGCAATATGCCGGCACATCGCCTGCTCAAACTGCCCGATAGCATCAGTTTCGATAGCGCTGCAGCAATGATGTTGCAGGGCCTGACGGCGGCTTATCTGCTGCGCAAAACTTACCGAGTGCAAGCCGGTGATGCGGTCTTGATCCATGCCGCCGCAGGTGGCGTTGGACTGATTGCCTGCCAGTGGGCAAAGGCGTTGGGGGCAACCGTGATCGGAACCGTTGGTTCGGCGGCCAAAGGTGAATTGGCAAAGGCGCATGGCTGTGACCATGTGATCAATTACAGCACTGAAAATTTTACCCAGAGGGTACGCGAAATTACCGGCGGCGAAGGGGTGCCTGTTGTTTATGACGGCGTTGGAAAAGATACTTTCATGGGGTCGCTCGACAGTCTGCGCCCGCTTGGCATGATGGTTTCTTACGGCAACGCTTCAGGTCCGGTGCCGCCATTTGATCTCTTGCTGCTTTCGCAAAAAGGTTCGCTGTTCATCACCCGGCCAACGGTGGCTGGCTATACAGCAAAGCGCAGTGATCTTGAGGAGCTGGGGAGCGAGTTATTTGCTGTCGTGGCATCGGGCCAGGTACAAATCGAGGTGCATCAGCGCTACGCTCTCAAAGATGCAGCTCAGGCGCATCGTGATCTGGAGGCACGCAAAACCACAGGCTCGACCATACTGGTGCCATGATGACTAAATTCAAGGCGGGTCTTCTGTCATTGCGTGATCTTTTCGCTACCGCTTGGTGGATCATTTTAATTGTGGGTGTCGGTTTCGTGGTGGCCTATCAGTTTGTTCAGCCCGCCCCGCCGAAAAAAATCAGCATTTCAACGGGAGGTGACTCTGGCGCTTACTACCATTATGCGATGCGCTACGCGACGATTCTGGCGCGCAACGGCGTTACGTTAGAGGTAAAGACATCTGCCGGTTCCTTGGAGAACTTGGAGCGCCTCAAGAACGGCGATGTGGAGGTTGGCTTTGTTCAGGGCGGCGTGGTGACACCGAAAGAGGATCAGGATCCACCGAATGAGTCCGGCCTGCTTTCGCTGGGAAGCCTATTCTACGAACCTGTTTGGGTTTTTTATCGTGACGACAGGCGTTTGGAACGCTTGAGTGACCTGCGTGGCAAGCGGCTTGCGATTGGTCAGGAGGGTTCTGGCGTTCGTCAGTTGGCGCAACAGTTATTGAGCGCTAACGAGATACCGATCAATAACAAGTTGCTTTCGCTATCCGGCTTGCAGGCGGCTGAAGCTTTGCAGCAAGGGCGGATCGATGCCGCTTTCATTATCGCTGCCGAAACTGCATCGGTGGTGCAGGTGCTGGTACGCTCGCCAGGTATCAAGGTGATGAGTTTTGCGCAGGCCGGCGCATATCAACGGCGCTTTCCCTTTCTGACCAAACTGACCTTCCCGCAGGGCGTCGCCGATCTGGTGCGCAACTATCCCCCGGAAGACATCAAGTTGCTGGCTTCTACCGCCAACCTGATTGTTCGCGATGATCTGCATCCTGCTTTGCAGAGTCTGCTATTGCAGGCGGCTAGCGAAGTGCATGGGCAATCCGGGTTTTTTCAGGATGTCGGCGAGTTTCCATCCTACAAAGATCGCCTGCTTCCCTTGTCTCCTGAGGCCGGGCGCTACTTCAAATCGGGCGCGCCGTTCCTTCAACGCTATTTGCCATTCTGGCTGGCGGTGCTGATTGATCGTCTGATTGTTCTACTGATCCCGATCATTGCCTTGCTGATTCCTCTGCTCAGAATTGCCCCGGCGATCTACAACTGGCGGGTGCGCTCCAAGATTTTCCGCAGCTACGGCGAGCTGAAATTTCTTGAGGATGATCTCGGCCACCGTTTTGATCCGGCCAAAGTTGCTGATTACCGTACCCGCCTTGATGCGCTTGACGAAGATGCGGCACAACTCAGTGTGCCTCTAGCCTTTACTGATCTGGTTTATACCCTGCGCGAACACGTTAATCTTGTCCGGCGGATCCTCGACAAGAAGGAGTCCCAGGCATGAAAGCCTTTCTCGTCGCCAATCCAAAAGGCGGCTCAGGTAAAAGTACCCTGGCTACCAATCTTGCTGGCTATTTTGCATCACGCAAGCACGAGGTGATGCTAGGCGATATTGACCGCCAGCAATCTTCCCGCGAATGGCTGGCAATGCGGCCCTTCGAATTGCCCAGCATCGACACCTGGGAGGTTGGTGCCGACAATATCTCGCGCCCACCCAAAGGGGCGACGCACGTCGTTCTCGACACTCCGGCCGGCCTGCATGGCAAGATGCTTGAGCGGGTACTGAAGCTATCAACGCGGATGATCATTCCGGTGCAGCCTTCGATGTTCGACATGCTGGCGACCCGCCACTTCCTGCAAGCCTTGCTCGCTGAAAAGTCGGTACGTAAGGGCAAGATCGATGTTGCGGTCATCGGCATGCGGGTTGACGCGCGAACCCGCGCTGCCAGCGAGCTGGAAAAATTCTTTGCCACTTTTGATTTGCCGGTGCTGGCTTACCTGCGCGACACACAAGTTTACGTTCAGGCGACGGCGGCCGGGATGACCCTCTTTGATCTGCCACCGTCACGCGCCGGGCGGGATATTGAGCAATGGCAGGCAATCATCGATTGGGTGCAGGCAGAAGACGGCGCCGACTAAGTCCAGCTGGTGGTTTAGGGATTGTTGCGGTCAACCGCCGGAATGAGCCGAAAAATTACCCGCCTGGTTTGCCGAATAATTGTTCCACCAGTCGATGAAGTCCGGCAGTGCAACGGGCTTTGAGAAAAAGTAACCTTGAGCAAAGCGACAGCCCAATGAGGTGATCATGCTGAGGACTTCGGCGCTTTCAACCCCCTCGGCGACGGTGTCCATCTTTAGCCGGTTGGCTAGCTGAGTCACCGCTGTAACGATTTCGCGAGCCTTATCGGAACTTACCACCTCGCCAACGAACATCCGGTCGATCTTGACCTCCTGTACCGGCAGGCGTTGCAGGTAACTCATGCCGGCGTAGCCCGTCCCGAAGTCGTCGATAGATAGACGCAGGCCGAGTTCGCGCATCCGGTTCAAAACATCCATGACTTGCGAACTTTCTTCAACCATCAAGGTTTCGGTGATTTCAAGCAGGATTTTCTCGGGCTCGATTTCCCAGGTGGCCAGTGACTGCGCGATCAGGTCGGGCAACTCGATGTCGAGCAGATCGTTTGCCGAAAGATTGATCGCCAGCACAATGTTGATACCCGCGTTGGCGAGTTGCAACTGGATCTGGGTCGCCTGTTGCAGCAACCAGCGATTGAAAACCTGGCGCATGCCGAGCCGGTCGATGGCCTCAAGAATGCGCGGCGGGGTGATCCATTCTCCGCTATTGCGCTGCCAGCGCAGCAAGGCCTCGGCGCCGGTGCACTGATTGCTGGCGATTTCCATCTGCGGCTGTAGATAAAGCGCTAGCCCGCTGTTGAGGTGAAGGGCGAGACGCAATTCGTTGCGCAGGCCATGTTCGTCCTCGGTTTCTCCCTCCATTTCGGGCGTATAACTTTGGATGCCGGTACTGCTCTGCTCGGCGAAATGGCGTGCAATGCGCGCCGACTGGATCAGGAACAGCGGGTCGTTACTCTCATCAGGCCACTGAGCCGAGCCGATCGCCAGGCGCGGCAGGTGGGTTAGTCCTTCAAGGCCATCAAGTGCTGTCAAGCCATCGCGCAAGTGAATCATCGCCAGGGTCAGGGCTGCGCTGCTGATCAGGTTGGGCAAAACAATCAGCCACTCACGCTGGCTGATCGCGTAAATGCGATCTTGTGCGCGCAGCAGCGACGAAATGTGGCGCGAGGCTTCAATGCGCAATTTGTTGACTGAATCGGCTGAGCGCCGGAACAGTTGTGAGTCGGGTACGACGGCCAGTGCCAAGACACCCAGAACGCGACCGGCCTGGTTCTCGCGCATCAATTGGCTGAGATCGGCGAGGGCGCCGGCCATGCGCGGCAAGCCGGTGGCCACGTCGACGCGATCGGCGAGGCGAATCATAAAGTGCCCGGAACTGTCGTCAGCCAAGGTAGAACTCGCTGGGATCGATCCCGTAAGCATCGGTCGGCAGGGCTTTCAAAATTCGGTACGGCGTGCCTTCTAAGGTCAGCGGATCCATCATCAGATCCAGTGTGACCGGGTAGCGCTCGACGCTTTTGTCAGTCGCCAGAATGATCAACAGGCGTGGTTTAAGGCGCCGTACCTGATTTTGCTGAATAACGACGCCGACTTCGCCGCTATTCAGTTCAACCAGACTGCCGATTGGATAAAGGCCGATGCACTGGATAAACTGGTCGACGATTGATTCGCGGAACTTGCCGCCGCGCATGTGAATCAGGGTTTCGAGCGCCTTTTGCGAGGAAATTGCCGGGCCGTAGGGGCGGACGCGGGTCATCGCGCAGTAGCTATCGACGAGACCGGCAAGTTCGCCGAGAAAGCCGATGCGTTCGCCCTTGAGCCTTCGCGGGTAGCCGCTGCCGTCGCTGCGCTCATGGTGGCTGGCGACAATTTCGAGGACAGTGGTAGCGAAGCCATCCTGGCCAAGCAACATCTCGAGAGAACTGGCGACGTGCGATTTCACCAGTTCATATTCTTCTTCGGTCAGGTCGCCCGGCTTGGCGAGAATCTCCGGTGGAATGTCGATCTTGCCGATGTCCTGCATCATCCCGGCAAGGCCGGCACGCTCGACATCCTTGGCCGGCAAGCCAAGAAAACGGGCGAAAACCATCAGGTGCACCGAAACATCGAGCGCGTGATCATAGGAGTACTGGTCGGCCGAGCGCAGGCGTGCCAGCCAGAGCATGGCGTCGGCGTTGCGCTCAACGGCGCGTGCCAGTTCGGAAACCTGCCCGGCGATCTCCTTGAGCGAGATGTTGCGCGACTCGACCAGGGCATCACGGATGTTCTTTAAGGTATTTTTGACGTCATCGATCAGCGGTGCCGAGTAAAGGAGTTCCGGCTCCAAGCGGCTTTGCTGGTCGTTGCTGAGTTCCGGGGCGTAGCGGTAACGGCGGGTGTAGGTTTCGCCATGTAGTTGCCGGCAAATGCTGGCGAAGTCATCTGGTTGTGCGTCGCTTGCCTGGCGAAAGGTCGCTGGCATTCCAGGCGTGCGCGGCAAGTCTTTACCATTGGAGCGGGCGGCGTAGGCATCGCCGGTTGAGCGGCTTCGATCAACCGTTACCGTTTTGCAAAAATGTTGCAGGGTGGCAATCTGGGTCTCGTTTTCAATTAGCAGACCCTGCATCAGAAAAGGTGTCTCGATCCACGGACGATCAATGTCGCTGACAAACATGCCTGGCAGGAGATCAATAACAGGGAGTGTGACTATGTGGGGCATGCCGGGGATGCTCAGGGCGGATCTTTATTCTACAGTGCAGAATGGCCTTGGAGTCGGTCAAGAGTAAATATCGTAATGACCCTGGGATAGTCGGTGGCGGATTAGTTTCCGCCGTCACCAATCAGCGCGTAAGGCGCCCAGAACATCGGGTGGGCATAGGCGAAGCTGATTTTTCCTTCTTTGCCTTCGGCGGCCATGACCGCGAGCATTGAATGGCGAAGTGCTTCGGCACGAATCATCCCGGGGGCTTTGCTTAGTTCATTGAAAACGCCAATCACCAATTTTTGTGCCGAAGCGGTTTCGACCGGCCAGTGGGTGACCAGCAATGAGCGGCTGCCACTGTAGAAAAAGCCGCGCCCGAGGCCGGAAATTGCTTCGCCGCCGCGCCCGTCGCCGGCGGCCGTATTGCAGGCCGAGAGGACAACCCAGTCGGCGTCAAGCTTGAGGGTCAGAATGTCATCGAGGGTCAGCAGGCCATGCTGGCTGCTGCCAGGATTGGCGAGGGCCAGCGCCGGCTGGTCGACGCCTGGATATTCGCCGGCAATCAGGCCATGGGTAGCAAAGGCGACGATGCGCCGCTGGCTAAGATCGGTCTGTAGCACATTGTTTCGGCTGGCTTGCTTGCCCAGGAAAACATCCTGTGCCGGGTTGGCATTGAGTGCCTTGGCCAAGGCGAGGATTTCCTCCCGGGTATCAGGCAGGGCCGCAATGCTGCCGTAATCCACCGCGCTGGCCTGGGCGCTTCCCGCAAAGGGCACCTGACGGAAACGCCGGGTTGTCGCCGCCTTGGCCGGCTTGCCGTCGCCACGAAAGTCCGGGTCGCCAAAGCCGATGAAGTTGCTGCGTGTGCTAGCACCGGCGGGCATGTGGCGCAATGTCAGCAGTGAAGATGCCGATGGTAGTTGGCTGATCGCCAGCATGTTGATCAGCCACGGCCAATTCCGATAGGCGGTGTAGGGCAGGCCGTTGACCTTGCCTTCTTCGTTTGCCGGCGCCGTCAATAAGACGGCAAACGGCAGGCGAGCCAGGGCACCGCCAGTGGCTACCAGGAGATGCTGTGACCCTTGCCAGCCCGGCGCGACCGGCTCAAGGAGCTGGGTGTAAAGGCGGTGAGCGATGACCGGGTCAAAGCGCGGCAGGTTTTCCAGTTGTGCGGCGGCGCCGGGGTCGAGCGCCGACCTGAGGGTGTTGACCGAGGTTTCGATCGCCTGCCGGCCAAGTTCGATTACGGCAAAACTGCTTTTACCCTGAGCAGGGATGGCCCAGATGAAGGACTGCTCTTCGGTTGTCAGAATGCTGAGCAGCGCTTCGCCGGGGCGCAGCGCCGTCTGGGTTGCCCTGATGTCAGGCGGTCTGGGAGTGATCAAGTCGGCATAGGCGGGAAAGCGTTCGCGGATGGATTGCATTGCCGTCCGCTCGGTAAGCTCAAGTTCGCTGCTGCGCTGGCGCATCCGGGCAATGGTTTGCGGCAGCACCTGGTCGGCGGGGCGTGAGAGCAGGTCGGCGAGAATGGCGTAGAGCGCGTTACGTTCCTGACGGCTGTCCTGCTCCTGGCGCACCAGTTCGGCTAGTTCGGGCGAGCCGGCGGCGGCGCGTGCCGAAGATGCCAGCATGGCTTGTTGCACGGCTTGCCCGCGCAGGGCATCGGCAACGACAAAGGCCTCGCCGGCAGCGTCAATGCCAAGGCTGGATTCCAGCGCTGTACCACGAATCCGCGCGAGGACTTTGAGGTAGCGACTGATGATGTAGTTAAGGCGGGTAAAGCGCAGGCCGGAGCGGTCGCTTTCCTGGGCGAGGGCCGGAACCATGATGGCAAGTGCCTTCTGTAGCGTCGGAATGGCCTCCTCGTCCCGCTTCAGGGTGACCAGAATGGCGCCGATGTAGGCTTGCGTTTCGGCGGTTTCGTAAGCACTGGCACCAACGCGTTTGAGCAATTGCTGGTGTAGCTCGCGCGCTTTGACGAGTGCCTCTTCCGGTCGCTTTAGTTGCCCCAGTGCCCTGATCCAGCCTATGCTGGGGCGGCTAAATCTGGCGGTGAGCTGATCGTCGTTGGTGACTACCTTGGCTGATGCTTCGTACTCAGTCAGCGCTTCACTCCAGCGCCCGAGGCCGCTGAGCGCGCCGGCACGCATCCGGCGATTCTGGGCAAAAAGCGGGGAGTCTGGTGCAACACCGGTACGCTGGAATATCCCGGCGGCTCGATCAATCAAGGCCAGGGATTCGGCAAAGCGCCCCTGATCACTCATGATGCCGGCTAGTGTATGCAGCATTCTCGCCACCTGGATGCCGTCCTGCCCACCCCGTCCGATCGCACTCAGTACAGCGCGGCGAGCGTAGGTTTCGGCTTCGGCCAGCTGCCCGCGCTTGGCCAATGTCGTTGCCAGCCAGCCGATCATGCTGTCCAGTCTCGATTCGAGCTGCTCTTGCGTGGGGGCATCGTCGCCCTGATCCATTTTGGCGAGTAGTCGCTCGTTATCCTGCTCCTTGAGGAGAATCGCGCGGCGAAAACGGGCTTCGGCTTCAGCGTAGTGGCCGGCGGTAAATTCGACGTGACCGAGCGCATCTTCGAGATTGGCTTCCCAGCCGAGATGCTTTTCGTCCCAGTTGGGGCTCTTGCGCAGACGTTGAAGGATCGCCTCGGCTTCCCGCACGGTCTGGCGCGCCTTGTCGAATTCGCCCAGCTGACGGTACAACTTGGCCAGCGCAGCGTAGTTTCCCGGCAACTGCCCGGGGCGTTTCGCGGGCGTCAGGGCAATTGCCTGCAGACGCGCTTCGATCGCCGGCCGGATATTGCCGGCGCTATGTTCGGCGCTGCTCAGTTCGCGCCAGGCACGCGCCGGGTTGTTTCCGCCACCCAGGGCGATCAGTGCCCGTAGTTCGTCGATGCGGACTTGTGCCAGTCCGAGCTCCTGAGCGGCGCGGGCGCGCTGCAGGCGAAGTGCGGCCAGCTCAGTGTTGCTGCTTGACTCTGGCAGTGGGGCGTTGAGTATTTGCTGCGCGGCCTCGCGCTTCACCTCGTTCACCGGGTATTTATCCAGCGCCGCCATGATTTCCTGAACCGAGCGCGAGTCCGCTGCGGCCATGCACAAGCCGGGAACGAGGAGGGCGAAGACGAGAAGGTGGCGGCGGATCATGTGAATTTAAAGTTTTGCGGTCAACGCCGAAATTTGCTCGATTTTTGCGAGCTCGTCGAGAAACCATTTCAGCGCATTGCCGACCTGACGGCTACGCCAGGCGATGTGACAGGGCATGGCCTGGCGAGTTTCGCTGAGTTTCATTTCAACCAGTCGTCCCGCCTCGATTTCCGGGTCGGCCAGCCAGTGCGGCAAGTGGCCGACGCCAAGGCCGGCGATCTGGGCGCTGGCCTTGGCGCGCATGTCGGGGACGCGCAGTGTGTCCTGCCCGTCAAGCAGGCCGATGGTGCGGGCACTCAGTTCGCGTGAGGTGTCGGCGATGACGACGGCACGATGTTGGCGCAGTTCGTTGTTGGGAATCGGCCCGGAATGGCGAGCCAGCGGATGGTTCGGGGCAATGGCAAAGATCAGCTGGGCGTGGCCGAGCAGGCGACTCATGATGCCGCTGCGTGCCGGCATATCACCGGCCGCACCAATCACCAGATCAGCGCGCCCGGTTGCCAGTGCATCCCAACTGCCGCCGAGCGCCTCGTTCATCAGGCGAATCCGCGTGCTGTGGCCGGCGGCGTAAAAGCGCTTGATCATCGGGTAAAGGCGCTCGACGGGAATGATCATGTCTACGGCAATCCGCAATTCTGCCTCCCAGCCGGTGGCGATGCGCTGTACCCGGCGCTCCAGTTCGTCGGCAGCGCGCAGCAGGTGGCGGCCATCTTCGAGCAGTGCGCGCCCGGCATCGTTGAGCGTGGCGCGGCGTCCTTCGCGGATGAACAACTGGAGATCAAGATCACTTTCCAGCTTGGCAATCGCATGCGAGAGCGCCGAGGGCACCCGGTGCAGGGCGACGGCAGCAGCCGAAAAACTGCCATGGCGATCAATGGCGTCGAGCATATGCAGCAGGTCGAGGGTGATTTTCATGTGAATTTAATTGAACGATTTGTCCATAATTATTCGCTGGAATGCTTTGAACTGTACGCCTAGTATGGCAACTAAGCTATATCACTAATTCACAAGGAGTTCCCATGATTGCCCTGCGCCCCTCTGCTGAACGCGGCTATGCCGATCACGGCTGGCTCAAGGCCAAACACAGTTTTTCATTTGCCGGTTATTACGACCCGGCTGAAATGGGTTGGGGTGCCCTGCGCGTGATCAACGAGGATCGCGTTGCGCCGGGTATGGGCTTCGGTACGCACGGCCATCGCGACATGGAGATCGTTACCTATATTTTGTCTGGTGCGCTGGCGCACAAAGACAGCCTGGGCAGCGGCGGCATTATCAAGCGTGGCGAGGTGCAGCGCATGAGCGCCGGCAAGGGCGTCATGCACAGCGAGTTCAATCCGTCGCCGAATGAAGAAACCCATTTGCTGCAAATCTGGATAGCGCCGGCACAGCACGGCACCTCGGCAAGTTACGAGCAACAAGAGCTGGCTCTGGAGTCTGGTGTCTGGCGTTTGATTGCTTCGCCCGACGGCGCTGATGGCAGTACGACCATCGGCCAAGATGCGCGAATTCTGGCCACCGTGCTTGGCGTCGGCGAACGTATCAATCATCGCCTGAGCACCGGCCGCTTGGCTTACGTGCAAGTTGTTCGCGGTCAACTTGATATAAACGGCAAAAAACTGAGCGCCGGTGACGGCGCCAAGATTGCCGATGAAAGTGAGCTTCAATTTCAGGCAGACGAAGAAGCGGAATTCCTGCTCTTTGACCTGCCGCCGCAAGTCTGATTTACCCCAATACCAATACATTAAAGGAAAACACCATGAGCAAAGTTATCGTTGTCTTTCACTCCGGCTACGGCCACACCAAGCGCGTTGCCGAATTTGTCGCCGAAGGCGCCGGCGCAGAGCTGCTCGCCATTGATGCCGAAGGTAATCTGCCGGAAGGCGGCTGGGAAAAGCTCGCTGCCGCCGATGCGATCATTTTCGGCACGCCAACCTACATGGGCGGCGCCAGCTGGCAGTTCAAGAAATTCGCCGATGCCTCCTCCAAACCCTGGTACGGCCGCGCCTGGCAGGACAAGGTGTTTGGCGGCTTCACCAACAGCGCCAGTCTCAACGGCGACAAGGCTGTGACCTTGATCGGCCTGCAAACCCTGGCCTCACAGCACGGCGGCATCTGGGTCAGCCTCGGTCTGCTGCCAAGCAACAGCAAGGCGGCAGCGCGTACCGACATCAACAATCTTGGTGGCTCGGTTGGCCTGCTCGTCCAGTCGCCATCCGATGCCGGCGTTGATGAAATCCCGCAGGGCGACCTCGATACCGCCAAGCGCTACGGTCAGCGTGTTGCCGAAGTGGCGGCCAAGCTGCGCGGCTAGGCGCTTGCTGATACAGTGCGGTTGGCAGTCGAATTGTTGCAGAGCAGCATGGTTGATCTGTTTGTCACCGAATACATCTGCATGCAAAGCTGGCCAAACGTACCACCGCTCCTGATGTAGAAGCGCGAGCTGGATCAGGGGTGTCTTGCCGTCGTCGACCACGCCGGCGTTTCTGCTGTTTGCGTACTCTTGGCTGTCAGGGTGGCGTATCAAGGTCGGAGTGGCTGGGTAGAAGGGCGTTTTCTCGTTGAAGCGCCTTGCGCTCGGCCGGTGTTAGCGAATCCGTGAAGCGGCCTGCCGCGTTATCAACCGGCGCCCGACAATAAGCAATGCCAGCAAAACGAGTAGCGGATCAAACAAGGCATCCCACAGATTGACGAACAAGCCGCTGGCGTAGCCGGCGAGGTCGATGGCGAGAATGATCAGCCAGATGTTCAGGCGTCGCCACCACAGGGCGGCAGCAACCGGCACCAGCGCCGTGAGCAGCGGTAAAGGCTGATAGCCCGATGCGTAAGGGTCAAATGCGCCAAGCCCTAACGCGGCTGGATAAAACAGGGCGGCAAACAAGATCAGCCCCAAGGCCGGACGAGTGCTAAATGGTGATGGTGTCTTGTTGGCCAGTTGCAGCACGGCCAGCTGCAAAAGCGTCAATGACGGCAGGCCAAACATCCCGTGCAGGTAAGGCGCAATGCCCACAGCCAGCGCCAGGCCGGTGGCCAGCAGTGCCGCTCTGGCGCGTAATTCGCCAAGCGGCAGCAAGGAAACGATGGCGCCAAAAATCAGGGCATGGGCGAGCAGGCCGTAGGCGGCGACGGCGTTCATGGCGCCCCCTCGTCCAGCCAGGCTTCGCTGAAGGCCGCATGTTTGATGCCCTGGCGGCGCCAGGTGTAGGCCAGATGGATGCGTCCGTCGCGTCCAAGTAGCAGGGATGGATAGGAAAATTCTGCGCCACCATCCGGCGATGATTCAATCGTCCGGCTGGCTTGCCAGGTTTTTCCTTCGTTGGCCGAAATCCATAAGAGCAGTGCCTCGCGCCCGTTTTGTGGATTGCCAGCTTGTAACAGGCGGCCGCTACGCAAGCGAATCATGGCAACCGATGCGTTCGGGTTGGGCACCGGCAGGGCGGCGCCCGCCTGCCAGCTATGTCCGCCGTCTGTTGTCGACGTGATTTGAACTTTGCCCGGGCCGCCTCCGGCATCACGCAACAGCGCAATGGCACGTTGTTCATCGAGCGCTGCAACGGCCGGCTGTAGTGTTCGAACACCGTGTGTCATGCGTACTTTGTCGAGAATCCGGCCGGTTGCAGAGATACGCAGCCACTCCCCGTGTTTGGCAAAGAATTCGTGATAGACCGGCAGCCCCAGACCGCCGTCCGCCAGTGCTAGCGGGGCAGCGCGGGCGAGGGTGCTGATGTTGGCGAGGGGTGAGGTCTGGAGCTTTTCGGGTTTTGACCAGGTTTTTCCGCCATCGGTTGATGTGCTGTGGTTGAGCGAACTGCCAGCCCAACCGCCCACCGCAACGCTGACATACCAGAGATGCAGCCAGCTGCCTTCAGCGTAGAGCACCGGATTACCAAGCTTGCGGACATGTGCAAAGGTGCCGCCGGCGGTGCTTTCACGGTTGGCGATCGGCTGTGGTGTGCTCCAGCCCTCTTTGCCTTGGACGCTGAACCAGATGGCAACGTCGGCAGCACCTTCGCGGCTGCCGGCAAACCAGGCGGCAACGATGCGCCCGTCGGGAAGTTGAGCGAGACTGGCGGCGTGTGCCGATTCGGCGGCTCTTGGTAAGCTTTCGGCCGAAAAAGCCGAGGCCAGCAGCGATGGGCTGGCCGCTGGCGGGGCGACAAAAGCCGGTGCATCGGGTAGCGGGGCACGCCATAACGCTGCGCCCAGTGCCAATCCAAAAAGGAGTAGCGGTAACCAGCGTAGCAGGGGGCGGGAAACGGTGCTCATGGTTGGCTGATCTCGAACCAGATAATCCGGGTCATCAGGGGATCAAGACTGCGGCTGGTGAATGCATGCTTCCAATCCTCGCTAGTGGTTCCGACGCGCGCAAAGCGCAGACCAGAACCATGTGAGGCTAGCGTCTGATAGCTGCCCAGTTCGTGGGCGCTATAGCCGGTTGCGGTCAACGCCTGTTTGAAGCGGGAAATATCCTTTTCTTCGAGGAAGACCGGCGTTTTAAGCGAGCTCAGTTCGGCTAGATCGAAGTTATCGAGTTGCCGGTAATGCCGATGAGCCTGCTGGCTCAGAATCGGCAGCAGAGCCGGCTGCGGGCCATCGAACATGGCGACAGCCCTGGATTTTCCCAGTTCAACGACGGCAGCTGGCACCGCATTGACACCAATTGCCGGGAAAACTCCCCAGAGCAGCGCCATCCAGAAAATAGCCGGTGCTGCGAGCCGGTGTCCGAGGCTACGCTGCGGCCACCAGGCCCAGAGCAGGTAGGCAGACGGCAAAATCAGCCAGTACCAAGCGCCGAGCCCGAACCAGAAACAGAATCCCGCCAGCGTGGCGCCGAATAGCAGCGCCAGCATTCCGCCGATGCGGAATGGCCAGCGCTCGCTGATTTGCGGCAGAACGAGAGCGAGAAAAATGGCGAGCGGGACCAGTGAGCCGATCAGGTAACGGTCAAAACTCTTGATCAACAGGAAGGGTAGAAAAGTCGCCGCAAACCAGATCAGCGCAATACGCGGCGAGCCGTTTTGGTGACGCATTTTCCAGGCGGCGAAAACAAAGACAATGACCCAGGGTAGGGCAATATTGAGAAGTCCCAAGACAATGCCGGGCGATAGATTAAAAAACTGGCGCGACTCCAGCTCATCAGCCAGCACCAGATTGGCCGCCTCCGGGTAGAGCGTCCGGACGATGAAAAACCAGGGAAGCGAGAGGGCGGCCCAAAGCAGTCCGTTGCCGCCCAGAAGTCGCCAGTACCGGCGCAATTCGTCGATGCTCAGCCGCTGACTGATGAGCAGCGCCATTATGCCGCCGCCGAAGACCAGCGCAACGATCGGGCCTTTGGTCATAAAGCCGGCGGCGAGTAGCAGGCTTGTTGCGGTCAACCAGATGGGACGGCGCGATTCCTGCCAGGCAAGAAAACTCCAGAATGCGGCAGTCGACAAAGCTGCGACCGGAACATCGAGCATGAAGCGCCGCCCCTCACTGGCCATCCCGAGGCAACCCAAAAGAATGCAGCCAGCGATCCAGCCGGCTTCACTACGTCCTGAAAATCGCCGTGCAATAGCGGCGGTTGAGACGATCAGCAAGGCGGCGAAAAGGACGCTGACGAGGCGGGCGCTGACGATCGAGATGCCGAATATTTCATAGCTCGTCCGGCCCAGCCAGTACAGCATAGGTGGCTTGCGTATGCGAGGTGCGCCGTCGATGAAGGGCACTAGCCAGTGATTGCCTTCGATCATTTCCATCGGCGTCCGCAGACCGAGGAAGAATTCGTCCTTGCCGGTCAGCCCGGTTGCTTCCCAGATGCCGGGGAAGAGGACGGCAAGCGCGAGCAGAAAAAGCAGCAGGGTTTGGCGGGTAGCGGCGTAGGCATGCATAAGCCGGAATTCTAACCCGCTTCAGCAGCCCGTTTTGCTCTTACTACTTTTGTCATATTTGCAGCAACGGTCAAGTAGTGAGATATTTGCATCAATGGAGTCACACCATTCCCTATCTTAAGCTCCGCCCCAGCCTGATTGTCTTGTTAGCGGCATCGCTAGGCGTTATCGTGTTCGCAATTCACATGTTGATGACAGCCCAGATCAGCCGCTGGGAGCGACAATTTGATGATGGCGTCCGCTTGATAGTCAGCGACGTCAAGAGCAAGCTGGATACCAATGAAGCGGTGCTGTCTGGTTTTTCCGCCTTTCTGCAAGCCGTTGATCGTGGTGATGCCGAGGCTGCCAGACGCTATGCAGCGTCGACGACCGCAGCCTATCCGCATATCTACATGATTGAAGTCGCCCGTCGGGTACCTGTCGCCGAGGAGGCAGCTTTCGAGACTTCGTTACGCGAAGGTTGGCGCGCCAGTTTTACCCTCAAGAACTTTCCGGGTGTTGCCTATCGTTCTTCAAAAGACGAAGGGGAAAAGAGCGATACCTGGCCGATTATCTTTATGTACCCATCATTGCCTGAAGCTCAGGCAATCTATGGGGTTCGTCTGGAAACTGTCGACCATCTGTCTTATTCGCTGGCACTTTCTGAAGGTAACAGCAGGCCAGTTGTTTCTCCGGTTTTTGAGTTGTATGAAGGTGGCGGTGCCTATATTTTGCTGAAAGAGGTTTTGCGGCCATTTCAGAAAGCCTCAGCGGAACTGAATTTTTTCGGTAGCACGATGATGGCGATGCTGGTAATCAAGACTAAGTCTTTGTACGCTGAGGAAAATAAAATTGAAGGAAATCCGAGAATGCGTTTTTCGGCCTACCTGTCTTCATCGAACAACGTCGATAGCCTGTTGTTTGATCATGGTTCGCTCGGAGGGGCAGCCCTGAATGGCGCATTCCTGCCGAAGTTCGAACGTAATCTGCGGATCGAGAATGCTTCACAGCCAATAAGCATGCACTTTGAGCGGCAGTTGTTGTGGAGCGAATTGTTGAGCACCGAGATGCCGGCGATGCTTGTTTTCGTTGTGGGTGCCCTGTTTCTTATTCCGTGGCTGACGATGCGCCACTATTTGTCACTTGATCGGGCCGCGATCGAGCACGAGCGAGCGGCTTATCTGGCTACCCATGATCTTCTTACCGAACTGCCGAACCGTTTTCTCTTCGTTGATCGCTTTAATCAGGCTCATATCAACCGGCAGCGGAACGGAAATTCCTTTGCCTTGTTGCTCCTCGATCTGGATTATTTCAAGGCGGTGAACGACAATTACGGGCATGAAGTGGGTGATCAGGTACTGATTGCAGCAGCCCAGCGAATGACCAAGGAACTGCGTTCCGGTGACACAGTCGCGCGGCACGGTGGTGATGAGTTCGTGATACTTCTCGTCAATATTCTCAGTGAGGATGACGCCAAAATGGTTGGCGAAAAGTTGCTTGCATCCATCGCCGAGCCTATCGAGACTGCAGTCGGGATGCTCAAAATATCTTGCAGCATAGGCATTGCGGTTTGCCCGCCGCATGGCGAGGATATTGATGTGTTGCGCAAGCATGCCGATCAGGCAATGTATCAATCCAAGGCTTCAGGGCGAAACAGCGTTTCGGTGTTTGCTGCTGAAGTCCTTCAGTAAAGACCGCTTGCCACTGCGCAAAGCCATCGCGCCAGCCGCTGGCGCGGTAAAATGCCGTGCATGAATCTTCCGCGCTACGTTCACCTCCGTCTCCATTCCGAATACTCAGTGACTGACGGCATCGTCCGCCTTGGTGACGCCGTCAAGCGTGCCGCCAGTGATGGCATGCCGGCGCTGGCACTGACTGATCTTGGCAACCTGTTTGGCCTCGTCAAGTTCTACACCGGCGCGCGTGGCAAGGGCGTCAAGCCGATTGCCGGGGCGGATGTCTGGATCACCAATCCGGAAGCGCCGGAAGATGCCTGCCGTTTATTGCTGCTGGCGCGAAATCGCACGGGATACCAGCAGTTATGTGAGTTGCTGAGCCGAGCTTATCTTGTTGAGGGGCGCCGTGATCGCGCCGAAATTCGTCGCGAATGGTTTCTTGAGCTTGGCAGCGATGGCCTGATTGCGCTTTCCGGTGGGCATCTCGGCGATGTTGGCGAGGCGCTGCTCAACGGAAATTTTGATCTCGCCGGTGAGCGTGCCAAAGCCTGGGAGGCGCTGTTTCCCGGGGCTTTTTATCTGGAAGTTCAGCGTTACGGTCAGCCGCAGCAGGAAGCCATTGTTCAGCAAACGGCAGATATCGCCGGTGAGCTGGGTTTGCCGCTAGTCGCGACGCATCCGATTCAGTTTATGGAGCGCGACGACTTCCGCGCCCACGAAGCGCGCGTCTGCATTGCTGAAGGCTATGTGCTGGGCGACACGCGACGCCCCAAAACCTATACCGAAGAACAGTATTTCAAGAGTCAGGCGGAGATGGTCGAGTTATTCGCCGATCTGCCGGAAGCGTTGGAAAACTCGCTGGAAATTGCCAAGCGCTGCAATATCGAGATGACGCTGGGCAAGAACTTTCTGCCCGATTTCCCGATTCCGCCGGGCATGACCATCGACGAGTATCTGGTGGCCGAAGCGGAGAAGGGTCTTGAGGTTCGCCTCGTCGAGTTGTATCCCGATCCTCAAGTGCGCGCCCAGCGCCGGCCGGAATACGATGAACGTCTGGTATTTGAGTGCAAAACCATTCTCCAGATGGGTTTTCCCGGTTACTTCCTGATCGTTGCCGACTTCATCAACTGGGCGAAAAACAATGGCGTGCCGGTTGGCCCCGGCCGGGGTTCCGGTGCTGGGTCGTTGGTCGCCTACAGCATGCGGATTACCGACCTTGATCCGCTTGCCTACGCCCTGCTTTTTGAACGATTCCTCAATCCGGAACGGGTCTCGATGCCCGACTTCGACATCGATTTTTGTCAGGACAACCGTTGGCGCGTCATCGAATACGTGCGTCAGCATTACGGGGCGCAGGCGGTCAGCCAGATTGTTACTTTCGGGACGATGTCGTCGAAGGCGGTGATCCGCGACGTCGGCCGCGTTTTCGGGCTGCCGTATTCAATGTGCGACCGGATTTCAAAACTGATTCCCATCGTCCAGAACAAGCCGGTGTCGCTGGCCGAGGCGCTGGAGCAGGAGCCGCAGCTCAAGGAGATGATGCAGGGCGACGGCGATGGCGAGACCATCCGCGAATTGTTCGACCTCGCCAGCCGCCTTGAGGATTTGACGCGCAACGTCGGCATGCACGCCGGCGGCGTTTTGATCGCGCCGGGCAAGATCACCGATTTCTGCCCGATCTACCAGGCCACCGGCAGCGACGCGTCGACGGTCTCGCAATTTGACAAGGACGACGTCGAGAAGGTCGGCCTCGTCAAGTTCGACTTCCTCGGCCTGCGCAACTTGACGATTATCGAGCTGGCCGTCGAGTACATCCGCCGGATGACCGGCGAAAAGCTCGACCTGATGTCGCTCGGCTTTACCGATCCCGCTGCCTACCAGATTCTCAAGGATGCCAATACGACGGCGATCTTCCAGGTTGAATCGGACGGCATGAAGAAGCTGCTCAAGAAGCTCGGCCCCGACCGCTTCGAGGACATCATCGCCGTATTGGCCCTGTATCGCCCTGGCCCGCTCGGCTCCGGCATGGTTGACGACTTTATTCTGCGCAAAAAGGGGCAGCAGAAGATCGACTATTTCCACCCAGACCTCACCGCCTGCCTGTCACCAACCTACGGCGTCATCGTCTATCAGGAACAGGTGATGCAGATTTCCCAGGTGATTGGCGGCTATACCTTGGGTGGCGCTGACATGCTGCGCCGGGCAATGGGCAAGAAGAAGCCTGAGGAAATGGCAAAGCACCGCGAGACTATCGCTCAGGGGGCTAAGGAAAAAGGCTACGATCCTGCGCTCGCCGAGCAACTGTTCGACCTGATGACCAAGTTCGCCGAGTACGGCTTCAACAAGTCGCACACCGCCGCCTATGCCGTCGTCACCTACCATACTGCCTGGTTGAAGGCTCACCATTGCTCGGCCTTCATGGCGGCAACCATGTCATCGGACATGGACAACACCGACTCGGTGAAGATCTTCTACGAAGATACCGTTGCCAACAAAGTCAAGGTGCTTGGGCCGGACGTCAATGCGTCAAATTACCGTTTTGAGCCGGTCGACCGCAGCACTATCCGCTTCGGACTGGGGGCAGTCAAAGGTACCGGCGAGCAGGCGGTCAACGTGATTCTTAAGGCGCGTGAAGCCGGCGGGCCGTTCAAGGATCTATTTGATTTCTGCCAGCGTTGCGATAAACGCATGGTCAATCGCCGCACGACTGAGGCCTTGATCAAGGCAGGCGCGTTTGACAGCATTGACGTGGGCCGCCATAAGTTGCTTGCTTCGGTTGGCGTCGCAATGGATTTTGCCGAGCAGGCTGAGCGCAACTCGATGCAGAGTAGCTTGTTCGACATGGGCGCTGCGGCCGAAGAGCATGCGCCGCAATACATCACGGTCAAACCATGGGATGAAAAAGAACAGCTCATGCAGGAAAAGACGGCGCTCGGATTCTTCTTCTCTGGCCACCCTTACAACACCTGTAAAAAAGAACTTTCACGCTTTGTACGGCGGCCACTTAATCGCTTGGAACCGGCCAAGGAGATAACGACGCTGGCCGGCGTCGTCGTTGGTGTGCGCACGCAAATGACCCGGCGCGGCAAGATGTTGTTTGTTCAGCTCGACGATGGCACCGGGATGATTGAGGTCTCGGTATTCAACGAACTGTTCGAGGCCGAACGCGCCAAGGTGGGTACTGATGAGGTGCTAATCGTCGAGGGTAAAGTCAGCTATGACGATTTTTCCGGTGGTAATCGCGTCGTGGCCGACAAGTTGATGACGCTTGGCGAGGCGCGCGCACGTTTTGCCAAACATTTATTGCTGCGAATGAACGGCACAGCCGACGCGCGCAAGCTGAAATCCCTGCTGATGCCTTTTGTGCCGGGAACAGCACAGGTTCGAATTCACTACGCGAACAGCGACGCCGAATGCATGCTGACTTTGGGCGAGGCGATTCGCGTCCGCCTTGACGATTTGTTGCTCGAAGCACTCGCTAGTTGGCTGAAGCCGGAAAATGTCGAAATTGTTTATGGCTAAAAATTTTGGCACCCGCAGGTGCCAGAATTTGCCGCAAAAATCGGGTTGACCGCGCCCCGCAGGAATCCACAGCGACGCGCCAGCCTTGCCGGCGGTCTTGCTGTGCAGGGCTTTATCAGTACCCTTGGGGTGCAACAGAGCCTAAATTACCAGATCCGTCTTGAAACCAATGCGCACTGCACCCCAATGGCGACCGCCGATGGTGATTGGCATCGACAAATCATTGAGGATTTCTCCGGTATCGCGAACATAAGTCTGGAACAGAGAAGGCTTCTGGTTCTTCGCCAATTTGAGGCCGACCGGATCATTGAAAATGCGTTTGTGCCGGCTCTTGGCCAGATCAACGACTGGATCACCGCTCGGCGGGTTCGAAAAAATGCCGTTGTGCGCCGGCGCATAACCGTTGCTGTCGACTGAAAGAGAGTAAGTCAGCCCCTGAAAATCGCCTAGCAAATCATCGTAGATGCGGGTTAGTTCGCTGTCACACTGGTTGTCGTAAGCCGTGGTGTAGCGCTTGGGATTGGAGCCGGGGATTTCCTTGTACTGCTGGTCAAAAATATTGACCCCCCGTTCATTGAGGCGTTGCAGGACGCTGCTAACCTGATCGCGAAACTGCGTACATCTGTCGTGCAGGGTATCGAACATGCTGTTGCCGGTGCGGAAATCAGCCAGCGTGCATTGCAGATCCTCGGTCGATTCGCGCAGGGTTTTGGCGGAATCCTGGCATTGCTTCATGCGTCCGGAGATGTCGAACGAGTGATTGCGGATTTCTTCAACCTCGCCATGGATCGTCTGATTGCTCTCGCGCAGATTACTGATCGCGTCGGAGATCGTCGCTAACTGCTCGGTCGTTCGCTTGAAATCACCGACCATGGTGCCCAAATCCGCTGCCGAGGCCTCGACGTAGCCGTTGGCCTTGGTTACTTCACTGACAATGGTTTGCGTTTTGGCCGAGGTGTCGGCGACCAGGTTGATCATCGACTGCGTGTTCTGCCCGATCACCTCGGTGGCTTTCTTGACCTTCTCTGCCAGCTTGCGCACTTCGTCGGCAACCACCGCAAAGCCACGCCCGGCTTCGCCGGCGCGTGCTGCTTCAATGGCGGCGTTGAGCGCCAGCAAATTGGTTTGGTCGGAGATGTCGTTGATCAGCGAGACTATTTCGTTGATCTTCATCGAGTTGCTGTGGAGCTCGGTTACCGTCGAAGAAAAATGCTCAATGTGCTGGTTGGTCGAGCGCATGGTCGAGGCGACCGTTTCCATCTGTTCCAGCGAGCGTTCGGCCAAATGGAGGTTGTTCAGGGTCGAACCTTGAATCGCCTCTGAATTGAGCGAGACAGCGCTGACCGCTTGATTGACCCGGTTGCTTGACTCGAATACGTCGCCGGCCAGCGCCTCCTGACGCCGCACGGCATCGCCGGTGAGTTGCACCAGGTGATTCATACGTGCCGCATCTGCGGCAATGCTGACACTACGTTCGCGGGCATGTGAAATCAGGCCACGAACGCGGCTGAAGAAGCGATTGATGTTGCCTGAAACCCGCCCGGCCGCGTCATTACCAGTGTTGCCGACGAGCAGTGAAAGATCAGCATTGCCATCAGCAATGTCGGCGATGTCGCGGTCGAGTTTGTCGAGCGCTGCGTTATTTCCAAAAAAGCCCACGCGTTGTCCCCATTGAATAAGTTTTGATTTGCCAGCCTTAGCGGGTTGAGGTGACGCTACCTTACGCTCTATTGGGAGGGTTTGTCATCATGGGGTGGGCATATTTTCAGGACAAAGGCTTGATCAGGCTTTTTTGACAAACATTGACTTCAATTGCATGGCGCCGATACCGTCAATTTTGCAATCAATGTCGTGATCGCCGTCAATCAGGCGGATATTCTTTACCTTGGTGCCAACTTTGACTACTGAGGACGATCCCTTGATCTTCAAATCCTTGATAACCGTCACGCTGTCGCCATCCTGCAAGGTATTGCCGTTGGCATCCTGCCAGACGCGCTCCTGCTCGCCACCGTCGGCTACCGCATTCTGGCTCCATTCGTGCGCACACTCCGGGCAGACATACATATTGCCCTGCTCGTAGGTATATTCAGAGCTGCAGGCGGGGCATTTGGGCAGGGCGCTCATGGGGTTTCCTTGTTAGTAATTGTTGGCTCTCGCCCATCAGTCCAGGTAGCAGAATGTAGGCACGGCTCAGGGCGTTGTCGATATCGCTGCAAACGTTGTCGTTCCCCATGTGCTCGATGAAGCCCGAGCGATAGAGCAATTGGCTGGGTTGGGCATTGAGGCCGCAAACGAGCAGGGCGCAATTGCGTTTTTTCAAATTCTCGAGCAGGCTCTCAAGACCTTCGAGGCCGGTGTTGTCGAGCTGGATCAGTTGTCGCATATCAAGAATGACAACTTCCGGATGGCCGGCATCCGGATCGAGCAAGGCGTCCAGTTTGTTGACTGCACCGAAGAAAAGCGAGCCAAAGAGTTGCCAGGCGGCGACGCGCATTGAGCCATCCGTGTAAAAGAATTTTGGCTCATCGGCTGCTTCATGCAGCGGCCGGCGCTCGATGCGGGTTAGCTCCGACATCCGGTAGATAAAGAACAGGCTGGCCAGAACCATGCCGAGTTCAACGGCAATGGTCAGGTCGAAAACAACAGTCACAAAAAAGGTGGTCAGCAGCACGGTTTGGTAACCAATGCTGAAGCGGAGCAGGTTCTTGAACTCGTGCCATTCGCCCATATTGAGCGCCACCACCATGACGATTGCCGAGAGTGTGGCGAGCGGGACGTAAGAGGCCAGAGGTGCAGCGACCAGCACAACGCCGAGCAGAACCAGCGCGTGGATGATGCCGGCAATCGGCGTCCGCCCGCCGGTCTTGACGTTGGTACTGGTGCGGGCAATGGCACCGGTCGCTGCGAAGCCGCCAAAGAGCGGGGCTGCGATATTGGAGAGGCCTTGGGCGATTAATTCCTGGTTGGGGTCGTGGCGATCATCGATCTGGCTATCGGCGACGCGCGCCGAGAGCAGCGACTCGATGGCACCGAGCAGCGCAATTGTCATGGCTGGCGAAATCAGCTTGCCAAAATCAGAAATCGACAAATCGGGAAAGCCGATATCCGGGAATCCTTGGGGGATGCCGTTGAAACGGCTGCCTATGGTTTCAACTGGCAGGTTGAACAGGTAGGAAATCAGCGTCCCGACCAGCAATACCGCGAGCGGCCCGGGGGCACGACGCAAAAGGGCAAAGCGGATGGCGAGGCGGTTGTAAAAGAGCAGGAAAACGAAACAGGTTGTGGCAAGTGACAACGTTGGCAGATCGACGGTGTGCGCATGGGCTGCCAATGTCTTGATGCGATGGAAAAACTCGGCGGGCAGGCTGTCAATTTTTAGACCGAAGAAATCCTTGATTTGTGCCAGAAAAATAACCACGGCAATACCATTTGTGAAGCCAATGACCACAGTGACCGGGATGAAGCGAATCATCTGCCCCATGCGCGCAATGCCCATGGCGAGCAAAAAAACGCCGGCCAGCATCGTCGCCCCCAAGAGGTTGGCGTAGCCATGAGCCGCAACAATGCCGTAAATAATTGGGATGAAAGCACCGGTCGGGCCACCGATTTGCACCCGTGAACCTCCCAGTGCGGCGGTAATCAGGCCGGCAACAATCGCCGTCCAGATACCGGCTGCCGGTGAGACGCCTGAAGCGATGGCAAAGGCCATCGCCAGCGGTAGCGCCAGGATGCCAACGGTGATGCCAGCAGCGAGGTCTTTCCCGAATTGTTCGCGGTTATAACCCGGCAGACAATCCAGTAGTTTGGGACGAAATGCAATTTTCAAGGTGACTTTACGCTTTAGGCAAACCGGGCAGTACGGAATAGGCTCAGTTAGAGCTTCTTGTCGGGGTGGTTTTTAGCTAGGTAGAGGCGGTATTTTGCATCCATCTCGGCTGACTGCTTGGAGATTTCTCGAAGGATGCGGGATACCGCCCAGATCATGATCGCCGCGCCACCCGCTGAGCAAACAACGGCCTCTGCGGTCGACGTCGGAAAACTGGCCAAAATTGCACCTTTGCCGGCGGCAAACCAACTGGCGCCGATACCGACACAGGAAAGGCCGAAAACGTCGAGCATGCCGTACCAAAATATAGGGCCGGTCAGGCGTGGCCGAGGGGGACGATTGGCATTGTTGAGCATTTTTTGGTTAAGAATCCCGAAATTATCTGTGGGCTTAAGGCTTGGAAAACTTTAAAAAGAGTGATTGCTTCGGCCAGAACGGCCTGAAAACGAGCTCGCTAATTTTTTTACGGAAAGATAGTCTTTTTAGAGAAAAATATTTGATGTCAAGACTTGACTTGTACACAGAAGCGGAAATGTTGAGTTTCTTACTTAGGATATTACCCGAGCCAGGGTATTTCACTAAAAAATACAAATAAATCATTATTAATCAATGGTTTGAAAAATAGCTCAAGTTTCAGGCAAGGCAAGAAAAAGCCTTGTGATACGGTCACTTAGGTTCTTTGCCCAAGATTAATTCACAGACTTATCCACAGTTTTTGTGGATAGATATAAAACCCTTAAACAGTATGGCTAATTGAGCCCGTAAGTTAAAGTGATACATGAACTTCAAGTACAAGAATGCTGCGCTGCAATATGTTCGGCTACTCCAAATGCAATATTTGTAGAAGCTATGATTACTTGACACGCATGCCCGGCTGAGCACCGGTATCGGGCGACAGGAGGAAAATTCCCGGTGTTTTCCCTTCGCCGTCAGAGGCGGCCAGCACCATCCCTTCGGAAATTCCGAATTTCATTTTGCGCGGCGCCAGGTTGGCAACCATCACCGTCATCCGGCCGATCAGCAGCGCCGGGTCGTAGGCCGACTTAATGCCGGCAAAGATGTTGCGCGTTTCGTTGTTACCGACATCGAGCGTCAGGCGTACCAGTTTGTCGGCACCTTCAACGTGTTCGGCATTGGCGATACGGACAATGCGCAGATCAACCTTCATGAAATCATTGATGTCGCAGAACGGCTCCCAGGTGCTTTCGGCTTTGACTTCATGTTGCTGATGCTCGGCATGGCGTTGGGGCGAAATGGCCTCGGGTGTCGGGGCGAGGGATTCCTTGTTGGCTTCAACCAGATTGACGATCAGTTTGGGATCAACGCGGGTCATCAGGTGCTCGTAGGTGTTGATGACGTGGCCGGCGGCGAGCAGGCTGCCCGTGTCGGCCCAAATCAGCGGGGCGATATTGAGGAATTTCTCGACTTGCGCGGCAACCATCGGCAGCACCGGCTTGAGCAGAATACTGAGCAGGCGGAAGAGATTGAGCGCGTTGCTACAGGCGGCGTGCAGTTCGACCTCCATGCCCTCTTTTTTGGCCAGCTCCCAGGGTCTGACGCTATCGACGTACTGGTTGGCGGCATCGGCGAGCAGCATGATTTCGCGCATTGCCTTGGCAAACTCGCGGGTTTCGTAAAGGTCGGCGATGCGCCCGGCGGCATCCTGAATTGCCTTGATCGCCGGGAGCTCGGCGGCAGCTGGTGCCAGCTGGCCGTTGAAACGCTTGGCGATGAAGCCGGCCGAGCGGCTGGCGATGTTCACATATTTGCCGACCAGATCGGAGTTGACGCGGGCGCAGAAGTCTTCCAGATTGAGGTCGATGTCTTCCATGCTCGCTGACAACTTGGCCGCGTAGTAATAGCGCAGCCATTCCGGGTTGAGGCCGGTGTCGAGGTAGCTTTGGGCAGTGATGAAAGTGCCGCGCGATTTCGACATCTTTGCGCCGTCGACCGTAAGAAAGCCATGCGCGAAGATTTTGGTCGGCGTGCGGTAGCCGGCGTGCTGCAATTCAGCAGGCCAGAACAGGGCGTGAAAATAAAGAATATCCTTGCCAATGAAGTGATAAAGCTCGGTCTTGGAATCCGGCTTGAAGTATTCATCGAAATCGAGGCCATTCTTGCCGCAAAGGTTGCGGAAGGAGCCCATGTAACCAATTGGCGCATCAAGCCAGACGTAATAATACTTGCCCGGCGCATCGGGGATTTCGAAGCCGAAATAGGGCGCGTCGCGGGAAATGTCCCAGTCGGTCAGCTTGTTATCGCCGGGCGTGCCCAGCCATTCCTGCATCTTGTTGGCAGCTTCGTTTTGCAGAACACCATTTTCGCGGCTGGTGTATTGACGCAGGAAGGCCTCGCAGCGTGGGTCGGAGAGTTTGAAAAAATAATGCTCGGAAGTGCGCAATTCCGGCTTGGCACCGGAAATCGCCGAATAGGGGTCTTTCAGGTCGGTTGGCGCGTAAGCTGCACCGCAGGACTCGCAATTGTCGCCATATTGATCTTTGGCGCCACACTTCGGGCATTCGCCCTTGATGAAGCGGTCGGGCAGGAAGAGTTGTTTGAGCGGGTCGTAATACTGCTCGATGGTGCGCGTTTCGATCAGGCCGGCGGCGCGCAGTTTGAGGTAAATGTCGTCAGCGCAGGCGCGGGTTTCGTCGGAATGCGTGCTGTAGTAATTGTCGAAACCGACGTTAAAGCCGGCGAAATCGCGCGAATGCTCGCCATGGACGCGGGCGATCAATTGCTCCGGCGTGATGCCTTCCTTCTCTGCGCGCAGCATGATCGGCGTGCCGTGCGTGTCGTCGGCGCAAACGTACCAGCATTCATTGCCGGCCATTTTTTGGTAGCGAACCCATATATCGGTCTGGATGTATTCAACCAGATGGCCAAGATGGATGGCGCCGTTGGCGTAAGGGAGTGCGGACGTGACCAGAATTTTGCGCGACATGAGCGGATCAGACGGAAGAAAAAACGCGATTTTACCGCGTCAAGCCGGCTTTCCGTGGCTAGGGGGGAATCATTTTGGCGTTTAAATGCTCATGATTCATTACTGGGGCCGCAGTGCTACCAAGGATGATTGTCTATTGGCCGTTCCAAGGATTATACTGGACAGAATTACTCGGGTATTTTCCCGGATTTCCAACCTGAACCGGAGTTTTCATGAGTTTCACTGAACAGCAGATTAAGGCCGCCATCGCTGTTGCGGTCGACCCGAATACGGGCAAAGATTTCGTCGCCGGCAAGGCGCTCAAAAATATCAAGATTGACGGTGCCGATGTTTCTTTCGACATCGAGCTTGGCTACCCGGCAAAAACCCAGATCGACGGCATTCGCAAACAGGTGATCGCTGCCGTGCGCACGCTGCCGGGGGTTGGTAATGTCTCGGCGAATGTATTTACCAAGATCGTTGCGCATTCGGTTCAGCAGGGCGTCAAGCTGGTTCCCGGCGTCAAGAACATCATCGCCGTCGCCTCCGGCAAGGGTGGTGTCGGCAAGAGCACGACGGCGGTCAATCTGGCTTTGGCGCTGGTTCAGGAAGGTGCCAGTGTTGGCATTCTTGATGCCGATATTTACGGCCCGTCGCAGCCGCAAATGCTCGGTCTGGCCGGCGAGCAGCCGCAATCAACCGACGGTACCAGCATGGAGCCGCTTGAGGCTTACGGTTTGCAGGCGATGTCGATCGGCTTCATGGTTGATGTCGAAACGCCGATGGTCTGGCGCGGCCCGATGGTTGCCCAGGCGCTCGATCAGCTGCTCGGTCAGACCAACTGGCGCGACATCGATTATTTGATCGTCGACATGCCGCCGGGTACCGGTGATATTCAGTTGTCGCTGGCGCAGAAAGTGCCGGTAACCGGTGCCGTGATCGTCACGACGCCGCAGGACATCGCGCTGCTCGACGCGCGCAAGGGTCTCAAGATGTTCGAGAAGGTGAATATTCCGATCCTTGGCATCGTCGAAAACATGAGCATCCATATTTGCTCCAAGTGCGGTCACGAAGAGCATATCTTCGGCAAAGGCGGTGGCGCGCAAATGAGTGACGACTACGACGTCGAACTCCTCGGCAGCCTGCCGCTGGAAATGGCGATCCGCGAGATGGCTGACAGTGGCGAGCCAACGGTTGTCGGTGACCCGGATTCCCGAACCGCTGAAATTTATCGCACAATCGCCCGCCGTGTGGCGGTCAAGGTGGCCGAGAAGGCCAAGGACATGACCTCCAAGTTTCCGAATATCGTCGTCCAGAACACTTGAAAATCACCAGAGACGGGTTATCATACGTCGTATGACAGCCCGTTTATGGTGAACATCATGCGCGTCAATGCCCGTCTTGAAGATTCTTACCAAGCTAAAATCGACTACATCGTCGAGGCTCATCATTTGACAGTATCCGATGTGGTGCGTGATGCCATTGATCACTACTACGAAGCCGTTAAAGCTGAACGGGCACGCCAAGGCTCCTCACTTGACGAGTTGGTTGGTGCTTTTGAGGGGCGTCCCGATACGCCAGCGGATTTGTCGGCGAATTACAAGAATTATATCGGTCTGGTGATCGAAGAAAAATATTCGCAACATGGTTCTCGCTGATACCGGGTTTTGGGTCGCGCTACTCTGGCGTAAGGATAAGTGGCACAAGCCGGCGCGAGTAGCCTATGAGCGGTATGGTGCGGATGGCTTGATCTCCACCTGGCCAGTCATTACAGAGGCCTGTTACCTGCTAGGGAAGTTTCTGGGTGAAGAGGCCAAGGCTGCATTTGTAGATCGAGTGGCTGACCAATCTATCCTTGTTCACCCGATTTCAGCCTCAGATATGCAGCGTGCGGCAGTCCTAATTCGACGCTTCGCTGATTTGCCGATGGATCTTGCTGATGCCTCGCTGGTTATTTTGGCTGAGCACCTTGGCCATGGGCGCATTCTTTCGACGGATATGCGCGATTTTCGCGCATATCGCTGGAAGTGCCAAAAACCATTCGATAATTTGCTGTTGCCGGAGGGTTGATCGCGCCGGTATCCCTTGTCATTAACGGTGCTCTCTTCCCGTAGAATTTTGGCGTCGACAAAATTCTACGGATTTACGGCGCCGAAAACGCTTGTCATGGTGCCATGCTTTGTCGGCCGGCTATCGCTTTCAGCAAATAGGGTGCGATAAATCTAGATCCTTCTTCGGACAAGTGGTCATCATCCCGATAGAGTAATCGTCCATTCTTCATTGCCCAGCAATATTCATTGTCGCAAAACGGTGCGGCGGCATCGAAGGCGATCACCTTGGGGAAGTCCTTGAGAACGGAAAAAACCAGTTCGCGATAGGCGTGATTGCGTTCGTCGAAATCAGCCCGCGATAGTGCGCAAGGGGACTTGATGCGCGCAGTTAGGCGCAAGGGGCGACTATCAAGGCACAATCTTGGGTCGAAGCCGAGTTCAGGTACATCAATGACAAAAACGATTGTTTTGCCAGTGGCGAGTAGACGCTGCAAGGTATAACGCATTGCCTGCTCGAAAATTTCTGGGTTGTTTGCGGTTTTTTCTGCGCGGGAAAAGCTAATAAATCGGTCATGACTCTTCTCGCCTGGCTCTTCTCCAAATCCCTTTCCGCTGAGATAAAGCGAGCCGCGACTGGATAGAATCAAGGTTTTAATGTCGGGATTTTTTTCGGCAGTCTGTAGGACTTGATTTGTGCTGTTTCGGCAAACGTCCAGTTGGGTTTTTGGGGCGCTTTCTGTATCAAAGAATGGCAGGCATCCACCGTTGGCAATATTTGCGATATTTCCAGGCGAAAGTCTTGCAAGCCTAGGCCACAAGTGATTGCTGTGTGAGTCGCCGACGAGCAGTATTGTCGCGAGTTTCTCCTCGTCATGGACTCTGCAGTGATCGACTTTTGCGGTGATCAGAGGAAATAGTGCGGCGCAAGTTTCAGATTTTGAGTTTTTTCCCCAGTTGAGTAGGTTTGTGTTTTTATTTGCATGCTTGAGTCGAAATCCCAATCCGTCTCTTGTAAAAGTGTTGTACCCCGTATAACCAATCGCTGCCGCCAGTAGGCAGAGCGCCGCCGTTTTTACTTGGATGGTGCGCCCGAACCGGATCGGTTTTTCAATTAGCCTATAGGTTGCCCAGGCGAGCAGAAAACTTATTGCAACAGCAGCGAGACGAATGTTTCGCGATGGAGTTTCACTCTCGACAATACGAGCCAACGAGAGCAACGGCCAGTGCCAAAGGTAAAGTGGGTAGCTGATCAGGCCGATCCAGACCATCAGGCGATTGCCGAAAATGTGTCGATTTATCCATGACTCCGGCCCGGAGCGAATGAGTAGTACAGTGCCGACTACGGGTAGCAAGGCCCACCAACCAGGAAAAGACATCGCTTTGTTGATTCCGGTAATCGCGCCTGCCAAGAGCAGGATACCAAGCGCGCCGAGTGCGTTGTTGAACAAATTTGCCTGCTTTTCCGGTGCCGGTGGTTTTCGGAAGATGATCGGGTGGAAAAGAAGTTTTTCCAGCTGTTGTTGTAATTGTTCTTTGTGAAAGAGAGTCTGGTAGGCCAGCAGGCTGCCGGCCAGCAGTTCCCAAAAGCGCGTTTGCGGCATGAAAAATGTCATCACGGCATCTTTTTTAATGCCACGCAAATTTAACCAGAAGGAGAGCAGAGCGAGGCCGATAATTAAGGTCAGCGCATTTAGCCCAAGTCGCCATGCACACCAAACAAGGATAGGGAAAACGATGTAAAACTGCTCTTCGATCCCTAGAGACCAGAGGTGCATTAACGGCTTCAGTTCGCTCGCTGTATCGAAGTACCCCGCTTCTTTCCACAGCAAAACGTTTTGCACAAAGCCGGTTCCGGCAGCCATGTGTTTGCCGAGTTGTTTGAATTCGTCTGGAAGCAGCGAAAACCAGCCAATAACGTAGACCGCGCTTAGGATAAAGATCAATGCCGGGAATATCCGTTTAATGCGATGGGCGTAGAACTCGGTGAAGCTGAAGTCGTTGCGTTCCAGACTTTTGAAAATGATGTTGGAGATCAGAAAGCCAGAGATGACAAAAAATATGTCGACACCTACAAATCCGCCAGGCAGGTGCGATGGAAAGGCGTGGAAGATAACGACGGAAAGAATAGCAAGGGCGCGCAGGCCATCGATGTCAGCCCTGTAAGCTGGGTGGAAATTGTGGGGCATTGCGAGACCTTTTGAAGGTGCGCCTGGGGCTAACTGTAGCCGGTGAGCAAAACGTAACTAAAGTTCAGTTAACTTTTGATTATGTATCCCGGTTACGTAACTGGTCAACACGAAAGTTACGCTTTGTTACATGGATCCCAAAAAATCATTCTTCGCAAAGCAGTTGGGTGAGGCTATGTCGGCTCGTGGCTTTGAGGCCAAGCCGGGCGTTTTGGAGCGTGAATTTAATTTGCGCTACTGGGGCAAGCCCATGACATTGCACGGTGTTCGCCGCTGGTTGCGGGGGGAAACGCTACCATCCGGAGGTAAATTGCTTGTGTTGATGGAGTGGTTACAGCTTTCGCCTGAGCAACTAGGGCTAAACAAATTAGATTCGGTGCTACAGTCGCCGGAGAAGAACTGGATCGAAGAGGTCGGTTACGCTGATCGTGAGGTGCTGGAGGCTTTTATGGCGCTTCCGGTTCCACAGCGGCGAGTGGTAAGGGAGGTTATTTTGACTTTTGCTAGGCAATATCAGGTGGTCAAGCCATAAGCGGGATGTTTTGTGCGCTTTATCCCTGTTATTTAACAAAATTTATCCTGACGCCGAGTAAAATGTGGTTCTTTAATTTTTGGCACAGCGCACCTCTTTATGACCATCAAATCAGATAAATGGATACGCCGTATGGCGGCTGAACACGGCATGATCGAGCCGTTTTCGCCGGAACTCGTGCGCGAGCAGAATGGCCAGAAGATCGTTTCCTACGGCACTTCCAGCTACGGCTACGATATTCGCTGTGCGCGCGAGTTCAAGGTGTTCACTAATATCAATTCGACCGTGGTTGATCCGAAGAACTTTGATCCGAAGTCTTTCGTCGAGATTGAGTCCGACGTCTGCATCATTCCGCCCAACTCGTTTGTGCTGGCGCGCACCATGGAATATTTCCGGATTCCGCGCTCGGTGCTGACTGTTTGCCTGGGTAAATCGACCTACGCGCGCTGCGGCATCATCGTCAACGTGACGCCGTTCGAGCCGGAATGGGAGGGTTATGTGACGCTGGAATTCTCCAATACGACACCGCTGCCGGCCAAAATTTACGCCGGAGAAGGCTGCGCCCAGGTTCTGTTCTTCGAGTCCGATGAAGTCTGCGAGACTTCCTACAAGGATAGAGGCGGCAAATACCAGGGTCAGGTCGGCGTGACTTTGCCCAAAATCTGATGCGGCGGGATTGGTTATGGGTAATTGGTCATTGGTGAAAACCGCCTCTTTCCCAATTGCTAATCCCCCCTCACCCATCCCTAATCCCTAATTCCGCCTTACCAATAACCATGCGCTTCCATTTCCCGATCATCATCATTGACGAAGACTTCCGCTCCGAGAATACCTCCGGCCTGGGTATCCGCGCTTTGGCCGACGCGCTGGAAAAGGAAGGGCTGGAAGTGCTCGGCGTCACCAGCTACGGCGATCTGACCTCATTCGCCCAGCAGCAATCCCGCGCCAGCGCCTTCATTTTGTCGATTGATGACGAAGAACTGGCTTTGGAGCCGGAAGAAACCCTTGCCGGTCTGCGCGCGTTTGTCTCCGAGATACGCAATCGCAACTCTGAAATTCCAATTTTCCTGCATGGTGAAACCCGCACCTCGCGCCATATTCCGAACGATGTGCTGCGCGAATTGCATGGTTTTATTCACATGTTCGAAGATACCCCGGAGTTCATCGCCCGCAACATCAAGCGCGAGG
The DNA here is from genome assembly GCA_011391255.1 of Dechloromonas sp. Lineage (GTDB taxonomy): Bacteria > Pseudomonadota > Gammaproteobacteria > Burkholderiales > Rhodocyclaceae > Azonexus. Next base: position 115,726 of record JAABQV010000001.1, read on the forward strand.
CCAATGCCTATCTTGACTCGCTGCCGCCGCCTTTCTTCCGCGCCTTGACGCATTACGCAGCGGATGGCTCTTACTCATGGCATTGCCCGGGGCACTCGGGCGGCGTCGCATTCTTGAAATCGCCGGTTGGGCAGATGTTCCACCAGTTTTTTGGTGAAAATATGCTCCGTGCGGATGTCTGCAATGCCGTCGAAGAACTCGGCCAGTTGCTTGATCACACCGGCCCGGTCGCTGCTTCGGAGCGCAACGCGGCGCGCATCTTCAACGCGGATCACCTGTATTTCGTCACCAACGGCACCTCGACCTCGAACAAGATTGTCTGGCACTCAACCGTTGCACCGGGCGACATCGTCGTCGTCGACCGCAACTGCCACAAGTCCATCCTGCATGCGATCATGATGACTGGTGCGATCCCGGTCTTCCTGATGCCGACGCGCAACAACTTCGGCATCATCGGGCCGATCCCGAAATCGGAGTTCCTCTGGGAGAACATCCAGAAAAAGATCGCCGCCAACCCCTTCATCATCGACAAGACGGCCAAGCCGCGCGTGCTGACCATCACCCAGTCCACCTACGATGGCATCCTTTACAACGTTGAGGACATCAAGGAAGAACTTGATGGCAAGATCGATACCCTGCACTTTGACGAAGCCTGGCTGCCGCACGCCGCATTCCATGACTTCTATGGCGATTACCACGCCATTGGCGCTGACCGCCCGCGCTGCAAGGAGTCGATGATATTCTCGACGCAATCGACGCACAAATTGCTTGCCGGCCTCAGTCAGGCCTCGCAAATTCTCGTACAGGACGCCGAAAATCATCAGCTTGACCGCGATATTTTCAACGAAGCCTATTTGATGCACACCTCTACGTCGCCGCAATATTCGATCATCGCCTCCTGCGATGTGGCGGCAGCGATGATGGAGGAGCCGGCAGGCACCGCGCTGGTTGAAGAATCGATTACCGAAGCCCTCGATTTCCGCCGTGCCATGCGCAAGGTGGACGAGGAGTGGGGCGCCGACTGGTGGTTCAAGGTTTGGGGGCCGGACGATTTGTCCGAAGAGGGTATCGAGGAACGGGATGCCTGGATGCTCAAACCGGGTGACCGCTGGCATGGCTTTGGCAATCTTGCCGATGGCTTCAATATGCTTGACCCGATCAAGGCGACCATTATCACGCCGGGCCTCGACGTCGATGGCGATTTTGCCGACGACTTTGGCATTCCGGCAGCGATTGTCACCAAGTATCTCGCCGAACACGGCGTTATCGTCGAAAAGTGCGGCCTCTACAGCTTCTTCATCATGTTCACCATCGGCATCACCAAGGGTCGCTGGAATACGCTGGTGACGGCGCTGCAGCAGTTCAAGGACGATTACGACAAAAACTTGCCGCTGTGGAAAATGCTGCCGGAGTTCGTGCAGAAGAACCCGCGCTACGAGCGCGTCGGTTTGCGCGACCTCTGTACCCAGATTCACGGCGTGTACAAGAAAAACGACGTTGCCCGCCTGACCACCGAAATGTATTTGTCGGATATGGTGCCGGCCATGCGCCCGGCTGATGCCTTTGCCAAAATGGCACACCGTGAAATCGAGCGGGTAGCGATTGACGAACTCGAAGGCCGGATTACGGCGGTACTGCTGACTCCCTATCCGCCGGGTATTCCCCTGCTAATTCCGGGTGAGCGCTTCAATACAAAGATTTGCAATTATTTGAAATTTGTCCGTGAATTCAACGCAACCTTTCCCGGTTTCGAGACCGACACCCACGGACTGGTCAAGGATAGCGAAGGGCGGTATTACGTGGATTGCGTCCGGTAAATTAGCGTGAAGATTGCACCGCCGTTTTACCTTGTTTTCGGGGTTTTTCTGAGCTTTTTTGCAGCGAATCACGCACTCGCGGAGATGGCGGCGTCGGTGGTCTTTTTCTCGGGAAATCCGCAGTTGACCGCAGCAAACGGGGTTGTCCGCCCACTTCAGAGGGGCGATAGCCTCTCTGCCGGAGAAGCCATTGATGCAGCAGATGGCCGAGTGCAGTTGCGCTTCGCTGACGGCGCAAGCATGTCGCTCCAGCCGGGAACGCAGTTCAAGGTTGATAGTTACCGCTTTTCCGGCAACGGCGAGCGTGCGGTTGCCGGCGATGGTGTCGTGATGACCCTCGTCAAAGGGACGTTGCGGACAGTAACAGGCTGGTTGGGCAAGCAGGATCGATCTCAATACCGGATTGGGACGTCAGTGGCGACGATTGGTATTCGCGGAACCGAATTCGGGGCTACCATGGACGGTTCCGGGCTAACGGTCAGTACTTACACGGGATTAGTCGAGGTGTGCAGCGAGGTCGGCTGTGTGCAGGTTGCCCCTTCTGAAACAGTTTGGGTGCGCTCATTGGGTTCACGTCCTGAATTGCGATCGAGTCTGGAGGGGCGAGGTTTCAAGCCAGCGGAAGTGATTCCGGACGTTCCGGTCAATCGTCAGGCGATGCCTGTGCAGCAAACGGTTCAGCCTTTGCCGCAAATTACGTCGCCGATCCAGAATCAGCAACCGACTTATACGGCGTCGCCGACACACTCGCCAATGACCGCTCCTTGAGTTAAAGTGGCGCTGGCTAGCGCATGGGGGATGTATGTTTATCAAAAAAATTCGGTTAGCAGGACTCGTTTCTGCATGTTTCGTCTGTTTTCAGCCAATATCGGTTTTTGCTGATCAGTTAACGGATGAGGCATTGGCCTTGCTCAACGCCAATAAGGGCAGCGCAGCTTATGCCTTGCTTGAGCCCCAGGAAAGCGCGCGGGCTGGAGACACTGGCTACGATTTCCTGCTCGGCCTGGCAGCGCTAGAAGTCGGGCAAAATACCCGCGCTGTCTTTGCCCTGGAGCGCGTGCTTGCGATTGATCCCACCAATGTTCGGGCGCGGGCAGAAATAGCCCGGGCTTACCTGGCTCTTGGTGAAGTCGAGACTGCGCAGCAGGAGTTCGAGACGGTTCAGAAGCAAGGTGTGCCTGCCGACGTATCGCTAACCCTTGATCGATATATTGCTGCCGCCAAACGTATCGGAAATCAGAACAAGCCGACAGTGAACGCTTATGTTGAAAGCGTTTTTGGCTACGATACCAATGTCAATGTGGGTCCGAACCGGAGTTCCGTTGTTATACCCGGGTTTAGTTCAACGCCGGCAATACTCTCCAGCGACAGCCGGGCCAACAAGGATATTTACGGGCAACTTGGGGGCGGGTTAAATGCGCGGGTTCCTGTTTCCAAGGATGTTGCCTTGCTGGCCGGGTTTTCCGGGGCGCAGCGTTGGAATCAGGACGTGAGTCAGTTCGATATGGGTAACTTTGACGCCAATGCAGGCGTTGTCGTAACCGCCGAGAAAAACGTATTTACGCTGATGGGGCAATTTGGTTCAGTCAGCATTGACAATGCGCGCTATCGCACAGCAGCCGGTGCGACCGGTCAGTGGCAATACAACCTTGATGCACGAAATCAGATCAGTGGATTCGTGCAGTACAGCAATTTGCACTATGTCGTTCAGACGATTCGCGACGCCAACCGCTGGGTTGGCGGTGCAGCTTATGCGCATATGTTGAAGGATGGCGTGGTCGGGTTTGGCAGTGTCTATCTGGTCAAGGAAAAGCCGCAAGAGGCAAGCGTCGACTTTATCGGATTCGATGGCGTCGGGTTCAGGCTGGGAGCCAAGGCTGATTTGTCTAGCAAAGCCACCTTGTTTGGCGGCTTGTCCTACGAGCATCGCAGCTACTCAGCCGTTGATCCTTCCTTCCTGGTTGAGCGCAAGGACGATCAGTACGGACTATTGCTCGGTGCAACCTACGGCTTTGCCAAGGACTGGACGGTGACACCACAGGTAACCCTGACGCGTAATCAGTCCAATACTGAACTCAATGAATATCACCGCGAAGTGGTCTCCTTGGCCATTCGTCGCGAATTTTGATCAGGAGGCTCGTGATGAAGCCGGTTTTTAAGCCCCGCAGCCACCTTTTGTTGATGGCGCTTGCCGCCTGTTATCCGGTCGTTGGTTATGGCGCCGGTACCGTGCGTTTGGATTTTGCCGTGGGATCTGTCGTTGCAGTCACCCCTTCGGGCACACAAAGACCTCTGGCCAAAGGCGCCGACGTTTTTTCAGGTGAAACAATCCGCACAGGCCCTGACGGTAGGGCTCAGTTGCGCTTTGACGATGGGGCAATGGTTTCCTTGCAGCCTCAATCGGAATTCCGTCTTGATAATTACCAGTTTTCCGGTACTCAAAACGGCCAGGAAAAGGGCTTCTTTTCCTTGTTGAAAGGTGGTTTCCGCACTCTGACCGGAATTGTCGGGCGGACAAACAAGGACAATTACAAGGTGACCACTGCGGTTGCCACCATTGGTATTCGCGGCACCGAGTACACGATCTCATACCTTGATTCCAATGCCATTTCGATCTCCAACGGCGAGGGCTCCATTGAGGTGTGTAACGGCGCTGGCTGCGTGATTTTGCGCAGTGGCGACTCGGCAATTGTTGAAGGCCCCAATTCTCCATTGCGATTGACTGATACCCGGCCGCGTCTTGATCCGCCTCAGATTCCGCAACCGCTTCTTGCTACTTTTTCAACCAGTGAGGGGCGCAATCCTGACGGTTCTTTGGCTATAGCACCTCAAATGGTTTCCGGCCCTGGCTATACAATGGCTTTTGCGGGCTTTGATACATCTGGCTCCAGTCTGTCCCCGGATACTCGCAGCGACGTGACGGCTCAATTTGATGCATCTAGCACGCTCACCTCGGCGACCGGGGGGGGGAGTACATTTAATGTAGCTAGTATTGCTGGAGGGTTTTCGGCTGACGGAGTCATTGGCTGGGGACGTTGGTCGACCGGTACGGCAAGCAATGTTGGAGGCTCCTCATCACTGGTTGATGTCAAAGACTTCCACTACGCGGTTGGTAAGACTACAGCTGCGGGCGAGTTGACGGCACTGGCAGGCCTGACTGCTACATATAATATGATCGGTTACACGTTGCCAACGTCTTCCAGCGGAGGAGTTGGCGGAGCGCCAAGCGGTACGCTGACGGCGTCGTTTGGTGCATCATTAATGAATTTGTCGTTGAACCTTACTGTTCCGTTTGGAGGGGTTTCCCACAACCTCTCTGGATCAACATCATCATTAGTCGCTCCGACGTTTGCACTAGATTTAACCGGTACATCTGCGTTTGGGATTGCTTCAGGGTTTTTTGCTGGTACTAATGCTTCGCACGCTGGCATTTCATATAGGGTTAATGCAGGCAGTGACACTATATCGGGTGCGGTCGCGTTCAAACGTTGATTATCCAGTTGAGATAATCATTGCGCGCTTCGGTGCCACAGATTTTTTCGGCCGCCAGTCGTGCTGCTTTGCCGATGGCTTCGCGCTGATATGTATTTTTTCGCCAGGCCATCAACTGGTCGTACGCTTCTTCCTGGCTGCTAAACAGGCGGCCGTTTTCCCCGTTGTTGATCCAATGCAGGTAGCCCCCATGTTCGTGCGCCAGAACAGGTAGTCCGCTGGCCATGGCTTCAATGACTACAAGGCCTGCAGCTTCCGGAAGGGAAGCAGAAGTCCGGTAGAAAAATGCATCCAGGTTCCCGAGGAAATCTTCGGGGGGCAATGTTCCTGTCGGTAGCAAATTAACGTTTGGGGTCTGGCCAATGCTTGCTTTCAGCGAAGTTCCGCCCATTAGGCTGGTTTCGATGTTGTTCCAGGCCAGCATTTTGTAGAGCGATGGATCGTCTGGGTGATGCTTGTCCAACTCGTCCCGTGAGTGGCGGCCGATACGAAAGCGGGTTCCCTGTCTATGTCGGGAAGGATGGAATCGATTGAGATCAATCGGTGGCGAAGAAACTCTTCCTGGCAGCGCGAGCGTGGTTTTGAGCGTTTCCGAAACGAACTCCAGTTCGACTTTGGGTAAGGTCGGGCGCTCCAGAAACGATAGAAATGCAAAGGTTCGGGTCAGCGAGAAAAGGTTGCAGATCACGATCAGGCGCTTTGGGCGAACGTGATCAAGCCAGATGCCGGTATCGATATGCGTTCCCAGCAGGATGAGCGTGCCGCCGCGTGGCATCTGACCACTGAATGGGGAAATCGTCTTGGCGCGATGCTGGGTGGCAGCGCTGCTTGAGCGATCCGTCCACAGGATCGTCGGTGCGGCCGCGCTGAGCAGAGCGGCAAGTGATGATGCGTGAGCCTCGGTGCCGCCAATGCCATCGAAGCGCGTGACAATATGTATGGTGTCCGTCATGATTCCAGTCCGTCCCGTGGAGATGAATTGTAACAATGAGTGAGCGTGCAGAATCGCCCGAACAGCGCCTTGGTCTGGCTCTGAGTGACGGTGAGCAATTGGATCCCGCTGCCTGGTTTTCGCTGGGCGCGGAATTGCATCAGGCTGGCAGCCTTGAGGCGGGACTGACGGCTTTTGAGCGGTTTGTTCAACTTGTTCCCGACGATATTTCCGGTTGGCACGCCGTCACTGCCTTGCGCCTCGCACTGCGGCGACCGGCGTCGGCATTGTTGGCCTGCAATGAGGCGCTGAGCAGAAATCAGGATGACCCGGCAAGTCTCTTCAATGCAGCGGTAACGCTGGAGGCGCTTGGTGACCTTGAGGCGGCACTGCATGCTTATATTCGTGTTCTTGCGATTTCCCCGGGGCATCAGGGCGCACTGCTCAATCGTGTTCCCCTTTTGGCGCGATTGCTCCGCACCGCTGAAGCAATTGATGCCGGCGAGGCTGGCGTCTCGGCGCACCCTAATTCAAGTGATGCCTGGTTCAATCTGGGCGAGGCTTTCACGTCTGCCAGTCGTCATCAGGCGGCGCTGGATGCTTACGCCAAGGCGCTCGATCTCGATCCCGGCCTAGGCAAGGCGGATGTGGCGATGGCTGTGAGCGAAGCGGCTCTTGGGCATCTGTTGCGGTCAACGGCGAGATTTGAGCGAATTTTTCGCGAGCAACCCGAGGCACTTTCGGGTTTTGCCAGCCCTCTGCTGACTGATAAATTCAGTGCCTTTCCGGATCTGGAACCGGGGCGTATCGCGCTGATTTCAGTGTACGAGGCGTATCGTGTTTGTGAGAAAAATGCCGCCCGAACACTAACCGGATTGTTTAAGCAGGTTATTGCGGGCGATGGATGTCGCCCGCTGGATAACCCTGATTTGCCCTTTCTGGCCATAGGCTTGCCCTTGTCTGGTGAAGACCGCCTGCGGGCTGCCAGGCAGGTTGCTGCACGCATTCAATCGAGCGTTGAGGGGCGTCAGCTGGTGAAGCACACACGCCGGAAAAGTGAGCACTTACGAATCGGGTATGTCTGCGGTGATTTTCGCATGCATGCGACCAGCCATCTGCTCGGCCGCTTGTTCGGCCTGCATGATCGGGAGCGTTTTGAGGTGTTTGGCTATTCGATCGGGCCTCAAGATGACAGTGCGCTTCGGGCCGAGGTGATTGCCGGGTTCGACAGCTTCGTCGATGCCCAAATCTATGACCCGCTGGCGCTGGCCCAGCGTGTTGCCCTGGATGGTATCGACATACTGGTTGATCTGTCTGGCTATACCCTCCATTCAAAGCCGGCGAGTTTCGCCTTGCGACCAGCACCGTTGCAGGTTTCTTACCTGGCTTATCTGCAAACCTCCGGTGTTAACTGGATCGACTATGTTTTCCTCGACAGGCAGGTGTTGACCGCAACGGAACGCAGTTTCTGGCAGGAGAAAATCCTTTATCTCCCAGATACCCTTTATATCTGCGACGACACTCCCGTGGTCAGCGATGCGCGGCCAGCACGCGAGCAATTCGGGATTCCGGCCGATGCCTTTGTCTATTGCTGCCTCAGTGCCCCTTGGAAAATAGGCGAGGAAGATTTTGCCCTGTGGATGGAAGTTTTGCATGCTGTTCCGCAGGCGGTGCTATTTCTCTATGCCGATCCGCTTGCTGCCGCAACGCACTTGCAAGCCGCCGCCGTCGAGGCCGGGATTGATCCCGAACGCCTGATTTTTAGTGGACGATTGCCGCACCAGCAACACCTGGAACGGTTTATGGTCGCAGATCTATTTCTCGACACAAAAAACTGCAATGCGCATACAACGGCGATTGAGGCACTGGCCGCCGGATTGCCGCTGTTGACGCGCCCGGGTGTAACCGTGCAGTCGCGGGTGGCAGCTGGCTTGCTGGCGGCGCACGGTGTCGAAGAACTGGTGGCGACGAGCGATCAGGAATATGTTGCCAAGGCGATACGCTTTTCGGCAGATGCGGGATGGCGCGAGAAATTGCGCGAATCGTTGTTACGCCGGGAGGGGTCCGGATTGTTTTGCACCGAAGCCAAGGTTCGCCAGATTGAGCGCGGCTATGAAATGATCTGGCAGCGTCATTTGGCCGGACTGGCGCCAACGGATATGGATGTGCCCGGTTAGCTGCGACCGTAGGTGACGAAGGACGCACGCGTGCCATCGCCGCTTATTAGTGGCCTGCAGTTCAGAGCCTGCCAGTGGTCGGCGGAAAATTCAGGAAACCACGCGTCACCCTCGGGTTCAAAATCGACTTCGGTGATTTCCAGTCGGTCGGCGAAAGCCATCGCCTGCCGGTAAATCTGCTCGCCGCCGATGATGAAGGCAATGCTTGGCCCCGTACTCCCTTCGGTTGCGGTCGACACCGTTTTCAGGGCATTTTCCAGTGAGTCGGCAAGCTCGGCGCCGGTCGCCGGGAAATCTTTCTGACGGCTGATGACGATATTTCGCCGCCCCGGTAGCGGGCGAAAGCGCGGTGGTAGCGACTCCCAGGTTTTTCGTCCCATGATGACTGTGTGTCCGGCGGTTAGCGCCTTGAAGTGCGCCATGTCTTCCGGGATGTTCCAGATCAGCTGATTGTCGCGGCCGATAACGCGGTTTTTGGCTACGGCGGCGATGATGACGATTTCAGGTTTGGACATCTCAGTGGCGACTTGCGATGGCGTCCTGGTATAGCGCAATGTATTCGTGCGCGGCTTGTGCCCACGAAAAATCGCGGCGCATGCCGTTTTGCTGGATGCGCTGCCAGAGCTTTTTGTCCTGCCATGCCTGGCTGACCCGCTCCATCGCCAGCCACAGCGCATGCGGGGTTTCATCAAGAAGAACAAAACCATTTGCCGTCTTGTCGGCCAGCGTGTCTTCATTGACATCAATGACGGTATCGGCCAGTCCGCCGGTTGCACGCACAACCGGTGGGGTGCCGTAGCGCAGGCTGTACATCTGGTTAAGGCCGCAAGGCTCGAAGCGTGATGGCATCAGGAAGGCGTCGGCACCGGCTTCAATCCGGTGTGCCAGTGCGTCATCAAAACCCAGTTTGACAGCAATCTGGCCGGGGTAGCGCTTAGCCAGATCGGCAAAGCCCGCCTCCATCAATTTGTCGCCACTGCCGAGCAGCACAAGTTGTGCTGGCAGATGCGGGATGCCGTCAGCGATGGTTAGCAGCAGGTCGTGGCCTTTTTGACTAGTCAGGCGGCTGATGACGCCGAACAGCGGCCGGTCGGCGGCTTCAGCCAACCCCATTTCGCGTTGCAGGGCGGCCTTGTTGAGGCGCTTGGTGGCAAGCCGGTTGGCAGCGTATGGGTGCGGCAGCGCCGGGTCATTGGCGGGGTTCCAGATGGCGGTATCGACGCCATTTAGAATGCCGCGTAAATGATCGCGACGGTGGCGCAGCAAGGGGGCTAGTGCGTAGCCAAAATGCTCGTCCTGAATTTCGCGGGCGTAGGTCGGGCTGACCGTTGAAAGCTGGTTGGCGAGTTGCAGGCCGGCTTTGAGGAAGGATAGCTGGCCGTGGTACTCGATGCCATCAAAACGCCAGGAGAAATTGGGCAGGCCAAAGCCGGCGACCAGCGCCTCACCACCAAAGCAGCCCTGAAAGGCAATGTTGTGTACGGTCAATACGCTGGCCGCACCACCACCGTAATGAAGGAAGGCGGGCGCCATGGCGGTTTGCCAGTCGTTGGCGTGTACCACATCGGCGCGCCAGGCTATTGGGGACTGTTCCTGCCCAAGTAGGGCAGCAACCCTTGAGAGCAGGCCAAAGCGGATGTGATTGTCGGCCCAGTCATGGCCGAGCGGGTCAAGGTAAGGGTTGCCGGGGCGATCGTAAAGCCCCGGGCAATCCAGTAGCAACAATTGCAGGCCATCGGATTCGGCGGCCAGCAGGCGGGCGGCCGGTAGTGAAGGTGCCAAGGAGTGGATCTCGGCAAGCAGCGTCGCTTCAGGAAAGGCTTCTTTTATCGCCGGGTAAGCCGGAATCAGTACCCGCACATCCTGCTTTGCCTTGTGCAAAGCCATTGGCAAGGCAGCGGCGACATCGCCGAGGCCACCGGTCTTGACCCAGGGAGCCATTTCCGAAGTGGCGAAAAGGATAGAGAGTGTTTTCATGATTATCTCAATGCGTTGATCAGGCCACGGGTTGAGGCATCAAATACGGCGGCATCGCCTTGGCCTTCAAGTAGCGGCGTCAACTGGCCGGCGAGTTGTTTGCCGAGTTCAACGCCCCACTGATCGAATGAGTTCAGATTCCACAAGGCACCCAGGCAGAAGACCTTGTGCTCGTAGAGCGCCAGCAACTGGCCAAGGGTGTAGGGCGTCAGTGCCGGAATGATCATTGTGGTCGACGGCTGATTGCCAGGGAAAATCTTGTACGGCACCAGCGCTTCGGCAACGACGGTGGCGCGCACTTCCTCAGCAGTCTGGCCGAAGGCGAGGGCGGATGATTGGGCGAGGCAGTTGGCGAGCAGTGCAATGTGATGGCCGGGTAGCGGAAAGTCGGATTCGCGCAAGGCAATGAAGTCGCAGGGAATGACCTGGCCGCCCTGATGGATCAACTGATAAAAAGAGTGTTGTCCATTGGTGCCGGGCTCGCCCCACAACACCGGGCAAGTAGCAACGCCGACTGGCTCGCCATCACGGTTGACCTGCTTGCCGTTGCTCTCCATCTCGAGTTGCTGGAGGAAAGACGGCAGAAGCGCCAGTGATTGGCTGTAGGGCAGAACTGCGTGCGAAGCGGCACCAAGAAAGTCGGTGTTCCACAGGGCGAGCAAGGCGAGAGTGAGCGGCAGGTTTTTTTCCGGCGGGGCAGCAAAGAAGTGCTCATCCATCGCCTTGGCGCCGGCCAGCAATTGCTCGAAATGCCGCCAGCCAATGGCCAGCGCCAGTGAAAGCCCGATCGCCGACCACATTGAAAAACGCCCGCCGACCCAATCCCAGAATTCAAAAACGTGATCGTTGGCGATGCCGAATTTGCTGGTCAGCTCAAGATTGGTCGAAATAGCGACAAAGTGCTGGGCGACTGCGTTTTCGTTACCGGCCGTTGCCAGCAGCCAGTTGCGTGCACTGTGCGCGTTGGTCAGTGTTTCCAGCGTGGTGAAGGTTTTGCTGGCGATGATGAACAGGGTTGTTCGCGGATTCAGGCGCGCCAGCAGAGGGGCTATATCAGCACCATCAACGTTGGCGATAAAATGCACGTGGAGGTCGGGTTGCTGGTGTGCAGTCAGCGCCTTGCTCGCCATGCGCGGGCCGAGATCGGAGCCGCCGATGCCGATATTGACGATATCGGTAATGCGCTCACCGGAGTAGCCGCGCCAACGTCCGCTGTGTATGCTTTCGCAAAACACCTGCATCCGCTTGAGCACATTTTTGACTTCCGGCGGCGCTTGTTCACCGGCACGTAAATCCATGTGGCGCACTGCGCGCTGCTCGGTGTGATTGATCTTTTCCCCGGCTTGCATCCTTCGCTTCTGCGCATCAAGATCGACGCTATTGGCATAGACATGGAGGAGTGCCAGCGTTTCAGCGTTGATCCGCTGTTTCGAGAAATCGAGCAGCAGGCCACCCTCATCAATTGTGAAGGTGGTGAAGCGCTCTGGATCCTCAGCAAAAAGCCCGCGCAAGTGTTCCTTGCGCATGGCTTCGGCATGGGCGGAGAGTGCCTGCCAGGCGGGGGAGCCGAGCTGACTCATAGCCAGACCATGAGGCCCGTTTCAAATTTATGAACGAGCGATGGATGGGTCGGGAAGATGCGGATCCGGTACTCCAGCTTGCCGCAAAGTTCCGGTGTCAGTTCGAGGCTGTACATCGACTCGCCGTTGTCGCCAGAACCTTCGCAACAGTTGAGCGGGTAATGGCGAATGCGACCGATACCCGCCTTGTGGCCGGGACGCCCGAACAGCGCTTCGACAGTGACATCTTCCGGGCTCAAACCATTAAGTTGCACAGCAATCTTCATGCTGATCGTACCGCCGAATTTGAGACGCAGTTCAGGCGTGTCACGTCGATGCATGCGCACGCCGGACCATGCGGCACGAACCTTGGTTTTCCAGTCAGCAACGGCGCGGGCAGTGATGAAATTGTCCTTACTGTAGCGGCGACCCTGTTCGATTGCCGGTGCGTAGAATTTTTTGACGTACTCGCTGACCATTCGAACGACGTTAAAGCGTGGGGAAATCGTCGCGATTGAGGCCTTGGACATCGCCACCCATTCCGGTGAGTAACCCATCGGGCCGGTGCGGTAGTAGGTTGGCAGGACGTGATCCTGGAGCAGTTCGTACATACTGCGGGCTTCTTCAGAGTCACGCTGCTGGTCGTCAAGATGGCCTGGTGCCGGCTTGATTGCCCAGCCGTTGGCGGCATCACCACCGGCGTCATAGCCTTCGCCCCACCAGCCGTCGAGCACCGACAGGTTAAGGGCACCGTTCATCGCCGCCTTCATGCCAGAGGTGCCGGAGGCTTCAAGCGGGTAGATCGGGTTGTTCAGCCAAACGTCGACACCGGCGACCAGCGAGCGGGCGAGGTGCAGGTCATAGCCTTCGACGAGCAGTACGCGGCCTTCGAATTCCGGCATTTTGGAAATTTGGGCAATGCGGCGAATGATCTCCTGACCCGGCTGGTCGGCTGGATGCGCCTTGCCGGCAAACAGGAAAAGTACCGGGCGACCGGCCTGAGTGATGATTTCGCGCAGCCACTTGAGGTCCTGGAAGAGCAGGGCGGCGCGCTTGTAGGTGGCAAAGCGGCGGGCGAAGCCGATGGTCAGAATGTTCGGGTTGTCCGGGTTGGCGAACTTGAGCATGCGGTCAAGATGGGCCGGCGAGCCCTGATTGCGCCGGTGTTGCTCACGGATGCGCTCGCTGACCAGCTTGAGCATCTTCGATTTGAGCTGCTGGCGGATACTCCAGAAAGTCGCATCGGGAATCAGCTGGATGCCATCCCAGTTGGAGAGTTCGGTCTGCCGTTCCTGCCAGCCGATACCGAGATAGCGCTCGAAGGTTTCCGACCATTCCGGAGCGAGGAAAGTGGGTAGATGGACACCGTTTGTGATGTAGTCCATTGGGTTCTCTGCCGGATTGATCTGTGGCCAGAGATAGCGGCAAATGTCAGCCGAGACGCCGCCGTGGATGCGCGAAACGCCGTTGTGGTGGCGCGAGCCGTGTAGAGCCAGCGAGGTCATGTTGAAATCGCTCTTGCCTGGCTCGGCGCCAAGTGCCATCAGTTGCTCGCGCGACATGCCGAGTTCATGGCACCAGTTTGCGAAATAGCTGCCGATTATATCGCCGGAGAAATGATCGTGGCCGGCCGGCACTGGCGTATGCGTGGTGAACACGACGTTCGATGCCACCGCCTCCAGCGCTGCCGCATAGGGCAGGCCACCGGCAACCAGGTTGCGGATGCGCTCAAGGATAAGGAAGGCGGCGTGGCCTTCATTAACGTGCCAGACCGTTGGCTTCAAACCGAGGGTGGCGAGGGCGCGGGTGCCGCCAACGCCAAGCAGGACTTCCTGTTCAATTCGGGTGTGTTTGTCACCGCCATAAAGACGGTGGGTGATCTCGCGATCCCGGTCGGAGTTCTCCGGCAGCCAGGTATCGAGCAGAATCAGGCGAACGTGGCCGACCTTGACTTCCCACAACTTGGCAACGACGTTGCGAGACGGGAAATCAACAGAGATCATGACTGCATTGCCGGCCTCGTCGAGGATCGGCGAAATTGGCAGGTCGTCAAAATTGGAATCGTTGTAGATGGCGTGTTGCTGGCCGTTGGCATCCAGCGTTTGCTGAAAATAGCCCTGGCGGTAAAGCAGGCCGACGCCGATGAACGGCAGGCCCATGTCACTGGCACCCTTGCAGTGGTCACCGGCGAGAATACCGAGGCCGCCGGAATAAATCGGCAGGCTTTCATGGAAGCCGAACTCAGCGCAAAAATAGGCGATCAGGTCGTCATCCTTGAACTTGTGGCCATGCACGTGCGCCATGTTGGGCGACTCGTGGTAGCTCTCGAAGGCGGCCGCGACGCGGTTCAGGGCGCCGATGAAGACAGGATTTTCGGCAGTTGCCTCGAGGGTTTTCTGGTCCGCGCGCTTGAGGAAGGCTTTCGGATTGTGATTGGTTGCCGACCACAGTGGGTGCGAGAGGCTGGCGAAAAGGCCTTGCGTCGGGCGATCCCAGCTGTACCAAAGATTGTTGGCGAGATCTTCAAGTTGCGCCAGGCGCTCGGGAATCTTGGGGTTAACTTCCAGTGAAAAGACGGTACCGGTCATGGTTATTTAGGCTCTATGTTGAGGTGGATTTTTAGTGTGCAGGAGTCGTTGGGAATGAGCCAACTTAGCCTGATTTGGGTGGATTGCATGATTTTTTCGAAGCCGGCTTCGGATTGCGAAACCGTTTGTTGCGGTCGACCCGATATTTCGGCCGAAATTGTTGTTTTAAGTTTAACGCTGCCGCCAAGCACGCCATCTTCCAGCGTCAGGCCCTTTGCTTCCGGCAGGTGAAGTGGCTGGCCGAAACCGCTCGGGATGCTGCCGTCGTCAAGGACATAGCGGCCAAGGAAACCGTCGCAACTGGGCATGGCAAGGTGCAGTACGGTGGCAAAGTGATGGCCGGCAAGGTCTTTCAGTTTCCAGGTGATGCTGACGTTTGAGCCATCCAGCGCGTAAGTCTTGCTGACGTTGCTACGCTCGAATTTCAAAACCAGCGGCTTTTTCTGCTGGTAATCCGTCAGTGCCTGATCATCAAGTTCATCGAGCCACAATGAGCGCGGCAGGGTGTCCGGAATGATGTCTTCGGCAGAAACCGGGTGCTTGAAATGAACGATATCGTGCGCCGAGGCAATGCCCTCGCCTTGATGTTCATGCTGGCTGGGGCCACCGGCAATCTTGTCGTGATAATGCTCGTGATACCGGCGTAGCGTGTCGCCAAAGTTGTGGCTGAGCGCATAACTGCTCAGCTCATGCGCAGCACCCAGACCATCGTCACGAATCACCAGTTGTAGCGCCGCGTTGTGCGCGATGTGCTCATTTTTGCCATCAAAATCGAGGTCAACCGCAACAGTCTCCGAGCGCGGCTGCAGCGTATCAAGTTTGGCTTCAAGGGCGATAATGTTGTTCCACACCGCACGCCGCAGATGGGGTAGGTAAAGCCCGCCGAACAGGCCGTGCCAGTAGGCATCGTTGGCTTGTGCTCGGTAGAGGTCATCGGTCAGCGCCTGAGGCGGCTGCGGGATTTCGGCGAGGCGCGCAGAAAGTGCCAGCATCCGCTTGTGCATCCAGTTAGATTCCGGATAGCGCGTCAGGAAGTTGCGCCAGATGCCGCCGCGCAGGAAGGGGCGGTGATAATCGCCACGTCCGGCGGCCTTTTCACTGGCGAGGAAGGATGAATAAATCCCGGCGGCCGGCATTGGCAGCGTCCATTCATTCATTTCGCTATACGACGTGGTGGGCAAATAAACGATGCCGCGCGTCGCATTTTGGGCGTGGAAATCAGCGTAAGTGCCGGTGCGGATTTTCGGGCTGGCGAGGACGCCTTCGATCAGCGCTTTCAGCCAGCCACGGTTGTACACCCAGTCAAAAGTTTCCGGCCAGATGCCGAATTTTTCGATGTCATCAAAATAAATGGCGGCTGCCTGACCGCGATCGGCGAGGCTCTCCAGATAGCCGATGACTTCATGCGCCGGGGAAAAGGGCAGGCGGTAGCGCAGCGCTTCCGAGATCGGGAAAAGGTCGAGGCGGGTGCCGTCCTCTTCGGTGCTGAAATAGCCGTCGAGTTCGTCCGAAGATTTGCCGGTGCAGAAAAAGTGGTAATCGTCGACCGTGACATATTTGATGCTGGTTTCGGCGAGTGCCGGCACCACGGCTGATTCCCAGACGCGTTCGGTGAGCCAGGCGCCGCTCGGCTGTACCTTGGTCCATTTGGCCAGCTTGTCGTTGAGCGTTTTCAATTGCCCGAGGCGGTCACGATGCGGGATGGCGGCGAGCACCGGCTCGGTGTCACCGGAGCTGAACAACTCAACCTGGCCGCGCTTGACCATTTGCGCCAGCAAATCCATGTCTTCAGGGTAGCGCTCGCGCAACCAGTCAAGCAGCCAGCCGGAGAAGTGGGCGGCGAAACGAAAATCGGGATAAGCGTAGAGGGTTTCGAGGAAGGGCTTGTAGCAGCGCAGGTGAGCGTCTTCGATAACTTCAGGGAAATTGCCGACGGGTTGGTGGGCATGGACGCCCAAAAGCAGGGTAACGGGGGTGGTCATGGTTGCTTCTTAGTTGGCGCGGCGCATGGTGCCGCCGCCCTCCGGTTCGCCGCCGCTGCCTTTGCTGATTGGCTGATCAAGGCTGGCGGGAGGTGGAAGTTTGAGGAGTTGGTAAAGGGCTTTGAGATTTTCGCGGAAAAGGCGGTCGAAACTGGCAACCGACTCGGGTGAGTTGTAATCGCCCAGCCACCAGAACCAGTCGGAACTCTCACAATTAGAGAGTCGGCGCAGGACTTCCGTACATTCCGCCTCGCTCAGGCGGCCGCTGTCGAGAGCGCGGTCAGCGGATAGCTTGACATCGCAGAGCATTTCCCAGGCGCGGTTTTTCTCCGGATTGCCGACCCATGTTGATAAGGTGCCAAAAACCCAGCTGCCGGCAGTCAGTTTATGCAGGCGCTGCCGCCGCCCATGCTGTTTCCTGGCGGCTTCAGCTAGCGTTACGGTTTGCAGACGCGGATGGTTCTCGAGCGCATCGTAGAGATCTGAGAAGAAAAACCAGGCGTTAAAAGGGTAATACTCCCAGGCATTTTCGCCGTCGAGAAAAATCGGGATCAGATTGTCATGATCCTCGTGATCGAGTGTGTTGAGTTCATTCAGGAAGTGCTGCGAGGCGTCGCGGCCATGCCATTTCGCATACTCGAAGCCAATCAGGTCGGAGAGCTTTTCGTTGCGAAAAAAAAGTGTCAGGTCGCCTGGGATTTCTTCGGGCGCTTGCCAGGCGGTGCTGGTCTTCGCCTGAATCCCGGCGGAATGTTTGAGAACACTGTGGCTGCTCGCCGTCCAGGCAAAGCCGGCCTCGCCGATCTGTTTGAGAAAGGGCGTCGACAGCGCTCCCTCTGCTGGCCAGAGTCCAGCCGGTGCCTGCCCGAAGCGCCGGGTGTGGCTGGCTATCGCCATTTGCAGGTGATTCTCGACGCGCGAGCGTCCGCCCGGGTAGTTGGGGGCGGCGGGCAGCGGGCACTCAGGCCAGGCCTCGCGGGCGCAATTAAAATCGAGCATCAGCGGGGCCAGCGGATGGGTGTTTGGCGTGCAACTCAACTCAACCTGACCGCGATCGGAGAGCGCCCTGTATCGCGGGATCAGGCCGGCAACCGCAGCGCCGAGTTCGGCGATCAGTTGCAGTCGGTCGGATTGCGAAAAATTGTCACCCTTGGCCATCATCTCGGCGATTACCGGGCTTTCCCGGCGCAGGCTTTCGCCGCACCAGGCGAGTAAGTACCAAGTTGCCAAGTCGGACAGGTAATGCCCGGACAAGTAATTCAGGCTGCTACCGTCGTGCAGGCGCAAACAATTGTAAACGTCACGCAGGCGGCGATAGGGGGCAAACGGTTCGAGCATGGTTGGTGCATGGCAGCGAAATGCCATGTCGAGCAACCAGTCGCGGTCAACTGCCGAAAGAGCCTCGGATTCCGGATGGCTGGCAATACGCAACAGCGGGTCGCGCCATTGTCCGGTGGAAAACTGATCGGCGTAGTCTTCGATCTGCTCAAGCAGAACTGGCACAAAATTGACCGTGCAACGGACGCCCGGATGGCGCTCCAAATGCGCCGCCATGTCGGTGTAGTCCTTGATGCTATGCAGGAAAACCCAGGGCAGCATGAACTCCCCGCTGTCCGGGTGCCGGTAATCCGGCTGGTGCATGTGCCAGAGAAACGCAATATCTGCCATCAGCGCGGTGCCGCAGCACCCTGACCAAGCATCTCAGGGGTGACCAGGGTGATGCCTTTGGGGCTGACATGAAAACGTTTGGCGTCTTCAACCGGATCGATGCCGATTTCCATGCCTTCAGGAATACGACACAGCTTGTCGATGACGCAACGTCGCAGGCGCGCATGGCGACCGACGACGACGCCAGGCAGAATCACCGAGTCCTCAACTTTGGCCCAGCTATGGACGCCGACGCTGGAAAAAAGTAGTGAACGCTTGACCTCGGCACCCGAAATAATGCAGCCGCCCGAGACCAGCGAGTCGATCGCCATGCCGCGGCGCCCCTCGTCGTCGAAGACGAATTTGGCTGGCGGTAGTTGCTCCTGATAGGTCCAGATCGGCCAGTCCTTATCATAAAGATTGAGTTCCGGCGTTACCTTGGTCATCTCCATATTGGCTTCCCAATAGGCGTCGATGGTGCCAACGTCGCGCCAGTAAGGATCGTGATCGTCGCTGCCAACGCAGGAGTCGGCAAAGCGGTGGGCAAATACCCGGTAGCGCGACACAATGTGGGGAATGATGTCCTTGCCGAAGTCGCGGCTCGAACCATTGGTCAGCGCGTCGCGCTCAAGTTGCTCGAAGAGGAATTTTGCATTGAAGATGTAGACGCCCATCGAGGCCAGCGCTCGCCCGGGCTGCCCGGGAATGGATGGCGGGTGCTGCGGCTTTTCGACAAAGTCGATCACGCGATCCTGATCGTCGACGCCCATGACGCCGAACTCGCGGGCTTCGTCGAGCGGTACGTCAAGACAGGCGACGCTCATGTCAGCCTGCTTCTTGACGTGAGAGGCCAGCATGCGGCCGTAGTCCATCTTGTAGATGTGATCACCGGCAATGACCAGCACATATTCCGGTTGGTAGTGGCGGAGAAACCGCATGTTCTGGAATACAGCATCGGCAGTGCCCTGATACCACTGGGTTTCGTCGATCTGCTGCTGGGCCGGCAGTAACTGGACAAATTCACCGAAGCGGCCGTCAAGGAAATTCCAGCCGCGCTGGATGTGGAGAATCAGGCTGTGCGCCTTGTATTGCGTGGCAACGCCAATCTTGCGAATGCCGGAATTGACACAATTGGAGAGCGCGAAATCAAGGATGCGGAACTTGCCGGCAAAGGGCACGGCGGGTTTCGCGCGGAAATCGGTGAGTTGCTTGAGCCGGCTACCACGTCCGCCAGCAAGAATGATCGCAAAGGTGTTGCGGGTCAGCTGGCTGATAAAGCGCTTGTCAGTATGCTCGCGCATATCGCAGTGGGCCTGCTGGGGGCAGGGCGTGATTTCAGGCATAGGGTCCTCCCAGAATATTGATTGTGGTTTTGATTTATTAGTTATAACTTATGATACCGCTTTAGGGGACAAAAATGCATCAATCAGACGCGCTATATCTGTTCAACGAGGGCAAGAATTTTCAGGCCTACCGACTCCTTGGGGCTCAGGTTGAAAAGACCGGCACCATCTTTCGCGTTTGGGCGCCCAACGCTTCACAAGTAAGCGTGATCGGCGACTTCAACGCCTGGCAGGGCGAAGCGCACAAAATGCACGCGCTTGGTGCATCCGGTATTTGGGAAGTTACTATTCCGGAGGCGCTGCCCGGTAGTCTCTACCGGTTTTCCATTACCAATCGCGACACCGGTAATGTGCACATCAAGGCCGACCCCTACGGCCGTGGTTTTGAGATGCGCCCCGGTTCTGCCGCTTACGTCGTTGCTCCTTCCGGGCACGTCTGGAATGACCAGGCCTGGCTGGAAAAAAGAGCCGCCTGGGACTGGCAGAAGGCGCCGCTCAATATTTACGAAGTCCATGCCGGCTCATGGATGCGCCACCCGGACAACACGCCCTATCTTTGGCGCGATCTGGCCGAGCGTCTGATTCCCTATGCCGTCGCCCAAGGCTACACCCACCTGGAACTGCTGCCGATTACCGAGCATCCGCTTGATGAATCCTGGGGCTATCAGACCACCGGCTACTTTGCCGCGACCTCGCGCTATGGCTCGCCGGATGACTTGCGCGCCTTTATCGATGCCTGCCACCAAGCCGGGCTTGGTGTTTTGCTTGACTGGGTTCCCGGCCACTTCCCGCAGGATCATTGGGCGCTGGCCAAGTACGACGGCACCGCCCTTTACGAGCATGAAGACCCGCGCCTCGGCCTGCATGCCGACTGGGGGACGCATATCTTCAATTATGGCCGCCATGAAGTGCGCAGTTTCCTGCTTTCATCGGCGCACTGGTGGTTGTCCGAGTTCCACTTTGACGGCATCCGTGTCGATGCGGTCGCTTCGATGCTCTACCTCGATTACTCGCGCAAGGCCGGCGAGTGGCTGCCGAACCAATTTGGCGGCCGCGAAAATCTTGATGCGATCGAATTCCTCAAGCACTTCAACAGCATGGTGCATGGCGAGTTCCCCGGCGCCCTGACCATCGCTGAAGAGTCCACCGCCTGGCCGATGGTGTCGCGGCCGACCTATATCGGCGGTCTGGGTTTCTCGATGAAGTGGAACATGGGCTGGATGAACGACACCCTGCGCTACTTCCATCGCGACTCGATTCATCGGCGCTGGCATCACGATGAACTGACCTTCGGCCAGGTTTACGCCTACAGCGAAAACTACGTGCTGCCCTTCTCGCACGACGAAGTTGTGCATGGTAAAGGCTCGCTGATTGGCAAGATGCCCGGTGATGCCTGGCAGCGTCAGGCCAATCTGCGCCTGTTGCTCGCCTGGCAAGCCTTCACGCCGGGCAAAAAATTAATGTTCATGGGTGGCGAATTCGGCCAGTCCCGTGAGTGGTCGGAAGCGCGGGAACTCGACTGGGGTCTCCTCGCCGATCCGGCGCAACTTGGAATACAACGCTTCTCGGCAGATATCAACCACCTCTACCGTGATACCCCGGCGCTGCATCAGCAGGATTTTCAGGCGTTGGGGTTCGAGTGGATCGATTGTCACGACAGCGAACATTCCGTGCTCGCCTGGCTGCGCTGGGGGCGCGATGGCAGTTTTGTCGTCGTCGCGATGAATTTCACGCCGGTGCCGCTAACAGCGTACCGTCTTGGCGTGCCGCAAGCTGGGCGCTATGTTGAATTGCTCAACAGCGACTCGTCCTATTACGGCGGTAGCAACATGGGCAATATCGGCGAACTGGAAGCATGGCAGGGCGAGTGGATGAATCGGCCGGCAAACCTGGAATTGACGATTCCACCGTTGGCGGCGGTAGTGCTCAGATGGGTGCCGGAGTCACTGCCTGATTAATCCTGCTTGCTGCCCGCGAGGGCAAGGGCGCCGAGCAGACCAAGGCGCTCTTCGGTAACTAGATGGATTGGCATGTTTTCAGCGACCAGGCGATGTTCTCGCTTGGCGTTGAAGGCGTCCATGAAAGTGCTGTAGCCAATATGTGGCATCAGTTTGGCTGCAATGCCGCCGGCCAGGTAAACGCCGCCGTAGGCCAACCATTGAATGGCCAGGTCGCCGGCAAAGGCGCCATAGACAGAAAACCATAACTCAACCGCCTGCTCAGCCAGCGGATCGCTTTTACTCAGCGCGTTGTGGCCGATTTCTTCAGGTTGCTGCGGTCGACCGCCTAAAAAGGCATAAATTCTTGCCAGTCCGGGGCCGGAGACGACATCTTCAGTCGTTACGCGCCCGTTCTTTTCATGCAGCCATTGCCACAATTCGCCCTGTTCGGGTGTTTGCGGAGCGAAGCCGATGTGCCCGCCTTCGCCAGGGATAAC
This sequence comes from Dechloromonas sp., assembly GCA_011391255.1. Taxonomy (GTDB): domain Bacteria; phylum Pseudomonadota; class Gammaproteobacteria; order Burkholderiales; family Rhodocyclaceae; genus Azonexus. The sequence goes on from JAABQV010000001.1 coordinate 137,676, forward strand.
GCAATAACGGTTGTCTGTCCAAACCATGCCGGCAACGCCGAGTCCGGTGCCGGCGCCGAGAATGACACGCGGCGCTTGAGAGACCGGTAGCCCGGTTTGCAGCATTTTCAGTTGGTGCTGGGCAACCAGTGGCAAACCGTTGGCGGCTGCCGCAAAATCGTTGGCGAGCAGGGCGTGACGAAACCTGAAGCGGCTGACTAAATTGTTTGTGGAAATTTCCCAGGGCAGATAGGTCAGCTTGACATGATGACCGTTAGTTGGGCCGGCAACGCCAAAACAGGCGGCCTGAATCGGCGGTGCATCGGCGAGAAAATCGTCGAGCAGTGCGTCGAAAGTCGGATAGTCCTGGCTGGCGTAGCGACGCTCAAAGGCAATTTGTAATTTGCCATCGCGAAGTTCGGCCAAAGCCAGCAGGGTTTTAGTGCCGCCAAGATCGCCGCCAAGTATCATGATTTAAACCGCCACCGGTGCTGAAATGTGCGCGTGCGGGTCGTAACCGTCGACGCGGAAGTCTTCAAATTTGAAGGCAAAAATGTCGTCGACCGCAGGATTGATCCAGATCGTCGGCAACGGACGCGGCTCGCGCGAAAGCTGGAGCTTGGCCTGCTCAAAGTGGTTGGAGTAAATGTGTGCATCGCCGAAAGTATGCACAAACTCGCCCGGCTGATAACCGCAAACCTGCGCCAGCATCATCGTCAGCAGTGCGTAGGATGCGATGTTGAAAGGAACACCGAGAAAAATATCGGCGCTGCGCTGGTAAAGCTGACAGGAGAGTTTGCCGCCGGCAACATAAAACTGGAAAAGGCAGTGGCAGGGCGGCAGCGCCATGCTATCAACGTCGCCCGGGTTCCAGGCTGAAACGATGTGGCGGCGGGAGTCCGGGTTGTTCTTCAAGCTGTGTACCAGTTGCGAAATCTGGTCGATCAGGCGGCCATCCGGCGTTTCCCAGCGCCGCCATTGCTTGCCGTAAACCGGGCCGAGGTCGCCATTCTCATCGGCCCATTCGTCCCAGATGCGGACGCCGTTGGCTTTCAGGTAGGCGATATTGGTATCGCCTTGCAGGAACCAGAGTAATTCATGCACGATGGATTTGAGATGCAGCTTTTTGGTCGTCGCCATCGGGAAGCCCCGGGCGAGATCAAAACGCATCTGGTAGCCGAAAACTGAGCGGGTGCCGGTGCCGGTGCGGTCGGACTTGTCGTGCCCGTGGTCTAGCACGTGGCGCATGAGTGCGAGATATTGCTGCATGAAACTTGGTCGCCAATCGAAGTGGATGTGAGATTTTACATGCTTGCTGGAGGCTTGATCAGCTAAACTCTGCGGGTCTATGACATTGGCGGATAAATCGTGCTCGACAAATTAAGCGGACTAGGCGGGATCTTCGGTCAGAAAAACGAGGGGCACCCGTTAGGCACGGCGCATGACCTCAAGGCGGTCATCGCCGCCATACCAACCGACAACGCCTTCAAGGCGCTCGATGAGGTGATCGGCTGGGTTGAGTCCTTGCGCGCCTCGAACGATTTTCCGGCCGAGCGATTGTTTGAAACAGTCCGTCAGCTTGATGATGTCGCGCAGCCGCATTTGCGTCGTCTTTCACGCGAGTATTTGCATACCGCCCGCCCAACGCGTTCGGAAGAAAAACGCTTGTGGTCGATCAATCATGGATTCTGGGTCCAGATCAGCGACGCCTATGAGCACTGTCTGCTGCCGCTCGGTCAAAAAAGCAAGGCTGGCGAATTGACCAAGCTGGCGTTGCCTGTCTTGCTCACCCGCTTGATTGGCGCGCTTGCGGCCTTACTCAAGTGGGAGCAGTTTCACTACGGGCCGACCCCGGCCACCGTCTGGAAACGCGTAGGCGCCGCGCTGCTCTGCGCGCAGGAGCATGGCGTGGCGAGCAAGTCGGTGCCGCATGGCGGAATGTCGGCGATGAGTAGTCCGCAAACCGAATATCTCAAGGCGGTTGCTTTTCAGGCAGCCTCGATGGATAGCCTGCTGCCGTTTGAAATTGAACTGGCTGAGCGTTTGATCGAACATCACCTGGGTAGTTTTTCGTTCACCGCTGAGTCGCAGGTGGACAGTGTCTATTGGGTCGATCTGGTGCTAGCACAGGCGCCGCAACGCTTAGCGAAGATGCCGTTGGAGGCCCGGCCGACGCAGCGTTTTTTCAAACCGGCTGGCGCGCATGGGCAATTCAAGGCGCTACTCAATAACCTTGAGCAGGGTGGTGATTTGCCGGCCGATATTGCGCTCGGCGGGCAATTCCAGCCCAAGGTGCTGATCCCGGTTTTGCGGCATCTGACGGCTTATCTGGCGCCCGTGCCGCCACAACGTTCGTTCGACCGGCACCGGGTCAAGCATCGCATGGTGATATTGAATGGCCTGATTGATTCGTTTGTGGTCTTTTCCAGCGAGTTCGGTGGTCGCCCGAGCGGGCTGCAGACTGAGAGCTGGGTGGTTGAAAACGTCAGCCGCGGTGGTTTTGGTGCGCTGATTCCCAATATTCCCGGCGAGTGGTTGAAGCTTGGCGCGCTGGTTGCCATGCAACCCGAAGGCGGAGAGAACTGGCTGCTCGGGATTGTCCGCCGCTATCACCGCGAGTCAGATGCCGAAGCACGGGTCGGGCTGCAGACCTTGGCCGTCAAAGTTACGGCAATTGAGTGCCGGCCGCGTGCCGCCTCAAGTTATGGGGCGGCGGCGACACTGCCGGCGCTATTGCTTGAAGATGGCAACCCGCCCGGCGAGGTCCGCGTAGTTTTGCCGGTGCACTCGTTTGATCTACGCGAAAGTCTCGAATATCAGCACAGCGGTAAGCGCTTTCTGCTCAATCCAGTGGCCCAGCTTGAGCATACGGCCGAGTATGAAGTTGCGCGCTACCGGCAGATTGCCGATTAGCCTTTATTTGCTGCGGATTGCCGATTTGGGGCGGAAGACCTTGATCACCGCCTCATTGGTTTCCGCATAAGGCGCACCGATCAGGTCAAGGCAATACGGCACCGAGGCAAAAATGCCGACGTGGGTAACTTTACCATCGGCATCGCGGACGCCTTCGAGAATTTCCCTGATCGACTTGGGTTGCCCCGGCAGGTTGATGATCAGCGCCTGCTTGCGGATCACTGCGGCCTGGCGCGAGAGGATCGCTGTCGGGACAAAATTCAGGCTGATGCGGCGCATTTCTTCGCCAAAGCCGGGCATTTCCTTGTCGGCCACCGCCAGCGTTGCTTCCGGTGTCACATCGCGCAATGCCGGGCCGGTGCCGCCGGTGGTCAGCACCAGATGGCAATTGTCGCGGTCAACCAAGTTTTTGAGGGTATTTTCTATGCCCTGCTGGTCATCCGGAATCAGCCGGACTTCAGCGCGCCAGGGCGAGGTCAGGGCGCTGCTCAGCCATTCCTGCAGCGCCGGGATGCCCTTGTCTTCATAAATACCGGCTGAGGCGCGGTCGCTAATCGAAACCAGGCCGATGACCAGTTCTTCATTCGCCGGCATCGTCGTTCTCCGCTTTTTGCAGTTGGTCGTCGAGCGCCTTGAGCACTTGATAAATGGCGCGGAAATTTTTCGGCGGTTTGTTCGCTTCCTGCTCCTTCAGCGCACTGCGACGCAACTGGCGCAGATGTGTGAGATCGGCACCGGGCCAGGTGTTGCCGATTTCAGTGAGCATCGTTTCGTCGGCCAGAAGCCGCGTGCGCATGCGCTCCAGGCGTTGCAGGCGGGCGTTCTCGGCGACCGACTCGCCACGCAGCAGGGCGAGGCCGGCGCGGATGGGTTCGTCGTCGGCGCTACGCATCAGCTTGCCGAGGTACATCACCTGCCGGCGCTTGGCGCCATGTGCGGTGAATTTGTGGCATTCACGGACTGCTGCATAAATATCTTCCGGCAGATTCAGGCGCTTCAACTGACTGAGTGGCAGGTCGACCAGCTCCTCGCCGAGGTCGCGCAACTCGTGCATCGCCTCTTTCTGCTTGGTCTTGGATGGGCGTCCGGTACTCTCGGTAAAATCTTCTTCATGCATGGTGCGCGCTCTGGGCTGACTGGGTCGGGCTGCTATGATAGCGATTTTCCCGTCCGGACGCCCCTTTCATGCCTGAAGTCGCCAGCTTTTCCTATCCCTTCGCCACCTTGCAGCAACTCGCCGAGGATGTGCTCAAACATGCGCGGGACAAAGGAGCAACGGCTGCCGAGGTCGATGTATCCGAAGGTTTCGGGCAATCCGTCGGGGTCCGTTGCGATGAAGTGGAAACCATCGAATTCAATCGCGACAAAGGTATCGGCATCACCATCTACGCCGGCCAGCGCAAGGGCTACGCCAGTACCTCCGATTTTTCAGCACAGGCTTTGCGTGAAACCGTCGAGGCGGCTTTAAATATTGCCCGCTTTACCGCCGAAGACGATTGCGCCGGCCTGGCCGATGCCGCCTTGATGGCGAAAGATAGCCCGGATCTGGATTTGTACCATCCCTGGGCGTTGACCGTCGAAGATGCTATTGAAACGGCGCGCCTTTGCGAACAGGCGGCCTATGAAGCCAGTCCATTGATCAGCAACTCGGAAGGCGCTTCGGTATCGACCCAGCAGGCGCATTTTGTCTCGGCCAACAGCCTCGGTTTCATGGGTGGCTACCCGACCTCGCGGCATTACATCTCGTGCTCGGTGATTGCGGGCGAACAGGATGCGATGCAGCGCGATGACTGGTACACCACCAGCCGCTTGGCCAGTGCGCTTGATGCACCGGCAACGGTCGGGCGGATTGCCGCCGAGCGTGCGGTGGCACGTTTGAATGGGCGCAAGGTCAAGACTGGCGAATTCCCGGTGTTGTTTGAGGCGCCGTTGGCCGGCGGCCTGCTCGGCAGTCTGGTGCATGCCGCCAGTGGCGGTGCGCTGTACCGCAAGTCTTCGTTCCTGCTTGATCACCTCGGCAAACAGGTGATGCCGGATTTCGTCAATATCAGCGAGCAGCCACACATCCTGCGCGGGCTGGGTTCGGCCTCTTTCGACAGCGACGGGGTTGCGACTAAGCCACGTCAGGTTGTTGCCAACGGCATCCTGCAAGGCTATTTTCTCAGCACCTACACGGCGCGCAAGTTGGGCATGCAAACAACGGGTAATGCCGGCGGCAGCCATAACCTGATTATCCAGCCGGGCGAACTTGATTTGGCCGGCTTGCTGCAACGCATGGGGCGCGGCTTATTGGTCACTGAGTTGCTTGGCCAGGGCATTAATTATGTGACTGGCGATTATTCACGCGGTGCGGCTGGTTACTGGATCGAGAACGGCCAGATTGCTTATCCGGTTGAAGAAATAACCATCGCTGGTAATCTCAAAGACATGCTGCTTGGCATTGTGGCAGTGGGTAACGACGTCCAGGTGCGCGGTTCAAAGCAAACCGGGTCGATTTTGATTGACCGCATGACGGTGGCTGGCGAATAGGGAACAGTCGTTTTTTCAGTTTGCTACGCTTTTGGCTGCATAAAACAACAAAACCTAGGGTTTTCACCACTCGTTAAAATTTTGGCGCTGCCTAAAATGAGGTTTGATTTACCGAATCCTCATTTATTCATTACAAGGTGGAGACAATATGCAACGTCGTGATTTTCTGAAAAAAGCTTCCGTTGGTGCCGCTGCCGGTGCCGCAGCAACTTTTGCCGCGCCGGCTATGGCCGCTGATCTGCCCAGCGTCAAATGGCGTCTGACTTCAAGCTTTCCGAAGAGCTTGGACACCATTTACGGTGGCGCTGAGCAATTAGCCGATCGTTTGCGCGACCTGACCGGCGGCAAGTTTGATATTCGCGTTTTCCCGGGTGGCGAAATCGTCCCCGGCCTGCAGGCCATGGATGCCGTTCAGCAGGGCACCGTCGAGTGCTGCCACACAGCGTCTTACTATTATGTCGGTAAAGACCGCACCTTTGCTTTCGGCACCTGTATTCCCTTCGGGATGAATGCGCGTCAGACCAACGCCTGGATGTACTACGGTGGCGGCCAGCAGTTGCTGGACGAGTTCTACGCCGGCTATAACTTTATTTCCTTCCCCGGCGGCAATAGCGGCACCCAGATGGGCGGCTGGTGGCGCAAGGAAGTAAACACTGTTGCCGATCTCAAGGGCATCAAAATGCGTATCGGCGGCTTGGGCGGCGCGGTCTTGGCAGAGCTCGGCGTTGTGCCGCAGCAGATTGCCGCTGGCGATATTTATCCGTCACTGGAAAAAGGCACGATCGACGCTGCTGAATGGATCGGTCCTTACGACGATGAAAAGCTCGGCTTCTACAAGGTTGCCAAAAACTACTATGGTCCGGGCTGGTGGGAGCCATCAACCTGTTTGCAATTCTTCGTGAACAAAAAAGAGTGGGACAAGCTGCCCAAGGAGTATCAAGCTGCATTCAAAGTCGCCGCTGCTGAAGCCAACGTCACGATGACTGCCGAGTACGATCACAAGAACCCGGGTGCGCTCGCTAAACTTTTGCAGAACGGCGTCAAACTAAGACCTTTCTCAAAAGAGATCATGTCCGCTGCGTACACTGCTGCCAAAAAAGTTCTCGACGAAGAAGCAGGGAAGAACGAAAAATTCAAGAAGGTTTACGACTCTTATACTAAATATGCCAAAACCCAGCGTGCCTGGTTTGCGGTAGCGGAAATGCCGATGGACGTCTTCAATCAGGCAAACCGTTAATTGTTTGGATAGGCTAAGCCAAGGCGTTAGATAATCAATCGGAGTTTTTTTTAACACGCCCTTGATTCTCACCGGCGCAGTCATCGTTACACCTTGGCAAGAAAGAGCTCAAGCGTATCGCAAGATATGCTTGGGCTCTTTTGCATTTGGGTGGCAAGTTAAAAGCCAACTCACGCTGCACTAGTCAAAACAAATTAATTGGTGAAGAATTAATTCGGCCAGCTTTGGCTGAGTTCGTTAAGACCTACAAGGAGACAAAATGCAACGTCGTGATTTTCTGAAAAAAGCTTCCGTTGGTGCCGTAGCCGGTGCTGCAGTGACGATGGCCGCGCCGGCCATCGCCCAGTCCCTGCCGACTATCAAATGGCGTCTGACCTCCAGCTTCCCGAAGAGCCTGGATACCATCTACGGAGGCGCTGATGTGTTGGCTAATCGCCTGCGTGCGATGACCGGCGGCAAGTTCGATATCCGTGTCTTCCCCGGTGGCGAAATCGTTCCCGGTCTACAGGCACTGGACGCCGTGCAGCAAGGCACTGTTGAGTGCTGCCATACCTGTTCCTACTACTACGTTGGCAAGGACAAGACCTTCGGTTTTGGTACCTCGGTTCCGTTCGGCATGAATGCGCGCCAGATGAACGCCTGGATCTACTACGGTGGTGGTCAGAAACTGCTCGACGATTTCTACGCCGACTACAACATCGTTTCATTTGCCGGCGGCAATACCGGGGTGCAGATGGGTGGCTGGTTCCGCAAAGAAGTCAAATCCCTGGTTGACGTCAAAGGTCTGAAAATTCGTATCGCCGGTCTTGGCGGTAACGTTTTTGCTGCACTCGGCGCGGTACCGCAACAGATCGCTGGCGGCGACATCTATCCGGCGCTGGAGAAAGGCACGATCGATGCTGCTGAGTGGGTTGGCCCTTACGACGACGAAAAACTTGGCTTTTTCAAGGTTGCCAAGAATTACTACTACCCGGGTTGGTGGGAACCGGGCCCGGTCATCCACTTTTTCGTTAACAAAAAAGAGTGGGACAAGCTGCCGAAGGAATATCAGGAAGCCTTCCAGGCTGCGGCGTACGAAGCCAACGTGACGATGATGGCCGAATACGACCACAAGAACCCGGCTGCGCTCTCCAAGCTGTTGCAGTCTGGTGTCAAGCTACGAGCCTATCCCAAGGATGTTATGGAAGCAGCCTACAAGGCAGCGCAGGAGCTTTATGCTGATGAGGCCGGCAAAAACCCGGCTTTCAAGAAGATTTACACCGAGTACGATAAGTACCGGAAAACGCAGAACGCCTGGTTTAGTCTGGCCGAAGCGCGAATGGATGGCTTCTCGCAGCTGCACAAATAAAGTATTACACCCCAAGAGTGCTGATAAAGCCCCTGCACAGCAAGACGGCCAGCAAAGCTGGCGCGTTGCTGTGGATTCCTGGGGGGCGCGGTCAACAGCAGAAACCCCGCGAATTTCGCGGGTTTTTTATGGGCAAATTTGTTGGCTTAATCGCCCAACATACTGCGCAGCATCCAGGCATTTTTTTCGTGGATCTGCATGCGCTGGGTCAGTAGATCGGCGCTCGGTTCATCGCTCGCCTTGTTGACCGCCGGCATCAAGCTGCGCGCCGTTTTGACGACGGCTTCCTGACCGGCGAGAAGTTGCTTGAGCATCTCGGTGGCATTCGGCACACCTTCGCTTTCCTTGATCACCGTCAGCTTGACGAACTCGCGGTAAGTGCCGGGGGCGGGGAAGCCAAGGGCGCGGATACGCTCGGCAATCAAGTCCAGCGCGTTCCATAGTTCGGTGTATTGATCCATGAACATCGTGTGCAGGGTGTTGAACTGCGGGCCGGTCACGTTCCAGTGGAAATTGTGCGTCTTGAGGTACAGCGTGTAAGAGTCAGCGAGCAGGCGCGACAAGCCGTCTGCAATTTTTTCACGATCTTTCTTACTCATGCCGGTATCCATGATGTTCTCCTGTTTTTGATTGCGGTTAACGTTCTTCATAATGGACTTGCGCACGGCAAATTGACAATTGATTGTGCCAATCGTTGCGATAGCGTTCAGTGCTATCGGAGGTTGTCGAGTTGCGCCGGCGTGATTTCGGCAATACGGTTGACGCCGGTCAGCGCCATTGCCACTTCGAGTTCGCGCTTGAAGGTTGCCAGCAAATCGCGCAGGCCGGCTTCGCCGCCACCGGCCATCGCCCACACCCAGGGGCGACCGATCAGTACGCCATTGGCGCCCAGTGCCAGCGCCCGGAAAATATCCAGCCCGCTACGCACGCCGCCGTCCATCAGCACTTCAACTCGCCCGCCAAGGGCGGCGGTAATCGCCGGTAGTTTGGAGATTGACGAGGCGACACCATCCAGCTGGCGCCCACCGTGATTGGAAACAATCACCCCATCAGCCCCGGCATCGGCGGCAGCCAGCGCGTCGTTCACCTCCTGAACGCCCTTGATCAGCAACTTGCCCGGCCACAGGCTGCGCAGCCAGGCGATGTCCTCCCAGGTCACCGATGGATCGAACTGGCTGCCTATCCACTGCCGGAAGGCCGCCTGATCATTGGGCTCGGGGATGACTTCGGCGAGGTTGCCGAAATGATGCGGCCGACCCATGATCCCAATATCCCAAATCCAGCCGGGGCGGGTGCCGATCTGCCAGGCTTTGGCCAGACTGTTTTTCAAATTGTTGGACATGATGCCGTTGCGCATGTCGCGGTGGCGCATGCCGGTGACTGCCAGATCGACGGTGAAAACCAGCGTCGTGCAGCCGTTTGCTTGTGCGCGCAGCAGTAACTCCTTGATCAAGCCGCGATCACGAATCATGTAAAGCTGAAACCAGAACGGCTTGCTGCTCAGGGCGCGCAGTTCTTCCAGCGGGCAGATGCCTACGGTCGACAGCGTAAACGGCAGCGAAAATTGATTGGCCGCGCGCAGCGCCTGAGCCTCACCGCGCCGCCCGAAGAGTCCGGCGAGGCCTATCGGGGCAAGCGCCAGCGGCATGCCAACCGCTTCACCGGCTAGCGTGCTGCTGGTGTCGATGCTTGAAACATCGCGCATGACTTGCTGGCGCAGGCAGATTGCCTGAAAGTCGCGGACATTGGCGGCCAGCGTCACTTCATCATTGGCACCGCCGTCGATATAGTCAAAGAGAAAGCGCGGCAACTTCTTTTCTGCCAGCCGGCGGTAATCGAGCGCGGTGGCCGGTTGCACATTCATCGTCTGGCCCATGCTAGAAAATCTTTCCCGGATTGAGCAAGCCCTTGGGGTCGAGGGCGTTCTTTACGGTGCGCATCAGGGCGATTTCTTCGGCGCTGCGGCTGATCGAGAGCCATGGTTTCTTCTCCAGGCCGACGCCGTGTTCGGCGGAAACCGAGCCGCGAAAGGCAGCCAGTCCGCCATAAACTACTGCCTCGATTTTTGGCCGCAAGGCGGCGTTTTCGGCGGGTGGCGTGACGACGGCCAGATGCAGGTTGCCGTCGCCGAGGTGGCCGAATATGAAAACCGGCATTTCACCGGGTAATTCGCGTAGCTGCTGGCTGACGCGCGTGGCGTAACTTTCCATTTCACCGAGCGGCAGCGAAATATCAAAAATTACCGGCCGGCCAAACTGCATCACCTGCTCAACATCGTCACGCAAGGCCCAGAAGGCCTGACAGTCAGCGTCCGATTGAGCGACTGCAGCGTCGGCGATCAGCTCGCCTTCAAAGGCTGTCTCCAGTGCATTGTTGAAGCGTAGCGTGTCGAATTCGCGGTCAGCGCCCTGGCTTTCAAGCAGCGCGTAGAAGGGGTAATTCTGGGCGAGCGGTGGCTGTCCTTTAGCCGGCGGGCGGGTCACTAATTGGTAGAAGTCCTGCCACATCACCTCAAAGGCCGAGAGCGAGCCGCCGAGCGCGCGATCCATGTGCTTGAGGAATTGTGGAATCTGCTCGAAGTTGTCGAAGGCGGCAAAGGCCATGTTGGTCGTTGTTGGCCGCTCACGCAGGCGCAGGACGAGGCGGGTGATGATGCCGAGGGTGCCTTCCGAGCCGATGAACAAATGCTTGAGGTCGTAGCCGGCGTTGTTCTTGATCAGCTGATTGAGCGCCGGAATGATGGTCCCGTCAGCCAGTACCACCTCGACGCCAAGCACCATGTCGCGCGCCATGCCGTAGCGGATAACACGGTTGCCGCCGGCGTTGGTCGCCGCGTTGCCGCCAATGCTGGCGCTGCCGCGCGCCCCGAGATCGAGCGGGAAGCAAAGATCAAGCGCTTCGGCAGCTTCCTGAATGCTTTGCAGGGTGGCACCGGCCTCCACCTGAGCAATGCGCTGGATCGGGTCAATACGCTCGATGGCGCGCATCCGCTCCAGGGAGATAACAATGTCTTCAGGCCTTGTATCTGCACCATGTACCAGACCGGTCAGGCCGCCATGGGTGACGACAGTCTGGTCGTGGGTGTGGCAGTAGCGCATTACGGCGGCAAGTTGCCCGGTTGTCCGTGGGCGAACCAGCGCCCTGGCCTTGAGGCCATCCGGCCGCCAGACACCGGCGGAGCGACCTGCCGTTTCGGTTTCATCCAGCACGCCATCGATGCCGACGATAGCGCGCAAATTCCCGATCAGAGTCGTTTCAGAGCTATTCATGGCCAGCAATGTTATTACACATTGAACCGGGGTGTGGCGCCGAGGCTGGCGCCGGGTGCAATCGAAAGTGTGGGGAATTCCCGTTCGTGGAGAGCCTGTCGAACCACAGACTCCTGTGCTGACAAGCCCTTCGACAAGCTCTGGGCGAACGGGTGAGGCGGCTTGATCCACACTTTCGATCGCACCCGCTGGTGCACAGAGATTTTTTGCTTCCGTCAGCCTTGCTCGAGCTGCTCAAGTTTTCTTGAGCGCCAGTCAAGCACTGACTTGCGCACGTGCATCTTGCTTGCTAGCGCTGGATATCGTGTGGCGATGACATCGGCGGCGAAATCGGCAAGGAACCCTGACTTCAATTCAGCACGGGCACGATCAACACCGATTTCCTCATAGGGTACCGATGCAAGCAGCAGGAACCCGTCATCAGGAATGCGTCCTTTCGCCATATTGTTTTCAATGATGCCGGCCGCCTTACCGATCGGATCAGCGAGTTCCGGGCTGTAGGGGCCGACGATCAAAGCCAGATTCGGCATGTGCAAAAAATCGAAACCACGGCCAAGACAAATCATCCATTCGCGGTGCTCGATGTTTGCGGCACGATGCATCTTTCTGACTTCCGCAATGTGCGAGAGATTGCCGGAAAGCAATGGCAGCAGATCTCCACAGACCTGCTGGGGCATATCGGGGAAAAGTTTGTTGAGCGAGAGCATAAACGATGCGCCATCGCGCTCCGTTTCAAGCGATAGATCGAGAACCTCACCATTTTCGCCATGCAGAAGCAAGGCGTCCTCGTCGGTCTCGAAACCGCAAAGTAGAGGGTATACCGTTTCATGACCAAGGCCGAAGACCGATTCGACCTGTGCCTTGATGCGGTTGGTGTAAGCAATCGCTGCCGCAGTGTCGTAATTGAAACCGGCACAGCCGCGACGGACATCACCACGCGAAAAATGATAGGTGATGAGGAGCAGGACGCGCCGGCCATCACGCACGCAGCGCTGCACGTACCCGGCAAGTACTTCACCGAGATGTGGCCAACCAAGGTCAAACATGCCGCCAAGGTTTCGGAAGGGCTGAATAATGCCGAGCGGCGTATTGGTTGCGAAAGGGATATTAATGCGGCCATCCATGCATTTCATCACCGCAATGGCCGTTGGATGCAGGGCCAGATATCGTTCGCGCGCCAGCCAGTTTTCCGGGCTGGAAAAGCGTCTGGAATAATCGTGTGCTCTTTCGAATAGCCAATCAATGCGTTGCTTGATCGGTTTGCTGTGGATGTCCATCGTCTCGCCTGGCCGGGTTCAGTGTTGCCAGATTGTAGCGCGGAGAGCGCACGCTTCGGAGATGAAAAACTGCGTCATGAGGCAGGCTCCGACTCAAAAGAAACGAGGCCGTAGCCTCGTTTTTGTGTCGCGTTAAAATTGCTTACTTGTCGCTGCTTTGCAGGCCTTTGAGTAGGTCAGCGGCGGCCTTTTCATCATCGCCTTCCTTCTTCGGTGCGTCACTGCTTTCACCGTCTTGCTGTTTCATCATCGAATCAAGATCAATCGGCGGCGGTGCCGTGCCGTCCCTCTCTGCCTGAGCTTGAGCCCGTTGCGCATCGTCACCGTAACTGACGACATTGGGGAAGATGATGATGATGGCGACCATGATGATCTGGATACAGACGAAGGGAATGGCGCCCCAGTAAATATCCGTCGTCTTGACCGAAGCCGGTGCCACCGAGCGCAGATAGAAGAGCGCAAAGCCGAACGGCGGATGCATGAACGAGGTCTGCATATTGACCGCGAGCAGAATGCCGAACCAGACCAGATCGATGCCCAGCTTGTCTGCCACCGGTGCCAGCAGCGGCACGATGATGAATGACAACTCGAAGAAGTCGAGGAAGAAGGCGAGCAGGAAGACCAGAATATTGACGACGATGAGGAAGCCCATCTGGCCGCCGGGCAAGCCGAGCAGCAGATGTTCGACCCACAAATCGCCGTTGACCGCACGGAAGACCAGACCAAAGACCGTCGAGCCAACGAGAATGAAGATGACGAAGGACGACAGCTTGCCGGTGGTTTCCATCGCCTGCTTGAGCAGCTTGAAACTCAGGCGCTTGCGGGCGATAGCCAGGATCAATGCGCCGGCAGCGCCCATCGCGCCACCTTCGGTCGGCGTTGCAATACCGAGGAAGATGGTACCGAGGACGAGGAAGATCAGCATCAGCGGCGGCACCATGGTGGTGACGACGCGCACCATCAGTTTGACGCCACGCAAGGTACGCGCTTCTGGCGGTAGAGCCGGAGCTGACTGTGGTTTGATCAGGGTCAGGATGAGGACGTAGCCGACATAAAGTCCGGTCAGGATCATCGCCGGCAGGATCGCACCCTCGTACATGTCACCGACTGAGCGACCGAGTTGGTCGGCCATGATGATCAGTACCAGTGATGGCGGGATGATCTGTGCCAGCGTACCGGAAGCAGCGATAACGCCGCAGGCGAGACGCTTGTCGTAGCCGTAACGGATCATGATCGGCAGCGAGATCAAGCCCATCGAGATTACCGAAGCGGCGACGACACCGGTCGTTGCTGCCAGCAGCGCACCGACGAAAATGACGGCAAAAGCCAGGCCGCCACGCATCGGACCAAATAGCTGGCCGATCGTGTCAAGCAGGTCTTCGGCCATGCCGCTTCGTTCAAGCACCAGCCCCATGAAGGTGAAGAAGGGAATGGCGAGCAGCGTGTCGTTGGACATGATGCCGAAAATGCGCTCGGGCAATGCCTGGAACAGGGCCGGCGTGAGCAGCCCCAGTTCGATGCCGATCAAACCAAAAACGATGCCGTTGGCGGCCAACGCGAAAGCGACCGGATAGCCAAAGAGGAGAAATGCGACCAGGGCGCCGAACATCAGCGGGGCCATATTGGCAATCATGAATTCAGCCATTATTTTGCCTCCTTGGCTTTTGCAGCGGCGATGGCAGCAGCCAGTTCTTCTTCAGGCGTTGGACCTCTTTCCTTGCTGTTCGGATCTTCAATCGCACCGGCCAGGAAGGCGATACGCTTGAGTAGTTCCGATACGCCCTGCAGCGCCAACAAGGTAAAGCCGATCGGCAGCAAAATCTTGACCGGCCAGCGGATCAAGCCACCCGCATTGCTCGACATTTCGTTAATCTTGAAGGACTCGGCAACCAGCGGCAGCGAGAGCCAGAGCACCAAAATAACCATGGGAAGCAGGAAGAACAGGGTGCCGATGATGTCGATCACGGCCAGACCACGCGCCGAGAATTTGCTCGAAATCACGTCGATGCGGACGTGCTCATTTTTTTGCAGTGTGTAAGGCGCACAAAGCAGGAAAACAGCAGCAAACAGATACCACTGGATTTCCAGCAAGCCGTTTGAACTATCATTAAAAACAAAGCGGTAGCTTGCATTGCCGGCGCTGATGATGGTCATCAGCAAAATCAGCCAGAAAGCGCCTTTGCCGACCCGCTCATTGAGCCAGTCGATAAGCTGTGAGAGCTTAAGCAGAAGGGTCACGAATAGTCCTCCTCAGTTGATAGAATTCCCGGCTTCTTTTGAGCGACCGGGGTTAATTGAAAATCCCAGCGCCTCAATTTACAGGCAAGGCGAGGAAACGAACATGGTGGAAATCCCTAGTGCAGTTCAAGAAGCGACGCGAATCTGTCTGGTCCGCCATGGCGAGACGGAATGGAATGCCGAACGGCGTTTGCAAGGTCAGATCGATATCGGCCTCAATGAAAATGGCTTGCGTCAGGCGCAGGCGGCCGGGCGCTGGTTGAAAACGGCGGGCCTGACGGCGCTTTACACCAGCGATTTGAAGCGCGCTTCGGTGACTGCCGAGATGATCGGCCAGTCGGTCGGGCTTGCACCGATATTGACGCCTGAACTGCGCGAGCGTCGTTACGGTGTTTTTGAGGGGCTGACTTACGCCGAGGCACAGGCCCGCTACCCCGAAAGCTACGAGGCTTTCGAGCGGCGCGATCCGGATTGTGATTTTGAAACCGGCGAAACGCTGCGTGAACTGTATGCGCGAGTGACTCATAAGCTGCAGGAAATCGCCGCCTTGCACCCGGGCGAGAATGTGGCGCTGGTTTCGCACGGCGGCGTGCTCGACATCATCAACCGTTTTGTGCGCGGCAACCCCCTTGAAACGCCGCGCGATTTTTTGATTCCGAATGCCGGTCTGAACTGGATTGTTGCGACCATGGAATCAACGGCTGGCCCCAGGGTCAACGGCGTTTGGCGCATACAAACCTGGGCCGAAACAACGCATCTGCAAGCGGGTGCGTTGGATGAACTTCCCTCGTGATAAAATTCGCGCCCTTTTCAATGGCTTGAGGCATTCCCCATGTTTTCTGCGAAAGACACCCTGGCAAAGACTGATCCCGAACTCTGGCAAGCCATGCAGGCTGAAGTCCAGCGTCAGGAAGATCACATTGAGCTGATCGCATCCGAGAACTACGTGAGCAAGGCTGTCATGGAAGCCCAAGGCTCCCAGCTCACCAATAAGTATGCCGAAGGCTATCCGGGCAAGCGTTACTACGGAGGCTGTGAATACGTCGATCTCGCCGAGCAACTGGCGATCGATCGCCTGAAAAAACTTTATGGCGCAGAAGCCGCCAATGTCCAGCCGAACTCAGGTTCACAGGCCAATCAGGCAGTGTTGATGGCCTTCTGCAAGCCGGGCGATACGATCATGGGCATGAGCCTCGCCGAAGGCGGTCACCTGACCCACGGCATGCCGCTCAATATGTCCGGCAAATGGTTCAATGTCGTTTCATATGGCCTCGATGCCAACGAAGCAATTGACTACGAAAAAATGGAAGCGCTGGCTCGCGAGCACAAGCCGCGTCTGATTATTGCCGGTGCCTCGGCCTACTCGCTGCGCATTGACTGGGAGCGTTTCGCCAAAGTCGCCAAGGAAGTCGGCGCAATATTCATGGTCGACATGGCGCATTACTCCGGCTTGATCGCTGCCGGTTTTTACCCGAATCCGGTGCCCTTCGCCGATGTCGTTACCTCGACCACGCATAAGACCCTGCGCGGCCCGCGCGGCGGTATTATCCTGATGAAGGCCGAGCACGAGAAGGCGATTAATTCCGCCATCTTCCCCGGCCTGCAAGGTGGTCCGCTGATGCATGTGATCGCCGCCAAGGCGGTGGCTTTCAAGGAAGCAGCGACACCGGGCTTCCGTAATTATCAGGAACAGGTCATCGCCAACGCCCGCGTCATGGCCCGTGTGTTGTCCGAGGAGCGTGGCCTGCGCGTGGTTTCCGGTCGCACTGAAAGCCACGTTTTCCTGCTCGACCTGCGCGCCAAGAACATCACCGGCAAGGAGGCTGAAGCGGCTCTGGGTCGTGCCCACATCACGGTTAACAAGAACGGCATCCCGAACGATCCACAGAAGCCGTTTGTGACTTCCGGCATCCGTATCGGGTCGCCGGCAATGACGACGCGCGGCTTCACCGAGATCGAAGCCGAGCAGGTCGCCCATCTGGTAGCGGATATTCTCGATGCGCCGAATGATGAAGCTGTTGCTGCTACGGTGCGCGCCAAGGTCTCGGCGATCTGCAAGAAGTTTCCGGTTTACGGTGCTTAAGGCGGTGTTTGAAGCGGTTAAGGGTGATTGGGAAGGGGTAATTGGTGAAAGCCAGGTGCTTCGCCCCCAATTACCAATAACCAATTCCCCCTCACGCCTCACCATTACCCCATGAAATGCCCTTTCTGTGGCGCGGAAGACACGGCGGTCGCCGATACCCGTCTGAATGACGACGGCGATGTCGTTCGCCGCCGCAGAAAATGCAACGCCTGCGACAAACGTTTTACCACTTACGAGCGGGCAGAAATTCAGCTTCCGCAAGTGGTCAAAAAAAATGGCCTGCGTACCGAGTTCAGCCGTGCCAAGCTGCGCGCCAGTCTCGAACTGGCCTTGCGCAAACGGCCGGTGCCGATTGAGTCGGTTGATGCGGCAGTAACCGACATTGAAGAAATCCTGCTCTCGGCTGGTGAGCGTGAAGTGAGCACCCAGCAGTTGGGCGAACTGGTCATGCGCGAGTTGAAAAAGCTCGACAAGGTGGCCTACATCCGCTTTGCATCGGTCTATCGCAACTTTGAAGACGTCGATGCCTTCTCGCGGGCGATCCGCGAAGTTTCACCTTCCGCCAAGAAAAAATGAGCTTTTCAGCCGTCGACCACGGCATGATGGCGCGCGCGCTGCAACTGGCCGAGCGCGGGCTGTGGACGACCTCGCCCAATCCGCACGTTGGTTGCCTGCTGGTGCGCGACGGCTGGATCGTTGGCGAAGGCTGGCACGAAAAGGCCGGCGAGCCGCATGCCGAAGTCCATGCATTACGCGCCGCCGGCCCCAAGGCGCGCGGTGCGACCGCTTATGTGACGCTGGAGCCGTGCAGTCACCACGGCCGCACGCCGCCCTGTGCCGAAGCTTTGATTGCTGCAGGTGTGTCGCGCGTTGTGGCGGCGATGGCGGACCCGAATCCGCTGGTCGCCGGCAAAGGTCTGGCGATGTTGCAGGCGGCCGGGATTGAAACTAGTAGCGGTCTGCTCGAAAACGAGGCGCGCGAACTGAATATCGGCTTCATTTCGCGCATGACGCGAGGCCGGCCGTGGTTGCGCTTGAAGGCGGCGGCAAGCCTCGATGGCAAGACTGCGCTCAACAACGGCGCAAGCCAATGGATTACCGGCCCTGAAGCGCGCCGTGACGGCCAGCGTTTTCGGGCGCGTGCCTGCGCTATCCTGACCGGCATCGGCACGGTGCGTGACGATGATCCGCTGCTCAATGTGCGTGAAGTTGAAACCAGCCGTCAGCCTTTGCGGGTAGTGGTTGATAGCAAACTGGAAATTCCACTGACTGCGCGTATTTTGCAGGGTGGGACGACGTTGATCGTCGGTGCCGTCGAGAATCCCGAAAAAATGGCATTGTTGCGGTCAACCGGGAATTTGGTTGAAATTTTGCCGAATATGTCCGGCAAGGTTGATCTGAAAGCGCTGCTTGAGTTACTGGCAGCTCGCGGCATCAACGAAGTGCATGCGGAAGCCGGCTTCAAATTGAACGGCTCGCTGTTGCGCGAAGGTCTGGTCGATGAGTTGCTGCTTTATCTGGCGCCCTGCCTGATCGGCCATGACGCCAGTGGGCTGTTCAATCTGCCTGAATTGACTACTTTGGACGGCAAGAAGGCGCTACAGATTCGTGATCTGCGCCAGATTGGCGAAGATATTCGCCTGATCGCCCGTTTCCGCTAGAGCCGCAAACCGCACAGCCGGCGTCTTTCTTGAATTTGACGCTGCGCCACTCCATTTCCAGGGTGTCGAGCAAGAGCAGCCTGCCGGTTAGCGATTCGCCGATGCCGGCCATCAGCTTAAGCGCTTCAGCTGCCTGCGTGGTGCCAATGATGCCGGTCAGCGGTGCAAAGACGCCCATCGTTGCGCAACGGGTTTCCTCGACATCCTCGCCCTCCGGGAAGAGACAGTGATAACACGGTGACTCGTCACGGCGCAGGTCGTAGACACTGATCTGCCCGTCAAAACGTACAGCAGCGCCGGAAACCAGCGGTTTTTTGTGATGCACACAGGCGCGGTTAATGGCGTGGCGGGTGGCGAAATTGTCGGTGCAATCGAGCACGATATCGGCGCTGGCAACCAGGGAATCGAGCGCCTCACCGGAAAGGCGTTGCTGCAACGGAATAATCGTTATCTCGGGATTGATCGCGCTCAAGGCCAAGAGGCCGGATTCTGCCTTGGCCATGCCGACGCGCGCCTGGGTGTGGAGTATCTGGCGCTGCAGATTGGTGAAATCGACGTTGTCGTCATCGACCAGGGTGATTTTCCCGACGCCGCCTGAGGCGAGATAAAGCGCGGCGGGAGACCCGAGGCCACCGGCGCCAATAATCAGCGCGTGACTGGAAAGTATGCGCTGCTGGCCTTCGATACCCAGTGCATCGAGAAGAATGTGCCGGCTGTAACGGAGTAGCTGCTCATCGGTCACTTGTACTCGCGCCACTCCGGCGGTGTGTCGTCGTGATCACCGTGTGGACGCTGTTCCCAGGCATGAACATAGCCTTCCTGCTCGGAGCGCTTGAGACGTTTTTCAGGGGCGCCGATGTTGTGTAGCTGAGTTTCTTCCACGTAGTAAATCAGCGCCCGGGTCAGCTTGGTCATCAGGGTGTTATCGAGATGAAAGCCCTTATCCACCAGATGCTCATCAAGCTCACGCAGCGTGTGGTCAGTCAGTTCGTAGGCAACTTCAACAGCACGCTTGTCAAGTTTCTGATCGACCTCAACGGTTTCTAGCTTGTAAAGATCATATGCCGCCTCGGGCACCTGCCCGGGCGGAAATTTTGAGAAGACGATCTCGCGCTTTTTCTTGAGATCCGGGTCGACCATCACTGCTCCTGACAATAAATCATTGAGCCTTATTCTGCATGATCTGCATGCCTTTGAGAAGGTTGACCGCTTGCTGGAACTGGTTGTCAGCCTTTGTTGCATACTCGAGGCGTTGCGGCATCTCTTCGTCGACTTCATTCTTGCTCTTGTCTTTGCCCTCTGTTTTTGCCGGCTTGCTCGGCGCTTTGCCTGCATCTTTGGCAACTTCCTTGGGGCTTTCCTTTTCACGGTCATTGTTAAGGTGACGTTCGAGATCAGCTTCGCGCAGGCGCGGCGATGAAGGGGTGTTACCGTTCGCTGATTCTTCAACAATGATGTCAGGCACGATGCCTTTGGCTTGGATCGCGCGGCCTTGCGGCGTGTAGTAGCGGGCAGTGGTCAGCTTGATCGCCGAATTGCCGGGGAGCGGGATAACCGACTGAACCGAACCCTTGCCGAAGGTTTGCGTGCCCATGATGACGGCGCGTTTGTGATCCTGCAACGCACCGGCAACGATTTCTGAAGCTGAGGCAGAGCCGGCATTGACGAGAACGACCATCGGCACCTTTTTGACCTCAACCGGCAGTGTCAGCAGCGGATCTTCGCGAGTGCCACGCAGGTAATCACGCGAACGGGCGAGATATTCCTGCTTGGCATCCGGCGTCCGGCCATCGGTCGAGACAACCTTGACATCCGGTGGCAGGAAAGCGGCAGAAACGCCGATGGCACCATTAAGCAAGCCACCCGGATCGTTACGCAAGTCAAGCACCAAGCCATTCAGCTTGCCGGTTTTATAGAGGCCGCTGATGTGCTTGGAGAGTTCCGCGACGGTGTTTTCCTGGAACTGGGTGACGCGCACCCAGCCGTAGCCTGGTTCGGTCAGCTTGGATTTGACGCTCTGCACCTTGATCACTTCGCGGATCAGGGTGATTTCGATCGGCTTGGTTTCACCCTTGCGAATTATCGAAAGCTTGATCGGTGTCTTCGGCTTGCCGCGCATTTTCTTGACGGCATCACTCAAGGTCAGACCTTTGACCGGAGTTTCATCAAGTTTGAAAATCAGGTCGCCCGACTTGACGCCGGCACGGTAGGCCGGCGTGTCCTCAATCGGAGAAACAACCTTGACGAGGCCATCTTCCATGCCAACTTCAATGCCCAAACCACCAAATTCGCCTTGAGTGCCCACCTGTAAATCCTTGAAGGCATCGGCGTCGAGGTAGGACGAGTGGGGGTCAAGGTTGGCGAGCATGCCGGAAATGGCATTGGTGATCATTTTCTTGTCTTCAACCGGCTCGACATAGCCTTGCTTGATCGCGCTATAAACCTCGGCGAAGGTGCGCAATTCGTCAATCGGCAAGCCTTGCGGCGTTTCTTTGTCGGCCAGCGCGGGAACGCCCAGGCTGATAAATGCACCGGCAATGAATCCGCCAATAACCAAACTGATAGATTTTGTCTTATTCATTTCAAACTTGCCCATTTCATCGGGTCGACCGGTTGCCCTTGGTGGCGGAGTTCAAAGTATAAACCGGAATCCGGATTGCCCCCGCTGTTGCCTACGGTGGCCACGGTTTCCCCGCCTTTGACTGCCTGACCCACCTGCTTCAGCAGGGAATCGTTGTTGCCGTAAATCGTTAAATAAGAGTCGCCATGGTCGACGATCAAAAGATTGCCAAAACCACGCATCCACTCCGCAAAGACTACACGTCCGTTGGCGACGGCTTTTACGTCGTTACCAATTCCTGCCTTTATAAAAAGCCCCTTCCAGGTGCCACCACCATCACGTGGACTACCGTAGCGACCAGATACATTGCCGCGCACCGGCAGGCGCAAGTTGCCTTTCTGACGGACAAAGCTGCCATCACTGGCAACTGGCTCGTAACGATTCTCGGATTCGACCGCTTTGGGGCGGCTCGGTTCGCTTGGAGCGATGGCGACCGAAGATTCTTTTTCGGGGGGCAGTGTGCCGGGTTTTGCCTTTTCTTTCTCCGAGTCTCGTTGCCTTGCTGCCGCAGCAAGTCTAGCGGCTTCCCTGGCTTTTGCTGCTTCCGCTTCACGCGCAGCCTTGGCCGCCTGTGCTGCCTGAGCGGCAAGGATTTTAGAGAGCCGGTCAATCAGGTCAGTCATGCGTTTTTCGTCGCGCTGTAAACTGCCGATCTCCTTGCGTTGCGCGCTGACTTTTTCTGAAATTTGGCCATACAAGGCTTTGCGCTCTTCGCGTTGCTTTTTTAACTCGGCGTGCCGTTCCTGCTGCTGGGCTTCGACCGCCAGCAGGTCATTGGCCCGCTCTTTAGCGTCCTCGGCCAGTGCTTTTTTCTTGTCCAAAGTGGCATTGATCTCACCCATAAGTTCGGCTCGGGTCAGCGCGATAGCGGCGAGATAGCGAAGGTCGCGCGCCATTTGATTGGGGTCGTCGCCATTGAGCAGCAATTGCAAGGAGTCCGGTGTGCCGCGTAAGTATTGCCGGTAAAGCAGTTTTTCAAGCTGGCTTTGCTGCTGACTCAGGGTTTGCCCCAATGCCTTTGATTGTTGATCGAGATTTTGCAGCTTTTTTTCGAGTTGACCGCGCTGCTCACCGAGTTCATTTAGTTCGCGCTGCAGACGCGAAATTTTGCGTTCTGATTCACTGAGGCGGTCGGCGGCGTCCGCCTTGTTTTCTTCACTGCTTGAAAGCTCCTTGCGCAAGTTGTCGATGCGCCCGCGTAGTTCACCGAGGTCGGCTTGTTTGTCGGCAATCTCGGGCGAGGCCGGCTTTTTGCCGGAATTGGTTGCGTGCAGCGGCCAGGAGAGCCCGGCTAATAGGGCGACCAGCGCGGCTGCTGAGAGTGTTTTTGCGCGAATGAAGTGCGGTGCTAGCGGCAAAGGATTCAGTTTCTTTCAGGCGGACATGGTGTGTTGCGCCGACAGCGAATTGCGAAGAGTTGTTGATTAAGGTCTGTGAAACCCAAGACCTTATTTTATAATGACGAATTATTCCGCAATGAGGAATTGTCTTGGAAAAACGCCCTTTCAATTTGATCGAGAAGCAGGAGCACATTGAGCTTGCCGCTCGTGCGCTCAAGGGAATTGCCCATCCGCTGCGTCTTAAAATACTCTGCGTCATCGGCGATCGCGAAGTCTGTGTGCAGGAAATTGTCGATCAGGTGGGAACATCGCAAAGCAATATCTCTCAGCATCTGGCTATTTTGCGCGAGAAAAATGTGTTGTTGACCCGCAAGGATGCCAATCGCGTGTTCTATCGTGTCGGTGATCAACGTACCCTGCAGCTTGTTAGTATGATGCGCGAAGTTTTTTGTGGTGAGGAGTCGTAATTGGTCCCGATGGAATTTATTAACCAGAACGTTTTGCTGATTGGTGTGGTCATTACCAGCGGTTTGGCCTTGCTCTGGCCGATGCTGGCCGGTGCCGGTGGCGACGATGTCAGTCCGGCGCAGGCAACGCAGCTGATCAATCATGAAAACGCTCACATCATTGACGTGCGCGAAGATAGCGAATTCGCCAGTGGCCATCTGCCGGAAGCGGTTCATGTGCCGATCTCCAAGTTGTCCGAGCGCATTGCCGATCTTGAGAAGTTTAAGGACAAGCCGCTGATTGTTTGTTGTGCCAGCGGTATGCGCTCCGGCCGCGCTTGCCGGCAATTGAAAAAGCAGGGTTTTGCCAGTTTGCACAATTTGGCTGGTGGTGTTGATGCCTGGGTTGGTGCCGGCTACCCGGTCAAAAAAGGCGGTCGCAGCAAATGAGCGCTCCTGTTTTGATGTATACCACGGCCGTCTGCCCGTTCTGCATTCGTGCCAAGCAACTGCTCAAGGCGCGCGGTGTGGAACAGATCGAAGAAGTCCGCATTGATCTTGACCCGGTGCGCCGCGATGAAATGATGGAAAAAACCAAACGCCGCACCGTGCCGCAGATTTACATCGGCGCGACGCATGTTGGCGGCTGTGATGACCTGTACGCACTCGATGCAGCCGGCGAACTGATGCCGTTGCTGGAAACCAATTAACTTACTGAAAGAGAATCATGGAAGAAAACGCCCAGCCGGTCTTCGGCATCGAAAAACTCTACGTCAAAGACCTATCTGTTGAAGTGCCGAACTCGCCCGAGATTTTTCTTGAGCATGACGCTCCGCAAGTTGAAATTCAGCTCAATACGACTGGCCGTGGCGTCGGTGAAGGTGTTTTTGAAGTCCTGCTGACGGTTACCGTGACTGCCAAGCTGGCCGACAAAACCGTATTTTTGGTTGAAGTGGGTCAGGCCGGCATTTTCCGCATCATGAATGTGCCGGAAGAACAGATCGAGCCGCTGATTGCCGTCGCCTGCCCGAACATCCTCTTCCCCTATGCCCGCGAAACCGTGTCGGATGCAGTGACGCGCGCCGGCTTTTCGCCGATCGTCCTGCAGCCGGTCAATTTCGAAGCCATGTACATGGCTCGCATGCAGGAGCAGTCACAGCCGGCTGTCGCCGAAACCCTACAGTAAGGATCAATATGCGCCGGGTACTGAGTGTTCTGCTATTGCTGGCGGTCAGTGGTTCGGCGCTGGCTATTGACTATCGTTCGGTTCAGCCCCCGGCTGCAGTCCTCTTTGATTCACCTTCGCTCAAAGCCAAAAAGCTTTACCTGATCAAAGCGCAAACGCCGGTTGAAGTGGTCGTCAAACTTGATGGCTGGAGCAAGGTTCGTGATGCGGAAGGCACGCTAGCCTGGGTCGAAAGCCGTCTTCTGGCTGAGCGCCGGACGCTTGTTGTGACTGCGCCCAAGGCGGAAATTCGTCAGGCCGAGCGTCCCGATGCGCCGGTTGTTGCCGAACTGGATAAATGGGTGGCAATGGAACTGATTGAACCCGCTTCACCAGGCTGGGCCAAAGTGCGCCACCGCGATGGTGCCACCGGCTACGTTCGCTCGACGCAGGTCTGGGGTCTATGAAAATCACCCTGCTTGGCGCCGGAGCCTGGGGTACGGCACTGGCGATAGCCTTTGCCGGCAAGCATCAAGTCACTTTATGGTCGCGCGAGGCGGATGTTGCGGTCGACCTGGAAAACACGCGGGAAAATCGTCGCTTCTTCCCCGGCCATAAATTGCCGGATTCAGTCAGGGTTCTGACGGATTTTGCAGCAGCAGTGGCCGGCGCTGATTTATTGGTTGTCGCGACGCCCATCGCCGGTTTGCGCCCGACCGCCGAACAACTCAAAAAACTCGGCTCGACCTGCCCCTTGCTATGGGTTTGCAAGGGTTTTGAGGCAGGCAGCGGCAAGTTGCCGCATCAGGTTATTGCCGAGGTGCTCGGCGCTGATGCTGTTTACGGCGCCTTGTCCGGCCCCAGTTTTGCTGAAGAAGTCGCCAGCGGCCAACCGACGGCGATTGCGCTGGCCGCCAATCAGCCCATTTTCGCTCGCGAAATGGCGCATCAATTACACGGCAGCCGTCTGCGCATTTACGCCAATGATGATCTCGTTGGCGTTGAAGTTGGTGGCGCCGTCAAAAATGTACTCGCCATCGCTACCGGCGTCTGCGACGGCCTCGGGCTCGGACTCAATTCGAGAGCCGCATTGATGACCCGTGGCCTCGCCGAAATCGCCCGCCTCGGTCTGGCTCTGGGTGCTCAGCGTGAAACCTTCATGGGGCTCGCCGGCATGGGCGACCTGATCCTGACCTGTACTGGCGATCTTTCACGCAATCGCCGGGTTGGTCTGGCGTTGGCTGAAAATAAATCGCTGCCGCAAATACTTGAAGAACTCGGCCATGTTGCCGAAGGCGTTTACACCGCCCGCGAAGTCGCCAAGCTGGCGCTGGCGCATGCAGTCGATATGCCGATTTCGTCGGCTGTTGCGGCGGTGCTGGATGGGCAACTCAGTGCGGCCAAAGCACTGGAGCAATTGATGGCTCGCGACCCTCGGGAAGAGCTGGCCTGAGTTTTTGGCGCTTTGCTGCATTCCAATTTTTCCAAAATAGCAGGTCACGCTTAATGGTGCGCCGCATTTGCCGTTTATCTACAAATCGGGTACCGTGTCATCTACTAAATTTTCGCCAGAATTGCTCATATGTCCTCAGTTCTTAGCACCATAAGCCATGCAACATTAAGTCACTTGATAGCGTCCGGTTCCGTGCAGGAAGCGGAGGTGATTGCTCAGCCAGGCGGCTGGGGTGTAGTCATTACGTGCGGGGCGACCAAACAATCCTTGGCTGCTCGTCGTGGTTCTGTTCGAATATTTCGCAAGTTTGAGACTTTGGCTTGTTATCTCAAGGATCTGGGTATCGCTCACTACCAAGTGAATGCCAGCAACTATGACCCTGTTGCCACCAAAGCAACGCAAATTCGTCCGGACTCTGCCTTGCGCATGCGGGTAGCGCATGAGGCAGCAGCCTATAACGACTGGTTGAAAGAGAAAGTCTCTCGCTCTTTGGACGGGCTGGAAAATGGAACGAACCGAATTATTGAGGCTGATGAATGGGTCAAAATACGAGCTGCGAAGCAGGCTCGTAGCGTTGCATGAAAAGAGTCATCAAGACTCAAAGCTATCAAGACGATCTTGATCAAATTGAAGCCTTTATCGCTCAAGACAACCCATCTGCGGCTTTGGAAATGTGGTTTTACATTGACGATCAAGTCGACAAACTGGCCGATTCAAAATTTCCACGGCGATCAGGTAGGGTTTCTGGAACGAAAGAACTGGTTGCGCACGAAAACTACATCGTGATTTTTATTGAAGATAAAAGTTCTGTCACCGCGATCAACGTGGTGCATGCGAGACGGAAGTATCCTTAGTATTGCTCAGGGCAAACGCCCAGCGGCGACCATTCGCGATTTCAGAATGCTAGGGACGATCCAGACGACGAGGTCATCAAAGGACGGAGTAGTGGTATGTGAGACAAATATTCTATTGGTAGCGTTA
Source organism: Dechloromonas sp. (assembly GCA_011391255.1). Lineage (GTDB taxonomy): Bacteria > Pseudomonadota > Gammaproteobacteria > Burkholderiales > Rhodocyclaceae > Azonexus. Next base: position 164,215 of record JAABQV010000001.1, read on the forward strand.
GAGTTTTCCAGTTCGTCTCCTGTGCCGTTCGGAATTTTGGCACCGGAAGATTGATAGGCTCCAGCTCCATTGCTCCCGTGACTGACGACAACCGCTGGCAGTTCGGAGGCAACATTACTTGTCGCTGCAGTGCTGTCCTTGACTTCGCCAGTACCGTTGGTGTCTAGTGTAAAACTGCTTAAAGCCCCACCCGTAAGCGAAGCAGTGAATCCAGCACTTACAAAATAGCTGAAACGATTCCCCCACGGGTCGCTTTCCGGAAGTCCAAGTGTTATCCAGGGCAATACGCCGTGTTCTAGTGGGCAGGCCTCAGCACCAGCGCCAGCGTCGGTGTTAGCTAGTGTTGGCGGGGCAGGGCACGGCAGTCGTCCCTTTGAGAGAGCGAAGCCGAGTAAGGCCTCGCGAATATTCTCAAGTTGATGCTGCGCATCAAGGTTCTCCGAAACATTTCGCTGAGCCGACATGCCTAACATTAAGCCAGTCGATAACAGAGCAACGATAATCAGGACTATCGTCAATTCGACAAGACTGAAAGCGGATTGGGATAGTTTTGTTGGTGGGGCTTTCATTGTTTGCCGATTAGTATGCCAGGCGGTCGTTGAATGTAGGTGAGACTGGGGCATTTGAAAAAGTGGTGACCGGATTTTGTGCGTCATCGTCACGCGAAGATTTGGCAGGCGGCACTGGGGGGGCAGCATTGATGCCCTCAAGAAAGTCGCCCACCTTCTTTCTAAGAAGGGGAGTTTGCGGTTGCGTACCGATTGCCCTGCTAGCGCTGAGAGTAACAACGCGGTAGGTGCCCGCGCCGTTGACCTGCAATTTGCCGGCGGCTAGGCGTACTCGGTCGCTGATCTGGAAGAAGGAGTAGTTTTTCCATTCGTTATCGTGCCACCATGCCGTGCCCCCAGTGGACGGCTTAAGGAGAGTGCAAGCGGTGCCTTGCCAGTCGGTTAGGGTGCCGGCGTCCGGTCGGCTGGTTTCGAGTATCGACTCCAAGGTTTGGGTGCTCGAAATTAGATTGCTTAAGTCGCTCCGGGTTTTCTGAAACGCCTTGTTAGCTTCTTTGAGGTTGGCAGCAGTCGGAGATCTAGCCGCTTTCTCGAGCAACGTCAGCGCTCCGGTTTCCGAGCCGTAAAGCTGGTTGATCAGGCTGTTGGCGCGCACATAGACCGATCCGTCAGCATAATTTCCAGAGGCTATTGTGATGCTCGCTTTGCGAGCGATAACCGTGGCCTGATCTTGGGCGACCCCAGCCCAGTACTTGGCGTCTTTAAGAATTCGGTTTAGGTCATCGCGTCCAGTCTGTGTCGTGGGCGGACTTGTTCGAACACTATTCAGCACTGACAAATCCATTGTTAGCGCCTCGATGGCGAGGTTGTCCCCGTTTTTTCGGATGCTTGACGCGAGGGTATTCAGTGCAGAAATGGCTGCATTTGCAGCGTTAAGCGTAATTGGATTCGATATGTTTTTCAGTGCTTTAATAGATGTATCCAAGGCGGGCTTTACGAGTAACGAGCCGGTGGTGCTTGATTCGACTAGCTTCAGTGCCGCCGTGGCAGTCAGCTGCAGGTTCCCAAGGCTATCGGTGGACGGTTCGGCGATGTATTGCTGGAGTAAGGAGTTTAGGGTGGCTCCAAAGACATCGACCTCATCCGGGGAAATGGTAACGCGGCTAATCAGGACAACCTGTCTGAGCGCCTCGTTGGCTGCGTACAGTTCGTTTGCTTTGGTTATTGCTTCGGTGATCGCGGTCTGGTTGCTTAGGTCGTTTTTCGCAATGGCTGCAAGCTCCTTCGTATTAGTCGCCAAATCAGAGGCAGCCTTGCGTTTTGTTTCGATGAAGTGATTTGGTGATGCTGTTGAGAAGAACAGTTTGTCCTCGAAAATGCTGTTGGCCTGAGTTTGTAGGTCGCCCAAAGCTATTTTGGAGGGGGTGTCCGTCGCTGTTTTTATCATTTTCGCAAGAACATCGTTCTGATCCGCCAAATCCATCAGGAATATGTCCAAGCCGCTGTCTGAAAGCGCCTGTATCAGTCGTGGTAGCGCACTGATGCTCTCCGTCAGCGGTATGGATATATCGGCGGGGGGGCTCGCGTTCAATTTGTTCAACCCGGAAACCGCCTCTCCAGCGAAATAGACTTCTTTCATTAACTGCCCCAAGCGATCAGCCAGGACGCGCATAGCTGCGACCGACTGTTGCAGCGTGCTGGCAACCTCTAGGGCTTGAGATGCTTCAATGCTGCTATCGATAGACAGGTCTTGGTTCAGTTTGACGTCGATGGCCTTGAGGTCGGCAAGTGATTTTTGCAGCGCGGCATCGATATTGCCGCCGGGTTGGGTTGCCGGAATCCTTCCGAACAGGCTTTTCGTCTTGCCTGAAAAGAGGGATGCAGACAGTGGGGATGGCCAAGGGTAAGTTCCTGTTGCAACGGCGTGCTCCTCCAAGCAGGCCTTCACCTCGCCCGCAACGCGCTTTTCGACGGCGGCCATCAATTCCTGGCGCGTGATGATGGCAAGGACGTCGTTGTCTTCGGGTGCTTTCGATGAGCCAGAATAGAAATACTCGTCGCCGTCGGCGTTTCGCGTATCAAGCGGTCCGCGAGTAGAAATGATCACAGCGACCACATCATTGCTCGGCAAACCGGAGGGAACATCAACACGAAGCGAGGTGAGAGTGTCGCTGTTGAGCGGTGGCGTCTTTCGATCACCTCCGAAGAACCGTGAGGCTGCGTACTGGAATTTGGTACCCCGGTCATCACTCGGCTCCACCAAATCAAGGGTTTTCCAGGGTAACCAACCGGAATAGACATCAGGCTTGCCAGAGGCCCATCCGTTGCAGTCATCGAGAGACAGCGTTGGTGAAACACCGTCACCAATAATGTCCGGGCAAAGCATCCGGCCGGGACGATTCTTGTCGACCACGGCATAGGCGATCAAGGCATCCTTGGCGCGAGCCAGGGAAAGGGTCAGCTTGGCGTCCTGCTGCGTTGATCCGAAGCCGATATTAGTGCTGCGATAGAAAGCGTAGCCACCAACAAGTATCAGGGCGAACAATAGTGCCAGCAGCGCAACGCCGGCCTGTTTTTTTCGCGTGGCAGTGCCAACAAGTTTCATGGCTTGGCGTTGGCAGGCTGCACAACAATCCGCCCGCCACCCAGCAAGCTCTCCTGTTCGCCAGTCGAAGGGTGATAGGTGTTACCGATAATGCCGCGTGGTGCATTATTTATGTTCTGTGCTTCACCATTCACCCAGCGCGTGTTTTTTCCGCTGCTACGGCGGACTTCGCCATTCAGTGTGTAGCTGGCGGACTGATCAAAGCTGGCGGCTGAGCCTTGCAGGCGTTGGCGGTCGAGGGTGGCGCGCTGTTGCGGAGTGAAAAACAGGCGACCGAGTGGCGCCTCTTGCGGCTGGGCGGGCCAGGCGCAGATTAGCAGCAGAGTGGCGAGCAGGTGCTTCATGGCTGCTTTACTCCGCTGGCCCGGCGCAGGCTGACCCATTCCATGTCGCATTCGGCGTTCAACTGAGCCAAGCCGGCATTGGGGGCGCCAATTGCTGCGGTGCGCGAAAGGCGGCAGCTGCGGAGCAGAATCATGGCTTTTGCCCGTTGTTGCAGTTGCTGGGTAAAGTTGAGCAGGTCTTCTTCGTGCAGGAGTCGTAACTGAATGCGCAGATGACTGCTGTGGTAGGCGTAGGCAGAACCGCTGACGGGTTCGATGCTGACCTGCGGGCCGAACTCATAACTCATGCCGGGCAGGCGGAGTTGCTGCTGCAGCTCGCGCAGCAATTCGATCCATTCCAGTCGCTTTTCTTCGCCGGTCATGCCGGAGCGTTCAAGTTGCTGGAACAGTGTAGTGCGCTGCTTGATCTCCTGTTCTTCGGTTCGCACCTGACGTAATTTCTTGTCGATTTGCTGCATCCGGCTCTCGGCAGTGTCGTGCTCATGCTTTGCCTGGCGCGGGCTGAGTTGGCTCCAGTAGGAAAGAGCGCCGGCTGCAAGTAGCAGGCAAAGGGTCAGCAGGCCATGCCATTGCAGTTTTTTCAGATCTTGCAGGGAGAATTTCATGGCGTTGCCCGCCGCGTGATTTGCAGGGTGAACTGGCGTGGCTTGGCGCTATCCTCGTCCTTGTCTCCACCACGCAGTGGCTGGTTGGATTCAATGTCGAAGGGCTGTTGGCTCACTTCCACCTCATTGTTGCGGTCGACGCGTAACAAGGCCACAAATTGCTCGAGGGTGCTCAGGGTTTGTCGTGCGCTGGCAATGCCATTGAGCTGAATCAGTCCGCGCAGGGTGATGATTTCGTCGCCGCCATTGAGCACCAGCAAACTCCGCTGATCGGCGCCGCCTGCTTTGCCGCTATTGCCGATCTGCCAGTCCAGTGTTTCCAGTTGAATTGCCGGCGACTGATTGAGGGCGTTGCCGATTATCCGATAGGCCTTGCCCGGCAGTTGCTGTAGTGCCGCCAATTCACCGTGCCGGGTGGTGACGCGGCGCAGGGTTTCGTTATCAATGCCGATTTGCGGGAATGTGGCGGAGATTTCGCGGTAGCGCCAATTCATCTCGGCTTCGCGGGCAATCAGCTCACGGGTTTCCTGGCGTAATTGGTAAGTCTGGAAAAACTCTTTGGCGGTAAATAGGGCGCCACTGAGTAAGGCAATGGCGCCAAGAGCAACAAGGCCATAGCGAATTTGCGAGATGCGGTAATCGTGGCGGTGATCTTCGCTGGCGAACTGCTGCCGTGGTGGAGCGGTGTTCAGCAGGTGTAGAAAAAGCAGTTCGCTGCGGCTGTTGTCGGGGAGAGACTTAAGCCCCAGACTTGAAGCTTGCTGGTGATTGTCGAGTATCTCGAACAGCACGTTGGCCGTATCCCGGCAGGCGTTGCGCAGGGTTTCCAAAGCCAGCGGGTGAGCCAGAATATACACCGGCAATGTTTCGTTGCGGCCGATCAGGCGCTGGCTGACGAGGTATTGCTGAAGCTTGCTGGCTTCGGCGGCGAAGCTGCCGGCAATCCCTGCAATGCTGCTGTCGGTGACCGGTGCCATGCGTGAAAACATGGTCTGGCCGTCGACCAGGTAAGTTTCACGGATCGAATTGTCTTGCAGGGTGAGCAGCAGGCAGCGCTTGGCTGGCAGGCGAAGCTTTTCCAGCAATGTGCCGGCCAATTGGGCGACGGTGTAAATGCCGGCGAGGGCGGCGTCGGCTTCCTCGATACACTTCAGCCAGGGCGCGAAGTGGGCGGGATTGGTTAGCGCGCTGAGCAAAAGTTTTTCGTTTTTGCGCTTGTCCTTTTCAAAGCCGAGCGAGACCGCAGAGGCCAGCGGCGTGCCTTGAAAATGCTGGCCGATTTTTCGCGTAATCAGGGTTTGCCGGTCGCCGCCGCGCAGGAAGGGAATGCTTTCGACCAGATAGCCTTCTTCACTGACGTTGGCCAGCAGCCTGAAGTGACTGTTGCGGTGAACGCGTAAATACTCCGTAAAACGTGGATGTTCTTCAACGCGCATCTCGAAGGCTGCTTCTTCGGTCAAGCTGCCAGCCTGCCAGAGATAGGCGGTCAGGCGGTGCGTGTTGAGATAAAGCAGGCGACGACTAATCATGTCTTGATCTTGCTGATAACGTCGTAAATCGGCCCGATGACGGAGAGCATGATCCAGCCGAGCAGGGCACCCATGAAGACGGTGAGCATCGGTTCAATCAGGGCTTGCGCTTTTTCGACCGATTCCTTGACGTCGCGATTGTAAAAGTAGCTGACGTTGAGCAGCGCCTTGTCGAGCCCGCCGGTAGTTTCGCCAACGCGCAGCATGCGCACGACGAGGGGCGGAAAGAGGCCGGCATCATGGAAGGCGCCGGCGATATTCTGCCCCTCGCGGATCGATTGCTCAACTTTGCGCAGCGCCTGCTGGACGACCTGATTGCCGACGATATCCTGCGTTGTACGGATCGATTCGAGTACCGGGATGCCGGCTGCGTAGAGCATGGCGAAGGTGTTGGCAAAGCGCGACAGGATGATTTTTTTAAGAATCGGGCCGACGACCGGGGCGCTGAGTTTCATCGCATCAAGCCGGAAGCGGACGAGCGGATTATTGTGCAGGATCAATTGCAGGGCGACGACGCCGATGATTGGCAAAATGATGAAAACGGCCCAGTAGCTGACCAGCATGTCAGAGATAAAAAACAGGATCTGCGTTTGCATCGGCAAAGTTTGCCCCATGTTTTTCACAAACATCTTGAGCTGCGGCACCATGTAAATCATCAGGAAAAAGGTTGCGCTGAGGACGATGGTGGCGACGAAGGCCGGATACATCAGCAGTTTTTTGGTGTGCGAAGCCAGTTCGTCTTCCCATTTGAGCGACTCGGTCAGGCTGCTCAGCACTTCCGGCAACTGGCCGCTGCTTTCGCCGGCGCGAATCAGGTTGACGAAAACCTGACTGAAGACGTTCGGGTGACTGGCCATCGCTTGCGAGAGGGTCTGCCCGCCTTCGATGCTCTCGATCATGCCGGCAATTACCTCGCGAAAACGCGGGTTTTCGATTGAATCGCGTAAATCAGAGAGACCTTCGAGAATGGCAACGCCGGAGCGCGTCAGTTGATCAAGGTGGAAGCAGAAGTTGATCAATTCACGGCGCGGAATTTTAGTGGCGCCGAACATGTTGCGATGCTCGACCTGCTTGCCGGAGATGAGGTCGAGCTCCATCCTTTTCAGGCGCATTTCGAGGTCGACCGTATTAATGGCGTCGAGGCGCCCGAAAACCATGCGCCCTTCAAGACTGACGGCTTTATAGTCGAAGAGCATGGTTACATCCGGTCGGTCAGGTCGACCACGCGCCCGATCTCTTCGAGCGACGTCGAGCCGTTGAGGACGCGCCGCATCCCGTCGTCGGCGAGGGTCGCAAAGCCTTGCAGGATGGCGCGGCTGCGGATTTCATGGGTGGTCGCGCGACGGGCGATCAGCTCATCAATGCCGGCGTCGATACGCAGTAACTCCATGATCGCAATGCGCCCGCGATAGCCCTGGTAATCGCACTGGTCGCAGCCGGTGGCGCGATAGAGCAGGGGGCGCTGGCTGTCATCCGGCAGGCTTAGTAGTTGCATTTCGTGCGGCTCGGCGTGATACGGTGACTTGCAATGCTCGCAGAGGCGGCGGATCAGCCGTTGAGCAACGATGCCGATGATGTTGCCGGCCATGATGTCAGGCAGCACACCGATGTCGAGCAGGCGTGGAATCGCGCCAATCGCTGAGTTGGTGTGCAGGGTCGAATACACCTGATGGCCGGTCATTGCAGCGCGGAAAGCCATTTCAGCGGTTTCAGCATCGCGGATTTCACCAACCAGAATCACATCCGGGTCTTGCCGCATCATCGAGCGGATGCCGTTGGCGAAATCGAGCTTGGCGGTTTCGGCAATCGAGGTTTGCCGCACCAGCGCCATTGGATACTCGACCGGATCTTCGAGCGTCATGATGTGAATGTTCTCGGAGTTGATGTGGTTCAACACCGAGTAAAGCGTGGTGGTTTTGCCGCTGCCGGTCGGGCCGGTGACGAGAATGATGCCTTCCGGGCGGGCGATCATCAGTTTCAGGCGCAGCAGGTGGTCTTCGGCCAGCCCGAGGTCTTCCAGCGGGACGATGCCTTTTTGCCGGTCAAGAATGCGCAGGACGAGGTTTTCGCCGTGGATGGTTGGCTGGCAGGCGGCACGGAAATCAATCTGGCGACCGGAAACGGTGAGGCTGATGCGGCCATCCTGCGGGGCGCGCATTTCGGCAATGTTCATCCCGGAGAGTACCTTGATGCGCACCGTCATCGCCGGCCAGTAGGATTTATGCAGGGCGCGAATCTGGCGCAGCATGCCGTCGATGCGGTAACGAATGCGCAGGAAGTTGGCTTCCGGCTCGAAGTGGATGTCGGAGGCTTCTTTCTTGACCGCGTCGGTCAGGATCGAGTCGATCAGGCGGACAACCGGTTGGCTGTATTCATTGTCCGAAGCGGAAAGGCTTTTCCAGTCAATCTCGCCGGTTTCAATCTCATGCAGGATGCCGTCAATCGACAACTCGTGACCGTAATATTGGTCGATGGCTCGGTCGATTTCCGATTCGCCGGCGATCAGCAGTTCAACCTCGACGTTTTCCGGTAGCAGGGAGCGCACGCGGTCGAGACCGACGATCTCGTTGATGTCGGCAACGGCCAACGTCAGGCGCTGGCTACCACTATCGAAATCGAGCGGTAGCAGATGGTAACGGGTGGCGATGTCACGCGGCACCAGTTTGAGCGCCTGCGGGTCAACAATCGCATTGGATAGATCGATGCTTTGCTGACCTAGACTCTCGGACAAGGCTTCGCGCAAGGTTGCTTCGGAAACGAAACCCAGCGAGACGAGCAATTTGCCGATCGGCTGATTCGACTTCATCTGCTCAAGCAGCGCAATGCGCAACTGATCTTCCGAAAGGATGCCTTCAGAGATCAGAATCTGGCCAAGCGGGCGGCGTTGCAGGGTTGAGGTACTCATCGCTGGGTCAGGGCTGAAGTTGGCTCATGCGCTTGAGCAGGCGCTCACGATCAAAGGCGGCGGGGCGGCGCTCGGCGGCATCGAGTGCCAGACGGTAATGTTGTGCAGCCAATTTGGGCTGGCGCATCTGATCGAGACTGACCGCCAGATTGAAAAGATAGTCAGGGTTTTCGGTATCCCCTGCCACTGCGTTGAAGTACACCTGCTGCGCTTCATTCCAGCGCGATTGCTTGGCATAAAGGTTACCCAGGGCAAAGTTCAGCGGGGCAGACTCGGGCTGGGCGGCGAGCATGGTTTTAAGGCGGCTTTCGGTGTCGCTGGGGTTGCTGCTGTTGCTGCTGCCAAGTACGGCAGCTTGCGCAGCCGGATCCCGCGGGTCGGCGTTCAGGGCGCGCTGTCGAAACCCATCAGCATCCGCCGGACGGCCCATGCGTTGCGCAATGGCAGCCAGGCCGAGTAGGGTGTCGACGTTGTTGGGGTCGTTGCGCAAGGCTTGTTCATAATCCTGGCGTGCTTGCGCGAGCGAGTTTCCCTGCAAATGGGTGTAGCCGCGCTGGAGATTGGTATCGGGCTCGGGGCTGGTTCTCGTCAGGCGAACCGGTGATGATGCAAAATCCTGACGGCCATCGGCAGACGCTGCATAACGCGGCGATTCCTGGCGCTCAACGGGAAATGCATTGGCGTTACGTGCCCGGGGTGTCTCCTCGGCAAGTGTTACGGTCGACGCCGGATTCGGGGCTAAAACCGGAACCGCAGGCGGTGCCGAAGGATACTGCGGCGGCGGCAGCGTCGTCGGTAGCGGGCGGGGTGATTCTGCCCCACTCTGCAAACTGGGCTGGACGTTGCTGGCGGCCATCGAGCCCTGACTCATGCCCTGTAACTGCGTCCAGACATAGATGCCGATACCGATTGCGCCGACGCCCAGTGCGCCCAAAGTGATCCAGAGCGATTTGCGCGAGGGCGCTTGTTCCGTTTTGGCGGCAAACGCATTCCGAATCGCCGCCCGGTTTTCATCATCCTTGACGGGTGCCGGAGCGACGGAAGCGGTAGCGTGATCGATCACACCCGAAGCAAGGTCGGCGTTCAGGCTATCGAGGTGCTGGGCGAGATTGGGGAGCGATTTGCCGGCAGCAATCGGAGCTTCGACAGCGATTGGCTCAAGGCTGAAATCAGGCGCCCTGGCAGGAGCAGGTTCATTTCCTGTCAGATTGCGGGCAGCCGTCTGTTTGCTTGACTCGGCCCGTTTCAGCGCATCCATCAAGAGACTCATGCTTGTCCCTTATTGGTATTGAATCGGGAAGTTGTTGAACGGTTGAGCTTCACGTGGTTGCTCGAAAAAGCTATTGCTGGGTAGTTGGGAGCGATAGGGTGAATAGTCACCGTTCAAACTGGCATCCTTGATGACAATAGGCCGGAGAAAAATTACGAGTTCAGATTTTCGTGCCAGATTGCTACGATTATTTACCAGTTCGCCCAAAACAGGTATCTGACCAACGATAGGGATGCGCTGATTTTGATATTCGATCTTGTCTTCCATCAGCCCCCCCAAAATGGCGATCTCACCACTACTTACTCTCATGATCGACTCGATTTCCCGAGTACGAATCTGAGGGATCTGGTTAGGTATTACTAAGTCAGGATTGGGATCGGTGACGAAAGACGCGATACTGGAAATGCTGGGTCTGACATTTAGTACGATTTGGTTGTTGTCGCTAATTTGAGGCGTTACGGTAAGAACCAAACCGACGCTAACCGTTTGGGGAATGGTGGTAAATGACTTGAGAGCACCTGAATTCGTTGTTGCTCCCGCGATGTCCGACTTGACATTGAAAAAAACCACGTTTTCAACGACTTTGAGCAGGGCAGTCTGATTGTTAAGGACTGAAAGTCGTGGGCTGGAGAGCACTTTCGTGGTGCCAAAAGTTTCAAGGAGGTTGATGACCGCACTCGGGTTATTAGACTTGTCGTAACTCAAATTGGCCGCACCATTGAGCTGCCGGCTCAGAATTTTGACGACACCGCCACTACTTAATTGAGTCCAGTCAATCCCCTGTTCGTAACCATCTTTCAAAACAACTTCAATAATCGTCGCCTCAATTAATACCTGCCGCCGCGCGGCATTGACGACGCGATCAACAAACTCCTGAATCCGGTCATGCTGGCGCTGCGTGGCGCGAACCGTCACCGTGCCGCTCTCTGGGTTGATGATGACCGAGGCCGCTTCGCGGAAGGTGCTGCGCCGTACTACTGTATTGCCGACGGCCTGTGATGACGAGCCGGGCGCTGGATTGCCTTGCAAGGCGTTGGCAATATTCTGCGCGGCGCGTGCTCCACTGCCTTGCGGCAACGCTGCGGCGCCGCTTGCAGTCTGGCTGTTGCTCTGTTCGGTCACCGTCTCGCTCGAGCCTTCGGGGAAGGTTTTATCAGTCTCGTGGAGGATGTCCTTGATGTTTTTTTCAAGGGATTCCCAGAAAATGTTTTTCGAGGTGTTGATGATTTCTGTTTTTGATGTGTTGCCGCTGGCACCGCTAGCCGAGCTAGCTGCAGTGGCGCCGGGAACGCCGGTGGCAATCTGCGTACTGGCCGACACGGTGCCGGTGACGTTACGTGACATATTCACGTAGTCGACCTTGTAGTGCTTGAGGAAGGGCGAATCCGGCATCACCGTCAGATTCGGGCCGTCCATCTCGAAGCGCATATCGACCTGCTTGGAGATGCGCGAGAGCAACTGCGGCAAGGTTTGGTTGATCGCGTTCAGTGATACGACGCCGGAAATGCCCGGGTGAATGTCGACATTGACTTTGGCATCGCGCGATAGCGCGAACAATAAATCGCGAACCTGAACGTTGTTGACCACAACACTATAAGTTTCGGCCTTCGGTGCGCTACGGGGTTTCGGCAATGCCAGTGTTTCCTGAACTGGCGCCGGAATGTCGTTGCCGGCGATTTGTGCCGGCGTTGTTTCGCTACTGATATGGTTCTTGAGCGGTTCGCGTGGTGTCGGGGCAACGCAAGCGGCGAGCAGCAGCGAAAACAAAACTGCGCTAATTGATCCACTTTTCATCAGGCTATGCCTTTGGCTCAAAGGGTTGTAATAAATTGCGTGGAATAATTTTGATCGTAGCACAGAGCGCAGTCGCTGGGCGCGTGTAAGTGACTGTGGCTGCGTCATTATTTAAGCTTTGCAACTTGGCGTGGATAAGGCTGCGCCTGACGAATTTCCTCCGGAAGCGCACGAAGGGCGATCGTTGCGGCTTGGCGTGTCGGGTAATCTCCGTAAATGATGCCAACCCGGTCACGGCCGGATAATGCCGAGCGATAGGCGCGCAAATGTTGCGGATCGAGTAGTTTTCCGGCACGGGAAATAAAGCTCTCGATTTCAGCCGTGCTGCCCGCATCGGTTGCTAATAGCTGAATGAAATAATGTTCGCTGGGCGTAGCTTCGAGCCAACTTGTAAAGCGCCTCAGGTGTTCGCGGGTCAGTGGGCCAAAAGCGTCGTTTTGTGTGCCCGGGTTCGCTGGTTTGATTTCCTGACTTGCCACTGGCTGAGCAACTAAGGCTTTTGCCGGCACAGGGGCGGCGTCCGGTAGCGGCGCCGGTGCTGTAACGGCTTTTTCCTGGATGGGCGTTGGCGTAGCGGGCGGGGTGGGTGCTGAAGCAGGTGTCGGCGTCGTTGTTGCTGCGGGGTGTGGCGTTAACGTCGCCGGCAAGCTGGTTTGTAATGCTGCCGTTTGCTGGTGTGGCCAAAGCGAAAAGAGCAGAGCGGCCAGTCCGACAACAGCTATCCCGCCGCCGATACCCCATAGCAGGGGGAGAAAGTTAAATGGCACCTTCTGTTGCAGTGGCGAAAAACGGGCATCCTGATTGGCGGTTTGAACTTCCTTGGTGTCAACCTTGTAAGCGCCAGCCGAATAGGCGGCAAGCAGGCTTTTGTCGGCAAGGATGTTGATTCGCCGCGAAAGTCCTTCGGAAATCCGGGCAATTTGTTCAATGGCGCGTTCGGAAAACGGAATCGGGCCGCGATAGCCGGCGGTGCGCAGACGGAATTCGAGATAACCGCCAACTTCGCCAGCTTTCAGGGGGGAAAGATTGAAGTGCTGGGTAATGCGTTCGCGCAGTTGGCGCATGTCGTTGGCGGCCAGTCGTTCCTCGATTTCCGGCTGGGCAAAGAGCGCGATTTGCAGCAATTTGGTGGCTTTTGATTCGAGGTTCGAAAGCAGACGAATTTCTTCCAGAGATTCGGCGGGCATGGCATGTGCCTCGTCGATCATGATGACCACCCGTTTGCCGTCCGCGTAGCGTTGTACCAAGGCATCCTGTAGCGTGCGGATCATCGAGTGAGTGGTTTTTGCGTCGGCCGGAATGCCAAGTTCGTCAGCAATGGCGCCAAGAATTTCTGTGCGCGAAAGCGATGGATTGGATAAATAAAGCGACTCGACATTCTCCGGTAGCCGCTCAATGAGCATGCGACAGAGCATGGTTTTGCCGCTGCCGACTTCACCGGTGACCTTGACGATACCTTCATCCTGCGTGATGGCGTAAATCAGCGCATCCAGCGTCGGCCCGCGATTGGCGCCGGTGAAGAAAAAATCGGTGTGCGGGGTGATCCGGAAGGGTGGCTCACGCAGTCCGAAATGTTCAAGGTAAAGGCTCATGAGCGCTGCCGGATTTCCATACGGTTATAGAGTGTAGTGCGGTTGATACCTAGCAGGCGCGAGGCCTGGCTGACGTTGCCGCCGGCGATTTGCAGCGCCGCTTCGATGTAGGCTTGTTCGAGTTTGGCGAGCGTCGCGTCGAGATCAATATGACCGGCTTTTTGCAAATGATCAAGCGCCGGGCGTATCGTCGATTCGGCGGTCTCCGGTTGGGGGGAGACAGTGCTCCTAGTGCGGTCAACCGGCTCCGAGGTGTCAAATTCTGCCAGCAATTGCTCGCTGCCCACCGCTTTTCCCGCCCGGCGAGCAGTCAGGCGAATTACGATATTGCGTAACTCACGGATATTGCCGGGGAAAGAATAGGTTAGCCAGTGTTCGGTGGCGGCTGCATCCAGTGTGAACGGCTCGCAGCGTGCCTGGGCTGCGTAACGTTGCCGGAAATGTTCAAGGAGTAAAAGGCGGTCATTGCCCATGTCGCGCAGTGGCGGCACGGTAACACTGAATACTGAAAGACGGTGGTAGAGATCGGCGCGGAAACGTCCAGCCTTGATTTCCTGCCGCAAATCGCGGTTGGTGGCGGCAATGATGCGCGCTTGTGAAACGCGGGTCTGGGTTTCGCCCACCCGTTGATATTCACCATTTTCAAGGACGCGCAGCAGTTTGGGCTGCAGATCGTGGGGCAGTTCGCCAATTTCATCAAGAAACAAGGTTCCGCTGCCGGCTTCCTCAAAGTAACCGGCACGCGCACTTGCGGCGCCGGTGAATGCACCTTTGGCATGTCCAAAGAGAGTGGGTTCGATCAGGCTGGGTGAGATGGCGGCGCAATTGATCGCCAGAAACGGCTGCTTGCGTCGATCGGTCAGTTGATGGAGGTGGTGGCTGGCGACGATATCCTTGCCGCTGCCTGATTCACCTTCAATTAATACTGGAAATCCAAGATTGGCATATTGTTCGAGTTGAAGCTTAAGCCCCTGCATCGGCAAGCTGTCGCCGATCAAACCAGACGCGACTTTGTCGAGCACATCGCTGCCATTGAAGGCGATAGCCTGATGCAGCATTTTGAGCAGCCGTCCCGGGTCGCAGGGCTTGGCGACGAAATCTACTGCACCCAGGGTTCGTGCATGGCGCGCGTTGTCGTCATCATTTTGTCCCGACAAAACAATGATCTTCATCTCGGGATCTATTGCCAGCAGGTCTCCGATCAAGGCAAAACCTTCATCCGGGCGATGCGGCATCGGCGGCAGGCCAAGGTCGACGACGGCGGCTTGCGGTGCATGCTTGAGTTGCTGGAGCAGGCGCAGGCAGTGTGCGCGGGTGTGGCTGGTGACGATGTCAAAGTCGCCGGCAAAGGCATAGCCAAGTGCGTCACTGATAAGCGGATCATCGTCAACAACGAGAAGTAATGGTTTTTCAGTCAATGCTTAACCGTATTTCCGTGAAATATTTCACACAATTATAGCCTCGTCATTTCGCTGTAATGCTCGGGCTGTCTGTTAAAATCGCGCTTCTTTTTCGAGGGTGATATTTTGTTTGACGACGTTCTGGTCGATATTCGGGATTTGCACTTCAAGTTTGATGAGCGGCCGGTGCTCGAAGGGATCAATATGAAGATCCCGCGTGGCAAGGTTGTTGCCATCATGGGTGGCTCCGGATGCGGTAAGACAACCTTGTTGCGCTGCATCGGCGGGCAGTTGCGTCCGACGGCGGGTTCCGTTCGTCTCGAACATCATCAGGTCTGCAAAATGTCGCATGATGAGCTGTATCGTCTGCGCCGAAAAATGGGCATGCTGTTCCAGTTTGGTGCGTTGTTTACTGACATGAGTGTGTTTGACAACGTGGCTTTTCCGATTCGTGAGCATACCGATATGTCGGAAGCGATGATACGGGATCTGGTTCTGATGAAGCTGGAAGCTGTTGGCTTGCGCGGCGCCAGCGCCTTGATGCCGGGCGAATTGTCAGGCGGTATGGCGCGCCGTGTTGCTTTGGCGCGCGCAGTGGCGCTCGATCCAATGCTGGTGATGTATGACGAGCCGTTCACTGGCCTCGATCCGATTGCGCTGGGTGTCATTGGCCAGTTGATCCGCAAGCTCAACGATGCGCTCGGTGCGACCTCAATTATGGTGACGCACGATATTCAGGAGTCGTTGCTGATCGTCGATTACATTTATTTCGTCTCGCAGGGCAAGATAGTCGCCGAAGGCACGCCTGACGAGATTCGCGCATCAAATGATCCCTTTGTGCATCAGTTTGTGCATGCCGCACCGGATGGTCCCGTTCATTTCGACTATCCCGCCCCATCGGTTCAGCAGGATTTTATGCGGGAGGCTGCCCGTGCTTAATCCCGTTAACTGGGCGAAAAAAATCGGTCACGCGACAGTTGATAGGATCTGGCGTCTAGGGTTTGCGGCGCGTTTCTTTTTCGCGATCCTGATTTATTCGGGTACTTCTTTCCGGCGCCTGCACTTGACCATCCGCGAAATTTTTTTTAGTGGTGTGCTTTCGCTTCTGATTATTTTGGTCTCCGGACTTTTTGTCGGCTTGGTGCTCGGTTTGCAAGGCTACGAGACCTTGCAGCGCTATGGCTCAACCGAGGCGCTGGGAACGCTGGTAGCGCTTTCTTTGACCCGCGAACTTGGCCCGGTGCTCGCGGCGTTGCTCTTCGCCTCCCGTGCCGGCTCGTCGGTGACCGCTGAAATTGGTTTGATGAAAGCCACTGAGCAAATAAAAGCGATGGACATGATGGCAGTGAATCCGATCGCCCGTGTTGTTGCACCGCGCTTCTGGGGTGGCGTCATTGCCATGCCCTTTTTGGCAGCGATGTTCTCAGCGATGGGTATTTTTGGCGGCTGGCTGATCGGCGTCGTCTTTATCGGGGTTGATGATGGCGCGTTCTGGTCGCAGATGCAGGCTTCCGTTGATTTTCGCTACGATATCTGGAACGGCGTGATCAAAAGTTTTGTCTTCGGAGTTGCGGTTTCGTTGATTGCTGTTTTTGAAGGTTATGATTCGGCGCCAACCGCCGAAGGTGTCTCGCGTGCGATTACGCGAACCGTGGTGACTTCGGCGCTGACTATTCTGGCGCTGGACTTTGTTTTAACCTCGTTCATGTTTCGGGGAACATCATGAACCGTAAAATTCTTGACTTGTGGGTCGGCTTCTTCGTCCTGATTGGCGCTGCGGCGCTGTTGTTTTTAGCCATGAAAGTGGGGAATTTGTCCTCTGCCCACATGGCTGAAACTTACGTGCTGGAAGCTAAGTTTGATAATATCGGGGGGTTGAAAGTGCGCGGCCCGGTGAAGAGCGCCGGTGTGGTGGTGGGGCGTATTTCCGATATCAAGTTTGATCCGGTTTCTTACGAAGCGGTTGTGGTCATGAATGTGGATGGCCGTTACCAGTTTCCGAGGGATACATTTGCCTCCGTTTTAACCGCGGGCTTGCTGGGTGAGCAGTACATTGGTTTCGATGCCGGCGGCGATGAAAAAATGCTGAAGGCCGGTGACAAGATCACTAAGACGCAATCAGCAGTGGTGCTGGAAAAGTTGATCAGTCAATTTCTCTTTAGTAAAGCGGCCGACGGACAGGACAAGAAATGACCAAAAGTTTTTCCTCGGGGTTTGGCGTAAAACGCTGCAGCAAGTTGCTGGCAGGCGCCTTTGTTTTGCTGGCTGCCAATCTGACGATGGCCGAAGATAATCCGCGCGATCCCTATGAGGGCTTCAATCGCACGATGTATTCAGTGAATGAGGCGCTGGATAATGTCGCGATCAAGCCGGTTGCCAAAGCTTATGATGCGGTGATTCCTTTGCCGGCTAAGGCCGGTATCGGCAATTTTTTCGGTAATACTGCTGATCTCTGGATTGGTGCCAATAGCGCAATGCAAGGCAAGTTTGGTGATGCCGGGGTTGATATTGCCCGCTTGCTGGTGAATTCGACGGTCGGGATCTTCGGGTTGTTTGATGTCGCCAGCGAAATTGGCCTCGAAAAACATGAAGAAGACTTGGGGCAGACACTGGCCGTCTGGGGCGTTCCCGGTGGCGCCTACTTCTTCTGGCCGTTTATCGGGCCACGAACCCTGCGCGACACCTTTGGCTGGCTAGGCGATTCTTACGCAGACCCGGTATGGAGTGTTCGGAACCGCTCATATGCCGTTCGTAACACCTTGGTTGCAGCCCGCTTCGTCGACATTCGCGCCAGCCTCTTGCCGGCTGATAAGGTGATTGACGAAGGTGCCTTGGATAAATACGCCTATGTGCGTGATGCCTACCTGCAACGCCGCCGTAACCAGATTTATGATGGCCGTCCGCCACGCAACATCGACTAAATATTTCCCTGGATCATGATGAAAAAGCTTTTTGTTCTTCTCTTTGCTGGTTTTTTTGCCATGCTGGCAAGCGCTCAGGAAGCGCCCGACCTCCTTGTTAAAAAAATCACGGACGATGTCCTGGAAATCGTTCGTGCTGATAAAGATATTCAGAACGGTGACACGCACAAGGCGATTGCGCTGGTTGATGCCAAGGTTTTGCCTTATTTCAATTTTCAGCACATGACGGCGC
Organism: Dechloromonas sp.; assembly: GCA_011391255.1. Taxonomy (GTDB): domain Bacteria; phylum Pseudomonadota; class Gammaproteobacteria; order Burkholderiales; family Rhodocyclaceae; genus Azonexus. The sequence goes on from JAABQV010000001.1 coordinate 181,921, forward strand.
TGGCCGTTGGCAAGGATTGGCGCAAGGCCAGCGCGCAGCAACAGCAGCAACTGACTGGCGAGTTCAAAACCTTGCTGGTGCGCACCTATTCCAACGCGCTGACCGGTTACCGGAACCAAAAAGTGGTTTTCAAGCCATTCAAGATGAACCCTGCTGATACCGATATTCTGGTGCGCACAGAAGTGTTGCAGCCTGGCTCCAAGGCGATTCAGCTGGATTACAGTCTTGAAAAGCTGGACAACGGCTGGAAAGTCTACGATGTAACAGTAGCGGGGATCAGCCTGGTCACCAATTACCGTGATCAGTTTGCGCAGGAAATCAGGAACGGCGGGATGGATGGTCTGATTCAAACCGTTGCGGCCAAGAACAAGTCGCTGGAAGCCAGTCTGGCCAAGGCCAGCAAGTAATGATCGAACGAGTGGCCGGTCGTCTGATCGTGACTGCCCCTTTGCTTATGGATAATGCGCGCCAGTTGCTTGAGGCCGGGTGTGCCGCCCTGCAACCCGGGGATCAGGTCATTGATTTGGGATCAGTCAAAGAGGCAGACTCTTCTGCGCTTGCTGTGATGATCGGCTGGTTACGTGCAACGAAACTGTCACGGTCGACGATCAAATTTGCCAATATTCCGACAGGCGTGCTTTCGCTCGCTGAGCTGTACGGCGTCGCTGATCTTCTTCCGCTCGCCTGAGCGGTATTTTCATGGCTGCTGCGGTTTCCATCGTTGACGTTGTCAAAAATTTCGGCTCGCTGAAGGCTTTGGACGGTGTTTCGCTTGAGATCGAAGAGGGCGAATTTTTCGGCTTGCTCGGCCCTAACGGCGCCGGCAAGACAACGCTGATTTCCTCTCTGGCTGGTTTGTCCCGCCCTGATTCTGGAACGCTGAAAGTACTTGGCTACGATGTCATCAAGGATTTTCGCATGGCGCGCAGCCGCTTGGGTGTCGTACCGCAGGAACTCGTTTTTGACCCGTTTTTCAATGTCCGTGAAACCCTGAAAATTCAATCCGGCTATTTTGGTATTCGCAAAAACGATGACTGGATCGATGAGATTCTTGAAAATCTCGATTTGACCAGCAAGGCCGATGTCAACATGCGTCGCCTGTCCGGCGGTATGAAGCGGCGCGTTCTGGTCGCTCAGGCTTTGGTGCACAAGCCGCCGGTGATTATCCTTGACGAGCCAACGGCCGGGGTCGATGTCGAGTCGCGGCAAGGCTTGTGGCAGTTTATCCAGCGCCTGAACCAGGAAGGCCACACCATCGTGTTGACCACCCATTACTTGGAAGAGGCTGAAAGTCTTTGCGGTCGTATCGCCCTGATGAAGCAGGGGCGGATTGCCGCGCTCGACACCACGGCCAATCTCATGGCCTCTTTGCCGGGTGGCCGCTTGGAGGATGTTTTTGTCCGGACGATGCGACTATGATCGGTTTCTGGACGCTGTTCTACAAAGAACTGCTGCGTTTCTGGAAAGTCGGCTTTCAGACGGTTGGCGCACCGGTATTGACGGCTTTGCTTTACCTGATGATTTTCGGCCATGTGCTCGATGAACATGTCCAGGTGCATGGCGTGCGCTATACCTCGTTTCTGGTGCCCGGGCTGGTGATGATGCAGGTCTTGCAAAATGCCTTTGCCAATTCGTCCTCCAGTTTGATTCAGGCGAAAATTACCGGCTCCATCGTTTTTGTGCTGTTGCCACCGATTCCCTATAGCGCTTTTTTCGCGGCCTACGTGCTGGCCGCCATGGCTCGTGGCTTGATGGTCGGTCTCGGTGTTTTGTTCGCCACCTTGTGGTTCACCGAATTACGCTTGGTAGCGCCGCTCTGGATGTTGGCGTTTGCTTTGTTGGGCGGTGCGCTTTTTGGCGCTTTGGGGATGATTGCCGGACTCTGGTCTGAAAAATTCGATCAGTTGGCCGGTTTCCAGAATTTTTTAATCATGCCCCTGACCATGCTCTCGGGTGTTTTCTACTCGATTTACTCCTTGCCTGCATTCTGGCAGCGCGTGTCGCATTACAATCCTGTCTTTTACATGATAGACGGCTTTCGCTATGGCTTTTTCGGCGTCTCTGACGTGCCGCCGGAAACGAGTATGGCAGTCGTCCTGGCCTGCTTTTCAGTGGTTTCCCTGGTAACCCTGACACTACTGAAGCGCGGCTGGAAGCTGAGAACCTGAGAACTATGCATCCTGATCAAATCAAACAACTTATCCTGGCTGGCATGAACTGCGAGCACCTCGAACTTGATGGCGACGGCCAGCATTTCGAGGCGCTGATTGTTAGCGCCGAGTTTGCCGGTAAGAGTCGCGTTCAGCGCCAGCAACATGTTTACGCCACGCTGAAGGAGAAGTTGGCGACCGGCGAATTGCACGCGCTGTCATTCAAAACCCTGACCCCGGAAGAGTGGAGCGCGCAGCGTGGATAAACTTTTGATTGTTGGCGGTACGCCGCTGTCCGGCGAAGTCGCCATGTCCGGTGCCAAGAACGCCGCCTTGCCGATTCTGTGCGCAGCGCTATTGAGTACCGAGCCTTTGCACCTGACCAATGTGCCCCACCTCAACGACATCTCGACGATGTTGCGCCTGCTCGGCGACATGGGGGTCAAGGTGACCATGGACGGGATTGACGGCATGATCCTCGACGCCAGCGGCCTGAACAATCCGCAGGCATCTTACGAGATGGTCAAAACCATGCGTGCCTCAATCCTCGTGCTCGGGCCGTTGGTGGCGCGCTGTGGTGAGGCGCGCGTGTCCTTGCCCGGTGGTTGCGCGATTGGTGCACGTCCGGTCGAGCAGCACATCAAAGGCCTTCAGGCCATGGGTGCCGAAATTACGGTCGAACAGGGTTATGTGCTGGCCAAGGCGAGGCGCCTCAAGGGCGCCCGCATCTGCACCGACATGGTTACGGTGACCGGCACCGAAAACCTGATGATGGCCGCCTGTCTGGCCGATGGCGAGACGATTATCGAAAATGCCGCGCGTGAGCCGGAGGTGGTTGATCTGGCGAATTGTCTGGTCAGCATGGGGGCGCGGATTTCCGGTGCCGGCACTGACAAGATTCGTATTCAGGGCGTCGAGAAATTGCATGGTGCGACGTATGCGATCATGCCCGACCGCATCGAAACCGGCACCTATCTTTGTGCTGCGGCGGTGACTGGCGGCAATGTTCGTCTGACCAAAACCTCGGCGGCCTATCTTGATACGGTGGTTGATAAATTACTTGATGCCGGTTGTGATATCACGGTTGAGCGCGATGCCATCCGCTTGATCGCGCCGCCGCGTCTCAAGGCGGTGAGCCTGCGCACAGCACCCTATCCGGCTTTTCCGACTGACATGCAGGCGCAGTTCATGGCGATGAACTGCATTGCGGAAGGTGTTGCGACGATCCGCGAAACGATTTTTGAAAACCGCTTCATGCACGTCAATGAGTTGATGCGCCTTGGGGCGAATATCCAGATTGAAGGTAACAACGCTCTCGTGCGTGGCATTGACCATCTCGAGGGGGCGACGGTGATGGCGACCGATTTGCGCGCCTCGGCCTCCCTGGTGATTGCCGGTCTGGTGGCGCGTGGCGAGACGCTGATTGACCGGATTTATCACCTGGATCGTGGCTACGAGCGGATTGAGGAGAAACTCGAAAAACTCGGTGCGCAGGTCAAGCGGGTGCATTAGAAACTGTTGTTTATGGGTTGAATGTCAGAGGTATTTACGGTCGACGGCGAAAAAGGCGAAAAAAATCTTGGATGATTGCCGATAACACGGCATACTCAGCTCTTCGGGATTTCCAGCCAGTGTCTTGTTCCTGCGCCGTACGTCGGTTTGTCAGTTCCTAGGTCTTGATTCTCGTTTTTTTGGGCATTAGCCCGTTATTTTTTTGTTAGGAAGCTTTAAATGGCAAACGGTACCGTTAAGTGGTTCAACGACTCCAAAGGTTTTGGTTTTATTTCCCCGTCTGATGGTGGTGAAGATCTCTTCGCTCACTTCTCAGCAATTCAAGGCAACGGTTTCAAGACCCTTGCTGAGAACCAGAAAGTGACTTTCGACATCGTCACTGGCCCGAAGGGCAAGCAAGCTGCAAACATCCGTCCGGAATAAAACGGTCGTTGCAAGCGAAGAAGCCCGGTAATCCGGGCTTTTTTCGTTAACGGGCGAACGATCCAAACTTCGGGCATCGCGCCTTTGCAGTAAAATTCAACCTTTGCCTAGAGAATTCCCGTGAACGGCATCACCATAGCGCTCTCCAAGGGCCGAATTTTTGACGAGACGCTGCCCCTGCTGGCAGCCGCCGGTATTGTTCCCAGTGAAAATCCGGAAACCTCGCGCAAACTCATTATCGAAACCAATAACCCAGGGGTTCGAGTTGTTATCGTTCGCGCCACCGATGTGCCGACTTATGTCCAGTACGGCGCTGCTGATCTAGGTGTCGCCGGCAAGGACGTGCTGATCGAGCATGGTGGCGAGGGCTTGTATTCACCACTCGATTTGAACATTGCCAAGTGCCGGATGATGGTTGCCGTGCCGGAAGGCTTTGACTACGCCAATGCAGTGCGTCAGGGCAATCGCCTGAAGGTGGCGAGCAAATACACCAAGATGGCGCGCGAACATTTTGCCAGCAAGGGTGTCCATATTGATCTGATCAAGCTCTACGGCTCAATGGAACTGGCGCCGCTGGCCGGGTTGGCCGATGCCATCGTTGATCTGGTGTCCACCGGCGGTACGCTGAAGGCCAACAAGCTGGTCGCCGTTGAGGACATCATGGGCATCTCGTCGCGCCTAGTCGTCAATCAGGCCTCGCTCAAGGTCAAGCGCGAAACCCTGCAACCGATTATCGACGCCTTTGCACAGGCGGTGGAGAAGTAAGTCTTATGGTCGCAATAAAACGACTTGCTACGGTCGACGCTGATTTCAAGGCAAAAATGGATGCGCTGCTGGCTTTCGAGGCAGCCGCCGATGAAGGGATTGAGCGCACCGTCGCCGGTATCCTGGCTGATGTGAAAACGCGCGGCGATGCGGCCGTCGTTGAATACAGCAATAAGTTCGACCGCTTGAGCGTTGGCTCAATGGCAGACCTCGAGTTGTCAAAAGCAGAAATGCAACAGGCGCTCGACAGCCTGCCGGCCGACCGCCGTGCCGCGCTGGAAGCTGCTGCTGGTCGTGTGCGCGATTACCACGAGCGTCAATGCCTTGAAGGCTGGTCTTACACCGAGGCTGACGGCACCATGCTCGGGCAGATGATTACTGCGCTTGATCGCGTTGGCCTCTACGTGCCGGGCGGCAAGGCAGCTTATCCGTCATCGGTGCTGATGAACGCGATTCCGGCCAAAGTGGCCGGCGTCAAGGAACTGATCATGGTTGTGCCGACCCCGGATGGCGAGAAAAACCAGCTGGTTCTTGCAGCCGCTTGTCTGGCCGGTGTTGATCGCGTCTTTACCATCGGTGGTGCACAGGCGGTTGGTGCGCTGGCTTATGGCACGCAGACGGTACCGCAGGTAGATAAAATTGTCGGCCCCGGCAATGCCTATGTGGCGACCGCCAAGCGCCGTGTCTTCGGCATTGTCGGTATCGACATGGTCGCCGGCCCCTCGGAAATTCTCGTTGTCTCCGATGGCTCCGGCAATCCGGACTGGGTGGCGATGGATCTTTTCTCGCAGGCCGAGCACGACGAACTGGCACAATCGGTCCTGATCTGTACCGATGCCGGCTTCATCGAGCAGGTGCAGGCGAGCATTGAAAAGTTGCTGCCGACCATGCCGCGTCGCGCCGTGATCGAGACTTCGCTGACCAATCGCGGTGCCTTCATTCTCGTGCGCGATCTGGAAGAAGCTGTCGCCATCGCCAACCGCGTCGCGCCTGAGCACCTTGAGTTGGCGCTTGCCGATCCCGATCCCTGGGTGAGCAAGATCCACCACGCCGGTGCCATCTTCATCGGCCACTACACCTCGGAATCGCTCGGCGACTATTGCGCTGGGCCAAACCACGTGTTGCCGACTTCCGGCAGCGCACGTTTCTCGTCACCGCTCGGCGTCTATGATTTCCAGAAACGCACCAGCCTGATTAAGGTGTCCAAGGCAGGTGCGCAAACGCTGGGGCGGATTGCCTCGACGCTGGCGCATGGTGAGGGCCTGCCGGCGCACGCCAAGTCGGCGGAATTCCGCTTGGAAAATTAGGGCAAAAAAGCCGTTGACCGCAATCGCTAAAGAATCACCAAGCCGCCCGGATCTACGGGCGCTTTTTTTGGGCTTCTCCTCGGTGGGTCTCTCCGGATTTGGCGGCGTCTTGCCTTTTGCCCGGCGCATGCTGGTTGAAGAACGGCAATGGATGAGTGCCGAGGAATTCAACGCCCAGCTTGGTCTTTGCCAGTTTTTGCCGGGGCCGAATGTGGTCAATCTGGCGGTCTTGGTTGGTAAGCGTTATCAAGGGTTGCGCGGCGCCGTGGTTGCGCCCGTCGGGTTGCTGGCCGGGCCAATACTGGTCGTCCTGATGCTCGCCATGCTCTATGACCATTACGGTAGCCTGCCGCTGGCGCAGGGGATGCTGCGCGGCATCGCGGCGGTTGGTTGTGGCCTGTTGTTCGCCATGGCCTGGCGGATGGGCATGGCGCTCAAGGACAAGCCAATTTTCCTGCCATTTACGGCGTTGACCGTAACTGCCATCGCCTTTCTACGCTGGCCGATGCCGCTGGTTATGGTTGCCGGCCTGATCCTGTCGGGCGGGATCGCTTACTGGCGCTTGGGGCAAAAATGATCGTCCTTGACCTGTTCCTTGAGTTTGCGCTGCTCTCTTTTCTCGCCTTCGGCGGTGCCACCGCTTTGTTGCCGGAAATGCACCGGGTGGTGGTTGAAAATCATCACTGGCTCGACGACACCACCTTCACTCACCTCTACGCTATCGCCCAGGCGGCACCCGGCCCGAATGTGCTGGTCGTCACGCTGATCGGCTGGAAGATCGCCGGACTCGCCGGTGCGCTGGCGGCCACGCTGGCGATGTGTTTGCCAATGAGCGTGATGATTTACCTGCTGATTGATCGCTGGGAAAGCTTCGCCGGCAAGCGCTGGCAAAAGGCCATTAGCCTCGGCGTCGCGCCGCTGGCGGTCGGACTGATATTTTCCGGCGCAACCTTGATTGCGCGATCAGCCGAATTGGGCTGGCCGGCCTGGCTGCTGGTGGCGCTGACAGTGCTTGCCAATTTGCGTACCAAATGGCATCCGCTGTGGTTTATTGCCGTCGGCGCCGGGCTGGGTCTGCTCGGCCTCGTTTAATCAGCCAAGAATCTCGCGCAACACTTCAGTCAGCGCCTTGCATTCGGCGTCAGTGCCGACCGTAATGCGCAAAAACTGGTCGATGCGCGGCAATTTGAAGTGGCGAACGATGATGCTCTTCTCGCGCAGCGATTTGGCCAGTTGAGCGGCGTCGTGCTGGGGGTGGCGGGTGAAAATGAAGTTGGCGGCCGAAGGCAGGACTTCAAAGCCGAGGCTGCGCAGATCGGCGCTCAGTTGCTCGCGGGTCTCAATGACCGCCCGGCAGGTTTGCTCGAAATAGGCCTTGTCTTCCATGGCGGCAGTCGCACCGACAATCGCCAGTTTATCCAGTGGATAGGAGTTGAAACTGTTTTTGACGCGCTCCAGGGCTTCAATCAAATCGCTATGACCCACCGCAAATCCGACGCGCAAGCCGGCCAGTGAGCGGGATTTGGAAAGCGTGTGGGTGACCAGCAGGTTATCGTAGCGGTCGACCAGCGAAATGGCCGAATTTCCACCGAAATCAACGTAGGCTTCATCGACAATGACGACCGAATCAGGATTGGCCTTGAGAATTTGCTCAATTGCATTGAGCGCCAGCAGGCAGCCGGTCGGCGCATTCGGGTTGGGGAAAATGATGCCGCCATTGGGTTGACCGCAATAGTCGGCCGGGTTGATGCTGAAATCGTTGGCAAGCGGAATCGTGCGGTAATTAACGCCATAAAGTCCGCAATACACCGGATAAAAGCTGTAAGTGATGTCAGGAAAAAGAATCGCTTGTTCATGTTTGAGCAAGGCCTGAAAGGCGTGCGCCAGCACTTCGTCGGAGCCGTTGCCGACAAAAACCTGCTTGGCGCTGACGCCATGCTGATTGGCGATAGCGTTTTTCAGCAGGTCGGCATTCGGGTCGGGGTAGAGGCGAAGGCGCGCCGCATCGTTGCCGAGTTCGGCCTGAATCGCCGCCAGCACCTTTGGCGAAGGCGGGAACGGGTTCTCGTTGGTGTTGAGCTTGATCAGATTGGCGATCTTGGGCTGTTCGCCCGGGATGTAGGGGGTGAGGTCACGGACGACCTGGCTCCAGAAGCGGCTCATGGGATGTTCACGGAAAGCGTAAAAGTAGGCCGAAATGGTATCATGGCCTTCCAATTCACAGCCTGTTCAGCCCACACTCATGCGGCAAGTTGAAATTACGCGCAATACACTGGAGACGCAGATCACCGTGCGCCTCAACCTCGATGGCTCTGGTCAGGGCAAATTTGCCACCGGCGTGCCCTTTCTCGACCACATGCTTGACCAGATCGCCCGGCATGGTTTGATCGATCTCGACGTCGAAGCCAAAGGTGATTTGCACATCGACGCACATCACACGGTAGAAGATATTGGTATCACCATCGGTCAGGCGATGGCCAAAGCCTGGGGCGACAAGAAGGGCCTTAATCGCTATGGTCACGCCTATGTGCCGCTCGATGAAGCGCTCTCGCGGGTGGTGATTGATCTCTCCGGCCGCCCCGGGCTTGAGTTCAACGTGCCATTCACGCGGGCGATGATCGGCCAGTTTGATGTCGATCTGGTAAACGAATTTTTCCAGGGCCTGGTCAATCATGCCGGGATGACGCTGCACATCGACAATCTGCGTGGCGTCAATGCTCACCATCAGGCGGAAACGGTGTTCAAGGCCTTTGGCCGCGCGTTGCGCATGGCGGCGACGCCTGATCCCCGCATGGCGGGGGCGATGCCGTCGACGAAAGGCTCTCTGTGAGGGCTCGCAACACCATTGCGGTCATTGACTACGGTATGGGCAACCTGCGCTCGGTGTCGAAGGCGCTCGAACATGTTGCAGCCGGCAAAAAGGTAATTGTTACCGCTGATCCTGAGGTGGTTGCCTCGGCTGAGCGCGTGGTTTTCCCTGGCCAGGGCGCGATGCCGGACTGTATGCGCGAACTAGACGCGCGCGGTTTGCGGCCAGCTGTGATGGCGGCAGCCAAAGACAAACCGTTTCTTGGTATCTGCATCGGCTTGCAAATGCTCTTCGGGCATAGCGACGAAGGTAATGTGGCTGGTCTGGGTGTCTTTGCCGGTGAAGTGAAACGCTTTCCTGATGCAGAAATGATCGCAGCCGATGGCCAGCGCCTGAAGGTTCCGCATATGGGCTGGAATAACGTTGTGCAAAAGCCGCATGCGCTGTGGGCCAATGTGGCCGAAGGTGCGCGCTTCTATTTTGTGCATAGCTACTGCGTGCAACCGGCCGATCAGACGCTGGTTGCTGGCACGACGGAGTATGGTCACCCCTTTACCTGCGCCGTGGCGCGGGATAATATCTTTGCGGTTCAATTTCATCCCGAGAAAAGTGCGCGCGACGGCCTGCGGCTGCTGGAAAATTTTGTTGCGTGGCGCCCCTGAGTAGCCCTATCCGAGTTTTAACTTTTCTGACATCCCATGCTGATTATTCCCGCGATTGACCTCAAGGACGGCCAATGTGTCCGTCTCAAGCAAGGCCTGATGGAACAGGCTACTGTTTTTTCTGATAGCCCGGCAGAGATGGCCCGGCACTGGATCGCTCAAGGTGCGCGTCGACTGCACCTCGTTGATCTGAACGGCGCTTTCGCCGGTAAGCCGAAGAATGAATCGGCGATCAAGGCCATTCTTAAAGTGGTTGGTGACGATATTCCGGTGCAACTGGGCGGCGGCATTCGCGACCTCGATACCATCGAGCGCTGTCTCGACGATGGCCTGACTTACGTCATCATTGGTACCGCAGCAGTCAAGAACCCCGGTTTTCTGCACGATGCCTGTACGGCTTTCCCCGGTCACATCATCGTTGGCCTTGATGCCAAGGACGGCAAGGTGGCGACCGATGGCTGGTCAAAACTGACTGGTCATGACGTTGTTGATCTCGGCAAAAAATTTGAAGATTACGGCGTTGAGTCAATCATTTACACCGACATCGGCCGCGATGGCATGCTCTCCGGCATCAATATCGAAGCAACGGTTCGTCTGGCCCAGGCCTTGACCATCCCGGTGATTGCCTCCGGCGGGTTGTCGCGGCTGGAAGACATCAGGGCGCTGTGTGAAGTAGAGGGTGAGGGCGTTGTCGGTACCATCGCCGGACGCGCGGTGTACGACGGCTCACTCGATTTCAGGGCGGCGCAACAAATGGCTGACGAGTTGGGCCGCTGATGCTCGCCAAGCGGATTATTCCCTGCCTTGATGTGACGGCAGGGCGCGTTGTCAAAGGCACCAATTTTGTCGATTTACGTGATGCCGGCGATCCGATCGAAATCGCCCGCCGTTATGACGAGCAGGGCGCCGATGAAGTGACTTTTCTCGACATCACTGCCTCCTCCGATCAGCGTGACATCATCCTGCATATCATCGAAGCCTGCGCCGAGCAGGTTTTCATCCCGCTGACCGTCGGTGGTGGCGTGCGCAAGGTGGAGGATGTGCGTCGCCTGCTCAATGCCGGTGCCGACAAGGTGTCGATGAACACGGCGGCGGTGCAAAACCCTGATCTGGTCTTTGATGCGTCGAGCAAGGTGGGGTCGCAGTGCATCGTCGTGGCAATTGATGCCAAGCAGACTGCACCGGGCAGATGGAATGTGTTCACCCATGGCGGACGTAACGATACCGGAATGGATGCGGTCGACTGGGCAAAACAGGTCGAAAAACTGGGCGCTGGTGAAATTCTGCTGACCAGTATGGATAGAGATGGCACCAAAAATGGCTTCGATCTGGCGCTAACGCGGGCAGTGTCCGATGCAATTAAAATTCCGGTGATCGCCTCGGGCGGCGTCGGCAATCTTCAGCATCTGGCTGACGGCGTCAGCGAAGGGCACGCAGATGCGGTGCTCGCCGCCTCGATTTTTCACTTTGGCGAATACACCGTGCGCCAAGCCAAGGAATACATGGCCAGTCGCGGGATTGAAATTCGCCTGTGAGCGATCTGAACAATGACTTGCCCTGGCTTGAGGCGCTTAAATGGGACGCCGACGGGATGATTCCGGCGATTGCCCAGGATCAGAATGGTCGCGTCGTCATGTTCGCCTTCATGAATCGGGACTCGTTGCAGGAAACTGTACGCTGTGGCAACGCGGTATACTGGTCGCGTTCGCGCAATCGTCTTTGGCGCAAAGGTGAGGAGTCGGGTCACTTCCAGATAGTGAAATCGATCCGCACCGATTGCGACGGCGATGTGTTGTTGCTGGCGATTGAACAAGTTGGTGGTATAGCCTGTCACACTGGACGGGAGAGTTGTTTTTTCAATGAATTACGAGGGAATCTCTGGGTTCCCGCAGACCCGGTTTTGAAAGACCCTAAGGAAATTTACGCAAAATGAGTACGCATGACATCCTGCACCGTCTCTCCGAGACGCTCGCCTCGCGCCGCAATGCCGATCCGGAAAAATCCTATACAGCCAAGCTGTTCGCTGAAGGTCCGGATTCCATTCTGAAAAAAATTGGCGAAGAAACCGCCGAGTTGATCATGGCAGGCAAGGAAGGTAAGCGCCTGAAAGTGGTCTGGGAATCAACTGACGTGATTTATCACGTGCTGGTTCTGCTCGCCTTTTACGGCCTGAGCATTGAAGATGTGTCGCAGGAAATGCGTCGTCGTGAAGGTATCTCCGGGATCGACGAAAAGGCGGCACGGGGCACGAAGTGAGCGATTGTCTTTTCTGCAAAATCGTTGAAGGAAAGATTCCTGCCCAGAAGGTTTATGAGGATGAAGACATCCTCGCCTTCAAGGACATCAGCCCGATTCGCCCGGTGCATGTGTTGGTGATTCCAAAAAAACACATCACTTCCCTGGCAACGGCTGGCGCCGAGGATGTGCTGGTGCTAGGCAAAATTTTAGCCAAAGCCAACGAAATTGCAGTAAGTCAGGGAAGTCCGGACGGTTTCCGTGTCATCATCAATACCGGTCGGGTGGGGCAGCAGGAGGTGCCACATTTGCACGTACATATTGTGGGTGGACCTGATCCGGTCGGCCCCATGCTAAAACGTATTTAGGAGACAACCATGGGCAGCTTTTCAATTTGGCATTGGCTGATCGTTCTGGTCATCGTCATGCTGGTTTTTGGCACCAAGAAATTGCGCAACGTCGGGCAGGATCTCGGCGGTGCTGTTAAAGGCTTCAAGGATGGGATGAAGGAAGCCGGCGGCGCTGAAAAAGTTGCCGAGCCACCACCTACCCAAGTCGGCGGTGAAACCATTGATGTTGAAGTAAAGGAAAAGACGAAGAGCTAGGAATGGGTGATGAGTGATTGGGGATTGGGGCGAATCCCAATCCCCAATCCCCAATTCCCAATCACGCTTCACCAATTATGTTTGATATAGCCTTTTCCGAATTGATGGTGATTGGCGTTATTGCCCTGCTCGTTATCGGGCCGGAGAAACTGCCGAAAGTTGCGCGTACGCTGGGGCATTTGCTCGGGCGTGCGCAGCGCTATGTGAATGATGTTAAATCCGACATTAATCGCGAAATTCAACTTGATGAGTTGAAGAAACTGCAGACTCAGGTGACCGATTCGGCGCGTGCCATGGAGCAGTCTGTGCGACACGAATTTGACAGCACCAAGTCACTGGTTGAAGCGCCGGCTAACGATATTACGGCTGAGGTTGCGAAGCTTAGAGAGCAAGGCACCGCCGAGCTTCAGGGTAAAACGGCTGCATGAGCGATACCCCGGAAAGTTCCGCACAAGAAGAGTCGTTTATCTCGCATCTGGTCGAGTTGCGTGATCGTTTGCTGCACAGCCTGATTGCGTTAGGTGTGGTGATGGCGGGACTCTGCATCTACCCCGGCCCCGGAGCGATTTACGATTTTCTGGCAGCACCGCTAACGGCTGCGCTCCCTGAGGGGACAAAAATGGTCGCGATCGGCGTTATTACCCCATTCATGGTGCCACTCAAGGTAACCGGAATGGTCGCTTTTGTGCTGAGTTTGCCTTTCATCCTTTATCAGGTATGGGGGTTCATCGCGCCCGGATTGTATGCCCATGAAAAACGACTGGGTGTGCCACTGATTATTTCCAGCACGCTGCTATTCGTGCTCGGGATGTCGTTTTGCTACTACTTTGTTTTTGGACAGGTGTTCAGTTTTATTGCCGGTTTTGCGCCAAAAAGTATTACGCCAGCACCTGACATCGAGGCTTACCTGTCTTTCGTGATGACCATGTTCCTGGCTTTCGGGCTCGCTTTCGAAGTGCCGGTGGCGCTGGTGGTGATGGTCAAAATGGGCGTTGTGACGGTTGAGAAGCTGAAAGAATGGCGCTCCTACTTCATTGTTGGCGCCTTTGTTGTAGCCGCCGTAGTGACGCCACCCGACGTTGTCTCACAATTGGCTTTGGCAATTCCAATGTGTATTCTTTACGAGCTGGGGATTATCGCCAGCAGTTTGCTGAGTCGACCGGCCAAGAAAGAAGCGTCGGTCAGTGAGGCTCAGCAAGCGGTCGATTCAGCACTGGATATGGATGCTGAAATGGACAAGGCTGAAAAAGAGTTCAGCAACCTCTCCGGCAAGTAATCAGGCGCTCTTTTTTTTCACCGGGCCGGCAAGCGTTTGCAAAGTTTGCACAGGCAAACCTTCCTCAAACCTCCAAAGCGTGCCGGGCGGCATGCTTTCCCAGGCTTCGTTGTCGGTCAGCGCTTCAGTGGCTATGATGGCGACACGGTCATCAGGGTTGGTTAATGCACTGAAATCGATGGTGACATCCTGATCGTTCAAATGCGCCTGCTTGAAGGGCGCCCGGCGCACGATATAGCGCAGCTTGGTTGAGGCGTGCGCGAACAGGCAGTCGCCATTTGATAGCAGAAAATTGAATTCGCCAAATTGGGCGATTGCTACGGTCAACGCCTGAATTGTGCCAAAAAGCTCGGCTGGATCCGGGCAAGAGCTACCGAAACGCTGGCGTAGTTCCTGCAACAGCCAGCAAAAAGCCAGTTCGCTATCGGTCAGGCCGACCGGTACAAAGCTGCCATCAAGCTCGGGACTGAAATCCAGCAGGTTGCCGTTGTGGGCAAATATCCAGTAGCGGCCCCAGAGCTCGCGCATGAAGGGATGGGTGTTCTCCAGCCCGATTGAGCCTTGCGTCGCCTTGCGGATGTGGGCGATGACGTTTTTGGAATGGATTGGGTAGTTGCTGACCAGTGCCGCAAGCGGTGAATTGCATGAAGGCTGCGGATCAAGAAAAACCCGCGTACCTTTGCCTTCAAAAAAGGCGATACCCCAGCCGTCAGAATGGACGTCAGTTGCGCCGCCACGCGCCTGAAAACCGGTGAAGGAAAAACAAATATCGGTCGGGATATTGCAATTCATGCCAAGCAGTTGGCACATGCTTTACTCCCGTTCCCGCTTAAACGGCGGCCGCTTGCCGATTTTCACCTGAGTCTCGATGATGTTCTGGTCGCGCCGCAGGCGGAAATTGGCGCGTTCTTCAGGCTTCAGGGCGGCGATCAAGTCGAGCATGATTTGCGGATCCTTGACCGGTTTGCCATTGATCGAAAGCAGGACGTCGCCGGGGCGAATGCCAGCAGCATCGGCCGGGCTCTTGCGCATCAGTCCTGCAATCAGCGCGCCTTCATTGTCGGGAAGGCCGAAAGACTCGGCCAGTTCGGGGGTGATCTCCTGCGCCTCAACGCCGATCCAGCCGCGCGTTACGGTGCCGGTCTGGATGATTTGTTCCATAATGCTGCGGACGCTGGAGACCGGAATGGCGAATCCGATGCCATGCGAACCACCGGTGCGGGAATAAATGGCGGTATTAATGCCGACCAGATGACCCTGAATGTCAACCAGAGCGCCGCCGGAATTGCCGGGGTTAATCGCGGCATCGGTCTGAATGAAGTTTTCAAAAGTATTGATGCCCAGATGCGAACGGCTGAGTGCCGAGACGATGCCCATGGTGACGGTTTGTCCGACGCCAAACGGGTTGCCGATGGCGAGCACAACGTCCCCGACACGCAGGGTTTCCATTTGGCCAAAGGTGATCGCCGGCAATTTTTCCGCCTTGATTTGCAGGATGGCGAGGTCGGATTCCGGATCGCTGCCAATCACGGTTGCCTTGTAGGTCTTGCCATCGTTGAGCGAAACCTGAATATCGTCGGCCGCTTCAATCACGTGAAAATTGGTCAGGATGTAACCACTGGCGCTGACAATAACCCCGGAGCCGAGACCGGAGTTGCGCTGCTGCTTGCCTTCAGGACGATCGCCAAAAAAATGGCGGAAGATCGGATCCTCGAACAAGGGGTGACGTTGCGCCTTGATTTTTTGCGTGGTGTAGATGTGAACCACGGCCGGCAGCGCGGTGCGGGCGGCTTCGCGATATGAGCCCTGGGCTATGGCTTCGCCGCCGTTAGATGCGCTGGCGGCTTCCTGCAGGGTCAGTGTTGGCTTGTCGTGCGGCAGCCATTCGGGCTTCAGGGTTGTCACGACAAAGAGAACAGCCAACGCAATGGTTACTGTTTGTGCAAAAATCAGCCACAACCTGTTCATGAAAGACCGTATCAATGAGACGTGAAGAATTGGTGGAATATCTGGAGGGCCTGCTGCAGCCGGAAAAGTTCCGTGATTATTGCCCAAACGGCTTGCAAGTGGAAGGCAGTGCCGAGATTCAGAGGATTGTTGCCGGGGTTAGTGCCAGTCAGGCTCTCCTTGATGCTGCGGTAATGCGAGGGGCTGATGCAGTGCTGGTGCATCATGGTTACTTCTGGAAAGGGGAGGACGGGCGGGTAACCGGAATCCGAAAAAACCGCCTCGGCACATTGCTGGCCAACGACATTAACTTGCTCGCCTATCATTTGCCACTCGACGCACATCCGGGACTTGGCAATAACGCGCAACTTGCTGCGCGGCTCGGCTGGTTGCCGGAAGGTCGCTTCGGTGATCAGAATATTGCCTGGTTTGGTCGATTGCCTGAAACGCTTGATGCTGCAAGCTTGGGTGATAACTTGTCAGGCCTGCTGGGGCGTCAGCCGCAAATGATTGGCGACTCGTCGCGCCAGATCCGGCGCATTGGCTGGTGCTCCGGCGGGGCGCAAGGCTATTTTGAGCAAGCCATCGCCCTCGGCCTGGATGCCTATGTTTCAGGCGAAATTTCCGAGCAAACGGTACATCTGGCGCGCGAGAGCGGGGTGGTCTATTTCGCAGCAGGGCATCACGCGACCGAGCGTTTTGGCGTGAAATCCCTGGCCGACCATCTTGTCGAACGCTTTGGTCTTGAAAGTGAATTTGTCGATATTGATAATCCGGTTTGATCGACCGGTTTCTGAAAGGATCTGCCATGGAATACGTTTTTCCTCCGCACGCTCAGCCATCGCTTGCTGTTGCAGGTAATCACGCGCGTTTTCCCGTCCGCCGCATTTTTTGTGTCGGGCGTAATTACGCCGAGCACGCGCGCGAAATGGGGGCGCTTGATCAGGCCTCGGGTTTTGAACCGCCGTTCTTTTTCATGAAGCCGGCGGATGCCATTGTCAGCGGTGATGGCGAGCTCCAGGTGAATTACCCGCCGCTAACGAAAAACCTGCATCACGAAGTTGAGATGGTGGTGGCTCTAAGCGCTGGTGGAGCAAATGTTACGGTCGACGCGGCAAATGCCCTGATTTTTGGTTATGCAGTCGGACTCGATTTGACGCGTCGTGATGTTCAGGCGAAGGCCAAGGAAAAAGGTCATCCCTGGGATATGGGCAAGGGCTTTGATCAGTCGGCCGTTTGTTCGGAGATTCATCCGGCAAGTTCGGTCGGGCATCCTTCCAGCGGGGGTATTTGCCTAAAGGTGAATGGTGAGATGCGGCAGGACGGTGATTTGAGTGATATGGGCTGGAATGTCGCCGAGATTATCGCCAATCTCTCAACTATGGTGCGCCTCGAAGCCGGCGACCTGATCTATACCGGCACCCCGGCCGGCGTCGGGCCTGTGGTGCCGGGTGATCTGCTCGAAGCCGAGCTGGCTGGGGTCGCCAGCCTGCGCGCCCGTATCGTTTAAGCCTTACTTCGGGCGCTTGTCGATGACGCGTCGAGCCTTGCCGACCGAGCGCTCGATGCCGCCGATTTCAACAATCTCGATGCGTGCTGAAATGCCGATGTAGGACTTGATGTGATGTTGCAGGTCGTGCGCGACAAACTCCTTCTCGGCGGCGCTGGCGAATTCGAATTCCTGCTTTAGTTCGACATTGACCTTCATTGAGTCGAGGTGGCCATCACGCGTCACTTCAAGAATGTAATGCGCTGACAGCTTCGGCTGCTTGAGGACTAATTCTTCGATCTGTGACGGGAAGACATTGACGCCGCGAATGATTAGCATGTCGTCCGAGCGGCCGGTGATCTTGCCGATCCGGCGCATGCTGCGCGAGGTTGGCGGCAGCAGCCGGGTCAGGTCGCGTGTGCGATAGCGGATGACCGGCATCGCCTCCTTGCTCAACGAGGTGAACACCAGTTCGCCCTGGCTGCCTTCGGGCAAGACTTCGCCGGTGAGCGGGTCGATGATTTCTGGGTAAAAATGATCTTCCCAGATCACCGGGCCATCCTTGCTTTCAGCACACTCGTTGGCGACGCCCGGGCCGATGACTTCGGACAGGCCATAGATGTCAATAGCGTCGATACCGAAAGCGTTTTCGATCTCGCTGCGCATCGCATCAGTCCATGGCTCGGCGCCGTGGATACCAATGCGCAGCTCGGTGCTGCGCGGGTCGATGCCCTGGCGACGGAATTCATCGGCAATATTGAGCATGTAAGACGGCGTCACCATGATGATGTTCGGCTTGAAGTCGCAAATTAGTTGAACCTGTTTTTCAGTCTGGCCGCCGGACATCGGGATCACCGTGCAACCAAGTTTTTCAGCGCCGTAATGGGCACCGAGGCCGCCGGTGAACAGGCCGTAGCCGTAGGCGACATGAACGATATCGCCCTTGCGTCCGCCCGAAGCGTAAATCGAACGGGCGATCAAATCAGCCCAAGTGTCGATGTCCTTCTGCGTGTAGCCAACGACGGTTGGTTTGCCCGTGGTGCCGCTGGAGGCATGAATGCGAACCACCTCTTCGCGCGGCACGGCGAACATGCTGTAGGGGTAGTTGTCACGCAGATCCTGCTTGGTGGTGAAGGGGAACTTGGCGAGGTCACTCAGGGTGTTGAAGTCGTCCGGATGAACCCCGGCAGCGTCGAACTTGGCTTTGTAATGGGGAACGTTGGTGTAAACGTGGTTAAGCGTCCATTTCAAGCGGCTGACCTGTAGCGCCGAAATTTCGTCGCGGCTGGCCGTCTCAATGGCGTGAAGTCCGTTTTGCATTTTTATAACTCTCCTTAACCCGGAATTCTGCCGTGCCAGATCAATTAGCCTCTTGAGCCAGATCAAGCCGGCAGCGCTTTTGTCGGCGCCCGCCATGCGACAATCCTGCACCATGTTGCTCACCGCCATGCGTGGCCTGATCGCTCACGCCTTCCCCATCCTGATTGCCCAACTGGCATCGATTGGCATGATGGTCGTCGATACGGTAGTGCTCGGTCACGTCAGCGCCGTCGATCTTGCCGCAGTGGCAATTGGCGGCGGTATCCATGTTTCAGTCGTCTTTGGGCTGGTCGGTATTTTGCAAGCGGTGGTGCCGGTGGTTGCCCACTTGCATGGCGCAAAGCGTGATGACGAGGTGGCCGGGGTGCTCCAGCAGGGTTTCTGGCTGGCTTTGGCGCTGGCGATTCCCGGTGCGCTGTTTTTGACGCATCCTGGAGCCCTGCTCGAGATGACGGAGATGGATGCTGCGGTGGACGGCAAAGTTCGCCAATATTTATCCCTGCTCGCCTGGAGTTTGCCGGCAGCGCTGCTATACCGAACCTTCTACGCTTTTTGCAACGCGCTGGGCAAGCCACGCGCCTTGATGGGCATCGGCGTTGCCAGTCTGGCGCTGCACGCTGTGCTGGCCTGGGGGCTGGCGCTTGATGGCTGGACGGGAGAGCCTCTGGGGGTGATCGGCTGCGCCCTCTCGAATATTCTGATCTCCTGGCTTGCCTGCATTGGTGGCGCCGCTTATCTCGCCTGGGGCGTTCTCGGCGAGCGCTATCGCCCCTTTGCCAACTGGGCGCTGCCATCATGGCGAAGCTGGCGCGAACTGCTCCATCTCGGATTGCCGATGGGGCTCTCCAATTTTGTTGAGATCACCGCTTTTACCCTGGTCAGTCTTTTTGTTGCTTCGCTCGGCGCATCGGTCGTTGCCGGGCACCGCATCATCGCCAATCTCTCGGCGTTGACCTACATGCTGCCTTTGGCCCTGGCGATTGCTACCATGTCAGCGGTCGGCATGGCGGTCGGGGCGCGCGACTGGAAGCGGGCGCATGCCGCGATTGGTGCCGGCTTATTACTGGCTGCCGGCTTGTCGGTACTGGTTGCGGTATTGCTGTGGATTTTTGGCGAACCCCTGATCGCCAGCTATACCGATGATCTGCTGGTTCGCGAGGTGGCGATGGCACTGATGGTCTTCATCGTGATCTATCAGTTTTTCGATGCGCTGCAGACGATTGCCGGTCATGTTTTGCGTGCCTATCGCGTTACGCTGGTGCCGATGCTGGTGCAAACTTTTTGCTTTTGGGGTATCGGGTTGGGCGGTGGCTGGTGGCTTTGTTATCGCTGGCAACCGGCGCTGGGCGTCGCCGGCTTCTGGATGGCTGCGGTCATCAGCCTGGTAGTTTCCGCATGTCTACTCGGTGCTTTGCTCTGGAAGACCGTCCGTTTGCGGGAAGTTTAGCCGTAATTATGAATTTTAGAGATGAAATTCCTCTGTGGAATATGGTAAGATTTTCGGCTCCAAAAGCGGTATAACCGGGTGGAGTCATTGGAGTGATTGGCTACCGCTCATCGATAGCAACTTAACTAAACGCAAGGAAAGCGCATGAAAATTCACGAATATCAGGGCAAACAACTCCTGAAGAAATTCGGCGTTACGGTTCCCCGCGGCATTCACTGCACGACCGTCGAAGACGCAGTCAAGGCAGCTGAAACCCTCGGTGGCAAGGTTTGGGTCGTCAAGGCTCAGATCCACGCTGGTGGCCGTGGCAAAGGTGGCGGCGTCAAGGTCGCAACCTCCCTCGAAAAAGTGCGCGAATACGCCGGCCAGATTCTCGGCATGCAGCTGATTACGCACCAGACCGGTCCCGAAGGCCAGAAGGTTCGTCACCTGCTGATCGAAGAAGGTGCTGACATCCAGCACGAGTACTACGTTGCTGCGCTGACTGATCGCGCCACGCAGTCCGTCGCCATGATGGCCTCCTACGATGGTGGTATGGACATCGAAGAAGTTGCCCACAAGACCCCGGAAAAAATCGTCAAGGTTTTCATTAACCCGCTGGTTGGCCTGACCGACGCGCAGGGCATGGAACTGGCCAAGGGCATGGGCATGCTGGAATCCTCGATTCCGCAGTGTATCGACACGCTGAAGAAGCTCTACACCTGCTACATGGAAACGGATGCTTCGCTGGCCGAAATCAATCCGCTGATCCACGAGACCGACGGCACCGTCAAGGCGATTGACGCCAAGTTCAACTTCGACTCCAACGCCCTCTACCGTCAGGAAGAGATCGTTGCCATGCGCGACCTGGACGAAGAAGATGCCGACGAAGTCGAAGCTTCCAAGTTCGATCTGGCCTACATCTCCCTCGACGGCAACATCGGCTGTCTGGTCAATGGTGCCGGTCTAGCCATGGCGACGATGGACACCATCAAGCTGTTCGGTGCCGAGCCGGCCAACTTCCTTGACGTCGGTGGCGGCGCCACGACCGAGAAGGTCACTGAAGCCTTCAAGATCATGCTCAAGAACACCAAGGTCAAGGGCATCCTGGTCAACATCTTCGGCGGTATCATGAAGTGCGACACGATTGCTGCCGGTGTTGTTGCCGCAGCCAAGGAAACCCATCTGTCGGTGCCGCTCGTCGTGCGCATGAAGGGTACCAATGAAGATTTGGGCAAGAAGATTCTGAAAGAGTCCGGTCTGCCCATCATCTCTGCCGATTCCATGGCCGAAGCCGCCACCCAGATCGTTGCTGCGGTCAAGTAAGGAGCTATTGAATGTCCATTTTCATCAATAAAAACACCCGCATCATCACCCAGGGCATCACCGGCAAGACCGGCCAGTTCCATACGGAAAAGTGCCAGGAATACGCAAACGGCAAAGAGTGCTTCGTCGCTGGCGTGAACCCGAAGAAGGCTGGCGAAAGCATCTTCGGTATTCCTATCTTCGGTTCCGTCAAGGAGGCTGCCCAGACTACCGGCGCCACCGTTTCCGTCATCTACGTACCGCCCCCGGGCGCTGCTGCGGCGATCTGGGAAGCTGTTGAAGCCGACCTCGATCTGGCCATCTGCATCACCGAAGGCATTCCTGTCCGCGACATGCTGATCCTGCGCAACAAGATGAAGGCCAAGGAAGCTGCTGGCGGCAAGAAGACCCTGCTGCTCGGCCCGAACTGCCCCGGCCTGATCACGCCGGACGAAGTGAAGATCGGCATCATGCCGGGTCACATTCACCGCAAGGGTCGTATCGGCGTCGTTTCCCGCTCCGGCACCCTGACCTACGAAGCCGTTGGCCAGCTGACCGAAATCGGTCTCGGCCAGTCGTCTGCCGTCGGTATCGGTGGTGACCCGATCAACGGTCTGAAGCATATCGACGTCATGAAGGCCTTCAACGACGATCCGGATACCGACGCTGTCATCATGATCGGCGAAATCGGCGGTCCTGACGAAGCTGAAGCTGCGATGTGGTGCAAGGACAACATGAAGAAGCCGATCGTTGGCTTCATCGCTGGTGTTACTGCCCCGGCCGGCAAGCGCATGGGCCATGCTGGTGCCTTGATTTCCGGTGGTGCCGACACGGCGGATGCCAAGCTGGAAATCATGGAAGCCTGTGGCTTCACAGTGACGCGTAACCCGTCCGAAATGGCCAAGCTACTCAAGGCATTGCTGTAAAATCCGGGCTTAGCTCAACCAAAAGGCGGGCCTAGTGCTCGCCTTTTTTACGCCTGAAGGTTTATGGAACTAGATATCACTTCCTCCTTATTCTGGGTCGCTGTTGGCCAGATTATCCTGATCGACATCGTGCTCTCCGGCGACAACGCCGTGGTTATTGCGCTGGCTTGTCGCAACCTGAGCCCTGAACAACGCAAGACCGGTATTTTCTGGGGCGTTGCCGGCGCAATTGGCCTGCGTGTCGTGCTCACTGTTTTTGCCGCGATGGTGATGGGCTTGCCATGGCTCAAGCTGGTTGGCGGTTTGTTGTTGATCTGGATTGCCGTCAAACTGATGCTGCCGGAAGATGCGGAGGGGCATGACATCAAGGCGTCATCGAATCTTTGGGGCGCCGTGAAAACCATCATTGTTGCCGACTTTGTGATGAGCCTCGATAACGTCATCGCCGTCGCCGGTGCCGCGCATGGCAGTCTGGCGCTGCTGCTCTTCGGTCTGGCTGTCAGTATTCCGCTGATCGTCTGGTCAAGCCAGTTGATCCTGCACTGGATGGAGCGCTTTCCTGTCATCATTTTGTTAGGAGCTGGTCTGCTCGGTTATGTTTCCGGGCAAATGATCTTTACTGACCCCGGCGTGCTTGGCTTGCTGCCGGAGATGCCAAAATGGATCGATAAGGCGGCGGGGGCGGTCGGGGCGGTATTGGTTGTTGCTGTCGGACGCTGGCTTGAGCAGCGCATGCTGGCCAAACAGGATGTCACCATCGTTTAAGGGCGATCAAGATGGCAATTTTCCTCTCAGAAAATGACGTAAAACAGCTGTTGACCGTAACCATGGCGCTTGAAGGTGTTGAGTCAGCGCATCGCGATCTGGCTAACGGTCTCGCTCAGGATACGCCGCGTGCCCGGACCCGTTTGCCGCAGACGGTCTTGCACATGTTGCAGGGTGCCCTGCCGGCGCAAGGGGTGATTGGTTACAAGGCTTACACCACGAATCGCAGTGGCAATCGTTTTCTAGTACACCTTTTTGATGCGGCGAGCGGCGAGTTGCAAGCCATTATTGAAGCTGATTATCTTGGCATGATCCGTACCGGTGCAGCTAGCGGTGTCGCCGCCAAATATCTGGCACGCCCGGAAAGTAAGGTGGCCGGTGTTTTTGGCTCTGGCTGGCAGGCGGAGGGGCATATTCGCGCCATTTGCGCTGCGCTGCCGCTGACTCAGGTCAAGGTTTGCGGCCGGCAGCCGGAGAAATTGGCATCGTTTTGTGCTCGTTTGCAGGATTTGACCGGTGTTGAAATATTGCCAACAGCCTCACACGAGGAGACGGTGCGCGGTAGCGATCTGATTGGCACAGTAACAACGGCTACCCAGCCTTTGTTTGACGCTGAATGGCTCGAGCCGGGATCGCATATCAATGCGGCGGGTTCCAACGCATTGATTCGGCAGGAGGTATCAGAGGCGGTAGTGCGGCGTTGTGCGACGGTCTTCGTTGATTCCGTGCTCACTGCTATTGCCGAAGCGGGTGATCTTTTACCGTTGCTGGAAAAAGGTCGGCTGCATGCGCGGCAGTTGGTGGAACTGGGCGATGTTATGGTTGGACGCCATCAGGGGCGTAAAAATGTTAGCGAAATCACGCTTTTTGAATCACAGGGCATGGCGATTCAGGATCTCGCAGTAGCGGTTCGGATACTTGCGGCAGCCAAAGAAAAAGGCCTCGGTGTCACTTTGCCGGTGCCGTAAAATTTGACGGCAGAGAGCCGGCGCGCAAGAATGCAAAAATGCAATAAATCCAAGACGTGCTAAAGCGTTGACATGATAGGGTGGGGGCATGGCGAAAGCTGGATTCTGGAAGTCTGACTGGTTTCTCGGGGTGATCGTTACCCTGTTGATGTTGCTCGCCAGCGGCTCCAGCCTGATCCAGAGTCTTGAACGCAAGGCCTACGACATGGGCGTGCAGTCGTCCAGCCGAACCCCGTCGGAACGTATCGCGGTGATTGCCATCGACGATCAGAGCATCGCCAATCTGGGACGCTGGCCCTGGTCGCGTGAGCGGCATGCGAAGATGACTGATCTTCTGGTTGCCGCACAAGTCAAAATTATCGGTAACAGCGTGTTCTTTTCAGAGCCGCAACTTGATCCTGGCTACGCCTATGTCACCAAGCTGATTGGTATGGTTAGTCAAACAGCGACCGAAGGCAGTGAATTGACGCCAGAGATGGCGCAAATCGCTGCGCTGCTCGCCGAAGCCGAGGTGGCGCTTAATACCGATCGCACCCTGGCCGACAGCTACGGCAAGGCGGGCAATGTGATTTTGCCGCTGATTTTTGAGCTCGGCGAAGCGCGTGGTCGGCCGGATAAGGCGTTGCCGGAATTTGTCAGCAGAAACAGCCTGCCGAAAGTGGCTGAAGGCGATGGCGCTGTTTTGCCGGCGCTACAGATACAGATACCGGTTGAAGTGCTCGGCAGCAAAGCCATCGCGCTCGGCCATCTCAACAGCAGTCTGGATGTCGATGGTGCGGTGCGCAGCGAGCCGCTGGTGATTCAGTACTTTGACCAGTTTTACCCGTCATTGGCGCTGATGATTGCTGCACACAGTCTCAATCTCGGGCCGGCCGATACCAAGGTCAGTCTGGGCAGTGAAGTCCGGCTCGGCAAATTGCGCATTCCGACCGATTCGGCAAGCCGTATGAATACCTTTTTCTACAGTGGCAGCGAAGGCCGCCCGGCGTTCACGGTTGACTCGTTTTACGATGTGCTGAGCGGCAAAATTCCGGCCAGTAAATACGCCGGGAAAATTGTCCTGATCGGCGCAACGGCCGCCGGGGTCGGGGCGCCACAGGTGACGCCGGTTTCGCCCTCGATGGCGCCGGTGCTGACCTTGGCACATACCGTATCAAGCATTTTGCAGGAACACTTTTTTGTGACGCCGGGTTGGGGTGGATGGGCCAGCCTCGGCGCGATTTTGTTGGTTGGCCTCTACATCATCTTGCTTTTGCCGCGTCTGGGGGCGGGCGTTGGCGCAGCGCTGACGCTATTGTTGCTGGTCATTTTGCTCGGCACGCATTTTGGACTGATGGTCGCTGCCGGAGTCTGGATTCAATTGATGGGTGCCGCCAGTCTGCTGGTGGTCGGGCATCTGATGCTGACAACCAAACGTTTCCTCGTCACCGAGCGTGGCAAGGAAAAGTCAGAGCTGGAATCGGCTGAATCCAACCGCATGCTGGGTCTCGCTTTTCAGGGGCAGGGTCAGTTAGACATGGCTTTTGACAAGTTTCGCAAATGCCCGCCTGACGAGGGGCTGATGGAGAATCTTTACAACCTTGCGCTTGATTATGAGCGCAAGCGCCAGTTCAACAAGGCGGAGGCGGTATTCCGCTATGTGGCCGATTTCAACCCTGATTTCCGTGATGTCTTGAAGCGCGTTAGTCGTGCCAAGCAGATGTCGGAAACCGTCATGCTGGGTGGTAGTCGCGGCCAGACCAATGGCGGGACGATGATGCTCGGCGATGGCGATATCGAAAAGCCGATGCTTGGCCGCTATCAGATTGAGAAGGAACTCGGCAAAGGCGCGATGGGTGTGGTCTACCTCGGCCGCGATCCAAAAATCAACCGCGTGGTGGCAATCAAGACCATGGCGCTGTCGCAGGAGTTTGACGAGGATGAACTGGTTGAAGTCAAAGAACGCTTCTTCCGTGAGGCCGAAACGGCCGGCCGCCTCAATCATCCCAATATCGTCACCATGTACGATGCCGGCGAAGAGCATGATCTGGCTTACATCGCCATGGAATTTCTCAAAGGTCGCGATCTAGTCCCGGAAACCAAGCCGGGCGCTTTGCTGCCGTTCAACCAGGTTATTTCCATCATGGCTCGGGTTGCCGATGCGCTCGATTATGCGCACCAGAACAATGTCGTTCATCGCGATATCAAGCCGGCCAATATCATGTATGAACCAACTGCCGATCAGGTCAAAGTCACTGATTTCGGCATTGCCCGCATCACCGATTCGTCGAAGACAAAAACCGGTATGGTGCTCGGCACGCCCTCCTACATGTCGCCCGAGCAACTGGCCGGCAAGAAAATTGACGGTCGCTCAGACCTCTTTTCGCTGGGCGTGATGCTCTATCAGATGTGTTGCGGTCAACTGCCTTTTACGGGTGAATCCATGGCTCAACTAATGTTCAAGATTGCTAACGAGGCCGCGCCCGATATTCGCTCGATTAACCCGGATTTGCCTGAGAAACTGGGGGCGGTGATTGATAAGCTGCTGGTCAAGGATATTGCCCAGCGCTACCAGCGTGGTGCAGCGGTGGCCGCCGACTTGCGTGCCTGTCTTGCTTAAGGATACGGGATGAAGCTCTCTGAAGCCCTGCAAGTTGTCACCCGCAGCGACCCCGGTATGCTGCGCTCGCATAATGAAGACGCGGTTTTTGGCGATGCCGGGCTCGGCGTTGTTATTCTGGCCGATGGTATGGGTGGCTACAATGCGGGTGAGGTTGCCAGCGGCATGGCCACCACCTTGCTGGCGACTAATTTTGCGCAACTTGTTCCGGGTAGTCATCCGCAGCGCCGTGAGGCTGGCAACCAGCGCCAGGCGCAACGGATACTTACCGAGCAGATTTCGGCAACCAATTCGGCTATTTTCAATTCTTCACAAAGCCAGCCTCAGTACGCCGGTATGGGCACGACACTGGTCTTTGGCTGGTTTTACGACAACACCCTGAGTGTGGCGCATGTTGGGGATTCACGACTCTATCGTTTACGCGGCGGGTGCTTTGAGCTAATCACTCGAGATCATTCTCTCTTACAAGAACAGATCGACAGTGGCATGATAAGCGTTGAGGATGCGCGCCACTCGCAGAACAAGAATCTGGTTACCCGCGCCTTGGGCGTTGAACCTTTGGTCGAGCCGGAAATTAACGATTTCGATGTTGAAGTTGATGACCTGTTTCTGTTGTGTTCGGATGGACTCAACGATATGGTTGAAGATGAAGAAATAGCGCTAACGCTGCAGACGTTGGGGACGAATCTGCCTTTGGCGGCAGATCAATTGGTGCAAATGGCGAATGATAATGGCGGGCGTGACAACGTTTCGGTAATCTTGATCAAGGTGCTCGGTGACTTTGCTGCACCTAGCGGTTGGTGGCAAAAGCTTCTGGCCAGGCTGAAGTAAAAAAAGGAAGGCAACATGGCAAAACTGATCCTCTCGATGGATGGGCTGGTGCTCAAAGAGATACCTCTCAACAAGGAGCGCATCTCTATTGGGCGCAAGCCGCATAACGATATCCAGATTGATAATCTCGCCATTTCCGGCGAGCACGCTGCTATCGTCACCATCCTGAACGACTCATTTCTTGAAGACATGAATAGCACCAACGGCACCTTGGTCAATGGGCAGCCGGTCAAGAAGCATTTTTTGCGAAATTTTGATGTAATTGAGCTCGGAAAATACAAACTCAAGTACATGAGTGATTTGCCGGCCTCCGGTACGACTCAGGCTGATTTTGAGAAAACGATGGTTTTGCGACCGGGAGCCAACAAGGGACCTGAGGTCAAACGTGGTTTTACTGATACCCAGACAGGTCTGCCGAAACCAGAAGCAGCGCCGGTGGTTTCGCTTTCTGCGGCAATTCAGCTCCTTAATGGTGGCAACGCCGGCAAGGAACTGGAATTGACCAAGACGCTGACGACGCTGGGTAAGCCAGGCGTGCAGGTTGCTGTTATTGCCAAACGTCCGCACGGGTTTTTCATTACCCACGTTGAAGGTGCTCACTTTCCTGTTGTTAATGGGCAGTCGCTGGATGCTCAGGCACATCCACTCAAGGATCACGACGTAATTGAAATTGCCGGCATCAAAATGGAATTTTTCCTCAAGGCTTAGTTGCCTTAGGGCGCTGACACTGTGAAAAAACATTTTTCCCGATTTCTTCTCGGTGCCTTGTGTGTCATCGCCTTTCTCGGGCATGCCGGGCGTCTCTGGGAAATTCCGCTGGTTCCGGTTCTCGACGCTTATCTCTACGACGCGCGATTGCGTCTGACCATGCCCGATACGGTCGACGACCGGGTTGTCGTCGTCGACATTGATGAAAAAAGCCTGGCCGAAATCGGGCGTTGGCCGTGGGGGCGCAACACGCTCGCCACGCTGGTCAAGCGTTTGGTAGATGACTACAAGGTTTCTGTCGTCGGCTTTGACGTCGTCTTTGCCGAGCCTGACGAAAGCTCCGGTTTGGGGATTTTGGAGGATATCGGACGCCGGCAGTTACGTGGCGAGCCCGGCTATCAGAAAGTCTTGAGCGGTTTGCGCAGCAGCCTGGATTACGATCAGGTCTTTGCCGATACGTTGCGCGGTCGACCGGTTGTACTCGGCTATTATTTTTCGAATCTCGTTAATGCAGGGCAAAGCGGTGCTTTGCCGGTGCCTGTTTTCGCGGCCGGCAGTTTCCAGGGGCGTCCGGAGCAGGTGGTTTCCTGGAAAGGTTTTGGTGGCAACCTTGCGGTGTTACAAAACGCCGCTCTGAGTGCCGGTCATTTCAACCCGCTGGTGGATTTCGACGGTAATTCGCGCCGGGTACCGATGATTGTCGAGTACGGAGGTGCTTATTATGAATCGCTTTCACTTGCCGTGGTGCGTACATTGTTGGGCCAAACCAAGCTTCAGCCGGGCTACCCCGATCAGGTTGGTGGAATGGAGTGGCTTGAAGTGCAGGGGGCTGGTCGCCAAATTACCATCCCGGTTGATGAGGCGGTGGCTGCGTTGATTCCCTACCGTGGCCGTGAGCGCAGCTTTCCCTATATTTCAGCAGCGGATGTGCTCAAGGGGCGAGTGGATAAGTCTCAACTCGATGGGCGTATTGTGCTGCTCGGGACGACCGCACCGGGCTTGATGGATTTGCGGGCAACGCCGGTGGGTGCGACTTACCCCGGGGTTGAGGTGCACGCTAACCTGATTGCCGGCATCCTCGACGGAACGATCAAGGAAAAGCCTGGCTTCATCATGGGTGTCGACGTTTTGCAGCTGATATTTTTTGGCGGTCTGCTGGCCTTTATCCTGCCGCTGATCTCACCGATACGTGCTTCGATACTGACCGCCGCTGTGCTTTTTACTATTGTCGCGATCAACCTCAGTCTCTGGTCCTCAGCCAATCTGGTCTTGCCCCTCGCATCTGTTCTGCTGCTCAGTGTGCTGCTGTTTGGGGTCAATATGTCTTGGGGTTATTTTGTCGAAACGCGAACCAAGCGTCAGTTTACCGAGCTATTCGGCCAGTATGTGCCGCCTGAGTTGGTTGATGAAATGGCGCGTGATCCCGAGGCTTACACCATGGCCGGGCGCAACGTCGAGTTGACCGTGCTGTTTTCTGATGT
The DNA here is from genome assembly GCA_011391255.1 of Dechloromonas sp. Taxonomy (GTDB): domain Bacteria; phylum Pseudomonadota; class Gammaproteobacteria; order Burkholderiales; family Rhodocyclaceae; genus Azonexus. The sequence continues at coordinate 211,430 of JAABQV010000001.1, forward strand.
GCGCGGTTTTACAACCATTTCCGAAGGGCTCGATCCGCAGGAGTTGTCGCAACTGATGAATGAATACCTCGGGTCAATGACCGAGGTGATCCGCAAGAATCGTGGCACCCTCGACAAATATATTGGCGATGCCATCATGGCCTTTTGGGGGGCACCGGTAGCTGATCCCGAGCACGCCCGCCACGCTGTGCTAACTGCCATGGCCATGCAGAAAGAGCTGAAAGCGCTGGCCGAGCCCTTCCGTGCGCGTGGCTGGCCGGCGTTGCACATCGGTGTCGGGGTCAATACCGGCATGATGACGGTGGGCGACATGGGCTCACCGGTGCGCAAGGCTTATACGGTGATGGGTGATGCGGTCAACCTTGGTTCACGGCTCGAAAGTATTACCAAGCAATACGGCGTCGGAATCATAGTCGGGCCGCAGACCCGCGCGCGATTGGGCGACATGGTATTCCGCGAACTCGACAAGGTTCGCGTCAAGGGCAAGGACGAGCCGGTTGCCATGTTTGAGCCGCTCGGTATGACTGGTGAGGTGCCGGCAGAGGTTTTGGAGCAGCTCACCCTCTGGAAGCAAGCCTTGCGGTTTTACCGCGCCCAGGACTGGGAGCAGGCCGAGTTGCAGCTACTCAATCTGCTGCGGCAGGCGCCTGAATCCAGGCTGTATCAGCTTTACCTTGAACGGGTGGCGCTCTTGCGAAAGAATCCGCCGGGTGCTGATTGGGATGGTGTGACCACCTTCGAGACAAAATAATAATGAAACTGAAAATACTCGGTTGCAGTGGCGGTATCGGCGGGCGGCATCTACGCACCACGTCGATGTTGCTCGACCACGATATTTTGATTGATGCGGGAACCGGAGTTGGTGACCTGTCTATCGCCGAACTCTCGGTAATCGACCACGTTTTTATCACCCATACCCACCTTGATCATATTGCCTCCTTGCCACTGATGCTCGATACGGTTGCAGACCGGCGCAACAAGCCGCTGATGGTTTACGGCACCGAGGCAGTGATCACCATTTTGCGCAATCATGTTTTCAATTGGGCGATCTGGCCTGATTTTTCCGAGGTGCCGAGCGCTGAAAATCCCTTCATGCGCTATCAAATTCTCGAGGTGAATCAGCCAGTCGAGCTCGGCAAGCGCACCATTACCGCCTTGCCGGTAGAACATACAGTTCCGGCCGTCGGTTATCAGATTGATTCGGGGGAGGCCAGCCTGGTTTTCTCGGGTGATACCGGCTGCTGCAATGCCTTCTGGCGAGCGGTTAACCGGATTTCCAATTTGAAGCATCTCATTATCGAGTGTGCCTTCTCCAATCGTGAAGAGCGCCTGGCGGTCGTTTCCAAGCATTTATGCCCAAGCATGCTGGCTTCTGAATTGCAAAAACTGGAGCATAACTGCGAAATCCACATTACCCATCTCAAGCCGGGGCAGATTGAGTTGACCATGGAAGAGATCGCCAGTTGTCTTGCCGATTTCAAACCCAAAATGCTGCAAAACAATCAGGTTTTCGAGTTCTGAGATGACAACGCTAAACAATATTTTCAGCACCCTTGAGCCCATTCGGGGCCTTTCCGAGCACCGCCTTAGTGAGCTGGCTGCCTTGTGCCGGCCGGAAAAATTTCCGATTGGGGCAGATCCGTTGCGGTCAACTGCACCTGGAGGCCAGTTTTTTTACCTGCTTAAGGGGGAGTTGGGTACGGTGCTCAGTGATGGTAGCCGGCGTGTCATGGTTGGCGGGTGTGGCGATGCCAATTGGCCGATCGGTTATCAGACGGTTCTCCCGGTGAGCAGCAAGGCAATTACCGAAGTTGAGATCATCAGCGTTGATTTTGATCTGCTCGATATCATGATGACCTGGGACGAGCTTGCCTCGGCCGCCAAGCAAAAGCCGGCCGGTACAAGCGAGGGGGCAGACTGGAGCACAATGACCGGTGCCTTCAACGCGAAAGCGCTGACCTCTGGCTGCCTGGCACAATTGCCACCGGCGCATATTCATGAGTTGCTCGGGCGTTTTGAGCGCATCAAGGCCAAAAAAGGCCAGACGCTAATCCGTGATGGTGATCCCGGTGACAGCTATTATCTGATCGAGTCAGGCCGCTGCGAAGTAAGCAAAATGGTCGGTGGCGCCAAAGTGGCTTTAGCTCAGTTGCGAGCCGGCGATGGCTTCGGCGAAGAAGCGCTGGTGGCAGAGACGCCGCGTAACGCTGACGTCATTATGAAAACCGATGGTGTCGTTCTGCGTCTGGCCAAGCCCGATTTTATCGAGCTTTTATGTGCGCCGCTCCTGCATTCCGTTAGTCGCAGCGAAGCCAAACAGCGCGTCGCTTCCGGACAGGCGCAGTGGCTGGATATCCGTTATGCCGCCGAGTTTGCTCAGGATGGACTGCACGGCGCTATTAATATCCCACTCAACGAAATCCGTAATGCTTTCGATTTGCTCGATAAAGACAAGGAGTATATTGTTTATTGCCACAGCGGTCGGCGTAGTTCGGCGGCAGCTTTTCTGCTTGCCCAGCACGGGCTCAAGGCAGTCTGGCTGAGAGACGGGTTGGCGGCAACGGCGGAGAAAGCATGAGTGATGTCGCCAGCCGTCTGGTCTTTCTGAAAAACCTTCAGGACGTTACCAACAAGATTCACGCAACGAACAACATCGACGAGATCATGCTCGCGCTGTCGCAGGACATCTGCAACCTGTTCAATGCGGATCGTCTGACCATTTACGTCTTGGGTGAAGACAAGCAATCCATAGTCTCCAAGGTAAAAACCGGGCTCAACTCATTCAAGGATATTCGCCTGCCGATTAGCGAGCAGAGTATTGCCGGCTATGCCGCAGCTACTCGCTCAGTCGCTAATTTGCGCGATGTCTACGATGAAGTGGAGCTCAAACAATACAGCGCCAAGATGCATTTTTTGCAGGAAGTTGATAAGCGTACCGGCTACCGCTCCAAGCAAATGCTGGCCGCGCCGGTAATTGATGGCAACGATGAGTTGCTGGGGGTTGTGCAGTTAATCAATCACAAAACCGGCACGCCTTTTTCGGATTTTGAAGTCGAAGGCATTCGGGAACTGGCTAAAACCTTGGCCATCGCCTTTACACAGCGTCAGAAGTTGCCCTTTGTTGCCCGTTCAAAATACGATTACCTGATTGCCGATGGCATTCTAGCCAGCGGTGAAATGGATCTCGCCCAGCGCGCTGCGCGCCAAAAAGGGGTGGGGCTTGAAGAGGTTCTGGTCAAGGACTTCACAGTCAAGCCAGCGGCCATTGGCGCTGCATTGTCGCGTTTCTTTGATGTGCCCTACGAGCCTTTCAAGCCGGAGCGTTTGAAGCCGATAGATTTGCTGCGTAACATCAAGCGTGATTACGTCGATGAGAGTGACTGGATACCGCTTGAGGAAAATAGCGATGGGCTGGTGGTCATGTCGCCTGATCCTGAGCGCCTGCGCAGTTCGCGCATTGTGAATAACATTTTCCCCAAAGCGAAGATCGCCTATCGCGTAACCACCCTGCGCGAGTTCGCTGCTACGGTCGACCAGTTTTTCGGGGCAATTTCCGACATGGGCTCGGTCGATGACCTGCTCTCCGGCATGGGCGAGAGTGAGGAGTGCAGCGAAGTTGGTGAGGATATCAGCGCCGCTTCTGACAACGAACTTGTTCGTCTGGTGAACAAGATCATTGTCGAGGCCTACCAGCAAGGCGCCTCCGATATTCACATCGAGCCGCGTCCGGGCAAAGACAAAACCATGATCCGCTTCCGCAAGGACGGTTCGCTGGTCAATTACATTGAAATTCCCGCTTCCTACCGCTCATCGCTGATCACCCGACTGAAGATCATGTGCGATCTCGACATCTCGGAAAAGCGCCGGCCGCAGGACGGCAAGATCAAGTTCAAAAAATACGGCCCGCTTGATATTGAGTTGCGCGTCGCGACGATTCCCACGGCTGGTGGTGTCGAAGATGTGGTGATGCGGATTCTGGCCGCCGGTGAGCCAATCAAGCTTGACCAGCTCGGCCTCGCCCCACGTAACCACGAAAACCTGATCAAGTGCGTCGAAAAGCCTTATGGTCTGTTCTTCGTTTGCGGCCCGACCGGTTCCGGCAAAACCACCACGCTGCACTCGGTGTTGGGCTACCTGAATCGTCCGGAAACCAAAATCTGGACGGCTGAAGACCCGGTTGAAATCACCCAAAAGGGTCTGCGCCAGGTGCAGGTTAACAAAAAAGCTGGCCTCGACTTCGCCACAGTAATGAAGGCTTTCTTGCGTGCCGACCCCGACATCATCATGGTCGGCGAAATGCGCGATCCGGAAACCACCGGTATCGGCATCGAAGCCTCGCTCACCGGCCACCTGGTGTTTGCCACACTGCACACCAACTCAGCCACCGAATCGATCATCCGTCTGCTCGATATGGGTATGGATCCCTTCAATTTCGCCGATGCCCTGCTCGGCATCCTTGCCCAGCGCCTTGGTAAGCGCCTGTGCAAGGAATGCAAGGTCGCCTATCAGCCATCTGCCGAAGAAATCAAGCAACTGCTCCATGAGTACAGCGAAGAACTGACCAACACTGAGGCCTGGAAAAAAGACCCGCAAGGCTCGCTGGAGGCCATTAACCAAGAGTGGCTCAGCCGCTATGCCAAAGATGGCAAATTTACGTTGTACCGCGCCAAAGGGTGCCCAACCTGTAGCGACACTGGCTACAAAGGCCGCGTTGGTCTGCATGAGCTGCTGGTTGGCAGCGACCCGGTCAAAAAACTGATCCAGGAAAAAGCTCGTGTTGCCGAAATCCTCGCCTGCGCGCTGAATGAGGGAATGCGTACGCTCAAGATGGATGGTATCGAGAAGGTCATGCAGGGGATTACTGACATCAAGCAGGTACGTGCGGTCTGTATTAAGTGAGATTGAGCCAATGTTGACATCGCAAGACATCGATTCGGCAGTGCAACGCGTTCTTGCTGCAGCCAAGTCGCCGAAGAAAATTATCGTTTTTGGGTCTTACGGTCGCGGTGATGCTGACGAAGGCTCAGACCTTGATTTGCTGGTTGTTGAAAGCAAGCTTGAGCAGCGCCTTGAGGAGCACGTTGTTTTACGTGGAGCAATCGGTCGTTTGGCCCCGGGTGTAGGTGTCGATTTACTACTTTGTTCTGAGGATGAGTTTAACAAACGTAGCCAGGTGCCGGGGACTGCTTTCTACTGGGCGAAAAAAGAAGGGCGGGTGGCCTATGAATCAGGCTGCTGAAGAGGCTGGTCGTTTCTTTCGCCTAGCCTGTCGAGACCGGGATACGTTTGTCTTGTTGAGCGGGCTTGCGCAGGCCGATGAAGCCGCTATTGGATTCCATGCACAACAAGCTATTGAGAAAGCACTAAAAGCAGTTCTTTTCTTGTTCGGAGTGGAATTTCGGCGCACTCATGATCTTGAGGAACTGGCTTCTATGCTGCAGGATATTGGTCATAAATTGCCCGTTCAGATTGAGTCGCTGCGCTACATAAATCCCTATGCCGTCGAGTTTCGTTACCAGGAGGGTGAGTTGGGTGGTCTTGGCCGAGATGCTCTACTGCCAATTGTTACTGCCGTTACGCAATGGTGCGAAACCTGTCTGGCAGGCACACAAACTTCCAAGGATTAGTCATGGAAACTATCGACGATCTATTCCGCCGCCTTGAACAACTTAACGACATTGGCGCCTCGCTCTCCAACGAGCGCAATCTTGAGCACCTGCTCGAGAAAATCCTTCTCGCGGCCAAAGCCATTACTCGGGCAGACGGTGGAACGCTGTATCTTGTTTCCGACGATCACCAGCGCCTGCATTTCCAGATCGTGCGTACAGATTCGCTCAATATCGCCTTCGGGGGCACTAGCGGTCAGCCGGTTTCCGGGAAATTCCCTGATCTGGCACTGTACAAGGCTGATGGTCAGCCAAATAACACAATGGTTGCGGTCGACGCCGCAATTGGCCGGAAAACCATCAATATTGCCGATGCTTACACCGCTGAAGGTTTCGATTTCTCCGGTACGCGCAAATTTGACGAGCGTACCGGCTACCGCTCGCAATCCTTCCTCACCGTCCCGATGCAGAATCACGAGGGCGAGATCATTGGTGTGCTGCAACTGATCAATGCGCTCGACGCCCAAAATCAGGTTAAGGCATTTACCACGGCTGATCAGCGTCTGGCTGAGTCACTGGCTTCGCAGGCCGCCATTGCCCTGACCAATCGACAGCTGGTGCAGCAACTTGAAGAACTGTTTGAGTCCTTCATCAAGCTCATCAACTTGGCAATCGACGAAAAATCGCCCTATACCGGCGGTCACTGCCAACGCGTGCCAGAGCTGACCATGATGCTGGCTGAGGCCGTCAACGCCACTACCGAAGGCCCGCTTGCCGATTTCACCCTCACCGATAAAGATCGCTACGAGTTACGAATTGCCTCATTGATGCACGACTGCGGCAAAGTCACGACGCCCGTTCACGTTGTTGATAAGGCGACCAAGCTGCAAACGATCTATGACCGCATTCACCTGATTGACACCCGTTTTGAAGTCGTCAAGCGCGATGCCGAAGTGCGCAAATGGCAGCAAATTGCTGCAGGAGGAGAGCGCTCGGAAGCTGAAAATCAGTACTCAGCCTTTTGCCGGCAATGTGACGATGACCGGGAATTTTTGCGCAAAGCCAATATCGGTAGTGAGCGCATGCGCGATGAAGACCTCGATCAGATCAGGGCCATTGCCATCCGTTATCGCTGGCAAAACGAACACGGCGAAGATGCAACGTTCCTCTCCGACAATGAACTCGAAAACCTGACCATCCGAGCCGGAACGCTCACAGCACCCGAGCGCGAGACCATAAATCACCACATCGTCGCGACGATCAAAATGCTCGAACAGCTACCGTGGCCGAAGCACCTCAAAAATGTCCCTGAATACGCCGGTGGTCACCACGAGCGCATGGATGGAAAAGGTTATCCGAAAGGACTGAAGCGCGACGACATGAGTTGGCAAGCCAGGATGATGGGTATTTCCGACATCTTTGAGGCGTTGACCGCAAAAGACCGCCCCTACAAGGACGGCATGAAGTTATCGCAGGCGCTTGGCATTCTCGAAAATTTCAAGAAAAACGGCCACATCGACCCGGATTTGCATGAGATATTCGTCAAGTCTGAGGTCTATCGGAAATATGCGCTGGAATTCATGAATGAGCATCAGGTTGATTGCTGAGGCCAGTGAATTGTTGGTAGGTCGGCTGGAATCTGAAGTGCTGATCTGATCCCTACTGGTGCCAAATAGTCCACAAACCATCGTCTGTTGCCTGATCTCGCTGCCTTTTACCAAACTACCTGTGTTCCAAAAAAAGCAAAAGCAGGGTCGCGCGAGATCAAGGGGGCAGATTCGAGCGTGCTTTGCGCCGCCAGCATTCGATCAAACGGGTCACGATGATCAAGTGGGTAGGCGCCGGCACGCAGGGCGTGCAGATAGGTGATATGCAAGTGCTCAAAGCCATCTGCTTCGATCAATTCATTGAATCGCCGGATCGCCTCGCCTGCAACTGATAGCTTTCCAAGTCGGTACTTGGTGGCAATTTCCCAAGCACTCGCGGCGCTGACCAAAATGGTGTTGCCCTCGTCGGCAATGAGCGCCTTGGCCTGCGGTGATAGCTGCGGATCATTCGTCAGCCACCACAAGAGGGTATGGGTATCCAGCAGGTACCTCACTTGCTCTCCCAAGCGGCCAGTTCTTCCTCCGGCAAAGCATCAAAAAAGGCGTCATCAACCTGACCAACCAGGCGACCTGGCTGCCGCTTTCCACTGTTGGGTGCCAAGGGCATCAAGCGGGCATAGGGCTTGCCCGCTTTGGCCAACACGATTTCCTGGCCGGCGTGCGCCTGCTCAAGAAGACGGGAAAAGTGAGTCTTGGCTTCATGAACGTTGATCATTACCGCCATGTGAGTCTCCTGGTTGGTTTGGTTGATGGACTAAGTCTAGCATTGTCAAGGGAAGGCTTCAATGACGTTTTCTGGGCAGGCAAAGGCCAGCATGTTTAGTGCGCGAGATGACCCAAAATACCGTGGTCCCCTGTTTGTGCAAGATTGGTGACACCCCGTTCGCCGCCAATTAATGCCGTTGGCAACAACTGGGAACAGCAGTGCCAGAAATCGAATAAACACGGATTCGCTGTCTTCTGTTAATTGTTGCTGTCGCAATTGCCGTCGTAGAATGTTCACACCACCGGGAGGAATACATCATGGGCTTACCGCAACTGAAGGATCAAGGTTTCTGCTACGCCGAATATCAAAGCTGGGGGTCGCAAGATCGCTATGAACTGATCGACGGCGAGGCATTTGCCATGGCGCCGGCGCCGACGATTCCGCATCAAAACCTTGTTTTGCACATTGCGACTCAACTCAAGCGGGCCCTGGCCGGCAAACCATGCCAGCCTTTTATCGCCCCTGTCGATGTGCTCTTGCCGCATGGCAATGAAACCGATGGCGCAGTGCGGACGGTGGTGCAGCCCGATGTTTTCGTCGTTTGCGATCCGGCCAAAATCACCGAACGTGCCATCCTTGGGGCGCCGGATTGGATTGTTGAAGTGCTGTCACCAGCCACTGCTTCCCGCGACCATATTGGTAAGCGTTTGGCCTACGAGCAAGCCGGGGTGCTTGAGTACTGGCTGGTGCATCCTATCGACAAGGTGCTGATGATTTACATCCTTGAAGATGGCGCCTACGGCAAACCGATCGTGCTGGCGCTAGAAGGGGAAACGCCGATTGCCGTGCTGCCCGGTTTGGTGATTCAGTGGCCGGAGGAGTCGCTGCCGGTTGAGGCTGAGTAACCATTGGCGGCAGTCGAGGCGGGATTCCGCCAGTGTCGGTTCGGAGGTTTTGCTTGGTTGGCGTAAGCCGTTCTGGTGGCGGCCCTTGCTCCTCCGAGCCGAAGAAATATAAAACGTCCGTCATACCGGCGAAGGCCGGTATCCAGTGCCGGGATGACCTGACCAACTAAACTCTAGCCTGCGCCGGGGTGACGAATTCAAACAGGGCAGATAGTTGTGGGCTGCAATGGGGCTGACCGTCTCCGACGCTTTACGCATCATGCTGACCCGCGTCGCCCGCCAGAAGGCTTTGCCGTTCGAGCCTTTGATTCCGAACGAAACCACCATCGCAGCCATGCGCGAGGCACACGCCGGCAACACCTCAAGAGCTTTGACAGCGTTGGGGCGTTGATGGCGGATCTGCATGCGGAAGATTGAGGTTCAGAGGCAAGCAGCCGGAATGGCAAGAATTCGCTCAGCCAACCATCGCGGTCGCTCATCATTATTGATGACCAGGCCGAAGGGGCTGTTGTGTGCAGTGACAAATTCTGAAAGCGAGCGTAAAGCACGCTTGTCAGACTGCTGAGTCAACTTGATTTCTATTGCTAGCAGCGATGCATTTCCAAATTGGCCTTCCAAAATCAGGTCAATCTCTGCTCCGCCTCGTGTTCGATAGTGAAAAGGGGTTACGTCAATACCGGCATTTTCAAAACCCCTCAATAACGTTTCCACCACCATCCCCTCCCACGACTTGCCCACAACAGGATGCGTGGCAAGCATGTTGGTATCCTGGATTCGTAACAACCGATGCAACAAACCGCTATCCCGCAAGAAACCTTTGGGGTGCCTGATCAATTGCTTCGCGGCAGAGCGATCCCAGGCCGGAATATGGCGCCACAAAAAAGTATTGTGAGCAATGCTTAACCAGTCGCGCACTGTGGGTTCGCTCACCCCAAGGGTTCTGGCTATGTCAGCGTTATTAATAATATTTCCGGAATGTTGACTCAGTAGCGAGATAAATTGCCGGTAGCGATCCCGATTCAGATTGGGAAACAACGCGCCAATGTCACGTAATAAATAGGCATCAATATAGTGGCGATACCATAGGCTTCGAAACTCGACATCATCACTCAGCCAAGGCTCTGGATACCCACCCTGAAACCAGTAGTCTTGAACTTGCTGCAAGCTCAGGCGAGCCGCTATTTCTGCCTGAATGTCGGCAATCGGAGCGCCTTTTGCCAGCAGGGAATAAAAAGCGGAAGTCGGTAATTGCCACGCCTCTGCCAGGCTCAGTGGAGACATTTCCAGATAAGCGACCCGTCCTGCCAGGCTTTCTGAAATTTGCTTAACCAACGCCGGCGAACTGGAGCCTGATAATAAAAAGCGTCCCTTCCTGGAGCGGTCACGATCAATCGCCACGCGCAACGCTGAGAACAAAGGTGGTGCCAACTGCGCTTCATCAATCACCACCTTGTCGGCATGCAAACGGAAAAACAAATCCGGGTCAGACAGTAGTTGCTGACGATCCGTTGAGTTCTCCATATCAAAACGCTGCCACTCACCGGGGAGCGAGTTCAGCAACGTCGTCTTACCGGATTGCCGCACTCCGGTCAGCACGACACACGGGAAGTGCGACAGTAACGTCTGTAAGTGAAATTGAATATGCCGGGCGATCATTGGTGTAAATTCTAAACCGGTTGATTAGTAATTACAGTATTTTAATCGCTGAGGTTCAAAACGGCACTATTTTTTAGCGAAGTTCGAAAGTTGTTTTATTGAAAAAATCGCAAATCAAAAAATGGTGCCCGAGTTTTTTATTGCTCCGGTTCGATAATATGAAACGACCGTCATATCGGCGAAGGCCGGTATCAAGTGCAGGCGTGGTCTGACCCACTGAACCCCAGTCTGCGCGGGGATGAGTTTGCCAACGTTATGCGGATACCTTTGTTAGTTAGGATGATGGACTGTCCAGCAGCGCACGATCAAGTCGACGATTCAGGCGAACCCGAGTCATCCGGTCTTTTAGGCCGCCAAGCTAACCTGCAAATTCATCGGTACGTTTGATTGAGTAGATGAAATTATTGTAGTCGGTCGATTACGCAAGAGATCAGCCAGATTGCTACGGTCGACACCGGAAAGGGTGCGAAAACGTATCTTTTCAGGCCGGCTTAAACTACCCGGAATTTGGATAGTTAAACGGAAATCGTAGGAAATCCATGCGACCATGTACGCACGAAATGCTTCCGAAAACCGTGGTCTGTCCCCTGTTTTCTGGTCCCTGTTTTCTGAAGAAACGGGCGTGATCGGCAACTGCAAGCGGAGGAAGAAGAGATTGAAAACCGGCGGCTGGCGCCGCCATGGGTTTGTGCGCTCGCTTGACTTAGGCCGGCTAATGGGTGTCCCTGTTTGGATGATTTTCGAATGAGCATCAGGTGGATTGCTAAGGCTGAAGCGTTTTGGCGAAACTGTTGCAAGGGCAATACCGATTTAATTCCCGCTCCTTTCTCTGCTGAAAATTGTAGGTCATAAAAAAGCCCCACTTTTTCAAAGCGGGGCTTACTAACGCTAGGAAATTCTTCAGGTTACGGGCAGTCGCCTTGGCCAGGCTTGAATGCACGAGCAGGATTTGCGCACACGGTGCCGGTGTTGGTCCAAACCATGTTGGCGGCACCAGCGGCGATAGTAGGTGTATCAATTATAGTCAAGGCGACGCCGGCTGTAGTCGTAGCTGATGTGGTAATGGTGATTATGCCGTTGGTAACTGACGTGACTGTCGTAATGTTCTTTGTGGTGCCCAAAGTCGGTACGCCATTAGTTCCAGCGTTACAGCCAGTCAGGGTTCCGATTTCGGAGTAGCACATAGCGATGCCCTTCTTGACCGAGTCAATTTCAGCAATTGCGCCTGCGGCTTTGGCTCGGGAGGTGTAGTCGCTGTATTGCGGGATAGCGATTGCGGCCAAGATGCCGATAATGGCAACGACGATCATCAATTCGATCAGCGTAAAGCCCTTTTGTGTCGATTGCATAACTCGCATATGAATCTCCTTTTGATGGTTGATAAGGCAATTCCATTTGGCGCCTTGTTTGATGTTAAGCAAGGATCGCGCCAGGCTAGATTCTGAAAAATTTGGCTGTTCTGTTGTTTTTTTCAGCTCATTACTTATTCTTGCGACAAATTTCGGCTAAGCGACTGCCGTAATTTGTCGCATTTTGTCTGTTCGTGAGGTGCAAGGGGTGGGTTACTTTGCCTCTATAATTCGGATAGTTAAAGGGGGTAAGCGGCAATGCCTCAGTTTCGAGCGATGACTCATGGTTGAGTGGCTGTAATTGGGCTCGGGTACAACAAAGAAAGATTTGGATGATAAAAACGGAAAGCAGAGCGTGGCTCTATTGTTTATCTATCTGCGTGATAACGCTGTTACTTTGCGGCAGGTTTCTTGATAGCCCACTGCTTTTCGATGACCAATACTTCTTCAGGCCGGGTGGGCCGGAAGGCTTTTATGCTGACGGGTTCCAGCTTGTCCATCGCTGGTGGGTTTATCAAACACTGGCCGCAACTTTTGTTTTTATTGGATCGGATCTGCTTTGGTTGCGTCTGGGAAATTTGCTACTCCACATAGCTACTGCGTGGTCAATTTTCTTTTTCATTCGACGCTTGCTTCTGGATTTGGACACGGCGAAGGATGCAAGGATCAGTGCAGAGGCGGCGGCGTTTATCGCGGCACTGTTTTTTGCCGTTCACCCGCTGGCAATTTTTACTGAAGCTTACTTAATTCAGCGAACTATTGTTGCCGCGACACTTTTTTCCCTAATGGCATGGTTGGCTTTTTGGCAGGGCTTGCAGGGTTCACGCCTGTCACTTTGGTTGTCTTGCATTTTCGTATTGCTTGCTGTTTTTGCCAAAGAGCATGCGGTGATGTCGCCATGGGTCTCGTTGCTGTTGCTGATTTTGTTCGTGCAAAGTGGAAAAGTATTGACATTGCCACGCAAAGAAATCGCTGCAGTTTTGTTTTTACAGAGCATGGTCTCGGTTTTCATTATTCTTCAGATGAAGGGGGTTATTGGTCAGTCCTATGAAATTATGACCTCTGAGGTTTTGCGGAGCGCTAATTCCGATGTTTTGGCGAAAGATCTCTATCCGTTGAGTGTGCTGAGTCAAATGGGGCTATTTTTTAAATATCTTGCCCTATGGATGTTTCCGAACTCAACTTGGGTAGCAATTGATATTCGTGAGTTTTTTCCTTCTGATTTTTCCGTCTGGACACTGTGGGCTGGTCTGGTTGCTTTTCTGCTTTTTGCCTCTGTGGCTGCGTTCATGCTTTTTCGCGGGGGGATTAGCGGCTTGCTCGGTTTTTCAATGCTGGGGCTGTGTTGCATGTACTTTACCGAGTTTGCGGCAACGCGTTTTCAAGAGCCTTTCGTGGTTTACCGAAGTTATCTCTGGATGCCGCTAATTTTCATTCTGTTTGCAATAGGTTTTCGCCGCTTAAGCAGGAATCTCTCTTCGGTTTTGATTCCTCTATTTTTTGTTTATCTCACCGCATTGTCCTTCGATCGATTGTCAACGTTTGCTCACCCCTACCTGGTTTGGGATGAGGCTGCAAAGTTGCTCGAACGGAGATCCGGAGCAAGCGAACCATTTGGTGCGTATCGGATTTATTACAATCGAGGAACCGAGCTTGTAAATATTGGAAAAAATAAAGAAGCCTTGGCTGACCTTAATCACGTGCTCGGCTATTTGCCAGACTATGCGCCTGCATATCACCAACTTGGTGTCATATGGTTGAATCTGGGTGATTGGAAAAAGGCTCGTGGATATTTTGAGCAGGCGATTCCTCTACAGCCTGACAACATAAAATCGTATCTTGGGCTTGCTAAGGCTTTCGAAGAGAGCGGGGATATCCAGCAAAAACACAATACGCTTCGTTTTGCATGCTCGTTGGGGAGCGAGTATGCATGCAAAGAGAACATCAGGTAGTTGGGTCGTGAAGGGGGCCAGAACCATAAATTCCTTCAGGCCGCTCAGGTTCATGTACGTGTACGTGTAAATACGTGTAAAAAGGGGACACGTAAATAGGGGACACCCATTAGCCGGCCCACGTCAAGCGAGCGCACAAATCCATGGCGGCGCCAGCCGCCGGTTTTCAATCTCTTCTTCCTCCGCTTGCAGTTGCCGATCACGCCCGTTTCTTCAAATCATGGCTGCGACGAATCGCGCCAGACGCCCCGAAGGAAGTCCTCTTGGGGGACACCCATCAGGATCGCGCGAGCGGCGATGAATCTGCCTGTCGCCCTGGCGGCTTTGCCGCCCCAGAAAAACGTTGGTGCCGCACCGTGTCCAATGGGTTCATCACAGACCCGTGGCTACCGAAGTCTCGGCGCCAATCCCTGGCTGGCTCACGTTGCGGGCGATCCGCTTGTACTGCAAATCGGTGACGGCGGCACGGCATCCCATTCAGACCAAATGGCTGTCGCTCCAGTCCCCTAATCCGGGCTTGCCGGTCGCCGTCGTAACTCATGCAAAGCAGCGCGTCACGTCAAACGGTTTGCGCTCCTTCAAAATATGGAAGCAGGCCCGCGCCAGCTTGTGCGCCAGCGCCTTGATCGCGACCACGTTGTTGGTTTTGGCCTTCTTCCGTTCGTAGAAACGCTTCGCCTCGGCGCAGTAACGCAGCGCGAAGTTGGCCGCTTCGACGAAGGCCCAAGACAGGTATTTGTTGCCGTTTTTGGTGTTCCCTTCCCCTTTCTTCTTGCCGTTGCTGGTGCGCACGCTGTCGACGCAGCGGGCGTAGGAGGCAAAGTTGCCGGCGGCGGCAAAGCGCTCTATCGGCCCCGTTTCGAGCAGGATCGTGGTCGCCAGCACCCGACCGATACCGGGTACGCTGGTGAGGAGTCCGTACTCCGGTCGCTCCGCGATTCTTTCCTGAAGACGCTTTTCAAGAAGGTTGATCTGCGCGGAAAGCGTGGCGATGACCGCCACGTTGGTTTTGATTGCCAGCGCCACGTCTTCCGGCAAAGGCATTTGATCGACGGTATCGGCCGTCAATTGCTTGACTTGATTGCTGCTGATCCGGGCGCCATGTTGGCGGGCGATGATGTTCTCGACAGCAAGGATGTGCGTGGTGCGACTGCGCACCAGTTGCATGCGTTTCCTGGCCAGATCGCGCACGGCGCGTTGTTCCGGCGGCAGGATGGTACCGGTCGGCAGAATCCCCAACCGTAGCAGGTGGGCAAGGTAGCGCGCATCGGTTTCGTCGCCGCTGTGCTTGAGTCCTTCGTATTTCTTGATCGCCGTGGTGTTGGCCAGATGCACCTTGAAGCCCGCCGCTTGCAAACCGTCGACCAGCCAGTACCAGTTGAAGGTCGATTCGACCACGACACCGGCCATCTCCTCCCGCCAGGGCATGAGCAATCCCACGATCTTCGTCAGGTCGTTGGGCAGCCGCTTTTCCGCCACGACTCGGTCTTCTTCATCCGTCACGGTCACCACACTGTTGTTCGAATGCAGGTCTATTCCGCTATATTTCATTTTCGGCCTCCTGTGGTTAATGCAAGTTCGCAAACTCACTTTAACCCCGCCGCAACAGCGGCGGCGGGAGGCCGGCTAGATGATTTTCAGACCACGGTTTTCCCATACTAACGGAACTGCATTGCGCTGGGATGAGTTGGACGAAGATATCTCTGTGCGAGGCATTGTCGAGGGCCGTTTTCAGCTTCCTCTCAATTTGCCGTTGGCGGCGTAATATCCTGAGCCACAGTTTGTCGACCGCGCGTCAAGTTCTGCGGAAGGGGCTTGTCGGCCGTCGTTTGTGCGGCGCTACCCGGTACAGGTCGGCGTTAAACGTCTGGCGCTGGCTCAGCAATTCGTCACCGTCGAGGCGCTCTGCCAAGCTCTCCAGGTCGCTGCTCGATACCCCGATGGCTTTAAAGTGCGCGCGCCAGGTGTTGACCACCTCGATGACCCGGACGACTTGTATGGCGGCCTGGGCTGGCTGAAGCCCAAACGCATCACATTGGGACATTGCGTTGGCCAGCGTGGATTCTTGTCCGTACACACCGCAGATGAACTCTTGATAGCCTTGGCCAGAGTGGGTGGGGAGTATGTCGTACGCCGGCGCCAGTCTCAGCCGTCCATTAGAGGTTGGGCTCACGACTAAAAGAGCGTGGTTCTTCTCATGGTCGTCGGTGTTGTCGATCAGAATGTTGAACACCATTCGGCGAAATAGCTCTTGGGCATCGGCCAGATGCGCGTCGCCCTGACTGACACCGACTCGACGCAGGATTCGGGCGAGTTGCGGGTATCCCATTTCCGGCTCGGTGCCGGCCGGAGCGGCCGCTCGGATAGCGGTGCCCGCCGAGATGCTGTGAATCCGCTGACCATCCACTCGGTCAAAGCGCCGAATGGCCACGGCATTCGCCGCCACCAGGTGAATAACCTGGGTCTGGGCGACGTTGATGCCAGCCTGGGCTGCTAACGTCATGGTCGCGTGCTCGATGAGTGGCGCGTCCACGTACTCGTTGTTGAAGAACTTAATGACCCACTGCTCACCATCGATCTCGATAAGCGCCTTGGGCTTCGCGCCGCCTAAAGGGCTGCCACCCCCTGCAATGATTTTGGCTTCGAGCGTAGTCAAGGCATCGCCGGCTTCAATCTTGGCCACAACCTCGCTGAGCTCCTGGGCTTGTGCCAACCGTGGCAGCGGGCCGCCTTTTCGTGGAAGGTAGGCGGTGGGCGAGGTCGATACCCCTAACGCACCGAAGCGGTCGTCACCAGCGTAGTAGAGCAACTCCATCAACGAGGTGCGCTTGGGCTTGTCGACGAATCGAATGACTTTTTCACCCCAGCGGTCCGGGCGCGCGTCATCCACGGCACCGACTGCGCGGGGCGCGCTGGTGCTCAGTCGCCCGGGTGGGAAGAATTCGTTGTCCACAAGGGGCAGGTCCTCGCTGAGGGCGAATCCATTGGCCAGCCAGTCACCTGCATAGCGGAGCGAGACGCCCTTGCCGGCGGCAACCAGCTTCAGCGCTCCCACGTAGCGAGGCGTCGGGTATCCCAGGTACCAAAGGTACAAGTCATCCAGGCGCATTTCAGTCCTTTTTGCTGTTGTTGGAGGCTTCTGCGCGCATGCGGGCCTCAGCTGATGCCTGCGCACGGGCTTGGCCGAGCGCCACAGCTTCTCGAATGTTCAACTCAAGCGCGCCCTGATCCTGTTCTGGTGCCGCCAGGTTTCCCAGCTCACCATCTCGGTTGATGAGCCACAAGGCACTTGCGATGATGCCGATGCTTACTGTCGGGTCGCCGGCTTCGAGACGCTGGAGGGTGGAGAGGGTGACTCCCAAGCGTTTTGCCCAGGTGCGTAACGATTCCTTGCGGCGTAAGCGGGCCACTGCCAGGTCAGCACCCAGTTTCTGGAGTGCGCCCAAGGTGGCCGGAGGTAGCTGTTGGATGGCTTTAGTGGTTTTGGACATACCGATATAATAGTACATAAATACGTTTTTTGTAGCGCTTTATAGGTACATTAAGCGATGCCTGCTAAAGCCGTAGGCACGATTTTCCCTTATATTTAGTAAGCCCGGTGCATCAGGTCTCGTCCCGTCAAACGTTGAAGCCGATGTTGCAGCCATGCAACGCGCGCTGCAACATCAGCAATGGTCGGCCAGGATCAGGCTGCGGTTTCTCGTATGGCAAAGGAAAAAGCTGCCAGGGAAGTTCTCAGGTAACAGCCAAACCCGGGTCTGTGTTAAAGTTCGCCCCGGCGGGTCTCCCCGCATTGCAGGGTGGTGAATCGGGTCAGGTCCGGAAGGAAGCAGCCACAGCTACTTACTGCAAGTGCCGGGGGTTAGGCTCGCCACTTTCATTTCTCTGATTGGTGTTTGGGCGCATGAGTTATCAGGTTCTCGCCCGCAAATGGCGGCCGCGTAGTTTTTCTACCCTTGTCGGGCAGGAGCACGTTGTGCGTGCTTTGACGCACGCGCTGGCCGAGAAGCGTTTGCATCACGCCTACCTATTTACCGGTACGCGCGGCGTCGGCAAGACAACCATTGCGCGCATTCTGGCCAAGTCACTCAATTGCGAAACCGGCATCACCGCTAATCCCTGTGGGCATTGCAGCGCCTGCCAGGAGATCGACTCGGGGCGTTTTGTTGATTTGCTAGAGGTGGATGCGGCGACCAATACCAAGGTCGACGAGATGCGCCAGCTCCTTGAGAACGCCATTTATGCGCCAACGCGCGGACGTTTCAAGGTTTATGTGATCGACGAGGTGCACATGCTCTCCAACTCGGCGTTCAACGCCATGTTGAAGACGCTGGAGGAGCCGCCGGAGCACGTTAAATTCATTCTGGCGACGACCGATCCGCAAAAAATACCGGTCACCGTTTTGTCGCGCTGCTTGCAATTCAATCTCAAACAGATGCCGCCGACCGCTATTTCGGGGCACCTGAGCCACGTGTTACAGGCCGAAGGCGTGCCCTTTGATGCGCCGTCGCTGGCGCTGATTGCACGCTCGGCGGCAGGCAGCATGCGCGATGCGCTGTCCTTGCTCGATCAGGCGATTGCCCACGGGGCAGGGCGCGTTGATGAATCGCAGGTGCGGGCGATGCTCGGTACGGTCGACCTCGATTATCTGTTCAATATTCTTGAAGCAGTGCAGCAGGGCGATGCCGCTGAGTTGCTGAGGATTGCCTCGGATATGGCGCTGCGCAGTCTTTCTTTTGGCGCCGCTTTGCAGGAGTTGGCGGCGTTATTGACGCGCATCCAGATCGCCCAGCGCGTGCCGGCGGCGATTGACGAGGATGAACCTGAGCGGGTTCGTCTGTTGGCACTGGCTGGTCATTTGTCTACCGAGTTCGTGCAGTTGGCTTACCAGATTGTGCTGCATGGCAGAAGCGATCTGGCGCTGGCGCCCGATGAATACGCTGGCTTCGTCATGACCCTGCTGCGTTTGCATGGCTTCCGGCCGGAGTCGGTGGGTGATGTGATTTCTTCAATCAAGCCGGTGGCGCGCGTGCTTGCCACTGCCGCAGCCCCGACCCCGGCGCGTGAGGCGGTGCGCGTTGAGGTGCCGGTGGCGCCGCCGCCCCCAACTGCTGCAATTTTTGCCCCAAAAACGCCGTCGACCGTAAGCGCGATTGATGATTGGCACACGATAGTCAATGAGTTGCAATTGAGCGGCCTGGCGCGCGAGTTGGCGCAGCATTGCGAGTTGCGTGAACTGAATGAGTCGGATTGTTTGCTGCGTCTGGCGCCCGCGCACGGCCATTTGCAGATGAAGCCGGCACCGGATAAGTTGCAGCAGGCCTTGAGCGACTTTGTCGGTCGTCCGCTGCTGATTCGTTTTGAAAGTGCCAAAATCGAGACGGATACGCCGGCCGCTGCCGCCGGGCGTGAGCGTCAAGAGCGCCAGGAGCGCGCTATCTCCTCAATTGAACAAGATCTTTTCGTCCGTGATGTGATCGAAACCTTCGATGCCTCACTGATTGAGTCCTCAATCAAACCTGTTGTGTAAGTAATGCAGCAAAATTGTTTTTTAGTCGTCATTCCGGGCTTGACCCGCAGGGCAATCGCATGAAGGTAAATTGCATCGGAAACTACTCCCTCTCCACCAACTTGTTGGGGGAGAGGGTCGGGGATAGGGGGAGTCTTTGTATTTTGACGCTCAATAAACCGCCCCTCTCCCTAACCATCTCCCCGCAAGCGGGGCGAGGGGACTGTTTTTTTCACCTTCATGCGATTGCCCTGGCTTGACCCGGAGTGACGAATTCAAAGTTGTTTTCACAAAATATGTAAAGGAATCACAAGATGATGAAGGGTGGCTTGGCTGGCCTGATGAAGCAGGCTCAGGCGATGCAGGAAAACATGAAGAAGGCGCAGGATCAACTCGGCCAGGTCGAGGTTGAGGGACAGTCCGGCGCCGGTATGGTCAAGGTAACGATGACCTGTGCGCACGATGTGCGCCGTGTCAGTATTGATCCATCGGTAATGGACGATAGAGAAATGCTTGAAGACCTGATTGCCGCTGCAATGAATGACGCAATGCGACGCGGTGAGGCGCTCAGTCAGGAAAAAATGGCAGGATTTACTTCCGGCCTGAATCTTCCACCGGGCTTCAAACTGCCGTTCTAACGGGCATGATTTTGAGCAGGTATCCCGAAAGATGAAAATCACGCCCGTTTCCTTCTCCCCCGACCCCTCCCCTAAAAATGGGCGAGGGGAGGCAAATGAAGCCGCTACGCGACTTTATAGGTAGATACACGTGAATCCATCCGGGCTCGAAGCGCTGATTGAGGCGCTACGCTGCTTGCCGGGCGTTGGGCCGAAATCGGCGCAGCGCATGGCCTATCACCTTATGCAGCGTGAGCGCAAAGGGGCGCAGCGCTTGGGCGAGTCGCTCTTGCACGCGCTGGAGGCGGTGCGTCATTGTCAGCGCTGCAATACCTTCACTGAGGGTGAGATTTGTGAACGCTGTGCGTCGCCACGCCGGGATCGCTCGCTGCTCTGCGTGGTCGAGACGCCGGTAGATATGAACATGATGGAGCAGACCCTGGCTTATAAGGGTCTGTATTACGTCCTGATGGGGCGGATTTCGCCGCTTGACGGCGTCGGGCCGAATGAGTTGGGACTAGAGCGTCTGGTTAGGCGGGCCCTCGATGGCGAGGTTTGCGAGGTAATTCTGGCGACCAACTTTACTAATGAAGGTGAAGCTACCGCTCATTATTTGACCGCGCTGTTGAGTCAAAAAGGCGTTAGCGTGACGCGTATCGCGCGCGGAGTGCCAGTTGGCGGCGAGCTTGAATATGTCGATAGCGGAACTTTGGCACAGGCAGTGCGCGAAAGAAGGGGGCTTTTAACGTAACTTCATGCCTCGTGCCGGCTTTTATCCGGTCGACGGATCGCATATAATCATGGTTTTATTATTTAGCCATCCAATTCCTTTAGGGGTCAGCGCAATGAGCAAACAAGGAAAAATGGACTGCGGAAGACGAAATCTAATCGTCGCCACCGCGGCCGTAGGCGGGGTGGGCGCGGTGGCCGCGCTTGTTCCGTTTGTCTCCAGCTTGCTTCCGTCCGAGCGTGCCAAAGCAGCAGGTGCGCCGGTCGAAGTCGATATCAGCAAGCTAGAGCCGGGTCAGATGATGACTGTCGAATGGCGCGGCAAGCCGGTCTGGATTATCAACCGCACCAAGGAGATGCTCGACACCTTGCCGAAGCTTGCTGATCAGGTCGCTGATCCCAAGTCCGAAGTGGAGCAGCAACCCGCCTACGCGAAGAACGACACGCGCTCGGTCAAGCCGGAAATCATGGTGGTGGTTGGTATTTGTACCCACCTTGGCTGTTCACCGTCGTCCAAATTCAAAGTCGGTGCCGATGAAGGCATGACCGCTGACTGGTTGGGTGGTTTCCTTTGCCCGTGCCACGGCTCAACTTTCGATTTTGCTGGCCGCGTCTTCAAGGCGAAGCCCGCCCCGACTAACCTGGAAGTGCCGCCGCACGTGTATCTGGCTGATACCCGTATCATCATCGGCGAAGATAAGAAGGGAGCTTAATATGGCTGGCGGAACTTTCGAAAAATACAAGTCTGATGGCTCGCTGGCAGGTAATGCCCTTGAGTGGGTAGATGCCCGCTTCCCGGCAACCTCTTTGTGGAAGGGCCATCTGTCGGAATACTATTGCCCAAAGAACTTTAATTTCTGGTATTTCTTTGGCTCACTGGCGCTGCTGGTTCTGGTTATTCAGATCGTTACCGGCATTTTTCTGGTCATGCACTACAAACCAGACGCTGCATTGAACGCGAGTGGCGTGCCGATTGCCTTTGCCTCGGTTGAGTACATCATGCGTGATGTGCCCGGTGGTTGGCTTATTCGCTACATGCACTCGACGGGAGCCTCGGCTTTCTTCATCGTGGTTTATTTGCACATGTTCCGTGGCATGCTTTACGGTTCTTATCGCAAGCCGCGTGAGTTGACCTGGCTGTTCGGTGTCGGCATCTTCCTGGTGCTGATGGGCGAGGCCTTCTTTGGCTATCTGCTGCCCTGGGGGCAAATGTCTTACTGGGGCGCGCAGGTGATCGTTAACTTGTTTGGTGCGATCCCGGTTGTCGGCAACGACCTCTCGATTCTGATCCGTGGCGATTTTGTCGTCGGTGATGCAACGCTAAATCGCTTCTTCTCATTCCACGTCATTGCTTTCCCGCTTGTCCTGGTTGGTTTGGTCGCGGCTCACGTCCTCGCCCTGCACGAAACCGGGTCGAATAATCCTGACGGGATCGAGATCAAGGCCAATAAGGATGAGCATGGTATTCCGCGCGACGGCATCCCGTTCCACCCTTACTACACAGTCAAGGACATCGTTGGGGTAGTCGTCTTCCTGATGGTTTTTTCGCTGGTAATGTTCTTCGCCCCAGAGGGCGGTGGCTATTTCCTTGAAACGCCGAATTTTTATCCGGCTGATCCGCTGAAAACACCTAACCACATTGCGCCGGTATGGTATTTCACGCCTTACTATTCAATTCTGCGGGCGATTGTCTGGAACTTCTTCGGTCTCGATGCGAAGTTCTGGGGTGTCGTTGCAATGGGGGCGTCGGTAGTAATCTTTGCCTTCCTGCCGTGGCTGGATCGTAGCCCGGTCAAGTCGATGCGTTACCGCGGCCCAATATCCAAAGTCATGCTGACACTCTTTGTGATCTGTTTCTTCATCCTCGGTTACTTGGGCACTTTGTCGCCATCTCCGACGGGCGAACTCGTATCCCAGGTATGTACGCTTTTTTACTTTGGTTTCTTCCTGGCCATGCCTTGGTGGTCGCGCATGGATAAATTCAAACCGGTTCCTGACCGTGTGACGATGAAATGAGGATGGAAAAAATGAAAAAATTCCTTATCGCATTGCTCTTTGCGCCGATCATGGCTTTCGCCAGTGGCCCGGTCGTGCATCTTGACAAGTGGCCGGGTTCGGTAAGTGACAAGGCGGCATTGCAAAATGGTGCCAAGCTTTTCGTCAATTACTGCATGAACTGCCACGGTGCTTCCTACATGCGCTACAAAAACCTGCTTGACCTCGGCCTGACCGAGCAGCAGGTTAAAGAAAACCTGATGTTCACTTCCGACAAGATCGGTAGCCTGATGACGGTTGCAGCCAGACATGATGAACAGAAGCAGTGGTTTGGTGCGACACCTCCGGATCTGACAATCATTGCCCGTGCCCGTGGTGAGTTAGGTGATGCGGGTGCTGGTGCTGACTGGTTGTACACCTATCTGCGCTCGTTCTACACTGACGAAAATCGCCCGACTGGCTGGAATAATGTCATTTTTGAAAATGTCGGCATGCCGCATGTTCTTTACGGACTTCAAGGCAAGCAATCGTTGAACCATGAAACACACAAGCTTGAGTTGATGGTTCCCGGACAAATGGCGCCTGCCGAATTTGACAAGAACGTCTCCGACCTCGTTGGTTTCATGGTCTGGATGGGTGAGCCGCAGCAAGAGTTCCGTCAAACGCTGGGCTACTTTGTGCTGGCTTTCCTGGCACTGCTCTTTGTTGTTGCCTACGCACTCAAGAAAGAATATTGGAAAGACGTTCACTGATCCTTTCCGGATCAGCTAACGGCATCGCGGGTTCGGCTCAGGCCGGCCCCCGGTGCCGAATCTCATTTTAAGAGACGCTATAAATGATGAATCTTTACTCAGGAACCACCTGCCCCTTCAGCCATCGTTGCCGCATTGTCCTTTACGAAAAGGGCATGGATTTTCAGGTGATCGATGTCGATATGTTCAACAAGCCGGAAGATCTTGCCGTGATCAACCCGCACAATCGCGTGCCGGTTCTCGTCGAGCGTGATCTGGTCTTGTTCGAGCCGAACATCATCAATGAATACATCGATGAGCGCTTTCCGCATCCGCAATTGATGCCGGCTGACCCGATCATGCGCGCCCGCGCCCGCCAGTTGCTGGTTGGCATGGAACGCGAAATTTTCTCCTTCATGGAAGTGATCGAGAAAAACAGTAAGACGGCTGACAAGGCGCGCCAGGAAATCAAGGCGCGTTTGACCGAGATCATCCCCATCTTCGCCAAGCAGAAATTCATGCTCGGTGATGAGTTCTCGATGCTGGATGTCGCGATTGCGCCGCTGTTGTGGCGTCTTGACCATTACGGCATTGACCTTGGCAAAGCTGCTGCGCCACTGATGAAATACGCCGAACGCATTTTTAGTCGTCAGGGCTTTATCGATGCGCTGACGCCATCTGAAAAAGCGATGCGTAAATAAGAGATGGATCAGCTTCCGTCAACCAAGCCATATCTGCTGCGGGCTATTTGGGAGTGGTGTTGCGATAACAACTTCACCCCGCACATCGCTGTCGTGGTGGATAAGCGCACGCAGGTACCGCGCGAGTTTGTCAAAGACGGGCAGATTGTTCTCAACCTTGGGCCGGGGGCAACCAACAAGCTGCATATCGGTAATGAGTATGTCGAATTCCAGGCACGCTTTGGGGGTGTCGCCCGTGAGCTGTCGGTGCCGGTAACTCAGGTGAGCGCCATTTATTCGCGCGAAAACGGCGCCGGGATGGCTTTTGACCTCGAAGAAGAGGCCATGCTGGCTGGCCAGGCGGAAGAGTTTGGCATGGCTGATGGCGAGCCGGAACCTGAGCCGCCACGCCCTGAAGCCGGGCGTCCGAAGTTGCAGCGCATCAAATAGGTACACGCCCAGCGGGTGTTGCACCAAAACGGGGAGTGTCCACTGCGGATACTCCCCGTTTTTCATTCAAGTCGCTGATTTTCCGTCATGGCATAGCTGTTGCTGATGCATAGGCCAAAAGGAAAAATGATGAAGACGACTGTTAAATCCACTTGCTGTTATTGCGGCGTTGGTTGCGGGGTTCTAATTGAAACCGAAAACGAGCAGATCACCGGCGTGCGAGGTGATCCGGATCACCCGGCGAATTTCGGCCGACTCTGTACCAAGGGAGCAACGCTCAACCAGACGGCGCTGCTGAGTCAGCGGCTACTGTCGCCGCAGCAACGCCAGCGGTCAACCGGGAAAAGACGGCCAATTTCCTGGGATAGTGCCCTTGAAGAAGCGGCGACCCGTTTTGCCGAAACGATACGCACGCACGGCCCCGATTCGGTGGCTTTCTATATTTCCGGCCAGTTGATGACCGAGGATTACTACGCCTTCAACAAGTTGGCCAAGGGGCTGATCGGCACGAATAATGTCGATACCAATTCGCGGCTCTGTATGTCGTCTGCGGTCGCGGGTTACAAGCAAACCCTGGGCGCCGATGCGCCACCGTGTAGCTACGAGGATATCAAGCAGGCCGGGGTGATTTTTATTGCCGGGGCGAATCCGGCAGTCGCCCATCCGATTGTTTTCCGCATGATCGAGGATGCCCAGGCGGCCAATCCCGAGCTAAAAATTATTGTCGCTGATCCGCGCCGCAGCGAGACTGCCGAGATTGCCGATCTTCACCTGCCGATCAAGCCAGGCAGTGACATTGCCTTGTTCAACGGGATGTTGCATGTGCTGATTGCCGAGCGTCTGCTTGATCAGGCGTTTATTGACGAGCACAGCAACGGCTTTCCGGCCTTGCGTGAAATCGTCAAGGCTTACACGCCGGCGATCAGCGCTGAACTTTGTGGTGTGCCGGCGGCTGACATCGTCAAGGCGGCGCGCTGGTTTGCCTCAAGTGGTTCCGCGCTGTCCTTGTATTGCCAGGGCTTGAATCAGTCGGCACACGGCACGCACAATAATGCCGGGATGATTCATCTGCACCTGGCGACCGGCCAGATCGGCAAACCGGGCGCCGGTCCTTTCTCCCTCACCGGGCAGCCGAACGCCATGGGTGGGCGCGAAGTCGGTGGTCTCGCCAACCTTTTGTCGGCGCACCGCGATCTTGATAATCCGCAACATCGGGCCGAAGTGGCTAGTTTGTGGGGCATCCCTTCAGTGCCGGCAAAAGCTGGCAAGGCTGCGGTCGACCTGTTTAAAAGCCTGAAAACCGGCGAGATCAAGGCGGTCTGGATTGCCTGCACCAATCCGGCGCAGTCGCTGCCGAATCAGGCTGAAGTGCGCGAGGCGCTGCAAGCGGCCGAATATGTTGTGCTCCAGGAAGCCTATGGCAACACCGATACGGCGGATTACGCCGACTTGTTGCTGCCGGCCAGTTCGTGGGGTGAAAAATACGGCACGGTGACCAATTCCGAACGCTGCATCAGCCGCGTCATGCCGGCCGTTCCGCCGCCCGGTGAGGCGCGCCATGACTGGCAGATTGTGGTTGATTTTGCCCGCCTGCTCGGCAAAAAACTGGGCAAATCCGGCGTTGACCGCCTCTTCCCGTATGTCAATGCGGAAGAGGTTTTTAACGAGCATCGCGAAAGCACGCGCGGGCGTGATCTTGATATCACCGGTCTCAGTTACGCCTTGCTGGAGAGCGCCGGTCCGCAGCAGTGGCCGTATCCGGAAGGTGCCAGTGCCGGGAAAGTTCGCCTCTATGAAGATGGCGTCTTTCCAACGAGTGATGGCAGGGCAAAATTTCTTGCCATTGAGCATCAGCCAACCGCCGATACGCTCAATGCCGAAACGCCGATCAGCTTGCTCTCAGGTCGTTTGCGCGATCAATGGCACGGCATGAGCCGCAGCGGCACCGTGCCGCGCTTATTTAATCTCGACGACGAACCGCTGCTCGGCATGCACCCGTGCGACATGCGCCATCGTGACCTGAGTAGCGGCGATGTGGTGCGGGTCGGCAATGCGCGTGGTGAGATAAGTGTGCGGGCGGTCGAGCAAAGCGGGCTGCAACGGGGCAGGGCATGGATGCCCATGCACTGGGGCAGCCAGTTCATGAATTCGCCGGGTGCCAATGCGCTGGTTAGCGACGCAACGGATCCTTACTCGAAGCAGCCGGAGTTGAAGCATGCGGCGGTGCAGATTGCCAAACTCGATTTGCCCTATCCGCTGGCGATTATTCGCGCCTGCCCCGACCAGAACTCTGCCCTTGAATTGATGCAGCGCGCCCGTTCGGCGCTATCCCGCTTTACCTACGCGACGCTCGGCCTCTACGGGCGTGGGAATCCCCTGGTGGTTTTTCGCGCCGCGACGGCAGTACCGGTCAGGCCGGATCTACTGGCTGAAATGGATCTGCTTTTCGGAATGGATGGCGAGCAGGGCGCGATAGTCTTTGCCGATGCCAAGCGCCATATCGCCAAAAAGGCGATCAGTCTGGATGGACGCCTGCTCGGCGTTCGTTTGGCCGGCGAGGTGTTGGCCCAAAGCTGGCTGAAGAAAGCGATGGCCGAAGACGAGCTGGACCCAAGCTTGATCCGCTTTGCTCTGGCACCCAGTGCCAAGCCACCGGTCAGCGTCGCGCCACGCAACATCATCTGCAAATGTGCAGATGTCAGCGACGTGCAAATTGACGGTGCGCTGGCGGCGGGAGCGGATTTCTCGCAACTGCAGGAAAAATTCAAATGCGGCACCTTCTGCGGCTCATGCGTTCCCGATCTAAAGCGCATGGTCGCAGCGGCTCAAACACTAGAAGCGATCGCGATATAGCGTCGTCAGGAGCAGACATTGATATTCGCACACTACATCAAGGAAATAGGTGGCGGCGCCGAAAGCGCCCGCAGTTTGTCGAGCGAGGATGCCCGGCACTTGTACGCCGCCATGCTCGACGGCGGCGTGCCTGATCTTGAGCTCGGCGCGATCATGCTTGGCCTGAGGGTCAAGGGCGAGACGCTCGAGGAAATGTCGGGTTTCATGGCGGCGGTCGATGATCGTACTCAGGCGCTCGATGCGCCAAATGGCCGGCTACGCCCGGTGGTTGTGCCGAGCTATAACGGGGCGCGCAAGGAAGCCAACCTGACACCCTTGCTGGCCATGCTGCTGCAGCGCTTTGGTGTGCCGGTGCTGGTGCATGGTTTGATTGAAGGGCTGGGGCGGGTAACCAGCGGGCAAATTTTTCGTGAGCTGGGGATCAAGCCGTCAGTCACGCCGGATCAGATCCAGCTGGCGCTGGATAGCCATCGCCTCGTTTTCGCCCCGCTCAATGCCCTCTCGCCGGGTATCCATAATCTGCTTGCCCTGCGCGCGCGGATGGGTGTGCGCAGTACCGCCCACAGCCTGGTCAAGATGATCGACCCCTTCCACGGCAAAGGCGTTTTAATCGCAACGGCGACGCATCCGGCGTTTATTGATTTGATGCGCGGGTTGCTGCAAGCCCGCGATGGCCGGGCGATCCTTTTGCGCGGAACCGAAGGCGAGCCGTTTGCCAATCCCAAGCGACGGCCGCGCCTGGAGTACGTGCATGACGGCCAGTCGGAAACGCTGTTCGAGGCCGAACACGACAGCCTGCGCGGGCTGCCTAATTTGCCCTCGGCAACTGATGCCGTGAGTACGGCACGATGGATCCGCAAGGTGCTCGATAACCAGGTGCCTTTGCCCAAGCCGATCGCCAATCAGCTTGCCTGTTGTCTGGTGGCCAGCGGCTATGCTGAGAGCCTGAACCAGGCCAAGGCGATTATTGCCATCGAGATCAGCGGCATGGCATCCGCCTGAATATCTGCACCGGCATTCATGCGTTTGCCCTGTATTGGTGCGTGGCAGTTGCGGTCAACGGCAAAAAAGCTTTAAAAAACAATGAGCACGCTGCCTGGCGCGGGGCTTGCTATTGGATAAATTAGACAGCACTAATCCCGCCAACGATGGCGGCATCGGCCAACCGGCCGGCTAATGACAACGACGTCATGCGCTGAAAACAGACCCGCACCGCAAGGTGCTGCATCGTTCGTTGGAGCTAAACATGAGCAAACCCCGTCTCGTCCTGATTGGTAACGGCATGGCCGGTGTCCGCACCGTCGAAGAGTTGTTGAAGATCAAGCCGGATCACTACGACATCACCATCTTTGGTGCCGAACCGCACCCCAACTACAACCGCATTCTGCTTTCGCCGGTGCTGGCCGGGGAAATGACGGTCAATGAAATCGTCCTCAACGAACTTGAGTGGTATCGCGAAAACGGCATCACGCTGCATACCGGCAGGCAGGTTGCCAAGATTGATCGCGCCAATCGCAAGGTGATTGCCGATGACGGCAGCGAGACAGCTTACGACCGCCTGCTGATCGCCACCGGTTCGACACCTTTCATGTTGCCGATTCCCGGCAATGATTTGCCCGGCGTGATCGGCTATCGCGACATCAAGGATACCGATGAGATGATCGAAGCCGCCCGCCTGCACAAGCACGCGGTGGTGATCGGCGGCGGGTTGCTCGGCCTCGAAGCCGCTAATGGCCTCAAACTGCGCGGCATGGACGTGACCGTGGTTCATCTAGGCCCGTGGCTGCTGGAGCGCCAGCTCGATGAAATCGCCGGCAGGATGCTGCAAAAGTCGCTCGAAGACAAAGGCCTCAAGTTCCTCCTGCAAAAGCAGACCGAGGCGCTGATTCAGGGCGAATCCGGACGGGTGGCGGCAATTCGTTTCAAGGATGGCATGCAGATACCCGCCGATCTGGTGGTGATGGCTGCCGGTATTCGCCCCAACTATGCACTCGCCGAATCGTCGGGCATCCATTGCAATCGCGGTATTGTCGTCAATGACACGATGCAAACCTATGACCCGAAAATTTACGCGGTTGGTGAGTGTGTCACGCATCGGGGCACGGTCTACGGTCTGGTCGCGCCGCTTTTTGAACAGGCCAAGGTGGCGGCAAACCATCTCGCCGGCTACGGAACCGGCTGCTATACCGGCTCGGTGACATCGACCAAACTCAAAGTCACCGGCATCGATCTCTTTTCGGCCGGCGACTACATGGGCGGCGAAGGCACCGAGGAAATCCTGCTCAACGACCCGTACGGCGGCGTCTATAAAAAGCTGGTGATCAGGGACAACAAACTGGTCGGCGGCGTTATGTTCGGCGATACCGCTGACGGCCCGTGGTATTTCCAGTTACTCAAGGATGGCCGCGATATTCACGATATTCGTGATTCGCTGATCTTCGGCCAGTCGCTAGTTGGTGACGTTGGTCATGCCGGCAATAACAAAGCGGCTTCGATGGCCGACAGCGCAGAGGTCTGCGGCTGCAACGGTGTTAACAAAGGCACCATCATCAAGGCGATTAAGGAAAAAGGCTTATTCACGCTCGATGAAGTGAAAAAGCATACTAAAGCCTCGTCGTCCTGCGGTTCCTGTTCTGGTCTCGTCGAGCAGATCCTCGCCTCGACCATCGGCGGTGCCTACACGCCCGCCGCTTCGGATAAAAAGCCGGTCTGCGCCTGTACCGATCACTCGCATCAAGTGGTCCGTGAGGCGATTCGCGATCAGCATCTGGTTAACAAGGAAGCGGTTTTCAAGGCGCTCAACTGGAAAACGCCAAACGGCTGCGAAAAGTGCCGGCCAGCCGTCAATTACTACCTGATTTCAACCTGGCCGCATGAGGCCAAGGACGACCCGCAATCGCGTTTCGTCAATGAGCGTTCGCACGCCAATATCCAGAAAGACGGTACTTATTCGGTGGTACCACGCATGTGGGGTGGTTTGACGACGCCGAACGAGTTGCGGGCGATTGCCGATGCCGCCGAAAAATACAATGTGCCGACGGTCAAGGTCACCGGCGGTCAGCGTATCGACCTGCTCGGCATCAAGAAGGAAGACCTGCCGAAAATCTGGGCCGATCTCAACGCCGCCGGCATGGTCTCCGGGCACGCTTACGGCAAGTCGATCCGCACCGTCAAAACCTGCGTCGGCGCCGAGCATTGCCGTTTTGGCACCAAATTGGCGATGGATATGGGCGTCAAGCTGGAAAAAATGCTCTTCGACATGTACGCGCCGCACAAGGTCAAACTGGCCGTTTCTGGCTGCCCGCGCAATTGTGCCGAGGCGGGGATCAAGGATGTCGGGATTATCGGCATTGAATCCGGCTACGAGCTTTACATTGCCGGCAATGGCGGGATCAAGACCGAGGTTGCACAGTTCTTGTGCAAGGTGACGTCGGACGAGGAGGTGATGGAATATTCCGGTGCCTTCCTGCAACTCTACCGGGTCGAGGGCTGGTATCTCGAACGCACCTGCCACTATCTTGAGCGCGTCGGTCTCGATTACGTCAAAGGCAAGATTGTTGAAGACGATGAAGGTCGCCGGGCGCTCTACGCCGCGCTGCTTGATTCGCTGAAGGATGCCAAAGACCCGTGGGCGACCTCGCGTGAGCCGCAAGCGATCAAGCAATTCATTCCCATTGTGCCGGTTGCGGTCAACGCCTGAA
This sequence comes from Dechloromonas sp., assembly GCA_011391255.1. Lineage (GTDB taxonomy): Bacteria > Pseudomonadota > Gammaproteobacteria > Burkholderiales > Rhodocyclaceae > Azonexus. The sequence goes on from JAABQV010000001.1 coordinate 242,476, forward strand.
ACTGGTCAAAAATTGAGGATCAAAAAATGAGCAACTGGACTTTGATTTGCCCGCTGGAAGACATCCCGCAACTCGGCTCGCGCATCGTCAAGCCAGCGAGTGGCGGCGACATCGCCATCTTCCGTACCTCCGATGATCAGGTCTTTGCCCTGCATGACAAATGCCCGCACAAGGGCGGGCCACTGTCGCAGGGGATTGTTCACGGCCAGCGCGTTACCTGTCCTCTGCACGGTTGGAATATCGGGCTGGAAGATGGTCAGGCGGTGGCGCCGGATGTTGGCTCCTGCAGTAAATTTGAGGTGAAGGTTGAGGGCGGCGAGGTCTTTCTCGCTGCCTGATACCTGTTTCGATGGTCAGATCATTCTCGGAGCTTGATAATCACGGCTGATAATCTCGAAAGCCACGTCATGACAACCGCCCTGATTCTCTTCGCACACGGTGCCCGCGACCCGGAATGGGCGAATCCGCTGCGCCGGGTCGAAGCCGCAATCCGTCAGCGGATCACGACGACACCGGTCGAGCTGGCTTTTCTTGAATTTCTTTCCCCCTCACTGGCCGACAGCGTGGCCAACATGGTTGCACAGGGAGCCGACAAAATTGTCGTATTGCCGATGTTCATCGCTGCAGGTGGGCATTTGAAACGCGAACTGCCGGAAATGATCGAACGCTTGCGGTCAACCTATCCGGGCATCGATTTTTTGCAGTACGGCGCCATTGGCGAGCACGAGATGGTGGTTCAGGCGATAGCTGCTGCATCGCTGGAGGTGGCAGGCCTGCCTTTTGCTTGATGTAATGCATGCTGAGTGTTCTGGTTATTGATGAATCGCGTTCGCGGGCGGGAGAAATCTGCGCCGGGCTGGCGATCGCCGGTTATCAGGTGGCAGCGATTCTGGCCGATTCCGAGAACCTGACGGCTGAGGTTGAAAAGCTTAAGCCGGACGTCATCCTGATCGATACCGATTCCCCGAGCCGCGACACGCTGGAAAACCTCGCGGCAATGAACAAGAACATGCCGCGTCCGGTCGTGATATTTACTCATGAAGACGGCAAGGAAGCGATCCGCGATGCCCTCAAGGCAGGCGTTTCGGCTTATATCGTCGATGGCCTGGATGCCAGGCGGATCAAGCCGATTCTGCAAGTGGCGCAAGCCCGCTTTGACGATACCCAGGCCTTGCGCCGTGAGCTTGATGAGGTCTCCAAAAAACTCAGTGACCGCAAATTAGTGGATAAGGCCAAGGGTGTCCTGATGAAAGCCCGTGGCCTCGATGAAGATGCGGCCTACCACGCGATGCGCAAGCTGGCGATGGAGCGCGGTCAGAGCATAGCCAAAGTGGCCCGCGATGTGATCGACATGGCGCGCGTGTTGCTTTAACGCGGTTCCAGACCACTGTTTTTCTCCCTGTTTTTGTGCTGATCAACGCCGTGTTGCACTGCAACAGTGCGCTGCCTGCTCTGCCGGTTCTGGCGCATTTCAATGTTGTTGCTGCTAACCCGTTGTTGTAAATGGCGATTATCTATTTTTGACAGAGCTGGCACGGCCATTGCGAATAGTTGGGCGTAACGCACGGTCAATGGCGGCCGGGCATGAACCAAAGAGGTTCTAAGGACAAGGGCGTCCATCCGAGCTGCCATGAGCAGATCGGGTGTGACGCCCATTTTGTTTTTCGATTCCGCGAGCTTAAGGAGCAGGCAATGGAAGATAACAAACTGGAAATGAGCAGCACACCGTCCGTATCACGTCGTGATTTTGTCTCAGCCGCATTAGGAGCATCGTTGATGTCCATGGTTCCTCCCGGCGTACGCAGCGGTGCCTGGGCCGCTGGTTCCGACGCCCCCGAGAAAAAAGAAGTCCGTATCGGCTTCATCCCGCTCACCGACTGTGCCTCAGTCGTGATGGCTTCGGTCATGAAGTTTGACGAGAAGTACGGCATCAAGATCATCCCGACCAAGGAGGCCTCCTGGGCTGCCGTGCGCGACAAGATGGTCAATGGCGAAATTGATCTTGCGCACGTCCTGTACGGTCTGGTCTATGGCGTGCAAATGGGTATCGGTGGCCCGAAGAAAGATATGGCCAATCTGATGACGCTGAACCACAACGGTCAGGCCATCACGCTGTCGAACCAGATGAAGGACAAGGGCGCCGTTGATGGCCCCGGTCTTGCCAAGTTACTGGCCAAAAAAGAGCGCGAATACACCTTCGCCCAGACCTTCCCGACCGGCACCCACGCGATGTGGTTGTATTACTGGCTGGCAGCGCAGGGCATCGACCCGTTCAAGGATGTCAAGACGATTACCGTGCCGCCACCGCAAATGGTCGCCAACATGCGTGTTGGCAATATGGACGGCTACTGTGTCGGTGAGCCGTGGAACAACCGCGCGATCATGGATGGCATCGGCTTTACGGCAACGACGACGCAGGATATCTGGACTGATCATCCAGAAAAAATCCTTGGCACCACCGCCGATTGGGTCAAGCAGAACCCGAACACGGCGCGTGCCGTTGTCGCGGCGATCCTCGACGCCAGCAAGTGGATTGATGCATCGATTGCCAACAAACAGAAGACTGCCGAAACAATTGCCCAGAAGGCTTACGTCAATACCGACCGCGAGGTGATTGTCGCCCGCATGCTTGGCCGTTATCAGAATGGCCTCGGCAAGAGTTGGGACGACAAGAACTTTATGAAATTCTTCAATGACGGGGCGGTCAATTACCCGTATCTCAGCGATGGCATGTGGTTTATGACCCAGCACAAGCGTTGGGGCTTGCTCAAGAGCCATCCGGATTATCTGGCCGTCGCCAAACAGGTCAATCGAATCGACATCTACAAGCAGGGTGCAACGGCGGCCGGCGTGGCCTTGCCGAAGAGCGACATGCGCAGCCACAAATTGAGTGATGGCATCGTTTGGGATGGTAAAGACCCCGCCAAATACGCTGATGGTTTCAAGATCAAAGCCTAACTGACCGTCGTCATTCCCGGCTTGACCGGGAATCCAGAGTTTGAAGTCTGGATTCACGCTTTCTCGGGAGTGATGGTTCAACGCGATTCAGGAGAGAACCATGAGCGCAGCAATTTTGAATGTTGATTTTGGCCTCGAAAAGCCGGTTGACCGCGCCCCGAAGGAAGTCCTCTTGGGGGCTATCAGTGGCAGCCCAGCGATGGTGTTGCCGGTCGCCGAACCGGCCAAGGAAGAAAAAATGGAAAAAGTAGCAAGTTTGCCGGCGGTGGATCTATCGACACCGTTCTCCGAGAAGCTGGCCAGTGTTGGTCGTGCAGTCCTGCCGCCAGTGTTGGGCATGGTGATCCTGATTGGTATCTGGTACATCGCAACGATGAAGGGCGGCAGCATCCCCGGGCCGCTGCAAACCTGGGATGCGGCGGCTGTTCTGTTTGCCGATCCCTTTTACCGTAACGGCCCGAACGATCAGGGCATTGGCTGGAATATCCTGTCATCTCTGCAACGCGTTGCCATCGGCTTTGGCTTCGCGGCGCTGGTTGGGATTCCGCTCGGCTTCATCCTCGGTCGCTCGGCATTTCTGGCGGCAATGATCAATCCGATCATCAGTTTGCTGCGCCCGGTGTCGCCACTCGCCTGGTTGCCGATTGGTCTGCTCGTCTTCCAGCGCGCCGACCCGGCGGCAACCTACACGATTTTCATCTGTTCGATCTGGCCGATGATCATGAACACCGCCCAGGGCGTTCAGCGTGTACCGCAGGATTATCTCAACGTGGCGCGGGTGCTGGCGCTGTCGGAGTGGAAGGTCGTCACCAAAATCCTCTTTCCGGCCGTGCTGCCTTACATCCTGACTGGTATTCGCCTCTCGATCGGTACCGCCTGGCTGGTTATCGTTGCTGCTGAAATGCTCACCGGCGGCGTTGGCATCGGCTTCTGGGTCTGGGATGAGTGGAATAACCTCAAGGTTGAACACATCATCATCGCCATCTTCGTGATCGGTATTGTCGGCCTGCTGCTCGAACAGGCGTTGATCCTGCTCGCCAAAAAGCTGACCAAAGAATCATCCTGAACGGAGCCAAAGATCATGGAAAAATTCGTACAAGTTGAACGTGTCGGCCAGACATTTGATACCAAGAAGGGCAAGTTCGTCGCCCTGCGCGATATTGATCTGACCATCAAGCAGGGTGAGTTCATCGCCCTGATCGGTCACTCCGGTTGTGGCAAATCAACCCTGCTCAACCTGATTGCCGGACTCACCCTGCCAAGCTCAGGCGTGCTTCTGCTGGAAGACCGCGAGATTGCCGGCCCCGGCCCGGAACGTGCCGTGGTTTTCCAGAACCACAGCTTGCTGCCCTGGCTGACCTGCTTCGAAAATGTCTATCTGGCGGTCGAGCGCGTTTTTGGCACTAAGGAAGGCAAGGCCAAATTGAAGGAGCGTACGGCGGCAGCAATCAATCTGGTCGGTCTCGACCACGCCAGCGCCAAATATCCGAACGAAATTTCGGGCGGCATGAAGCAGCGTGTCGGCATTGCCCGTGCGTTGTCGATGCAGCCCAAGGTGCTGCTGATGGACGAACCCTTCGGCGCCCTTGACGCACTGACCCGCGCCCGCTTGCAGGACGAGTTGATGAAAATCTGCGAAGTGAGCAAGGCAACGACGGTCATGGTCACGCACGATGTCGACGAGGCGGTGCTGCTCTCCGACCGCATCGTGATGATGACCAACGGCCCGGCGGCGACGATAGGCGAAATCCTTGAAGTGAAGTTGCCGCGCCCGCGTGACCGTTTGGTGCTGGCGCACGATCCGTCCTACATTAATTACCGTGCTGCAGTGCTTGAGTTCCTCTACCAGAAACAGGCGCACGTCGAAAAAATCGCGGCCTGAACCAATTGTCTCCACGGTCGCTTGTGCTCTCTCCTCCAGCGACTTTTTTGGCCCGCCGGGATCCCCGCGGGCCATTTTTTTACCCATTCATCAGAGTCGGAATCGGGTGTGTCCGTTGCAGGTGCTGATAAGTCTCGGATAAGTCCTTGACGTGCTGCAATTCCCCGCAGTCGAGAGCGTGCTGCATGTTTTCAATAATCATGGCGTGCACGCAGCAAACACCTTGCGGTGTTGCCAGCAGTTCCTGACCCAACTCGGCGGCGATGATCATGGGGACGTGCTCGTGTTCAGCAATGGCTTCAATTTCGCCCCGTTCAAGGTCGCAATAGTCGACGATATCTTGTATGGAGAGCATGGCTTTCTCCTTCGTGAAACGGGTGGCTGATACTTCGTTCTAGGTCATGAGAAGCGTATTGCAAGCCTAGATTTGTAAGCGCCCCGCTGGGAGCGACAATCCGAGTTGCAGGCGCGAAATGGTTGGCAGTAAATCGAGTTTGCTTTCGTTCTTCAGCATCGTTGCGCGCTCGCGCATTGTCTCCAGGTTGGTGTCGACCGGCTTGCCGGCGCAGGCAAAGGCAATCGTGTTACCGCTGTCGCAGGACGGAAAAATCACGTAACGCCCGTCAAAGGCCAGACGCAGTCTTTCGACCGTGGCCTTGTAGCCACGTTCATGCCCGAGCAGATTGACTGCCAGCAGGCCGTTATCCGACAAACGGGCGCGGCATGCCTGATAAAACGGCAAGGTGTCCAGTGCGCCGCAACGCGCGTCGGCATCGAAGCCATCAAGGAGAATGGCGTCAAAACGGGAGTCGCCGCGCAGCATGAAGTCGGCACCATCTTCGATCACCACATTCAGACGCTGCGGATCGTCAGGCAGCTTGAAAAAATGGCGGGCGAGGTATTCAACCTGCGGGTTGATCTCAACGACGGTGGTCCGGCAATCAGGCAGGTTACGGTAAATGAATTTGGCCAGCGATCCGGCGCCCAGCCCGATCAGCAGCGCATTGCGCGGCCATCGCTTGGTTTCGCGCATTAGCAGCCAGGCCATCATCTCGCGGGTGTAGGAGAGTTCCAGCGACCACGGGCGGGCGATGCGCATGGCACCCTGAACCCAGTCCGAGCCAAAGTGCAGGTAGCGGACCCCGGCTTCTTCGCTAATGCTGATAGCGTGTGTTGGCGCAGATTTGGTTGTCTTCATGCACCGATTTTACTGCGATCCGAGGCGCACGTTTGAAGCCCTAGCGGGCGCAAGGTAAGATAGCGCCCATCCTACTTCTCAGGCGAACATCATGATTTCCAGAAAAATCGCGATTGGCCGTTTGGCTGCCGCTTTGACCCTCGCTGCCACCCTGGCGGGATGCACTTCGACGCCGCCGCAAGAAACGACCCCGTGGCTGAGTGGCTATACCTGCTGCAATCTCCATTACGACGGTGACTGGATCAGCGATGCCAATTACAGCGATTTGCCATTTATTCCAGCCGGTGCGCCGATCACCGTCACGCCGCCGGCCAAGGATAGTTACCGAGCCTACGCCAGCATTTCCGGCCGTCCTTTCCGACTCGGGCTGGATTACGGCCGGCCGGTACAGGGCACCGAACAATGGTTGAGCCAGGTGGTTGTGCGTGATGACCCGCGCATCAATAACGCCGCTTGGTCGCTCGATGTGCGTCAGGCGATTGCTCAGGGCAAGGTGATGGTCGGCATGACCAAGGAGCAGGTAATTGTGGCGCTGGGTTATCCGCTACCGACCAAAACGCCGAACCTTGATTCAAATGTCTGGCGCTATTCGCAAAATTCGAGCGTTGAATACGATGTGCGTTGGGAAAACGAGGGGGTTTCGCAAGTCACCAAGGCGATCGAGCAAAAAGGTGGGTTGCCGCTAGCGCAGCCGGCTAAGCCGGCGAAATAGCTTAACAATTTGAGGCCTTTTTAGCTGTTGACCGCAACAAGTGCTAATTTCCGGCCCAAACCGCTACAACGCCCGCTCTGCCAGCCATGAATTATCGGACTGCTTAAGCGGTCTATTGGCCACGCAAAAATAGTTTGTCCAAATCGGCGAGCGCTAGTTCTGTCCATGTTGGCCGGCCGTGGTTGCATTGGCCGGCACGCTCGGTGGCTTCCATCTGGCGGAGCAGGGCGTTCATTTCCGGGGTGCTCAGTTGGCGATTCGCGCGCACGGCGCTGTGGCAGGCCATGGTGGCGAGCAACTCGTTACGGCGGGCGGTGGCGAGCTGGCTGATGCCGTGTTCACGCAGCTCAGCAATTAATGAGCGGGCGAGTGCAGCGGGGTCACCGGATTGTAGAAGGGCGGGCAGGGCGCGAACGCACAATTGGTTTGGGCCGAGCGGGGAGATTGCAAAGCCTAAACTGGAGATGGCTTCGGCATGTTCTTCAACGGCCGCAATATCGAGGGCTTCAGCGGAAAAAACGGCTGGAATCAGCAGCGCCTGGGTGGCAATCTGGCGCTGGTCAAAAGCATCCTTGAGTTTTTCATAAATGATGCGTTCGTGTGCGGCATGCATGTCAACAAGAATCAGGCCGCGGGTGTTCTGGGCGAGCACGTAAATGCCATGAAGTTGGGCCAGTGCGTAACCGAGCGGAGGACTATCCCGGTCAACGGCGATTTGGGGCTGAAATTGGCTTGCCACTGAGTCGCCTTGGGTTGCGCGGGCAAAAGCGAGATATGCCTCGGCAGCCGGTTCGGCAACGCCGAGACTGGATTGCGAGTAAGCAGAGTAATTGGCGGCAGACAAGGTTGACGCACTGCTCAAAACCGTGGTCTGTCCCCGGTTTTCCCGGTTTTCCGCAGTCGCCAGCGTCCGCTGAAGGGCGTGGAAAATGAACTGGTGCATGGCGCGCGAGTCGCGGAAGCGGACTTCGGTCTTGGCCGGATGCACGTTCACGTCGACCAGCGCCGGGTCGATCTGGATAAAGAGGCAAACCGCCGGCTGGCGGCTGCCGTGCAGGACGTCGCGATAGGCTTCACGCAGGGCGTGGCTGATAATTTTGTCACGCACGAAGCGACCGTTGACGAAGACGTATTGGCCATCCTTGGCATCGCTGGCGTGCGTCGGGTCGATGGCAAAACCGGTGAGGCTAAATGCGCCGGCGTTGGTTTCAATGCGGCGGGCGGCCGCGAGAAAATCCTCGCCGAGGATGTCGGCGATCCGCCGGGTGTTATCGGCCGGCGCCAGTTGCAGCAGGTTGCGGCCATTGTGATTGAGGCTGACGGCAACGTCGGGACGCGTCAGTGCTAGACGTTTGACGGTGTCGGCACAATGCGCGTATTCGGTGCCTTCGGCCTTGAGAAATTTGCGGCGCGCCGGGGTGTTGTAATAAAGGTCGCGCATTTCGATGATGGTGCCCGCCATCAATGCGGCCGGTTCTGGCTCAGCGCCGGTTTCGGCCTTTAGCTTCCAGGCATGGCTGGCGCCGTGTTCGCGGCTGCTGATCGTCAGCCGGGCCACCGAAGCGACCGAGGCCAGCGCTTCGCCGCGAAAGCCAAGGGTGCCGACGTGCTCAAGATCATCAAGCGAACCAATCTTTGAGGTAGCGTGGCGGGTCAGCGCCAGCGCCAGCTGTTCCCTGGCGATGCCGCAACCGTCATCGGTGACGCGAATCAGTTTGACGCCACCTTCCTCCAGATGCACCTGGATCGCCTTGCTGCCGGCATCGAGGCTGTTTTCGAGGAGTTCCTTGAGTACCGAGGCGGGGCGTTCAACGACTTCGCCGGCAGCAATCTGGCTGATCAGCAGGTCGGGCAGGCGGGCGATAGTGGGCATGCGCGGATTATAATGCGGCCACTTAGCGACCCCGGATCTCTCCATGGAACTTCTTGCCCAATTCATTGATATCGTTCTTCATCTCGACAAGCATCTGGCGATACTGGTGCAGCAATACGGGCTGTGGATTTACGGCATTCTGTTTTTCATCATTTTTGCCGAGACCGGTTTTGTCGTGACGCCTTTTTTGCCTGGCGATTCGCTGCTTTTCGTCGCTGGAGCGCTGGCCGCATTGGGCGAGGGCGGGATGGATATTGGTGTCTTGATCGGTGTCTTGCTGGTGGCGGCGATACTTGGTAATACGGTCAATTACCAGATCGGGCGTTTTCTTGGGCCGAAGGTTTTTCAGTGGGAAAGCTCGCGCCTTTTCAACAAAGATGCGCTGGTAAAGACGCATGCCTTTTATGAAAAGCACGGCGGAAAAACTTTGGTTATCTCGCGATTTCTTCCATTGTTTCGCACCTTCGCGCCTTTTGTTGCCGGCATTGGTGCGATGTCCTACGCGAAATTTACTTTGTTCAATCTGATCGGTGCGCTGGCCTGGGTGGTTTCGCTCTGTCTGGCTGGTTATTGGCTGGGCAACATGCCTTGGGTCAAGCAGAACCTCTCGGTCATTATTGTCGGCATTATCGTTCTCTCGCTGATCCCGGTTGGCGTTGGCTACCTGAAGAGCCGGACGGCCTGATGCGTTTCGTCGCCATCCTGCTGGCGCTGCTCTTCGTCGCCGGTTGTGCCACGAAGATGGGCAAGGATGGCCGTACGGAATCGACGGTAGATATCAAGTATTTAGCCAAAACCGAGGTTGACCGCATCGCGGACGCCAATCGTGCCGAGGTGATGAGTGGTTTGATGTTGATTGCCGAAAAGCTCTACAAACGCAATCCGAAAGAGTGGAAAAAAGCCGGTTTGGCAAGTCGCGAAGAGGCGCTTGATCGTCTCAAGAACCGTTTTTACCGCAGCTTGCCGGAGCTCGGCGGGCAGCGCGAGCGACAGGCGGCGATACTGGCTTTCAGCGAGGCCTACACGGGTGATCGCGTCGCGGCGCTAATGCTTGGTTTGCTGACCATGGCTGATGCGGCTTTCGAGCACAAGGCCGAGTTCTACATGCTCGATAGTCTTAACGAGATAAAGTTGTACAACTGTGCGCGGAACATGGAAATCGCCATCTGGAAGCTTGGCCATGACCGGAATGCCACCGGCGAGCTTTTCCTGCTCTCGAACGAACTTGATCTGGCCAACCGCAATCTCTCCTTTGAGCGTGAATTTGGCCGTGTCATGGGGCTCCTTGATTTTATGGCCAAAGTCGTTGCCGACCGTGGCGGGCGTACCCTTTCGCGGGTGACTCAATCGGTGGCGACGATGGTTTTTTTGCCGGTAGGTTTTTAAATGAAGAATATCGTCATTCTGATTTCCGGACGTGGCAGCAACATGGAGGCGCTGATCGCGGCTCGTGATGCCGGCAATTTGCCGGTCAATATCGCCGCTGTTATCAGTAACCGGCCGGATGCCAGGGGGCTCGAAACCGCAGCTAAAGCTGGCATTACTGCCCATTATGTTGATCACAAGGCCTTTGCCGGGCGCGAGGCATTCGATGCGGCGCTGGCGGAATGCATCGATCAGTTTCAGCCCGATCTGGTCGTGCTGGCTGGTTTCATGCGAATTCTCAGCGAGGGCTTCGTGCGCCATTACGAAGGCCACCTGATGAATATCCATCCCTCGTTACTGCCGTCCTTCCCCGGTTTGCACACGCATCAGCGGGCACTGGAAGAGGGCGTGCGGGTTCACGGTTGCACAGTACATTTTGTAACGCCAACGCTTGATCACGGTCCGGTGATTATTCAGGCGGCCGTGCCGGTGCTTGATGGCGATACCGAAGATGATCTGGCAGCGCGCATTCTGATTCAGGAGCACAAGATCTACCCGCAGGCGGTGCGCTGGTTTGCCGAGGGCAAGCTGACGCTAACCAACGGGCGGGTTCTTCTGAACCAGGCGCAAAGCAAGCAGGCTGCCTTGATCGCGCCCGAGGTCTGCCAGGCTTAAATGCCGATTGTCTTTGCCTTTGCGCTGGCAGGATCTTTGGCGCTGCATGCAGTAGCCTTGTTTGGCACCGATGTCAGTCTATTTGGCGGTGGCTCCGAGCCGCCAGGCTTGCAGGCGGAAATCCAGCCGCCACCGGCGGCCAACCCGGCGCCACAAGCAGCGCCCCTGGTCAAACCTGTAACGAAACCAGCTAAGTCCCAAACCTTGGCAACTCATAAAACTGTTCCGCTGGCGGACACTGAGACGACGACCGGGCCAGTGCAAAAAAATGAGCGGGATATGCCGTCGACCGCAAGCGTTGCCGTTTCAGTGCCGGCCGAGCCAATGCTTCCGGCACGGGGGATGATACGCTTCGTAATCCTCAAGGAATCGCTTTCTCTGCAGGTCGGACGCGCTGAACATCACTGGGAATTCGCCGGGGACGGCAGCTACCGGCTGAGCGGTATCACCGAAACCAGCGGCCTGGCTGCCCTGCTAAAACCGCTCAGGCTGGAAGTTGAAAGTCGCGGGCAGATGGTCGCCGGTGGTTTGCAGCCGGTGACATTTCGCAGTTTAAAAAATGGCAAGGAAACCCAGGAAAATGCCGATTTTGACTGGTCGACCGCAACTGTTCGTCTGGCGCGCGATGGCAGCGAGCGTGAAATCGCGGCTGGTACGCAGGATATTCTCTCGCTCAACTATCAGTTGGCTTACCTCGGGACACTGGCCGAAGGCACCCGGATTGGCGTCGTTACCGGCAAAAAATACGAGCGCTACGCGCTTGATTCGCTCGGTGAGGAGGCGATTGAAACGCCGGCCGGACGCTTTCGCACCCTGCACTTACGCGCGATGACCGATACCACGACAGAAATCTGGATCGCACTCGATCATCACCGCTTGCCGGTTAAAATCCGCTTCACGGATAAAAAGGGCGAAAGCTTCGAGCAGGTCGCCACCGATATAGGAACCCCATGAACGCACGCTTCACCCCCGCTTTATTTGCCCACGCCGAGGCCGTCCTCAACGAATTGTTGCGCTTCGAGCACCCGGCCGATGCTGTTGTTTCGCGTTATTTCCGCACTAATCGTGAGCTTGGTCATGCCGACCGCGCTTTCGTCGCCGAAACCGTCTTTGCCGTTTTGCGTCGTGGGCGCAGTTTGGAAGCGCGTTGTGCCGGCAAGTTGTCCGATCGCAATTTGCTGTTGGCCGCGCTGGCGGTCACGCGTGGCTGGAGTCAGCGTGAACTCGCACCAGTGCTCAAAAATAGTGAAGAGGCTTGGCTGGCGGCGGCGAAGGCGATGTTGGACAGCGATTTTTCGCCTGCCGTCCGCTGCGATTTGCCGGACTGGCTTTACGCAGCACTGGAAGCTCAGTTCGGCGCCGATGAAGTCTACCTGTTGGCGCAAGTCCTCAACCAGCCGGCACCACTCGATCTGCGCGTCAATACGGTCAAGATGACCCGTGAAGCCTTGCTCGAACGCTTGGCTGCCGACGGCATTGCAGGCCAGCCCGGCACGCTCTCGCCGGTTGCTGTGCGCTTGCGTGACAAGCCGGCGTTGGCCAAGCATCCGCTGTTTCTTGAAGGCGCTTTTGAAGTGCAGGACGAAGGCAGCCAGTTGCTCGGCTACCTGCTCGAACCCAAGCGTGGTGAAATGGTCGTTGACCTCTGCGCCGGCGCCGGCGGCAAAACGCTGCTGCTCGGTGCGCTGATGAAAAATACCGGGCGCCTCTATGCCTTCGATGTTTCCGACAAGCGCCTGGTCAAGCTGAAGCCGCGTCTGGCGCGCTCCGGGCTGTCGAATGTCCATCCGGCGCGCATCGACCATGAACGTGATACCAAGATCAAGCGCCTGGCCGGCAAGATTCACCGCGTGCTGGTCGATGCGCCATGTTCCGGCCTCGGCACCTTGCGTCGCAATCCCGATCTCAAATGGCGCCAGAACGAAAATTCTGTCGCTGAACTGACGGTCAAGCAGGCAGCCATTCTCGATGCCGCCGCCAAGCTGGTGCGCCCCGGCGGGCGCGTGGTCTATGCCACTTGCAGCCTGCTCGCTGCAGAGAACGAAAAAATCATTGAAGCCTTCCTTGCCAGTCATCCGGATTTCGCCCTGATTCCGGCGTCGACCGTACTCGCCAAGCAGGGTATCGTCGTTGAGGGAGAGATGCTGCGCCTGTTGCCGCACCAGCATCACACCGATGGTTTTTTTGCCGCCGTTCTGGATAAAAAAGCATGAGCAACAAGGATTACCCGGTTCTCAAGTTGATCACCGATCTGGTGGACGATATTCGTGACCCGAGCTTTATCTGGCAGGCCCTCGCTCTCGTTGGTTGCCTCGGCCTTGCGGCGTTGCTCGCGCGCTGGTGGCGCTCGCGGCATGACGAAGGGGCCGGGCGCCTGGGCGATGCCGGCGGGCGGCTTTCCTTCCCGCTCAGCGGGTTGCTGCTGGTCGGCATTGCGCTGCTGGTGCTCAAGCCCTTCATGCACATCAACCTGCTCAAGCTGGCGCTGCCTTTGCTCGGCTCCCTGGCGCTCGTCCGCGGTGCCGTTTTCGTGCTGCGTCAGGCCTTCCCCAAGGCGGGCTGGCTGACCACTTGGGAACGCGTCATTGCGACGCTGGTCTGGGGCTGGCTGGCGCTCTACATCAGCGATCTGGCACCGCACGTGATTGATGCGCTGGAGCAGGTTGATTTCGTTTTCGGCAAGCAGCACATTAATTTATGGATGATCATCCACGGTCTCGCTACGGTATTTTTAACCGTGCTGCTCGCCCTGTGGGTCGCCGGCATCATCGAAAACCGGCTGATGGGTGTCGATTCGCTCGATTCAAGCCTGCGCATCGTGGCGATTCGCCTCGCCAAAGCCTTGCTGACCCTGATCGCGATCATCGCCAGTCTCTCGCTGGTTGGTATCGACATGACTGCGTTGTCAGTCTTTACTGGTGCGCTGGGTGTCGGCCTCGGCCTCGGTCTGCAAAAAATTGCCAGTAACTATGTCTCCGGCTTCATCATCCTGCTCGACCGCTCAATCCGCATCGGCAATGTCGTTCAGGTCGGCGCCGACAACGGCATGGTGACGCAGATCACCACCCGCTATACGGTCTTGCGCCAGCTCGGCGGCACCGAATACATCGTTCCCAACGAGATTTTGATCGGCAGCGTCGTGCAAAACCAGACCTATTCCGATAGCCGCCTGCGCGTCGCGACGCAGGTCGGAATTGCCTACGACAGCGATCTTGATCTCGCCACCCGCCTGATGATCGAAGCCGCCGCTGCGCAGCCACGGGTTTTGGTCGAGCCGCCGCCCAAGGTTTTGCTGAAGATGTTTGGCGATAGCAGTATCAACCTGGAACTTGGCTTCTGGATTGCCGATCCGGAAGAGGGGCGCGGCAATATCACCTCCGATATCAACATTGCCATCTGGCGCGCCTTCAGGGCGAACGGGATCAGTATTCCCTTCCCGCAGCGTGATGTGCGCATCTTCCACGAGTCGGGCAATGAAGCAGCAGCGCCCATGCCGCTTCCCCTGAAGCCGTGATTGCTCTAACATCAAGCGAATAATATGAATCAGGAGAGAGAGCATGCAGGTTAAAGAAATCATCAGTTTGAAGGGCGGCATTCTTTATACGACTACGCCGCAGCACTTGCTGGCGGCAGCTATCGACACCATGGCCGAGCTGGATGTTGGTTCGCTGGTTGTCATGGAAGCGGGCAAGATGGCCGGCATGCTGACTTTTCGCGAAGTCCTGATGGCGCTCAAAGCGCACAATCTGTGTCCGGTTGGCGTTACCGTCGGCGATGTCATGCTCAAGGACCCGGTTCAGGTGACCTCAGTAACTGAGGTCAATGAGTTGCGTCAGGTGATGATCGACACCCGCTCGCGCTATATGCCAGTGGTAGATGATGGCACGCTGCTCGGCGTGATTTCCCTGCACGATGTCGCCAAAGCGGTTCTCGACGAACAAAATTTCGAGAACAAGATGCTCAAGAATTACATCAAGAACTGGCCGGACGGCAAAGAAGAAGCCTGAAGTCTGAAATCGTTCAGAAAAAGCGGCTACGGCCGCTTTTTTCTTGCCCGAGGATTAGCGGCTGTCCCAGCCATAGCGCTTGGTTCGCTGCCATTGCTTATCGGCTTGTGAACGAAGCTTCGGCGTTACCGGCAATGATTTTTTGGCTGCCGGCGCAGTGCTGGCAGATTTGGTCACGGTCAACGGCGAAAAAAGGGGCTTTTTTGGCGGCATGATAAACTCCTGATTCACTATTAGAGCGCTGCTAACCATGTCCGGCAATACTTTTGGCACCTTGTTTACTGTTTCCTCGTTTGGCGAATCGCATGGCCCGGCCATCGGTTGTGTCGTGGATGGATGTCCGCCGGGGCTGGCGCTGTGCGCCGAGGATATTCAGGCCGAACTGGATCGCCGCAAACCGGGCACCTCGCGTCATGTCACTCAGCGTCGCGAACCGGATACGGTGGAGATTCTTTCCGGCGTTTTTGAAGGCAAAACTACCGGCACGCCGATTGGCCTGCTGATCCGCAATCAGGATCAGCGCAGCAAGGATTACGGCAATATCGCCGCAACTTTCCGTCCCGGCCATGCCGATTACACCTACACGCACAAATACGGCTTTCGCGATTATCGCGGTGGCGGCCGCTCGTCGGCTCGCGAAACTGCCGTGCGCGTCGCTGCCGGTGCAATTGCCCGCAAGTGGCTGAATGAGCGTTACGGCGTGACGATACGCGGCTGGATGAGTGCGCTCGGGCCTATCGATATTCCGTTTGTGGATGCCGGGGAGATTGATCAGAACGCCTTTTTTGCCCCCAATGCCGCCATCGTCCATCAACTTGAGAGTTACATGGATAGCCTGCGCAAATCGCTGGATTCGGTCGGCGCCAAAATCACGGTGACGGCCAAGGGCGTTCCGCCAGGCTGGGGCGAACCGGTTTATGACCGTCTTGATGCCGAGATTGCATACGCGATGATGGGTATCAATGCCGTCAAGGGCGTTGAAATCGGTGCCGGCTTTGCGTCGGTTGCACAAAGAGGCAGCGAGCACGGTGACGAAATGAAGCCGCAAGGCTTCGCCAGCAACCACGCCGGCGGGGTTCTTGGCGGCATTTCGACCGGGCAGGAAATCGTCGTCAATATGGCGATCAAGCCTACCTCCTCAATTGCGCAGCCACGGCGCTCGATCGATGCGCAAGGCAATCCGATTGAAGTCGCCACCGAAGGTCGCCATGACCCCTGCGTGGGCATCCGCGCAACACCGATTGCCGAAGCCATGCTGGCGCTGGTTTTGATAGATCATGCGCTGCGCCATCGTGCGCAATGTGGTGATGTCGTTTGCCAAACCCCCCGCATCCCGGGGGAAATCGCGTAAAATATTCGCTTTTTTCCGCTCGCTGAGCGAAATTGCTGTTTTAGGGAGAGCAACATGCACGTCGATCACCATGATCTTCACACCGAGTTTCCAGAATTCAACGAGGCCATCAATGTGCTCAAAGCCGGCAATGCCCACTTTGCCAAGCAACTGGCCACTTACCAGCGCCTGACTGGCAAGGTTGAAGACCTCGAAGAGCACGACATGCCGGTCGCCGATTTCACCATTGAAGACATGAAGAAGCAGCGCGTTCAGTTGAAGGACTCGCTCTACCACATGCTGCTGGCCTATCGCGCCGGTCAGCAGTCCGTCAAGGCCTGATTCAGCCCTTGCTGCGACGCGGCGTCCGGTAAAATTACCGGATGCACGCTCTGCCCTACTGGCGCCTATCCGGCTACTACCTGTTTTATTTCGCCTTCATTGGCGCGTTTTCGCCCTATTTCGGGCTCTATCTTCAATCCCTGAATTTCTCCGCCTGGGACATTGGCCTGCTGATGTCGCAGATGCAGTTGATGCGCCTTTTTGGTCCCAATCTGTGGGGTTGGCTGGCTGATCATTTTGGTCGGCACCTGCTGATCATCCGCCTCGCCGGCGCCATTTCACTGGCCGGTTTCAGCGCCTTTTTCTGGCTCGACAAGTTGCCTGGCATGTTGCTGGCAATGGCGGTGCTTGCGTTTTTCTGGAGCGCCGCGCTACCGCTGGTGGAAACGCTGACCTTCTCGCATTTGCGCGAAGAACCTGCACGTTACAGCCGCATCCGTGTTTGGGGTTCAATCGGCTTTATCGTTGCGGTGATGGCCACCGGCGCCATCCTTGATCATTTCCCGACGGCTAGTATCCTCTGGGTTTGTTGGCTGATTTTGTTCGGTATTCTGGGTGTCGCCCTGGTTTTGCCGGAAGCGCCACCGGTGCGGCACGCGCAAGATGCGCCGCCGATTGCCGAGATTTTTCGCCAACCCCGCGTGCGTGCATTCATGCTGGCCTGTCTGGCGATGTCGGCGGCGCATGGCGCCTATTACGTCTTTTACTCGATCCACCTGGCGGCGCACGGTTACAGCAAGACCGAAGTCGGTGCCTTGTGGTCGCTCGGAGTAATGGCCGAAATTGGTGTTTTCATGGCGATGTCCCGCCTGGTAAAGCGCTTTTCGCTGCGCGCCATCCTGCTCGCCAGTTTTGCCGCCGCAGTGCTGCGCTTTCTGCTGATGGGCTGGGGTGTTGAATCTGTGCCTTTGATGGTCTTTGTCCAGTTGCTGCACGGCCTGACCTTCGGCTCGCATCACGCCGCCTCGATTGCCGCCGTCAATGTGTGGTTTCCGGGCAAGGCGCAGGGGCGCGGACAGGCGCTTTATTCCAGCCTCTCTTTCGGTGCCGGCGGTTTGATCGGTGTGCTGATCAGCGGGGGAGTCTGGGATAGCTGGGGGGCGGGCTGGACGTTTACGCTTGGTGCAGGTTTTGCCTTTCTCGGCTTTTTACTGGTCTGGCGCTGGGTGTATGAAGATGCGGCTCCTTCCCTTGCGACGGTTGCGGTCAACGCGGTTTTCAAGGCAAAAAATGGCGATCCTGTGCAATAATTAAGGGCTCTACAGCCTGATAAAAGCCTTCAATGTTGAAGACACTTTACGACAAACTTTGGGAAAACCACGTCGTCCATGAAGAAGCGGACGGCACGGCACTCCTCTATATTGATCGCCATCTGGTGCACGAAGTGACCAGCCCGCAGGCCTTTGAAGGTCTCAAGCTGGCCGGCCGCAAACCATGGCGGGTTTCATCCATCGTTGCGACGCCGGATCACAATACGCCGACCGATCATTGGGATGAAGGCATCAAGGACCCGGTATCCCGGCAGCAGGTTGAAACGCTGGATGCCAATATCCGCGAAGTCGGTGCGCTGGCCTATTTCCCGTTCAAGGACGAGCGCATGGGGATTCTCCATGTCGTCGGCCCGGAAAACGGCGCAACCTTGCCTGGCATGACCGTCGTTTGCGGTGATTCTCACACCTCGACGCATGGCGCTTTCGCCTGCCTGGCGCACGGTATCGGCACTTCGGAAGTCGAGCATGTTCTGGCGACCCAGTGCCTGCTGCAGAAAAAATCAAAAACCATGCTGATTGCCGTCGACGGCAAACTCGGCAAGGGCGTCACCGGCAAGGATGTCGCGCTGGCGATTATCGGAACCATCGGCACTGCCGGGGGTAATGGTTACGCCATCGAGTTCGGCGGCAGTGCGATTCGCGGCCTGAGTATGGAAGGTCGTATGACCTTGTGCAATATGGCCATCGAAGGTGGGGCCCGCATGGGCTTTGTTGCGGTCGACGACAAAACCATCGAGTATTTGAAGGGTCGCCCGTTCTCGCCCAAGGGTGAGGTTTGGGAGCAGGCCGTCGCCCACTGGCGCACGCTGAGTTCGGATGCCGGCGCGCAATTTGATCGTGTCGTTACACTCAAGGCGGAGGATATTCGTCCTCAAGTCACTTGGGGCACTTCCCCGGAAATGGTTGTGGCGATTGACGCCAATGTGCCTGATCCGGCCAAACAGAGCGACCCGGTCAAGCGCGAAGGCATGGAGCGCGCGCTGCAATACATGGGGCTGAATCCGAATACGCCGATGAACCAGATCAGCATCGACAAGGTGTTTATCGGCTCATGCACCAATTCGCGCATTGAAGATTTGCGTGAAGCTGCTTCAGTTTTGAAGGGGCGACATATCGCTGCTTCGGTCAAATTGGCGCTCGCGGTACCGGGTTCCGGTTTGGTCAAGCGCCAGGCGGAAGCTGAAGGGCTTGACAAGGTCTTCGTTGCTGCCGGTTTTGAGTGGCGCGAGCCAGGCTGCTCGATGTGTCTGGCGATGAATGCCGACCGCCTGGAGCCGGGCGAGCGTTGCGCCTCGACCTCGAACCGTAATTTTGAAGGTCGTCAGGGGCCGGGTGGCCGGACTCACCTGGTCAGTCCGGCGATGGCGGCGGCGGCAGCGATTGCCGGCCGTTTTGCTGATGTACGTGAAGTGCTCTGATTCTTAATATGCGGTTTATTGCCATTCTGCTTCTCTCATGCTTGTTTCTCTCCGGCTGCAATACCATGCGCGGCTTGGGTGAGGATCTTCGCCAGTTAGGTGATTCAATCAGCCGCTTAGCATCCAAGAAATAACGATTATGGATAAATTTACCCGTCTCGAAGGTTTGGTGGCACCGCTCGACCGCAATAACGTCGATACTGATGCGATCATTCCCAAGCAGTTTCTCAAGTCGATCAAACGCTCGGGTTTTGGCCCGAATGCCTTTGATGAATGGCGCTATATGGATATTGGTCAGCCTGGAGAAGATTCCTCCATCCGTCCGAAAAATCCGAATTTCGTTCTCAATCTGTCGCGCTACCAAGGTGCCGAGGTGCTGCTGACACGCGCCAATTTTGGCTGTGGCAGTTCGCGTGAACATGCGCCGTGGGCGTTGCTCGATTTTGGTTTCAAGGCGATCATTGCCGAATCGTTTGCTGATATTTTCTTCAACAACTGCTACAAAAACGGCATCGTTCCTATTGTTTTGCCGGCTGCCGAAATAGAAGTCTTGTTCAAGCAGGTCGAAGCGATACCCGGCTATAAACTGGT
Organism: Dechloromonas sp.; assembly: GCA_011391255.1. Lineage (GTDB taxonomy): Bacteria > Pseudomonadota > Gammaproteobacteria > Burkholderiales > Rhodocyclaceae > Azonexus. Next base: position 262,098 of record JAABQV010000001.1, read on the forward strand.
GGTTGATTTGCAGGCGCAGGCGGTGATTCGTCCGGATGGCTGCGGCATCGGGTTTGCGATTGACGCCTTCCGCAAGGAGTGTCTGATCAATGGCTGGGACGATATTGGCCTGACCTTGCGCCACGCTGAAAAAATCCGTGAGTTTGAAGAAAAACGTCGTATCAGCCAGCCTTGGCTCTTTGCGTAAGAGGGATAAGTGATGAAAATTTGTGTTCTGCCGGGTGACGGCATTGGCCCCGAAATCACCGCGCAAGCGGTGCGCGTACTGAATTCGCTGGATCTAAAATTCGAGATGGAAGAGGCATTGCTCGGCGGCGCGGCGGTTGATGCCAGCGGTCAGCCCTATCCTGAAGCCACCCAAAAACTGGCGCGCGAAGCTGATGCGGTGCTGCTGGGTGCCGTTGGTGGCCCGCAGTGGGACGGCCTGCCGCGCGAACAGCGCCCCGAGCGCGGCTTGCTCGGCATTCGCAAGGATTTAAATCTGTTCGCCAACCTGCGTCCGGCGATTCTTTATCCGGAACTGGCCAACGCTTCGACGCTCAAGCCGGAAATCGTTGCCGGGCTGGATATCCTGATCGTCCGCGAACTGACCGGCGATATCTATTTCGGCCAGCCGCGCGGCATCCGTGAAGAAAATGGCGAGCGCGTTGGTTTCAATACTATGGTCTATAGCGAATCGGAAATCCGCCGGATTGGTCATGTCGCGTTTCAGGCCGCGCAAAAGCGCAACAAAAAATTGTGTTCGGTCGACAAGATGAATGTCCTCGAATGCACCCAGCTTTGGCGCGACGTGATGATCGAGATTGCGCATGATTACCCGGAGGTCGAACTCAGCCACATGCTGGTCGACAACGCGGCGATGCAACTGGTCAAAGCACCCAAGCAATTTGACGTGATGGTCACCGGCAACATGTTCGGCGATATTTTGTCTGATGAAGCCTCGATGCTGACCGGCTCGATCGGCATGCTGCCGTCAGCTTCCCTCGATGACAAGAACAAGGGTCTCTACGAACCATCGCATGGTTCAGCGCCGGATATCGCCGGCAAAGGCATTGCCAATCCGCTGGCCACTATTCTGTCGGTAGCGATGATGCTGCGTTACACCTTCGGCCTTGAAGTTCAGGCGCAACGGGTCGAAAGTGCAGTTAAAAAGGTGCTCGCTCAGGGATATCGCACCGGCGACATTTACGAGCGCGGTACCAATAAAGTGGGCACGAAAGAAATGGGCGATGCCGTGCTGGCGGCGCTGGCGTAATACGAAAGGCGCCTTGGCGCGTTAAACAGGTTTAACTCGGAGAGTGATGTAATGAAAAAAGTCGGTCTGGTTGGTTGGCGCGGTATGGTCGGTTCGGTCCTCATGCAGCGCATGGTGGAAGAGGGTGATTTTGCCCATATTGATCCGGTGTATTTCTCAACCTCGGCTGCCGGTGGCAAAGCCCCGGTGTTCGGTGGCAAGGAGGCCTCGCTGCCGCTGCAGGACGCTTCCAATATTGATGCGCTGAAAGCCTGTGAAATCATCATCACCTGTCAGGGTGGCGACTACACCAAGGAAGTCTTCGGCAAACTGCGCGCTACCGGCTGGAATGGCCACTGGATTGATGCAGCCTCTTCGCTGCGGATGGCTGATGACGCCGTGATCGTCCTTGATCCGGTCAATATGCACGTCATCAAGGATGCGCTGATCAAGGGCGGCAAAAACTGGATCGGTGGCAACTGTACCGTTTCCCTGATGCTGATGGGTCTCGGCGGGCTGTTCCAGAATAATTTGATCGAGTGGGCAAGCTCGATGACCTATCAGGCTGCTTCCGGTGCCGGTGCGCAGAATATGCGTGAATTGATTGCGCAGATGGGCGCCGTTCATGCCTCGGTTGCCGACCTGCTCGCCGACCCGGCATCGGCCATCCTCGACATCGACCGTAAGGTCGCCGAAACCATTCGTTCGGATGCCTTCCCGAAGAAGAACTTCCGCAATACGCCGCTCGCCGGTTCCTTGATCCCGTGGATCGACGTTCCCTACGAAAACGGGCAAACCAAGGAAGAGTGGAAGGGCGGCGCCGAATGCAACAAGATCCTCGGCAACCCGGCCTTCCGCACAGCGGGTTCGATTCCGATCGACGGTCTGTGCGTACGTATCGGTGCGATGCGTTGCCACAGCCAGGCGCTGACCATCAAGCTGAAAAAGGATGTGCCACTCGATGAGATCAGCGACATGCTCGCCAGGGCCAATCCGTGGGCCAAGGTGGTGCCGAATGATCGCGAAATTTCCGAGCGCGAACTGACCCCGGCAGCGGTGACCGGTACGCTGACGGTGCCGGTTGGCCGTCTGCACAAGATGGCGATGGGCCCGGAGTACCTGGCTGCCTTTACCTGCGGCGACCAGTTGCTGTGGGGAGCTGCCGAGCCGCTGCGCCGGATGTTGCGCATTTTGCTTGACGCCTGATCGGCAGAGGATATCGATAGACGGGGCTGCGGCCCCGTTTTTGTTTGTGGGGAATTTGCTAAAAACCTCCTAAATTAGAAGCGGGTTTAGCTTGCTTTGCTAAGTCCATGATGTTAATTTAAAAGTCCCAAAGTCGACGCTCGGGTGGTGGCGTGAAAAACACGATGAATTCAAATTTCAAAAAGCGTGCAGCGATTGTTGCAGTGGCTTCATGTTTGGCCTTTACGCCGCTCAGTTCCGTCGCGGCCGGGCTCGGTAAAATTACGGTGTTTTCTGGCCTCGGGCAACCGCTTAGAGCGGAGCTTGATGTTCAGGCGGCGCGTGATGAAACGGTTGGCATGACCGCCCGCCTCGCCTCGCAGGAGCTGTTCCGGCAGGCCGGTGTCGATTTCGCCTCGGTGCTTCTCGATTTGCGCTTTACCATTGAGAAGCGAGGTAATGGTCAGGCAGTCGTCAAGATCACTTCCTCAAAACCGGTCAATGAGCCCTTCCTCGACTTTTTGGTCGAGATCAATTGGCCGGCCGGGCGTTTGGTGCGTGAATATACCTTCCTCCTTGACCCGCCTGATGTATCTGTTAAATCTGCCGGTCGTCCGGCGACGGTAGTTGATGCCAAGGTGATCGCAACACTTCCCGGGGCAGCGGCTGAGCCGGCATCCCGGCCTAGCCAGCCGGCAAAGCCGATGGCCGAGCCAAGGCCGGTTGCGGCGAAACCAAAACCCGAGTCGAGTGGCGATACACACGTTGTGCAGCGCGGCGAAACCTTGCGCAAAATCGCTAGCGAAACCATGCCGCAAGGTGTCTCTCTTGAGCAAATGCTGCTGGGTTTGTACAAGAGCAATCCGGATGCTTTCATCGGCAGCAACGTCAATCGCCTGAAGACCGGTGCTATTCTCAGTATTCCTGATAAGTCGTCGGTTGAGGCCGTGCCACAAGCGGAAGCACGCAAGATTTATGTTGCCCAGGCAAATGACTGGAACGCTTATCGTCGAAAACTTGCCAGTGCTGCGGCAGAAGCGCCAGCAAAAGCTGAAAGTGGTGCTCAGGTTTCTTCCGGCAAGATCGCGCCCAAGGTGCAAGACAAAGCTGCGCCAGCCGAGCCACCCAAGGATCAGGTCAAGCTGACGAAGACTGAGTTGGCGGCTCAGGCAGCGGTAGTGGCAAAGGTGGCTGAGAACGAGATCGCCAAGGAGAAATCTTTAAAAGAGGCACAGAGTCGACTTGCAATACTTGAAAAGAATGTAATTGACCTGCAAAAACTGGTTGAAGCCAAGAACGAGAAACTGGCAGAGCTCCAGAAGCAGTCCTCCGTTGCCAAAGAGGAGGTCAAGCCGGCGCCGGCAGCGGCTGGCGTGGTCCCGAAAGCTCCTGAAGAGGCGAAGCCGGTTGAGCCGCCAAAAGCTGTTGAAGCGCCCAAGCCGGAACCTGAGCCCGTTAAGCCTGTTGCAGCTGTTGAGCCGACCAAGCCAGTAGAGGCAGTCAAGCCCAGCGAGCCCGCTCCGCCAGCTCCACCTAAAGTCGCTGCTCCGGCACTACCAGAACCTGAGCCCGAACCAAGTTTTGTTGACGGCTTGCTTGCTGATCCGCTTCCGCTAGCGGGTGGCGCCGGCATTCTTGCCTTGTTGGCAGGTTACTTCTTCTATAAACGCCGGCGTCCGCAGGCACCAGCTGAGACGACAGCAGCGCCCGGGCCTTCAAGTCTTGGTCCTAACTCGGTCTTCCGCATGACCGGCGGCCAGAGCGTTGATACCGGCAATACTCCGCCGCAGACTGGTGATTTCAGTCAAACCGGCCCCGGGACGATTGATACCGATGAGGTGGATCCGGTTGCCGAAGCTGATGTTTACATGGCTTACGGTCGTGATGCGCAGGCTGAGGAAATCCTCATTGAAGCCTTGCAGAAAGATCCACAGCGTACGGCGATCCATGGCAAATTGCTGGAGATCTACGCGAACCGCAAGAGTCTGAAGCAGTTTGAAACCCTGGCTAGCGAGTTGTATGCGCAAACCGGTGGGGCTGGTCCCGAGTGGGCCAAGGTGGCTGCTTTAGGTGCCGGGCTTGATCCGGCTAACCCCTTGTATTCCGTTGGGCACAGTGCTCAGTCGACATCTTTTGACGCCGATGCGACGATGATTGTTTCACCTGATCTCGCCAAGTCGACGTTGGCGGTTTCGGGCGGTATGTTGGCGCAGGCCGCGCTAGAGGCCGGCGATACGTTCATTGGTGAACTTCCGGTGGCAGAACCTGTTGCTGAAGGCTTTCCCGAGGTATCAGTCACCGAGCCGGATATTCCCCTCGATATTGTTGAAGATGCACCTGTCGCGGTCGATGATGTAATGAGCCTCGATTTTGATCTTGGCTCAACAAATCTCGAGCCGAATCGAGCGATAGCACCTGAGCCGGTTGCCGAGCCTGATTTCGTCAGTACTTTCGTGACTGCTGATGCTGATGCTGATGCTGATGCCCTGGACTTTGATCTTGGCGGCGATTCAGATGCAATGACGGCTAGCGCGCCCGGGCCGGTTGTTGATCTTGGCTCGGCTAGCAGGATCGAAGAAGAAATTATTGATTTTGATCTTGGAACGTCGACCAAAGCTGATTCTACCTCCTCAGGTTCAGATCCAGACAGCCCGGATTTCTCTGCCGATGGAACCATGGTCATGCCGCACATCGATTCGATGACCGACACTTTTGTTGGTATTGAACCCATGGTCGGCGCAGATGATGTGCTGACGTCCGGGGCGGATGAATCTCTTGCCGGTTTTGAGCTGAACATGGATGCCGACAATTCAACGGCAACCGTGGTCAACCCGGATGCGCTGCGGATGATGGATAGCGGCGCCTACGAGGCTCCTGAAATGTCTGAGCCACTGCAGGATGAACCTGTAGCGCCATTGGTTGTCGATCCACTAGTAGCCTCAGTCATTACTCCCACCCCATTGCCAGAGGATGACGATTCGCTGGAATTTGATGTCAGATTGACTGACTCAACGGTGCTTGGTCAGCCGATGCAGGTGCCGAGTTACGACATTGGTTCGATCAACCTTGATTTGTCGTCGGATGCTCCGGCCGAGCCCGGGTTGCCAACTGCCGCCGTCGCGGAAGTAACGCCAGCGTCACCGGCGGCAGTAGTTGCTTCGGTTGAGTCAGTTGCCGAGCCGGATGCTGACTTTTCTACAGCACAACGCGAGGAGGTGAGTACCAAGCTTGACCTTGCCAAAGCCTATGAAGAGATGGGTGATCTTGAAGGTGCGCGCGAATTACTTGACGAGGTATCGAAAGAGGGTCCGCCTGATCTGGTTGAGCAGGCGCGCGAGATACTTGGCCGCATAGGCGGGTAGAATTCAGGTTCGCGAACGCCAGATGGCCCCTGCGTGGGGCCATCTGCTTTTTTGGAAGACTGAATTGCATCCCACTGCATTACTGATTTGTTGGCTGTGTGCCCTCGTCGCGATCCAGTTTTTCGGCTATCCGTTAATCCTGCTTCTCGCCGTGGTGATTGCCTTGTTCGGGCGGGAAGCGTTGCCATCCTGGTGGCAATATCTCTATCGCGCGCGCTGGCTATTGTTGGCGCTGTGGCTCGTTCTTGCCTATGGTGCGCCGGGTGACGCGCTGTTCGATCAGGATTGGTTGCCGACCTGGGCAGGTCTTGATGCGGCAAATTTACAGGCGTTGCGATTGATCCTCATCCTTGGTTGTTTGGCATGGCTGTTCGCGTCGCTTGGTCGCAACGGCTTGGTGGCTGCTCTGTTGGGATTGCTGTGGCCATTCAGGCAACGGGGGTTTGATATCGACCGTCTGGTAGTACGCCTTGCGCTGGTGCTGGAGCATCTGAAAACGCCTCAGGCAAAGGGCGCGTGGCGTCAAATGCTCCGCACCCATACCTTGCCTGAAGGGCTGGATAGCATTTCGATCAGCTTTCCCGCATGGCGCATTTTTGATGCCGTTGCGCTTGTATTCCTGACAATTGTTCTCTTGGTGGCAGTAGTGTTATGAGATTTGCGTTGGGGCTCGAATATTGCGGAACCGGTTTCCATGGCTGGCAAAGCCAGCCCGGCGGGCTGACAGTGCAGGATGCTCTGGAGGTCGCACTGACCCAAATTGCTGCCGAACCGATCGGTGTTGTCTGCGCGGGCAGAACCGATGCCGGCGTCCACGCCACGCAGCAAGTTGTTCATTTCGAGACATCTATTGAGCGCCCGCTGAGTGCCTGGGTGCGTGGTGTCAATGCGCATTTGCCGGAAGGCGTTGCGGTGCGCTGGGCGCATCCGGTGAATGATCAGTTCCATGCGCGCTTTAGCGCTCGTGGCCGGCGTTACCGCTATTTGCTCATAAATCGGGCGCAACGACCCGGTTTGTGGGCCGGGCGGGTCGGCTGGTTTCACCTGCCACTCGATTTACAGCTGATGCAGCGCGCTGCTGCCCGCCTGATCGGTGAACATGATTTTTCAGCCTTTCGCGCCGCCAACTGCCAAGCCAAAACGCCGGTCAAGTCCATGGCGCAAGCGAATGTCAGCGCGCGTGGCAATTTGATCGTCTTTGATTTCGAAGCCAGTGCCTTTCTTCATCATATGGTGCGTAATCTGGTCGGGACACTGGTCTATATCGGCAAGGGCACGCAGTCGCCGGAATGGATCGACGAATTACTGCTGACCAAAGATCGCAAACTGGCAGCGCCAACCTTTTCGCCCGATGGCCTTTATTTCCGCGGGCCGATTTACGAGCCGCAATGGAACTTGCCGGAAAACAATGATGATTTTCTCGATGGGGTGCTGCTGTGAGAATCAAGATTTGTGGCCTGACCCGCGAGGAAGATGTCGACGTGGCGGTGGCGGCCGGTGCTGATGCCATCGGCTTCGTCTTTTACCCACCCAGCCCGCGCTATGTGAGCCCGCAACGGGCGGCTGAGCTGGTTAAGCGGATGCCACCTTTCGTCGATGTGGTCGGGCTTTTTGTCAATGAAGCGCCGGATGTTGTGCGCACCATCTGTGCAGCGCTGCCGATCAACATCTTGCAGTTTCATGGCGACGAAGATGCCGAATACTGTCGCCAGTTTGACCGTCCCTATCTGCGTGCGGCACGGGTGAGGCCGGGGCTTGATCTGTTAGAATTCGCCCGCTCGTTTCCTGATGCGCGGGGTTTGTTGCTCGATGCCTTTGTTGAGGGTTACGGCGGTGGTGGCCATATTTTCGATTGGACGCTGATTCCGCCTAATCTGCCCGGATTTTTAGTGCTTTCCGGCGGGTTGACCGCAACAAATGTCGGTGCAGCCATCGAACGTGTCCGGCCGGTTGCGGTCGACGTCTCTTCCGGTGTCGAAATGAGCAAAGGCATCAAGGATCACTCAAAAATCGCTGCCTTTGTGGCGGCCGTACGGAAAGCCGATGAATCAATATAACTTCCCCGACGCTAAAGGCCATTTCGGCCCCTATGGTGGTGTTTTTGTCGCCGAAACCCTGTTCGCTGCGCTCGACGAGCTCAAGCTTGCTTATGCCGAGGCACAGCAGGACAAGGCTTTTCGCGCCGAATACGAGTATGAACTCAAGCACTTCGTCGGCCGTCCGTCGCCGATTTATCACGCCAAGCGCTGGTCGGACATGCTGGGTGGTGCGCAGATCTATCTCAAGCGTGAAGATCTCAACCACACCGGTGCCCATAAAATTAATAACTGCATTGGTCAGGCGATGCTTGCCCGTCGTATGGGCAAACCGCGTGTCATTGCTGAAACCGGTGCCGGCCAGCATGGCGTCGCAACGGCAACGATTGCTGCGCGTTACGGCATGGAATGCGTGGTTTACATGGGTAGCGAGGACGTCAAGCGTCAGGCCGCCAATGTCTACCGGATGAAGTTGCTCGGCGCGACAGTGGTGCCGGTCGAATCCGGCTCAAAGACGCTAAAGGATGCGCTCAATGAAGCGATGCGCGACTGGGTGACCAACATCCACAACACCTTTTACATCATCGGCACGGTAGCAGGTCCGCACCCTTATCCAATGCTGGTTCGCGATTTCCAGAAAATCATCGGCGAGGAATGTCTGACGCAGATGCCGGAAATGACCGGGCGTCAGCCGGATGCGGTGATTGCCTGCGTCGGCGGCGGCTCCAACGCGATGGGGATTTTCTATCCTTACATCAATATCGAAGGCGTCCGCCTGATCGGCGTTGAAGCGGCTGGTGACGGGATGGAAACCGGTCGCCACTCGGCGTCGCTGACCGCTGGTGTGCCGGGAGTTCTGCACGGCAACCGCACCTATCTGTTGCAAGATGAAGATGGCCAGATTATCGAGACGCACTCGATCTCTGCTGGCCTTGATTACCCCGGTGTTGGGCCGGAGCACGCCTGGCTGAAGGATATTGGCCGCGCTGAATATGCGCCGGTAACCGACAGTGAAGCCTTGGCGGCCTTCCATACGCTGTGCCGCATCGAAGGCATTATCCCGGCGCTTGAGTCCAGTCACGCCTTGGCCTACGCAGCGAAGATCGCACCAAGCATGAACAAGGAGCAGATCTTGCTGGTCAATCTTTCCGGCCGCGGTGACAAGGATATGCACACCGTCGCTGAAAAATCGGGGATTACCTTCTGATGTCACGCATCAAATCAACTTTCGAGCGCCTCGCCGGCGAAGGGCGCAAAGCCCTGATTCCCTTCATTACGGCGGGCGATCCCGATGCCCAACTGACGCTGGCGTTGCTGCACACGCTGGTTGAAGCCGGGGCTGACGTCATCGAACTGGGCGTTCCTTTTTCTGATCCGATGGCTGATGGCCCGACCATCCAGCGCGCTTCCGAGCGGGCGCTGGCCAAAGGCATGACGCTGCGCAAGGTTCTGGAGCTGGTCGTTGCCTTCCGTGCAAGCAACGCCGCGACGCCTATCGTGCTGATGGGCTACGCCAATCCGATCGAGGCCATGGGTCTGGAAAAATTCGCAGCGGTGGCAGCCAATTCCGGAGTTGACGGGGTGCTGATCGTCGATTATCCGCCGGAAGAAGCTGCGGCCTTTGGTGTTGCGATGAAGGCGCAGGGCATCGATCCCATTTTTCTGCTCGCACCGACGTCGACCGCAGCACGCATTGCCCAGGTTGCTGAAGTGGCCAGCGGTTATGTCTATTACGTCTCGCTGGCCGGGGTGACGGGCTCGGGTGCCTTGAATATCGAGGCGGTTGCCGAGCGTCTGCCTTTGATTCGTGAAAAGACCGGTTTGCCGGTGGGTGTCGGCTTCGGGATCCGCGATGCAGCAACGGCCGCCAAAATCGCCGGCATTGCTGATGCGGTGGTGGTCGGTAGCCGGATTATTGAAGAAATTGAAAAATCAACGGCAGAAGTCGCTTGCGCCAATGTCAAGGCGCTGGTGGCGGATATTCGTCGTGGTGTTGATGAGGTACGAAAATGAGTTGGTTAGCCAAAACACTTCCCCCGAAAATCAAACGTGAGCAGGGCGCCCCGCGTCGCGCCGGCCTGCCTGAGGGCTTGTGGAGTAAATGTCCTGCTTGCGAAGCGGTGCTCTATGCAACCGATCTCGACAACAATATGCAGGTTTGCCCGAAGTGCGGCCACCACAACCGTTTGGGCTCGCGTCAACGTCTCGAATTGTTGCTTGATCCCGGGGTTCGCTTCGAGATTGGAGCCGAAGTCGTTGCGCTCGATACCTTGAAGTTCAAGGACAATAAATCCTATCCGACCCGTTTGAAGGAAGCCGCCGAGGCAACTGGCGAGAGCGATTCGCTGGTCTGCCTGCAAGGAGCAATCAAATCAATACCGGTAGTTGCTGCGGCATTTGAGTTTGGTTTTATGGGTGGCTCAATGGGCTCGGTATTGGGTGAGCGTTTTGTGCGCGGCGTCCAGACTGCAGTCGAGCAAAAAATCCCATTCATTTGCATTACGGCCTCCGGCGGGGCGCGTATGCAGGAGGGGCTTTTCTCGCTGATGCAGATGGCCAAGACGACGGCAGCGCTGACCAAGTTATCCGAAATCGGTCAGCCCTTCATCTCGATCCTGACCGATCCGACCATGGGTGGTGTATCTGCCTCATTTGCTTTTGTCGGTGATCTGGTCATCGCTGAGCCAAAAGCCCTGATCGGCTTTGCCGGCCCGCGCGTGATCGAGCAGACGGTGCGCGAAGTTTTGCCGGTCGGCTTCCAGCGCTCCGAGTTCCTGCTTGAAAAAGGCGCCGTGGACATGATTGTTGACCGCCGTGAGTTGCGCGACAAGGTCGCCCAGCAACTCGCACTGCTGATGAAATTACCGGCTGCCGCTTGAAGGCCATTGCTGAATGGCTGGCCCATCTCGAGGGTTTGCACCCCAGGGGCCAGGCCGGGATAGTCTTGGGTCTGGAGCGCGTAGCGCAGGTCAAGGAAGCGCTGGGACAGAAACAGCATTGCCCGGTGATCATTGTTGGTGGCACCAATGGCAAAGGCTCGACCTGTGCCTATCTGGAAAACATCATTGATCGCGCCGGCTACAAAGTTGGCTGCTACACCTCGCCGCATTTGATCGACTATAACGAGCGGGTTCGCCTGAATCGCCGGCCGGCGAGTGATGCCCAACTCTGCGCTGCCTTCGCCCGGGTTGAGGCGGCACGACAGGCAGCGGGCGATGTCGCGCTGACTTACTTTGAATTTGGCACGCTAGCCGCTTGGGAAGTATTTGCCGAAGCCGGCGTCGAAGCCGCTATTCTTGAGGTCGGGCTAGGCGGGCGGCTTGATGCGGTCAACGCCTACGAACCGGATATTTCCATCGTCACCACCGTGGCAATAGATCATACCGAATGGTTGGGCAAGGATCGCGAAAGCATCGGCTTTGAAAAAGCCGGTATTTATCGTGCTGGAAAGGCTGCCTTTTGCGCTGATCCAAACCCGCCACAAAGCCTGCTTGATCACGCCGCCGCAATCGGCGCCGGCTTGCGCTTGATTGGCCGGGATTTTGGATTTGAACGCCCGGCGGCTGAAAGTAGCGAAAATCGTTTGCAATGGCGGTGGTGGTGTCGCAGCGCTGAAAAAGTACTCAAACGGACGCTCGCCTACCCAGGGTTGCGTGGCCCGACGCAGCTCTCCAATGCCAGTGTTGCCATGGCTGCCCTTGAGGCGCTAACGGACAAACTGCCGGTGACTATGCAGGCGATACGTCCGGGGCTGATCGAAACCGAATTACCGGGGCGTTTCCAGGTCTTGCCAGGCAAGCCGGCAATCGTGCTGGATGTCGGGCACAATCCGCAGGCTGTCAAGGTATTGGCCGATAACCTCTCAAGCATGGGTTTTTTTGACCGTACATATGCGGTCATCGGCATGCTCAACGATAAAGATATTGCCGGCGCTTTGCTGCCGCTCAAAGGAAAAATCGATTACTGGCATGCGGCGACTTTGACCGGGCCACGTGGCACGCCAGCCGGAAAACTGATTGAGATCATCGGTGCAGCCGAACTGGGCGGGGATGTTTTTACTCATGACTCCCCACAGGAGGCGACGGCAGCAGCCCAAGGGCGTGCTAAGGAAGGTGATAGAATCTTGGTCTTTGGATCGTTCCACACGGTAGCTGGGGCGCTCGAAGTGCTACGGAAAAAGCTTTAGCATATGGAAGATACAGACGCTCAGTTGCTTGTCAAGAAACGCGCCAGACGCCGGTTGGTTGGTGCTGTTGCCTTCGTTTCAGTAGTTGCTGTCGTTCTGCCGATGGTCATGGATCATCAGCCGCGGCAAGTGGCTCAGGACGTCGAAATACGCATTCCCGGGCAGGACGAAAAGCCATTCGCTCCCAAATTTTCAGCGCTACCGGTTGAAAAGCCACCCATCACGGCGCCATTAGCGGCGCTTGTTCCATCCGCGGTTGTCGTGCCGACTGAGAGGTCTGAAGAAAAACAAGCGGAAAAAGTACCGGAAAAGCCCTTGGCCAAGCCGGTTGATAAATCCGTGAAAGTTGAAAAGCCCTTTGAAAAGGCGGTACCCAAGGACACTGAGTCTCAACGTGCTGCCGCAATTCTGGCTGGAAAGGGCGACGCGCAGCCGGCCAAGTCGGGTGAGTATCTGGTGCTGATTGGTGCTTTTTCAAACGAAGCTAACGTCAAAAATCTGAAAGAGAAGCTAAGCCAGCAGGGAATCAAGACCTTTAGCGAGCCGCTTGACACGCCGCAAGGGAAGAAAACGCGTGTTCGGGCGGGGCCTTTCGCCTCCCAGGATGCGGCTGAAAAAGCGCTGGCGAAGATGAAAACGATTGGGGTTTCAGGTGTGGTAGCTGCGAAGTAATGACGGCTTTTGATTATGTGGTGATTGGTATTGTCGTTGTCTCCTTGTTGCTCGGCTTGTGGCGCGGCGTGGTGACTGAGGTGGTAGCACTGGCGGCTTGGGGAATCGGGATTTTTGCCGGCATTGAGTACGGCAAGGCAGCCGGGCAGGTGATTTACACAGGTCTTGCTGACCCGACGATGCGAACGCTAGCGGGCTGCGCGACAGTTTTTATCGGTATTTTGCTGGCGATGGCATTGATTGGCATGGCGGTGCGCAGCATGGTCAAGGCACTCGGCTTGTCGCTCTCGGACCGGCTGCTGGGGGCAATATTCGGTTTGGTGCGCGGGCTGTTGATGATACTTGTACTGGTTGCTCTGGGTGGGATGACTGGCGCGCCGCAGCAGATTTGGTGGAAAGGTGCCGTCTTGGCGGCGCCTCTTGAAACGGCCGTGATGGCAACCAAACCCTGGTTGCCGGAAGATCTGGCCAAACGAATTCGTTTTAGTTAGGCAGGGAACTACTATGTGCGGGATTCTCGGTGTGATGGCGACGTCGCCGGTTAATCAGTTGCTTTACGATGGCCTGATGGTGCTTCAGCATCGCGGCCAGGATGCGGCAGGCATTGCCACGGCAGAGGGAAATACCTTCCATCTGCACAAGGGGCCGGGCCTCGTGCGTGACGTTTTTCGCACGCGCAACATGCGCGCGCTGCCGGGTAACTGGGGGATCGGCCACGTGCGCTACCCGACAGCGGGTTCGGCCTACAGCTTTGCAGAGTCGCAGCCCTTTTACGTGAATTCGCCTTTTGGCATTGTTCTGGGGCACAACGGCAACCTGACCAACGCCGAGCAACTCAAAGGGGAAATGTTCCGCCTTGATCGCCGCCACATCAACACCAATTCGGATTCCGAAGTGCTGCTAAATGTCCTCGCGCATGAGCTGCAATCCTCTTCGCACGGTTATGAACTGGACGTTGAGAGTATTTTTCAGGCGGTGGCTGGCGTCCATCGCCGTTGCCGTGGTGCCTATGCGGTGGTTGCTCTGATCGCCGGTTACGGTCTACTGGCTTTTCGCGATCCTTTTGGGATTCGTCCGCTGGTCTATGGCAAGAATGAGACACCGGAAGGCACTGAGTATCTCGTTGCTTCCGAGTCGGTGGCGCTTGATACCCTGGGTTTCGAGATCATTCGCGATATCGAGCCGGGCGAAGCGGTTTTTATCGACCTTGAGCAAAATCTGCATACCTTGCAATGTGCGCAGCAGCCGACCTACTCGCCTTGTATCTTCGAGTATGTCTACCTCGCGCGTCCGGATTCGGTGATTGACGGCGTTTCTGTTTATGAAGCGCGTCTGGCGATGGGCGAATTGCTTTCCGAGAAGGTTAAAAAGTACATCCCGATTGAAGATATCGATGTCGTTATCCCGATTCCCGATTCGAGCCGGCCGGCCGCCATGCAATTGGCGCAAGTGCTGGGGATTCCCTTCCGCGAGGGGTTCGTCAAGAATCGCTATGTTGGCCGCACCTTCATCATGCCTGGTCAGGCGATGCGCAAAAAATCGGTGCGCCAAAAGCTCAATACGGTCGGCCAGGAATTCAAGGGCAAACGTGTTTTGCTGGTTGATGACTCCATCGTCCGTGGAACGACCAGTCGTGAAATCGTCGAAATGGCGAGGGCTGCCGGTGCCGTCAAAGTGTACTTTGCTTCAGCAGCACCGCCGGTGCGCTTCCCCAATGTATACGGCATCGACATGCCAACCCGTTCCGAACTGATCGCCACCGGACGTGACGATGCCGGGATTGCCGCCGAAATTGGTGCCGACGCACTGGTTTATCAGGATCTCGATGCGCTGAAGAAGTCAATCAGCTCGATCCGTGGCGATCTAACTGAATTCGATGCCTCGTGCTTCGACGGCTGCTACATCACCGGCGATATTGATGACTACTACCTTGATGCCGTCGAGGGTAATCGAGGCGCCAAATCCAAGGCAAACGATGATGACGATGACGGCCGTGCCTCGCAGCAACTGGTACTGCAACTGGCGACCGAGGCGCAGGAACGATGAGTCGGTTTGACTTGGCGGCGCGTGACTATCGCCCAGAAACTCTGGCGGTTCGCGCCGGTCAGGAGCGTAGCCAGTTTGGTGAACATTCGGAAGCGCTCTATCTGACCTCTAGCTTCGTTTTCAAGAGTGCTGGGCAGGCTGCCAAGCGCTTTTCCGGGGAGGAGGAGGGCAATGTATATGCCCGTTTCTCCAACCCGACCGTCACCATGTTTGAGGAGCGTCTCGCTGCCCTCGAAGGTGCCGAAGATTGTGTTGCCACGGCCAGTGGCATGTCGGCGATCATGGCGACGGTGTTGGCGCACCTGAAAAATGGCGATCACATCGTCGCTTCCAACGGCTTGTTTGGTGCCACGGTTCAATTGTTTTCGAACATTTTGGCGCGCACGGGCATCACGACGACTTT
Organism: Dechloromonas sp.; assembly: GCA_011391255.1. Classification (GTDB taxonomy): domain Bacteria; phylum Pseudomonadota; class Gammaproteobacteria; order Burkholderiales; family Rhodocyclaceae; genus Azonexus. The sequence continues at coordinate 277,222 of JAABQV010000001.1, forward strand.
CGTGCCGCAAGCCGACCCGGCGGCTTGGGCAGCAGCGATTCGTCCGGAAACCAAGCTGTTTTTCCTCGAAACGCCCTCCAACCCGCTGACAGAAATTGCCGATATTTCAGCGTTGACCGTAATCGCCCACGCCAAGGGCATTCTGGTCGCGGTGGATAACTGTTTCTGCACGCCTATCCTGCAACGCCCGCTTGAACTGGGGGCTGATCTGGTGGTTCATTCGGCTACCAAGTTTCTCGATGGTCAGGGTCGGGTTCTCGGCGGTGCGGTGTGTGGGCCGAAGAAGCTGACCGAGGAAGTGTTTAAGTACCTGCGCACAGCTGGGCCGACACTTTCTGCCTTCAACGCGTGGGTTCTGTTGAAAGGTCTGGAAACACTCAAGTTACGGGTTGAGGCGCAATCGGCCAACGCAGCGCAACTGGCCGCCTGGCTGGAAGCGCACCCCAAAGTGGCGCGTGTCTTTTATCCTGGCTTGCCATCACACCCACAATACGAACTGGCCCAACGCCAACAAAAAAGCGGCGGTGCCATTGTCGCTTTTGAGGTCATGGGCGCCCGCGAACAGGCCTGGCAGGTGGTGGATAACTGCCAACTTTTGTCTATTACCGCCAACCTTGGCGATACCAAAACCACCATCACCCATCCCGCTTCTACGACGCATGGCCGCATTACCCCGGAAGCCCGGGCAGCAGCTGGCATCAGTGAAGGGCTGCTGCGCATTGCAGTCGGCCTTGAAGCGGTGGTGGATCTTCAAGCCGACCTCGAACGGGGTCTGGCTCTCATCTGATTTACAAGCGGTGCCCGACCTTGGCGTCGGGTGAGCCGCACGGAGTTCCCATGCAATTTACCGAACTCGGCCTTCAGGCCGATATCCTGCGCGCAGTCAGCGAGCAGGGCTACACCACGCCGACCCCGATTCAACAAAAGGCAATCCCCGCCGTTATGACCGGCCGTGACCTAATGGCCTCAGCCCAAACTGGCACCGGCAAGACGGCTGGTTTTACGCTGCCCATCCTGCACCGCTTGGCCTCTGGTTCGCACAGCCACCTGGCGCGTGTGACCAAGAAGCCACGCGTGTTGGTTCTTGTGCCGACCCGTGAACTGGCGATTCAGGTTGAGGAAAGTGTGCGTACCTACGGCAAGCATTTGCCGATTGCTTCGCTCGCCGTTTTCGGCGGCGTTGGCATCAATCCGCAGATTGCCAACCTTCGCCGTGGCGTCGATATCGTGGTTGCCACGCCGGGTCGCCTGCTTGATCACATCCAGCAACGCACGGTCGACCTGTCCGCCATCGAAATTTTTGTCCTCGATGAAGCTGACCGCATGCTCGACATGGGCTTCATTCGCGACATTCGCAAGGTGATCGCCCTGTTGCCGAAGCAGCGCCAGAACCTGATGTTCTCCGCTACCTTCTCACCGGATATTCGCGAACTGGCCAGCGGCCTGCTGCACAATCCCGTTTCGGTCGATGTTGCGGCGCGCAATACGGCGGCTGAAACGGTCACCCAGCGCGTGATTGAAACCAATCGTGAGCAGAAAAAAGACCTGCTTTGCCACTTGTTCGCCACGCGCGGATGGCATCAGGTGCTGGTCTTTGCGCGCACAAAGCACGGTGCCGATGCCTTGTCCAAGACGCTGGAAAAGTCCGGCATCAAGTCCGCCGCGATTCACGGTAATAAATCGCAAGGTGCCCGCACTCGCGCACTGACTGATTTCAAGGAAGGCAAACTGGTTGCGCTGGTCGCCACCGATATTGCTGCGCGCGGCATCGATATCGACTCGCTGCCCTACGTCATCAACTACGAGCTGCCGAATGTACCGGAAGACTACGTGCATCGCATTGGCCGCACCGGTCGTGCCGGCATGGAAGGCGAGGCAATTTCGCTGGTTTCGCATGACGAGCGTCCTTTCCTCAAGGATATTGAAAAGCTGATCAAGCGCACCCTGGAACGTGAAGTGATTGAAGGGTTCGAGCCGTCGGCCACCGCAGCGCCGCGCCCGGTTCAACCTCCGCGCGGCCCACGCAAGCCACAGCCCCAAGGTAAGGCGCCAAACAGAAATTCGCCGCAAAAACCGGGTGGACCGCAACAGCATCGCAGTGGGCAGCGCCACCGCTAGAGCTTGTCGGAGCGACGAAAAACAATTACTGTTGGAACTTCAGCTGTAATTTCAATTCGTTAACGTGTCTTCTTAAGGTTTTTTGGAGATTGGGATGGCCCCCCCGCAGAAAATCCGTCTTGGTGACCTGCTTATACAGCAAGGATTGCTGACAGAAGAACAACTCAAACTCGCGCTTGAACAGCAACGGGCGACCGGACGTAAGCTCGGGCGTGTTTTTGTTGATAGTGGTTACGTCACTGAAGAGGGAATTTCCCAGGCACTGGCGCGCCAGCTGCGAGTTCCCTTTGTTGATCTCAAGTCTTTCAAGCCACAGCCTGAGCTGCTGAAGCTGCTAAATGAAGCCCAGGCCCGGCGTTATCGCGCCCTGGTCATCGCTGAAGAAGACGGCATGCTCAAGGTCGGTCTGGTCGACCCGACCGACCTGCAGGTTTACGATGACATCACGCGCATCGTCCGGCGCGAAATTGATATTGTTGTTGTTACCGAAACACAACTACTCGCGGTGGTTGATCGTGTTTACCGCCGCACGGAAGAAATTTCTGGCTTTGCCAAAGAGCTGACAGCCGAACTCGGTGAAACTGCAGTCGATTTTGGCGACATGATGGGGCTGACCACCGATGCCGACGATGCGCCGGTGGTCAAGCTGATTCATACGGTGTTCGATGAAGCGATGCGGACTAAGGCTTCCGATATCCACATCGAACCGGAAGAGAAAAAGCTGCGAATCCGTTTCCGGATCGATGGTGTGCTGCACATACAGACCGAAGCCGACATTAAAGTGGCCGGTGCGCTGGCTTTGCGCCTGAAACTGATGTCCGGTCTCGATATTTCGGAGAAGCGCCTGCCGCAGGACGGACGTTTCAACGTCAAGGTACGCAATGCCTCGGTCGATATCCGTATTTCGACCTTGCCGACGCAACATGGCGAATCGGTCGTCATGCGTCTCCTGAGCCAGAGTGGCGGCCTCCTGAAGCTCGACTCGATCAACATGCCGCCCAAAGTGCTGGAAGTGTTGCGGCGCTCGATCAGCAAGCCATCCGGCATCGTGCTGGTCACCGGCCCGACTGGTAGCGGCAAGACCACCACGCTCTATGCCGCGCTCAATGAGCTGAATTCGACCGAGCGGAAGATCATTACCGTCGAAGACCCGGTCGAATACCGCCTGCCCGGCATCAATCAGGTGCAGGTGATGGAAAAAATCGACCTGTCGTTTGGCCGCGTATTGCGCGCCGCCTTGCGGCAAGACCCGGACATCATTCTCGTCGGCGAAATGCGCGATCAGGCAACCGCCGAGATCGGCATGCGGGCGGCGATGACCGGTCACCTCGTGCTCTCCACCTTGCACACCAATGACGTGCTGTCGACCGCTGTTCGACTCCTCGACATGGGCATTCCGCGTTATATGGTCGCGCTTAGTCTGCAACTGGTCATGGCACAGCGACTTGTCCGTGTTGTCTGCGAACATTGCCGCGCACCGCACGTGCCGACACCGGCCGAACACGCGTGGTTACGCGTTGCGCTCGGTCAGACGGATGCCTTGCCCGAGGTTTATGCCGGCGCCGGTTGCAACCAGTGTAATGGCGGTGGATATCAAGGGCGGACAGGGGTCTATGAATTCCTCGAAATGACCAACGAGATTGTTGATTCGATCAACGATGGTGATCCCAACGTCTACGTTCAGGCGGCGCGTCAGCAGATGGTCGGCAATACCCTGCGTGCCGATGCGTTGCGCCTGGTTCTGGCCGGTCGGACGACGGTCGATGAAGCCATGCGGATCACCGGCCAGACTGACGACTGATGCCTGCCTTCACGTACAGTGGCCGCGGGGGCGACGGTGCCGAAGTCAAAGGGGTGCTGGAGGCTGCAACACCTTCCGCTGCGGCTGAACAATTGATCCAGCGAGGGATCACGCCAATCCGTATAGCGGCGGGTGGGGCGACGGTGAGTTTCGATGCCGGCAAGTTCTTTCAGAGCATGTTTGCCCAGAAGATTGAGCCGATTGATGTCATGCTGTTTTCCCGCCAGCTCTATACGCTTTTGAAAGCTGGTGTGCCCATTCTGCGCGCGCTGGCTGGTTTGCAAGAGTCGATGACCAATCCGGCCATGCAAGCCGTACTCCAGGATGTTCGTGAAAGCCTGCAGGGCGGGCGCGAGCTTTCTGCTTCGCTGGCGCGCCATCCCAAAGTCTTTACGCCGTTCTACATCGCAATGGTGCGTGTTGGCGAAATGGCCGGCCTGCTTGACGCCATCTTTATCCGACTCTATGAGCACCTTGATTTCGAGCGTTTCATGCGCGAACAGGTCAAGTCAGCCTTGCGCTATCCGACCTTCGTCATCGCAGCAATGGCCATTGCGATTGTGGTCGTCAATATCTTCGTGATTCCAGCCTTTGCCGGGGTCTTCAAGGGGTTCAAAGTCGAATTGCCTTTGATGACCCGGATCCTGATGGGGTTTTCGGACTTCATGCTGAATTACTGGTACCTGATCATCGGCGCCGTGGTAGCGGCATTCTTTGGCTTTCGTGCCTGGGTTGGTACTCGCGACGGACATTTGGCATGGGACCGTCTTAAGTTGCGCTTGCCCGTTGCCGGAAAAATCGTTCAGAAAGCCACCCTAGCGCGGTTCTCGCGAAGCTTCGCGCTTGCCTTCAAGAGTGGCGTGCCGCTGACGCAGGCGCTGTCCAATGTGTCGCTTACGGTCGACAACGTTTTTGTCGCAAAAAAAATAGAAAAGATGCGCGAAACCATAGAGCGGGGCGAGACCGTTCTCAAGGCTGCCATTGCCAGTGGTATTTTCACCCCGGTCGTCTTGCAGATGATCGCCGTCGGCGAAGAGTCCGGTGCGCTGGACGAAATGATGCAGGAAATCGCCGAAATGTATCAGCGTGAGGTCGAGTACGAGCTCAAGACGCTCGCCCAGCAGATAGAGCCGATTCTGATTGTTTTCCTGGGAGCGCTGGTGCTGGTTCTGGCCATGGGCATATTTCTGCCGATCTGGGATCTCGGCAAGACGGCTTTCAATAAATGATGCGCGCCATGACGATTTTGCCTAATCGCGCCAGGGGTGCCAGCAGGCTGGAACTGATTGTCGTCACGTTAATTCTTGTTGCTCTGTCGACCTGGTTGCTGCACACCATGCGCTTCTATCAGGAATTGACAGAAAAGACGGTGGTTGAAAGCACTGTCATCAATCTGCGTTCCGGGCTGAGATTCAAGATCGCCGACTTGATTCTCAAAGGGACGCCAGAAAAACAGGCCGGGCTGGCACTCAGCAACCCGGTTCTTTACGCCGAATCGCCACCCCGGGGTTATCTTGGGGAAATGCGCGCACCGGGAGAACTGCCGGCGGGCAGTTGGTATTACGAACAGGATAGAGCCGAGTTGGTATATATTCCTGTTTTGAAAGCCAACCTCGCTTTGGCTGATGGTAGCCAGCCTGAGCGATTGAGGTTGCGCTGGCAGATCAAGGCAGCAGAAGCGGGACGCGCTGGGGATACGGTTGATATTGAGGTATTGACCCCTTACCAATGGTTTTAAGTTTGAAAATATCTAAATGGAGCGGAAAATGAAAAAGGCAAACGCCGGTTTTACCCTGATTGAACTGATCGTTGTCATCGTTATTCTCGGCATTCTTGCCGCAGTGGCTGTTCCCAAGTTTTTCGACTTGAGTGGTGAAGCCGAGACCGCTGCAGCCCAAGGGGTGGCCGGTGCAATCGCTTCAGCATCGTCGATCAACTTTGCTGCCAAGAAGGTGGGTAGCGCTAGTGCAATTACCCTTAATGCCGCTGTTTGCGATAACACAACTCTCACGCCGCTCATGCAGGGCGGAATTCCGACGGGCTATACTGTGAGTGCAACGCCTGCCCCAGCAATTAGCACCTGTGCAGGTACTGTCGAGGCGGCAAGTTGTACCGTGACTAAGGGCACCAAGACCGCTACCGCAACGATTCTCTGCGCTCGTTAAGGCGCTACTGAGACAGGTTTCCGCTTCGTACTGAGCGTGCGAAGCAAAGCGGAGAGGCAATGGAATCGACTGGGCGTGTAATTGCTGGTGAAGGGACTGGCATATTGCGTTTGCTGTTGGCTTTCGTTGCCTTTTTTTATTGTCTGCCCTGGTTCAGGCGCAGACTTAGCACCTTTACCGGCTCCTATGTGCCGACGGTGCTGTCTGCTGCGGCACGGCTGATCTATCACGACAGCCCGAAAGGCGCTCCGCACCGCCTCATTATCGCCTACTCGACTGACATTGTGGCCGCTAACGCTAACGCCAACGGCACTGGCACCCATAAACCGTGGCCTGTCCACGTTTTTCTGGTCAAACAACTGGCTGTACTTGTTACATTCCTAATCGCTATCGTTTGTGCAGGCTACGCCCATGCAGCTACCTATACTCTACCCGCCAATATCGGTACTTCCCCTTTTAATAATTGCAGCTTTTCATCAGGAACGACCTATAACTGCACTGGTAGCCTCACTTTTGGAAACAATGACACCATTAATGTCACATCGCCGATGACGCTTAATCTGGCCACAGGAAGTTTAAGTGCAGGCAACAATTTCACTATCAACAATGGCGGCAACAATTTCACCATCAGCGCCCCTCTCGGCAGCATGACGATTGGGAATGGTTTTATAGGGTCTGTAAACTTAACTGTTGGCAGCGGCTCAATTAATATTGGGAATAATGCAACTATTACAGGAAACCTAACAGCAGGAACGCTTAGCTTAGGAAACAATACCGCCGTATCAGGCATCTGTACGCCGAGCAATGCCAAATGTACGCCAGCGCCAATGCCCGTGCCAGTGGCTGATTGGCGTCTGGATGAATCTGTGCTATACACCGGTGCGGCAGGGGAGGTCAAGAACAGCGTCGGCGGTGGAACCAACGCCACTGCGAAAAGAAGTGCTAACAACCTTCCCATCTCCGCCTCTTTTCCCGGCAACATCTCCGGTAAACTTTGCGGTGGCGTTGAATTTAACGGCGTCAATTACTTGGAAGTGGCAGGGCTCAGTAGTCAGTTGTCCGGCACAGCCTCCTTGAGTTTCTGGGTTAAGACTACGCAGTTTGGAGCCAGCAGTTCGTGGACCTCGCCTGGTGTGACCGGTGTCGAGCAGGGTGGTGGGGGTAACGACATTTTTTGGGGTTGGATCAACTCCACCGGAAAGATGGCTTTGAACAAGGGCAATACGCTGGGGGCGCAATCCACCAGCAGCATCAACGACGGGACATGGCGGCACATTGTCCTGACCCGCAATGAATCAACCGGCGAGACCAAGATTTATGTCGATGGTGTGCTGGAAAGTACCCGTAACTCAGAAACTGGCCTGGTGACAACGGCTTTCTCCAGCCTGGGACGCATGCAGAACGCTAAGAATTTGAGCGGCGCACTGGATGAAGTGAAGATATTCGCACCTGTGCTGTCCAACGCGCAGGTCGCATCCATCTATGCCAATGAATCTTCAGGTAAGAATTGGGACGGCTCGGCAAGGGTGTGCCCGGTGTATGGCCCGCATCATCTGGAAATCTTTCACGCCGATGGTGCCGGCTTGACTTGCGCTGCCAGTACGCTGACGGTTCGGGCCTGTGCCGACGCTGCGTGCACGGCCCCGTACGCCGGTGGTGTCAGCGGTATGTTAACCGCCACTGGCGCGCCCACAGTCAATTGGGACGGCACCTCCGGTGGGGCAACCGGTGCCGGCTTTGTTATTGCCGCCGGTGCCAGCAGCGTCACCAAGAACGTGCAGGTGGCGTCGGTCGGCACAGTGGTATTCGGTACCAGCTCGTCGGTTTCGCCCGCCGCGACCAATGCCACCATATGCAATTTCGGTAGCCCGTCGTGCACCTTCACTGCGGGCAGTGCCGGTTTCCTCTTTTCCAATACGGCTACCGGCAACACCTTCACCATTCCGCCACAGGTGGCGGGCACCGCCACCAATACTATTTTCTTGCGCGCTGTAAAGTCGGCCAGTACCAACGCTGCGATCTGTACGCCGGCAATCATCAGCCAAGCTGGTGTTGGAATCACTATGGGGTATAGCTGCAACAACCCGTCCTCCTGCCAGCCAGGCAGTCTGCTCACTGTCAATGCGACAGCAGTTCCGCCGTCGGGCAGTTCCGTCAGCATGAATTTTGATGCCAACGGATCGAGCCCGATCACCCTGAACTACGCTGACGTTGGGCAGATCACCGTGAACGCGAGCAAGTCGATTACACCAACCGGTGGCGCGGCGGTGACATTAAATGGCGGTTCCAATGCCTTCGTCGTTAAGCCGGGAGGCTTCGTGCTGTCGAACATAAAATGCACGACCCACGGTGCTACCACCTGTGCGCTAACACTAGCCGCGCCCGGGAACAACCCGGCCGCCGCATCGGCCGCAGGTGCCGCCTTTGTTCAGGCCGGGCGGAATTTCTCTGCCACCGTTACCGCAACGACATCGGGCGGTGCAGCCACGCCTAATTACGGGAAGGAAACCAGTCCGGAAGGCGTCAAGCTGACCAACGTGCTGGTCTCGGGCCAGGGCCTGACTAACAACCCGCCCCTCGCCAACAATACCGCTTTTGGCACATTCGCCAGTGGCGTCGCCAGCGGCACGACGTTCAGCTGGGGCGATGTCGGCATTATCACGCTCACCCCTAGCGTCGGCGACGGCGATTATCTGGGCGCGGGCGATGTGACCGGAACGACCAGCGGCAATGTCGGCCGCTTCATCCCCGATCATTTCACCCTGGTCAGTTCGTCCGTCGCTCCTGTTTTTTCTTATATGGGTCAGCCTTTTACCGTCAATTATGCCCTCGAAGCACGCAATGGCTTGGACGCAAAAACCAGCAATTACACCGGCGCATATGCGCCCGGCGTGGTGTTCGTTGCCGCCGAGAACGCGAATAACGGCACCGACCTGGTTGCACGACTGGCCGGCTCGACCGCCGCCTGGAGCAACGGGTCGTATAGCCTCTCTACCGCGAATAACGCCACATTTTCACGAAGCGGTTCGCCGGTCAGTCCTGACGGCCCCTACGATGCGCTTGCGCTCGGGGTTAAGGTGACTGATAGCGATGGCCCAGTCCTGCAAGCGCTGGACATGAATCCGTCTACGACGGCGAGCGATGTGGCGTGTGTTGCTGGAGGTACGGTAACCAACTGTACGCACAAAAAAATTGGCAACACCCAAATTCGTTTTGGCCAGATGATCCTTTTCCCGGGTTATGGCTCTGAACTCGTCGATCTGGCCATGCGGATTCAGATGCTGTACTGGAATGGATCAGCGTTTGCGATAAATGCACTCGACTCATCAACAGCGATTACCGCCACCCAGCTTGGATTCGTGGGACTGAACCCCGCCAAAGTTGCCCCGTCCGCATCCACCCCGCTGGCTATTTCGGGTGGGACCGGGGCTCTCAAACTCAATTCATCCGGAACGATTGGTAAGGCTCAAGTCACCATCGACTTGAGCAGCATGCCTTGGCTTCTGGGTAATTCCGGCGGAACAAGCGGCTATACCAGCTCCCCTAGCGCGCCAGCGGTCTTTGGCCTTTACAAAAAATCGAACAAAGTCATTTTTTCCCGTGAGCGTTATTGAGGATGGAGGCTGGCCGCTGTCATCAGCAGGGTTTTACCATTGTCGAACTGATCACGGTGATGATCCTTATCGGGATTCTGGCCGCCTTCGCGGTTCCGCGACTGGGTGAAATCACTGGATTCAGCGGTGCTGGTTATGCGACAGATGTTCGCGGTGCTTTGGCGCACGCACGTCGCACCGCGGTGGCTTCGCGGCGGCATGTGTGTGTGACCGTCGCCAGCGATAGGGTTTCCCTGAGCATGGATACTGGTGACCCTGATACGGGAGCGCACCCTTCCTGCAATGCGGCGAATGTTGTCGGGCTTCCCGGTGGCGACTCGAGTGGCGTGTTGATGGCGCCTAATAATGTCACCGTGGCGTCCACTCAGGCAGCATTTTCCTTCACGCCAAAAGGTGAGGCGTCAGTGGATGTGACCATTTCCACAGGTGGGGAATCGGTCAAAGTCATAGCGCTGACGGGAGCCATCGAGTGAGGCGCTCATCCGGTTTCACCCTGGTCGAAATGATCGTCGCCATGGTCATCATATCGGTGGTCGTCGCCGGGCTTGTGCCCTTGGTGGGCCTGGTCAAAAACAGCGCTGACCCGATGATCACCAAGCAGGCCGAGTCGATTGCGGAGGCGTTGATGGATGAGGTTCGCCTGGCGGGGTTTACATGGTGCGACCCGGCTGACGCCAATTTTGCGACGGCAGGCAGCGCCGCAGGGTGCGCCTCCGTGGCGGAAGGCATAGGGCCGGAGTCGGGCAACGTGCGACCCTACGACAATGTCAATGATTACAACGTATTCTGTGCAACCCCTATGGCCACTATCACCAACATGACGGGTACGGCAGATGTGGGGCTCAATGGATTCACCGCAAAAATTTGCGTCAGCCCGTACGCACTTGATCTGAGCACGGCGGCGGGCGACATAAAAACTGCCCCTGCTCTCAAAATCGACATTACCGTTGCCAAGGGAAGCACCAGTTTTACCCTGTCAGGATGGAGGACGCGCTATGCGCCTAACGCATCCTGATCGCTGTACCGGGTTCACGCTTGTGGAAATGGTGGTGGTGTTGGTGCTCATCGGTACTCTGGCCGGGCTGGGGGTGCAGTTTATAAGGCCGGCAGTGGATGCCTACGCCGCCACCATCAAACGTGCCGGCCTGGCCGAAAATGCCGATCTACTGGCGCGACGACTGGAGCGTGATCTGCACGCCGCGTTGCCCAACAGCATTCGAGTAACTGGAACTGCACTCGAGTTTATCCCCGTTGCCGGGGGCGGGCTTTATCGATCTTCGTCGAAGAGTGGCGGGGGCGGCGATGTCCTGCGTTTTGATACCGCCGATACGTCGTTTGAGGTGCTTGGCCCCGTTCCTGTGTATGCCTCCGCTCAATCGCTGGTCATCACCAATCTGGGCAGCGGATCCGGCGCCGATGCTTACTCGGGGAGTAATCGGTCCTCCATTTCATCGGCAAACGCGAGTGACACTGTTTTTAGTACGGATGCTATGCCGCATGTGGTCAGCTTCGCATCAAAACAGTTCCTGGTGCCTTCTCCGGATTCCCGTTTTCACATTGTCGATGCGCCGGTCTCCTACGTCTGCGACACGGCAGCAAAAACTCTCAAACGCTATCAGGGTTACGGATGGAATGCAGCTCAGGCTTCTCCCCCGGTTGGTGGCACATCGGCCACGGTTTCGTCGATGATTACTGCTTGTGCCCTCAAATACAGTGCGGGTATTACCAGTCGCACGGGTTTGGTCACTGTATCCCTGACGCTGACCAATGACGCGAACGAAAGCATGGACATGCTCGTTCAAGTGAATGTTCCCAATGAGCCCTAAACGACAACGTGGCGCTTCGATCATCACGGCCATTTTTATCATGGTTGTCTTGGCCTACCTGGTCGGCGTCATGGCACGCTTGGTCGCAGCATCAAACATTGGTTCTGCGCAGGATGTCATGGGGGCGCAGGCACGCCAGGCGGCATTGGCTGGTCTTGATGTGGGTGTCTTCAATTGGATCAATGCAGGAACATGTACTTCGGCGCTGACCGTGGCGGAATATCAGGTTAGCGTGTCTTGCGTGTCAGGTAACGTCACCAACGATGCAAGCACCGTGCGGATTGCGAAGATCACTTCCATTGCCTGTTCGCCAGGCGGGGCATGCCCCGACGTTACAAATCCTAATCGTTTCGGTTATGTCGAACGCAAAGTGGAAGCGTCAGCGATCCGATGACGCATGATTGACCGATCCGGATCAGGATTTGGCGGCTTGCTACCTTAGTTTAACGATTTCGAATGGCTGCAAATTGTCGTTGTAAAATATGTAGTTAGCGAATAATATTGAAGCACTTTGTACTGTGATCGGCCTTAGTTGATGTTTTCTTTCGCCAAGCGACAACGTGAGCAGGGATGGCAGGCTGTTTGCCCGCGTGGTGATCGTGTCGAATTCGCCCATGTGGTGCGTACCAGCGGTAGCATGCCCGTGTTGAAACAGTGGGGTAGCGAAACCCTGAATGGCGAAGGTCTTGCTGCAATGGCCAAGGCGCGTGATCTGCATCGCTATCGCTGTACGACCTTGCTCGCTAACGGGGAATACCAGTTGGCGCAGGTTGAAGCGCCGGCCGTTCCCGAGAGCGAAGTCAAGGAGGCGTTGCGCTGGAAGCTGAAGGATATTGCTGATGCGCCACCGGAAACAACAACATTTGATGTGTTGCCGATTCCGGATACCAGTTCAGGTGGTCGTCCGAATCAGGTCTTTCTCGCACTGGCGGCGAACTCGGTCGTGTCATCGATTGTTCAGCGCTTTCAGGCGGTAGATATTGGACTGGAGGCGATCGACCTTCCTGAGCTTGCCCAGCGCAATGTCGCCGAGTTGTTCGAAGATGAGAATCGCGGGTTGGCTTTCCTGGTTTTTTACGAGACTTCAGCGCTGTTGACCTTTAGCTATCGCGGCGAGTTGTTTGCCTTCCGGCGTATTGATATCGGCAGCAATCAATTTGCCCAGGCTACGGCCGAGCGCAGAGAACAGCTTTGCGAGCGCGTGGTGCTCGAAATGCAGCGTTCGATGGATACGGTCGACCGTCAATTCAGTGCTATTTCCTTATCCAAACTGGTGACGGCCTTACCTCCCGGCAGCGGCCTTGAAGAGCATTTCGGGAATGCACTTTATCTGCCTTTCGAGGCGATGCGACTTGATCAAAAAATCGACTTATCGGCGTTTCCGGAACTCGCGGATCCCGAAATGCAGCGCCTGGCTTTGCAGACGATTGGTGCTGCCTTGCGTCAAGACGAGGTGGCGGAGTGAGTCGGCAGATTAATCTTTACGATGCCGCTTTCCGCAAGCAAACGGATTGGCTGTCATCGAAGAATGTGATTCTGGCGGCTTTGTTGACCACGCTTCTGGTATCTCTCGGTGCAGGCATTGCCCGCTGGAATCTCGAAAGTCGTAGCCAGCAGGCAAAATCGATCAATATGCAATTGCTTGCTGCGCGGGCTGCGTTCTCTGAAATGACGCGCGTATTGTCGTTGCGTAAGGCGGATCCCGCGTTGGCTGCGCAAGTCGAGGCAGCTCAGGCAGGACTGAATTCGGCACAGGCTGCGCTGGGCTTGTTGCGCGGGATGACAGTTGAAGGCGCGCAACCGGTGGTCGGCGATATGATGCGAGCCTTTTCACGGGCAGCCGGCGATGGCTTGTGGTTGTCCGGCTTTACGGTGGCAGAAGGGGGGCGGCAGTTGGAGATTCGTGGAAGGATGACTGACCAGGCCTTGTTGCCGCCATATTTACGTCGCCTGGAAAGCGAGACCGTGTTTCAGGGCAAGCGTTTTTCGGCGCTTGACATGAAAGGTGGTGAGTGGATACCGCCAGCTGAACCGGGTGTTACGGTCGACCCTGCAAAAGCACCTGAAAAGAAGCAGGAACGCTGGTTCATCGAGTTTGCATTGCGCACGACCGACTTGCCGAAGAGCACACCTGAAACGGGAGCTGCGCGATGATTCGTCAGCGCTGGCAAGCATTGCTGGATCGTTACGATGCATTGACGCAGCGTGAGCGTGGTCTTGTCGCTGCCGCATTGGTTGGCGGTGTGCTGTTGATCGGTAATTCGTTTTTTGTTGATTTACCTCTGGCGCGCGCCAAACTCGTTGGCAAGCAAATGCTCGCTGAGCAAGGCGAGCTGGCAACTTTGCAGGCGCAACTGGGTAGCTTGCAGCGCGACATGCGTGATCCCAATGAGGAAAACAGTCAGCGGCTGGCTTTGCTAGACAAGGAGCTGCAGGTTATTCGCGGTGCGCTGAGTGAGCATGAAAAGCTGCTTGTTTCACCACAAGATATTCCAGCCTTGCTGGAGCGGCTGCTGACGCGCCATGCTTCCTTGCGCCTGATCAGTTTGCGTACCTTGCCAACGGTGTTGGCCAATGCCCCGGAACCGGCAGCCGACGGCGATAAAAAACCGGGTGAGAAGGATAAGCAGGCTGAGCCAGTGCGCCGGGATGGTATTGATGTCTGGAAGCATGGTGTCGAAATCCGCTTGCGGGGTAATTATGCTGATTTGACTGCCTATTTGACCGAGCTTGAGCGCTTGCCGCAACGCCTGGTATGGGGCGAGGTGCGGTTGAAGGCGGATTATCCGAAAAGCGAACTACACTTGAAAATTTATACTTACAGCCTGGATCAAACATGGTTAAAGCTCTGATTCTGCTGTGGGCGATAGCTTGCTTTGGTTGGGCTCACGCTCAAACCATGCGCGATCCGACGCAGCCGCCGGCAGGGTTTTCTACTGATTTTGGGCAGTCGACCGCAACACTTGAAGATGCTGGTGCACTTAAGCCGGCGTTGAGCACGATTATTCGTCGGCATGGTGCCAAGCCGGTGGCGGTAATCAACGGAGAAACCGTGCGCCTGGGTGGCAAGATAGGCGACTGGGTGCTGGTTCGAATTGACGAGAGCGAGGTCGTGCTTAAAGGGCAGGACGGTCGTGAAACACTGACTTTGTCACCGGATGTTGAGAAGATGCCGGTCAAAGCTGTAGCTGGCAAAAGGCTGCGCTGAGGGGATGAGTATGAAAAACGCGGATAAATTTTCTGTGCATCCGTTGTTCAGCGTGGTGCTGGCCAGCGCCTTGCTGGCCGGGTGTGCCGCACCATGGGTGCCCAAAGGGGAGACCTACGGCAAAATGGTCGATGGTTTTCAAAATGCGGTTGCAAACAATAAGGCCAAGGGGGCTGATGCCAATTCCCCGGCTATTAATGAAGCATTGCTGCCACCGCTCCAGATTGAGGCGCCCCGTTCGCCCCGCACCGCTGAGCCGCGCTTTGATCTTGCGGTAAATAATGCGCAGGCTAGCCAGGTTTTCATGGCCCTGGTTTCAGGCACCCGCTACAGCATGCTACTGCCGCCCGATCTGGCGGGTAGCGTTACGGTCAACCTCAAGGATGTCACGGTAAGAGAAGTGCTGGAAACCATGCGTGACTTGTATGGCTATGATTTTAGGGTGCAGGGAACGCGCATTACCATCATTCCGAATACCTTGCAGACCCGCCTCTTTCAGGTGAGTTATCTGGCGAGCAAGCGTGGCGGGACTACCTCGACGCGCGTTTCTTCATCAGGTGGTGGCGGTCCGGTCACTGGTGCAGGGGGTTCTACGCAGAATGTCGGGCAGCAGGCAAATGTGGGTAGTAATGTCGGGCAGGAAAGCGCCAATGTATTTACCGGCGTGTTGTCGGATTTCTGGTTTGATCTGGCGCAGGCGATGACAGTTGTGCTCGGCTGTGAAACTGAAGGGGCGGGCGACCCCAGAGCGGTGACAACGGCGCCGGGGCAAGCTGGTAATGCGACGATTGCCAGTCAGTTATTGATGCAAAGAGCGGGTCGACCCAAATGTGCCGATAACAAAACTTTCATGATCAATGCGCAATCGGGTGTGGTCATGGTGCGTGCCATGCCTGCCGAGCTGCGTGAAGTGGAGCGCTTGTTGAAGGCCTTGCAGCTCAGTATTGAGCGCCAGGTAATGATTGAAGCCAAGATTATTGAGGTGCAGCTGAATGATGATTTCAGGACGGGCATTAATTGGGCGGCGTTTGATAAAGGCGGTGGGCATCGCTGGTCAAATAACGGGAACACGGATAATTTTGCTTTTCCGGGTGGTAAGCCACTCACTACTTCATCCGTCGATTCAAATGGGAACATAACGATTAATCCAGCCACCTTGACTGGCGCCGTGGGCGTTCTCAAGAGCTTTCCGGTTGCCGGTGCGTTGGGGCTGGCTTTTCAGACCAGTAATTTCGCTGCGCTGATCAACTTCCTGCAAACTCAGGGCACCGTTTATGTCATGTCCAATCCGCGGATTGCCACCCTGAATAACCAGAAAGCAGTGATCAAGGTTGGTAGTGACGATTACTTCATCACCTCGGTAACGCCACCGTCCTACAGCACGTCTACGGGTAGCTCCACGCCGACGATCAACCCGCCGACGATCAATACGCAACCTTTCTTCTCCGGTATTGCCCTTGATGTGACGCCACAGATCGACGATACCGGCATTATCACGCTGCACATTCGCCCCTCGGTGACCGATGTCTCGGAAAAGGATAAGACGATCAATTTTGGCCAGTTGGGCACCTATACCTTGCCCTACGCGTCAACCAAGGTAAAAGAGAGCGACAGCATCGTTCGGGTACGTGACGGCATGATCGTCGCGATTGGTGGATTGATGTCAGAGGGGCAGGTGGATGGTGTCAATAAAGTGCCAGGGGCGGGCGACGTCCCGTTTTTTGGGCATTTCTTCAAGCAGACAGGCCGGGCAATGAACAAGCGCGAATTGGTCATTCTGCTGAAGCCAACCTTGATTCAGGAAGATAACGACTGGCGTCAGGATATGGAAGACACGGAAGAACGGCTGCGCGAATACGATCCGCAGCGTTTTAGTCAGCCCGTTGATATTTTCCGTCGCCAATGACCAACGAGACTCTATCTGCAGCCCCCGCAGAAGCGCCGGCGCCAAAAGCCAAGCGCACTGTGCGTCGTAAAAAACGCGGCGCGGATTTGCAGGGGCCACTCTATCTGCAGCATTTCGGGCTGCGCGAGGCACCCTTTGGCATCACCCCGGACACAGAGTTTATTTACGCCACCCGCAGCCATCAGGAGGGTCTCAACACCCTGCTGATTGCGCTGAAAAGTGGTGAGGGCTTCATCAAAATCACTGGCGAAGTTGGTACCGGCAAGACTTTGCTCTGCCGTCGTTTGTTGCGCACTCTTGAGAGTGAGAACTGCGTAACCGCCTACCTGCCGAATCCGGGATTGTCACCGGAAACCTTGTTGCGCTCAGTGGCCGACGAGTTTTGTCTGGAGCTGGCCGAGGGTACCGATTCCTATGTTTTGCTCAAGCGCTTGAATGAGGCGCTGCTCGATTTTGCCAAAGAGGGTAAGACCGTTGTCGTGCTGCTTGATGAATCACAGGCGATACCGATTGAGGCGTTGGAAACATTGCGCCTGCTCTCGAATCTGGAGACGGAGAAGCGCAAGTTGCTGCAAATTGTCATGTTCGGCCAGCCGGAACTCGACAGCCATCTGGCAAACCCGTTGATTCGTCAGTTGCGTCAGCGCATAGCTTTCTCATTCAAGCTGGGCGGTATGCAGCGCGATGAATTGCACCAGTATTTGACCCATCGCTTGCGCATGGCCGGGCTCGTTGCCGGGCAGTTGTTCGATGATGACGCCGTGCGTGCACTGTTTACGGCCTCGCACGGCACCCCGCGCTTGATCAATATTCTGGCCAACAAGTGCCTGTTAACTGTTTTTGGGGAAGGCGGGCAACTGGTACGTGGCAAGCACGTGCGTTCAGCGGCCAGCGATACCGAGGGCGCGCGGCGCTCATGGATCTGGTGGTGAGGTAGGTCATGAGTTTGATCAATCAGATGTTGCAGGATATCGAGAAGCGCCAGGGTGAGGGTGCTACCGAGAGCAAGCTGCCGGAATGGGTGCCGGCAGCGGTTTCTGAGCGTCGGTCGTCAGCCAGATACCTGCTGCCAGCGCTGGTTTTCCTTTCATTGGCGATCATTGTTACCGGATTCTATTTTTGGCAACGTCCGTCTTCTGAGCCGTCTGTCCCCGCACTGGCAGTCGTGGTAGATGCACCTGCAAGTGTGCCTGCTGTACCGGCAGAATCGACTGTGCCTGAGAGTTCTTCCATTTCTGCGCCAATCCCGACAGCCACAGCGCCAGAAAATCCGTCAACGCCTGATCGCCTTATGCTAACGGATGAGAAGCCGCGAACTGCTTCGGCTAAAGCGGCTAAAGCAAAGCCAGGCGCTGCAGCGCGCAAGCCAGGCGAAGTCCGTCCAGCAACAGATAGAACTGCTTCGGTGGCAAAATCCTCGCCGCAAAATGAGGCGCATGAACTTGCCGAACAACTTTATCGAAATGCCTTGGCGGCTTATGCTCAGGGACGAACCAGCGAAAGTTTGAACCAGTCACAGCAGGCGCTGATGGCAGAACCGGCGCATCTTAATGCACGTCAGTTGCTGATCCGGCAATTGATTGAGCAACGGGACAAGGATCAGGCACGGGCAGTCGTTCGCGATGGCTTGCAGCTTCACCCGGCTCAGGTGCAATGGGCGACGCTCTTGGCGCGTCTTGAGCTGGACAAGGGCGATATTGTAGCGGCGCGGCGTGTCGTTGATCAGTCAGCGCCTCAGGCCTCAGGGAGTGCGGATTTTCAGTCAATGGCCGGCGCCATTGCGCAACGTCAGGGAAAGCCGGAGGAGGCTGCAGAGTTCTATCGGAATGCCTTGCGCCTTAAACCGGCAGAGGGGCGTAACTGGGTTGGCCTGGGCTTGGCTCTAGAGGCGGACGGGCATGCTCCCGAAGCCCGTGAGGCCTTTCGCCGGGCGCTCGCAACTGACGGGCTAAGTCCCGATCTGCAAGCTTTGGCGCAGCGCAAGTCGCGCTAAATCTCGCGCTGCGTCGTTGGGGGGGTTTGCGCCCAGCTTAGAGCGATCTGGCGATTTTTCTTGAGGTGTTCAAGAAAATCACTTGCTGACTGAAATACCGTTCCATTAACAGCATCGAGATCAGGCATTGAAAACACGGCAACATCGCGATCAACTATCTTGAGCCCGTCTTCAGAGGCCAACTTGATCAAGATGGAGATCTTTTCAGTGACGGTTTCTGGTGAGGTATAGGGCACAAGTACCCAAAAATCCGCACGGTCACGAGCCACCAGATCAGTTTTCCGGAATGAGAGGCGCAGCTTTCTCGCCAGTTCCTTGAGCATTTTTGCGGCATCAGGTGCGCCGTAGGCTTTGCCAAGTATTTCCGCGTTGTGGAAACAAACATGGATAAGCCCAAATTGCAGGGCGCTGGGATTTCTCTCCTGAAGCCCCATTAACCATTCGAGGATGGTCTTGAGCCGTTCGAGTGCTTCAACTTCGTCTTGCATCGGGAATCCTGTTGTCAATTTGTAAGAAGCAATCTAACACTGCGCCAATCCCTATGGCAACTTGCGATTGATAACTTAGGCGGCTTCGCGTATCAGCGCCAGCAGTTCTTCGCCGTAATGCTCGATCTTGGCGCTACCCATACCGGTGATGCTGGCCAGCAGGCCGTGACTGACCGGGCGAACCTCAGCCAGTTCACGCAAGGTCTTGTCATGCAGAATGACATAGGCAGGCACCGCCTGTTCCTTGGCGGTGTCGCTGCGCCAGCGGCGGAGTAGCTGGAACAGTTCATTGTCTTCAGTCGATAGATCGCTATAAACGGCACTAGTTTTAGCAGGCGCAGCCTTGCGTTTGACAGGTCGGCGCAATTCAACCCGACGCTCACCTTTGAGCACTTTGCGCGCCGCGTCAGTCAGTTGTAGTGCGCCGTGTTCGGCCATGTCGACATGAACCAGCCCGGCTGCTGCGAGTTGGCGGAACACGCTTTTCCAAGCATGTTCGTCAAGATCGTTACCGACGCCAAAGGTGGGCAGTTTGTCATGTTGCCATTGCTGAATTTTTTCAGTGGCTTTGCCGCGCAGAACGTCAGTCAGATGAGAAACACCAAAACGCATGCCGGTGCGGAAAATAGCTGATAGCGCTTTTTGCGCGGCCAGAGTGCCATCCCAGAGTTCCGGCGGATCGAGGCAGACATCGCAGTTGCCGCAGGGCGCGTGTGTCTCGCCAAAATAGTCGAGCAGCACCTGACGCCGGCAGCGCGGCGCTTCGCAGTAGGCAAGTAGTGCGGTCAACCGTTGGGATTCGAGAATCTTTTGCCCTTCGTCCGCGCCCGATTCGGCAATGCGTGCGTGCTGCAGGGCAACGTCCTGCATGCCATAACTCATCCAGGCTTCAGCCGGTTCGCCATCACGGCCAGCTCGTCCGGTTTCCTGATAGTAGGCTTCGATGCTTTTGGGTAGATCGAGGTGGGCGACAAAACGAACATCAGGCTTGTCGATACCCATGCCGAAGGCGATCGTCGCACACATGATCAGACCTTCTTCACGCAGAAAGCGGCGCTGGTTGGCAGCGCGCGTCGCAGCGGGCAGGCCAGCGTGATAGGGCAAGGCCGGGTAATTCTGTGCCGAGAGCCATTCAGCGGTTTCCTCAACCTTCTTTCGCGACAGGCAATAGACGATGCCGGCGTGGCCGCGCCGGTTGGCCAGAAAGCCAAGCAGTTGCTTTTTGGCATTGTCCTTTTCGACAACTGTATAGCGAATGTTCGGGCGGTCGAAGCTGGAGAGAAAAACGCGCGCTGCGCCGAGGCCCAGACGGGCGAGAATTTCATTGCGGGTTGCTGTATCGGCGGTTGCCGTCAGCGCTATGCGCGGTACCTTCGGGTAGCGTTCGTGCAGTGCGCACAATTGCAGATATTCGGGACGGAAATCATGCCCCCATTGCGAGACGCAATGCGCTTCATCGATAGCAAAAAGCGCCAGTTTATTGGCCTCGTAAAGCGCGTCGATCATCGAGAGTGTGCGGTCGATCAATAGTCGCTCGGGGGCAATATAGACGAGATCAAGCTCGCCGCTGAACAGCTTTTGTTCAATCGCCTGAGCTTCGCGCCAGTCGAGCGTGGAGTTGAGGCAGGCGGCACGAACGCCAAGCTGGGTCAGGGCATCGACCTGATCCTGCATCAGTGCAATCAGCGGTGAGACAACCACTGCGCAACCCGGGCGAAGCAGGGCAGGGATCTGGAAGCAGAGGCTTTTGCCGCCGCCAGTTGGCATCAAAACAAGGGCATCGCCACCAATTTGGATGTGCTGAATGATTTCGGCTTGGGCGCCACGGAAGGCCGGGTAGCCGAAGACGTCACGCAGGATATCGAGAGCACTGGTTGCGGTCGACACCGTTTTAAGGCCGATTTTCTTCGATGATTGCTTCGCGAGTTAGTGCTTCGCCATCCCAAACCAGACATTCGCCACGTTCTTCATGCCAGTCGGCGAGCACCCAGCGTTCAACGTGGATGCCGTCGACGATGTGGTCGTGCTTTGCCGGCTGGTGGGTGTGCCCGTGAATGAACGTGGCGTAGCCGTACTCGCGCAAAAAATCATCGGTCGCGGCGGTTTGCAGGTCACTGTATGGGTTGTCCTTGTCGCGCTGGCTGGATTCGCTGACTTCACGCATGTGAGCGGCGATGGCGCGGCGCTCGGCAAGCGGCTTGACGAGCAAGGCTGCCTGCCAGGAAGGATTACGCACTTGATTGCGAAACGCCATGTAGGCAGTGTCGTCGAGGCAAAGCGCATCGCCGTGCGAGAGCACGAACTGCCATTCGGCAGTTGAGAGTACGCAGGGGTCGCTGAGCAGGCGAATGCCGGTTGCAGCGGCAAACCCGGCGCCCAGTAGAAAGTCGCGGTTGCCGTGCTGCAGGCTGATCTGAAGTCCCGCTTCGCTGGCGCTATGCAGCGCAGCGATGATTTCGGCATGGTAAGGATCATCAATATCATCATCACCAATCCAGGCTTCAAATAGATCGCCGAGAATGTATAGCGCTTCAGCTTGCCGCGCGCGCCCGGCGAGAAACTGAAGGAACAAACGAGTCGCCCCGGGTGACCGGGGCGACAGGTGAAGATCGGAGATGAAGAAGATCATGGTGGGGAGGAATTGGTGAGGAGGAATGGGTTATTGGTGAAAACCGGAAGCTTTACCAATAACCAATCCCCCTTCACGCCTCATCAGATTACTTCAGCTTTTTCGATGATCACATCTTCAGCCGGCACGTCCTGATGGAAACCCTTGTTGCCGGTTTTGACGGCGCGGATTGTTTCGACCACATCAAGGCCTTCAACTACTTCGCCAAACACGCAGTAGCCCCAGCCTGGACCTGAAGGTGAGGTGTGATCAAGAAAGTCGTTATCGACGGTGTTGATGAAGAACTGTGCGGTGGCCGAATGCGGATCATTGGTGCGTGCCATGGCGACAGTGCCGCGCTTGTTTTTCAGGCCGTTGGCCGCTTCATTTTCAACGGGTGCCTTACATTCCTTCTGGTTCATACCCGGCTCCATGCCGCCGCCCTGAATCATGAAATTCTTGATGACGCGGTGGAAAATGGTGTTGTCGTAATGGCCGGCTTCAACGTAAGAAATGAAGTTGGCAACCGTTTTCGGTGCCTTTTCAGCGTTCAGTTCGAGGGTGATGACACCGTGGTTCGTGGTGAGCTTGATCATTGAGTAATCCTTATTTTTCAGAAATGATTTTGACGTTCTTGATGATGACCGGGGTGAGCGGGACGTTCTGGTGCATACCGTTATTGCCGGCTGGTACCTGAGCAATTTTGTCGACGACATCCATGCCCTTGGTTACTTTGCCAAACACTGCGTAGCCCCAGCCATCGCGGCTCGGGTAGTCAAGGGCGCCGTTGTCGTTGTGATTGATGAAGAACTGGGCTGTCGCTGAGTGCGGATCAGGCTTGCGCGCCATCGCCAGCGTACCACGGGTGTTTTTCAGGCCGTTCTTGGCTTCATTTTCAATCTCACCACGGGTTGGCTTTTGGCTCATTTTTTCATCAAAACCACCGCCTTGAATCATAAAGCCAGGGATGACGCGGTGGAAAACGGTGCCGTTATAAAAACCGTCTTTGGCATATTGCATGAAGTTTGCAACGCTCTTTGGTGCCTTTTCGTTATTGAGTTCTACGGTGATTTTCCCCTGCGAGGTTTCCAATTCAACGGTTGGCATCGCCCACAGCGAGGCAGAAATGAGTAGTCCAGCAGTCAGGGTCGAGAGTTTTTTCAACATCAGGCACTTCCTTCGTAAATGATTTTCCACTGGCCGTTTTCGCGCAGCCAGTATTGACGTTTTTTCATCTGATTGTTCAGGTTGCTGCTCCGGTAATCCTGGTCGAAAGTGACGACAACGACTTCTTCCTTGCCGGGATTGCGGAATACCGAGGCGTTTTCAGCCTTGACCTTGATCCATTCCTTGCCGGCATTGACCTGTTTTTTCTGGGCAGCGAACTCTTCATAACTCTGGTCGGCAGACTTGAAGCGCTTTGAATAGTGTTTCAGATAACGCTCGGTATCGCGGCTTTCCCAATCAGCGCGCCAGGCTTCGATCGCCCTGTTTAGATCATCGCGCTCTTTGGTCCAGTCGTCGAGTGACAGCCACTCAACGGAGTTGCTGATAATCACCGGCGTCAGACCAACTTGCAGGTTTTTGGCAACCGCATCGAGATCCTGGTTGGCGAGTACGACACAGCCATCCGAAGCTAGCGGCGGGCGCGAAAAAGTATTGGAAGGGGTGCCATGCAGCCAGATACCGCTGCCCTTGCGCCCCTGACGCTTGTCCCATTCGTTCGGGTAATTGATCGGGAAGGCGCCAGTACCATAGAGGTCGGCAAGCTTTTGGCGCGGCAGGTTGCCGGTAACGTGATAGACGCCGGTTGGGGTCTTTTTGTCGCCCTCGGAAAGCTTGTCAGACCCAAGTTTTCCTTGCGTCATGTAGTAGTCAGCCACAAAGCGCGGTCGCCCCCCATTTTTCAGGTCATTTTCGTAGAGGTAAAGGCGCGAGCGCTTGGTGTCGACGACTATGGCGAAGCGTTGATCGCGCTGCATTTGTAAAAGGTAGCGTGGAACGAACTTGGTTTCCGGCTTCTCGCGATAGCCTTTGAGGCGGGTAATTGCCTCGGCTCGCAGGTCATCGACACGGTCAACCGGGGCGCCATTCATGGCGCCAAAAGATTTGATATGCGAGGTTCTGGCGAGCAGCAAGTCACCCTTGATCAAGTGCCCAAGTCGGAAATTGGGGTATTGCTTGAGTAAGGACTCGGTCATCTGCATGGCGCTGTCCAGCCGATTCGATTCGATCTCCTTGAAAATTTTTGCCAGCTGCGGCTCGGGCCCGGAGTCAGAGACAACGAGTGGCGGTGCAGTTGGTGTAATTCCGGGAGCAGCAATCCCCACTAACGCCCAGCCGGCAAAGGCCAGGACGAAAGCGACAAACTTCGAAGCAGTGATCAACGCGCGTTTTCTTCCTGAATCAACCAGCGATTACCACTGCGAACGAAGACTAGCGTCTTGTTTGTTGAGCCACTCAAGCCGGCAGACTTGTAGTGCTGGCGGAATTTCGCCGTGGCGCGGTCACCGCTAATATTGATCTGCGGCTCATCGTAGCTGACTGAAATCTTGCCTGACTTGCCGGCGATGCGCGTTTCACGCTCATCTTCCCAGCTCTTGCGTGACATACCTTTGGGCGTCTTGAAATCGGAAGAGTACTGGGCCAGATAACCCTTTACGTCCTTGCGTGACCAGGCGCTGGCCCAATTAGCGATGGTTTTTGAGATGTCGTCACTGGCGACATTTGCGGGGTCGGCTGCCGGCTTGGCAGATGGTGAAGTGGAGGCTGCGCCCGGGCTACTGGTGACAACGCTGGCGCTCGGTGCTGCAGCGGTTGGTGTTTTGGTCATGGTGGCCGGAGCTGAAGCCACCGAAGCGGGGATCGGTGCAGTTGGCTTGACGTTGCCCTTGCCCGAAGTGGAGATCAGGTCACGGATCAGTGCCATCTTGTTTTGCGTTGCCGAGTTGGCTGAATCAAGTTGCAGTGCCTTGTCATAGGCTTGGCTGGCCAGCTTGGCATAAACGTCGCCAAGGTTTTCATAGGCAATGGCATAAGAAGGATGAGTCCTTATTGCCATCTCAAGCGAAGTTCGCGCCTTGTCGTACTGCTTTTGCTGCGCATAGAGCACGGCCAGGTTGTTGTAGGGCTCAGGCAGCTCAGGGTAGTCCTCGGTCAGCTTGGTGAAGGTGGCGATGGCTTCGGCCGGCTTGTTCATCTCGGTATAGATCAGGCCTTTGAGGAAGCGACCCTGCGCATCTTTGGGCTTGTCGGCGAGGTAGGCATCGACTTTTTCAAGTGCTTGCGGGTATTGCCCCTGTTTGATCAGCCGCTGAACTTCCGGCAGATTGTTGGCAAGGGCAGGAGTGGCAACACAGATGGCGAGGCCGATAGCCAGGGCGCGGCAGGTCTTGAGCAGCGGAAAGCGATGCAGGAGCAGGGAATTCGGGATCATGGCTATGTTATACTTTGCCGAGTTAAATAGACCCCGATTCTACCAAGAAGCGAGGGCTTTCCAAAGCACCGGGCGCGATCTTGCCCCATGATTCCCTGCTGATATGCTCAAAATCTATAACTCCCTGAAGCGGGAAAAACAGCCGTTTACGCCCATTGAAGCCAACAAGGTTCGCATGTATGTCTGCGGCATGACGGTATACGACTTCTGTCACCTCGGCCACGCCCGCGTGATGGTGGTGTTCGATATGGTTTATCGCTGGCTCAAGGCGTCCGGTTACGACGTGACTTACGTGCGTAATATCACGGATATCGACGACAAGATCATCAAACGTGCCGCCGAAAACAACGAAACCATTTTGCAATTGACCAACCGTTTCATCACTGCCATGCATGAAGATGCAGATGCTCTGGGTGTGCTGCGTCCGGATCACGAGCCACGGGCGACTGATTTTGTGCCAGAGATGCTTGAATTGATCGGTCAACTTGAGCAGCGCGGACTGGCTTATCAGGCTGGCGATGGCGATGTGAATTACGCGGTGCGCAAATTTGATGGCTACGGCAAACTGTCCGGCAAATCGCTTGATGATTTGCGCGCCGGAGAACGGGTTGAAGTCGATTCGGCCAAGCAGGATCCGCTCGATTTCGTGCTCTGGAAACACGCCAAGCCGGGCGAACCGGCGTGGCAGTCGCCGTGGGGTGAGGGCCGGCCGGGTTGGCATATCGAGTGCTCGGCGATGAGTTCGCAACTGCTCGGCAAACATTTTGATATTCATGGCGGGGGTCAGGATTTGCAGTTTCCGCACCATGAGAACGAAATTGCCCAGTCCGAAGGTGCGCATCAGTGCACCTTCGTCAATTACTGGATGCACAATGGTTTTGTCAGGGTCGACAACGAAAAGATGTCGAAATCCCTGGGTAATTTCTTCACGATTCGTGAAGTGCTCAAGCAGTTCGACGCCGAAGTGATTCGCTTCTTCATCCTGCGTGCCCATTACCGCAGTGCCCTGAATTACTCCGATGCACATCTCGACGATGCCAGGCGCAGTCTCGATAGTCTCTATTTTGCTCTGCGCGATGTGCCGCCGGTGGTGGTTGAAATTGACTGGAGCAACGATTTTGCAGCGCGCTTTGCTGCCGCGTTGAACGAGGATTTCGACTCGCACGGCGCCATTTCGATTTTGTTTGAATTGGCCGGTGAGGTTAATCGCCAGCGCAGCTCCGAGCTTTCCGGATTGCTGAAAGCTTTGGCTGCCGTGATCGCTTTGCTTGAGCGCGACCCGCAGGTTTATTTGCGCGGCGCGGCAGTGGTCGGTGGTTTGGATGAGGCGGCGATTGCGGGTTTGATTGATGATCGTGCTGCCGCCAAAAAGGCTAAAAATTTTGCTGAAGCTGATCGCATCCGTGACGATCTGAAGGCGCAAGGTATCGTCCTTGACGATAGCCCGCAAGGCACTAGCTGGCGTCGTGCCTGAACTGAGCTGACGTAAAAACGGCCTGAAAAATCAGGCCGTTTTCGCTGTTGACCGCGCCCCGCAGGAATTTACAGCGACGCGCAAGCTTCGCTTGCCGTCTTGCTGTGCAGAGGCTTCATCAGCACTCTTGGGGTGCATCAAACCTCAGTCTTCGAAAAATTCCTTGACCTTGTCCATCCATGACTTGGCGCGCGGATTGTGTTTGGATCCGGTGTCGCGACTGGATTCTTCTAGTTCCTTGAGTAATTCCTTCTGACGATCTGTCAGGTTGATTGGCGTCTCAACGACGACATGGCACATCAAGTCGCCATGGGTGTGGCTGCGAACCCCCTTGATGCCCTTGCCGCGCAGGCGGAAAACCCGTCCGGACTGGGTTTCTGAAGGGATTTTGATTGCCGCCGCACCATCCAGTGTCGGGATTTCGATTTCACCTCCGAGCGCTGCCGTGGTGAAGGAAATCGGCATTTCACAATGCAGGTCGTTGTGATCGCGGGTAAAAACAGTGTGTGCCTTGAGGTGGATCTGCACATACAGATCGCCTGGCGGGCCACCATTGACGCCGTGCTCACCTTCACCGGCCAAACGTATACGATCTCCCTCATCAACACCCGCCGGAATCTTGACCGCCAATGTCTTGTGCTGCTTGATCCGTCCGGCGCCGCTACAACTCTTGCAGGGATCGGCGATGAAGCGGCCGGTGCCATGGCACTTCGGGCAGGTTTGCTGAATTGAGAAGAAGCCCTGTTGCAGACGGACCTGACCAGAGCCGTTACAGGTCGGACAGGTTTTTGGCTGCGTGCCGGCTTTGGCGCCGGTGCCGTGACAAGGTTCGCAGACTTCCATGGTCGGAATGCGAATCTTGGTTTCGGTGCCGTGTGCCGCCTGTTCGAGGGTGATTTCGAGGTTGTAACGCAGGTCGGCACCCCGATAAATATTGGAGCGGCCACCGCCACCGCCACCGCGCCCGCCAAAAATTTCGTCGAAAATGCCGCCGAAGGCATCGGCGAAACCACCGCCGCCGCCACCGCCGCCCATGCCTGATTGCGGGTCGACGCCGGCATGCCCGTATTGGTCGTAGGCGGCGCGTTTCTGCCCATCAGACAATATTTCGTAAGCTTCCTTGGCTTCCTTGAACTTCTCCTCGGCCGCCGGATTGTCCGGATTGCGGTCGGGGTGATGCTTCATCGCCAACTTGCGGTAGGCTTTCTTGATCTCGTCTTCACTGGCATCACGATTGACGCCAAGAATTTCGTAAAAGTCGCGTTTTGACATTATTTCTACCCGTCATGTGACAAAAGCGCCGAGCTCCTCCGGAGGTTCCGGAGGGCTCGGCGCCGGGCTATTGCAGCAGGATTTACTTCTTGTCCTTATTCACTTCGGTGAATTCGGCATCGACCACATCACCTTCAACGGTCTTCTCGCCGCCATCACCCGCTTGCGCGCCGGCACCGGTCGCAGCACCTTCAGTCTGCTGCTGGGCGTACATCTTTTCACCAAGCTTCTGCGCTGCTTGTGAAAGGACTTCCGTTTTGGCAACGATGGTGTCCTTGTCGCCGTCACGCAGGACGTCTTCGACGCCCTTGATCGCGGCTTCGATGGTTTCCTTCTCTGCCGTATCCAGCTTGTCACCGTATTCGACCAGCGATTTCTTGACCATGTGCACCATGCCATCGGCCGAGTTACGGGCATCAGCCAGTTCGTGCACCTTCTTGTCGTCTTCCGCGTGCAGTTCGGCATCCTTGACCATCGCCTGAATTTCAGCCTCGCTCAAGCCGGAGTTGGCCTTGATCGTGATCTTGTTTTCCTTGCCGGTAGCCTTGTCCTTGGCGGTCACGTGCATGATGCCGTTGGCGTCGATGTCGAAAATGACTTCGATCTGCGGCGCGCCGCGCGGTGCCGGCGGGATGCCTTCGAGGTTGAACTGGCCGAGGCTCTTGTTACCGGTGGCAACTTCGCGTTCGCCCTGAAGGACGTGGATGGTCACCGCGCCCTGATTGTCGTCGGCGGTTGAGAATGTCTGTGAAGCCTTGGTCGGAATCGTCGTGTTTTTCTGGATCAGCTTGGTCATGATGCCGCCCAGGGTTTCAATACCGAGAGAAAGTGGGGTCACGTCGAGCAGCAGCACGTCCTTGACTTCGCCTTGCAGGACGCCGCCCTGAATCGCTGCGCCAACCGCAACCGCTTCGTCCGGATTTACGTCCTTGCGCGGCTCTTTGCCGAAGACTTCCTTGACCTTTTCCTGCACCTTGGGCATGCGGGACTGGCCGCCGACCAAAATGACGTCGTCGATGTCGCCGATCTTACATCCGGCATCCTTGAGCGCCATGATGCAAGGAGCCACAGTGCGCTCTACCAGCTCGTCTACCAGCGACTCAAACTTGGCGCGGGTGATTTTGATCGCCAAGTGTTTCGGGCCGGTCGCGTCAGCGGTGATGTAAGGCAGGTTGACTTCGGTCTGCTGGCTGGAGGACAGCTCGATCTTGGCTTTTTCGGCAGCCTCCTTGAGGCGCTGCAGCGCCAGAACATCTTGCTTCAGATTAACGCCGGACTCTTTCTTGAATTCGTCGATGATGTAGTCGATCAAACGCTGGTCGAAGTCTTCGCCGCCGAGGAAAGTGTCGCCATTGGTGGCCAGCACTTCAAATTGTTTCTCGCCGTCAACATTGGCGATTTCGATAATGGAGATGTCGAAAGTGCCGCCGCCGAGGTCATAAACGGCGATCTTGCGGTCCTTGCCGGCAGCCTTGTCCATACCAAAGGCGAGGGCAGCAGCGGTTGGCTCGTTGATGATGCGCTTGACTTCGAGACCGGCGATGCGGCCGGCATCCTTGGTCGCCTGGCGCTGGCTGTCGTTGAAGTAGGCCGGCACGGTGATGACGGCTTCGGTGACTTCTTCACCGAGGTAGTCTTCGGCGGTCTTCTTCATTTTGCGCAGCACTTCGGCAGAGACCTGCTGCGGGGCAATTTTCTTGTCGCGCACGGAAACCCATGCGTCGCCATTATCAGCTTTGACAATCTTGTAGGGCATCAGCGAGATGTCTTTCTGTACTTCTTTTTCTTCAAAACGGCGGCCGATCAGACGCTTGACGGCATACAGCGTGTTCATCGGGTTGGTTACGGCCTGACGTTTGGCCGGTGCGCCGGCGAGGATTTCACCATCTTCAGCGTAACCGATAACGGACGGCGTGGTGCGTGCGCCCTCGGAGTTCTCGATAACCTTTGGTGTGCCGCCTTCCATGATGGCGATGCAACTGTTGGTGGTACCGAGGTCAATACCAATGATCTTGCCCATGATTTATTCCTTGTAGTTAATTGCTGATGTTCGTGAAGTGGGGGCTTGGCCCCAAAATTTCAAGTGTTTATTACGGTCGACCGCAATAAGTGACTATTTTTATTTGCCCTTGGCCACCATGACGAGTGCCGGGCGCAAAGTGCGTTCGGCAATCAGGTAGCCCTTTTGTAGTACGGTGACGACGGTGTTGGCTTCCTGCTCGGAATCAACCATGCCGATTGCCTGATGCTTGTGCGGATCAAATTTTTCGCCAGCCGGATTGACTTCGATCAGCGCATTTTTCTCGAAGGCGGCAACCAGTTGTTTGAGTGTTAGTTCGACACCCGACTTGAAACTTTCAACGGTTTGTTCCTGAACCGCCAGCGCAGCTTCCAAGCTGTCTTTGACGGCCAGCAGTTCGCCGGCAAATTTTTCAACGGCGAATTTGTGCGCCTTGGAAATATCGTCCTGAGCGCGACGGCGAATATTCTCGCCCTCGGCCTTGGCGCGCAGCCAGGCGTCGTAATGTTCAGCAGCCTTCAATTCGAGCGCACGGAATTGCTCTTCGACACTTGGCAGGGTGTCGGTATGGCTTTCGGCGGCGGTATTGGCAGCCGGTTCGGGGGTTGCTTCGTTACTCAGCGGGATTTCGGGGCTGTTTTCGGGGTTGGACATCGGTGGTTCTCCAAAAAATCAGTCTTCTACTTTGGGGTTGGTGCCTGCTTTTCAAGGGGCGATGTAATATTCTTTACAATGCATTCGCCGGAAGCAGGTTTGTTGCGTGCTACGATTCAAAGCCAGATAAGGGCAGCGGATTTTCATGGAATCAATCGGTCGATATCGGATCATCAAGGTGTTGGGCAAGGGAGCGACTGCGACGGTCTACCTTTGTCACGACCCTGAGGCTGATCGCGAAGTTGCCGTCAAAGTGATCGATTTTGGCGTTGACGGCAGCGCCATGTCGCGTCGCATGCGTAAGCTCTTCCAGAACGAAGGCATGGTTTCGCAGCGGATGAATCATCCGAATATTGTTCGTGTCTACGACGCAGTGGTTGAAGAAGATCGCGCCTATCTGGCGATGGAATACATCAAGGGGTTTTCGCTCGAGGAATGTATTCGTATCGACAAGTTGCTGCCGATGCATCGCGTCATCGGCATCATCTTCAAGTGCTGCATGGCGCTCGATAGTGCCTTCCGGCAAGGCATCATTCACCGTGACATCAAGCCGGCCAACATCATGGTCGCTGAGAATGATGAACCCAAAATCGCCGATTTCGGCCTGGCGCTCAATCTGAGCAAGGACATGGATCGCGACTCCACCTTCATCATGGGCGTCGGCTCGCCTGCCTATATGTCGCCGGAGCAGATCAAGGGTTACCAGCTCAATCAAAAGACCGACCTTTATTCAATGGGAGTCGTGCTTTTTCAGTTGCTGACCGGGCGCCTGCCTTTTCGTGCGGCCAATCAGGCGACGCTGATCTATCGCATCATCAATACCGATGCACCCAAGATTACTGCCCTCAAGCCTAATTTGCCGGCGGCGCTCGACCCGATTATTCGCAAGGCGCTGGAAAAAGATCTCTACAGTCGCTATAAAAACGGCGCGGAATTCGCCAAGGATCTCTCGACCGTTCGCTTCCAGATTCTGGATGAGGACGATACGGTGCTTGATAGTAAGCATTTTGAAATCCTGCGCAAACTGGAATTTTTTACTGAATTCGAGAATATCGAATTGTGGGAAGTGCTGCGCGTTGCGGTTTGGCGTGATATCGCACCCAAGGTGGCAATCATTCGCGAAGGCGAGCACAACAAGATGTTCGGGATTGTTGTTTCCGGCCATGTCGAAGTTTCGATGGAAGGCAAGGTTCTATGCCGACTTGGGCCGGGTGAGATTATCGGTGAGGTGGCCTACTTGCATCCGACCAGCGATTTGCGTCACGCAACTGTGACTAGTCTGGAGCCGGTGCTGTTCGTTGAGATCAATGCTTCTGCCTTGTCGTTGTCTTCCGAAGAACTGATGGAGCGAATGCGCAATACCTTGCTCGGGCGGATGATTAAACGCCTGCGCGAAGTGAATCAGATTGCTGCAGCTCAAGGTCTGCCTGCGGTTGAGTCGGGAACGGGTTCAACAACGAATGTGACGGACCAGCGTCAGTCACGCCCGGGCGGGCTCGATCTGGAACTCTCGCCGATGTAAAAACTGCCTCGCAAAGAGGCAGTTTTTTTAGACCTTAAATCCAGTTGACCGTCAGACTTTGAAACGTCCGACGATGCCAGCCAATCCTTCTGCGAGCGTCTTGAGATCATGCGCAGCCGTTGCTGTCTGCTCAACGGTGCCGGTGTTTTCACGTGCCATGCCGGCAATCGATTCAATGCTGGCTTCGACATCGCTCGAGAAGCGGCGCTGCTGATCGGTCGCCTCGGCGATTTTATCGAGACCGTGTCCCACTTCCATGACCGAGCCGTTGGTTGCCTGCAGCACGCTCGAAACCTGCGCCACTGATGCCTGGCTGCTTTCAAGATGCTCAAGCCCCTCTTCTATGGTCTTGCGTACGGAAACCGATTGCGCACTCAAGGTAGCGGTGATGGCGTCAATTTCACTTGCCGAGCGTGAAGACTTTTCGGCCAGCTTACGGACTTCGTCAGCAACCACTGCAAATCCACGGCCCTGTTCTCCGGCCCGGGCTGCCTCAATAGCTGCGTTAAGCGCCAGCAGATTGGTTTGCTCGGCAATGTCCTTCACTTCACGTGTCATGTTGGTGATGGCTTCGGTGTTACGGACAAAATCGTTTACCGAACTTGCCATTCCCTTGACGGCACTTTCGACGACATTCATCTCGGCGAGGAGCACATTCAGGTTGCGGGTGCCTTCGTTGGCGCGCGCCAGGCTCTCCTGTGATTGATGCTGGACATGTTCCGCGCTCTGGGCAATGGACGAAATGCTGGCGACCAGTTGCTCAACCGCTGACGCTGCCTGATTCGATTTTTCGTTTTGCTGATGCGAACTCTGGGCAACGCGATCGGTGCTGTCCGATAGCTCAACTACCCTTGCAGAAACCTGGCTGGCAGAGTCGCGCACCTGACGTACCAGTTGGTTGAATTTCTCCATCATTTCGTTGAACACAGCCGCCGACTGGCCGACTTCATCATTGCCATTCACCGGCAGCCGGCGGGTCAGGTCGCCTTCGCCGCTAGCGATATCGCGCAAACCTTTGCGCAACTCTTCCAGCGGTGCAGTCACGAAATGGTGGGTGAGGAGGTAAATGATGACCAGCAGAGCTAGGATTGCCGCCAGCGCGACACCGGCAATCTTGAGACGGAAGGCAGATACCTCGGATTCGACAGAGTCCAGTGAGACTTTCATGCTGACAATGCCCAACACGGTTCCTTCCGGCACTTGGTGGCAAAGGATGCAGTCCTTGCCGAGGTAATTTTTGGAGGCGAGTGTCGGATTGATTACGCGTAGAAAAGAACTGCCGCCGCTGGATTCCGTTGAAGTGTACGGCTTGCCGCTTTTCATTACCTCTTGTTCGAGGGCGTCGAGCTGGCGATTGCTCTTGGTGTCGGGGCCGTAAAGTTTGACGACTGCATCGCTGCGCGCGACATGGAGATCCTTGATGATGGCCAGCTGTTTGATCTGGTCAAGAAAGACTTCGCGCTGGCCGACGGTGCCGGTGATCATCATGCCGGTCAGGCCGGCCATAGTCATTTCGTGAATACTTTGCGAGAAATCCTGCGCTTGGCGAACGGCGGTTTCCCGATTGGCGTTGGTTGTCCAGAAAATCATCCCGGTCCAGATGATGGCTAGAACTAGCCAGATCGCGGCAGTCAGGCGAACCCAAATCTTCATATCGGCGAGGCGCGGCATCTTTTGGTGTCTCCAGTGGCCGCCGTCTTTGTCAGACGGTTAAATCAACATGCTGAATTGTGCCAGTCTCTCCCGCATGTTGCAAAAAGATTCCTGAACTTCGGACTTGGCCGAGAAGCTCATTGACATTATTTTTGATTGAGAAAGGTGTCCCGATATGACTCAGGGCTAGTGCGCCAACGCCAGCCTCGTTCAGCGATTGCAAATTGCCTTGATCGTCATCGCCACTTTGCCAAATCTGCAGCTTGTCGTAGGCATCGTCGTTTTCGTCAATCCAGCCGTTGCTGTCGTCATCAAGCGCGCTGAGCTCGGCAAAGCCATTGCCGCTGACCGGGCCAAAAAGTTCTTGCCCGTCGTTGATCTTTCCATCATTGTTCCGATCAAAAGCGAGAAAACCGCTGCCGCGCTTGAGGCTATTGATCTGTTCCTTTTCGCCATCAGCATTCAGGTCAAAGCTGAAGCGCTGGTCAGAGAGTTGCGCTGCCGTGCCGGCAAAGTTGAGGACCAGTGGATCAACTTTTTTCGCTGCGTCGCCAAGGCGCAGGTTGACGCTGCTTTCCTCATGGTAGCTGCGTTCCATACTTAGTTCGATGCTGAAGCTGATTTCCTTGCCATCTCCTGTTTTCACCGTGCCGCTGGCCGAGAAAGTGGTGTGCTCGGTTTCGGTATAACTCTCGCTGGCATCGTATTCGATGCTGAAGCCAGCGGAGTGCTGGGCGGCGCTGACGGTGGTGCGATTACTTGAGTTCGTGCTAGCCGTTGCTTCAATATCTTGGAGATCGACAAGCTTTATTTTTTCGCCGGTCAGCAGTTCCATCATCTGGCGAATTAATTTCAGCTTGGGGTCGCTGTCGACCGCATCCTCCAGATCTTTATTGATCTGATCGGCCGATTGAGCAGACTTGCCAGTATCGGAGACGTTGATAGGTTGCTGCTGAACCCGGTTCAAGGCTGCAAAATTGGGTCTTTGCTGGCCGACCCACATGCGCAGGGATTCTTTGGCTTCACGGTGTTGCGATGCGGCGTGCGATGAAGCCATCTGCAGACTGGCGCTGGCGATTCTCATGGGGGCAACTCCTCGGTACAACAGGCTATAACTTCTTTACGGCCCCCCGCGAAAGAAATTAAGGTCGCGTGCTAAATCTGGCTCTGCACCCAACGCTTAAGATTGCCGAGATCCATTGCGCCACTCTGGCGCGCAATTTCACGGCCGCCCTTGAAGATGGCCAGGGTGGGAATGCTGCGGATATTGAAGCGGCCAGCCAGTTGTTGCTCGACTTCGGTATTGAGCTTGGCGAAACGTGCCAGCGGTTCCATTTCGCTGGCGGCCTGTGCGTAGTTCGGCGCCATCATCCGGCACGGGCCGCACCACGGTGCCCAGAAATCGACGACGACTGGCAGATCGTTACGTCCGATCTGGCGATCAAAATTGCCGCTGTTTAGTTCAAGCACTTCACCGGAAAAAAGTGGCGCCTTGCATTGCCCGCAGATCGGGTTTTCGGATAGCCGTTCGGCGGCCAGACGGTTGACGGCAGCGCAGTGCGGGCAAACAACATGAATTGGATTGGCCATGGGAGTTCCTCATATCAGACAAGGCTGATATGAGGCTGGCTAGCGAAACTTCAAGAGTGAGCGCCCAAACGAATCGCGTTACGTGCCGTCGCTTCGAGAGCGTGCGGGTCATCCGCCAGCTTGCTCGGCCAGCCGCTCAAATGGCGCTCGACGAGATCGGTCAGCGCCTTGATCCATGCTTCATCCTCGTTGAGCGCCGGGATGTAGTGGTAGGCCTTGCCACCGGCATGAATGAAATCCTCCTTGCCTTCCATGGCGATTTCTTCCAGTGTCTCCAGGCAATCGGCGGTGAAGCCGGGACAAATAATGTCGATGCGCTCAGTGCCTTCCTGGCCGAGCTTGACCAGGGTTGGCGCGGTGTAGGGCTGTAGCCATTCGGCTTTGCCGAAGCGCGACTGGAAGCAGACCCGGTATTGCTCGGCACTCAGGCCCAGACGTTCGGCGAGCAGGCGGCCGGTTTTCTGGCATTCGCAAAAATACGGGTCGCCGAGGTCAAGGCTGCGCCTGGGCAGGCCGTGGAAGCTGATGACGAATTTGTCCTTGGCACCTAATGGGCCGCTCGCCTGCCAATGCTTGCGCACCGATTTTTCCAGCGCGGCGATGTAAGCCGGGTCGTCGTGGAAGTTGCGGATGAAGCGCATTTCCGGCTGGTTGCGGAGCTTGAGCAACCACGCTGCTGCTTCGTCGATCACGGTGGCGGTGGTGCTGGAGGAATACTGCGGGTACATCGGTACGATCAAGATGCGCGTGGCACCCTCAGCCTTTAGTTTTGCGAGTACGTCGGGAACCGAGGGCGCGCCGTAGCGCATGGCCATTGTCACCGTTGTGTGATGGCCGCGCTCGCCGAGATGACCAGCCAACAATTTTGTTTGGCGCTCGGTATGAACACGTAGTGGTGAGCCTTCCGGCATCCACACCGAGGCGTACTTGGCCGCCGATTTTTTCGGGCGAATATTCAGAATGATGCCGTTGAGAATCAGCCACCAGATTGGCTTGGGAATTTCAACCACGCGCGGGTCTGAGAGGAACTGTTTCAGGTAGCGCCTGAGTGCCGGTGCAGTTGGCGCCTCCGGCGTGCCGAGATTGACTAGGACAACAGCGGTGGATGCACGTGTGCCATGGCGATGCGGCGGTTCGGGAAGTAAATTGGGCATTAGGAGTTCTGCTGGGAAAGGGCGCTGGAAAGGAGCTTGGCGGTGATGTCGACAATCGGGATGACGCGCTCGTAAGCCATCCGGGTCGGGCCGATGACGCCAACCGAGCCGAGTACCTGGCCGTCAACGACGTAAGGCGCGGAGACGACGCTGCACTCGTCGAGCGTGGCAATGCCAGACTCGCCGCCAATGAAAATTTTGACACCAGCCGCACGGTTAGAGACATCAAGCAAGCGAATTAGACTGGAACGTTGCTCGAATAAATCAAACAACTCGCGCAAGCGCTTCATGTTTGAGGATAGCTCTTCAACGTCAAGCAGATTGCGTTCGCCGGAGATGACGTAGGGTGCTGCACTCTCCGAGAGAGCGGCATCGCCAGCCTCAAGCGCTTGAGTCATCAGTGGCTTGATGTCATCGCGCAGCTGCTGGATTTCAACAGCCAGTCGCTGGCGGATCTGCTCGAAATCCATGCCGGCAAAGTTCTGATTGAGGTAGTTGGCAGCACCGACCAGTTCCGACGACGTGTAAGATTTTTCAGTGGTCAACACGCGGTTCTGCACGTCACCATCGGTGGTGACAATAATCAGCAAGATGCGTTTTTCAGACAGGGTGAGAAATTCGATTTGCCGGATGCGGCTCGGCGCGCGGCGGGGGGCGATGACGACGCCGGCAAAATGAGTCAGTCCGGAGAGTAAATGTGAAGCGCTGGCAATAATCTGGTTGGCCGGACGGCCGTGCAGTGCTTCTTCCATTTCGCCGAGCTGGCGGGCTTCTAGCGGCTGCACCGTCAGCAGGCTGTCGACGAACAGGCGGTAGCCGCGTGAGGTGGGTACCCGGCCGGCAGAGGTGTGCGGGCTGGCAACAAAGCCGGCGTCTTCGAGGTCGGCCATCACGTTGCGGATCGTCGCCGGCGACAGATCCAGTCCGGAAAATTTTGACAAGGCACGCGAGCCGACCGGCTGACCATCAGCGATGTAATGTTCGACTAGCGATTTGAGCAGGGAGCGGGAGCGGTCATCTAGCATGGCCAGACATTGTACAAAAAAGCAGCGTCAGCGCGAGCGCCCATTTTTATGCAAGAATTCAGCCCATGAACTCATGTTTTGGCTCCTACCGCTCGCCCAAGACCATCGCTCTGGTCGGCAAATACCATAGTCCGGAGATCGCCGAATCGCTGAGCCGGCTGGCCGAATACCTCCATGAGCGCGGCATCTCGGTCTTTATTGAGCGCGAGACGGCAGAGCATATTGGCCGTCGGATTGACCTGTCGCGCTGGGTGACTTGCGGTTTCAACGATATTGGTGCGCATGCCGATCTGGCAATTGTTCTTGGCGGCGATGGCACGATGCTCAATGCCGCCCGCCGTCTCGCCCGTTACCGGGTGCCGCTGGTTGGCGTCAATCAGGGTCGACTCGGTTTTATGACCGATATTGCGCGCGAAGACATGCTGACTTGTATGGATGATTTGCTCGACGGACGTTTCGCAGTTGAGAGCCGGATGCTGCTTGATGCTGAAGTGGTTCGCAACGGCAAGGAAATCGCGTCCAATCTGGCGCTTAATGATGTGGTGGTGGATAAGGGCGCGATTGGCCGGATGATCGAATTCGAGCTCTTTATCGATGGCGAATTTATTTACAACCTGCGCTCGGATGGCCTGATCGTTTCAACACCGACCGGCTCGACCGCCTATTCGCTCTCTGCCGGCGGCCCGATTTTGCATCCGACACAGACCGGTATTGCGCTGGTTCCGCTTTGCCCGCATGCGCTGACCAACCGGCCGATCATTGTTAACGATACGGCGAACATCGAACTGCGTGTCGTTCAGGCCGATGATCCGCGCGTGCACTTCGACGGGCAGGTGACCCTTGATCTTGAAAAAGACGATTGCGTCCGCTTGCGCCGTTCGGATTACGCCATTTGTTTCCTGCATCCGCCCGGTTACAGCTACTTCGCCATGTTGCGCCAGAAGCTGCACTGGAGCGAGCGTCCCAAAGGCCCGTAATGCTGCGTCACCTGACCATTCGCGATTTTGTCATTGTCGACCGCCTGGAGCTTGAGTTTTTGGCCGGTTTTGGCGCGTTGACCGGAGAAACCGGTGCCGGCAAGTCGATCTTGATTGACGCGCTGGCGCTGGCGCTGGGCGAGCGTGCCGATGCCGGCGTCGTTCGCTCCGGTTGCGATAAGGCAGAAATTGCGGCGACATTTGACGTCGCTGCATTGCCGGCGGTGCGCGCGTGGCTGGCAGCCAACGATCTCGACGGTGATGATGAATTGCTGTTGCGCCGCGTCGTTGATGCGAGTGGTCGCTCGCGTGGCTACATCAATGGTTCGCCGGCGACCGTCCAGCAATTGCGTGAAGTCGGCGAGTGGCTGGTTGATATTCACGGCCAGCACGCCCATCAATCTCTTTTGCGTGCTGATGCGCAGCGCAACCTGCTCGATACGCATGCCGGTTTGAGCGGCGTCGTGCGCGAGGTGGGGGTGGCTTTTCGTTCATGGCAGGATGCTGAAAAAGTATTGCGCGGGGCGAGTGAAGGCGCTGAAGCGCTCTTGCGTGAGCGTGAGCAGCTCGAATGGCAGATCAGCGAGCTGGATCAGCTCGCTTTTTGCGAGGATGAATGGGCGACACTGGATCTTGAACATCGGCGCCTTGGCCATGCCGCCAGCCTGATTGAGGGTGCGCAATTTTCGATTGCCGTACTGGCCGACAGCGATGCCGCCTGTGAGCGTCAGATTGACAGCGTTGCAACGCGCTTGGCGGGTCTCGCTGAATACGATCCGGCTTTAGCTGAGGTCGCCGGTCTGGTTGCCTCGGCGCAGGCTGAATTGTCGGAAGCG
This sequence comes from Dechloromonas sp., assembly GCA_011391255.1. Lineage (GTDB taxonomy): Bacteria > Pseudomonadota > Gammaproteobacteria > Burkholderiales > Rhodocyclaceae > Azonexus. Next base: position 316,562 of record JAABQV010000001.1, read on the forward strand.
GTTTCTACCTTGCGCCGCTACGCTGATCGCGTTGATCTCGATCCCGCCCGTCTGGCTGAAGTTGAGCGCCGGATGGATGCGGTGATGGCCAATGCCCGCAAATATCGCGTTCAACCGCCAGAGTTGCCGGGGCTGCTGGCCGGCTGGCGGCAACGGCTTGCTGTTCTTGAGGATTCGGCAGATCTGGTCGCACTCGAAGCACGGGTTGCCGTCGCTAAGAAGGAATATTTGCAAAAAGCTGGCGAGCTATCGAAAGGTCGTCAAACTGCCGCAACGGCAATGGGGCTGGCAGTGAGCGAAGTCATGCGGCAGCTGGCTTTGTCTTCCGGTCGTTTTGAACTGGCGCTACTGCCGATTGAAAATGGTGCGGTCTACGGCCTGGAGCAGGTTGAATTCAGGATCGGCGGCCTCGCCGGTAATGAAGCCAAGCCCTTGGCCAAAGTGGCTTCGGGTGGTGAGTTGTCGCGCATCAGCTTGGCGATCCAGGTGCTCACCTCGCGTTCGGCCAGTGTGCCAACCCTGATTTTCGACGAAGTGGATGTCGGCATCGGGGGCGGCGTCGCTGAAATCGTTGGTCGTTTGCTGCGCGAACTGGGTAGCGAGCGTCAGGTCTTGTGCGTCACGCATTTGCCGCAGGTGGCGGCGCAGGCCAATTGGCAGTGGCAGGTCAGCAAGTCCACGCGCGACGGTGTTGTGCTGAGTGCCATTCAAGCGCTAGACGATGACGGTCGGGTTCAGGAAATCGCCCGCATGCTGGGTGGGGTTGAAATCACCGAGATTACGCTGCAGCACGCTGGTGAGTTACTCAAACCGGCGCTGTTGCGGTCAACGGCTAAAATCGGCTAAAAATCGGTTCTTCTCAAAGTGTCTGTATAAGACGGGCGATGGCGAGCGCCGCCAGCAACAGGAAAAATGCGCCGCTGATCCGGTGTATCCACAGCAAGGGCAATTTGTGTAGGAGCTTGCGTCCGGCGATGACGCCAAGTATTGAGGTTCCCGCCAGTGCCAGTGTCGCTCCCGACCAAACCGCCGAAGCTGCCACCGTGCTGCCCATGCCGGCCACGGCGATTTGCGTCTTGTCACCAAACTCAGCGAGGAAAATCAGCAGGAAGGTGGTGACGAAAACGCTATGACCGGCCTTTTCTTCCAGCGACTCGTCGTCGCTTTCTTCCTGATAGCGCAGGCTGCTGATGCCGAATGCAGCAAAGAGCAGGGCGACGGCGAGAATCACCAGCCACTCGGGTAGCCAGGCAGCAAGGGCGGCGCCGAAAACCACTGCGAGCAAATTGAGAATGGCAAAGGCGGCAATCGCACCAAGGATGACCGGCGCCGGCCGGTGGCGTGCGGCCAGTGTCATGCAGACCAGCTGGCTTTTGTCGCCGATTTCGGCGAGCGCAATCAGTAAAAAGGTGGCGCCAGCTGAGGATAGCCACGGCCCGAGGGGGGCTGAGAAAAAATCCATGGGCGGTAAAGTTTAGGGCTTGCCCGGTGCTTTTTCGTCGCGATGCGGGCAAATCGCCTTGGTGCATTTGGCGTAAAGATAGAGCGCATGCTCTTCGATGGCAAAGCCGCGTTCCTGGGCGATCTGGCTTTGCAGGCGCTCTATCTCGGCGTCGTAAAATTCTTCAACCCGGCCGCAATCGACGCAAACCAAATGATCGTGGTGGCTGCCACGGTTAATTTCAAAAACTGCTTTGCCCGACTCGAAAAAATGACGCTCCAGCAAACCCGCCTGCTCGAACTGTGTCAGTACGCGATAGACCGTCGCGAGGCCAATATCCATATGCTCCGAGACTAAGGTGCGATAGACATCTTCCGCCGACATGTGGCGCTGCGTACTTTTTTCGAACAATTCGAGAATTTTCAAGCGCGGGACGGTGGCCTTGAGCCCCATATTTTTGAGGTCTTGCGGGTCGCTCATTGGGAGATTTCCGGAGGTTGTCGGGGCGGGCCCGGTTACGAATTCGAGTATGATATACCGCTTCAAAGACGTTTGAAAAACTTCGGATTAACGCATGCTTAGCTACCGCACACTTCTAATTTCCCTTCTCTGCGCCAGTTTGGCGGCCTGTACGGCCGTCCCCAATTATTTCAATGCCTACAAAATTGACGTTCAGCAAGGCAACGTGCTGACTCAGGAAATGGTTGCCCAACTCAAGCCGGGGCAATCCCGGGATCAGGTACGCTTTGTTCTTGGTACGCCGCTGATCACAGATATGTTCCATCAGCAGCGCTGGGATTACGTTTATCGCTACCTCGATGGCCAGACCGGTTCGGTCGAGCAGCGTAAGTTTTCAGTTTATTTTGATAAAGACAACCTGCTTGAGCGTGTCGCCGGTGATGTTGAAGTGGCCACCGTTGCTGATTTGACGGCGCCCTCCAGCCGGACGCGCGTTGTTGATCTTGGCTCGCTCGGTGAAGGCAGCGTGCCGATGCCGGAACCGGAAGGGCCTGGTTTTTTCAGTCGGATGCGTAGTTGGGTGGGGTTATAGAAATGGCCGGAACACGTGTAGGTATTGTCGGTGCCGGTGGTCGTATGGGGCGCATGCTGATCGAGGCGGCGCTTAAAGAAAACGGGGTGACGCTGGGCGCGGCTTTTGATCTGCCCGGCAGTCCGGTAATTGGCAAGAGTGCAGGCGAGTTGGTCGGGATGCCTTGTGATGTTGTGATCAGCGATAATCTGCGCGAAGGTTTGAAGGATATCGATTGTCTGATCGACTTTACCCGCCCCGAAGGGACTCTTGAACATCTCGAACTCTGCCGTCAAGCGGGGGTTGCCATGGCAATTGGTACGACGGGTTTTGATGCTGACGGCAAGGCGAGAATTGCGGCTGCTGCGCTCGATATCCCGGTTGTTTTCGCACCCAATATGGCGGTCGGCGTCAATCTGGTCTTCAAACTGCTGGATACGGCAGCCCGGATTCTGAATCAGGGTTACGACATTGAAATCGTTGAAGCCCATCATCGTCTCAAAGTTGATGCACCATCCGGCACCGCTTTACGCATGGGCGAAGTTGTGGCCAAGGCGCTTGAGCGTGATCTCGCCGAATGTGCGGTCTATGGCCGCGAAGGTGTCACTGGCGAACGTGATCCATCAACCATCGGTTTTGCCACGGTTCGCGGCGGCGATATTGTCGGCGATCATACCGTGATGTTTTGTGGCCTCGGCGAGCGGGTTGAGGTGACGCACAAAGCCAGCAGTCGCATGCCTTACGCTCAAGGCAGCATGCGCGCCGCGCGTTTCATTGACGGGCGAAAAAATGGTTTATTTGATATGCAGGATGTCCTGGGCTTGCGCTAGACGCCGATGAAATCACAGCTCCTGCTGCGGCAACTCAAAGAGACCTTCGCTGGTGAAGGCGAGGAGTCGCTGAGAGCGTTGCTGCAGGCGGCACGTGGCAGTTCGCCGGCGCTGGTGGCCGGCATCGAACGCCTGCTGGAAACCGCCGATGCCACTTATGGCTCGTATGCCGGGATCCAGCACTGGCAGGGTGTTTTGTCCGGAGATACCTATTCCGACTGGAATTTGAGCCGGGGTCAGATTGACTCCGGCCGGCAATGGAAAACATTGCTCGGCTATGCGACTGCCGATTTCGATAACAGCATTGCTCAATGGCAAAAGCTGGTGCATCCGGATGATTTGCGTGAGATGCAGTCACGAATAGCGGCGCATGCGCAAAGCAAGGAACGCTATTTTCAGATTGACTGCCGGATGAAGGCGCGTGACGGCGAGTGGCGCTGGTTGATGATACGCGGCGTCGTGACGGCACGTGATTCTGGCGGGGAGCCGACCCGGATGCTGGTGCTGCATCGCGATATCAGCAATATTAAAGTCGATGAAACAACGCTGATCGAGGCCAAGGAAGCGGCAGAGGCAGCCAATCGGGCACGGGGTGCCTTCCTGGCTAATATGAGCCATGAAATTCGCACGCCGATGAATGGCATTATCGGTATGACGGAGCTAGCACTCGATACCGATCTCGATCCCGAACAGCGACATTACTTGCGCACGGTTAAATCATCAGCTGAGTCTTTGCTGGTCATCGTCAATGACATTCTTGATTTTTCGAAAATTGAGGCGGGCAAGGTTCAGTTCGAGTCTGTCACCTTTTCCCTCTCCGACACGGTGCTTGAGGCCGCGCGTGTTCTGGCGGTGGGGGCACACAAAAAAGGGCTGGAGCTTGTCGTCGAAGTTCGCCCCGAGGTGCCGCAACGCGTGATCGGCGATCCAACCCGGTTGCGTCAGGTGGTCATGAACTTGCTCGGTAACGCGATCAAGTTTACCGAGCAGGGCGGTGTGGTGATTGAAGTTGGTTTGGAAAAAGCTGGCCATGGTTCGCTTTTCCTCAAATTTGCCGTGCGCGACACTGGTATCGGCGTGCCAATCGACAAGCAGCAGGCGATTTTCGAAGCGTTTTCACAGGCGGATGTTTCGACGACCCGCCGTTTTGGCGGTACTGGCTTGGGTCTGGCGATTTCGGCCAGACTGGTGCAACTGATGGATGGCCGTATCTGGCTGGAAAGTGCCGAAGGCAAGGGCTCGGTTTTCTATTTCACCGCCCGCCTGGGCGGTGAGGTTGATGCGCCGGTTGCGGCCGCTGTACGGCCGTTTGCCGGACGCCGCGCGATGGTCATCGAGGATAATCAGGCCGCCGGGCAAAACTTGGTGCGCCTGCTTGAACGACAGGGCATCCAGGCCTCGCTGGTGGCTGAAGGTGAAGAGGCGTTAGCGGCTCTCGAGCGCTCACGCGCGGTCGACTTCCCTTATGACTATATTTTTGCTGATGCCGGCATGGCCGAGCCGGTCGGTTTCGCGCTTGCCGAAGACTGGCAAAACTCGGGGCGGCGCGAAAAGCTGCTGATGTTGCTGACCACCGAAAACCAACGTCACGATCTGACACGTCTGCGCCAACTGGAAGTTCCAGCGCATTTGGTCAAACCGGTCGGCTCGGAAGATCTTGCCGACGCTTTGGCGCTGGCGGATACGCCGCGCAAACAGGAGGCTGATGCCGGTTTTGTGTTGGACTCTTTCGAGATGGGACCCAAGCCGGTAACTGTCACCGGTGCACTGGATATCCTGCTGGTCGAAGACAACCCGGTCAATCAGGAACTTGCCATGCGCTTGCTCGAAAAGCGCTCGCATCGTGTAGTGCTGGCCAACGATGGTGCCGAGGCGCTGGAGCAGTTTGATAATAAGCACTTCGACGTCATTCTGATGGACATGCAAATGCCGGTGCTCGGCGGCATTGAGGCAACTGAAGCGATCCGTGCCCGCGAAATGCGCCGCAGTTGGGTCGCTTCTGATACTTACCGGCAGGTCTATATTGTGGCGATGACCGCCAATGTAATGAATAGCGACCGTGAGCGCTGTCTTGAGGCGGGGATGAATGACTATGTCTCCAAACCCTTGCGACCGGAGGCGCTTTTTGCTGCGCTGGATCGTGCGATAGCGGCTGATTCTCCTCAGCTCGAGATGATCGTCAGCGAGACTGCTAGATCCGGAGTGCTCTTGCTGGATTTGCGTTCAGCTTTGAAAGAAATCGGTGATGCAGATCTATTTGCAAAAATGGCCTCGATGTTCCTTGCCGATTGGAACGAGTACATCGCTCGTATTCGGCGCTCGGTTGAAGCCTCGGATGTTCATGAACTGCGCATGCATGCTCACACTTTGAAGAGTCTGCTGGGCATGTTTCACGCCGATGTTGCCCGGCGTGGTGCGGTTGAACTGGAGAGTGCTGCAACCTCGGTTGAGAGCATAGACTGGGCGCGTTGCCGGCAATATTTAACGCAGCTGGAGTCGCAAATGCAGGCCATCCATCCGCTGTTGGCTGAGTTTGTAAGTACCGGAGTGATCCCCTGAGTTTGCCTGTAAGGCCTTATTTCGGCTAAAATACTAAGGTTAAAAAGTACGAGCGGGAAGGCGCCAGTCTTCCCGCTTGGCACATCAAAAATCAGGAATTCTAGGAGAGCCGGTCGTGTCATTACTGCCCTCATATTCACCCGCCATTCTCGCCCTCGCCGACGGAACGGTGTTCAAGGGCCAGTCCATCGGCGCTGACGGCGTTACCAGTGGCGAGGTGGTTTTCAATACTGCCATGTCCGGCTATCAGGAAATCCTCACCGATCCTTCCTATTGCCGCCAGATCGTCACGCTGACCTACCCGCATATCGGCAACACCGGTTGCAATGCTGAAGACTTTGAGTCAAACGCCAATTATGCCGCCGGCCTGGTGATTCGTGACCTGCCGCTAGTCGCTTCGAACTGGCGTTCTCAGGAGGATTTGTCGTCGTACCTGAAAAAGCACGGCATCGTTGCCATCGCCGGTATTGATACGCGCAAGCTGACACGTATCCTCCGTGAAAAGGGTGCGCAGGCTGGTTGTATTCTGGCTGGCGACCTCGATGAAGCCAAGGCTTTGGCAATGGCGCGCGCTTTCCCGGGGCTGAATGGCATGGATCTCGCCAAGGTGGTTTCCGCCAAGGAAGGTTATGCCTGGACAGAAGCTGAATGGACGCTGACTGGTTACGAGCAGGGTCCAGCACCGCGCTTTCATGTTGTTGCCTACGACTTCGGCGTCAAGAAAAACATTCTGCGCATGCTTGCCCAGCGAGGCGTCAAGCTGACTGTCGTGCCGGCTCAAACGCCAGCGGCCGATGTGCTGGCGATGAAGCCGAATGGCGTTTTCCTGTCTAATGGCCCGGGTGATCCGGAGCCGTGCGATTACGCGATTGCAGCGATTCGCGAATTCCTCGATCGTGGTATCCCGACCTTCGGCATCTGCCTCGGTCATCAGTTGCTGGCCCTGGCTTCCGGTGCCAAGACGCTGAAGATGAAGTTCGGCCATCACGGTGCGAACCATCCGGTCAAGGATATGGATACCGGTCAGGTGTTGATCACCAGTCAGAATCACGGTTTTGCGGTCGACGCAGATTCTTTGCCGAAAAATCTGCGGGCTACCCACGTTTCGCTCTTTGATGGTTCCTTGCAGGGGATCGCCCGCACCGACGTGCCGGCTTTTTCCTTCCAGGGTCATCCGGAGGCCAGCCCGGGGCCGCACGATGTGGCCTACCTGTTTGACCGCTTCATCGACACCATGACGCGTGGCGTGGCAGCGCTGCAAGCGGCGAAATAAGCGAGAAAAACATGCCGAAACGTACAGATATAAAGAGTGTTTTGATTATTGGCGCCGGCCCGATCATTATTGGTCAGGCCTGCGAGTTCGACTACTCCGGCGCCCAGGCCTGCAAGGCGCTGCGCGAAGAGGGTTACAAGGTCATCCTGGTGAATTCCAACCCGGCGACGATCATGACCGACCCGGAAATGGCCGACGTCACCTACATCGAGCCGATCACCTGGCAGGTGGTTGCCAAGATCATCGAGAAGGAACGTCCGGACGCGCTGCTGCCGACCATGGGTGGCCAGACAGCACTGAACTGCGCGCTCGATCTCGACCGCGAAGGTGTGCTCGCCAAGTTCAACGTTGAACTGATTGGCGCCTCCAAGGAAGCCATCGACAAGGCTGAAGACCGTCAGAAGTTCAAGGACGCGATGACCAGGATCGGCCTCGGTTCCGCCCGTTCAGCGGTCGCCCACAGTATGGAAGAGGCTTATCAGGTTCAGGCGATGGTTGGTTTTCCGACCATCATCCGGCCGTCCTTTACGCTCGGTGGTTCGGGTGGCGGCATTGCCTATAACCACGAAGAGTTCGAGACCATCTGCAAGCGCGGTCTTGAGGCCTCGCCGACCAACGAGTTGCTGATCGAAGAATCGCTGCTCGGCTGGAAAGAATACGAGATGGAAGTGGTTCGCGACAGAGCGGACAACTGCATCATCATCTGCTCGATTGAAAACCTCGACCCGATGGGCGTACACACCGGCGACTCGATCACCGTCGCACCGGCGCAGACGTTGACCGACAAGGAATACCAGATCCTGCGTAACGCCTCGATCGCCGTGCTGCGTGAAATCGGCGTTGATACAGGTGGTTCCAACGTGCAATTCTCGATCAACCCGAAAGACGGGCGAATGATTGTCATCGAGATGAATCCGCGTGTTTCGCGTTCGTCGGCGCTAGCCTCCAAGGCGACCGGTTTCCCGATTGCCAAGATCGCTGCCAAGCTATCGGTTGGTTACACGCTCGATGAGTTGTCCAACGACATTACTGGTGGCAAGACGCCGGCCTCGTTTGAGCCGTCGATTGACTACGTCGTTACCAAGGTGCCGCGTTTCGCCTTCGAAAAATTCCCGCAGGCTGACAACACGCTGACGACGCAGATGAAGTCGGTTGGCGAAGTGATGGCTATCGGCCGAACCTTCCAGGAGTCGCTGCAAAAGGCTTTGCGTGGTCTGGAGGTAGGTGTGGACGGCTTCAACCTGAAAACGGTTGATCCGGAAACCATCGACGAACAACTCGCACGGCCGACGCCGGATCGACTGTGGTACGTCGCCGATGCCTTCGGTGTCGGCATGTCGGTCGACAAGGTGTTCGAGCTGACCAAGATTGATCCGTGGTTCCTGGTGCAGATCAAGGAGATTGTTGATCTGGAACTGGAAATAGAAAAGCGCGAGTTTTCGTCGTTGACCGCAGAAGAGCTGCGTTATTTGAAGCGCAAGGGCTTTGCTGACCGTCGTTTGGCGCATTTGACCAAAACGACTGAAACTGTCGTCCGCGAAGGTCGTCATGCGCTGGGTGTGCGCCCGGTTTACAAGCGCGTCGATACTTGTGCCGGCGAATTCGCCACTGGTACCGCCTACATGTACTCAACCTACGAGGACGAGTGCGAGGCGAATCCGACCGACAAGAAGAAAATCATGGTTTTGGGTGGCGGTCCGAACCGCATCGGTCAAGGCATCGAGTTCGACTATTGCTGCGTGCATGCGGCGATGGCGATGCGCGAAGATGGTTACGAAACCATCATGGTTAATTGCAATCCGGAAACTGTTTCCACCGATTACGATACCTCCGATCGCCTTTATTTCGAGCCGCTAACGCTCGAAGACGTGCTTGAAATCGTCGCCATCGAAAAGCCGGTTGGTGTCATCGTTCAATACGGTGGCCAAACCCCGTTGAAACTCGCGCTGGCGCTTGAAGCCAACGGCGTACCGATTATCGGTACCAGCCCGGAATCGATTGATATTGCCGAAGATCGCGAGCGTTTCCAGCAGTTGCTGCACGAAATTGGTCTCAAGCAGCCGCCTAATCGTACCGCCCGCACCGAAGAAGATGCCCTGCGTCTGGCGCAGGAAATCGGCTATCCGCTGGTCGTCCGTCCGTCTTACGTGCTCGGTGGCCGCGCCATGGAAATCGTCCATGAACAGAAGGATCTTGAGCGTTACATGCGCGAAGCCGTCAAGGTTTCGCACGATTCGCCGGTGCTGCTTGACCGCTTCCTTAACGATGCGGTCGAATGTGACGTCGATGCCCTGTCTGACGGCGACGAAGTGATTATTGGCGGCGTCATGGAACATATCGAACAAGCTGGCGTGCACTCTGGAGACTCGGCCTGCTCGCTACCGCCATATTCATTGAGCCAGTCGATTCAGGACGAACTGCGCCGCCAGACCAAGTTGATGGCCAAGGCGCTTAATGTTTGCGGCCTGATGAACGTCCAGTTCGCGATTCAGAATGACACTGTTTATGTGCTCGAAGTGAATCCGCGTGCTTCGCGCACGGTGCCCTTCGTTTCCAAGGCGACCGGTCTGCAACTGGCGAAGATTGCTGCTCGCTGTATGGCCGGGCGCAGTCTCAAGGATCAGGGCGTCACCAAGGAAGTCATTCCGCCGTATTTCTCGGTCAAGGAGGCTGTTTTCCCCTTCGTCAAATTCCCCGGGGTCGACACCATTTTGGGTCCGGAAATGAAGTCGACCGGCGAAGTCATGGGCGTTGGCTTCACCTTTGCCGAAGCCTTCGTCAAGTCGCAACTGGCGGCCAGCGTCAAGCTGCCGTCATCCGGCAAAGTGTTTCTCTCGGTTAAGGATAGCGACAAGAGCAAGGCCGTCGAGATTGCCCGCCACCTGTACGAGGCCGGCTTCACGCTAGTTGCTACGCGCGGCACGGCGCAGGCGATTGCCGCCGCCGGGATCCCGGTTGGCCCGGTCAACAAGGTTACCGAAGGCCGTCCGCATATTGTCGATATGATCAAGAACAACGAAATTTCGCTGATTATCAATACCGTCGAAGAAAAACGCTTGGCGATCAACGACTCCCGTTCCATCCGCACCTCGGGTCTGCAAGCCCGGGTGACGATGTACACGACGATCTGGGGCGCCGAAGCCGCCGCCGAGGGGATTCGTAATCACGGCGAGTTGGTGGTTTATCCGATTCAGGCTTTGCACACGCAACTTCACTAAAACAACCCCAAAACCGCCGGGCAGCCTGAGGTTGCCGGCGGTTTTGCTTTTGCTGGAATAAATGATGAGTAAAGTCCCGTTGACCGTAATCGGTGCCGAAAAACTGCGCGTTGAGTTGCATCGCCTGAAAACTGTCGAGCGTCCCTCGGTGATTGCGGCGATTGCCGAAGCGCGGGCGCATGGCGATCTTTCGGAAAATGCCGAATACGATGCCGCCAAGGAACGTCAGGGTTTTGTCGAGGGCCGCATTCAGGAGGTCGAAGGCAAGCTCTCGAATGCGCAGATCATCGATCCGAAACTTCTTGATGCCGATGGTCGCTGCGTCTTTGGCGCCACCGTCGATCTCGAAGATCAGGATAGCGGGGCGGCAGTGACCTATCAGATCGTCGGTGAGGACGAGGCCGATATCAAGCTTGGCAAGCTGTCGCTGGCTTCACCGATGGCCCGTGCGCTGATCGGCAAGTATGCCGGCGATATTGCTCAAGTTCAGGCGCCGGGAGGCATTCGTGAGCTCGAGATCATCGACGTCCGCTACCAATAAGCCGGCATGCGCAAGTTATCCGAAGCGTTTTACCTGACCGCCATCACCCTGTGGGTGGGCGGCCTGTGGACGCTTGGTTATATTGCCGCGCCGGTACTTTTTGCCAGTCTCGGTGACCGGCAACTGGCCGGGTTAGTGGCCGGCAAACTATTTGCGCTAATCGGCTGGATCGGCTTGGGTTCAGCGGCTTATCTGCTGATTTTTCTGTTTGCCCGACAGGGTGCCAGAGCGCTGAAAAGCGCTGTTTTCTGGCTGGTCTTGCTGATGGCCCTGATGGCGGCGGCAAGCCAGTTCGGCATTCAGCCCTTGATGGCGCAACTGAAGGCTGATGCTTTGCCGCGCGAAGTCATGGAAAGTGTGTTGCGTGACCGTTTTTCCACCTGGCACGGGGTTTCCAGCATTCTCTATCTGCTGCAAAGTTTGCTGGGGCTGTGGCTGGTGGTCTGGAGTAGTCGCGGGCTGCGCTGATCAGCCTTGGATCGCGCGTTTGGTGACGCGTGGCGCTTTGGTCGAGCGCTGGCTTTTTGCCGGTTTTTTGCTGTTGACCGCAGCAGCATCAAGCGGCTTGGCGCGATAGACGATGAGCAGTTTGCCGATGTGCTGGACGGCAGCGGCATCAAGGTCAGTACAGATTTTTTCCAGGTAGGCGAGGCGATCTTCGCGGCTGTCACCATAAACACGAATCTTGATCAATTCATGCGCTTTCAGGTTAAGCTCGATTTCACGAAGAACATTCTCGGTCAGACCGTTTTCGGCGATTGAGACAACCGGATCAAGACTGTGGGCACGGGCGCGTAGTGTGCTGCGCTCGGCAGACGATAATTGCAGCATAGTAGTTAAACCTTTCAAAAACGGCATTTTACCCGAATGAAAAGAACCAGAACCAGCAAAGCTTGGATGCGCGAGCACGTGAACGACACTTATGTGCAGCTTGCCCGAAAAGAAGGTTGGCGTTCGCGTGCCGCTTTCAAGTTGATGGAAATCGACGATAAGGACAAACTGCTCAAGCGCGGCGAGGTTGCGGTTGACCTCGGTGCGACGCCTGGCGGCTGGTCGCAGGTCGCCTCGAAAAGGGTCGGTGAAAGTGGTTTGGTCATCGCACTTGATTTGATTGAGATGGAGCCGCTGCATAACGTCGATTTCATCCAGGGCGATTTTCGCGAGGATGATGTGCTGCAAAAGCTCGAAGAAAAGCTCGCCGGGCGTCGGGTTGGCCTTGTAATGTCGGATATGGCCCCCAATATGTCAGGAGTGCCACTAGTTGATCAGGCTCGCGTCATGTATCTGGCCGAACTGGGCCTGGAGTTTTCACGGGTCCATTTGAAACCGGATGGTTCTTTTCTGGTCAAAGTGTTTCAGGGAAGTGATTACGAGAAGTTTCTTGCCGCAATGCGGGAAACCTTCAAGACGGTCGCAGTGCGCAAACCGGACGCTTCCCGGGATCGTAGCGCCGAGCTTTACTTGCTCGGTCGTGCCTTGCGTTAATTTGTGTATAAAATGGCGTTTTTTCCGCTCGACGCCGTAGAAGGAGAGCTAGCTTGAACAATATGTTCAAAAACCTCGCAGTCTGGCTGGTCATTGGCCTTGTGCTGATGACAGTATTCAACCAGTTCAATACCCGCCAGGCTCCCCAGGGGTCGATTGAATACTCCCAGTTCATCGAAGAGGTGAATCAGGGGCGCATCAGCAAAGTCGTCATCGAAGGCCGCACACTGAAGGCAACGACGACGGAAGGCAAGCGGATTACTTCTTACGCGCCGCCCGATCTCTGGATGGTCTCTGACCTGCTGAAGAGCGGTGTCAAGATTGAAGCCAAGCCAGAAGAAGAACAGTCATTCCTGATGAATCTTTTCGTCAGCTGGTTCCCGATGCTGCTGTTGATCGGCGTCTGGGTTTTCTTCATGCGCCAGATGCAGGGCGGTGGCAAGGGCGGAGCTTTCTCCTTCGGTAAATCGAAGGCACGGATGATGGATGAGTCCACCAACGTGATCACCTTCGCCGACGTCGCCGGATGCGATGAGGCTAAGGAAGAGGTTCAGGAAATTGTTGATTTCCTGCGTGATCCCTCCAAATTTCAAAAGCTCGGTGGCCGCGTTCCGAAGGGCGTTTTGATGGTCGGCAACCCTGGTACGGGCAAGACGCTGCTCGCCAAGGCGATTGCTGGCGAGGCCAAGGTGCCTTTCTTCAGTATTTCCGGTTCCGACTTCGTCGAAATGTTCGTCGGTGTTGGTGCTGCGCGTGTTCGTGACATGTTTGAAAACGCAAAGAAACAATCACCTTGCATCATTTTTATCGATGAAATTGATGCGGTCGGTCGTCATCGTGGGGCCGGCCTTGGCGGCGGTAACGATGAGCGCGAGCAAACGCTTAATCAGTTGTTGGTCGAGATGGATGGCTTCGAAGGGCATACCGGCATTATCGTTATTGCCGCGACCAACCGTCCGGACATCCTCGATCCAGCCTTGCTGCGTCCGGGTCGCTTCGACCGCCAGGTAGTCGTACCCCTGCCGGATATTCGCGGCCGTGAAGAGATTCTCAAGGTTCACATGCGCAAGGTGCCGATCTCGACCGACGTCAAGGCCGATGTGATTGCCCGTGGTACGCCTGGTTTCTCGGGTGCAGATCTGGCCAACCTGGTCAATGAGGCCGCTCTGTTTGCGGCGCGTGGTAACAAGCGGCTGGTCGAAATGGACGACTTCGAGAAGGCCAAGGACAAGATCATGATGGGCGCCGAGCGCCGCAGCATGGTGATGAGCGAGGATGAAAAGCGCAACACCGCTTACCACGAGTCGGGTCATGCTGTGGTTGCCAAGCTGGTGCCGAAATCTGATCCGGTGCACAAGGTGACGATCATTCCGCGTGGCCGTGCCCTCGGTTTGACCATGCAGTTGCCTGTCGAAGATCGCTATGCCTATGACCGTCAGTATTTGATGAGCCGCATTGCCGTGCTCTTTGGTGGCCGGATTGCCGAAGAACTGTTCATGAACCAGATGACAACCGGCGCTTCGAACGACTTTGAGCGCGCCACTGCCATGGCGCGCGACATGGTGACGCGTTACGGGATGTCCGACATGGGCGTCATGGTCTACGGCGAAAATGAGGGTGAAGTCTTCCTCGGTCGCTCGGTCACCCAGCACAAGAATGTCTCGGAAGCGACGATGCAGAAAGTGGATATGGAAATCCGTCGCATCATCGATCAGCAGTACGCCTTGGCGCGTCAGCTGCTGGAAGAGAATCGCGACAAGGTCGAGGCGATGACGCATGCCTTGCTTGAGTGGGAAACCATTGATGCCGAGCAAATCGACGACATCATGGACGGCAAGCCACCCCGTGCGCCCAAGCCGACCCAATCGACGGCACGCGCGGTACCGCCGGCGGATTCGCCGGGCGCCGAGCCGAACGCGACGGCTCCAGCCTGAGTCTTCTCTAACTTTCAAGCAAGCCGGGAGTGCGCTCCCGGCTTTTTTATTTGATTATGTCCATCCTCTCCTGCGGCCAATACCGGCTCTCGCTTGTCCAGCCCTTAATCATGGGCATCATCAATCTGACCCCCGATTCGTTCTCGGGAGATGGTTGCGCCAGCGATCTTGGGCTGGCCGTTGAGCACGCGCGCCAGCAACTCGATGCCGGGGCGCAGATTCTGGATGTTGGTGCCGAATCTTCAAGGCCCGGCGCACTACCGACGCCGCTTGATGAAGAATTGCGCCGTTTGCGTCCGGTGCTGAGGGAAATCACAACTTGGGGGGTACCGGTTTCGGTCGACACTTATAAGCCCGAAGTGATGCGTGTTGCGCTTGAGTTGGGGGCTTCGATGATCAACGATATCAGCGGATTCCAGAATCCCCAGGCGCTGGCGGCAGTGGCTGAAAGCGATTGCGCTCTCTGTATCATGCACATGCAGGGCGAACCGGGGAATATGCAGCAAGCCCCGCATTACGATGATGTGGTGAGCGAGGTCGAGTGCTTTTTGGCTGAACGGGTAACTGCCTGTATGGCCTCAGGGATTCGCCTTGAGCGCATTGTTCTTGATCCGGGTTTTGGTTTTGGCAAGACGCTAGAACAGAATTTCGAGTTGTTTCGGGCGTTGACCGCAATGAACATCAAAGACTTGCCCTGGCTGGTCGGGGTGTCGAGAAAATCCATGCTGGGCGGCATCACTGGTCGTCCGGCCGGAGAGAGAATGCCGGCCAGCATCGCTGCAGCTGTGCTGGCCGTCCAAAAAGGTGCGAAAATATTACGAGTACATGACGTTGCGGCAACTCGGGATGCATTGGCTGTGATGGCGGTACTTCAATAAGGAGCAATAGTGAGCAGAAAATATTTTGGTACCGATGGCATTCGCGGGCGCGTCGGACTGGCGCCGATAACACCGGATTTCGTGATGCGTTTGGGTTATGCGGCCGGCAAGGTATTGATCGAAAAAGGCGAAAAGCGCTCGGGGGAGCGGCCATCTGTGCTAATCGGCAAGGATACAAGGCTCTCCGGTTATATGCTGGAATCAGCCCTTGAGGCAGGTTTCGCGGCAGCCGGAGTCGATGTCTGCCTGGTTGGCCCGTTGCCGACGCCGGCGATTGCCTATCTGACCCGTGCGCTACGCTTGCAGGCCGGAATAGTCATTTCCGCGTCGCACAATCCCTATTACGACAACGGGATCAAATTTTTCTCGGCTCAGGGCACCAAACTACCGGACGAGGTCGAGTTGGCAATTGAAGCGCTTATCGACCTGCCGATGGAATGTGTTGCTCCCGCCGATCTCGGTCGCGCCAAGCGAATTGACGATGCCCGGGGTCGTTATATCGAATTCTGCAAGAGCACCTTCCCCAACGATCTTGACCTGCGTGGCCTGAAGATTGTGGTCGATTGCGCGAATGGCGCTGCTTACCACACAGCTCCCAATGTCTTTCACGAGTTGGGCGCTGAGGTGGTGACGATTGGCGCCCAGCCGAATGGCTTGAACATCAACGACGGATTCGGTGCAACCTCGCCGAAAGCGCTGGCCAGCGCTGTAATGACCCATCGTGCAGACCTTGGGCTGGCTCTCGATGGTGATGCTGACCGGATCCTGATGGTCGATGCCGAAGGCAATCTCTACGATGGCGATCAATTACTCTATGCATTGGTCTGTAGCCGTGCGAAGCATGGCGTGGTGGCTGGGGTGGCGGGGACGCTGATGACCAATCTGGCGCTTGAGCACGCTTTGGCAAGGCTGAACGTGCCTTTTGCCCGTGCAGCCGTCGGTGATCGTTATGTCGTGGAAATGCTCAACGAAAAGGGTTGGCTGTTCGGGGGCGAAAACTCTGGGCATCTGCTGGCGCTCGACCGGCATACGACGGGCGATGGCACCATTGCCGCGCTACAGGTATTGGCCGCTTTGCGTGAGGCGGGCGGCAGCCTGAAAAATTTGCTCTCAGATCTGACGCTCTATCCGCAAAAGCTGATAAATGTGCCGATGACTAAAGGTTTTCCGTGGCAGGACGATCCAACCATTCAGGCCGCCTTGCAGGCTACTGAAGCCAAGATGGCCGGGCGTGGGCGGGTCTTGTTGCGCGCTTCAGGAACCGAGCCACTGCTTCGGGTGATGGTTGAGGGTGAAAATGCTCAGGAAGTTCTGGCTGCAGCGCAGGATCTTGCCAATGTGGTGCGCGAGGTCGCGCAGTAGCCTGCGCTAAGGCATCTCGTCCGGTTCGACGTTAAATACCTCGATACTCATCGTTTGCTCGGTTAGTTGGGTTGGACGAACCTCACGTATTTCGAGGTTCTCCTTTTCGATCAGCAACAGCAGTTTGCGTGAATCAATCGGTAATGTGCCGGTTTGCACCACAATCCCGGCATGCGGGCGCAAAGGTGGCATTTCCGGCAGGATTAGTGCGGCGATGTGTTTTGAGTCCAACTCGAGCGGACGTGCCAACTCAGCGGCGATGACATGGGATGCCAGTTGTTGCAGGCCTAGCTCGACATGTTCCGGGTTTTCTGACAAAGCCCAGCGGACGATGCAGACGTGCCAAAGCAAATCCTTTTCAGCACGATCTCCAATTGATTGTGCCGCAACGATATCGCCGACCCGGGCGCAACTGATCTCACCGGACATATGCATTAAGGAATAACCGTCCGGGCTTTCGTTGGTCACCATCCATTCGCTGATTTCTTGGTCAGCGTCTGGCTCGCGAATCAGCCGCCACAGTTGATCCAGCCCAAAACAGAGTTTGACGCGATAGGATTGTCTGCGCCGAGGAAATTTTCTTTTTGTTGGGTGTCCCCAGAGATTTTTCAGGCGACGAAGTACCCCATGACCGGCATGTGTTTCGGCAAAATCCGGGATACCAAGGCTGGCAGCAGAGCTGCCTTTTTCCAAGGCACTCAAAAGCTCACCGGCTCTCAGAGCGGCAGAATCACCCGAAAGATACAAAATCGGGCTATCGCCCGGTGGAAGCCGGCGTACAAGCGCATGGGCGGGAAAGTCACGTTCGAGATCAACCCAAAATAGGCCATTGCAGTCAGGTGGCGGGGTTTCCAGGATATCGACGGGTTTCAGGTTTTTCTCGACAATAGCAACAATAAACTCGAGTTCGCGCGCAGAAAACGAAGCAGGCTGGGCAATCGTGGTCAAAAGTAGCGACGTATATACGGTTTGAATCGAAGGCATGTTTTGACTGGCGAGCATTTCATGAACACCGAGGCGGCGCGCTGAGCCAAACGCTGAATGCATTTTTTGCCAGAGCCCCAGGCTATCCGGGGCTGCGACCAAATGACTGATCCTGATATGCCAGCTAAGACATCGTGCAATGATGCTCAGGGTGGTCTGTGGCGCCCGAGCAGCACCCGTGCCCTGCGGGTCAAAAAGCTCGGCTAGTGAGTTGAAGTACTCCTGCGACAACGTGTCTAACAAGTCCTGTAAAACGCGTACGCGCTGCCGTATTTTGCGCGTAACCGGCAGGCTCACTTCAAGCAGTTTCGGTATTTCGGCAAAAACCATACGTTCGATTTCGCGGAACACCAGATCAAGGATCTTTACCCGCTGCCCGGTTGGGATCGCAGCTTCGCGCAGTTGTAGCAGGTTTCCGAGTAATTGTTCCGCGTCGTCTGAACCCTGACGCCCATGTGCCAGCGCCAGCCAGTCAAGAATGGCGCTTAGCTTGCGGTCGGAGGCGGTGGGTTGGTCAGTTTGTAGAATCATGTTGTGCCGAGGATAACCAATATTTAGTGGCTTGGCTAAGGTTTGCACGGTGTTTGAACCCCATTTCTATGCTGACTTTGGCGTTTGTATGCGTTGGTGTTGTGCAATTGCCCATTGGATGTGCTCTTTTATCAATGGTGATGAATTTTCAAGACGATTCTGCAAAGCTGTCGAAACGGCGTTGTTCGGCTGGCAATTGCCTAGTGCCACAGCGATATTTCGCAACCATCGTTCATGGCCGATGCGACGGATTGGACTGCCGGCCATCCGCTCATTGAAAATTTCGGGTGTCCAGGCAAAAAGATCAACCAGAGAAGCTGTATCCAATCCGTGGCGCGGCGCGAATTCGGAATCGCCGAGTTGGGCAAAGCGATTCCACGGACAGCAGGTTTGGCAGTCATCGCAACCGTAAATTCGGTTGCCAATCAGAGGCCGCAGTACTTCGGGTATCGCGCCGGCCAATTCGATGGTCAGGTAAGAAATGCAAAGTCGCGCATCGACCTGGTAAGGGGCGATGATGGCTTTTGTCGGGCAGGCATCAAGGCAGGCGGTACAACTGCCACAGTGATCCTTCTGTGGAGTGTCGGGCGTTAGCGGCAGGTCGCAGTAAATCTCTCCAAGAAAGCGCCAGGAGCCCTGCTTTGAAAGCAGCAAGCTGTGTTTCCCACGCCAACCGAGGCCGGCCTGGCTGGCGAAATGAACCTCCATGACCGGGGCAGAATCAGAAAAAACCCGGTAATCAAAAGGCCCGATGATATTGCTGATCCGCTCGGCCAGTTTTTGCAGCCGGTTGCGCACGACCTTGTGGTAATCGCGACCTTGCGCATATTTTGAAATGACGGCCGTCTCCGTCGCCGAATGGACTTGTTCCAGTTGCAGGTAGTCGATGGCGACCGAGATTACGCTGATCGTGCCGGGGTGCAAAGCTGCGGGGTTGGCGCGCAGTTCGACGTGACGAGCCATATAATTCATCTCGCCATGGTGGCCGGCTGCCAGCCAGCGCCGCAACTCATTGCTGGCCTTGCCGACTTCGGTGCTGGCAAAGCCAACTGCGGCAAAGCCAAGGCTTTTCGCAGCCAGCCGGATTTTTTCTTTAAGTTTTGTTGCGTCCATAGTGGAGTTTTGATCGTGCATAGCCCCAATGTTACCGCCGTTTTCGAATTGCCTGACGAGGCTGCAACCCTGCGCCTGGGTAGCTTGTTGGCACCTTTGTTGGTGCCCGGCTCGGTGGTTTTTCTGGAGGGCGATCTAGGCGCGGGTAAAACCAGTCTGGCGCGCTCGGTGATTCGCGCGATGGGTCATGTCGGGCCGGTAAAAAGTCCGACCTATTCTTTGGTTGAAGTTTACGTAGTTTCGAGCTTATACTTATATCACTTTGATTTTTATCGTTTCGAGGCACACGAGGAGTTTCTCGATGCGGGCTTTAGTGAATACTTTAATGAGCATGCGATCTGTCTGGTCGAGTGGCCGGACAGGGCTGAACGCTGCCTTCCATCGCCGGACTTGCGATTCCAGCTTCATCATGCAAATTTCGGGCGTCGCCTCGAAGTCGTGGCAAATTCACTGAAGGGGGCGACATGTCTAAAAACGCTCACCCAAGTCTGGCCAGACGCAAAATCATCCATTACGCCGGCGCCTCCCTGATTTTCTCAGTTGTACCGCTTGCCGCTGCGGCAACCCGCCAAACTTCAGTGATGGCCGTTCGGATCTGGCCTGCCGCCGATTACACGCGGGTGACGCTGGAGTACGACTCGCTGATCAAATATACCCATTTCACGGTAGAGAACCCGGATCGCCTGGTGGTCGATATCGAGGGTGTTGAATTCAATAGTGTGCTCGATAGCCTGGCGCGCAAGGTGGCGACCGACGATCCTTACATCAAGCTGCTGCGTGCCGGCCGCTTCAAGCCGGGGGTCGTGCGTCTGGTCATGGAGCTGAAGGCCAAGGTCGCACCGCAGGTCTTTGAACTAGCGCCAGCCGGCAGCTACGGCCACCGCCTGGTGCTGGATGTGTATCCGCTGACGCCGGTCGACCCGATGATGGCTTTGCTTGAAGGGCGTCAGGATGCGGTTCAGCCCTACAAATTTGAATCTGAACTTGCTGAAAAAAAACCCAATGAGTCGGCGCGTCAAATTGAAAAAGCGCCGGAAGTTCATACCAGTAAAAAGTCCGCTCAGCCGGTGGTCGACCGTCTGATTACGGTCACCCTTGACCCCGGGCATGGCGGTGAAGACCCCGGTGCAATCGGCAAGGGCGGTTCCTATGAGAAAAACGTCACGCTGGCGGTCGCCAAACGCCTCAAGGCGCGAATCGATGCTGAGCCGAACATGCGCGCCGTGTTGACCCGCGATTCGGATTTCTTTGTGCCCTTGCAAATGCGGGTCCAGAAAGCGCGGCGCGTGCAGTCTGATTTGTTCCTGTCGATCCACGCCGATGCCTGGATCAAGCCGGATGCACGTGGCTCATCAGTCTTCGTTTTGTCCGAACGCGGGGCAACAAGCACGCAGGCGCGCCTGCTGGCTCAGCGCGAGAACGAGGCGGATCTTGTTGGTGGGGTCAATCTTGCCTCCAAAGATCTTTTTCTCGCCAAAACCTTGCTCGATTTGTCGCAAACCGCAACCATCAACGACAGCCTCAAGCTCGGTAAGTACCTGCTTGGCGAACTGGGTGGCGTCAATACGCTGCACAAAAACCATGTTGAACAAGCCAGTTTCGCCGTGCTAAAGGCGCCTGATATTCCCTCGGCACTGATTGAAACCGCATTTATTTCAAACCCTGAAGAAGAGCGTCGTCTCAACGACGACGCCTATCAGGACAAACTGGCCGATGCCATTGTGCGCGGGGTGCGCCAGTATTTCATCAAGCACCCGCCGGGGCCGAAATCTAATCGGCTGTCGGCGCTCAGCTGACTCTCTCTGGTTTGACGATGGACTCCCGCTTTCGCGGATGTGACAGATTGGGTTGCCGGGTTGGCTAGCGATTGTTACGGTCAACCGCGAAAACCCACCATAAATCCGTTTATCATTCCTCGCTTCAGCTAACGGCATGACGCCCGAGCAATTCGGCTGCGTTTTGTCGGTCTGATAGCCTATTGGGGAGGTTGTAACGGCATATGGGGTTATGGGATCGGGATTATTGGCGCGAGCGCCACACATCAGGTGATTGGAAGGATGGCGTCTACAATCCGAAGGAGTTTCGGGGGAAAGGGCGATTCACGCAGCAACCATTCCCACCTGACAGTATTTCGAAAGATCTGGATTATCAGTTACCGGTCAGTGCGCGCTCTTCTTCGAAAGGTATTGTTGTCTTTTGGGTACTTTTTGTAGCCGCCCTCTGGTTTGGGTTTGATCAGCGAGAATCCATACCGCTGGTTAAAGGCTGGTTGGCAAAGCCAAATCGGGTAGCGGCTCCATTCGGTGATCTGAAAAATTGTGCGGCGTTGCCGCCGTCGGGTACCGTTCAGCGTTTTATTCAGCCCGCCGCTGGCCAGGGGGCAATGACCAGCTTTGAATTTATCAATAATCACTCGCTACCCATTGTGGCTGTGCTTGGCGATCTGAGCAGCGGTACCAAGCAATTGGCGATCGTCGTGAAAGAGGCGGCGAAGACGACGCTGCAATTACCAGTCGGGCGCTATGAACTGATTTTGCATTCAGGGTTGGCGACGAATTGGTGCAATCTTGCTAAAGGTTTTACCAGTGGCGTCGTGGTTGAGATGACGGGTGGCGTGTCGGCACGGGTGGGTTTGACGACTCAGGTTGTATTGGCAACTTCGGGAAAATCGCCCGAGGGGTTTTCTGTTAGATACGATTCGTTTAAAGCGGTAGCGGATTCTTCCGCCAATACACTACGTCTACCCCAAGTGAACGGGCATTATCGTAGTGCGGGGAGCATTAATGGAATCCCGATTATTTTTTTGGTTGATACCGGAGCAAGTACTGTCGCTATCTCATCCGGCATGGCGGCCGGAATGGGTATTTCACAATGTGTGCCCAGAATATTCTCGACTGCCAATGGCGAGGTGCAGGGATGCATGTCGAAGGCGAACGAGATAATTTTTGGTGGGTTTCGTTTGAACAATATTGACGTAGCGGTAATGCCCAACATGAAAAATGAAGCATTGCTCGGCATGAATGTTCTGAGACTTTTTCGTATTGAACAGGCGAACGACACCTTGGTTATTTCGCGGCCTTAACGTGTGTTTTCTTCAGTTGGCGTTACGGGTTCTGGCACGCCGAAATCACATCCTCGCCACCCCGTCCGCAGGGCGTAAAAGTGCCGGGTAGCGGATAGGGCGTGCCGTTTTTATCCATTTCGGCGGCCAGTGTGTCCCAGAAAATCACGCCGGATTTGTCGAGTTTCAGGCGCAATAGCCAGCCGCGTTTGCCGGCCGCGTAGTCGAAGCCGTCGAAAACGAAGTTGCCTAGGCTGTAGATGATTGGCTTCCCGCGGTAGGTTTCGGCACCCTGGGTGACGTGCGGGTGACTGCCGACAACTAGCGCAGCGCCTTCATCGATCATTTGACGGGCGAATTGGCGCTGGCGCTGACTCGGCTGATCAAACTTCTCGAAACCCCAGTGCATGAACGGGATAATCAGGTCGGCACCGGCAGCCTTGGCGGCGCGAATGTCCGAGATGACGTGGCTGTCTTCGCTCCAGGCAATGCCGGGGGTTTTGGCGCCGGCTTCAAAGGAGCGCGGCTTGAACTCGTTGTAGGCGAGAACGGCGATTTTCAGGCCTTTGCGATTGATCCATAGCGGCTGGTGCGCTTCGGCGAGATTGCGGCCGCCGCCGACTTGGGCGATGCCGCTCTGTTCCAGATGTTGCAGGGTTTCAAGGAGGCCTTCGCGGCCTTGGTCGCCCGAGTGATTGTTGGCCAGCGAGACGGCATCGAAGCGGCCTTGCAGTATCGGCAAGACGCGCGGATTGGCGCGGAAGCTGTAGATTTTGCTGGCGAGTGGCGCGCCGCTGGTGGCGATCGGGGATTCGAGATTGGCGATCCGGTAATCGGCTTGCTTGAGGATCTCGGCGAATGGCAGCAGCGGATCACCGCCCTCGCTGATGAACTGGCCGGGGCCGTCGTCGAGCATGATGTCGCCGGCAAAAATGAGGCTTACCGGCTCGGCCATCGTGCAAAAACTGAGGCTCAAAGCGATTGTTGCGGTCAACGCGATTTTCCGGCTCATTTTTGCTCGCACCAGTATTGCAGTTCGCCATCGCGTAGCGGTTCATAGACAAAATTCAGGCCGGAAAAGCCGTTGGCCGCAGCATTGCTTGCCGGATAGCGGTAGTTGGCCTGATGAATCAGCGCTGGCCCGCTGTCGTGATCGGCATAGACATAGAGCTTGATGGCGGCGAGATCGGCGGGTTCGCTATGAACGACGAGACGAAACAGGAAGTAGGAGCCAATGGAAACCGGCGCGACACCGTAGGGCGAAGCGACCGGCCACGCCTCAATTATTTGCGTCTCGCCGTAGTAGGTGACGTGGCAGACTACGCGTTCAGCCAGCGCCGGAAGGCTCAGCGCAAGAGCGGCAGCGCCGAGCAGCAGTTGGCAGCGAGGTGGCATCAACCGGTACGTTTGCTGCTGACTTGACGCAGGATCATCTCGCTGTGGCTTTTCCCGTCGATCAGCTTGACCGGATAGACCTTGTCGCTGATGAAAAGCAATTTGCCATGACTCTCGATCCGTGCGGAGACGGTAAGGCGGGCACGTTTGCCGATCAGGTCACGGTCGACGATCAGGTTGAAGGCGACGGGAACCTGTTGGCCGGCGAGTTCGATGGTTTGTTCTGCCAAGGTCAGTGCCTTGGCACCGGCGCGGCTGGTGTCCTGAACGCGTATGGTAGCGATGGCGTCGGGCGGCAGGGCGATGCGCTGCAGATAGCTGATGCTGCCGGTGACGTCGACAAAGCTGCTGACTGCCGCCGCTAGAGGGGCGGGTGGTGGCGTATTGCCGGCAGTGCAGCGACGCATCAGGCCTTTGTCGTCTTCAAAAATGGCTTCCGAACCCTTGCTGTAGAAATTCAGGCCATCACCCCGGTAATGCGCGCCAGAGGCGGCGGGGATCAGCGCCAGCTCATGTGCCGCATCGGCGAAGCTGAGCGTGGCAAGGGGGCGCCCTTCGGGATTGTTCGAGAACGTGGCGAGAATTTTGCTGCCATCATCACAAGAATAGGTGACTGCCTCATTGGCAAAAAGCAGGTTGGGCAGGAGGGCGAGCAGGCAAAGGAGTTTTTTCATAATGTCGTTGGGGTGTTTCTTCTGAGTGGCCCCCAGTGGCCGTCAGCATAGCTTTCGATGGGGGTGAAAGCAGCTTTGTAGGCCATTTTCGGACTTTCGGCAATCCAGTAGCCGAGATAGAGGTGAGGCAAATCGAGCGCGATGCACTGCGCAGCCTGCCAAAGGATGTTGAAGGTGCCGAAACTGGCCTGTGGGATATCTGGGTCGTAGAAGGTGTAGACCGACGACAGGCCGTCATCAAGGACGTCAATCAGACTGACCATTCGCACAACCCCGTCATCCGAAAATTCTACTAGCTTGGTATCGACATTGCTTTGCAGCAGAAACTGGGCGTATTGCTCGCGACTGTCGTCATCCATTCCACCGCCGGGGTGCCGGGTTTGCTGGTAACGGGCATAGAGCGCGTAGTGTTCGTCGTTGAAAACCAGCGGCACGATGCGGGCAACCAGATGGCGGTGACGTTGCAGGGCGCGGCGCTGGCTGCGGCTGGGCTTTAGCTGATTGACCGGCAGACGAACCGGAACACAGGCCTGGCAGCCATCGCAGCGCGGCCGGTAAGTGAACATGCCGCTGCGCCGGAAGCCGGCGCGAACCAGAATCCCATAGAGATGTTCGTCAATCAAATGTGCTGGCGTGGCGACTTGCGAGCGAGCTTGGCGATCAGGCAGATAGCTGCACGGGTAGGGTGAGGTGGCGTAATACTGAAGCAGCGAAAAGGGCAGGGCGGCGTCGTTGGGTTGAGCCATGATTTACCAGATGAATCGCTTGGCTAGAGCCGACCAGTCAGCGCGGGTGCTGATTGCGGTCAACTGCAGTAAATGACCTAAAAATTCGTGCCGCTCAATTTCACGTGCGCCGAGTGAGGCAAGGTGAGCGGTACGCATCTGGCAATCGACCAAACCGAACTGCTGCTCGTTGAGGATGCTAACAAGATGAGCGAAGGCGATTTTCGAGGCATTGCTGCAACGGCTGAACATGGACTCTCCGTAAAACATCCGTCCGATAGCCAAACCATACAGCCCGCCTGCAAGTTCGTTATCAACGTAGGTTTCGACCGAGTGCGCCCAGCCGAGTTCATGCAGGCGGATGTAGGCGTCCATCATTTCTTCTGAAATCCAGGTTCCGTCCTGCCCGGGGCGTTCGGTTTCGGCGCAGGCGGCGATGGTGGCGGCAAAGTCGTGGTCGAAACGCACCTCGTAATCGTTGCCGCGCAGGGTCTTGCGTAGCGAGCGGCTGAGTCGGAATTCGCGCGGAAAAAGCACCATGCGCGGGTCGGGGCTGTACCAGAGCGGATGCCCCTCAACCGTGCCCCAGGGAAAAATCCCCTGCCGGTAGGCATCCAGAACGCGATCCGGGAGTAATCCGCCGCCGGCCGCCAGCAAGCCACCCACCTCATCTTGTGCCTGCTCGACCGGCGGAAAGGGATCAAGCGGGCGAAGGAAGGGAGTCATCAGGCTTGGGCGCGGCTAAGCGGCTTCCGCTTTGGTCGGGCGCTCGCCATGCCAGGTAACCGGTTTGGTTTGGACGGCGGTCTTGATCTCGCACTCGGGGTCGTCGCATTCATCGCCTTTCTTGAAGGCGATGACATGGTCGGATTCAAGGCGGATGCCGATTTTTTCACCGAGCGCGTGGTTGTGGTGCGAAGGAACCAGCGATAACACTTCGGTACCGCTGGCCAGACGCAGCGTGTACAGAATGTCGGCACCGCGGAATGCCTTATGCACGACTTCGGCCTGCAGGCTGCTCTGGTCGTCATGGACGATATCGTCGGGGCGCAATAGGATGTCGACCCTGCAACCGTGGTCGCAACGATCACAGGTTTCATTGCACTCGACCGGCGTGTCGGAAATCAGCGTCCCGAGTTCCATGCGCACACTGTTTTCAGGGCCGACAACGGCGGGAACCAGCACGCCCTGGCCGATGAAATCGGCGACAAAACGGTTGGCCGGACGGTGATAAAGGTTGTAGGGCACATCCCATTGCTGGATGCGCCCTTCGTACATGATGCCGATCTGGTCAGCAATGGCGAAGGCCTCGTTCTGGTCGTGGGTGACCATCACGGCGGTCGATCCCTCACGCTTGAGGATTTCCCGCACCTCGACCGAAAGCCGCTCGCGGAGGCCAACATCGAGATTGGAAAAGGGCTCGTCAAGCAAAATCAATTCAGGTCGCGGTGCCAGTGCGCGAGCCAGAGCCACGCGCTGCTGTTGACCGCCGGAAAGCTCATGCGGGTACTTTTCACCCTGGCCGGAAAGGCCGACTGTGGCGAGCAATTCACGTACGCGCAAGGCAGTCGCTTGCGGCGGATTGCGGCCAAGGCCGAAGGCGACGTTCCGCTCGATGGTCAGGTGCGGGAAGAGCGCATAGTCCTGAAAAACCATGCCGATCCGCCGCTTTTCTGGTGCGACGCGTTGTCCGGGACGGCTAACGATGGTGCCGTGCAGGCTGATTTCGCCGCCGACAATTTCCTCGAACCCGGCAATGCAGCGCAACAGCGTTGTCTTGCCGCAACCGGATGGGCCAAGCAGACAGGCAATCTGCCCGGCTTCAAGGCGCAGGTCGACGCCATCAACGACGGTAGTTTTGCCGTAGCGCTGGACGACTTTAATTAATTCAAGTTGGGCCATGCGCTTGATTATAATTCGCATCACTCCCATGCGTGCAGCCCATCTCTCCCCCTTGTTGCTGATTGCCCTGACGGTGGCCCTGCTCGCAGGTTTGCCGGTGGCCAGCGTCGGCCTCAATCTTTTTGCCGGCGGGACGAGCGAGACCTGGACGCACCTCAGCCAGACGGTTTTACCGGATTACATCCTCAATACGCTGTGGTTGTGTATTGGCGTCGGTACCGGTGTCGGGCTGATCGGCGTCGCGACGGCCTGGCTGACGACCATGCATGAGTTTCCCGGGCGGCGCATTTTTGAATGGGCGTTGGTCTTGCCGATGGCGATGCCGGCCTACGTCATGGCTTATGTTTATACCGACTTCCTGCAATTTGTCGGGCCGGTGCAAGCGGCGCTGCGCGAGAGCTTCGGCTGGCAGCACGGCGACTACTGGTTTCCCGATGTCCGCAGTCTGCCCGGTGCGGTGCTGATGTTTGTCTGCGTGCTTTACCCCTACGTTTATCTGCTCGCCCGCAGCGCCTTTCTCGAACGCGCCAGTGGCATGCTGGAAGCCGCCCGTACGTTGGGTATGGGGCCGTGGCGCGCCTTCTTCTCGGTATCCCTGCCGCTGGCCCGTCCGGCGATTGCCGCCGGGATCGCGCTGGTTTTGATGGAAACCCTGGCCGACTACGGCACAGTGGCTTATTTTGCGGTCAACACCTTTACGACGGGCATTTATCGGGCGTGGTTCTCGCTCGGGGATCGTGTCGCTGCGGCTCAGTTGGCCTCGATGCTGCTCGGCTTTGTGCTGCTTTTGCTGGTCATTGAGCGGACTTCGCGCGGTCGCGCCCGCTACCACAATACAACCGGCCGCAACCGACCGATGGCCGGCGCGCATTTGTCGGGTCTGCACGCCGTTCTGGCGATTGTTGTTTGCAGTTTGCCCTTGCTGCTAGGCTTTATCCTGCCGGCCACTTTGTTGCTCAAAATGGCGTTGACCGAGGGCGATGCCCAGTTTGGTGAGCGCTTTGTCATGCTGGCGCGCAATAGCTTCATGCTGGCCAGTATCACTGCCGGTATTGCGGTGCTGATTGCGCTGCTGCTGGCCTACGGCGCCCGTTTGTCGAAAAGCACGCTGGCCCGTGCCCTGAATCGTCTGGTCGGTCTCGGGTATGCGGTGCCGGGGGCGGTGATCGCCGTTGGAGTGCTGATCCCGGTGACGCGGCTCGATACCTGGCTGGCTGAGTATTGGGTGATCTGGTTTGGCTATAACCCCGGATTGCTGCTGACCGGCGGTATCGCAGCCCTGATTTATGCCTATCTGGTGCGCGTGCTTGGCGTTGCGCTGCATACCGTTGAATCGAGCCTCGCTAAGATTACGCCAAGCATGGATGATGCGGCGCGCAGCCTAGGTCTGGGTCAAAGTGAAACGCTGCGTCGCGTGCATGCACCGATGTTGCGCGGCAGCCTGCTGACCGCTGCCCTACTGGTTTTCGTCGATGTCATGAAAGAGCTGCCGGCGACGCTGGTCATGCGCCCTTTCAATTTCGATACGCTGGCGACGCAAGCCTACACGCTGGCTTCCGACGAGCGTCTGGCTGAAGCATCGACCGCCTCGCTGGCGATTGTCGCGGTGGGGCTGCTGCCCTTGATCGCCATCTCCCGACAGATTTCTCGCAGCCGGAAATGAAAACGCCCCGCGATTGGCGGGGCGCTGAAATATCGGCGACATTCCCGCCCTTCGGCAAGCTCAGGACAGGCCTGGCTTCGCCAGAGCGGGAATCCAGAGCTGGCTATTTGAATCCGGCGCGATCAAAAATAATCTGCGCCTTGGCCTGATACATCGCCAGATTATTGACTGGAATCTTGTCAGCCTTGAACTTGCCAAGTTTATCCAGGGCGGGGTTGGCGACCTTGACGCTATCCACCGCCGGCCATTCATTATTGCCGTCTGCAAAATAGCGCTGTGCGTCATCCGAAGCTAGATATTCAAGGAATTTAACAGCAGCCTTTTTGTTCGGGGCAGTTTTCAGCAGGCCGCCGCCAGAAACGTTGACATGCGTCCCGGTGGTGCTCTGGTTCGGCCAGATGACGCTGACTTTCTCCATGATTTTTTGATCACTTTCCTTGGTTGACCGCATCAAACGCGCAACATAGTAAGTATTGGAGATCGTCACGCCACATTCGCCGGCAGAAACGGCCTTGATCTGGTCGGTATCACCGCCTTTGGGGGCACGGGCAAAGTTGGCGACCATCCCCTTGGCCCAGGCTTCAGCCTTGGCTTCGCCATCGTGGGCGATGACCGAGGACATCAGCGACAGGTTGTAGGGGTGTGATCCGGAGCGCGAACAGAATTTGCCTTTGAGTTTTGGGTTGGCCAGATCGCTGTAGTTCTGCACATCCTCGGCTGTGACGCTGGCCTTGTTATAGACGATGACGCGGGCGCGGGTTGAGAAGGCGAACCAGTCTTCGGTTCTTAGATGCGCCGGAATGCGGGTTTCCAGTGATTTTGAAGTGACCGGCGCGAACAGGCCGAGTTCATGGGCTTTGGCGAGGCGGGCTGCATCAACTGTCAGAAAAATATCGGCCGGGCTGTTGCTGCCTTCATTCTTGATCCGCTCGAGCAACTCGTCTTCCTTGCCCTCGATGCGATTGATCTTGATCCCGGTTTGCCTGGTGAAATCGGCGTAGAGCGCCTCATCAGTCTGGTAGTGGCGTGCCGAATAAAGATTAAGTTCTTCGGACTGAACCGAAAAAGCCAACGCGGCAAGCATGCTGGCGAGCAGGGTGGTGGTCAATTTCATGCGGTGCTCCTAGGTTTTCAAATGAGAATAGTTATATTTTGCAGTTGAATTCTTGTTTTGTAAATGAGAACCGTTATTAAATGTCGGCATAAAAAAAGCGGCGAAACGCCGCTTTGCTTTGGATGCTTAAGTTTCAGTTACCATCGATAATTCGACGCGCACCGTTGTAACGTTGTGTCCAGTAGCTACTCTCCATGCTTTCAACACGGACTTCAGCGCCGGTACGTGGTGCGTGCATGAAGTGGTTGTCACCAAGGTAGATACCAACATGCGAGAAAGTACGGCGCATGGTGTTGAAGAACACCAGATCACCCGGCTTCAACTGGCTGGTATCGACTGTTTGACCAACTTCACTCATTTCACGCGCCGTGCGCGGGAGCGAAGCACCAATGCTGTCCTTGAATACAAGGCGAACAAAGCCACTGCAATCCAGGCCACTGCTTTCGTCGTTACCGCCCAAGCGATAACGTACACCCACCAGTTTCAAGCCTTGCAGGATCACATCCTGCGCAGCGTTGGTGTAGCGTTCGAGAAAAGAGGGTTCTTCAGCTTTGCGCACTTGTTCGGCAGCAACCGCTGCAGTCGCAATAAAGGCGAAGGCGGTAGATAGAATTAGGGTTCTTAGAACTTTTTGCATAGCCCCGAAATGTAGGTGAAAAGTACTAGCTTGTAAAGTCTTTATAGCGTTTTCTGATATACAAAATCTGATGCTCAGAACTATGTTCATAATCCGTAATTATGAATACAATTTCCCTTCCCGAGGTGCGAGGTCAATAAATGGATTCCTTTAAGGCCCTGTTGATTGAAGAGCGTGATGCTCAGGTTGTCAGTACGGTCACCCAAATGGACGAAAGCCAACTGGATGCCGGTGAAATCACCATTCGCGTTGCTTACTCTAGTGTCAACTACAAGGACGCGCTTGCTGCAACCGGGGCAGGCAAGATCATTCGTCGCTTTCCGTGTATTGGCGGGATCGACCTCTCCGGGGTCGTTATTAAAAGTGCTGATCCCCGCTTCATGGAAGGCGATCAAGTTATCGCGACCAGTTTTGATATCGGCGTTGCCCATCACGGCGGTTATGCCGAAATAGCCCGTGTGCCGGCTGACTGGGTCGTTCCGCTACCTGCTGGATTGTCGCTCTATGAAGCCATGGCATTAGGAACGGCAGGCTTTACTGCCGCGTTGGCTGTTGTGCGCATGGAAGAAAATCGCCTGACCCCGGCCAAGGGGCCGGTCATCGTAACCGGCGCAACCGGTGGTGTTGGCAGTCTGGCTGTCGATATACTGGCCAAAATCGGTTACCACGTTGTTGCGCTGACTGGCAAGGAGAGCGAAGCGGAATATTTGCGCAGTCTTGGTGCGGCTGAAGTGATGCTGCGGCAGAACATAGATCTGAGCAAAATCCGTCCGTTGGATCGTGCTCGCTGGGCGGGCGCGGTTGATAACCTGGGTGGCGATATTCTGGCCTGGATCGCTAGTACGATGGAGCCGGGCGGGACGATTGCCAGTATCGGTCTGGCGGCCAGCATGAAGCTGAACACCACGGTAGCCCCCTTTATTTTGCGCGGTGTTTCGTTGCTTGGAATTGATTCCGGGTATATCCGTGAGCCTTACCGTCAAAGTGTCTGGCAGCGTTTGGCGACCGATTTGCGGCCGCCGCATCTGGCCTCGATGTCGCGCAAGATTGCCTTTGAGCAATTACATGAAACCTTCGACGAATATATTGCCGGGCGTGCCAAAGGGCGCGTTGTCGTAGAACTGTCAGGCGGCTAGATGGCTGATTTGCCGCGCGTCCTTATCGTCGATGACTCACGCATGGTGAGAATGACCTTGATCAAGAATCTCAAGGGGCACTATGAGGTGCGCGAGGAATGTGATGGCGAGGCGGCATGGCAGACCTTGGTGCTTGATCAGTCCTTGTGCGCCGTGATTTCTGATTTGAACATGCCGAAGATGGACGGTTATGCGCTGCTTGAGAAGTTGCGAACGTCTAAATTGCGGCGTTTGCAGAAAATCCCGTTCATTCTGGTTTCTGGCGAAGAGGGTGAAGATGAGCGTGAACGTGCGCGAGCGCTGGGTGTCTCTGATTTTGTAGGCAAGGGTTCCGGGAGTAGCGAATTGCTGGCCCGGCTCGATACCTTGCTCGCCTTGTCCAGCGCCCGGGACAATATCGAGGCGGGTCGTGAAGCGATGGTGCAAGACCCCTCAAGCGGGCTTTTTTCCCGAAAATATCTCGAGCTTCAAGCCGCTCAGGCTTTGTCGCACGGAGCGCGCTACGAGCTTGAAGTAAGCATCATGGTTCTCGGTTTTGATGCTTTTGAAGAAGTGACGTTGAAGCTCGGTACTGAACTGGCTGAACAGGTTAGCGCGCGCTTCGGGAAAATGCTGGCGGGCAAGCTGCGCCAGGAGGATAGTCTCGGTCATTATGGTGCGGGCCAGTACGCCATTGTCGCCCCGGGCACCTCGCCAATTTTGTGTGCTGCCTTTGCCGAGCGCGTTCGTGAGGCTGTCGAGGTAGCGCATGTCGCGGTTCAGGGCCGCAAGCTGTCGCTTACGGTAAGCATTGGTGTCGCAAGCATTCCTGGAGATGCTGCCAATTCAGCGATTGCTTTGCTCGACCTGGCGGTACAACGTATGGGTGAAGCGATGCAGGCGGGCGGCAACCGGGTGATTTCCGGGGGAAGTGCCGACAGTCCGGTGCGCAATATGAAATTACAGCACGCGCTGGAGTTGATCACGGCACGTCGCGAAGATGTGGTGCTACCGCATCTTGATGAGTTGGGAATGAAAATTTTGCCGCTGTTGCGGCTGATGAGTCAGGAGTTGGGGTTGGATCTGCCGATGGCAGACATCGAACGCCGTTTACACGACCGGGCAGCGCTTAAAAAATAGTCCGGCGGTTGTTTTTGAGTGCAGGTAACTTTGTTTGAGGGATTTTATGGCGACATATAAAGAGTTTCACCAGTATTCCATTGAAAAGCCGGACGAGTTCTGGACAGAGCAGGCTCAACTTATCGACTGGAAAGAACCGTTCACTCAGGTGTGCGATTTCTCGCGCCCGCCGTTTGCGAAATGGTTCGTTGGTGGCAAGACCAATCTTTGTTACAACGCGGTCGATCGTCATGCGGCCAAGCGTCCGAATGATCGTGCGTTGATTTTCATTTCGACTGAAACGAATGAAGAAACGGTCTACAGCTTTGCCGAACTGCAGCGTGAAATTGAGCGCATGGCGGCGATTTACCAGAGTCTCGGCGTCAAAAAAGGCGACCGCGTTCTGATTTACATGCCGATGGTTGCTCAGGCGACTTTTGCCATTCTCGCCGCAACCCGCATTGGCGCCATCCACTCGGTGGTCTTCGGTGGCTTTGCTTCCGGATCGCTGGCGACCCGCATCGACGATGCCAAGCCGGTGCTGATTGTTTCGTCCGACGCCGGCATGCGTGGCGGCAAGGCTGTGCCGTACAAGCATCTGCTTGATGAGGCCATCGAGCTAGCCGAACACAAGCCGGCCAAGGTGCTGATGGTCGATCGTGGTCTGGATAAGGCTTTCAACAAGGTTGCCGGTCGCGATGTCGACTATGCAGTTGAGCGCGCCAAGTTCATGGATGCCAAGGTGCCGTGCGAATGGCTGGAATCCTCCGAGCCGTCCTACATCCTCTACACCTCCGGCACGACCGGCAAGCCGAAGGGCGTCCAGCGTGACACTGGCGGCTATGCCGTGGCGCTGGCTTCGTCGATGAAGCATATCTACTGCGGTGGCGAGGGCGAAACCTACTTCTCAACTTCCGATATTGGCTGGGTAGTTGGTCACTCCTACATCATTTACGGCCCGCTGATTGCCGGCATGGCTACCGTGATGTACGAAGGCACGCCGCTGCGTCCGGATGCAGGCATCTGGTGGCAGATCGTCGAGAAATATAAAGTGAACGTCATGTTCTCGGCCCCGACCGCCGCCCGCGTGCTGAAGAAGCAGGATCCGGCCTTCATGCACAAGTACGACCTGTCGTCGCTCAAGCACATCTTTATGGCCGGTGAACCGCTCGACCAACCGACCCATGAGTGGTTCATGACCGAATTGCAAAAGCCGGTCATCGACAACTACTGGCAGACCGAAACCGGCTGGCCGATGCTGGCTGCCTTGCCCGGTGTCGAAAATACGCCGATCAAGTACGGCTCTCCATCTTTCCCGGTCTACGGCTACAACCTGCAGATTTTCCGCGAAGATGGGTCGATTTGCGGTGCCAACGAGAAGGGTATTGCTGCGGTCATCCCGCCGCTGCCGCCCGGCTGTTTGACAACCGTTTGGGGTCAGGATGACCGTTTTGTCAGCACCTATTTCACCCTGTTCAAGGAGCCGCTGGTTTATTCCTCCTACGACTGGGCGATCAAGGATGACGACGGTTACTTCACCATCCTTGGCCGTACTGACGACGTGATCAACGTTGCCGGTCACCGTCTGGGCACCCGCGAGATCGAAGAGGCTATCCAGAACCACCCGGCAATTGCCGAAGTGGCTGTGGTTGGCGTCGAAGATAAGCTTAAAGGTCAGGTACCGATGGCGTTTGCCGTGGTCAAGGATGCCTCCAAGCTCTCTTCGCCGGAACTGATCAAAGCGCTGGAAAAAGAGGTCTTTGGTACGGTCGACAGCATTTTGGGGGCGATTGGCCGTCCGGCTCGCGTCCATTTCGTGACTGGTCTGCCCAAGACCCGTTCCGGCAAGATGCTGCGCCGTTCGCTGCAAGCGCTGGCTGAAGGCCGCGATCCGGGTGATCTGACGACGATTGATGATCCGTCCACCTTGGAACAGATCAAGAATGCGCTAGCCAGTTAAGCGTAGTTTTACTCGATCACAACCCGTCGGTGCGAGCCGGCGGGTTTTTTTGTGACTGCCCGGTCATAATCCATGGCAGAGCAGGGTGATAGAATCATTGTTGCTCCCACCTTCCGGTCTGCATGTATCCATGATTTTCGAAACCGTCGCCGCTGTTGATCTGGGTTCAAACAGTTTCCGTCTGCAGGTTGGCCGGGTGCTTGATCATCAGATTTACCCGCTGGATTCTTTGAAAGAGCCGGTGCGTTTGGCGTCCGGTCTGAACGCCGACAAACGTCTTGATGAGGCCTCGCAGGAGCGTGCACTGGAAGCCTTGCGGCGTTTCGGTGAGCGTCTTGGCGGCTTAAGCGCCGGCGCCGTACGTGCGGTGGCAACCAATGCCATGCGCGTTGCCAAAAATGCGGGTGAGTTTTTGCCGCTCGCCGAAGAGGCGCTAGGTTTTCCGATTGAAGTCATTGCCGGGCGCGAAGAAGCGCGCCTGATTTACCTCGGCGCGTCACACTCGTTACCGACGGCAGCGCACAAGCGGTTGGTGATTGATATTGGTGGCGGCTCAACCGAGTTCATCATCGGCAAGCAACATGAGCCGCAGCTGATGGAGTCGCTCTACATGGGCTGTGTCAGCTACACACTGAGTTTTTTTCCGGATCGCAAGATAGATCGTAAGCGCTTGCGCGATGCGCAAGTAGCTGCTGCCAAGGAAATCGAGCTGATTTCTCATGATTATCAACGGCTGGGGTGGAAGGAAGCGGTCGGTTCGTCCGGTTCGGCACGGGCGATCGCCGATATTCTTGAGTTGAACGGCCTCAACCCCAACGGTGAGGTTGGTATAACCCGCGAGGGGTTGGATCGCCTGTGCAATCTCCTGATCAAGGCCGGCTCCGTGGAAGCGCTCAATTTGCCGGGCGTCAGCCGTGATCGTCAGCCCGTTTTGCCCGGTGGCATCGCCATCATGTCGGCGATTTTTGAAGAGCTGGGCATTGAACGCATGACCTACGCCGACGGTGCGCTGCGCCTTGGTGTGCTGTATGACCTGCTCGGGCGTTTTCATCATCACGACATGCGCGACTCGACTGTTGCGCAATTCAAGCGGCGTTATCAGATCGAGGGCGATCAGGCTGAGCGCGTCGAAAAGACGGCCTTGTCAGCGCTTTCGCAGTTGCAGGGTGGCGAACCCGACGAAAGTGATGTTCAATTTTTGACTTGGGCTGCCCGTTTGCACGAGATCGGTATTTCGATTGCGCACAACGCTTATCACAAGCACGGCTCCTATGTATTGACCTATGCCGACATGCCAGGCTTTTCGAAAAAGGATCAGGCCTTGCTGGCCTCCATCGTTCTCGGTCACCGTGGCAAACTGGACAAGCTAAGCAATATTGTTACGGTCAACGGCCCCTGGCACCTGATTTTTTGCCTGCGTATCGCCGTATTGCTGCATCGCACTCGCGATGATCGCTCGCTGCCTACCTGGCGCGTCAAGCTTCATGGCAGTGGATTCATGGTCGAGTTGCCGGCTGAATGGCTGGTTGCCAATCCTTGGACGGCGGCTGCGCTGCTCGACGAGGCGGCTGTATGGCTGCGGAGTGGACGCGATTACCTGGTCGTCAAGAGCTCAATCTCAAAGGTCGACGATTGAGCGCGCCCCCCAGCTTGCAGCTTGAGCCGGGGAAAGTTGTTCTGACCGGAACCTGGACACTGGCTGCCTTGCAAGCGCAGTTGCCGGCTTTGCCGCGGGATTTGGAGTTTGCCGCCCGCAATACACCGGCTTGGGATCTGTCGCAGGTTGAGCGTCTCGACAGTGCGGCGGCGATCCTGCTCTGGCGTACCTGGGGCGAATCCTGGCCGGCGCAGCTGACTCTCCCCGAGGCTTTGCGTGAGACTCTGAACCGGGTGGCCAAGCTGTCAGTAGAGGTGCCAACATCTACTGAAAAAGCGCGCAGCCCCTGGGAAATTCCTGGGCGGCTTGTCTTGGCAGGGGCATCAGAATTACGCGGGGTGATTGCGCTATTCGGGCAGTTGCTGCTTGATCTCGGCCATCTCTTGCGGCATCCCGCTGACGTGCCGTGGCGGGAGTTTGGCGCCAATGTCTACAAAGCCGGCGCGCTAGCGCTGCCGGTGACGGCGATGGTGGGATTTTTGATTGGCGTCACCATAAGCTACCTCTCATCACTGCAGTTGCGAAGCTTTGGCGCGGATATTTTCATCGTGAATATTCTCGGGGTTTCGATCATTCGCGAGTTAGGGCCGGTGCTCGTCGCAATTTTGGTTGCCGGGCGTTCCGGTTCGGCTATGACAGCGCAGATTGGTGTCATGCGGGTCACCGAAGAACTCGATGCTTTGTCGACGATGGGCATATCACGCACCATTCGTGTCGTTTTACCCAAGGTTGCCGGGTTGACCGTAGCCATGCCCTTGTTGGTGCTCTGGGCATCGGCGGCCGCCTTGTTGGGTGGCATGCTGGCAGCACTCCTGCAACTTGATTTGTCGCTGGCCTATTTTTTTGACAATCTGCCGCGCGCCGTGCCGCTTGCCAATTTGTTGATCGGGCTGGGCAAGGGGCTGGTCTTCGGTTTCATTATTGCTTTGATCGCCTGCCACTTTGGTTTGCGTGTCAAGCCCAATACGGAGAGTCTGGCCGCCAATACAACCACCTCGGTAGTCACGGGAATCACGCTGGTCATCATCTTTGACGCTGTTTTTGCCATCATGACCCGTCATATCGGGGTGCCCAATCTATGACGGCATTAGCAACAACAGCGGTGCTTGAACTCCAGGGGGTTAGCACAAGATTTGGTCAGATCTTGGTTCATCACGACCTCAATTTACGGGTCGACGCCGGGCAAATTGTCGGCCTGCTCGGCGAATCGGGAAGCGGAAAGACGACCCTGCTGCGGGAAATGCTGGGTCTCTGGCGACCGAGCGCCGGATTGATCCGGCTCTTTGGCAGTGATTTACTTGCTGGCGGGCATCTCGAGCAACAAGCGATCCGCCGTCGTTTGGGGATGCTTTTCCAGCAAGGTGCTTTGTTCTCAGCGCTCTCCGTGTTCGATAACATCGCCTTTCCGCTGCGCGAGCTTAAATGTCTGGATGAAGACTGGATTCGTCGTCTGGTCTTGCTCAAGCTGGATATGGTGGAAATGATGCCAGTCCACGCCAGCCTGATGCCGGCTGAACTCTCCGGTGGCATGGTCAAGCGAGTCGCGTTGGCGCGGGCGCTGGCGCTGGAGCCGGAATTGCTCCTGCTCGATGAGCCGACGGCCGGTCTCGACCCGGACCGCAGCCAGAATTTTGTCGAGCTGGTTGCCTCATTGCAGCAATCCTTAGGTCTAACCGTGGTCATGGTTTCTCACGACCTGAATACGATTGCCGGATTGGCGACGCATGTTGCGATATTGGCCGAAAAGCGCATTATTGCTTTCGGGAAAAAGGAAGAGGTGATGCACCTGGATCATCCCTTTGTGGCCGGCTTCTTCAGCAAGGAGCGGCATAAACTGCTTTAATAGGGCGCCATGGAGAACAAGTCGCACGCACTGATTGCCGGTATTTTTGCCCTGCTGCTCGGGGTCGGGGCGGCGCTCGCCATTTACTGGCTGGGTGGTTCGCGCGAAAACGTAACAAGCTACGTGGTCGTCACCAAGCAAAATGTCGGCGGACTCAATCCGCAGGCACAGGTGCGCTATCGCGGCATTCGTGTTGGTAAGGTAAGTGACATCCGGCTCGACCTCGAGGATGTCAGCAACACCTTGCTAACCATTGAAATTCGCGATGATGTGCCGTTGACAACGGGCACCGTTGCGCGACTGAATTATCAGGGTGTTACCGGTATCGCCCATATTCTTTTGCTTGATAGCGGCAAGGACAAGCGACCCCTGGAGGGTAAGGACGGCGAATTGCCGCGCATCGCCATGATTCCCTCCTTGTTCGAAGAACTCGGTGAAAACGGCATGGCAACCCTTAAGCAGGCGCGGGAGTTGATGAGTAGTGCCAATGCCATGCTCAATGAAGAAAATCGTCAGCATTTGACGGCTACCCTGAAAAACCTTGAGGCTGCGTCGGCCAACCTGAAGCCGGCTTTGGAAAACATGAACGGCACGCTGACTCAGATCCGCAAGCTGCTCGATGACCAGAATATCCGCAAGCTTTCCGGTGCTGCTGCCGAGGTCCAGCCGCTACTGGCTGATACCCGCGTGCTGATCGGCAAAATGCAGAGCGCCACTGACAAAATCGATGTGGCGATTGGTGACGCTTCGGCGGGTGGCACCTCGGCCTTGATGCCGCGCCTGAATGAACTGGCAACGGACTTTTCGCTGACCTCGCGGCAATTAAGTCGCGTTCTGCGCATCCTCGAAGATAGTCCACAAGGCCTCGTTTTTGGCGCGCCTGCCTTGCCACCGGGTCCGGGTGAGCAGGGTTTTTCGGCAGTGGGGGCGAAATAGGGTGCGCTTACTCCTGGCTATCTTTCTTGGTTTTGCGCTGACGGGCTGTTTTACGGCCGGCAAGCGTGGTGGAGAACAGGCGCTTGCAATCTATGATCTCGGTCCGCCGGCCGCCCAGCTTGCCATGCCAATTTCCCGAAATCGACCCTTGGCGATCGAGGTCAGGGCACCGCTCTGGTTCGACTCGATGGGCATCGAATACCGCCTTGCTTACGTTGATGTTGCGCGTTTGCGCGAGTATGGGCGCGCGCGCTGGGTCGGGCCGCCAGCGCAGTTGATTCAGCAGCGTCTGGTGCAGCAACTGGGACTGGTGCCGCACGGGCAAAGTCGCGCCAGTTGCGTTTTGCGTGTCGATATCACCGAGTTCAGCCAGATATTTGACTCGCCGTCAGCAAGTCGCGGCGTCTTGCAAGGCCATATGCAATGGCTGGATAGTCGGCGGGCGCGGCTTGCCGAGCAAAGCTTCAATCTCAGCAATGCGGCGCCGACACCTGATGCACGCGGTGGTGTCAGTGCATTTTCTGCCTCAATTGAGCAGTTGACCGTAAGCATCAGAAACTGGGAAGCAGAATTGACTGCCAGTGGCCAATTGAAAGCCTGCGGCGTTTAGTTTGAAACGATATGGTCGGTGATGCACTGTTTCATGTCACCGATATTGTTTGTCAAACGGGCAATTAAAGTTCGTCAAACAGGTCTCAAATAAAACATCAAGCAAAGAGGAAAAATTCTTGAAAATTCTCGTTCCCGTCAAGCGGGTGGTGGATTACAACGTCAAGGTTCGCGTCAAGGCAGATGGCAGCGGTGTTGATCTCGCCAATGTCAAAATGAGCATGAATCCCTTTGACGAGATTGCCATTGAGGAAGCGGTTCGTCTCAAGGAGGCTGGTATGGCGAGTGAGGTGATCGCCGTTTCCTGCGGTGTGCTTGCTTGCCAGGAAACGCTGCGCACGGCGATGGCGATTGGCGCTGATCGCGGCATACTGGTCGAAACCGATGTTGAGCTGCAACCTCTGGCGGTGGCCAAACTGCTCAAGGCGCTTTGTGACAAGGAAACGCCGCAACTGGTGATTTGTGGCAAGCAGGCGATTGATGATGATGCCAATCAGACCGGTCAAATGCTCGCCGCGCTGGCTGGTTGGCCGCAAGCAACCTTTGCCTCAAAAGTCGTGATCGCCAATGGCAAAGCGGCCGTCACCCGTGAAATCGACGGCGGGCTGGAAACGCTTGAAATGACTCTGCCGGCAGTGGTGACGACTGACTTGCGGCTCAATGAACCGCGCTATGCAACCTTGCCCAACATTATGAAAGCCAAGAAAAAACAGATGGATATCTTCAAGCCGTCTGACCTTGGTGTTGATGTGACGCCTCGTCTGACGACGCTTAAAGTCAGCGAACCGCCCAAGCGCTCAGCTGGTATCAAGGTGGCCGATGTCGCCGACCTCGTCAATCGACTCAAGAACGAAGCCAAGGTGATCTAATGACTATTTTAGTAATCGCTGAACACGATCAGCAAAGCCTCAAGGCGGCAACCCTCAATACGGTGACCGCTGCCACGAAAATCGGTGGCGAAATCCACGTTTTGGTCGCTGGATGCAACTGTGCCGCCGCCGCTCAACAGGCCGCTCAATTGCAGGGCGTGAGCACCGTCAAAGTCGCTGATGCCGCGCATTATCAAAGCCAGACGGCCGAAAACCTTACTGCGCTGATCATTGCCCATGCTGCCGGCTACAGTCACATTCTGGCGCCGGCGACCACCTTCGGCAAAAACTTTCTGCCGCGTGTCGCTGCTTTGCTCGATGTTGCGCAAATCTCTGAAATTACTGCGGTTGAGAGCGCGGATACCTTCGTACGCCCAATCTATGCCGGCAATGCGCTGGCAACGGTAAAGAGTTCTGATGCGGTCAAGGTCATCTCGGTACGGTCAACCGCTTTTGAGGCGGCAAATTCAGGCGGCAGTGCGACGGTTGAGCAAGTTGCTGCGGCAGCTGATGCGGCACAGAGCACGCTGACTCAGCGCGAACTGACCAAATCCGGGCGGCCGGAACTGGGGGCGGCTAAAATTATCGTTTCCGGCGGTCGTGGTCTGGGTAGTGGTGAGAATTACCACAAATTGCTCGAACCACTTGCCGACAAACTTGGCGCCGCGCTTGGTGCTTCCCGTGCCGCCGTCGATGCCGGCTTTGTGCCCAACGACTATCAGGTCGGCCAGACCGGCAAGATTGTTGCACCGCAGCTCTATCTGGCAATCGGTATTTCCGGCGCGATTCAGCATTTGGCCGGGATGAAAGAGTCCAAGGTCATTGTCGCCATCAACAAAGACCCTGATGCACCGATTTTCCAGATAGCCGATTTCGGATTGGTCGGAGATCTATTTGAGCTGGTGCCCCGGTTGACATCCGCAGTCGGCTAAAATATCTCAGTGAATATACCGGACAATCTCTTGGGTGAAGCTTGGAGTTGGGCAGCTTGGGCTGTCTGGATTCCATTCTTCGCCTTTGCTATTTGGCGTGCCCCTTGGGCGCGCCTGAAAGAGAGCGAACAATTGAATGTTTGGCTTGGCATGATCGTCATGCTGACAGTGATTTGGAGCCTCAAGGCAGGCGTCAAGCCTGGCCTGTCGATGCACTTGCTGGGCGCTACCGTTTTTACGCTATGTTTTGGACGACATCTGGCTTTTATCGGCCTCTCACTGGTGATGGCGGGCATCACAGTCAATGGTTCTGCCGGTTTTGCTGTTTATGCTTTAAATTCCTTGCTGCTGGCCGGTGTTCCAGTAATTATTAGCCATGCAATTTTTCGTTTTGTTGAACAGCGCTTTCCCAGGCATCTGTTCATTTTTATTTTTGCCAACGGGTTTTTCGGCGCTGCGCTCACGGTGATTTCTGTTGGCCTGGTTTCAACGCTTTTTATGGGTTTTTCAGATGTGTATGCTTTTGATTACTTGACCAGCGAATATCTCCCCTACTTCTTTCTGCTGGGGTTTTCTGAGGCTTGGTTGTCCGGGATGTTGGTTACTCTTTTTGTTATTTATCGTCCCAGTTGGGTTTTTGAATTCGATGATTCTCTATATCTCGCAAAGAAATAGCAGCTACAATTCATCCAAATTGATGTCATAGGTCTCTGGGTCGTTGAATAAATACGCTTTTCGCCTTTCAACCGTTGCAATCGTCTTGGCTTTGGCTGGAGATGCCTTTGCGCTCGGCCTTGGTGAATTACGTTCAACGCCGAATCTGGGTGATCGGCCGCGGCTGGAAATCGAAATTCTGAGTAGCGTCAAAGAGGTTGTCGAACCGTCATGCTTTCGCCTGCGTCCGCCCTCTGGTGGTGACGACCTGCCGTGGTTGAAACGGGCTACCTTTTCGGTGCGCAAAGGCTCTCCGAGCATACTCGAGATTCGCTCTGACCTTCCCTTGCGCGACCCGATCCTGCAACTCTCGGTTCATGTCGGTTGTGGGCATGAAATTGTCCGAAACTACATTATTCTGGCGTCGCCGGAGCCAGTAGCAAACCCCGGCGTCGAAGCCCCGCCTTACGTGCCATCGCGGGCAGCCGTTTCGGCGAGGGCTGTCATTCCCCAATCCGAAGATTGGCCTGCGCCAAGGAAGCGTTCTGCACCCAAGGTGAAGGTGCCGCGCCAGGCACCGGAACAATTGCAAAAAGTAACGCCCGGTCGTGTCGAACCCATAGTTAGCACGGAAGGAATTTCCGATCGTT
Organism: Dechloromonas sp.; assembly: GCA_011391255.1. Taxonomy (GTDB): domain Bacteria; phylum Pseudomonadota; class Gammaproteobacteria; order Burkholderiales; family Rhodocyclaceae; genus Azonexus. The sequence continues at coordinate 359,256 of JAABQV010000001.1, forward strand.
TGATGCTTTCCGGCACCGGCGACGCTGGTGATCCCTCCCTGCGCCTGTCGACGGATATGTTGTCATCGCCGGCGGGCAAGCTTGAGGTTAGCGAAGCGCAGCGGGAAATTCTTCGTCTTGAGTTCCGTACCTTGCTCGCGCTGAATGAGCAGGCAACAACGCAGCTTGCGGCAGCTGAGAAGCTGCGCAGCCTTGAAGCATCGTTGACTGAGTTGCAGCGACGATCCAGCGAGATTACCCAGAGGGCCGAGCAGAGCGCCGTGCCAGCGCCGCCGCAGGCTGTTGCCGCGCCACCTGCAAGCAATGTCAAGCCGCTTGTTGTTGAGCCGGAAGCATCCTTGGTTTCTGAGTGGGGGCTATACGGATTTTTGGCAGCACTTCTGCTGGCGGTCGGTGGCTTGCTGGGCTGGCGCAATTATCGAGAGCGCCAGGCGCGTACGCTGGATGAAGATCTTGGCCTGCTCCCGCCAGATTTTGCGGTTGATCCCCGGCGCGATGGTGAGCACGAAGAGTTGGGTGGCGTTGATCTTGACATTGATCCGGCAATCATGGGCGGGCCGATGCAGGTCGATTTTTCGCTTGATGAAGCCGAGGGCGTTCCGCCAGCAAATCATCCGGTTGCTAAGCCGAACTATGATTCGCTGATGTCGATTTCGGCGGCTACGGTCGACGAGCATTTTGAGGCAAATCCGGTAATGGAACTGGCCGACATCATGCTTTCTTTCGGGCGCGTCAAAGGTGCGGCTCAGGCGCTTCAGGAATACATTGACCATAACCCGCAGGAGGCACTGCAGCCATGGATTCGCCTGATGGACGTCTATCGCATGGCTGGCTTGCGCGAAGAGTTTGATAATGTCGCTCGCAATCTTAACCAGCATTTCAATGTCGAGATCCAGCAATGGGATCCGGCCGAACCATCGCTGAACCGGCATACTATCGATATGGTGCTGGATGGCGATCTGGATCCGGTTATCAAGCAGCCACCCGCATCCAAAGCCGAAACCATTGAAGACATGCCGCGCATTATTCAGCAAGTCACCGAGTTGTGGCTCGATGGTGATGTCGTCGGCTATCTCCAGCAATTGTTGCGCGATAACAGAGATGGCAAGCGCGCCGGATTCCCGCTGGAAGTGGTTTCGGACATGCTGTTCCTGGTTGAGCTGAAGGAAGCGGTGCTCAAAGCCGAAGCAGTGTCGCTTGCCGGGAACTAAAACAGCAAAAATACCCTGTTGCAAACCTTGATCTCGCGATTGGTGCTATACTCGCGGGCTTTTCAACCTTGCCCTACCGCAAACGCATGGTGGAGGGTACAACCCAAAAGGAGCTTGCGTGCGCCACTATGAAATAGTTTTTATCGTCCATCCGGACCAAAGCGAACAAGTGCCAGGTATGGTCGAGCGCTATCGCGCCATCGTCACTGCCAAGAGCGGTACGATTCACCGTCTGGAAGACTGGGGCCGTCGTCAACTGGCTTACCCGATCCAGAAGATTCACAAAGCCCACTACGTTTTGATGAACATCGAGTGCGACGGCGAAACGCTGACCGAACTTGAGCATTCCTTCAAATTCAATGATGCCGTTCTGCGCCACCTCATCGTCAAGATGAAGGCCCCGGTGACGACGCCTTCCCCGATGATGAAGGAAGAGAAGTCGAAGTCAATGATGCCGGCGGATGCTGCTGAAGCCGTTCAAGCTGACGTTGCTGCCTAATTTGTACGGGAAATAAAGGCTGAACAGCATCACCCTTTCCGGCCAGTTGATAGAGCGCAAAGCATTGCGCTACACGCCAGCCGGAGTACCAGTCAGCGAAGGTCGCCTGCAACATGGCTCGACGCAGATTGAAAGTGGTGCCGAGCGTCAAGTGGAACTGGAAATCGCTGTGCTGGCTCTGGGTGAATCTGCCCGCTGGCTTCAAGCAGCACCCCTCGGCGGGGCGGTCAAAGTGACAGGATTTCTAGCAGCCAAAGGCCGCAACAGCAAAACACCCGTGCTACACGTGAATACACTCGAATTTTTGGAAGGAAATTAAAATGGCTCGCTTCTTCAAGAAGAAGGATGACGACAAGAAAAAGAAACGCGGCGGTGGTTTGTTCAAGCGTCGTAAATTCTGCCGCTTCACGGCAGAAAAAGTCGAACAGATCGACTACAAGGATGTGGATATCCTCAAGGAATTCATCCAGGAAAACGCCAAGATCATGCCGGCTCGTCTGACCGGTACCAAGGCTGGCTATCAGCGTCAGTTGGGCACTGCGATCAAGCGCGCCCGCTTCCTGGCCCTGCTGCCTTTCACCGATAACCATCAATAATTCCCGAGGAGACGAAACATGCAAATTATTCTGCTCGATAAGGTGGTTAATCTCGGTAACCTCGGCGATGTCGTCAAGGTCAAGGATGGCTACGCCCGCAATTTCCTGATCCCGAAGCGTATGGCCAAGCGTGCCACACCGGCGGCAATGGCTGAATTTGAAGCGCGTCGTGCTGAGCTCGAAAAAGCTGCTGCTGAAAAGCTGGCTGCTGCTCAAGGCGTTGCTGACAAAATGGCCGGTCTGTCCGTTTCTGTTGGCCGCAAGGCTGGCATGGACGGCCGTCTGTTCGGTTCTGTGGGTACCAACGATATCGCTGACGCGCTCAAGGCCGCCGGCTTCGTCGTTGATAAGGCGTCGATCCGCATGCCGGATGGCCCGCTCAAGGCGATTGGCGAGTTCCCGCTTGACGTTGCGCTGCATACCGATGTGCTGGCCAATATCACCGTGGCTGTAGTCGCCGAGTAAATCACTCAACGCTTAACGCCAAAAGGCCTCGCAATTGCGGGGCCTTTTTAATTTAAACTTCCTGCCATGAACCAACGCCCGCCAAAAATTCAGTCCAGTGATTCTGCCCTAGCGCAATTGCGTGTTCCGCCGCACTCCATCGAGGCCGAACAATCCGTTCTTGGCGGGCTGATGCTGGACAATCAGGCTTGGGATCGCATGGGCGATCTGCTCAGCGATAGCGATTTTTATCGAGATGAGCACAAGCGGATTTTTCGCCAGATTCGTAATTTGCTGGAAAAAGCCAAGCCGGCCGACGTTGTCACGGTTGCTGAGGCACTGGATGCGGCGGGTGATGGCAATCAGACTGGCGGCCTTGCCTATCTTGGTGAGCTGGCGGCCAACACCCCCTCAGCGGCCAATATCCGGCGCTATGCCGAGATTGTGCGTGAGCGCGCTGTCTTGCGCCAACTAGCGGCGACGGCCGATGAAATCGCTGCCGATGCGCTGAATCCGATGGGTCGCGATGCCGAGAGCTTGCTCGATGCCGCTGAATCCAAGATTTTTGCGATTGCCGAAGCCGGCGCCGGGCACCAAAGCGGTTTTGTTCACATCAATCCCTTGCTGACGCAGGTGGTTGAGCGAATTCAGGAATTGCATGACCGTGACAACCCGTCGGACATTACCGGCGTGCCGACCGGCTATGTCGATCTCGACCAAAAGACCTCCGGCTTCCAGCCCGGTGACTTGATTATTGTCGCCGGCCGTCCATCCATGGGTAAAACGGCCTTTGCTTTGAATATTGCTGAGAATGTTGCGGTCGACAGCGGTTTGCCGGTCGGAATTTTTTCGATGGAAATGGGCGGCACCCAGCTCGCGATGCGCATGCTGGCCTCGATTGGCCGTCTTGATTCGCATCGGGTGAGAACCGGGCGTCTTAATGATGACGAATGGTCGCGTTTGTCCTTCGCGCTCGGCAAGCTGCATGAAGCGCCGATTTACATCGATGAAACCGGTGGCCTGACCCCCGCCAATCTGCGCGCCCGCGCCCGTCGTCTGGCGCGGCAGTACGGTGGCAAGCTCGGCTTGATCGTCATCGACTATATTCAGCTGATGAGCGGCAACCGTCAGGGTGAGAACCGGGCTACCGAGGTTTCCGAAATTTCCCGCTCGATCAAATCGCTGGCTAAAGAGCTACAGGTGCCTATCGTCGCCCTTTCTCAGCTTTCACGTAAGGTTGAAGAGCGAACCGACAAGCGTCCGATGATGTCCGACTTGCGCGAATCAGGCGCTATCGAGCAGGATGCCGACGTAATCCTGATGATGTACCGCGAGGATTATTACAAGCCGGACACGCCGGATAAAGGTATTGCCGAAGTGATTATCGGCAAGCAGCGTAACGGCCCGACAGGTACCGTGCGTCTCGCCTTCCTTGGTGAGTACACCCGCTTTGAGAGCCTGGCCGGCGGCGGGTTTGTTGATTCACAAAACTAGGCGTCAGCCTTCAGCAACTTGACGGGTTTTGATGTTGTATCGGAACCCCTCAGCGTCAGTGCCATTTCGTGAGCCTTCAAGCGTACTTAATTGCGGCAGCAGGACAAAGGGCAGCGTGCCGACCTTGCCCGGTAGTGCGACATCGCTGCCGACGTTGAAGGCGACCCAGTTCATTTCCCAGACGCCAAATAACACCTTGCGCAAGGCTTGTAGTTTGCTGTCACGATCCGACAATACTTCAAGCGAAATGGCCCGCCGTACGTCGCTGGGATCGACCGGAATCCAGCCGTAACCCGGAATGTAGAACTCGGCTCTGACGTGATGTCCGCGAGTGGCATCATCACTGGTTAGTCCCAGGTTACGGAATAGCCGCGACGGGCCGACCCGCAGACCATAGACGGAGCGAGCCGGAATGCCGATGGCGCGGCAAATGGCGACAAACAGTCCGTTGATGTCGGCCGAACGGCCGCCGTATTGACCCTCGTTGAGTTGCCGGCGTACATCACCGCTGCCACAACCGGGCAAGCTGGTGTCGTAAATGGTGTTGTCAACTACCCAGTCATAGACTGCTTTTGCTTGAGCGACCGGATCTTTGATACGTCCAACGATGCGCTCGCCCAGTTGATGCGCGAGTCCATCATTGGGAATCAGTTGCGACGCACGCAGATTACGGCGCAGGATATCTTCACGTTCAGGAGCCACGGTGCGCTTGGTAACGTCGAAGTGACGGTCAGCGGTCGAAACCGTGGTTTTGATTTGCAGAGTTGGCTCATTTACGTTGAGCCACTCGGCGTGAAAAATTTCCAGATTGCCATCCGGGAGCCGGCGCATCGAGGCGCTATCCGGGGTGCCGCTCCAGCTATGCGAGAGCGTGCGCTGGAATAAGGTGTCCTGGTTGAGCGGTAAGGGCAGCCACAGCTTGATCAAGCCCTTGCTCGGCTTGAGACTGACTGTCGTGGTGATCTCGTAGGCGCGCCAATCCTCTGGTGGTTCGGCTGCCTTGACGGGGGGAAGCCGGCTGGCCGAAGTTCCTTGCGGCGGTGCTTCGGTGACTGGGTCGTCAGCGGTATGGGCGACCGGGGCACGAGGACGGTAGTCCTGAGCCGCTGGCGTATTCCGAAATTGCGTTCTGCCGGGTTTTGGCTTGGCTGAAGCGGTCTTTGGCTTTGTGGTCTTTGCTTTCGCGGTACTGCTCGTCTGCTTTTTCGCCGCCCAGGCTTCGGAGCCAAATAGTGAAAATGCAGCGATAGATGCTAAAAAATTGCGACGTTTCAAAGTGTTCCTCCGGCGGAGACAGCCCGTGGCTGAAACGGAACGAAGTTCCAGTGCAGGCTCATGTCGGTCTGGCCGACGTGAAACCGCGAAGCGGTGGCCGAAACTAAAAGGCCGTGTCACATTGACACGGCCCCTTTAGTTATTGAGAAAGATTATAGCACTTCAGCCGCATGATCAGCCAAGCGGGAACGCTCGCCACGTTGTAACGTAATGTGACCGGAATGCGCCCAGCCCTTGAAGCGATCAACCACGTAAGTCAGGCCGGAACTGCCTTCGGTCAGGTAGGGCGTGTCGATCTGCGCAATGTTGCCCATACAGATCACCTTGGTGCCCGGGCCGGCGCGGGTGATCAGGGTTTTCATCTGCTTCGGCGTCAGGTTTTGCGCCTCGTCAATGATCAAAAATTTCTTCATGAAGGTTCGCCCGCGCATGAAGTTCATCGATTTCACCTTGATCCGCGAGCGGATCAGTTCGTGGGTAGCTGCCTTGCCCCATTCGCCACCATAAGGGCCGCTTTCCTTATCATCGGTGTGGGTCAGTACGTCGAGGTTGTCTTCGAGCGCGCCCATCCACGGTGCCATCTTTTCTTCCTCGGTACCGGGTAGAAAGCCGATGTCTTCGCCGACCGGCACCGTTGCGCGGGTCATGATGATCTCGGCAAAGAGTTTGGTTTCAAGTACCTGAGTCAATGCTGCGGCGAGCGTCAGCAGGGTCTTTCCGGTGCCGGCCTGACCAAGCAGGGTGACGAAATCGATGTCCGGATTCATCAGCAGGTTCATCGCGAAATTCTGCTCGCGGTTGCGCGCCGTGATGCCCCAGACAGCATTTTTGGGATGCGTGTAATCAATCAGTGTTTCCAGCACCGCCGTCTTGCCGGCTGCCTCTTTGACAATCGCGCTGAAGCCGTCCTTCTCCAGCCAGACGCATTCGTTGATCAGCATCTGCGGGCAGAGTGGGCCGCTGATCCGGTAGTAAGTTTTGCTCTCCTTTTTCCACGACTCCATGCCTTTGCCGTGCTTGTCCCAGAAATTATCGGGTAGGGCGCGTGTGCCGGAGTAGAGGATGTCGGTATCCTCGAGCACCTTATCGTTGAAGTAGTCCTCGGCGAGCAGGTTGAGGGCGCGCGACTTGATGCGCATGTTGATGTCTTTCGACACCAGAATTACCGGGCGCTTGGGGAATTTTTTCTGCAGGTGGATGACCACCGAGAGGATCTGATTGTCGACTTTCGAGGTTGGCAGTCCCTGCGGCAGGTCGGCGCTGATCGCTTCGGTCTGCAGGTAAAGGCGACCGCTGGCAAGCTTGTTCGACGGTTCATACAGCGAGATGCCCAGTTCCATCTTCTCGCTGTCGTCGGCCAGCAACTCGTCGAGCATGCGCGAGGTCTGGCGGGCGTTGCGGGCGATTTCCGACATACCCTTCTTGTGGTTGTCGAGTTCTTCCAACGTCATGATCGGCAAAAAGACGTCGTGTTCCTCAAAGCGGAACAGCGAACTCGGATCGTGCATCAACACGTTGGTGTCGAGGACAAAAATCTTGGTAACGGCGGGCTTCTTGCTGGCTGCGGGTTTGCGCGGCATGGTTTGGCCTTGGGTTGGGTTAGAAAGTTTTGACGAAATCCAGTACTTCCTGAGCATGGCCGGGAACTTTGACCCCGCGCCATTCACGGCGCAGTACGCCGCTTTGATCAATGACAAAAGTGCTGCGTTCAATACCACGTACTTGCTTGCCGTACATGTTCTTCATTTTCATCACGCCAAATAGCGTGCAGACGGCTTCGTCACTATCAGAGCCAAGCTCGAATGGCAGGCTTTGCTTGGCTTTGAAATTTTCGTGCGACTTGATGCTATCGCGGGAAATGCCGAGCAAAACAGCGTTGACCGCAACAAACTGCGCATGCAGGTCGCGAAACTGCTGCGATTCGGTGGTGCAGCCGGGTGTGCTGTCCTTGGGGTAAAAATAGATCACAACGATCTTCCCTGACTGGGCTTGCAGGTTGAAATTTTGGCCGCTGGTCGCGGCTAGTGAAAAATCAGCGATTTGGCTATCGAGCATGTAAGTCTCTTACGTGGTTGATTTCAAGCATTGTGAGCAAATCTGATTCAGGCGGTCAACCGCTGATTTGCTAAACTTGGTGCCATGCGAAAAATTGTTGCCTGTCTTATTTCTGTCATGTTTCTGGCCGGCTGCGGCCAGGCTTGGAATGATCCCTATCCGGCGGGCGCTGCCGGACGCAATATTCTTTATACCGCGTTCACGGATCGCCCGAAGCATCTCGATCCGGCACAGTCCTACACCGAGGACGAAATCACCTTTACCGCCCAGATTTACGAGCCGGCGCTGCAATATCACTACCTCAAGCGGCCTTATCAACTGATCCCGGCGACCGTCGAGTCGCTACCGCAGCCCCGTTATTTTGATGCGCGTGGTCGTCAGCTGGCGGCCGATGCGCCGGTGGAAATGATTGCTGAGAGCGTTTATGAGCTGAAACTCAAGCCGGGTATCCGTTTTCAGTCGCATCCGGCATTCGCGCTGGATGATCACGGTCAACCGCTTTATTTAGGCAAAAATATTGCCGATGGCCGGCAGAAAATCGCCGATTTTCCGCAAACCGGCAGCCGCGAGCTAAGCGCCGATGACTACATTTACCAGATCAAGCGCCTCGCCCACCCGCGATTGCATTCGCCGATTTTCGGCATGATGGCCGACAAGATCGTTGGCCTCAAAGAATTAGGTGAGGCCTTGGGCAAGGCAGCCAAAAATCAGCCGGCTGACGAGTGGCTGGATCTCGATGCCTACCCCTTGTCCGGCGTCGAGAAGGTCGATAACTACTCCTGGCGGATCCGTATCAAAGGCAAATATCCGCAATTTCTTTACTGGCTGGCGATGCCTTTTTTTGCCCCGGTGCCGCGCGAAGCAGATCGTTTTTACGCACAGCCCGGCATGGCCGCCAAGAATCTGACGCTGGACTGGTGGCCGTTGGGTACCGGGCCGTTCACGCTTTCGGAAAACGACCCGAATCGCCGCATGGTGCTCTCGCGCAATCCCAATTTCCACGGCCAGACCTATCCCTGCGAAGGTGAGCCGGGCGACCAAGAAGCCGGCTTGCTGGCCGATTGCGGCAAGCCGCTGCCGTTCATCGAGCAAGCGATTTTCACCCGTGAGAAGGAAGCGATTCCCTACTGGAACAAGTTCCTGCAAGGCTATTTCGATGCCTCGGGGATTTCTTCCGACAGCTTCGATCAGGCTATTCGGGTCAATGTCGGTGGCGATGTTGCACTCACTGACGAGATGCGCGACAAGGGCATACGGCTGCTGACTTCGATCAAGAGTTCGACCTTCTACATGGGCTTCAACATGCTTGACCCCGTTGTCGGCGGGCTTTCGTCGCGGTCAACCAAGCTTAGGCAGGCAATTTCGATTGCCATCGATCAGGAAGAATTCATCTCCATTTTCTCGAACGGGCGAGGCATCGCTGCCCAAGGCGCCTTGCCGCCGGGGATTTTTGGCTACGAGGATGGCGAAGCGGGGATCAACAAGCAGGTTTACGACTGGGTGGACGGCAAGCCCAAGCGCAAACCGGTCGAAGTCGCCCGGCAACTGATGGTTGAGGCCGGCTACAGCAATGGCCGTTACGAGAAGACCGGCGAGCCGCTGGTCGTCAATCTCGATACGACCAGTGGCGGCATGGGTGAAAAGTCACGGCTCGACTGGCTGACCCGGCAATTTGCCAAGATCGACGTGCAACTGGTGGTGCGCGCGACCGATTTCAACCGTTTCCAGGACAAAATCCGCAAGGGCAATATTCAGCTTTATTACCTCGGCTGGAACGCCGATTATCCCGATCCGGAAAATTTCTTCTTCCTGCTCGACGGCAATGAAAGCAAGGTCGCCAAAGGTGGCGAGAACGCTTCCAACTATGCCAATCCGGAATTCGACCGCCTTTTCTCCAAAATGAAGAACATGGAGAACTCGCCCGAGCGGCTGGCGATCATCCGGCAGATGAACCGCATCCTTCAGCACGATGCGCCGTGGGTGTTTGGCCTGCATCCCAAGAGCTACACGCTGGGCCATCGCTGGCTGAAAAATCGTAAGCCGAACGATGTCGGTAACAATATTCTCAAGTACCAGCGCATTGATGCAGCGGATCGAACTGCCGCCCGCCTCGCCTGGAACCGTCCAGTACTCTGGCCGCTACTGCTCGGGCTGGTGATTGTTCTGCTCGCCGTTGTTCCCGGCTATCTGGGTTATCGCCGGCGCGAGCAGCGCGCCGCGCTCAAGTGAGCCTGGCCGCACATCAATCGGCGCTTGATAGCCTGCTGCAAAGCACGCATGCCCTGTGGCATCCGCAGCCCTTTCGGGAAATTCGCCCGGTATGGTGTGACGACTATCCTGCTTTGACGGCACAACTTCTGGCGCTTGACGATCCTTCCGCAGAACACCTCAACCATGACGGGCAGGCTGCGCACGCGCTACTTGCACAACATTTTCCGGCTTGTGCTGACCTTCAATCCCTGAGTCAGCTTCCCGCGCATCTCAAGCCGCCGCCGCTCAAGCTGGGCACCCGCTGGGCCTGGGAAATTCCCGGCCGCAAGCAGAGCCAGATTGAAGCTTTCGCCGCCGCCGCCCAGCCCGCTGGCTTGCCGGTGCTCGACTGGTGCGCCGGCAAAGGTCACCTCGGACGCCTGCTCGCCTTGCAATGGCAGCTTGAGGTCAGCAGTCTGGAAATAGACCCAAAACTCTGCGCTGATGGCGAATATCTGGCGCTGAAGGCGAGGGCCATACAGAAATTTTCCTGTAAAAACGCGTTGACCGTAAGCGATGCTTTTTCGCGCGATCAGCACGCCGTCGCCCTGCATGCTTGCGGCGATTTGCACCGTCGCCTGATTACGGACGGGTCTGCCGCCGGTGTCGCGCGCTTTGATATCGCGCCTTGCTGTTATTACCGGGGTATTGGGGAAAACTATCAGCCACTCTCTGCCGCCACAACAACCGCTTTGACCCGTGATGATGCGCGCTTGGCGGTGACCGAAACGGTGACCGCTTCGCCGCGTCTGACCCGCCAGCGCGACAAGGAAATGGCCTGGAAGCTGGGTTTTGCCGCGCTGCGCCGTGAAATGACTGGCGAGGCTGCCTATCGCAGCTTCAAGCCAGTGCCAGCGGCCTGGTTTCGCGATGATTTCTCAAACTTTGCCATGCTGTTGGCGCAACGCGAAAATTTACCGGTTAGTCAGGGGAAGGTTATCGGCAGTTTTGAGGCGCAAGGCTGGCAGCGTCAGCGCGAAGTGATGCGGCTTTCCATCGTCCGCCATGCTTTTCGCCGGCCGCTGGAAGTCCTTCTGGTGCAGGATTTAGGGCTCTATCTGGCAGAAAAAGGCTACGACGTCGCCATCGGCAGTTTCTGCGAGCGCCAATTGACGCCGCGCAACCTGCTTATTTCAGCGCAACGCGCTTAGCCAGAAACTCGCCGAGTTCGTCCGGATGATCAATGATCAGGTCGGCACCCCAGCTTTCCAGCGCGCCGCCGTCGCCCAGGTAGCCGTAGGAAACCGCCACCGTATGGCAGCCGGCATTGCGCCCGGCCTGAATATCACGAATATCATCGCCGACGTAAAGGGTGCGCTCAGGCGCGCAATTGAGCAGGCTGCAGGCATGCCGGATCGGTAGCGCCGAGGGCTTGGCCTCGGCCGTCGTGTCGCCGCTGACGACGCAACGGGTGCGCGGATAAAGATCGAGCAACTCAACCAGCGGATCAGTGAAGCGCATGCGCTTATTGGTCACGATGCCCCAACGCAAATCCATGCTTTCCAGGCGCTCAAGCAAGTCGGCGATGCCATCAAAAAGTCGGCTTTCGGCGCACAACCGCCCCTCGTAAATTTCGAGAAAGCGTTCGGTCAGGCGCTCATGCTCAGCTTCATAGACGTCAATGCCAAAGCCGGCGCGCAAAAGACCTCGTGCTCCTTGCGAAACGAACGGACGCAGCGCACTCAAGGCCTGTTGCGGTCGACCCTCTTCAGCGAGCAAAAAATTGACCGTGCCACCCAGATCGGGTGCGGTGTCAGCCAGCGTCCCGTCGAGGTCAAAGAGCACCGCTTCAAACATTACGGATGCTGCGCATCAGGTAATTGACGCTGGTGTCCTTGCCGAGTGAATAAACCTGGCTGAGCGGGTTGTAAGTCATGCCTATCACCTCGGCCGGCTCCAGGTTTGCCATTTTTGCCCAGCGCGCCAACTCGGATGGCTTGATGAACTTGGCGTAATCATGCGTCCCTTTGGGCAGCATTTGCAGTATGTACTCGGCAGCGATGACGGCAAACAGGTAAGACTTCGGGTTGCGGTTCAGCGTCGAGAAAAAAACCTGACCACCCGGTTTGACCAGACGCGCGCAAGCGGCAATCACGCTGCTTGGGTTGGGTACGTGCTCAAGCATTTCAAGGCAGGTTACGGCATCGAATGCACCCGGCATTTCTTCAGCCAGCGCTTCCACCGACACTTTGCGGTATTCCACTTTCTGGCCGCTTTCCAGGAGATGCAGTTTGGCAACCGCCAGCGGCTTGTCCGAAAGATCAATTCCGGTGACTGCCGCGCCACGCAAGGCCATGCCTTCAGAAAGCAGGCCGCCGCCGCAGCCAACATCAAGTATCCGCTTACCGGCGATCCCCTCATGCTGCTCTATCCAGTCCAGGCGCAAGGGGTTGATGTCGTGCAAAGGCTTGAATTCACTATTCGGATCCCACCAGCGATGGGCGAGGTCTCCAAATTTTTCCAGTTCGGCAGGGTCAGCGTTGAGCATGGGATTTCGCAAAATTATAGAAATGAAAAAAGCCCCGCGTTGCGGGGCTTTTCCTGAAACATCAGCGAATTACTTGGTGCCGATGATTTCGATGTCAGCACGACGATCCGGCTGCA